>NZ_CP150496.1:27500-1370000 GCF_038019025.1 Polaribacter marinaquae
CAGTCATTTTTTCTTTTTTACTCCATTCTGGTTGTAAAAATAACTGACATTTATTTGAAACTTTAGCAGCTTGTTGTTCTGCAAAATCAAAATCTGATTTGTTATGAATAATCATTTTAAGTTCATCTGCTTCAGGATAACACTCATCTAAAGGTAATTTTGTTTTTTTAGGAGACAGACAAAACCAATCCCATTTTCCTGAAAAGGAATATGCACCTGAGGTTTCTATGTGTGTTTTTATATTATTATTTTGTAATAAATCAGTAATATAATCCATAGACCACATTAAAGGTTCACCACCAGTAATTACAACTGTTTTAGCGTATTTTTTAACATTGTCTACTATTTTATCTGCTAATGTTGGTGGGTGTAATTCTGCGTTCCAACTTTCTTTAACATCGCACCAATGGCAACCTACATCGCAACCACCAACTCTTATAAAATATGCGGCTGTACCCGTGTGAGCGCCTTCACCTTGTATTGTATAAAATTCTTCCATTAGAGGAAGCATTATACCTTTGTTTACTAAATCTTTTGTATTTTTATCCATCTTCATTAAAATCTACCATAATGGTTTAAGTTTGCAAAGGTAGTTTTTTGTAATTCAAGAATAAAAAGAATAATAAATTAATTCTAAATGCTTAATTATCAAAACATTTTTGTAAATTTGCACTCCTTTTTACGAGAACAGATTTAGAAAAGGAATTAAAAAAACAATTTATAAAAACAACTCTTTGCGTTTACGTCGTTAGAAATCTGTAAAACAATAAGATACAAAATTATTTTAGACACATGTCTGAAGAAACAAAAAACACTGAAGAGCAGGTAGCTGCAACTGAAGTACAAGAAACAGCAACTCCTGCTGTAGATCCAAAACAATTTTTAGCTGATTTTAACTGGCACAAGTACGAACAAGGTATTGAAGCTGTAGATGAAGATAAATTAAAAGCATTTGAAACTGCTTTAGAAGGAACTGTTGGATTTGTAAATGAGCGTGATGTAATTGAAGGAACTGTAATTAGAATTACAGATAGAGATGCAATTATAGACATCAACTCTAAATCTGAAGGAGTTATCTCTTTAAATGAATTCCGTTACAACCAAGGTTTATCAGAAGGAGATAAAGTAGAAGTATTAGTTGACAAAAGAGAAGATTCTTCTGGTCAGTTAGTATTATCTCACAAAAAAGCAAGAGTAATTAAAGCATGGGAACGTGTAAACAATGCTCATGAAACTGGTGAAGTAGTTAACGGTTTTGTTAAGTGTAGAACTAGAGGTGGTATGATTGTAGATGTTTTCGGTATCGAAGCATTCTTACCAGGATCTCAAATTGATGTTAAGCCAATTAGAGATTACGATCAATACGTAGAGAAAACTATGGAATTCAAAGTTGTGAAAATCAACCACGAATTTAAAAACGTTGTTGTATCTCACAAAGCTCTTATTGAAGCTGATATTGAATTACAGAAAAAAGAAATCATTGGTCAGTTAGAAAAAGGACAAGTATTAGAAGGTATTGTTAAAAACATTACTTCTTATGGTGTATTTGTTGATTTAGGTGGTGTTGATGGTTTAGTACATATTACAGATTTATCTTGGTCTAGAATTAACCACCCGAATGAGGTTGTTGAATTAGATCAAAAATTAAACGTTGTAATTTTAGACTTTGATGATAACAAATCTAGAATCCAATTAGGATTAAAACAATTATCTGCGCATCCTTGGGAAGCTTTAGATACTGACTTAAAAGTTGGTGACAAAGTAACTGGAGAAGTTGTAGTAATTGCAGATTATGGTGCATTTGTAGAAGTAGAACAAGGAGTAGAAGGATTAATTCACGTTTCTGAAATGTCTTGGTCAACTCACTTACGTTCTGCACAAGACTTCGTAAAAGTTGGTGATAAAGTAGAAGCGCAAGTTTTAACTTTAGATAGAGAAGACAGAAAAATGTCTCTTGGTATCAAGCAATTACACCCAGATCCTTGGACAGATATTACAACTAAATTCCCAGTAGGTTCTACTCATACAGGTACTGTAAGAAACTATACTAACTTTGGTGTTTTCGTAGAATTAGAAGAAGGAATCGATGGTTTAGTATATATTTCTGACTTATCTTGGACTAAGAAAATTAAGCATCCATCAGACTTTGTTACTGTTGGAGACAAATTAGAAGTACAAGTATTAGAATTAGATGTAGAGAACAGAAAGTTAAACTTAGGTCATAAGCAAACTCAAGATAACCCTTGGGATGCTCACGAAGCTACGTATGCAATCGGTTCTACACACGAAGGAACAATCAAAGAAAAGAATGATAAAGGAGCAGTTGTAACTTTTGCTGATGGAGTAGAAGGTTTTGCACCAACAAGATTCTTAGAAAAAGAAGATGGTTCTAAATTAGGAAAAGGAGATACAATCGAATTTGTAGTTTTAGAATTTTCTAAAGAATACAGAAGAGTTGTAGTTTCTCATACTTCTATCTTTAGAGAAGAAGAAAAGAGAAATGTAAAAGCAGCAGTTAAAAAATCTGCAGACGCAGAAAAAACTACACTTGGAGACATAGGTGGTTTAGCAGCTCTTAAAAAGAAAATGGAAGCTGGTAACAAAAAGTAATCTTACTTTTTAACAAGCCGATATTTATAATATCTAAAAGCCGATGCAGTTTTGCATCGGCTTTTTTATTTCTATTATTTGGGCGTTACCTTTTAGGTAGGGCTTTACACACTCGCTTTTTGTTCATACTTCACAAAAGAGCTCAAACAAATGCTACAATCCCTAACGCAACTATTTGCTAGCCAATTGCAAAGTATAAAGTCAGTACATGTTAATTTATTTTAGATAACCATTTAATAAATTTATCTTTGTGTATCTAAAATAAAGACAAAAAATATAATGACACTTATAAAATCAATATCAGGTATTAGAGGAACAATTGGTGGTAAAACTGCAGACAATTTAACCCCAATAGACGCAGTAAAATTTGCATCCGCTTACGGTGCTTTTATCAAAAACAGAAATCCTAATAAAGATAAAATAACTGTTGTAATTGGTAGAGATGCCCGTATTTCTGGAAAAATGATTTCTAGTTTGGTTGCAAATACTTTAGTTGGTTTAGGCATAAACGTTGTAGACTTAGGTTTATCTACTACACCAACAGTAGAAGTTGCTGTACCTTTAGAAAATGCAGAAGGTGGTATAATTTTAACAGCTTCACATAATCCGAAACAATGGAATGCCTTAAAATTATTAAATGAAAAAGGTGAGTTTTTAAATGGATCTGAAGGAGAAAAAATTTTAGCATTAGCAGAAAGTGAAGATTTTGAATTTGCAGATGTTGATGATTTAGGAGTGTATTCTAAAGATGCTTCTTATTTAGAAAAGCACATTCAAGAAGTTTTAAATTTAGAATTGGTAGATGTAGAGGCTATTAAAAATGCAAATTTTAAAGTTGTTGTAGATGGTGTTAATTCTACCGGAGGAATTTTTATACCTGCTTTATTAAAAGAGTTAAATGTAGAATGCGTAGAATTATATTGTACACCAAACGGACAATTTCCACACAATCCAGAACCTTTAAAAGAGCATTTAACAGACATTTCTGAACTGGTTGTTAAAGAAAAAGCAGATTTTGGTATTGTTGTAGATCCAGATGTAGATAGATTAGCTTTAATTTCTGAAGATGGTTCTATGTTCGGAGAAGAATATACTTTAGTAGCTTGTGCCGATTATGTTTTAGGAAAACTAGGTGGCGGTAATACAGTTTCTAACTTATCTTCTTCTAGAGCTTTAAGGGATGTTACAGAAAAACATGGCGGAACTTATACCGCATCTGCTGTTGGTGAAGTAAATGTTGTAATAAAAATGAAAGAAACTAACACTGTAATTGGTGGAGAAGGTAATGGAGGAATTATTTATCCGGCATCTCATTATGGTAGAGATTCTTTAGTTGGTGTTGCACTATTTTTAAGCCATTTAGCAAATAATAAAATGTCTTGTAAAGAATTAAGAGATTCTTATCCAAGTTATTTTATGAGTAAAAATAAAATTCAATTAACGCCAGAAATTAATGTTGATGCTATTTTAGAAACAATGGCAACAACTTATAAAGATGAAGATGTGAATACTATAGATGGTGTAAAAATAGATTTTGCTGATGAATGGATTCATTTAAGAAAATCTAATACAGAACCAATTATTAGAATTTATACAGAAGCTAAATCTCAAACAGCAGCAGATAATTTAGCAGAGAGATTTATAAAAGAAATTAAAGCAATTATTTAAAATAATTTAGATTGAAAAAAAACATTTTAGTTTTAGCGATACTTTTTTTTAGTACGCTTACTGTTTTAGGACAACAAAATAAAAAGTTTTCTAAGAAAAATAAGGTAGTAAATAAAGGTAAGTTTTTTGTTTATTGGGGATGGAATTGGTCTAGTTACACAGATTCTGATATCCGTTTTAAAGGTAAAGATTATGATTTTACATTATCTGATGTTAAGGCACAAGATAGACCAACTAAGTTTTCTGTAAATAATTATTTTAACCCTGGTAATATAACAATTCCTCAGAATAACTATAGAATTGGTTACTTTTTTAAAGAAAACTATACAATTTCTATTGGTGTAGATCACATGAAATATGTGGTTAACAACGATCAAAATGTTACTATAAATGGTAATATTAATATTGGAAATGCAAAATATGATGGTACCTATAACAATCAGAATATACAATTAACAGAAGATTTTTTAAGATTTGAGCACACAGATGGTTTAAATTATGTAAATGTAGAAGTTAAAAGATTTGATAATATAGATCATTGGTTCGGATTAGATTTAAAAAACCTTCAAATAAATTTAACTGAAGGAATTGGAGTAGGAGGTTTGTATCCTAGAACAGATACATCGCTTTTAGGTAAAGAAAGACATGATAACTTTCATTTATCTGGTTGGGGAGTTTCTGTTGGTGCCGGATTAAATATAACATTTTTAAAACATTTTTATATTCAATCAGATTATAAAATTGGTTATATAAACATGCCAGATATTAAAACATCTTTAAGTTCTGCAGATTCTGCCTCTCAAAGTTTTTATTTTTTCGAGAATAATATATTAATAGGAGGAAGATTCAGAATTTTTTAAAACAGTTTACAATGAATTTAGAAGCATATTTTGATAAGTTTAGAAAAAATATAGTTGGTATAAACCAAAAATTTGAATCTCCTTATGGTTTGCAAAATCTAATTTACACAGATTGGACGGCTAGCGGTAGATTATATCATCCTATAGAAGAAAAATTGTTACATAAGTTTGGACCATTTGTTGCAAATACACATACAGAAACTTCTACTTCTGGTGCAGCAATGACTTTAGCTTATCACGAAGCTAGAAAAATTATTAAACGTCATGTTAACGCAAATGAAAACGATGTTTTAATAACTTCGGGTTCTGGTATGACAGGAGTTGTAAATAAGTTTCAAAGAATTCTAGGACTAAAAGTTTCTGAAAGTTTAAAAAATTATACAGAATTACCAGAAGAAATAAGACCTATAGTTTTTATTTCTCATATGGAACATCATTCTAATCAAACCTCTTGGTTAGAAACTATTGCAGATGTAGAAGTTGTGCCTTGCAATAATGAAGGTTTAGTTTGTTTAGAAAGTTTTGAAAAAAGCATTAAAAAACACGAACACAGAAAAATTAAAATAGCTTCTATAACTTCTTGTTCTAATGTAACAGGTATAAAAACCGATTATCATAAAGTAGCAAAATTGATTCATAGTTATAATGGTTTATGTTTTGTAGATTTTGCTTGTTGTGCACCTTATGTAGATATAAACATGCATCCAGAATCAGAAGATGAATATTTAGATGCTGTTTTCTTTTCTCCTCATAAATTTTTAGGAGGACCAGGAAGTTCTGGCGTATTAATTTTTAATAAAAGTTTGTATAAGAACACAATACCTGATAATCCAGGTGGCGGAACGGTAAGTTATACAAATCCTTGGGGACAACATGATTATTTTGATGATGTAGAAACAAGAGAGGATGGCGGAACACCTGCTTTTTTGCAAACAATTAGAATCGCACTTTCAATTCAGTTGAAAGAAGAAATGGGAACTGATAAAATTAAAGCGAGAGAAGACGAAATTAATAAAGTTGTTTTTAAAACTTTAGAGAATTTAAACGGAGTAAAAATTTTAGCACCAAACCATAAGGACAGATTAAGTATTTTTTCTTTTTATTTCGAAAAATATCATTTTAATCTTGTGGTAAAGCTTTTAAATGATCGCTTTGGAATACAAACAAGAGGTGGATGTTCTTGTGCAGGAACTTATGGTCATTATTTGTTAAATGTTGACCAAGAAACTTCTAATAGAATTAAAGACGAAATTTTACATGGTTGTAATACTCAAAAACCAGGTTGGGTTCGTCTCTCTGTGCATCCAACAATAACAAATAAAGAATTAGAATTTGTTTGTAATTCTTTAAAAGAACTGTCTGTAAACATAGAAGATTGGGCTAAAGATTATGAATATGATAGCTTAAAGAATGATTATTCTCATAAATCTGTTACACCAATAGAACAAAACTTAGTTAAAGAGTGGTTTAACTTATAGTCTATAAAAATTCAGCCGGAACTTTATCTCTATGCTTAAATCTTTTGTGAGACCAAAGATAGAATTCTGGTTGATTTAAAATATTTTTTTCTGTCAATTCGGTATATAAATCTGTAATTTGATAATTTTCAAAGTCTTTAGCATTTTCAGTTATCAGTTGAAATTCAGTTTTATAATAACCTCTTTTAACTTTTTTAGTTACATAATTGATCACTACTAAATCAAACTTTTTTGCAAGCATTTCTGCACCCGTATGCACCGGAACTTTTATATTAAAAAAATCTCTCCAATAATAAGTTTTATGTGGTTGTGGAGATTGATCGCTTAATAAAATATATGCACCTTGTTTTTTATCAGAAAACCTTTGTTGCATACCTCTAACCATATCAGAAGTTTTATATCCAATAACTCCAAACTTTTCTCTTGAATCTCTAACTTTTTTTTCGAAGTACTTATTATTAAGTTTTGTGTACGCACCCAAAACATCAATATTTAAAACTTTAGGTAAACTTGTAGACCATTCCCAATTGGCTTGATGAGCCCCAACCAATGCGATGCTTTTTCCTTCTTTAGCAAATTTATTTACCAATTGTGGATTTTCATAAGTATATCTTTTCAAAATTTCTTTTTCAGAAATAGAAAAAGCTTTTACGCTTTCCATCATCAAATCCATTAAATGTTTAAAGAATTTTTTTCTGATAATTAAAAGTTCTTTTAAAGGTTTGTTAGGAAAAGCTAATTGTAAATTATCTAAAACTACTTTTTTTCGATATCCAATTACATAATAAATTAGAAAATAGAAAAAATCTGATTTTAAATATAAGATTCTCATTGGTAACTTAGAAAGCAACCAAATTAATGGATAACTAATGGCAAAGACAATAAATTGCATATATAAATTTTAGTGTTGCAAATATCGTATATATATTTAAAATGAAAAGATAAATACTAATGGGTTTTTATTAAGTTTGTTACATGATAGAAAATATAAATAAGGCAATATTATTATTAATGATTGCTAATGTATTAATTTCGATGAAGGGTTTTAAAGAGTATTCATTTCTCGATAAATACAAGTTTCAGGTTAGTAGAATTTTATCAGGAGAGAAAATTAGAATGTTAACTTCTGGCTTTTTACATGTAGATTGGTTGCATTTAGGTTTAAATATGTATGCTTTGTATCTTTTTGGAGATATTGTAACGCAACGTACAAGTACTAGTAATTTCTTAATTATTTATTTTGGAAGCTTGTTAGCTGGAAGTTTATATTCATTTAAAGAGCATAAAAAAGAACCTTATTATAGTGCTGTTGGAGCATCTGGAGCAGTTTCTGGAACTATTTTTTCAGCTATTTTATTAAATCCAGGTATGAAACTATATCTTTTGTTTATACCAATTCCAATTCCAGGATATATTTTTGGAATTGGTTACATATTATATTCTATTTATGGTTTGAAAAATCAAGTTGGTAATGTTGGTCATTCTGCGCATTTAGGAGGAGCAATAGGAGGGTTTATTCTTACAATCATTCTAAATTCCTATTTATTTACATATAACTTAGCTACCATTATATTGTTAGCAGTACCAATAATATTTTTATTAGTTTTTGGAGATAAACTGCCAAAAAAATAAATTACAAGGTTTAGTTTTTAGCAAAAAAAAAGCTTCATAATTTCTTATGAAGCTTTTGAGCGAAAGACCAGGTTCGAACTGGCGACATTCAGCTTGGAAGGCTGACGCTCTACCAACTGAGCTACTTTCGCGTGGTAAAGAGATGCAAATATATAACGTTTTTTAACATCTGCAAGCATTTTTTTTACAAAAAAGATACATTTTTTTAATGTTCTTAATAATGAAATAGTTAGCTATTCATTTTTTTACAAAAAATAATTTTTGAGCTTAAATTATAAGTATTTTAACTTCTAATAATGATTTTAATTCTGCTGAAATTTTACTTTTTTTTAAAAATTAAGAATTTGGCTTATTTATAAAACTGAAGTTCGGTTTTATCTTTGCTGTATAATTATATGTTTAACCCCCAATTTAATCATTATGAAAAATTTTAAACTAGTAGTAATTTTAGCATTATTTGCATTTTCTGCATCAGCACAAGATCTTGCAATGACCACAGTAAACAATTATGGTACTTACACTCCAATAGAAGAAAAAGAAGAGATTATACCATTATTAAATGAATCAAAATACACCTACAAATACAAAGGAGAAAATGTAGTTGTTGTATTTTCTGAAGACAAACATGTAGAGTATTTTAATGAAGGAAAGTACTTTATTAAATCTGACATTTCTTGGGTTTCAGAAGATGAGTGTTATATGACATTACAAGAATCAAATCTTCCTAATTTTCCTTTTAAAAAAGGAATTAAATTAAAAATGAAGATTACAAAAATAAAAAGAGGTTATATTTTTTACGAGTCTACTTTAGGTGGTAGAACTTGGGAAGGAAGAATGAGAAAGTTATATTAATCCCCTAAATTAATATATTCCCCTAAGTTAAATTATACCCCTAATAAATTATAATTTATAAAGTCCAGTTTGTTTGTTCAAACTGGGCTTTTATGTTTCTATTCGTAAAGTGTTTTTAGCTATTTAAGAATATGATCTTGTTTCTAATTTCATAATTAAATCCAAAGAAATAGAGAAATTAAGAATTTTGCTTATTTATAAAACTGAAGTTCGGTTTTATCTTTGCTGTATAATTATATGTTTAACCCCCAATTTAATCATTATGAAAAATTTTAAACTAGTAGTAATTTTAGCATTATTTGCATTTTCGGTATCAGCACAAGATTTTGCAATTACCACAGTAAACAATTATGACACTTATACTTCAATAGAAGAAAAAGAAGAGATTGTACCATTATTAAAAGAAACAAAATACACCTACAAATACAAAGGAGAAAATGTGGTTGTAGTATTTTCTGAAGACCAACATGTAGAATATTTTAATGAAGGAAAATACTTTATTAAATCTGACATTTCTTGGGTTTCAGAAGATGAATGTTATATGACATTACAAGAATCAAATCTTCCTAATTTTCCTTTTTAAAAAGGAATTAAATTAAAAATGAAGATTACAAAAATAAAAAGAGGTTACATTTTTTACGAGTCTACTTTAGGTGGTAGAACTTGGGAAGGAAGAATGAGAAAGTTATATTAATCCCCCAAATTAATATATTCCCCTTAATTAAATTATACCCCTAATATATTATAATTTATAAACCCCAGTTATTAAGCATTTGTTTAATAACTGGGGTTTAAAGTTTTATAAAGTATTTTATATTATAAATTTAGTCAATTGGTAAAGTATTAGATATTGTATTAATTAGTTTCTCAAAATCACTAGATTTATCAAAGAAATCTTGAGCTCCGTATCTTAAACAAGTTCTTTTTAATTCTCGGCTTGTAGAAGAAACGTATACTTTAGGTAGCTTATTATTTTCTTTAAACCATTTTAGTAGTTCAATTCCATTGCCATCTGGTAAGCTTAAATCTAAGGTTACAATATCAACATCAGTTTCTTTCAAATAAGAAATTGCTTCATGTAGAGTTGGCGTTAATCGTATATTTTTAAAAGGCAGAACTCTCTTACTTGCATTAAGAATTTTTTCTCCAATTAAAGGGTTATCTTCTACAATTAGCATGTTTTTTTGTGGATGTTTCAATTATTAATTAAGTTTAATTATTGACCAATTGTAAAATTACAATTAAAGTTAATAATATTATATAGGGGAGTTGCTTATTATTGATATATTATTACATTTCTAAAGAGGTAAATCCTTTTTTTATTGCATATTTAGTTAATTCTGGTATTGTATATAAATCAATTTTTTTCATGATATTATTTCTATGTACATCAACAGTTTTAGAGCTTAAAAATAAAATTTCTCCAATTTCTTTAGAAGATTTTCCTTCTGTAATTAATTGTAAAACTTCTTTCTCTCTTGAACTTAAAAGAGTGTTTTCTATGGTATTTCCTTGTTTAATTATCGATAAAAATTCTTGATTAATATCCTTAGATAAGTATTTTATATCTTGTACAACAGTATTTATAGCAGTAATTAATTCGTTAGAATCACCATCTTTTAATAAATATCCATAGGCACCAGCTTTAAACATTCCTTGTATAAATTGTTTACTAGAATGCATAGAAAGACCGATAATTTTAATGTCAGGACATGTTTTATGAATCTGTTTTGCAGCTTCGATACCATTTAAATTTGCCATAGCTACATCTATAACCAAAACATCTGGCAATAATTTAGAGCAAACACTAATAGCTTCTCTTCCGTCAGATGCTTCTCCAATAATTTTCATATTAGACTTTTGTTCTATTATATTTCTTAAACCATCTCTAAGAAGTTTGTGATCGTCTACTAAAACTATTTTTATTTGGTCGTTGGCTATCATATAGTTAAAGGTATAAAAAAATTAACAGTTGTTCCTAAGTTTTTTTCTGAAGTTATACTAAAAACTCCATTAATATTGGCAATTCTTTCTTGTACGGTAAATAAACCGAAACCAGAACCTGAATAGTTTTTTAAGTTTTTTAATTTACTAGTATTAAAACCAACACCGTTATCTTTAATAACAAACCAAAAACCTAAATTAGTTTTATTAATTTCTAATGTTATTATAGATGCTTGAGCATATTTTAGCGCATTATTTGCAACTTCTTGTATACTTCTATATAACAAAATTGAAGAAGCCTCATCTAGCTCAACAAAGTCTAAATTGGTAATTATTTCGCATTTTATTTTATAAGTGTTTTCTATGTTTTCAAACAACCAATATAAAGTATCTATTATGCCTAATTGATAGAGTGCAGGTGGTGATAATTCGAAAGTTATTTTTCTACTATTTTCTAATGCATCAACAATATGAGTTTCTATAAAATCTAGATCTTCAAAAATTTCTTCTAATTTACTATTTCCTTTAAGTTCGTTAATTTTCATTTTAGAAATCACTAAAGATTGACTTAAATGATCATGAATATTAGATGCAATTTCTTTTTTCTGTTTTTCTTCAATTAAAGTTAACTCGGTGGTTAGTTTTTGTAAGGAAGATTGATACTCATTAATCTCTATATTTGCTAACATCCATTGTGTAATGTCTCTTGCTGTTGTTACAAAGTAACTAATTCTATCATTCTCGTAAATAGGAGTCGACAAAAACTCTAACCAAATATAGTCTCCATTTTTATGTTTTGCTCTAAAAGGGTGCGCCTCTGTTTTTAAATTTTTATTAACTTCATCTATAGCCTCAAATAAACTATCTAAATCATCTTTATGTACTATCGAAAGAATTTTTTTACCAATAAAATCTGATTGTTTATAGCCTAAAAGGTTTTCTATTGATGGACTAATGTACTTAAATGTTCCGTCTGGTTCTTGTAAACAAATTAAATCACTAGTGTTATTAGCAAGTAAACGATACATTTCTTCTGCTTTGTCAACCTTATCTCTATTTATTTTTTTTCTGTAATATCTTGTAAAACACCTCTTAAAAAGATTGTTTCACCATTACTGTTAACTTCAGAGTAACCAATTACATTTAACCAAAGTAGTTCATTTTGTTCGTTTTTAAAATTTAATTCTAGATTAAAACTTTTATTTTCTGCAATACATATGTCAATTGCCTGTTGTAAAATTTCTTCAGATCCATTAACGTAATATTTCATTAATTTATCTAACGGAGGGATAGTTCCTATAGGTAAACCATGAATTTTAAAAATTTGATCTGACCAGCTAACATTTTCTGTAATTAAATCTAGCTCCCATGCACCAACTCTTGTAATTCTGCCAGATTCATTTAGCAAAAATTTACTTCTTTCAGCAGCAATTAGTGCTTTTTTTATTTCATCTTTACTGTCTCTTAAGTTTTTTTCTATTAATTTTTGATGCGTAATATCATTCATTACAACCACAGCACCTAGTTTTTTACCCTTATTGTCATGAAAAGAAGCTCCGTTACAAAGTACAATTCTAGGTTCCTGATTAACTGATTTTATAACAATTTCTTCATTAGTTAAAATTTTACCATTAAAAGCTTGCATTAAAGGAATTTCTTCTTTCTTTAAAAGGGTTTTATAATCTGATTTATATAAGCCATAATTTTCTGCCCATTTCTCTTGAGGAATTTTAAGAATATCTACACCGTGCCATTCTTTAGCTGTCTTATTAAATAGAACAATTTCACCTTTATCATTACATGCAACAATTCCGGCATTTTGATTTTCTGTCATGGCAATAACAAACTCATTTTGACTTTTAAGCTTGTTTTGAGCAAGCCTAATTTCTGTAATATCTTCTATTATACTTAAAACGTATTTTTTATTACCAATTAAAATAATTTCAGCATTTGCTTTCCAAATTCTAAGTTCTCCAGATTTAGTAATAAATTCAGATTCAAAATTTTTAACGCTGCCATTTTTAATTAATCTATTAAAATAGATGTTTCTTTTCCTTTGAGACTTCCAAATTCTAGCCTGTATATTAACGGTACCAATTAATTCTTCTGGTGTGTAACCAGATATTCTTGCAGCGGCATCATTTACATCAACAATTTTGTGTTCATCAAAACTATTTAATATTATTAAATTAAGACTGTTTTTAAATATTTTAAAGAATTTTTCTTCGCTTTCTTTTAATTTAATATTGATGTTTTTATTTTCTGTAATATCTTGTAAAACACCTCTACGACCTATAATTTTTTTGTTTTCATCGTAAATTGGTTGTACCACATTTCTAATCCAAACTACTCTTTTGTTATTATTAATTAGTTTTAATTCAAGATCATAGGGTGTACCGTTTTCATCTAGCTCTTTATTTGCTTTAGAAATTTTTAATTGAGATTCTTTGTCAAATTTTTTAAATATTTCTTCTCTTTTCGGTGCTGTTTTTTTAACGTCACTCTCGTAAATTACATGGATATATTCAGACCAATTTACTCTTTCAGATGTCTTTATATATTCCCAATATCCAATTTTAGCTAATTTACTAGCTTCATTTAAAGAGGTTTCTTTTTGTTCTAATAATTTTAAAGAACTTTCAATTTTATTTTTAGCTAAGACTCTTTGTGTTATATCTCTGGCAGAAGTAACAAAATAACTAATTTTATTATTTTCGTATACTGCAGAAGTAATAAATTCTAACCAAATATAATGACCAAATTTATGTTTTACCCTAAATGTATATGCGTTATTATCGTAATCTGTAATAAATAATTTTTTACCTATTGTTTCTCTTAATTTCTGGATATCATCAGAATGAACATAATTAAAAATTTTTTTTCCAAGAAACTCTTTACTATCATAGCCCAATATTTTTTTTATTGATGGACTAATATATTTAAAAGAACTATCTACATTTTGTAAACAGATAATATCATTAGAATTTTCTGTTAGTAATCTATATTTTTCTTCAACTTTTTTTTTGTCGATTGCCGTAGTTTCAAATTTTTGTTTATAACTTAAAGGTTGAAAAACATCTTTTATTTTAAAAAATACAAGGTCTCTATCTGTAGTGTCTAAAAACCTTAAATACATATAAAATAAAACACTAAAATAGGTTGCCAATATTCCTTTTGATTGCAACCCTTTTGTAATTACGGGAATTAACTTATCTGATTTCCAGAAAGAAAGTGTTGCATAGAATATTGTATCAAAACTTACTACAATTATCATTGTAATAAAAATTTGTAAAAATAAAAACCTTGTTTTTTTTGCTATAAATTCGAACAGAATTATTAATATAAGAGAATCTAAAAGTATAGCAATATTAGAAACAGTAGAGATGTACGGTGAGTTTTTAAATGGTTTTGCAGAATTTGCGATGGCATTATCAATTAAAGGATCTTCAATTTTCCAATTGAAAACCTGTAGTAAAAGTGTGATTAACAAATTTACTAGAAACAATGCATAAATAACTTTTTTTGTTTCTTTGGCATCTTCTTTAATATAAATAATTAATAAAGCAAAGAGTGTTACAGTTACAAATATTGATGAACCTTGAGATATTAAGTGATTTGTTGGATAATTAGAATCTATACTATTAGAAAGAAATATTTGAACAAACTGAAATAAACCCAAACTAGCATAAAGGACACTTAAACCTAGTTTTTTTCTAACTTTAAATAATAGTAATATAATAAAAGCAACAAAAGAGCTTTGAACAAATAGTGTTGTAAATTGATAAAATGTCATGGCAAAAATTATTAAAATTGATAACAGAAATATCAACTTTTAGGGAGATTTTTTCTAAATATAAAAAAAAATGTGTTTTATTAAAATTTAAATGAGTTTTTGTTGAATATTCTGAACGTTGTGACTTTTTGATGGTGATTTAGGGATGTTAAAAACGACAGTTGTACCGTTGCTTATTTCTGATGAAATATTGAATTTTCCTCGAATATTTTCTATTCTTTCTTTAACTGTAAATAACCCAAAACCAGAACCGTTTGTATTGTGATTGTTTTTTAATTTTTTGGTATCAAAACCATTACCATTATCTTTAAATATAAAAGAGATGTAATTAGAGTTCTCATCAATATTCAATGTAAAAAAAGATGCCTTAGAATATTTTACAGCATTATTTACAACTTCTTGTATACTTCTATAAAGTAAAATAGATTTTGTATCATCCATTTTTACAGTATCTAAAGTTGTATAAATATCAGATTTTATTTCATATGTTTTTTCAATGTATTCAAATAACCAAAACAACGCATCTACAATTCCTAATTGATATAAAACAGGAGGAGAAAGTTCAAAAGTAATTTTTCGACTATTGTCTAATGCATCAGTAATATGATTTTCTATAAAATCTAAATCTTTTATTAGTTTTTCATATTCTTTATTACGTTTTAATTCTTTAATTTTCATTTTAGAAATTACTAAAGATTGACTTAAATGATCATGAATATTTGAAGCTATTTCTTTTTTCTGTTTCTCTTCTATTAACGTAATTTCGGTTGTTAACCTTTTTAAAGATTTTTGATATTCTTGTATATTTTCATTGGCCACCATTGTTTGTGTTATGTCTCTTGCTGAAGTTACAAAGTAATTAATATCATCACCATTGTAAACAGGTGTAGATAAAAACTCTAACCAAATATAATGTCCTTTTTTATGTAAAGCCCTAAAAGGAAATGCATGAGATTTAACTTCTTTAGAAATATTGAAAAAAGTGTTTTTTAAAGATTTTAAATCCTCTGGGTGCACTATATCATATACTTTTCTGCCTATAAATTCTTCTTGTTTATAACCAAGAATGTTTTCTATTGATGGGCTTATATATTTAAACGTACTATCATATTCTTGTAAACATATTAAATCGTTGGTATTATCTGCTAGTAATCTATATAATTCTTCTGCTCTAGCTATTTTATCAATACTTTCTTTTTTGTCTGTTATATCTTGTGCTAAGCCACGTCTTCCTATTATATTTTTATTTTCATCAAAAATAGGCTCTGCAACATTTCTTACCCAAACAGCTTTACCAGTTTTTTTATGATATATTTTCATTTGTATATCATAAGATACGCCATTATTAGTTAGGTCTAATGTTGCTTGTTTAATAACAGGTAAAGAATCTTTATCAATTTGGGCTACAATGTCTGCCCTTGGTGGTAAAGGTTTTGCTTTATCTAAACCGTAAATATCATATAAATATTCAGACCATCTAAAATCGTCTTTAGCAATTATATATTCAAAGTATCCTATTTTAGCTACTTTGCTAGCTTCATCCATAGAAGCTTTATTTTTTTCTAATTGTTTTAAAGAATTTTCAATTTCTTTTTTAGATCTTTTTAGTTCTATTCTATTTAACTTAGAATCTGTAATGTCTTGTAAAACACCGCTTCTACCTATTACATTTTTATCGTCGTCATAAATTAAGTGTCCTATAATTCTAATCCAAACTTCTTTATTTACAAAATTTGTCATTTTAAGTTCGATGTCATATGGTATTCCATCAGCGTCTAATTTCTTTGTAGCACTAATTAATTTTTCTAAGAATTCACCCTTATAAACAGCAATCATTTCCTCTCGAGATGGTATTTCTTTATTAGGATCTAAACCAAATATTTTATAAACATAATCTGACCAATAAAAAGCATTGGTTTCAAATAAATAGTCAGAATATCCAATTTTTGCAATTCTACTAGATTCTCTTAGTGATAGTTCTTTTTTTTCTAATAATCTTAAAGAGATTTGTAACTCTTTTTTGGAGTTTTCAATTTACTTTGAACTTTCTTATATTTTGTAATGTCTTGTAAAATAGCTCTTCGACCTATTAATTCTTTATTTTTATTAAAAATAGGTTGGGCTATATTTCTAACCCAAAACTCTTCACCATTTCTTTTAATACCCTTTAATTCAATATCACCTGGTTGCCCTTTAGTATTTATTTTATTGATAAGGTTTTTTAATTTTATTTTAGATTTTTCATCAAAAAAAGTTAAAACATCTTTTAAAGTCGGTGTTCCGTTTCTTGGGTTTAAACCAAATATTTTATAAGCGTAATCAGACCAAATAAAAGTATCGGTTTTAGTATTATATTCTATAAATGCTAGTTCTCCTATTTTACCGGCAATATTTAAGGAATCTTCATTTTTTTCTAAAAGTTCTAAAGAATTTTCTAATTTTAACTGCGCTTGTTTGGTATGAGTAATATCATGTAATACGCCTCTTCTTCCAACTACTATTTTATTAGCACCAAAAACTGGTTCTATAATCAATCGAAGCCAAATAATTTTATTTATTTGATTTTTACCTTTAACTTCAATATTAAATGATTTGCCTTCTTCTTGAAGAGTTTTTATGTTTTTTAGGATTCTTTGTCTAGATTCTTTTTCAAAATAATTTAAAAAGGTTTCTTGAGGTGGTGGACGATCAGATGGTTCTAAACCAAAAATGTAAAACAGATAATCAGACCAGATATAAGTTTTTTTCATAGCATCATACTCTATAAAACCCATTTTACCAATTCTACTCGCTTCATTTAGAGCTTTTTCTCTTTTTTGTAATAATAATAAAGAGTTGTCTAATTTGTTTTTCGATATTATTCGATCTGTAATTTCTCTTGCAGAAGTTACAAAAGATGTAATTTTATTATCTTGATAAATTGGTGATGTAGAATATTCTATCCATATATAATGACCTAATTTGTGTTTTAATCTAAAAATTAGTGGTGTTTTTTGATTATTTTTTAAAAACTCTTTTTCAGATATTTTCTTTTGAAGTTCTTCAATATCATCCTTATGAACTATAGAAAAAATTTGTTTTCCTAAAAAATCAGATTGTTCATAACCTAAAATATTTTTTATTGAAGGACTAACGTAACTATAATTACCATTAAGTTCTTGTAAACAAATAATATCATTAGAATTTGTTGTTAGTAAACGATACATTTCATTCGCTTTTTTAATATCATTTACTGCTACTTCAAATTTTTGCTTATAACTAAGTGGCTTAAAAACATCTTTAATTTTAAAATAAACCAAATCTTTGTCTGTCTCATCTAAAAACCTTAGATAAAAATAAAACAGCAAACTATAATAAATAGTAAAACTATTTTTTGAGATTAAACCAGAAACTATAATATCAATTAAGTTATTAGAATTGAAAAAAGTGAAAACGGAAAAAAAGATAGTATCAAATGTTAAGACGACAAACATTGTAATACTAATTTGTAGAAAAAGAAATCTTATTCTTTTAGATATAAATTCGAAAGTAAATATTAATAATAAAGCATCTAAAAATAATGCAATATTACCTACAATAAAAGAAGGTGTATTTTTTAAAAAGTTGTCTGTTACACTAAAAGAATTTTTAGAGTTTATGCCGTTTAAGTTCCATAAAAAAGAAATTACTATAAAATATATTAAAATATTGGCAATTAATATGGTAGATATTATTTTTCTAGTTTCGTTAGCATCTTCTTTAATGTAAATTAATAATAAAGTAAAGAGAGAAATAGTTACAAAAATAGAAGATCCTGGTGTTACTAGAAAATCGTACGCAAAATTTTGAAAAACACTGTTTAATATAAAAATCATGACTTGTACAAATTGAAACAAGCCAAGACAAGCGTACAAAACACCTTTACCAAGTTTTTTTCTAAATTTAAATAAAAGAAGGATTACAAAAGCAACTAAGGTGCTTTGTAAAAATAAAATTAATGTAAGGTTATAATTCATAGCTTAAGATTATGGGGGTACTTAAGGGTAGAAGGGACTTAATATAGAATTATAAAAATATCAAATAAATTTTAATAATCAATAAAATAAAGTGATTTTTATTTGGTAAAACTTTATTACAGAGTAAGTTATTTTAAATAATCTTAATTTAAGATTATTTAAAATACTTATAAATTGAATTTTAAGGAAGTTTAAAACATAAAAAAACAGTTTAGAATACACTAAACTGTTTTTTAAATTTGTAGCGAAGACGGGATTTGAACCCGTGACCTCAGGGTTATGAATCCTGCGCTCTAACCAACTGAGCTACCTCGCCATTGGTTTGCGGGTGCAAATATAGACACTTTTTACAAACCTGCAAGAAGTGTTTTAATTTTTTTTTAATTGAATTAATACCTATATTGTTCGCCTAACAAAACAAACAATGGATAAAGTAAAATTCGAATTAGAAATTCCAATTCACGCATCGCCTAATATGCTATATCAATACATATCTTCACCTTCTAGTTTACAAGAATGGTTTGCAGATAAAGTAAACTCTAGAGGTAAAGTTTTTAGCTTTGTTTGGGAAGGTACAGAAGAGTTAGCAAATTTAATAACCAAAAAGGCAGGTGAAAGAATGCGTTGGAAGTGGTTAGAGAGTGAAGATGATGAAAGTTATTTCGAAATTAGAATTCAAGTAGATCCATTAACAAAAGATGTTTCCTTAATAGTAACAGACTTTGCAGAAGATGAAGATGAGGTAGACGAAGCTAAACAGCTTTGGGAGAATCAAATAGAAGAATTAAGACACACAATTGGTGCTTAATTAGATAAAATACAATTTAAAAACCAGCATTTATTGCTGGTTTTTTTATGTTTATAATACTAAGATTTGTAGTATTTTTGCAGTTCTTAAAATTTAAAGGATGATTAATTTAAACGGTGAGTTATTATTTAAAGAAAACGTAAACCTTTCTATAGATAATAGAGGATTTAAATACGGAGATGCTATTTTTGAAACAATTAAAGTTGTAAACAAAAAAGTTGTTTTTTGGGAAGATCATTATTTTAGATTGATGGCTTCGATGAGAATGTTGCGTATGAAAATTCCTATGGAATTTACTTTAGAGTTTTTAGAGAAAGAAATTTTAAAAACAATAGCAGTTATAGATGACGCACCATCTTATAGAGTTCGTTTAAATGTTTATAGAAAAGATGGTGGTTTGTATACACCAAAAACTAACAAAGTTGATTATTCGATTGAAGCTAGTGAAAATACTTATGTTTCTAAAAATGAGTATAAAGTTGATGTTTTTAAAGATTTTTACAACTATTCTGGTTTGCTATCTACAGTAAAAACAAATAATAGAATGCTTAATACTCTAGCAAGTATTTATGCTAATGAAAACGATTTAGATAGTTGCGTTCTTTTAAATGAAAGAAAAGGAGTAGTAGAGGTTACCAACGGAAATATATTTGTTGTA
This sequence comes from Polaribacter marinaquae, assembly GCF_038019025.1. Taxonomy (NCBI): domain Bacteria; kingdom Pseudomonadati; phylum Bacteroidota; class Flavobacteriia; order Flavobacteriales; family Flavobacteriaceae; genus Polaribacter; species Polaribacter marinaquae. The sequence continues at coordinate 47,799 of NZ_CP150496.1, forward strand.
AAAGGTAATGTTGTTAAAACACCTGCCTTATCAGAAGGATGTATTAAAGGTATTGTAAGAGGAAAAATCATAGAAATCTTAACTAAAAATAAAGATTTTACTATCGAAGAAACAACGATTTCTCCGTTTGAGATACAAAAAGCAGACGAAGTTTTTATTACAAATGCAATTGTTGGTGTACAAGCAATAACTAAATACAAGAAAAAAACATTTACAACTAGTTTGGCTACAAAATTACAAGCCAATTTAAATGTTTTACAAATTGCTGGTAATTAATTTAAGTTAAAATCGTTTGGTGCGTTTGCCCAAAGTTTATAGTTACCTCCTTTTTCTAGTAATTTATTTTTCCAAAGACTTTCTTCGTCGTTAGAAAAAATGTTTTCGAAGTTATTTTCTGTAACAAACCAAGAGTTTCCGCTTAATTCGTCTTCTAGTTGATCTTTATCCCAACCAGAATAGCCTAAAAAGAATCGAATATCAGATTCTTCTAGCAAGCCACTGTTAAGAAGGTCTTTTAGTTGCTTAAAATCTCCGCCCCAAAACACACCGTTAGCAACTTCTATGCTATTGTCTAACAATTGTGGTATTCTGTGCACAAAGTATAAATTATCTTGTTCTACAGGGCCGCCTTGGTATATATTAAAATCGCAATCTATTTCTGGTAATAAATCTTTAATACAATACTCTAATGGTTTATTTAAAATAAAACCGACAGAATTATTATCTGTATGTTCAGTTAATAGAACAATAGCTCTGTTAAATGAATTGTCGTTTAAGATAGATGGTTCTGCAACCAAAAGCCTACCTTTTTTTGGGAGGAGTTTAGACATTCAATTTTTTTATTTAAATATAGGTAAAATTTTAACAAAAAAAAACTCTCTTAAAAAAGAGAGCTTTTATTTTATTTAAAACTGTAATTATTAGTTTACAGCATCGCTTAATCCAGCTCCAGCTTTAAATTTTGCTACATTTTTAGCAGCAATTTCAATAGTTTTTCCAGTTTGAGGATTTCTACCAGTTCTTGCAGCTCTATTAGATACAGAAAAAGTTCCGAAACCAACTAAAGCAACTTTATCTCCCTTTTTTAAAGAAGAAGTTACGTTACCTGTAAAAGACTCTAAAGCTGCTTTAGCTGCTACTTTAGAAATTCCTGCGTCAGCAGCCATTGCATCGATTAAATCTGATTTGTTCATAATGAATTGATTTTTAAATTATTTTTATTATACTTTTTGCTTAATAGCTTAACAAATATAGACGGATTGTGGGTTTACGCAAATATGAAGGCCCAAAAAAGGGCATTTTGTTAATAAATGTAGGTCAATTGTTAATAAAGCATGCTTTGAAAATCAAAAAACTCTACAAACCGCATCAATAAAGGCTTTACATCATTTTTGCATCCGAAGAAAAATGAAAGCCATTTAATAAGCTTTTTGCATCCATCTTTTTCTTACCGGAAAGTTTTATTTCATCAATAATAATATAGCCACCATTTACTGCAACTTGTAATTCTTTTTTAGATGCAATAATACTTCCAAAACTAAAAGTGTGTGTTTCTATTTGTTTACTTACAGCATAAATTTTAGCAGAAATTTCTTCATCATTATTATATATTAAAGTCCAAGCTGCCGGAAAAGGGTTTAAACCTCTAATTTTATTATAAATATTTTCTAAACTATCTGTCCAATTTATTTTTGTGTTTTCTGGGTTTAATTTTGGTGCAGATTTTTCTTCTAAATCGGGTTGTTTTGTGGTAACTACATTTCCTTTTGCAATATAATCTACAGTTTTAGAAACTAAACTTGCACCTAAATGCATTAATTTGTCGTGAAGACTACCTACAGTTTCTGTTTCTAAAACTGTAATTTCTTCTTGTAATATAATTTCTCCGGTATCAATTTTATCATCAATAAAAAATGTGGTTACACCCGTTTTTGTTTCTCCGTTAATTATAGACCAATGTATTGGTGCTGCACCTCTATATTCTGGCAATAAAGAAGCATGTAAATTAAATGTACCTAATTCTGGCATTTGCCATACAACTTTAGGTAACATTCTAAAGGCAACAACAATTTGTAAATTGGCGTTTAAAGATTTTAATTCACTTAAAAAATCTTCGTTTTTTAAGTTAGTTGGTTGTAATATTTTTAAATCTTGAGATTTTGCATACTTTTTTACTGCAGACTCATTTATTTTTCTTCCTCTACCGGCAGGTTTATCTGGTGCAGTAATTACGCCTGCAATTGTATAGTTGTTTTCTACTAAATGTTTTAAAATGGCCACGGCAAAATCTGGCGTTCCCATAAAAACGATACGCATATCTTTCATATTTATATTTTTAGTTGAAATTTATTTAGATTATTTAATATTAGTTTATCTTCTGCAAGAAGCGTTTGCAAATGTATTAAAATGTCTTTCTCTTTAGCATTTAAAAAATTAGTAATTTCTTTTGAAGACAATTGTTTGTTTGGGTTTAGAAGTTCTATAATATCTTCGGATAAGTTTTTAGTTTGCTTTTTTTTGATAGCTAAACAAACATCACAGATGCCACAGTTTTCTTGTTTAATTTCGTCAAAATATGCCAAAAGTTGCTTACTTCTACAAACTTTGTTGTTCTTTATAAAAGCGATGAAGTTTTTTGCTTTTTCTTCCTTTAGAAATAGAAATTGTTTTATTTCTTTTGAATATCTATTGATAGTTTTATCATCTTCTCTAGGCATTAGAAAATTTAAAGCAGCATTTTCGTTAGATTGATTGTATACAAGTAACTGTTGCTGTTCTAATAATTCTAAATTCTGAATTACTTTATTAGAAGTTATTCCTGCTTTCTTGGCAATAAAGAATTCGTTTATTTTTATTTCATCTTCAAACAAACCTCCGTAAGTTCTTAAAAGTACATTTATAAAGTTTTTTAAAGAGTTATTATTGTTAGAAAAATTTAAGATTGAATAATGAGATGCTGTGACCTTTAAAGTAGATTTTTTATTAAAACTACTATTAAGTTCTATAATACCATAATTAACCAATAATTTTAGAATAGCATCTGTTTTAAGAACTTGTAAGTTGTACTTTTTACAGAACTCATAAAAATTAAAAGCATAAACTTCTTCAGAAATTTCACCTAAGGCTATTCTAAATTGTTGATATAACTTTTTATGAACTTCTTTAATTTCTAAAATAGAAGGTATAGAGTTTTCTATTTGCTTTTGATGTAAATAAATGTCATGTTCACTATATAATAAGACACCGAAAGATTTTTTTTCATTTCTACCAGCTCTACCTGTTTCTTGTACGTAGTTTTCTAAACTATTTGGTAAATTAAGATGAATTACCAACCCAACATTGGGTTTGTCTATTCCCATACCAAATGCATTGGTTGCTACAATTATTGGTGTTTTCTCTAACATCCAATTATTAAAAGCCTTTTCTTTATCTATAACAGTTAAACCTGCGTGATAAAAAGTGCTTTTAAAGTTTTTAGCATTTAAAAAATTAGAGATTTCTTCAGTTTTTTTTCTTGAATTTACATAAACAATTGCTGGTGTTTTAGTTTTTCTAAAAATACTTGTAAGTCTTTCTAGTTTATCTTCAATTTTAAAAACTTGATATGCTAAGTTTTCTCGAAAAAAAGACTTTTTAAAAAGCAAAGTGTTATTTAATTCTAGATTGGTTTCAATATCTAACAACACTTTTTTATTGGCTGTTGCAGTTAATGCAATAAAACCAACTTCTGGTAAAATTTCTTTAAGAACTTTTATATTTCTATAAGAAGGTCTAAAATCATGTCCCCATTCAGAAATGCAATGCGCTTCATCAATTGCAACCAAGTTTACATTTAATTCTTTAATTTTTTGCTGAATTAAAGATGATTGCAATCTCTCTGGCGATATGTATAAAAACTTTACTTTACCGAATTTAATTTTATCGAATAGTGTTACAATTTCATCTTGCTGACTTCCGGTAGGTATTGTAATAGCTTTTATATTTTTCTGTTTTAAATTCTCTACTTGATCTTGCATTAAAGCAATTAAGGGCGAAACCACAATACAAACTCCTTCTTTTACCAATGCAGGTACTTGAAAGCAAATAGATTTTCCGCCACCGGTTGGTAATAATGCAATGGTGTCTTTGTTGTTTAAAACTGCAGAAATAATTTCTTTTTGAGGTGCTCTAAAGGAGGTAAATCCCCAATATTTTTTTAATATATTTTCTGGTGATAACATCATTCGCTTGTTAGCGAATTTAAAATGAAGTTTGTACGTTCTTCTATAGAACCAAAAGGCACATTTATTAAATTATAACCCAAATCTGAATAGGCTTTTACCAAAAACTTATCAATTTGTACAGATTCTACAAAAGATTCATAACGTTCGTTGTCTGTGGTGTGTATTTCTTCCCAAGGTGAAAAATGAAATATTTTGGTGTATTCATATTTTTTGCACTTTTCTATGAAGTAATCTGGATATTCTGTTTTAAAATAATCCATATAAGCGTGAACATCTGGTATTCCTCTATCAAAAAAAACAATGTCTTTTTTTAAATCTGTTGCTTTTAAGTATTGATTTTCTCTACCTTCTAAAAGCATTTTGCTAAATAATAAAGGCTCTGTTAAAAAAAGTTGATCGATACCATCTTCTTTAGCCTTTAAAGTTACCTCTCTAGAAACTTCTGGCATACAATAATATCCCTTTTTAATAAGTTCATTTATAATAGTAGTTTTACCAGTTCCTGGTCCGCCAATAAGAACAATTTTTTGCTGCATCGCACAAAAATAAATCATTCCGTTTATAAAATTAAATTTTAATGTAATTTTGTGTCTTGCAATTTGCAAATAGTTTAGAAAAATTTTTACAATTATTATGAGTAATAAAAACGAATTTTATAGCAAGTTAAAAATTCAATTAGATGATACTACTAAGTTTCCTGCAGATTATCTCTATAAATTTATTGTACCAAGTACAGAGAATCAAGTAGCAGAAGTAGAAGCAATTTTTAATAACACAGGCGCTGTAATAAATACAAAAAAATCTAAAACAGGTAAATACGTTAGTGTTTCTATTATTTTAAAAATTAAATCTTCGGATGAAGTTATAGCATATTATAAAAAAGCAGAAAATATTAAAGGTATTATATCATTATAGTTAAGTCTTATGAAAAGTAGGTTTTTATCAATTTGTATATTGTTTTTAGCAATTAATGTTTATTCGCAAGATTCTAAAACATTGATTACAATTAATAAAGAAAAAATTTCTGTAGCAGATTTTAAACGGGTTTATGAAAAAAATTTAGATGCTATAGATAATGAGGAAGCTAAAGATGTAACTAAAAATTTAGATTTATACATCAATTATTTATTAAAGGTTAAAGAGGCTTACAAAATTAAGTTAGATACTTTACCTTCTTATAAAAGAGAAATTGCTACTTATAAAAACCAATTAGCAGCACCTTATTTACAAGACACTTCTTTTATTGCAGACTTGGTTAAAGACATTTACTTTAGAACAAAAAATGAAGTAAAAGCAAAACATATTTTAATCAGAACTTCTAAAGATGCAATGCCAAAAGATACTTTAGTTGCTTACAATAAAATTTTAGACATTAGAAATAGAATTGTTAACGGAGAAAGTTTTGAAAAACTAGCAGTAGAAACATCCGAAGATAGATCTGCAAAAGGAGATGCCAAAAGAGGTATTCCTGGTAATAAAGGTAATTTGGGCTATTTTAAAGCTTTTCAAATGGTTTCTTCATTTGAAGATGTAGCGTTTGCTACAAAAGTAGGTGATGTTTCTATGCCTTTTAGAAGTCAGTATGGGTATCATATTTTAAAAGTTGATGATTTAAGACCATCTAAAGGAGAAATTGAAGCGGCACATATTTTAATAAAAGATACTACAAATGCTAGTAAAATTAAAATTGATGAGGTTTACAATAGACTTCAAAATAATGAGTCTTTTGAAAAATTAGCAAACTTATTTTCAGATGATATCGGTTCAAAAGGAAGAGGAGGAAAGTTAAACAGATTTGGCACTGGTAGAATGGTAAAAGAATTTGAAGATGCTGCATTTTCATTAAAAAACGTTGGCGATTATTCAAAACCTTTTAAAACCCGTTTTGGTTGGCATATTGTAAAGCTTTTAAGAAAACATCCTATTAAGTCTTTTGCTGAAATGGAAACAGAGCTTCGTAAAAAAATTAAAAGAAGTTCTCGTATGCAAATGTCTGAAAAAGCTATAATTAATAAGTTAAAAGCAACTTATAAAATTGTAGAAAATGAAAAAGCAAAACAAATTCTTAATCAAAAAAATATTAGATCGCTTTCTAAGGATTCTTTGCAAAACACTATATTAAGCATCAATGATAAGAAAATTACACAAGAGAAATTTGTAGATTACACAAAAAACAGAAGGCATAAACCTATTTTTGTGTTGTTCGAGATGTTTAAAGAAAAAGAAATTTTAGCTTATTACAAAGAAAACTTAATAAAAACTGAACCTGAATACGCTAATACTTTAAAAGAATATGAAGATGGTTTGTTGTTATTTGAACTAATGCAACAAAAAATTTGGAACAAATCTTCTAAAGATTCTTTAGGTTTAAAATCTTATTTTGATAAGAATAAAGCCAACTATAATTCTAATGAATTAAAAACTGTAAAAGGTGAGGTAATGAATGATTACCAAAATTATTTAGAAGAAAAATGGATTGCAGATTTAAGAAAAAAGAATAAAATAAAAATTCATAAAAAGCAGTTAAAGAAACTGATAAACTATTATAAAGATTAAAATGAGAATTGTATTTGTTATTTTTTGCGCTTTTTTATTTACCTCTTGTCAGTATTTCGAAATGCAAGAAAAAGAAGAACACTCTTCTGAAATTGTTGCCATTGTAAATACAGAAAAACTATTTAAAGAAGATTTAAAAGATCTTTTACCTAGAAATATTACTAAAGAAGATAGTTTAATTTTAGTTAAAAGTTTAATACAAGACTGGGCTGTAAAAAAATTATTTTTAAAAGCTGCAGAAACCAATAATTCATCAGAATCTTTAGATGATATTAATAAGTTGGTACAAGATTATAAAGAAAGTTTATTAATTAATAATTACAAAGAAGATTTAATTAAGCAAAAGTTAGATACTTTAGTAACCGAACAAGAGATAGAAGAATATTATTTAGCCAATAATGAAAACTTTAAATTGAACGAGGTTTTAGTAAAATCTAAATATTTAAATTTTGACAATAATATAAAAGATCAAAAAGAGATTATAGAATTATTTAAATCTGATGATATTGAAGATGCAGAAGAGTTAGAAAGACAGCAATTAAGCTTTAAAATGTATCAACTAAACGACTCTGTTTGGACAGAATTGGATAAGATTTTGTTAAAACTACCATTTTCTAAAGAAAATCTGTTAAAAAAATCAAAATTCATTCAAAAACAAGATTCATTAGGTTTATATTTGGTGGCTATAAAAGACGTATTAAATAGAAATGATATAGCACCATTAAGCTATATTAAGCCAACGATAAAAGAAATGATTTTACACAAGCGTAAAATCGAGTTAATAAGAGAGATTGAAAAACTAATAGTAAAAGATGCCACAAAAAACAATAATTTCAAAATATACTAAAATCTTTATTACAGCTGTATTATTTGCAGTAACATCATTACAATTAAATGCACAAAAAGTTAAAATAGACGGTGTAGCAGTAGTAATTGGTAAAAATATTGTTTTAGATTCTGATATTGCAAAATTTAAGCAAGAAGTAGAATTTAAAAGTGAAGGGAAAATTAAAATTTCTGATTGTGAAATGTTAGAAGAGTTAATGGAACAAAAATTACTTTCTCATCATGCAGTTATAGACAGTATTACTGTTTTAGATACAGAGGTTAACTCTAAAGTAGACAGAAGTATACAGTTTTTTGCACAAGAATATGGTTCTATAGACAAAGCAATTGCTGCTTATGGGTTTAATGATTTAGACGATTTAAAGAGTGAACTGTTTAATGTTCAGAAAGAAAATGCGTTAATAGAAAGAGAACAACAAAAAATTACAGAAAAAGTAGATGTTACACCAGAAGAGGTACGTTTGTACTTTAACGGTTTAAAAGAAAAAGGAGACTTACCAGAATTTACTGCAGAGATAGAATTGGCTCAAATAGTTTTAAATGCAGAACCTACAGAAGAAGAAAATAACAAAGTAATTGCTCAATTAAACGAAATTAGAACAGAAATTTTAAACGGTGCTAGTTTTAGAATGAAAGCAATTATTAATTCTAAAGATCCTGGTGTTACGCAAGACGGAGGAAGAATACAGGTTACTAAAGAAGCTAACTTAATTAAAGAGTTTAAAGAAGTTTCTTTTTCATTAGAAAAAAATGAAATTTCAGAGCCATTTAAAACACTTTTTGGTTATCATATTATTCAGGTTCATGAAATTAAAGGAAATACAAGAGTTGTATCTCATATTTTATTACAACCAGAAATACCAGAGTCTAGGTTAACAGAAACTAGATTAAAAGTTGAAGAAATTAAAAATGATATTAAAGCAGGTAAATTAACTTTTGAAGAAGCTGTAAAAAAATTTTCTGATGATAAAGATTCTAAAAACAACGGAGGAGTAATTATTAACGGTTATACGGGCGAGACTAAATTCGATTTAACAAGAATGGATCCTGCAATGTATGCAAGAGTTAACGATTTAAAGAAAGGTGAATTTACAGACGTTTTTTATGATGAAGCTAGAGGAGGAGAGAAGATGTATAAGTTTATCTTAATGAAAGATAGAACAGATACGCATACAGCAGATCTTGTAGATGATTATGTTAAAATACAAGCACTGGCTTTAAAGAAAAAGAAAGAAGAGGTAATAGAAAAGTGGTCTAATGATAAAATTAAAGATACTTATATTAAATTATCATCAGATTACAAGAGTTGTACTTTTAATAAAAATTGGAAAAAAGAAACAGGTAAATAATGTCAGACGTTAAAGCGGTAAATAACCTAGTACAAAAGTTTGAAACTTTAAAAAAAGAAATTGGTAAAGTAATTATCGGTCAAAAAGAAGCAGTAGATTTTACACTATTATCTGTTTTTTGTGGAGGTCATTCTTTATTAATAGGTGTGCCCGGTTTAGCAAAAACATTATTAGTTAATACTGTTTCAGATGCTTTAGGCTTAAATTTTAAAAGAATACAGTTTACGCCAGATTTAATGCCTTCGGATATTTTAGGAAGTGAAATTCTTGATGAAAGCAGGCAATTTAAATTTATTAAAGGTCCTATTTTCTCTAATATTATTTTAGCAGATGAGATAAATCGAACTCCGCCAAAAACACAAGCAGCTTTGTTAGAAGCAATGCAAGAACGTTCTGTAACTGTTTCTGGTACGCATTATAAATTAGATTTACCGTTTTTTGTTTTGGCAACACAAAACCCAATTGAACAAGAAGGAACTTATCCTTTACCAGAAGCGCAATTAGACAGGTTTATGTTTTCTATTAACTTAGAATATCCAAGTTTTGTAGAAGAGGTACAAGTAGTAAAAAGTACAACAAGTAACATAAAAGAAACGATCAACGCTATTTTTACTGGTGATGAAATTGTTGAAATTCAGAAATTAATTAGAAAAATTCCTGTTGCAGACAATGTTATTGAATATGCTGTTGGTTTGGTTGGAAAAACAAGACCAAAAGCTTCGGCTGCTACAGAAATGGTAAAAAGCTATTTAGATTGGGGTGCAGGACCAAGAGCTTCTCAGAACTTAATTTTAGCTGCCAAAGCTCATGCTGCAGTTAGTGGTAAATATTCACCTGACATTGAAGATGTAAAAGCTGTTGCAATTCCTATTTTATCGCACAGAATTGTTAAGAATTATAAAGCAGAAGCAGAAGGTGTTTCTATTGCAGATATTATCAACTCTTTGTTGTAATATTATTCTTCTTCATCTTCTTTAGCCGGATTTTCAAAAAAGCTAAAAACGTTACCGCCATATCTTTTATCGTAACTATGCTTTGCGTGTTTTGATAAATCTGTATGCTTAGAATGTTCTACAATTAAAACTCCGTCTTCATTTAAAATACCTCTTTCAAAAACTAAATCTACAATTTTTAAGAATTGATCTTCTTCAAAATCGTAAGGTGGATCAGCAAAAACTACATCAGAAGTTAAATTTGTTTTTTCTAAGAATTTATAAACGTCACTTTTGTAGGTGTTAATATCTAAATCTAAGGCTTTAGCAGTAGAATTTATAAACTTTATACAACCAAAGTGTGCATCTATTGCATAAATGGTTTTAGTACCTCTAGAAGCAAATTCGTAACTAATATTTCCTGTGCCGGCAAACAAATCTATAACAGAAATAGCATCAAAATAATAGGTGTTGTTTAAGATGTTAAACAAAGATTCTTTAGCCATATCTGTAGTAGGTCTAACAGGTAGGTTTTTTGGCGCTGATAAGCGTCTTGATTTTAATTTACCAGAAATAATTCTCATGAGCCTAAAAGTATATAATTTGAGTGTTTCGGAATTTTTAATTCATTAAAAATAGCTTTTTCACTTTCTAAAAAGTAAATGTTTTTAATGTATTTGTAGGTTAATTTATAAATAGCAGTATTTAAGGTTATATTACCTGTAAAATACAAAGGAAACTCTAAAGTGTCTAAATTTAATTGTTCTGCAACAAATAAGATGTAATAGATAAAATCTTCTTTAGAGTTGTAAGAAAATGTATTAAAAAGTAGCAATTGCTTATTCTCGATAACCACAATGTCTAAAGTTGTTTTACCAACATTTACATACATTGTTTTATTATTAGATTTATTTACTTTTAATAACTTTTCAATTAAAACCGTACTGTAATGCTTGTATTCGAATTCACCAAAATTTTGAAATAAATAGTTATTGATGTTCACATAAGGAACGTAAACGTTTTTGGTTTTAAGTACATCGATACTATCAAAACTAATAAAATCTGTAACTAACGTTTTTATATTATAATTTAAATAAGTAGCTAGTTCATTTTCATCAAAGAATTGATCTGGCACTAATGCTGCTAAATTATTCTGATGAATAACTGTTACAGAAGTGAAATCATTTTGAAGCTTTGTGTCTTTTTTAAATATTTCTTCAATTTTAAGAAGTAAGTTTTCTGGTGTATTTAAAGTTGTTTCAAACTCGTATTCACAAAAATATACTTCTTTATTTAAGCTATTATTATAGATACAAAAAGAAAATCCATCCAAATTAAATTGGATGGATAATCTATTATCTTTTAATGTTTTCAAAGAAATACTACTATTCTTTTTTATCACCTTTTTTGTCATATGATGGAGGCCAGTTACCTGCTGTTGTTACTTCGTCTAAAGAACCAACAGAAACATATTCTCCTTTAATTTGATCAGCAGCAATTACTTCTAATTCTTGCTTAACTAAAGATTCGTTCATACCTTCTAATAAAGCTTTTTTAGGAGTTTTTGCCATAAAAGTAGGTACAACTAAACCTTGTACTTTTTCTACAGTTCCTACTTCTAATTCAAACTCAGTTCCTTTTAAACCAGGTACACTAAACATTGTTTTGTAATCTCTGTCTTTAAAGTATTTTAATACAGGTTCGTAACCAATTGTATCTGTAACTCTTCTTTCTACTTCATCTGTAATACCACCACCTTTGTTAACAGTTTCTACAATTGTTTTTGTATTTGTTAAAGCTAATTTAGCAGTATCTATAAATTTGATTAAAGCGTTTTTATCTTTTGTATAATTACCGTTTGCTTCGTAATATTTTACTTCTGCATCTCTAATCATCTTAAGATTATCTACAACTTTAGCATATCTTGTAATCTTATCTTTGTTAAAGTTAATTGGCTCCATAATACCGTTGTATATTTTAAAGCCTAAAAATACTGCTAAGAATAAAAGTAAAATAGATGGAATCCATCTTAACTTTAGAGGTAAATATTTAACTATAACAATAGCTATAATTACTGCAGCTAAAACCGCAGCTAAAATCATTCCTAATAATCCCATTTTTAATGTTTTTTTTTAATAGTCCTATCGCAAATCTACAATTTTTTTTCAATGATAAAAATTTTTATTTATAAATCGACGTATCTTTGTTATTTTAATTAATATATGATAGAATTACCTGCAGATTTTAACAAAGAATTGTTAAAGAAATTCCCACATCAACCAACAATAAAACAAAAAGAACTTTTAAATTTACTAAGCAGTTTTATTTTTAATAAAGATAAAAATGCTCTTTTTTTGCTTAAAGGATATGCAGGAACAGGTAAAACAACTACAATTGGTACTTTTGTAAATTCTTTATGGACAGCAGGTAAAAAAGCGGTTTTACTTGCACCAACTGGTAGAGCAGCTAAAGTTATTTCTCTTTATTCTAAGAAACCAGCTTTTACAATTCATAAGAAAATATATTTTCCTAAAAAACAATCAAACGGTTCTGTGGCCTTTGTTTTACAACCCAATAAACATAAACATACTATTTTTATTGTTGATGAAGCTTCGATGATACCAGATAGCAGACAAAACCAAAAGTTATTTGATACAAGTTCACTTCTAGACGATTTAATATCTTATGTGTATTCTGGTGATAATTGTAAACTTATTTTTATTGGTGATACCGCACAATTACCTCCGGTTAAATTAGATGTTTCACCTGCTTTAGAACAAGATACTCTAACATACGATTTTGACAAGCAAGTAACAGAAATAGAATTAGACGAGGTTATGCGTCAACACGAAAATTCTGGAATTTTAGCAAACGCAACATCTTTAAGATTGTTGTTAAGAAACGAGGATGATAATTTTCAGTTTGATTTAGATTTTGTAGACATAAAAAGGTTAGAAGATGGTTATGATATTGAAGATGCTATTGTTACTTCTTATGAAAGTAGTGGAGTAGAAGATACTGCTTTTATTGTACGTTCTAACAAAAGGGCAAACCAATACAATCAACAAATAAGATATAATATTAGAGGTCAAGAAAACGAAATTTCTGCTGGAGATTATATAATGATTGTTAAGAATAATTATTATTGGTTGCCAGATTCTTCTAAAGCAGGTTTTATTGCAAACGGAGATATTTGCGAAGTTTTAAAAATTTTTTCTATTAAAGAATTATACGGATTTAAGTTTGCGGAAGTAGAAATTAGAATGATTGATTATCCGGATATGCATCCTTTTGAAACGGTGTTGTTGTTGGATACACTTGTAAGTGAAAGTCCGTCTTTAACTTATGATGAATCTAATAAATTGTATCAAGCGGTTTTAGAAGATTATGCTCATGAAAAATCGAAATACAAGCAATTTATGTCTGTAAAAAAGAATAAGTATTTTAATGCGCTACAAGTTAAATTTTCTTATGCGATGACATGTCATAAATCTCAAGGAGGTCAATGGAAAACTGTTTTTATAGAACAACCATATTTGCCAGATGGAGTTTCTAAAGAATATTTTAGATGGCTTTACACGGCAATTACTAGAGCACAAGAAAAATTATATCTTATCGGTTTTAAAGACGATTTTTTTATTGAATAATTTATTTAATAAGGTAATTAATGTTTATTGAACCGTATTTGTGTCCATTATCAAATTTTAATCCTTTAGATTTATTTGTGTTATAATTAAACGTATAACCAAAATTAAATCTGTTCGCAGTAAATTTAAAACCAGCTTCAATTCTAAAAACAACAGGAACAAGTTCGTTTGTAATCTCGCTACCGTTATTTAAAAAACTCCCTTCTAGAGTGGCGTCATAAAAAGCATATCTTATGGTTGGTTTTATAAAAATAAAAGCTTCTGATTCTCTGTAGAAAGAAGAGTTTTTATTATTTAAGTTTGTGTTAAAAGCTATAGAATTTGCAAAATCTTGTAAAGGTTTAAAACCTATTCTTGTAAATAATCCTGTAGAAATATTTGTATAAACTGTACCTAATTTTGCAGAATTTACCCAAGTTAGATCTAGATGATTGCTTTCATCTTTACTAATAAACCTATTATAATCAGTATTAAAATTTAAACCTAGTGCGCTTTTAATCTGATATTTCCAACCTTGGCCCTCTTCAAAACCATACATGTTATGAATAAAATTTTGCATTTCCATAGCATATGCATCAGGACCAATAATACCTAATTGAAAGGTAGTTTTAAAGTTTTGTTTGTTTTTATAAATTCTATTGATACTAAATGCACCAAATAAATAACCAGCAAATGGTCTATCATGCTCGTCGATGTTTTTTGTGTTTGCTTTGGCAGGTGTAAACATTTCGTGACCAATTTGCCATTCAATAATTTTTTTATCTAAAGAAGTATTGGTTTTCTTAGAAAGATATTTAAAAGATAAAAACATACCGTTGGTATAATATCTATCATCATAAGTAGATGTGTATAAATCGTTATCTGTAATAAAACTAATTTCCTTAGAATATTTCTCTTGAGAAAAGCAAATAATAGAGCAAAATAAGAATAAAAAAAGTACTTTCTTTTTCATAGAAAACAAATATAGAACAACTTGTTTAAATTCATATTTATTTAACTTTATTTAGAAAAAAAAGTAATATTTTTAATCTTCGAAAAATTATATATGAGTACAAGCAAAAATTTTACTTCAGAAGACTTTGAAAACCTAAAAAGTAACGAAGACCTTTTAGAACTTATTAAAGAAAAAAGTAGTTTATACAAAAAAGTACTTAAAACTCATGTTTATACAGAAGAACTACGTCTTTTACAAATAGAATTGGTAAAATTACAACGTTGGATTTCTAAGGAAAATAAACGTGTTGCTATTATTTTTGAAGGTAGAGATGCTGCAGGAAAAGGAGGAAATATTAGACGATTTATGGAACATTTAAATCCGAGATCGAGTAGGTTAGTAGCTTTAAATAAACCAACAGAAGTAGAAAAAGGACAATGGTATTTTCAAAGATATATTAAAGAATTACCCAACCCTGGTGAAATCGTTTTTTTTGATAGAAGTTGGTATAATAGAGCTGTTGTAGAGCCTGTAATGGGGTTTTGTACAGACAAACAATATAAAGAGTTTTTGGTTCAGGTGCCAGAGTTTGAACATATGATGTATGAAGATGGCGTAATAATTATAAAATTTTGGTTGTCTATAACTAAAGATGAACAACTTAAAAGGTTTGAAGAACGTAAAGAAAATCCTTTAAAAAGATGGAAATTCAGTCCGGTAGATAAACAAGGACAAGCTTTGTGGGATAAATACACGCATTATAAGTCGGAAATGTTTTCTAAAACGCATACAGCATATAGCCCTTGGATGATGATTAAAACCAACGATAAGCAAGTTGCAAGATTAGAAGCCATAAGACACGTTATTTCTCAGTTCGATTATGAAGGAAAAACTTCAAAAATATCTCTAACTCCAGACCCAAATGTTGTAATGCGTTATTACAGGTCTAATACCAATATAGATTAAGACTATGGATAAAAAACTTACACAAAAGCAATTAAATAAGTTAACAACTAAAAAAGGTTTTCTAGCTCTTTTATCTAAAGACCCGTTAAGTACAGAGAAGAGTTTACGTTATGTAGATTATCAGAAAAAGTTAAAAAAATTACAGGTAGAATTAATTCGTTTGCAAACGTGGGCAATTAATAATAACGAACGTATTATAATTGTTTTTCAAGGAAGAGATGCTGCCGGAAAAGGAGGTGCTATTCGAAGATTAACAGAACGAATAAACCCTAGACACATGCGAATTGTGGCTTTACCTAAACCCACAGAAGATGAAAAAACGCAATGGTATTTTCAACGCTACGTAGAACAATTACCTAAAGCTGGTGAAATTGTTTTTTTTGATAGAAGTTGGTATAATAGGGCTGTTGTAGAACCTGTAAACGGATTCTGTACTGCAGAAGAGTACGAGATTTTTATGAATCAGGTAAACGATTTTGAAAAAATGATTTTAGAATCTGGAATTCATTTGGTTAAAATTTATATGTCTATTTCTAAAAAAGAACAAGCTAAACGATTTGCAGACATTAAAAGCAATCCATTAAAACAATGGAAAATGACCAAGTTAGACGAGAAAGCTCAATTACTATGGGATCAATATACAGTTTATAAAAAGGCGATGTTTCAGAGAACCAATACAGCAATTTCTCCTTGGAAAGTTATTAGAGCAAATAGAAAAACAGAAGCGAGAATTAATGTTATAAATCACGTTCTTAACAGTATTCCTTATGATAAAGATTTAGAAATTTAAAGAATAAAATTTTTAATAGCATTAAATAAATAATATACTTCTGCAGCAATTTCTTCATTAGTTTCTAAATATGTTTTTGTTTGCTCAGAAGTTCCGTCAGAAAATTTCGGATCTACAAAAGGTAAATGAAACCTTTCTATTGCAGTTGGTATAAACGGACAATTTTTATCAGCATCATTACAAGTTGTTATCACAAAATAGGGTTCTTTATTAATTTCGTGATCGTAACGTTTAGAAAAGCCTAATATTGATTTTTTACAACCTAGAAAAGAGATTAAATATTTCGGATTTTGATGAGAGAAATCTTTTACATTAAAATCGAAACCAGCAGATTGTAATGTTTTTACAGAGTTTCTGTTAAAAGATGTAACTTCTGTTCCACCAGAAAAAGCATTGATATTTAATGTAAAGTAATTAGCAGCAAAATAAGACCAAATTTGTGCTATTTGACTTCTTCTAGAATTATGTGTACAAATAAAATTTATGTTTGCAGCACCATTATCAATATAAAACTTTGCAATTTTTTCAGAAATCTTAGTAAGTATTTCTTTTCTCTCATCTTGAAGTATAATTTTTTTTGAAGAGAGTTTAAAGAAGTTTTCTGTAGAAACGGCAAAAGTTTTAGACATATGCTTATTTTTGTAGTAAAGTTAGTAGCTTATATCTTTAAATTAATTAAAATAATGTTAAGAAAGGGTTTAGAAATTGGTAATACTGTTGCAGTTTTAGACGATGTTTTAAAAGGAAAAGTGGTTGCAATTGATTACAACTTAATTTCTATAGAATCTTTAGATGGCATGCTTTTTAAATTTGATGAAAAAGAATTGGTTAAGATTGAAGTAGAGCAACATGAGTTGTCTAAATTTTCTGATATAAATAATAACTTTTTAAAAGAAAAAACTACAGAGGTTAAGAAGAAAAACAGTTTTTTTAAGAAACAAAAGCAAGAATTTTTAATGGAAATAGATTTGCATATTAACAAGCTAACTAAGTCTGTAAAAGGTTTAGATAACTACGATATGTTAAATTTACAGTTAGATACTGCAAAAAGAAAATTAGAATTTGCAATTCATAAAAGAATTTCTAAAATTGTTTTTATACACGGAGTAGGCGAAGGGGTTTTAAAATCTGAACTGCATTCACTTTTAAATAAATACCCAGTTAAATATTACGATGCTTCATATAAACAATATGGTTTAGGTGCCACAGAGGTTTATATTTTTCAAAACTCAATCTAATAAAAAAATTAGTATGAATGCTATTTATTTAGACAATGCAGCTACCACGCAAATGCATCCAGAAGTTATAGAAGTTATGCAAAACTCTATGGCAACAAATTTTGGTAATCCATCTTCAATTCATCAATTTGGTAGAAAAGCAAAATCGAGTGTAGAAACTGCTAGAAAAAATATTGCGAAGCAATTTCATGTGTCTGCCGCAGAAATAATTTTTACGTCAAGTGGTACAGAAGCAGATAATTTAATATTAAATAATGCTGTTTTAAATTTAGGTGTTACTAGAATTATAACTTCTAAAATAGAACATCACGCTGTTTTAAATACATGTAAATTTCTAAGTGAAAAATATGATATTTCATTAGAATTTGTTCTTGTTAAAGATAATGGAGATATCGATTTAGAGCATTTAGAAACGCTTTTAAAATCATCAGAAGAAAAAACATTAGTTAGTTTAATGATGATTAATAATGAAATAGGAAATGTATTACCCATAAAAAAGGTTGCTGATTTATGTAAAAGTCATAATTCACTTTTTCATTCGGATACTGTGCAAGCGATTGGTAATTATAAACTTGATTTATCTGATATTAATATTGATTTTCTTGTAGGAAGTGCTCATAAATTTCATGGACCAAAAGGCGTAGGATTTGCTTTTTTTAGAAAAGGATTTGGTATAGCGCCAATGCTTCATGGTGGAGAACAAGAAAAAGGTGCTAGATCTAGTACAGAAAATGTACATGCTATTTTGGGTATGGAAAAAGCATTAAATATTTCTTACGCAACAATTGAAAAGAATAAAAATTACATCGAAACTCTAAAGATTTATTTTATTTCTGAATTAAAAAAAATATCTAAAGAAATTAAGTTTAATGGTAATTCAAGTAATTTAGATAGTAGTAGTGCTACTATTTTAAGTGTTCGTTTTCCTGTTAAAAACGATATGCTTTTATTTAGTTTAGATTTATTAGGAATTGCTGTTTCTGGTGGAAGTGCTTGCCAGAGTGGAAGTAATAAAGGTTCGCACGTACTTTCTGAAATTTTATTTGACGGTGAAGAAGATAAAACTTCTGTCCGATTTTCATTCTCTAGAAATAATACAATTGAAGAATTAGATTTTGCAATTACTAAAATTAAAGACTTTATAAAGTAAAAAAAAAGAGAATCTTTAAGATTCTCTTTTTAATAAAAAAACACTAGTTGATTAGTATTTTTTTGGAAACATCACCTCTATTCGTTTTAATCTTTATAATGTAAATTGCTTTAGACAGATTATTTACATCTAAGATTTTCTTGTTTTCGTTGTTCAAACTCCAAGTATTTATTTCTTGACCTAGTATAGAGTATAAATTAACTTTACTCATTTCTAAGCCGTTTAACAATTCGATATTAATGTTTTTATCTGTTTTGTTGTAAAATATATTAAAGTCGTTTGTTAGAATATTGTCTTCTGTACTTAATACAACACTTTCTTTAAAAGCTAAGAAAAATCTATCAGTATATTCTCCTTTAGGTAAATTAAACTTTACTTTACCTTCTTTTAAATTGTATGTTTTGTTTTCTAATTTATCTAAAATGTATAAATCAGAATTATCAAAGTTGATTTCATCTATTTCAAGACTAATTTCATCATCTTGACCAATTATTATTTCTAAAGGAACTTCTAGATCTTCAGTAATATTTTGAATTCCTGTAATTGCATATTTTTCATTATTATCAGAGAATTTCCAATAGAAATCTGTATTATTTACATCAAACGTAAAACTATCATAACCTTTATCATATTTAAAAGAGTTATTGTATTTAAAAGATATACCAATTTGTCTGTGCAATTCAGTACCAGTTTGTCCTGTGTAATTCATTCCTAATTTTAGAATAGGTAATTGTTTTCTAGTAGCAGTTACTTTCTTTTTATGTTTAATGTTAGATTTAAAAAATGTAGACTGCGCTCCTTCAACAATATTTTCTCTTTGGCTGTTGTTAAAAACAATTGGTCCTCCGTCTTGGTCTCCACTTATAAAGAAACCTTGTCCTACAGCAATGTATTCTAAAGGTTCGCTATATGCAGAATTTGCATTTAAACCAGCGGTTGGTTGGCAAGTAATTTCTCCGTCATCGTCTTTTAAATTAATACTATCAATATATAAATTAAAAATACTTAAAGATTCTATTGTAAAATCGCTATTCACCTGAATACAATCTGTAATTGTAAAATCGGTATAAACAGTAGAAGCAGGTAATGTGTATTCTGTAGTGTTTGTTTCGTTAATTTTAACTCTTATTAAAGCAGGTGTATTAGATTTATAATTAATTGTTAAACCATCAACAGCTCTTGATAACCTATTAAATTCTACATATTCATTTAAAGCATTTAATAAAACTACATTATTTCCTCCATCGTTTGTTGCAGTTCCTGTAGTAGTAGCATCAATAGCCTCCATATTAAAATCAAAAGGACCTGAAATTGAAGGTGCATTTGCAGCTAGTCCCATCGCCAAATTCTTTGTTGCATAACCACCAATATAACCATTAAAAGAATGTCCGGCTTGTGTAGTTGATGCATCTTCTTCTCCAGCGTGTTGCCAAAAATATAAGGTACTTGTTGTTGAATCTTCGTTATCTTCTAAAAATTTTGATGAGCTTATTGCAGAAGGATAAGGGTTACCAACTAAATAAGATTGATTTCCGCCAACAGCAGTATTTAAATTACCATCGTTTGGTGTACCGGTAAATGTATAATTTTGTTGTGTTCCAGGACCTTTTAAAGTAAATCCATCTGTAACAGGTATAGATCCTGTACTTTTTTTCTGACTCCAACTAGACCTTTTACCATCTGCACTAGCATAAGTATAAATCCAATATTCTGAAATTTTAATTGGACTAGAAACTTCACCATCATAACCACCTACAAAGTTTATATCTACAATATTTGATGTAGCGGAAGTAGCAGATGTTCCGTCTTTTAAAACATCAGCAATGGTAAAAGATGTTCCTCCAACCGGAGAACTCATATAGTTGTATCTAAATTTACTTGGCGTAGGCGAGTTTTGATCGATTAATAATTTTCCGGCACCAGTTACTTTAGAAGTAGTTTCATGAGTTTGTATTAATTGAGAATTTCCAATCAATCTAATTTCACTATTTGCATTACCTAATGTTATATCTTCAGATACAACTAATAGGTTATTATCTATAGACAATTTATTACCAGAATTAACGGTTAATTGTCTTGCTTTTAAAATTCCTGTATGAGTATAATCTTGATTTATAACAACTCTTCTGGTTCTATCTGGATAACCGTTAGACCAAGTACCACCTGTTAAAATTGTAGGATTTACTCTGTGTACACCTAATCTTAAGTTAGATTCTGTATTTGCAGACGCAATTTCAGATATTACAGGATCATGGGGATGTCTTTCTGGACCACCTAAATCTTTATCTCTATAAGGATCTAAATCTTCATTTACATAAACAATCCATTCTGTATTTGTAAAATCTTTATTTGTAGAAAGAACTTCATCACTTCTTACATAGATTTTATCATTTTCAAGATTAATTGCGCTTTCGTACCTGTTTATCCAATCATTTAAACCTGTAGCGATACTTTTTGGATGAGATAAAACTAAAATATCGTTCTCACCAATTATAGAAGTAATTCCATCATTAGTAATACCGGTGTAACTTGAAGTTGTATTGTTAATTATAATTGACTCTCCTGGGGCAAGTGCTGTTGGAATTGTTAATAAACTATTAGGTACAACAGAAGTTTGTGGGCCTGTTTTGTTTTCAAATAAAGACAATTCGATAGTGTTTGCTAAAATACTATTTGTAGGGTGTATGTTTGTGATTTCTATAACCCTACTAGTACCTTCTAAATAAAATTGAGTAATCATTGGCGTACCCGAAAGGTGTGTATCTCTATAATCTACATCTCCAATAGTAGTTGCATCGTTATCAATATCTGGTAGTGTATTTGGATCATCAATACTAGCATTTACATCTAAATAGTCATCAGCAGGATATAAAGAATTATCCAATCCGTTTTCTCCAACAGTGCCATTTGTAACTCCGTCATTATCTGTATCGATAGTATAACCAACTTCAAAAGTATCAAAAAGAGAGTCGTTATCAGAATCTAAATCTGTAAAGTCGGCATTGTCAATTCCGTCTGTATTTACAGGTATTAATCCTGTTCCGTAAGCTGTATCTAAACCATTAACTGTATATACATAATTAGGAGCTATATAGTTTAAAGTAGTTTGAGCTTCGATGTTGTCTGGTATTCCATCGTTATCAGAATCAATATCTAGATCATTATTTATACCGTCTCCATCAATATCAATATCATCTGCAAAACATGATTGAGGTGTTGTTCCGTATGCAAAATTGTCAATTGCAAACCTATCTCTTGCGCATTTATCGATTGAACCAGATGTTATAGTAAATTTTATTTCTATTTCATTTACTGCTATTGAGTTTATAAAAGCTATTGTTGCTTCCTTCCTATTTCCTACATTAATAGATCCATTTACAAGAGTAGTTTTATCGCCTCTATATAGTTCCATTAAACCCGCACTATCATTACCAAAATTAGCAGCTTTTATAAATGCAAGTAATTTGCTGTTGGCAATTACTTCTAATTCATACTTTAAATCACTTGTTCCATTAGTATCAAAAAAGTCATTAATATCAAAGCTAAAGGCATAAACAGGGTTTTCAAAGTTTAAATGTAATGAATAAGAATCCCCAACATTAGAGCCTCTTTCGGGTGTCACATCTATTGTAGGTGTATTTGTGCCGCCAGAAGCAAATTCACTAGATGTTGTGATTCTTAATTCTGAATTATTTCCAATAGGACTACTTTGACAACCTTCACCTGTATCAGGGTTATAGTCTGGAGCATAATAATTTGTTGTAAATGTTACTGTACCATCATAATTTGACGTTGTGGGGTTTATACCAAAAAAGACTTCATCATTAAGACTATTAGGTTTTATAGATGTATTTCTCTGGATAATATAATTAGCATTATTAGCACTACTGTTAAGTACAGTTAAATTTATACCTTTCTGATAGGCCGATTCTTGAAAACCAGATTCTTGATACCCAAGTCCATTATTATTGTTTCCAATACCAAAAATACTATAACCACCATCTTCCCAAATTTCGGCGTCACTGGCAGGACTTGCAGCTCCAGGAATCACACAGTTTTCAACTGTGTCTAGAATACCATCATTATCATCATCGATATCTACTGTGTCTGCATAACCATCTCCATCTGTATCTTTAGAGCTAATAGAAAAAATTGCGGGTATAAAGTTTATATCATACTTTGGGTTATTAGTATTAGTTATCGTTCCTTGATTGATATTGTAATTTCCAACGGCCTCACCTGCATCTCTATCTAAAGAACCAACTAAGGTATCACCACTATCTAAAGCACCTGAAGTTATTTGATATGTAAATACAGGATCTGCATCACCAAACTCTTTAGAACTGGCATCTGCAGTAATTGTAATTGGTATTCTTGGTGTTACAGAAAGCGTTTCTGTAATTGTTAAGTCGTCTATACCTGCTTCAATAATATCACCATTTGCAGTTCCGTCTGCTGCACTTACTCTAATTATAACATTTGATCCAGCGGGAATAGTTGCAGTTGCTTCTGTCCATACAGGTGTTGTATTAACATCGCCAATAAATACTAAATTAGAAAAATTAGTTCCATTATCATAAGAAATTTCTAATCTAAAAAAATCTCCAGCGTCATCATTTGTATCTCTTTGCCCAAAAAAGTACCAAATAGAAAATTCTGATTCTTTTATAACATTATATGTTGGTGAGGTAGCAAAAACGGTACCTCCATCTACATCTATATTTCCAATACTAGTATTTTGCCCTGTAACAAATGCATTTGTTCCGGTTGGAGTATGATCATCTTCTAATTGATAAGTAGTTGCATTTGGATTTATATTTACAAAAGTTCCTGTATTTGCGTTAGTTCCATTTGTAGACCAAGTATTACCACTTTCAAAGTTTTCAGAGTAATTTGAATCACATATATTTAAAGTTATGTAGTTTATTGTTCCTCCATCTCCATCAGCTGTATCTGTAACTTCTAAAACCCAATCTCCATTTGCGTTTTCCCCATTAAAATCGGATAAAAGGCCTTCTGGAGCATAAGTGCCTGAAATTTCTGAATTACCAGTTGGTAATGTGTTAGCAGATGTATCATCGAAAGTTACATTCGAGTAATTATTGCCATTTCCACCATTTCCAGTACTTAATTCTACTCTTGTGTTTGCTGGTGATATTAAAAAGATATTCAAATCTGAATTCCAAGTGTGATTAATGTCTAAAGTGACATTAATATCCGAAATAGAAAAATTATCAGAAACATTTATAGTAGTGGTGTAAACAATATTTCCAACGTTAGAAATAGATGTTCCTGGGTTTTCTGTATAATTTGTACAGGTCTGTGCATTACTATACAATGAAATAAATAGCAATAATATAAATGGCATAGATAGCCAATTACTTTTAGATTTAGGGGTCATAAAGTATTGTTTTAGGGGTTAATAAAGTGGTTTTATGCACTTTAATAGTTTACAAATATATTGTTTTTTTTTAGATACCAATTTGATGTAAAAAAAAAACCGAAACTTTGATGTTTCGGTTTTTAAATTTATAAAGAATTTATTTTCTTTTTTGTTGTGCTTGCTGTTCTTGCGCTTGTTTCATAGCTTCGTCTATTCTTTGTCTAAACTTGCTTTTTTTCTTTTCTGGACGCTTTTTATTTTCTTCTATTTTAGCATGAATTTTTTCTTCATCAATTACAAAGTTTTTAATTACTAACATGATTGCAATTGTTAAAAGGTTTGATATAAAGTAATACAAACTTAAACTACTTGCATAATTGTTAAAGAAAAATAGCATCATAATAGGAGAGAAGTAAATCATATACTTCATCATCTTACTCATATCTGGCATCCCTTCTTGAGTAGGAGCTTGCATATTTGCTTGCTGACTTTGATTCATTTTCATGTAAAAGAAAATTGCAACAGATGCCAATATTGGAAATAAACTTACGTGATCGCCATAAAAAGGAATACTAAAAGGTAATTTGAAAACAGTATCATAAGAAGATAAATCGTTTGCCCATAAAAAGCTTTCTTGTCTTAAAGATAAGTTTGTTGGGAAAAATTTAAATAAAGCGAAAAATACTGGCATTTGTAAAAGTGCAGGTATACAACCAGACATCATGCTCACTCCGGCTTTTCTTTGAATTGCCATGGTTTCTTGTTGACGCTTCATTGCGTTTTCTTTACCAGGATATTTCTCGTTTAGTGCAGTTAATTCTGGTCTAATTACCTTCATTTTTGCACTTGATAAATAAGATTTGTAAACCAAAGGAGACATTATAATTCTAACAACAATTGTCATTAAAATAATAATTAATCCGTAGTTAGATAAAAATCCTTTTAAGAAATTGAATACAGGATAAAATATTGTTCTGTTTAAAAAACCGAAGATTCCCCAACCTAAATCAGAAATTTGATCTAAATCTGTATCAGCATACTTATCGCTACTTAATAAATTATAATCACTTGGTCCGTAGAACCATTTCATATTATAATTTAGTTCTCCGTTAGATAATTCTAAAGGTGTTTTTAATTCGAATTTTTTAGTAAATACAGTATCAATTTCTTCATTTAAAACTAAATCGGTAGAAGTAATTGTAGCGTTATTAAATGGCTTTTCTGATAATAAGTTAGAGGTGAAAAAGTGTTGTTTGTAAGCAACCCAATCTACATCGTTTAAAATTTCTGATTTACCAGCACTAATGTCATCAACTTCATCTTCTGCCTTGTAGTAGAAGTTGGTATACATTGTATTTTCTGTCTTGATACTTTTTTCATTTCTAAATCCTTTTAAAGACCAATCTAAATTTATTGGATTAGAAGAATTTATAACATTACCCAATCCTTGAGATCTAACAGAAAAATTAACCATATAATTATCTGGTTCCATTTCATATCTATACTCTAAAAATTTTGTTTCAGAAACTTTTAGTTTCATAGAAACAATTTGATTCTCTCCGTTTTTGGTAACATTTGGTTCAAAAAATAAATCTTTAGTATTTAAAATTCTATTGTCTGTAGTACCAAAATTAATATTGAATGATGCATTTTTTTCTTTGATTAAATATAAAGGCAAAGAATCGTAGGTTTTGTAATTCTTAACTAAAGCTTCTTTAATTTGACCACCTTTATTATCAATAGTTAATTTAACAACCTCATTTTCTAATATAGAAACTCCAGAAGTAGCATTCATTGCGCTTTGTGCAAACGCACCCAATTCATTTTTTAAAGCTATTTGCTTTAAAGAATCATTTTGATAAGCAGTTTCTTTAACTAAAGTGTTATTAGTGTTAGAAGATTCTGTTGAATTAACTACACTTGTTTGTGTAGAATTATCAGTTTCTTCAATTGCTGGTTTTTGTGTGCTCATCCACCAGAAAACGATACCACCCAATAAGATTAATCCAATAAAAGAATTTAAGTCGAATTTTTTTTGTTCCATTATGTTATTTTAAATGTCAATTTGTCATTTCTACTTTACTTAAAAAAAGTAAAAGCCGACAAATGTAGCAAAACTGAATATAATTTAATAGATTTTACTACTGTTATTGTTACTATATTAAATAGTTCAAATAGTGTTCCTAAAATTAGGTTGTCATTTTATATATAAAAGAATGGTTTTCTAAATTGTAATAATTACTTTTTAGAAAACCATTTTATTATTTTTTAGATTGTTTTAAAGAAGCCTTTATAAAATCTACAAACAAAGGATGTGGCTTTAAAACGGTACTTTTATATTCTGGATGATATTGTACACCAACAAACCAATCGTGCGTTGGTATTTCTACAACTTCTACTAAACCGGTTTTTGGATTTATACCTGTTGCTTTCATTCCGGCAGCTTCAATTTGTTCTAAATAATCATTATTAAATTCGAATCTGTGTCTGTGGCGTTCGCTAATTAATTCTGATTTATAAGCTTTAAATATTTTAGAATCTTTTTTAAGTTCACAATCCCAAGCACCTAAACGCATTGTACCACCTTTTTCGGTAACATCTTTCTGGCTTTCCATTAAGTTGATAACTGGATGTTTTGTGCTTTTGTTCATTTCTGTAGAACTTGCATTATCTAAGCCTAAGATATTTCTAGAGTATTCGATAACTGCCATTTGCATACCTAAACAAATTCCGAAGAAAGGAATATTATTTTCTCTAGCATATTTTACAGCTCTAATTTTTCCTTCGATACCTCGATCACCAAAACCTGGTGCAACTAAAATACCATTAACACCTTGTAATTTTTTTTCAGCATTTTTAGGAGTTAAGCTTTCTGAATGTACCCACCGAACTTTTACTTTTGTTTCATTAGAAGAACCAGCATGAATAAATGCTTCTGTAATCGATTTATAAGAATCGTGTAATTCTACATATTTACCAATTAAAGCAATTTCTACTTCGTGTTGCGGGTTTTTATGCTTCTGTACAAATTCATTCCAAGTTTTTAATGCAGGTTCTTTTTTAGAAGTAAGTTTTAATTTATTTAAAACTACCGTATCTAAACCTTGTTCTAGCATTAAATTTGGTACATCATAAATTGTTTCTGCATCTATAGATTGTATAACATCTTCCTTTTTAACATTACAAAATAAAGCAAGTTTACGTTTTATGTCATCAGAAATATCATGTTCTGTTCTACAAACTAAAATATCTGGACTTACACCACTTTGCATTAACATTTTTACAGAGTGTTGTGTAGGTTTTGTTTTTAATTCTCCGGCTGCAGCTAAATAAGGCACTAATGTTAAATGTATAACAATGGCATTTTCTTCGCCTTTTTCCCATAACATTTGGCGCACAGATTCTACATAAGGTAAAGATTCTATATCACCAACAGTTCCTCCAATTTCTGTAATTACAATATCAAAATCGCCTGTTTCACCTAAAAGCTGAATTCTACGTTTTATTTCATCAGTAATATGAGGAATTACTTGTACCGTTTTTCCTAGAAATTCTCCTTTACGTTCTTTATTAATTACAGATTGATAAATTCTACCTGTAGTTACATTATTAGCTTGAGAAGTTGGTATGTTTAAATAACGTTCGTAATGCCCAAGATCTAAGTCTGTTTCTGCACCATCATCTGTAACATAACATTCGCCATGTTCATAAGGGTTTAAAGTTCCTGGATCTATATTAATGTATGGATCTAATTTTTGAATGGTTACAGAAAAGCCTCTTTCTTGTAATAATTTTGCTAAAGATGCTGCTATAATTCCTTTTCCAAGGGATGAAGTTACGCCTCCTGTTACAAAAACGTATTTAGTGTTACTCATGGTGTTGTTAGGTTTAGGCAAAAGTACTAACTCTAAAAATTCTGTCAAATAAAAAAGGTAAAAACATTTATAAATTTTATATTTTTGAACCGTGAAAAAATATTTTTAATTTTTTTACAATTTGTGTTTGTCAAAAATAAAAACAGTTGTATATTTGCCCACGCTTTAAAAGAGGTAAAAATCTTTAAGCAACAGTAAAGTAATCAAGAAGATATTTAAAAATACATATAATGCCGAAAAGAACTTACCAGCCATCGAAAAGAAAGAGAAGAAACAAACACGGTTTCAGAGAAAGAATGGCTTCTGCTAATGGAAGAAAAGTTTTAGCTAGAAGAAGAGCTAAAGGAAGAAAGAAAATTTCTGTATCTTCAGAATTCAGACCAAAAAGATAATATAATGATTAACAAATGTTAATGATTTAAAGGTGTTGCTATTTTTTAGTAACACCTTTTTTTATATCTAATCATTAACTATTTTTACAAAAATAAACAACAACACAACAAATTTTTACCATGCCAAAAAGAAAAGACCTAAATTCTATTTTAATTATTGGATCTGGACCAATTGTAATTGGTCAAGCATGTGAATTCGATTATTCTGGTTCACAATCTTTAAGATCTTTAAGAGAAGATGGTATAGAAACAATTTTAATTAATTCTAACCCAGCAACAATCATGACAGATCCTTCTATGGCAGATCATGTGTACTTGTTGCCTCTTACTACTAAATCTATTATTCAAATTTTAAAAGAGCATCCTCAAATTGATGCTGTTTTGCCAACAATGGGTGGACAAACTGCATTAAATTTATGTATTGAGGCAGATGATAAAGGAATTTGGAAAGATTTTGATGTAAAATTAATTGGTGTAGATATTGATGCCATTAATGTAACAGAAGATAGAGAGCAGTTTAGAGAGTTAATGATAAAAATTGGTGTGCCAATGGCACCTCAAGCAACTGCAACTTCTTTCTTAAAAGGAAAAGAAATTGCACAAGAATTTGGTTTTCCATTAGTAATTCGTTCTTCTTATACGTTAGGTGGAGCAGGAGCTTCTATCGTTTATGATCCAGAAGATTTTGACGAATTATTAAGTAGAGGTTTAGAAGCATCACCAATACATGAGGTGATGATTGATAAAGCAATGATGGGATGGAAAGAATATGAATTAGAATTATTACGTGATAAAAATGATAATGTTGTAATTATATGTTCTATAGAAAATATGGATCCTATGGGAATTCATACAGGAGATTCTATTACGGTTGCACCAGCAATGACACTTTCTGACAAAACGTATCAGAAAATGCGTGATATGGCAATTCATATGATGCGCTCTATTGGAGATTTTGAGGGTGGTTGTAATGTACAATTCGCAGTTTCACCAGATGAAAAAGAAGATATAATTGCCATTGAAATTAACCCAAGGGTTTCTAGATCCTCTGCATTAGCATCTAAGGCAACTGGTTATCCTATTGCAAAAGTAGCTACAAAATTAGCAATCGGTTATTCTTTAGATGAATTAGAAAACGGAATTACAAAATCTACATCAGCTTTATTTGAGCCTACATTAGATTATGTAATTGTAAAAATACCTCGTTGGAATTTTGATAAATTCGAAGGTTCTGATAGAACTTTAGGTTTACAAATGAAAGCTGTAGGTGAAGTGATGGGAATCGGACGTTCTTTTCAAGAAGCATTGCACAAAGCAACTCAATCTTTAGAAATAAAGAGAAACGGTTTAGGTGCAGACGGAAAAGGATACACAGATTATAATCAAATTATAGACAAATTAACCAATGCAAGTTGGGACCGTGTATTTGCAATTTATGATGCAATTGCAATGGGAATTCCGCTAAGTAAAATTTATGATATCACAAAAATAGACATGTGGTATTTAAAACAATATGAAGAATTATTTCACTTAGAAAAAGAAATTTCTACCTATTCTATAGACACTATAGAGAGAGATTTATTGTTAGAAGCTAAACAAAAAGGTTACGGTGATAGACAAATAGCTCACATGCTAAAATGTTTAGAAAGTGAAGTTTATACGAAGAGAGAAGAATTAAAAGTACAACGTGTATTTAAATTGGTAGATACTTGTGCGGCAGAGTTTAAAGCAAAAACTCCTTATTATTACTCAACTTTCGAAAATGAAATTGAAACCGCAGAAGGAGAAATAACAATAGCTAATGAAAGTATTGTTTCTGATAAAAAGAAAATTATTGTTTTAGGTTCTGGACCAA
Organism: Polaribacter marinaquae; assembly: GCF_038019025.1. Taxonomy (NCBI): domain Bacteria; kingdom Pseudomonadati; phylum Bacteroidota; class Flavobacteriia; order Flavobacteriales; family Flavobacteriaceae; genus Polaribacter; species Polaribacter marinaquae. The sequence continues at coordinate 77,935 of NZ_CP150496.1, forward strand.
ATAGAATTGGACAAGGTATTGAGTTTGATTATTGCTGTGTTCATGGTGTTTTAGCGGCTGCAGAATGTGGTTACGAAACGATTATGATCAACTGTAATCCAGAAACAGTATCTACAGATTTTGATACTGCAGATAAATTATATTTTGAGCCTGTTTTTTGGGAGCATATTTATGACATTATTCGTCATGAAAAACCAGAAGGTGTAATTGTACAATTAGGAGGACAAACTGCATTAAAATTAGCAGAAAAGTTAACAAGCTATGGTATTAAAATTATAGGAACTTCTTTCGAAGCATTAGACATTGCAGAAGATAGAGGTAGATTTTCATCAATGTTAAAAGATAATAACATTCCTTATCCAGAATTTGGTATCGCAGAAACTGCAGATGAGGCTTTAGAGTTAGCAGATCAGTTAGATTTCCCTATTCTTGTAAGACCTTCTTATGTATTAGGAGGGCAAGGGATGAAAATTGTAATTAATAAAGAAGAATTAATTAAGCATGTAGTAGATTTATTAGGTAGAATGCCAAATAATAAATTATTATTAGATCATTATTTAGATGGTGCAATAGAAGCAGAGGCAGATGCAATTTGCGATGCAGATGGTAACGTTTATATAATTGGGATTATGGAGCATATTGAGCCTTGTGGAATTCACTCAGGAGATTCTAATGCAACTTTACCAGCCTTTAATTTAGGTGAGTTTGTTATGCAACAAATTAAAGATCATACACATACTATTGCAAGAGAATTAAAAACCGTAGGTTTAATAAATATTCAGTTTGCAATTAAAGATGATGTTGTTTACATTATCGAAGCGAACCCTAGAGCATCTAGAACAGTTCCGTTTATTGCAAAAGCATACAAAGAACCTTATGTAAATTATGCTGCAAAAGTTATGCTTGGTCATAATAAAGTAACTGATTTTGATTTTAACCCTCAATTAGAAGGTTTTGCAATTAAACAACCCGTATTTTCATTCAATAAGTTCCCGAATGTTAATAAGAAATTAGGTCCAGAAATGAAATCTACAGGAGAAAGTATTCTATTTATAGATAGTTTAAAAGATGATGATTTTTATAATTTATATTCAAGAAGAAAAATGTATTTAAGTAAATAATAATTTTTTACTTCAACTAAAACATCCAATTCTAAATGTAGAGTTGGATGTTTTTTTTATGTATAAATTATTTTTGTTTAATTTATTTAACAAAAGATTAAACATTTTTAAGCCTATTTACTATTTTGTTTTCATAATTTTGACGACAATTAAAAACCAAAACACAAATTATGAAGACAAAAAATTTATTATTAGCATTATCAATTGTAGGATTTTTATCTGCTACATCATGTAAATCAGCTAAAACAGAAGAAGTAAATAATGTAAAAAAAGAAGTAGTTGCAAAGGTTGAAGAAAAGGTGCAAACACCAAATATTGTTGAAGTTGCTGTAGGAAATGAAAATTTCTCTACTTTAGTAGCAGCAGTAAAAGCAGCAGATTTAGTAAGTACTTTAAGTTTAGATGGCCCTTTTACTGTATTTGCACCTACAAACGATGCTTTTGCAAAATTACCAGAAGGAACGATAGCAAATTTATTGAAAACAGAAAATAAGGCAACTTTAACTAGTATTTTGACTTACCATGTTGTTTCTGGTAAATTTGATGCAGCAGCTGTTGTTGCCGCAATAAAAGCTAATAACGGTGCTTTTGAAGTAACTACTGTTCAAGGTGGTAAGTTGGTTGCATCTTTAGATGGTGAAAGTGTAATTTTAAAAGATGAAAAAGGAAACACGTCTAAAGTAATAATGGCAGATGTTGCAGCTTCTAACGGTGTAATACATGCTATTGATAGCGTTGTAATGCCTAAGTAATTACAAAGCATAGAATAAAAAAGCTCTCAAATTTTGAGAGCTTTTTTTATTTAAAATATGTTTTTGATTTCTCCCAATAAATATCCATTTCGGTTAAAGACATTTCAGAAAGATCTTTACCAGCGTCTTTGGCAGCTTTTTCTAGAAACTGAAAACGATTGATAAATTTTTTATTAGTTTTCTCTAAAGCATTTTCAGGGTTAACATCAATAAAACGAGCGTAATTTATCATAGAAAATAAGACGTCACCAAATTCTTTTTCGGTATTTTCTTTGTTTCCTGCTTTAATCTCTTCGTTTAATTCTTCAAGTTCTTCTTGTACTTTTTCCCAAACTTGTTCGGGTTGTTCCCAATCGAAACCAACGCCCGCTACTTTTTCTTGAATTCTACTTGCTTTTACAACTGCAGGTAAACTTTTAGGAACACCTTCTAAAACAGATGTATTGCCTTCTTTTAGCTTTAATTTTTCCCAATTTCTTTTTACATCTTCTTCATTATCAACTTTTACATCGCCGTAAATATGAGGATGTCTATTTATTAATTTGTCAGAAATTGTATTGGCTACATCAGCAATATCAAAAGAATTCTTTTCGCTACCTATTTTAGCATAAAAGACGATATGCAAAAGCACATCGCCTAATTCTTTTTTTATTTCTTGTAGATCGTTGTCTAAAATAGCATCTGCTAATTCATATGTTTCTTCTATGGTAAGATGCCTTAAACTTTCTAATGTTTGTTTTTTATCCCACGGACACTTCTCTCGAAGATCATCCATAATATCTAACAAACGATTAAATGCGGCTAGTTGCTCTTTTCTAGAATTCATATAAATTAATTTGTAAAAATTTAGAGTTACAAATAAACAGTAACAATAAATTTAAAAATTATTCTGCGCTTTCTTCAGAAGTTTCTTCTATTTTAGAAAAATCCATACCAGCTTTAACCAAAAGGTTAAACCATTGAATTACTTTTTTAATGTTAGAAGTATACACTCTTTCTGCATCATAATCTGGTAAAACTTCAGCAAAAAATGCTTCTAGTTTTTTACCACTTTCTTTGTGAGAAATAGCTTCTTTACCTTCTGTTTTCTCGAACATCGCCTTAAAAACCTGTAGTAAAGGAATGTCTTCTTCGTAAGTATAAATTGCAATGTTTTCTAACAAACTAACATTTTGAGTCGCATTAATAGCGATACGTTTGTTGTCTGTTAAAGAAGCAACAATAATTGCATTTTTAGATTGAGAAACTACTTGGTATAAACCTGCTTTACCTGTTACGGCTATAATTTTATTAAATTCCATGTTATATATTTTGTGTCTTTATATTAAGACTATTTACCTTTTTTTTGATTTGGAAAACGCATTCTATAATCTGCTCTAATTTTTCCTTTAGAAATGTTTTCTAATTTCTTTTTGATGATTCTTTTCTTTAATGAAGAAAGTTTATCTGTAAACAATATACCTTCTATATGATCATATTCGTGTTGAAAAACTCTTGCTGCTAAACCATCTAAAGATTCTGTATGCTTTTCGAAATTTTCGTCTAAATATTCAATAGTAATATTAGGTTTTCTAATAACATCTTCTCTAACATCAGGTATACTTAAACAACCTTCATTAAAAACCCATTCTTCACCTTCTTCTTCGATAATTTTTGCGTTGATAAAAACTTTATTAAAATCTTTTAATGCAGCTCTATCTTTGTCTGATAATTCTTCATCTTCTGCAAAAGGAGATGCATCAATAACAAATAAACGTATTGCTTTGCCAATTTGAGGAGCTGCTATACCAACACCAGAAGCATTGTACATAGTTTCTTTCATATTGGTAATTAGTTTTTCTAAGTCAGGATAATCTTTAGTTATCTCTGTAGCAACTTTTCTTAAAACCGGATCTCCGTACGCAACAATTGGTAATATCATTTATTTTTATTTAAAAACGTTTGCAAAAATACAATTTACAATTACTATTGACGAATTTTTGAATTGAGAATTTTTAAAATTCAATAATTTTTAAACCGATTTTAACATTTAATAAGCTAAAAGTAATTAAGAAATCGATTTTACATATTGTAAAGATAAGATTGCAGTATAATTGTAGCACTAATTTCGTCAATCATGGCTTTGTTTCTACGTTGCTTTTTCTTCATTCCGCTATCAATCATCGTTTGAAAAGCCATTTTAGATGTAAAACGTTCGTCTATTCTTTTCTTCGGAATTTGAGGTAGTAGTTTTTCTAACTTTTTCATAAATGGCAATATTAAGACTTCACTTTCGCTATCAGTATTGTCCATTTGCTTTGGTTTTCCTATTAAAATAAGTTCTACTTTTTCTTTAGACGTATATTCTTTTAAAAAGGACAAAAGTTCATCAGTATTTATAGTTGTTAAACCAGATGCTATTATTTGTAATTCATCTGTAACAGCTACTCCTGTTCTTTTTTTTCCAAAATCTATTGCTAAAATTCTAGCCATTTATAATTGTTTTAGCAAAAATACGATTTTTAAACAAAGCAGAAATATCTGTTTAAAAAATGTATCTTCGCTTTCAGTTTTTACAGATACATTTATATTTGCAGAAATTATACCATTAAAATGAAAGAAATTAGAGAAATTATAGAATCAGCATGGGAAAACCGTGAATTGTTAAAAGAGCAAAGCACGATAGATACAATTAGAAAAGTTGTTGATTTATTAGATAAAGGAGAGTTAAGAGTAGCCGAACCTACAACAGATGGTTGGCAGGTAAACGAATGGGTAAAGAAAGCAGTAGTTTTATATTTCCCTATTCAGAAAATGGAAACTTTAGAAGCAGGTATTTTTGAATATCACGATAAAATTCCTTTAAAGAAAAACTTTGCAGAAAGAGGTATTAGAGTTGTACCAAATGCAGTAGCAAGACACGGTGCTTATATCTCTGCCGGAACTATTTTAATGCCAAGTTATGTAAATATTGGTGCTTATGTAGACGAAGGTACAATGGTAGATACTTGGGCAACAGTTGGTTCTTGTGCTCAAATTGGTAAAAATGTTCACTTATCTGGTGGTGTTGGTATTGGTGGTGTTTTAGAACCATTACAAGCTGCACCAGTAATTATAGAAGACGGTGCTTTTATAGGTTCTAGATGTATTGTTGTAGAAGGTGTCCATGTAGAAAAAGAAGCGGTATTAGGTGCAAACGTTGTGTTAACAATGAGCACAAAAATTATAGATGTTACAGGTGATGAACCAGTAGAGATGAAAGGTAGAGTTCCTGCACGTTCTGTTGTAATTCCTGGAAGTTATACAAAAAAGTTTGCAGCCGGAGAATTTAATGTACCTTGTGCTTTAATTATTGGAAAAAGAAAAGAAAGTACAAACAAAAAAACGTCTTTAAACGATGCGTTACGTGAATATGACGTAGCTGTTTAAGACTTAATATGCTATGACAAAAATATCGGCAATAATACCTACACTTAATGAAGAGATTCATATTGCAGATGCAATTAAATCTGTAAGTTTTGCAGACGAAATTATTGTTATAGATTCTTATAGTACAGATAAAACTTTAGTAATAGCCGAAAAGCTAAATGTAAAAATCATCAAGCGAAAGTTTGATGATTTTTCTTCTCAAAAAAACTTTGCTATTCAGCAAGCTTCCTATGATTGGATCTATATTTTAGATGCAGATGAACGTGTTACAGAAAGTGTAAAACAAGAAATTTTAGAAGCTGTTAAAAATCCGGGTAACTTTGTTGGGTTTTATGTTCGTAGAAGTTTCTATTTTGCAAATCAAAAAGTAAACTATAGTGGTTGGCAAAGAGATAAGGTAGTTCGATTATTTTTAAAAGATAAATGTCAATATAGAGGTGTAGTTCATGAAACTATTGTTTCTAAAGGTGAGTTGGGTTTTCTTAAAAATAAAATTGATCATTTTGGTTATAGAAATTATAATCATTTTATTGCTAAAATAAATCATTATTCGATTTTAAAAGCTCAAGAACTTCATAAAAAAGGTAAAAAAGTAAATGCCTTTCATTTATTAATCAAGCCAACTGCCAGGTTTTTTATACATTATGTAATCCGTTTAGGTTTTTTAGACGGATTAACGGGATTAATTTTATCAAAAATACTAGCGTATTCTGTTTTTACCAGATATATAAAGTTATGGTTATTAAATAAAGGTATTGAAGAAAATTAATTGCTTTTATAAAAGATAATATTCCTAAAAAATCGATAATTTTTATAGGTTAAAAATGCAATTAGTTGCCAAATTGGTCTTAAAATTTCTCTTAAAATCTTTTTAACTTTCGGCATACTTTTTTGTTGAATGGTTGTGCCACCAACATTTTTATCATTACTACTAACATAACTTTTAACAGTAGTGTAAACTTTTACTTTGTGTTTAAATACATCTTGCTTTAAAACATCTATTGGTGCATAATATGTGGTTAAGTTTTTAGCTAATAATTTAGCAGCATCTTTACCTATTATTTGCCCTGTTGTTTGTAAAGCAGGTATTGCAAACTTGTTCAATAGTTCTTTGCTTTCTATAGATAAAAAACCTTTTCTACCTGCAATATCAATAAAATCTTTATTAGTGGCAGAAATTAAGATTTTTTCTAAATCATCAAAAAAATCATCAGTTAATAATGCATCATCTTCTAAAATAATTGCAAAATCTTCTTTTTGTTTGGCAACAATACTCCAAAGATCAAAATACGTTTTTGTTAATCCTATTTCACCATCGTTTAAATACGGAAAATGAGTAAGTATATTGTGTTGTTTTTTTGCTTTTTCTAAATATGTTTTAGGTAATTCTTTACCATAAACGGCAGGCATTCTGGTTAATGGAATATTCAATTTTTTAAATTGATTTTCCATAAAATTTCTTCTTTCTAAGCTTTTATCTAAATTTATGTAGTAAACTTTATAAGTCATCATATTTTTATCCAGTTTTGGCAAGCAATTTCGTTTACTTTATCTACAAACCAATTTCTTGGTGCAATTATAGTTTTATTTTTATTTCTATTTAACCAAGCTCCCCACCAAGAAAAACTGCTGTTTGCTGTAATATTATGTTTACATAAGCTCATTAAATAAATGTCTTCATGTGGTAAACATTTATGGTTTATATAAACAGCATTTTCGATAACTAAATTATCTTTTGTCCAATTGATATCATCAGAAAAAATAAAAAAAGAAACATTAGAATGTTTTTTATTGATGATTTTAATAGCTTCTTTATAATATGCTAAACTACAAGTTCCGTGAATAGTGTTCGATTTTGAATCTGTTACATAATCACCGCGCCTAATATGTATAGAACAGCTAGTTTCTGATTTTAAAATTTCGGTTTTATATAGTTTAGTAGAGTTAGAAAGTTCTTCTTTAAGTACAAATTGATGAATTAATTCGCTTCTAATATCAGAAAAATATTTTTCTGTCTGAAAATATCCTTTTAAATATTCGTTTCCTTTTAAGTTGGTTAAGTTTTTATCGAATAATAAATTCTTTTCTTTTAAGGTTTTAAACGGATTTATTTTTGATAAGAATAAATTGAATGAGTTTGCAGTTTTTAGATCAATTTTATATTTATCTAATTGATAACCACCATGCAATTTGTATTTTTTTATTTTAGATAGATCTAATTGCACTTCGTAACCTTTCATTTCTAGCGACTTTGCATACGCATATTGAAACATTTGGTTTCCTAATCCGCCAAGTATTCTAACAATAATCATGGTTAATTTTAAGTAAAAAAAGGTGATTTTTTATGCAATACGCAAAAGTACAAATGTTATTACAATTTTCTTTGATTAATTTGCTGTTTAAAAGCTTAGAAAATAATAAATTTGCGAACACTTTTAAAGGAATATGAAGTATACAGAAGCAATCTCATCAGAAATTTTTAATATTATATCTAAAGCATCAAAAGAGCTACAAGTAGAAAGTTATGTAATTGGTGGTTTTGTTAGAGACTTTTTTTTAAAAAGAGGTACAGCAAAAGATATTGATGTAGTTGCAATTGGCAGCGGTATCGATTTGGCGCTAAAAGTTTCTAGTTTATTACCAAATAAACCAAAGGTTCAGGTTTTTAAAACCTACGGAACCGCAATGTTACGTTTTAAAGATGTAGAAATAGAGTTTGTTGGTGCCAGAAAAGAGTCTTATACAGAAGAAAGTAGAAATCCAGAGGTTACCGAAGGTAGTTTGCAAGATGATCAAAACAGAAGAGATTTTACTATTAATGCTTTGGCTTTAAGTTTAAATGAATCGAATTTTGGTGAATTATTAGATCCTTTTAATGGTATGGAGGATTTAGAAAACGGAATTATAAGAACCCCTTTAAATCCGGATATTACGTATTCTGATGATCCATTGCGAATGATGCGTGCAATTCGTTTTGCAACGCAATTAAATTTTAAAATTGAACATGATTCGTTATCTGCAATAACAAAAAATGCAGATCGATTACATATAATTACTAGAGAACGAATTGTTGATGAGTTGAATAAGATTATGTCTTCTTCTAAGCCATCTGTTGGTTTTTTATTACTAGAAAAAACAAAATTGTTAAAGCAAATTTTACCAGAATTAATTGCTTTAAAAGGAGTAGAAGAGGTAGAAGGGCAGAAGCACAAAGATAATTTTTATCATACATTAGAAGTGGTTGATAATATTTCTGAAAATACAGATGATGTTTGGCTTCGTTGGGCAGCTTTGTTGCATGACATTGGTAAAGCACCAACAAAAAGATTTAGTAAAAAAGTTGGTTGGACATTTCATTCGCATGAATTTGTTGGCTCTAAAATGGTTCAAAAAATCTTTAAAAGATTAAAAATGCCATTAAATAATAAAATGAAGTTTGTTAAAAAAATGGTAATGCTTAGTTCTAGACCTATCGTTTTAGCAAGTGATGTTACAGATTCTGCAGTGAGACGTTTGGTTTTTGATGCCGGTGATGATATTAATGATTTAATGACGCTTTGTGAGGCAGATATTACAACTAAAAATCCTAAGAAATTTAAAAGATATCATAGTAATTTCGAAATTGTAAGAGCTAAAATAAAAGAAGTAGAAGAGAGAGATAGAGTACGTAATTTTCAACCACCAATTTCAGGAGAAGAAATTATCGAAGCATTTAATCTAAAACCATGTAGAGAAATTGGTCAAATTAAAGAAGCTATCAAAGAAGCTATTTTAGATGGTAAAATACCTAATGAGCACGATGCTTGTTATAAATTTATGATCGAAAAAGGAAAAGAATTGGGTTTAACACTTTCAGTATAAATACATGAAATTATTTACAGAAATAAGAACCTTATTTTTAGATCTTAGACTTTTTTTTATTGATAGTAAACAAGAATTAGTTATCGTAACAGGTTCTGATAGTTCTCATTTTAAAAGCCTTTATCAGCTTTTAGAAAGTTTAAAAGTTCATGAAAAAAATACAAAAACTATAATTTACAACCTTGGTTTAACTTCTGATGAGGTTCTAAAAATAAAATCGAAATTTAAAAACTTCGAGTTAAGAGATTTTGATTATGCTAAGTATCCAGAATATTTTAATGTAAAAGTAAATGCTGGTGAGTATGCTTGGAAACCTGTAATTATTAATACTGTTTTAAATGAATTTAAAACTTCTGTATGTTGGTTAGATGGCGGTAATAAAGTTGTTAAACCGTTAAATTCTCTTAGAAAGATAATAGAATTGTATGGTTTTTATTCACCTTTTTCTAAAGGGATTGTTTCTGAATGGACGCATGAAAAATCTTTAGATTGTTTAGGTATTTCTAATGACTCTAAAATATTAAATCAACGAAATTTAAACGGTGCATGTGTTGCTGCTAATTATAATAATGTAGCTGTAAGAAATGTAATTAAAAAATGGAGTGACTGTGCAAAAAATAAGGCCTGTATTGCTCCAGAAGGAAGTAGCAGGTCAAATCACAGACAAGATCAGGCTATATTATCTGTACTAGTTTACAAAAACATGTTTAAAATTGGTAGAAAAATGGTGTATAGAAAATTCGGATTTAAAACACACCAAGATATCGATTAACTAAGATAAACTTTGCATTGTAACCAATTTAAAGTATTCTCCTTTTTTTGCAAGAAGTTCTTCATGTTTACCTTGTTCTACAATTTCCCCTTTTTTAAGTACCACAATTTTATCTGCTTTTTGAATAGTAGACAATCTGTGTGCAATTACTAAAGATGTTCTGTTTTGCATCATTTTTTCTAAAGCTAATTGAACTAGTTGTTCAGATTCTGTATCTAGGGCAGAAGTAGCTTCATCTAAAATCATTATTGGCGGATTTTTTAAAACGGCTCTAGCAATAGACAAACGCTGTTTTTGTCCGCCAGAAAGCGTATTACCACTATCACCAATATTAGTATCGTATTTTTCGGGTAAATTTTGAATAAACTCATCTGCATTTGCAATTTTTGCAGCTTCTAATATTGCCGAATCTGTGGCGTCTTGAGTTCCTAACTTTATATTATTAGCTATTGTATCATTAAAAAGAATTGAATCTTGAGAAACAATTCCCATTAAATCTCTTAAAGATTTTTTAGTGATATTTTTAATGTTGTTATTGTCCAATAAAACTTCACCTTTATTTACATCATAAAAACGAGTTATTAGGTTTGCTAATGTAGATTTTCCGCTACCAGATTGTCCAACCAAAGCAACTGTTTCTCCTTTATTAATAGTTAAAGAAAAATCTTTTAAAACATAATCGTCTTTATATTTAAATGAAATGTTTTTAAATTCAATTTCTGAAGAAAAAGCATTTTTTTGCAGAGCATTTGGTATATCTTTTATACTATTTTCAGTATTTAAAACAGACATAATTCTTTCTGCAGAAGCTTCACCCTTTTGTATGTTATAAAAAGTGGTTGTAATTAATTTTATAGGATTTAAAACAGTATAAAACAAAACAATATAACCCATAAATTCATCAGGTTTTAGAGAGCTTTTGTTAGACAAAACCTCTGTACCACCATACCAAAGAATCGCAATTATTGTTGCAGACCCTAAAAACTCGCTCATAGGAGATGCTAATGTTTGTCGATGAATTACATTAGTCATCAACTCCTTAAACTTTAAAGTTGAGTTTTTAAATTTATTTGCAATAACATTTTCTGCGTTAAAGCCTTTAATAATTCTTAAACCTGTTAAGGTTTCTTCTATAAATGATAAAAAATTACCAGTTTCTTTTTGAGCTTTAATAGAATTTGCTTTTAGCTTTTTACTTATTGAAGAAATTATAAAACCAGAAACAGGTAGTAAAATAAAAACAAATAAGGTTAATTTAACGCTCATAAAAAGCATTAAAGAAATAGCAATAATTACCGTTAAAGGTTCTCTAACAATTGTTTCTATAGAAGTTAATATAGAATTTTCAACCTCTTGAACATCAGAAGTCATTCTAGCAATAATGTCTCCTTTTCTTTTTTCAGAAAAATACGAAACAGGTAACTCTACAATTTTATGATATAAATTGTCTCTTAAATCTTTTACAACACCTGTCCTTAAAAATGTAATTACATACGATGCTAAATATCTAAATAAGTTTTTTAGAAAAAACAAAGAAATAGCCAAAAGGCAAATAAAAACTAATGTTTTTATATTGCCTTCGTTTTCTATTTTTTCTGAAATAAAATGATAAAAACTTTCTTTTAAAAAGTCTCCAATTTTAGTAATTCCTTGGTAAGTAGGTTTTTTTAAAACTTCTTTGTTTGTGCTAAAAAGTATACCTAATACCGGAATAAATGCTAATACAGAAAGTACATTAAAAATAGCATAAAGTATATTAAAAAGTATATTTAAAACTGTAAATTTTCTATACTTCTTTTCGTATTTTAAAATGTCCTTAAAATATCCCATTAATTTAATTTCATTTCTTTAATAATTCGTTGAATTTTAGCATCTAATTCAGCTTCTACTTTTTCTGCATTTTCTTTTGTATCAAGAGAAGAATTTACACTAAAGTAAAATTTAATTTTAGGCTCTGTTCCACTTGGTCTAGCCGCAATTCTTGTTCCGTTTGCTGTTTGATAAATTAAAACATTAGATTTTGGTATGTTAATTTTAGATACCTCACCAGTAATTAAGTTCTTTTTAGTTGAAGCTTGATAATCTGATAAAGATTCTACTTTTTCGCCATCAATTTCTGATAAAGGATTATTACGCATGTCGCTTAACATTTGCTGAATTTCTGCGGCTCCATCCATTCCTTTTTTAACAATAGAAATTAAATGTTCTTTATAGAATTTATTATCAACATAAATATTTAATAATTCTTCGTAGAAAGAGCTACCATTTTGTTTTGCGTAAGCAGCAATTTCACAAGCTAATAATGTAGCCGTAACTGCATCTTTATCTCTTACGAAGCCGCCAACCATGTATCCGAAACTTTCTTCTCCACCACCAATAAAATCAAGTTCTGGAAAATCTTTCACCATTTTGGCAATCCATTTAAAACCTGTTAAACCAATTTTAGTTTCAACATTATAATTTGCAGCTACGTCGTTAACCAATTCAGTAGAAACAATAGTAGAACCTACAAATTGTTTACCGTTCATTTTACCTTCTTCTTTCCATTTCTTTAAAAGGAATTCAGTCATTAAAACCATAGTTTGGTTACCATTTAATAACTTCATTTTGCCGTTAGTATCTCTAACTGCAACACCTAATCTGTCGCAATCAGGATCTGTACCAATAACAATATCAGCATCTATCTTATTAGCCAAATCTGTAGCCATTTTTAAGGCTTCTGGTTCTTCTGGGTTCGGAGATTTTACCGTTGGAAAATCGCCATTAGGAACTCTTTGTTCTTCTACGATATGAACATCTGTATACCCAGCTTTAGCCAAAGCATCTGGCACAGATACAATAGAAGTACCGTGTAAAGAAGTAAAAACAATTTTTAAATTATCTCTATTGATATTTTCTGCTAAAGAGCCATTTTTTACTGATGCTTCAATAAAAACAGCGTCAACATTTTTACCAATTGTTTCAATTAAATCTTCGTTAGCATCAAAATTAATTTCAGAAAAATCTAAAGCGTTTACTTTGCCAATAATTCCGCCATCATGCGGAGGTACAATTTGTCCGCCATCTGCCCAATATACTTTGTAACCATTATATTCTGGCGGATTGTGAGACGCAGTTAATACTATACCCGCATCACAATCTAAATGTCTTACAGCAAAAGATAATTCTGGTGTTGGTCTTAAATCTTCGAACAAGAATACTTTTATGTTATTTGCAGATAAAACGTCTGATACGATTTTAGCAAACTTTTTACTGTTATGTCTACAATCATAAGCAATTACTACTTTTATTTGCTCTTTATTTACGTTTTCAATTAAGTAATTAGACAAACCTTGTGTTGCTCTACCTAATGTATATTTGTTTATTCTATTGGTTCCTGCGCCCATTACACCACGCATTCCACCAGTACCAAACTCCATGTCTTTGTAAAAACTATCAGTTAATTCAGATGAGTTTTCACTAATTAATTTCTGAATTTGATCTTGTGTTTCTTTATCGAATGTAGGTGTTAACCATTGTTTTGCTTTTTCTAATATTTCGCTCATTTTGGTTTGATTTTTAATTGATACTTAATTACAAATATACAGTTAGAAATTTAGTTTTTCTTTAATTGAGTAGTGTTTTTCATTGGTTTTGGTTTTTATAATAAGTTCACCTATAAAACCAGCTAAAAATAATAAGGTTCCTAATATCATAGAAGTTAGTGCAATGTAAAACCAAGGATTATCTGTTACTAAGATGGTTTTGATGCCATTAAAAACTTTATATAATTTAACTGCACCAATATAAAATGCGGTTGTTGTACCAAATAAAAACATAAAAGTTCCCCAAAGTCCAAAAAAGTGCATTGGTCTTTTGCCGAATTTAGAAAGGAATGAGATTGTAATTAAATCTAAAAATCCGTTAACAAATCTGTCCATTCCAAACTTTGTTTCTCCGTATTTTCTTGCTTGGTGTTGTACAACTTTTTCTCCAATTTTTGTAAAACCTTCATTTTTAGCTAAAACAGGAATGTATCTGTGCATTTCTCCGCTAACTTTTACCGATTTAATAACTTCATTCTTATAAGCTTTTAATCCACAATTAAAATCGTGTAATTTTAAGCCAGATGTTTTTCTTGCAGCAGCATTAAAAAGTTTTGAAGGAATATTTTTAGTAACAACGTTGTCGTAACGTTTCTTTTTCCACCCAGAAATTAGGTCGAAATCTTCTTTAATTATAAGATTATACAATTCTGGTATTTCTTCTGGATTGTCTTGTAAATCAGCATCCATAGTAATCACAACAGCACCCTTTGCCATTTCAAAACCAGCGTCTAAAGCCTGAGATTTCCCATAATTTTTTTGAAAACGAATTCCTTTAACAGGTTCGTGTTCTTTGGCTAGTTTTTCTATAGTTTTCCAAGAAGCATCTGTACTACCATCATCAATAAAAATTACTTCATATAAATAACAATTGGATTGCATAACTTTTGCAATCCAATTGTATAATTCATCTAAAGATTCTTCTTCGTTAAGAAGTGGTATTACTACCGAAATATCCATATTTAATATATAATGTTATAAGTTGTAAAATTAAACTTATAAATTTAAAATTTAGTAAGTTTCTTCTTCAGATTTTTTCATGATTGCTGCAGCAATTGCAGAAACTATAAAACCACCGATTGCACTACCAATAATTGCAAAAGCAGCAATTATACCAGGAGATTGAAAGTTTTTACTCATTTCATTTGCAGCTTCTATTTGCTCATCTGTCATTCCTTGGTCTAGCATTGTTTGGTTTTGCACTTCCATCATTTGATTCATAAAATCTGGCTCTAAAAAAGTCATAAACAAATAACTATAAATAACACCAATTAAACCTGCTACTATTGCTACACCAACACCAACTTTAACACCTTGTCCCCATGATAAGAAACCACCATTAGCTTCTTTATATTTTTTTATAGACACTAAAATAAAACCAATTAATAATGCACCTTGTAGTATAGATACAGACCAATGAGGGTTCAAGTGCATACCCATTGCATAAATGGTTAAATTTACTAGAACTCCTGCTATACCTAAAATTAGTCCATAGTTTAGAATAATACTTTTACTGTTTGCTTGATTGTCCATTTGTTTTTTTGATTAGTTAGTTATACAAATATATTCATTTCGATGAGATAGTATAAAATTTTAATTTTTTTTTATATTTCTATCGCAACAATATATTAGTATTCAGTAATTTAAAAATGTTACAAAAAAATTAATAAAATTTTAATTGTTTTAATCAAAATAGATTGTAAATTTGCATCGGCAAGTTCTACACAACTAGCTCCCTTTGAATCCTCCAGGGCGGGAACGCAGCAAAGGTATTAGGTTGTAGCGGTGTGATGTAGGTAGCTTGCCATTTTTTGTACCCGATAGTTTCTTACAAATACTTCTTTTAACTTTACACAATTACTTTTCTAATTTTTAGATTGCTTGGTTTACTTTTTAGATATTTGCAGCAAATTAAAAGATTACTTTTAAGAATGTAATCTGTTGTAAGTATTAAAATATGTCTAAAATAGTATTAGTTACCGGTGCATCTTCTGGTATTGGTAAAGCAATTGCTACTTTTTTATCTGAAAAAGGTTATAAAGTTTATGGTACAAGTAGAAACCCAAAAAATGAGCAAGATTTTTCTTTTGAATTAATTGCTTTGGATGTTTTAAAAATTGAAACGATAAAAACGGCAGTTTCTAGTATCATACAAAAAGAAGGCAGAATAGATATTTTAGTAAATAATGCTGGTATTGGTGTTACAGGACCTATAGAAGAAACGCCAACAGATGAAATGCGAAACGCCTTTAACACAAATTTCTTTGGTGCTATCGATGTAATTAAAACAGTTTTACCTTTTATGCGTAAGCAAAAATTTGGTGTTATTATTAACACAACTTCGATTGCTGGTTATATGGGTTTACCGTTTAGAGGAATTTATTCGTCTTCTAAAGGTGCATTAGAATTGGTAACGGAAGCGACAAGAATGGAGGTAAAAAGATTCGGAATTAATATTGTAAATATTGCACCAGGAGATTTTGCAACAGATATAATTTCTAGAAGATACCATACGCCACTTTTTAAAGATTCTGTGTACAAAGAAAATTACAAAGCTAATTTAGATTTAATGGATGCGCATGTAGACACAGGTAAAGATCCTATAGAAATGGCTAAAAAAGTGTATAAAATTATCAATACAAAAAATCCTAAAATACATTATAAAGTAGGCGGAACTTTAGAGAAATTCTCTATTGTATTAAAACGAATTTTGCCAGATACTTGGTTCGAAAAATTATTAATGAATCATTATAAATTGTAATATTACTGTTTATAACTAGTAATAAAATATAGTTTTCGATTGAACAGAAATTATATTCAACTAACTATATTTGCGTTAGGGATTGAAGCTTTGTTTGAGCTCTTTTGTGAAGTATAGACAAAAAGCGAGTGCGTAAAGCCCGCTCGAACGCCCAAAAAAATAGAACACAACTAAAATAAAATAGATACAAATGAAATTTTTTATTGACACAGCAAATTTAGAGCAAATTAAAGAAGCGCAGGCTTTGGGTATTTTAGACGGAGTTACAACAAACCCATCTTTAATGGCTAAAGAAGGAATTACAGGAGAAGACAACATTATTAACCATTATAAAGAAATTTGTGAGTTGGTAGATGGTGATGTTTCTGCAGAAGTTATTTCTACAGATTTCGATGGTATGGTGAAAGAAGGTGAAGCTTTGGCTGCTTTAAATCCGCAGATTGTGGTAAAATTACCAATGATTAAAGACGGTGTAAAAGCGTGTAAATATTTTTCTTCTAAAGGAATTAAAACAAACGTTACTTTAGTTTTTTCTGCAGGACAAGCTTTATTGGCTGCTAAAGCAGGTGCAACTTACGTATCGCCTTTTATTGGTAGATTAGATGATATTTCTACAGATGGTTTAAACCTAATTGCAGAAATTCGTCATATATATGATAATTATGGTTTCGAAACAGAAATTTTAGCAGCTTCTGTGCGTCATACAATGCATATTATAGATTGTGCAAAATTAGGTTCTGATGTAATGACAGGTCCTTTAAGCGCTATCGAAGGATTGTTAAGACACCCATTAACAGATAGTGGTTTAGCTAAGTTTTTAGCAGATTACCAAAAAGGAAACTAATCGACATAGTTGATTTTACATAAAATTAGTCAGAAAGTAGAAAAGTTATTTTTTACTTTCTGGCTTTTTTGTCTTTATTCACTTTTGTACTTCGTAACTTTGCTACTTTGTAATTTATAGTAATGTATCCAAAAAAAGAACTCGCACAAATTGTAATATCTGCATGTAATCAATTCGAAATTGATACTGTTGTTATATCACCAGGTTCAAGAAACGCACCTTTAACTGTTGGTTTTTCTAATCATAAAGAAATTGAAACTTTAAGTGTAGTAGATGAGCGTTGTGCTGCTTTTTTTGCTTTAGGTATTGCGCAACAAACTCAAAAACCTGTTGCAGTTTTATGTACATCTGGCTCTGCATTATTAAATTATTATCCTGCAATAGCAGAAGCTTTTTATAGCAATATACCTTTGGTGGTAATTTCTGCGGATAGACCAAAGCATTTAATTGATATTGGTGATGGCCAAACAATCCGTCAAGAAAATGTTTTCGAAAATCATATTTTATTTTCTGCAAACTTAATCGAAAACGAAAAGTTTAAAACCAGAAATTCTCAATTAATTGGCGAAGCTTTACAAACAGCAGTTTCTAAGCAAGGTCCGGTGCATATAAATGTGCCTTTTGATGAGCCTTTGTATGAAACAGTTTCTGAATTAAAAGAATATCATTTTCCGCATATATCGATGAGTTCTTTAGATAATTCTCATATTGATTATGATAATTTGTCGAATATTTGGAATGACGCAGAAAAGAAAATGATTTTAGTTGGTGTTAGTTATCCTGATGAGGAATTACACCAATTAATAGATTTATATGCTGATGACGATTCGGTTTTGATTTTTACAGAAACAACCTCTAATTTACATCATAATAAAGCTGTAAATTCTATAGATCAATTGATATTTTCTTTGGATGAAAATCAGTTTGAAAATTTAAAGCCAGAAGTTTTAATTACGTTTGGCGGAATGATAGTTTCGAAAAGAATTAAACAGTTTTTAAGAAAATATCAACCAAAACATCATTGGAATATTGATGCTAAAAAAGCTACAAATACTTTTTTCTGTTTATCAGAATTTATACAAACACAACCAGTAGATTTTTTTAAGAATTTTAACAACTTGGTTGTTAAAAAAGAAAGTACTTATCAAGATAAATGGTTAACAATTAGAGATAAAAGAAGAGAGAAACATGCTAATTTTTTAGCCCAAACAGCACATTCAGATTTTAAAGTTTTTGAACAAGTTTTAGCTAATTTGCCTAATAATTGTCAGATTCAAATTAGTAACAGTTCAATTATTAGATATGCACAATTATTTTCTATAGATAAAAGCAATACAGTTTTTTGTAACAGAGGTACAAGTGGTATAGACGGTAGTACTTCTACGGCAGTTGGTGCTGCTTTTGCAAATAAAAATCAGACGGTTTTTATTACTGGTGATTTAAGTTTTTTCTATGATTCTAATGCACTTTGGAATAAAAATATACCAAGTAATTTTAGAATTATTTTAATTAACAATTCTGGTGGCGGTATTTTTAAAATTATACCAGGACCAAAAACAACCAACGCAACAAAATATTTTGAAACACCACACTGCTTAACTGCAGAACATTTATGTAAAATGCATAATTTCGAATATCTAAAAGCTTTTTCTACAGAAACTGTTGCGCAACAATTAAAAGGTTTCTTTGATGAAAGTGTAGAGATAAATTCTGCACAGACTCAAAAACCAAAAATTTTAGAAATCTTTACACCATGTAAAGAAAATGATTTAATTTTAAAAGAATATTTTAAATATATAAAATAATGGAATCACAAGAAGATACATACGAAGGAGAAATGAATTTGAAAGAAGGTGAAAAAGTAAACCTTGTTATAGAAACCGAAACTGGTTTAGGGTATACTGTTTTAATTAATGAAGAGTATGATGGTTTGCTTTTTAGAAGTGAAGTTTTTCAGGACTTAGAAGAAAACATGGAAGTTGTTGGTTATATTAAAAAGATTCGTGAAGATGGTAAAATCGATGTTTCTTTAAGACCACAAGGTTTTAGAAATGTAATAGATGCTGATGTTGAAAAGGTTTTAGAAAAGCTAAAAAACAGTAGAGAAGGTTTTTTATTGTTAACAGATAAAAGCTCGCCAGATTCAATTCGTTTTCATATGAAAATGAGTAAAAAAGCATTTAAAAAAGCGGTTGGTAATCTTTATAGACAAAAATTAATTGACATTAAAGAAGATCGAATAGAATTGGTTAAATAATTTATTGCCCGCCCAATCTTAAAACATTTTCATAAAAAGCATCTGCATTAGGATCTGCCGGATCCATTTTACCATAACCTATTTTATAATGGTATAATGCTTTTTTAATATTTTTACCTTCTTCATAATAACGACCAATGTAATAGTTGCCTAAAGGTGAAGAAGGAAAAAGTTTTAAAATCATTTTTCCGAAATTTAGTAATTGATCTCCGTTTTCTTTTTCGATAACTATTTTTTCTACAGCAAAAACATCTTGCTCTCTAATACCTAAGTTACTTCCAAATAAAAACTCGATATCTAAATATTTGTTTTCTAGATAAGAGATGGCATCAATTGGCGATAAATCTTTAATGTTTTTATCAAATTCTTCCTTCGAAATTGCCGAATAAATTTCAAAAACTTTTGTAATAGCTCTTGGCATTGCTTCAGAAATAGCAGAAATACTACTATTTGTATTAATCGTATCGTTTATAATATTGAAGTTTTTAATTTCTAAGCTAGAAAGTCCGGATTGTAATTGAGAAATTTTAGTCTGTTTGTTTGCCGAAAAAGAGTTCGAGTTATTTGTATAGAAGTAAAAAGTATTGTCTTCTTTTTCTAAACCAGGTAAATTATAGTTTTGTAATTGTGTGCCAATAAAATCAGAAAAAGTAGGGTTTATACATACGTATGCGTTAATGATTGGCGTTTGTTCAGCTAAAAAAGTTGTAGCTAAGTTTGCTGACGTTCCTTCTGCAATTATCGAAATAAATGGCGATGTTTTATAATTACTTTCAATCTCGAAGATTACTTCATTTCTTAAAAATTGATAGAATTTTTTATTTTCTACAGTTAAATTACCATTATTTCTATTAAAATAGGTATCTTTTTTTCTTGTGGATGTCATTTTGACACCAACAATTATTTGTTTTGGTGCTTTGTCTTTTGCTGCAAAAAGCACCGCATTACCTACATAAGCATCAAATAAGTACTCTGCATCTAAAACAATTGCTAAAGGATAATTTTTCTCTTCTTTAGCATCATATCCTTCAGGTAAATAAATTTTAATTTCTCTTTTATCATCAACATAATCAGAATTGATAGTTTTGGTAATAATTTTCTGAGAAAAAATACAAATTGAAAAAAATAAGAATATTAATAGCGGTGATTTCTTAATCATCATTTAGAATGTTTATTTTTGTAGATAAGAATCTTTTGTTCTCTTTTAGAACGTCTAAAATACAAAAATATGATACAACCCGAGTGGAAAACTGTTAAAGAATACGAAGATATTACCTATAAAAAATGCAACGGTGTTGCTAGAATAGCGTTTAATAGACCAAATGTAAGAAACGCATTTAGACCAAAAACTACTAAAGAATTGTACGATGCATTTTATGATGCTGGCGAAGATACAAGCGTTGGTGTTGTTTTATTGTCTGCAGAAGGGCCAAGTACAAAAGATGGTGTTTATTCTTTTTGTTCTGGCGGAGATCAAAAAGCACGCGGACATCAAGGGTATGTTGGTGAAGATGGTTATCACAGATTAAATATATTAGAAGTACAACGTTTAATTCGTTTTATGCCAAAAGCGGTTATTTGTGTTGTACCAGGTTGGGCAGTTGGTGGCGGACATAGTTTACATGTTGTTTGCGATTTAACTTTAGCATCTAAAGAACATGCAATTTTTAAACAAACAGATGCAGATGTAACTTCTTTTGATGGTGGTTATGGTTCTGCATATTTGGCAAAAATGGTTGGTCAGAAAAAAGCTAGAGAAATTTTCTTTTTAGGTAGAAACTATTCTGCACAAGAAGCTTATGAAATGGGAATGGTAAATGCTGTAATTCCGCATGATGAATTAGAAGATACTGCATATCAATGGGCACAAGAAATTTTAGAAAAATCGCCTACTTCTATAAAAATGCTAAAATTTGCAATGAATCTAACTGACGACGGTATGGTTGGGCAACAAGTTTTTGCCGGAGAAGCAACTCGTTTAGCCTACATGACAGATGAAGCTAAAGAAGGAAGAGATGCGTTTCTTGAAAAAAGAAAACCTAACTTTCCAAAAAAATGGATTCCATAGCTAATAATAAATTTTAGAATAACGAGATTATTTAATCTTGTAATTTGATATGAATACGTCACAATTAATTACAATGAAACCACAAATAGTAACATTTCTTATAAAATGTCCAGATCAAAAAGGATTATTGGCAAAAATTACCAATTTCTTTTACGAACGCTCTTTTAATATTGTTAGTTGTCAACAATATGTAAATGCCACAGAGAACACATATTTTATGAGAATTCGTTTAGATGCAGAAGGTGCAGAAATTTCTAGAGTTGTTTTAGAAAATAGTTTTGTAGAGTTGTCTGAACCTTTACAAATAGATTGGTCTGTATATTATGGTGATGATAGACAAAATGTAGCCATTATGGTTTCTCATACAAGTCATAATTTATATGATTTGCTGTCTAGAAACAAAGAAGGTTTATTAGAT
Organism: Polaribacter marinaquae; assembly: GCF_038019025.1. Taxonomy (NCBI): domain Bacteria; kingdom Pseudomonadati; phylum Bacteroidota; class Flavobacteriia; order Flavobacteriales; family Flavobacteriaceae; genus Polaribacter; species Polaribacter marinaquae. The sequence continues at coordinate 99,781 of NZ_CP150496.1, forward strand.
TGTAATGTAAAGTTAATTATAAGTAATCATGATAAATTAAGACATATTGCAGAAATGTTTAATGTGCCTTATTATTATTTGCCAGTAACAAAAGATACAAAAGAAGCGCAAGAAGCGCAGGTAATGAAGTTATTAGATGACAATGAAATTGATTTGACAATAATGGCACGTTACATGCAAATTTTATCTTCTAACTTTATTAACAAATATCCAGAAAGAATAATTAATATTCATCATTCTTTTTTACCAGCTTTTCAAGGTGCAAATCCTTATAAAAAAGCCTATGAAAGAGGTGTAAAGTTAATTGGAGCAACAGCACATTATGCTACAGAAGATTTAGATGAAGGCCCAATTATCGAGCAAGATGTAGAACCTGTTACACACGAAAGTACACCGTTTACGTTAAAAAGAATTGGTGCAGATATAGAAAAGTTGGTTTTAGCAAGAGCAGTTAAAAATCATTTAAATCATCAAATAATAGTTTCAGGAAATAGAGCTATTGTTTTTCCAGAAGCAGGAGAATAATTTTTAATTATAAATGATCAATTACGGGTGTAATATTCGTAATTAAAATTAGTAATTGAGTATGAAAATAATTTGTATTGGGCGCAATTACGCAAAACATATAGAAGAATTGGCGAATGAAAAACCAGAAAATCCTGTTGTTTTTTTAAAACCAGATTCAGCAATTTTACCTAGAAAAAACCCTTTTTTCATTCCGCCTTTTTCTAATGATGTTCATTACGAAGTAGAGGTTTTAGTAAAGATAAACAAAGTAGGTAAACATATAGACACAAAGTTTGCGCATAAATATTATGATGAAATTGGTTTAGGAATCGATTTAACAGCAAGAGATGTACAAGCTAAATGCAAAGAGAAAGGATTGCCTTGGGAAAAAGCAAAAGCTTTTGATGGAAGCGCAGTTGTTGGTGAGTTCTATCCGAAGGAAAACTTTGATTTAGAAAATTTAAATTTTCAATTGTATAAAAATGATGCCATAGTACAAGACGGAAACACTAATGCAATGTTGTGGAAAATTGATGAATTAATTGCATATGTTTCTCAATATTTTACATTAAAAAAAGGAGATATTATTTATACAGGTACACCAGCTGGTGTTGGCAAAGTTGCCGAAAATGATACTTTAAAAGGGGTAATAGAAGGGAAAGAAGCTTTTAATATTAGAGTAAAATAAAGTTGGTTAATTTTGTTTTTCAAATAATAGCTTCTGTATTTATAGGTAGTTGTTTTGTTTATTTAGCAAAACGTTATCAGAAAAATCAAACAATCTATTTTTTTATCGGCTTTACTATATCCATAGCAATAAGATTAATTTATTTGCTAGTTTATGGCTTTGTTAAAGATTTTGAAATTACCCAAGAATATAGTTACAACAAAAATTTATCAGTCTTATTAAGTATTATTATTCCGTATATTCTATTTGTGTTTTTAAGAAAAAGACTAGCAAAAAATAACGGAAACGATACAGATATAAATGAAATAGGAAAAGAATGAATGCAGAAATTATAACAATAGGAGATGAAATTTTAATTGGTCAAATTGTTGATACAAATTCTCAATTTATTGGTCAGCAATTAAATAAAATAGGAGTATCGGTTTATCAAGTTACATCTATTCAAGATGATAAACAGCATATTTTAAACGCATTAAAAGAAGCACAAGAAAGAGTAGATATTGTTATTTTAACTGGCGGATTAGGACCAACAAAAGACGATATTACCAAGAAAACAATTGCAACTTACTTTAAAGATGATGAGGTTGTAGAGTATCCAGAAGTTATTGCTCATATAAAAGCACTTTTTAAAAAAATAAATCATCCTTTTAAAGAAATTCAAAAAACACAAGCACAATTGCCTTCTAAAGCAACTTTGTTAATGAATACATTTGGTACAGCACCCGGAATGTGGTTTTTCGAAAACGAAACGGTTTTTGTATCATTACCAGGCGTACCTTATGAGATGAAAGGATTAATTGTAAATGAAGTATTGCCTAGAATTCAAAAGCAATATCAGTTACCTTATATATTTCATAAGACAATTATGACTTATGGAGCCGGAGAAAGTACTATCGCAGAAACATTAGAGCATTTTGAAGACAATCTACCAAGTTATATAAAGTTGGCGTATTTACCATCTTTTGGTAAAGTTCGTTTACGTTTATCTGCAAAAGGTACAGATAGAGAACTTTTAGAAAAAGAATTAACATCTAAAGTAGATGAAGTTTATAAATTGATTCCAGAATTTATAACTGGTTTAGATGACGATAACTCCCTAGAAAAGCGAGTAGGAGAGTTGCTAACAAAAAATAAAAAAACATTAGCGACTGCAGAAAGTTTAACTGGTGGTAAAATTGCAGCAACTTTGGTCGCGGTTCCTGGATCTTCTTCATACTATAAAGGAAGTATTGTTGCATACTCCGAAGAAGCTAAAATAAATTTACTAGATGTTTCTGCAGAAATTATAAAAGAGCATTCTGTAGTTAGTAAACAGGTTGCGTTAGCAATGGCTAAAGGTTTAAAAAATAAATTAAAAACAGATTTTGCAGTTGCTGTTACAGGTAACGCAGGACCTACACAAGATAAGACAGATAAAAGTGTTGGAGTTGTTTTTATTGCTTTTGTGTCTGATAATGAGAAGTTTGTAAGAGAGTTTGATTTTGGTCAACCTAGAGAAAAAGTAATTAATAGAACTGTAAGCAAAGCATTAGAAATTCTTCAGAAAGAAATTCTTTAAAAATTTGTAAAATTATTTTGCTCAAAACTAGATTTATTTGTAAATTTGCACCTCGTTTAGAGATAACACTAATAAAACTGTCGAAAAGATGTCTAGAGTTTGTGAATTAACAGGAAAAAAAGCAATGGTTGGGAACAATGTTTCTCACGCTTTAAATAGAACTAAGAGAAAGTTTGACGCTAATCTAATGACAAAGCGTTTTTACATTCCAGAAGAAGATAAATGGATTACTTTAAAAGTATCTGCATCTGCTTTAAAAAATATTAACAAGAAAGGAATTTCTGCAGTTATAAAAGAAGCAAGAGCTAACGGTTTTTTAACTAAATAAGTTTAAGCAGATTAAAATTATACAGAGATGGCAAAAAAAGGTAACAGAGTTCAAGTGATTTTAGAATGTACAGAGCACAAAGCAACTGGTAAACCAGGTACTTCTAGATACATTACAACTAAGAACAAGAAAAACAGTCCTGATAGAATGGAGATTAAGAAATTTAACTCTATTTTAAATAAAATGACTGTTCACAAAGAAATTAAGTAATTTAAACATATCTAGAACTCAGAATAGAGCACATAGATAAAAAACATTAGACAATGGCAAAAAAAACAGTAGCATCGTTACAAACTTCATCAAAAAGATTAAGTAAAGCTATAAAGATGGTTAAATCTCCTAAAACAGGAGCTTACATGTTTGTAGAGAAGATCATGGATCCTTCTAAAGTAAACGATTTCTTAGCAAAAAAGTAATATTTACTATATAAATATATCTAAACTACTTTCTAAAATTAGAAAGTAGTTTTTTTTGTGCCCTAATATTCCGTACTTTTGGGCGTTCCTAAAAAGGTCGCGCTTTCGGCAGTCGCTCTTTTCAAGGAGCTCCAACAAAGCCTCTATCGCTAACGCAAAAGGCTTTTTTAGTGACAATTTGACCTAACCCAACAAATGGCACGTTTTTTAACGTATTTTTTGTATAGATTAAAATATAAAAATGAGTTTTTTTAAAAAAATATTTTCAAAAGAAAAAAAAGAAACTTTAGATAAAGGATTAGAAAAGACAAAAACTAATTTTTTTGATAAACTTTCTAAAGCTGTAGCCGGTAAATCTAAAGTAGATGATGATGTTTTAGATAATTTAGAAGAGGTATTAGTTGCTTCTGATGTTGGTGTAAATACTACGTTAAAAATTATAGAGCGTATAGAAGCTAGAGTTGCTAAAGATAAATACGTTGGTACAGAAGAATTAAATAAAATTCTAAGAGAAGAAATTGCTGGTTTATTATCAGAAACAAATTTAGGTAACGAAACAGAATTTAAAATACCAGAAATACCAAATGATGTAAATGGTAATAAAATGCCTTATGTATTAATGGTTGTTGGTGTAAATGGCGTTGGTAAAACTACTACAATTGGTAAATTGGCATCTCAATTTAAAAAACAAGGTTTAAAAGTTGTGTTAGGTGCAGCAGATACTTTTAGAGCAGCTGCAATAGATCAATTACAAGTTTGGGCAGATAGAACAGATGTGCCAATTATAAGTCAAGAAATGGGATCTGACCCTGCTTCTGTAGCTTTTGATACATTAACATCTGCAGTAAAGCAAGGTGCCGATGTTGTAATTATAGATACTGCAGGTCGTTTACATAATAAAGTTAATTTAATGAATGAGTTAACTAAAATAAAAAGAGTAATGCAAAAAGTTGTTGCAGATGCACCACATGATGTTTTACTTGTATTAGACGGTTCTACAGGTCAAAATGCATTTGAACAAGCAAAACAATTTACAAAAGCGACAGAGGTAACTTCTTTAGCTGTAACAAAGTTAGACGGAACAGCAAAAGGAGGAGTTGTTATTGGAATTTCAGATCAGTTTAAAATTCCTGTAAAGTATATCGGAGTAGGAGAGGGAATTGAAGATTTACAGGTTTTTAACAAACATGAGTTTGTAGATTCTTTTTTCAAATAGAAAATTACATTTTAAATTATATCAAAAAGTCTCTAATTTTAGAGACTTTTTTGTTTTTTCACTAATTTATAAGAGCGTTTATTTTCTCCCATAAATTATTATCAAAATTAGAAAGTGCAAAATTAGAAGCATCTGCTGATGCACCCATTCTAACAATAACAAGCTTTTTACTTGGTACAATGTATATCTTTTGATCATTTTTACCGAGTGCACAAAATAAATCATTTGGTGCATTTGGTATTAAAGAACCACTAAACTCAAATTGACTTTGTGGCAGTTGGTAACTAGTTTTACCATTTAACCACCATAAATATCCATAAGATTTATTTATGTTTTGTGATGTACTCGTCGCTTTTCTAATAAAATCTTCAGAAACAATTTGTGTGCCATTCCATTTACCTTTATTCTGAATTAACAATCCAAAACGAGCCATACTTCTTGTAGTACTCCAATAAATATTTAAGTTATTTAGTTTTATCCAACTACCAGACATACCAATTTTATTTTTTAAATTGTTTTCAAAATAACTTTTAAAGGTAGTCTTACTTGCAGTAGCGATAACATCTTGCATCTTCAAATATACATTATGATATGCCCAACGATTATTAGCATCAGCAATATATTTTAAGTTGTCAGCAGAAATAGAATCACCTAAACTATCATCTAAACCAGAAGTCATATTTAATAAATTTTCGCAAGTAATCAAGTTTTCTTTATCAATAGGTATACTTGTCCAATTTTGATTTAAATAGGTACTAACTTTCTCGTCTAAACTTATAAGATTGTTGTCATTTGCGATTCCTGCAACAGTAGCAGTAAGTGTTTTGCCAGCACTTGCCCAATACCAATTAGTGCTAGCAGTATGGTTGTTAAAATAATTTTCTACTACAATTCTACCATCGTATAGAATTATAAAACCTTTGGTGTTTTTTTCCTCTAAATAATCTAGTAGTGGTTGTAGCTCAGCTTCATTCCAATTAAGTTCATTTAAAGAAATAGCATCCCAATTATCAGTATTATTATCAGGATAATAAGTTTCTAGATTTGGGGTTTCTAAATTTTCTTCAATTTTATTTTCTGTACTGCAAGAAAAAAGTAATAGAGTTGTAAAAAAACAAATAAGATGCTTCATGTAAAATCTTTGTTTTTAAGACTGTTAATTATTAAAATGGTTTAAAATTGTATATTTGAAAATATAGCTTAATTTATGAAAAAACTACTATTTATTTTATCAATCGGCCTTTTTTTATCTGCATGTGATAAGAAAGCAGAAAAACAACATAATGTAATTTTTAAAAAATATGATGAAGAAGGTGCACTAAAAGAGCAGCAAAATCATAAAAATAAAAGAATGCAATTTAAATTGTTTCAGTCTAAATATTTAGATATGAACACAGTTTTTAAACCCTTTGAAAATGATTTATCTACTTTTTCTAATGAAGATTATAATAGTTTAAAACCGTTAATTTTAGAGAAAGACATACCAACGATACAGCAAAACATAAAAAGCGGTAAACTTTCTTACGAAAAGTTAACTCTTTTTTATTTATATAGAATTAGAAAGTTTGAAAGTGATTCTACAAAATCATTAAATAGCATTATTAGTCTTAATCCTAATGTATTAAAAGAAGCAAGAGAAAAAGATCAAAGTAAAACGTCTATTTCTGATTTCTCTATTTTTGGAATGCCAATTCTTTTAAAAGATAATATCAATACAAAAGGTATGCCTACAACTGCTGGTGCAATTTCCTTGGCAGAAAATAATAATACAGAAGATGCATTTATCGTAAATAAACTAAAAGAAAACGGAGCATTGATTTTAGGAAAAGTAAATTTAAGTGAATGGGCTTATTTCTTTTGCTCTGGTTGCCCATTAGGCTATTCTGCTGTTGGTGGTCAAACCTTGAACCCTTATGGTAGAGGTCAATTTGAAACGGGAGGGAGTTCTGCTGGAAGTGGTGTTACAGTAGCAGCAAATTTTGCTGTTGCAGCTGTAGGAACAGAAACTGCGGGTTCTATAACTTCACCATCTAGTTTAAATTCTGTGGTGGGTTTAAAACCAACTATTGGGGTTTTAAGTAGAACAGGTATTGTGCCTATTTCTAGCACTTTAGATACACCTGGTCCAATGACAAAAAATGTTATTGATAATGCCATTTTTATGAATGCTATGTTAGGTTTTGATAAACTAGACTCGGCATCTAAATCTATTGATGAAGATTATTTTCAGAACGGATTTAAAAATAGTTTAGACGGAACAAAATTAGGTGTAATTAAAGGTCTTTTGTCAGATTCGATATATGCTTTAACTGTTGATAAATTAAGAAAAGTTGGTGTAGAAATTGAAGAAATTACTCCGCCAGAAATTTCTTTTGATGGATTTACAACATTGTTAAACATTGATATGAAAATAGATTTACCAAAATATTTATCTACAAATGGCGATAAAAACATAATGCATAAATCAGTAAAAGATATTACTATTTTTAATTTAAAAGATAGTTTACTTAGAGCGCCTTATGGGCAGCAGTTGTTTGACGGTATTGTTAAAGATGAAACAACTTTAAGTGAATTAGAAACAATTAAGAAGCAATTAAATAATGAAGGAATTAAATATTTAAATGCATTAAAAGAGCAAAATTTAGATGCAATCTTATCTATAAACAATTATCATTCTGGTATTGCTGCAGTAGCAAAATACCCAACACTTACTGTGCCTATGGGATATAAAGATAGTGGTGAGCCAATAAGTTTAACCTTTATAGGTGTTCCTTTTTCAGAAAGAAAGCTTTTAGAAATTGGCTATGCTTTCGAACAATTAACAAAAGTTAGAAAAATGCCTAAAAACTATCAATAGAAAGAATACCAATCATTTAAAAAGTACTATTTTTGCACTCGTTTTTATTTTTAAGTAAATAAAACAATTATAAATAAGATTTAAAGTTTTAAGTAAATACTACTTAGGCTAAAAGCTAGAAATATGCGTACAAAAACCATCAAAAAAAATAAGATAAATGTTGTTACTTTAGGTTGCTCTAAAAATGTTTACGATAGTGAAGTTTTAATGGGACAATTAAAAGCAAACGGAAAAGATGTTGTTCATGAAGATCCGGAAGATGATGGAAACATTGTTGTAATAAACACATGTGGTTTTATTGGTAAAGCAAAAGAAGAAAGTGTTGATACTATTTTGCATTATGCTAAAAGAAAAGAAGCAGGTGAAGTAGATAAAGTTTTTGTTTCTGGTTGTTTAAGTGAAAGATATAAACCAGATTTAGAAAACGAAATTCCGAATGTAGACCAATATTTTGGAACACACGATTTACCAAATCTTTTAAAGGTTTTAGAAGCAGATTATAAGCACGAACTTATTGGAGAACGTTTAACAACAACGCCAAAACATTATGCTTATTTAAAAATAGCAGAAGGTTGCGATAGACCATGTTCTTTTTGTGCGATTCCGTTAATGCGTGGTAAACATAAATCTACACCAATAGAAGATATTGTTATAGAAGCAACAAAATTAGCAGAAAAAGGAATTAAAGAAATTATGCTAATTGCACAAGATTTAACTTATTATGGTTTAGATATCTATAAAAAAAGAGCTTTAGCAGAATTGTTAGAAGCTTTGGTAGAAGTAGATGGTATCGAGTGGATTCGTTTACATTATGCATTTCCTACTGGTTTTCCGATGGATGTTTTAGATGTAATGAAACGCGAACCTAAAGTTTGTAATTATTTAGATATTCCGTTACAACACATAAACACAGAGTTGTTAAAATCGATGAAAAGAGGAACAACTCATGAAAAAACAACAGCTTTAATTCATAAATTTAGAGAAGCAGTGCCAGAAATGGCAATAAGAACAACTTTAATTGTTGGGTATCCTGGTGAAACTGAAGAAATGTTTCAAGAGTTGAAAGATTGGGTAGAAGAAATGCGTTTTGAGCGTTTAGGTGCTTTTGAATATTCTCATGAAGAAAATACTGGTGCTTATGTTTTAGAAGATGATGTGCCTGCTGATGTTAAGTTTCAAAGAGTAAATGAAATAATGGAAGTTCAATCTCAAATTTCATGGGAATTAAATCAGCAAAAAATAGGAAAAACGTTTAGATGTTTATTTGATAGAAAAGACGGTGAGTATTTCTATGGAAGAACAGAATTTGATTCTCCTGACGTTGATAACGATGTAATTGTTGATGCAAAAGAGCACTATATAAAAATAGGGGAGTTTATTGATATAAAAATTCATGATGCAGGTGATTATGATTTATATGGTACACCTGTAAACAAAATAGAAAAACCAGTTCCTTTAAACCAAAAAAGGAAATAGTTTTATAAAAAAAAGGTCTTCAAATTATTTGAAGACCTTTTTATTTTTTTGCAAAAGTTGTTATTTTTTTATGATTTTAAGAGAATAATCTAAATTATCAACTTTAATAAAGTAAACTCCTTTACTTAAATTTTCAACAGAAAATTCTGATGTTGAATTAAAATTACCTTTAAATTGCTTTACTTTTCTTCCTTGTAAATTATAGATTTCTACTTTTTTAGTATCAGTATTAATTCTAAAATTATTAAAGGTAGGGTTAGGGTAAGCAACTATTTTATTATCTAAGAAAACATCTTCTGTAGAAAGGGCTGCTGGCATATTACCATACACTTTAAATTCTCCTGGAGCTAGGGTAATTGTGCTATTAACGTTTATAACGGTTTTTGTGGCGTTATCATTTAAAAGATCATACCAAGTACCAGAAGTTTGAAATGAAGGACTAATATTTTGAGTTGTAACCCCAAAATTACCAACAATTGTTACATATTGCATTTCTGATGAAGAAGTATCCGTTAGTTGAATTTTCTTAAGACCATTAGAATTCGCAACATCTAAGGTGAAATTAGAAGATTCAAAAATATCATACTTTAGTTTTAACTGAATTAATTTAGAATACGTGTTGTAAACATCCTTTCTATCTTCCACATCAAAATAATTCCATAAAATTGGTTTATTACCAACTCTACCATTTTCGTTGATAGAAATATCGTATCCTAATTCACCAAACTGCCAAATCATTTTAGGTCCCGGAATTGTAAAGTAAAAAGCACCAGCTAATTCAACTCTGTCAAGAGCAGTTGCTAGGTTTTTTACACTATAATTACCGCTAGAATTACCAAATTGAAGGTTTTTATACATCAATCTTTCTTCATCGTGACTTTCCATGTAACTTACGTTTGCTGGTACAGAAAAACCTCTTTCTTTATAAGAAACCCAAGAGATATCAGATTTTCCATTAGAATTAAAACCTAAAGTTCCTTCACTATAATTTCCGTTATGATTTCCCCAAACCATAATTCCTTTTCCTTCATTTAATCTATAGTTTACCCATTCTTTTTCTTCTTCATTTTTACCTAAATGTTCAAAAATAATATAAAAGTTTGGATCTTTTTCCCATTGATAATCTGCATATTCTTTTAAGACATCAACTCTATCTTGTTGGTAATTTCTTGTACAAGTTTCATCATTCGCAGTACAGTTTTGAGTAAAACCTTTTGTTAAATCCCATCTAAATCCATCAATTTTGTATTCATCAATCCAATATTGTGTAGTTCTTTTAACATAATCTTTTACAGCTTGTTTGCTGTGATTATAATCGTTGAAAACACTAAAAGAATGTTTTGCCGTTGCGTTAAAAAACGGACTGTTTGCAGCTGCTTGTCCGCCAAAACCACCATTATCTGTATTGTACATTCTGTAATACGGATTTTGACCAGAAGCATGATTGTAAACAACATCTAAAATTACTGCAATTCCTCTTCTATGGCATTCATCAATTAATAATTTAAAAGAATTTTTGTTACCATAATACTTGTCTAATGCCATATGAAATGAAGTATTATAACCCCAAGATTCATTTCCGTCAAACTCACTAACAGGCATAAACTCTATTGCATTTACACCCAAATCTTGTAAATAATCTAATCTTGCTTTTACAGCATCAAAACTATGTAAAGCATCAAAATCTCTAATTAATAATTCGTAAATTACTAAATCTGTTTTCTTTGGTTTTGTAAAATTTGTTGTTTGCCAAACAAAATCTGCATCGCCAGTTCTTAATAAAGTTACAACGTTTGTAGTTTTTCCTGATGGATAAGCAGGTAAATCTGGATATGTAACATTATCAATATAAGTATCGTTATTTTCTGATAAAATTGTTGTAGAATAAGGATCTGCAACTCTTAATTCACCATCAACTAAATATTGATAAGTATAATTTTGCTGAGGCGTTAAATTTGTTAATTCAATCCAGAATCGATCTTTAGAACTATCTTTTTTTAATAAATAATTATTGTTTACAGTCCAATTATTAAAATCGCCCAATACATGTATAAATTCTTTTAAAGGCGCATAAAATACTAATGTTGCTTTTGTGTTATCTGTAGGGTTTAAATTGATACCATCTTTTAATCCTGCAGGTAAACTAGCTTCTGTAACTGTTGGTTTTACAATTGCAGAAAATTCGTTTGTAATAGTTGTACCATTATTTGTAGTTTCTAAAACAAAATCTGTGTTTTCTGTAACCGTTGCAGAAAAGTTATAATTTGTAATATTAGATTGTTGGTCTATAGAAGTTCCGTTTGCTTTTAAATTAAAGTTTGAAGTTAATCCTGCAGTTGCAGAAATAGAAAGCTGATCTCCAGAATTTAAAATTGAGTTTTTTTCTACAGGAGCATTTAAAGTCACCTGAAATTTACCAACTTCAAAAATTTTGTCTTGAGTTTTCTTATCACCGTCGCCATTTTTTGCTTTCACTAACATTCCAATTCTTCCTATTTCTGTTCTGTTATAAAAAGTAGTAGGCGTAAAGGTAATAGCGTATGTTGTATTGTTAATTTTGGTCATTTTTTGCGCTTCGCTTGAATTGGTCCAACTACCATTGTTAGGCGAATCCATTTCATTAGCATCATTTAAATCATAAGACCAAGACCATAAATATACATCTGTAACACCCCAAGCAGCAGGGTTGATGTTGTTTACAGTAATTGTTATTTCATCTGAAGCGTCAAAAGAAACAGGCGAAACAGCATAATTTACATTTTGTTGTTGTGCTAAACTTATTATTGAGAATAATAATAAAAGTAAAGAGGTAATTTTTTTCATATAGTTAATTGTAAAATATAAAGGCCATTCGATTAAGAACAGCCTTTATAAAGAGTATTATTTTTTATTGAACTGTAACAGTTCCTTTTGTATAATCTACAGTAACTTTATAAGTTCCGTCTCCAGGAGATTTTACGTTACTTTCATTATCTCTAACTAGCATACCAGCATAAGTTCCGCTTTCTCCCCAGTCATTGTCCCAAGAACCTTGTACTGGTAAAAATTTAAACTCATCTGAAGCGGTTAAAGTTTGTGTAATTTCAAAAACACCATCTTCTAATTTTGTGAAAGCGGGTGCAGATGCATTATCCCAACCATTAGGAGAACCTACTAAATATAAGTTTACAGGTACTTCTACTAAACTAAACGATAAATCGTTAAAGTCTACAGTAACCATAAATGTACCTGCGGCAGCAACTTTAATATTGTTTTCTCCTTCTTGAATGATTTTACCAGGATTATTTGGATCTTCGCCGTAATCACCACTCCAATCACCAGAAACAGGAATCATTTTGAATTCATCTCCTTCAGAAAAAGTTTGCATTCTTGTAAATACTCCATTTCCTGATGTGCTAAATTGTTGAGAAGCATCGGCATTGTTCCATCCATTGTGTGCACCAACCATAAATAAAGTATCGATGTTAGATAGCTTAAAGCTTAAAGTATTAAAATCTACAATTACTAAATAAGTTCCAGCAGTTTCAACTTTAATATTGTTTTCTCCTTCTTGTACTATTTTACCAGGATTGTTAGGGTCTTCACCATAATCACCACCCCAGTCACCAGAAACAGGAATCATTTTAAACTCATCATTTGCAGAAAAAGTTTGAACTCTAGAGAAAACACCATTACCATCGTTGTAAAATTGTTGTGTTGCATCTGCATTGTTCCATCCATTGTGTGCACCAACCATATATAAATTATCTGGTATTGCTGCTTTAAATGCTGTTAACGAAAGCGTAATTAATTCTGATGTTCTATTTAAATCTCCACCAGCAGTTTTTGCAACTGCAATTAATCTAAAATCGAAATCTGTTGCTTCATCAGCTTTTCCTCCAGCAGCAATTACTAAATCATTTAAATTATCATGAGAAATTTCGAATGTATTAGTGTCTGATGAACCAATTAATGTTGCAGCAGCAAAGTTATTTCCTGCTAAATCCATTTCTACATTATAAGTTACGTCTACTGTACTATTAGCAGTAATTTCTGGATCTTCCCAAGTTAAAGTTAATGCAATATCATCTGGATTTGTATCAGTAATAACTACACTAAAACCATTATCAGGACTTGTAAAAGTAGGCGGTGTAACTACAAATTTTGATACTTGAAATAAAATTGTATTCGAAACTTCAGAACCTGTATTTAATCTTAAATAAACTCCAGTTTCTTCATAAGACTTAATGTTAGCATCACTTAAAACGTCGTTAAGTTCTGCAACTGTCATAGAAAAGTTTTTATTTTCTGTAGAACCTAATACAACTGGTGCACTAAACTCTGCATCTAAAGACATTTCTACGCTGTAAGTAGCGCCTGTATTGATATCATCGTTCCAAGTAATTGTGAACGCAGGATTATCTGGTAAAGCAAAATTTAAGAAAATATTGCTAATTCCAGGAGTTTTTAAAACAAACTCAGCTTCTGGGCTTGTTACTGTTAAGCTCTCATTTGCATCACAAGCACCTAAAATAAGTGTTAATGATAAAAATAAGTAGCTTAATTTTTTTATGTATGTATTCATTATATCGCTGTTATAAGTTATTTTGAAATTATAAATTCAAAGGAATTAAGATATAACGACCTGTTAAGTCATTAAACCAAACATCATATTCATCTTCTACAACAACCGGAATTGCACCACCGCTAACAGTAGCTGTTCCAGAGAAAGAAGTTGTATTACCCCACTTAGCACCAGCATCTGTAACAAATTCTACATTTCCTGGGTTTAATTTTACGTTTGAAGCAGTCCAGATATGTCCATCAAAATCTAAAGGAGTTAAGGCTATACTTGCAGTACTTGTACCTTCTAAAGATAAACTTGCAGGACTTGTAATTCCTGTTTCATCAAAAGGTTCAAAAGAAAAAGTGTTACTAGCAAAGTTAATTTTAAAAGTATAAAAACCAGCTGTAATTCCGCTAGCACCTGCAGTAGGAAATCTTTCTGGGTCTGAACCTGTACCATCGTTTACGCCAACAGAAGAACCATCATCTGTACCGTATTGAGGTGTCCATAAACCTTTTGTAGCTAAAACTTTAAAGTGTCCGTTATCTGCAAAGAAACCTGTATAATAATAAGTATTACTATCATCAGCATCTCTAAATAAAGCAGGATTGTTGTTGTTGTTGTTCCAACCTGGTGCAGTTGCATCACCTACAATATAAAAATCGTTAAAAACGTAATTAAAGAAAGGATATACTTCTAAAGTTATTGTGTTTGACGGAGTTTTTGCACCATTTTGAGTTCCTAAAGAAGAAACTACTCTAACATATAAATCTTTCCATTCGAAAGGATTTAAACCTGCATTTCCTGCAGCTGCATTAACTTCGTTTACTGATAAAGTTACCGAGTTTAAACCTGTAACTACAGTAGCAATAGCTGGAGCTGTAAACTCTTCGTCTACAGAAAACTCTACAGTATAATTTACAGCAGCTTGTTGTCCGTAATCTGCTTTATCCCAATTAAGGGTTAAAGCAGGATTATTTGTGTTAACAGCATCTAGTTCTAATTTAGAGAAACTTAATCCTGATAAATTAGCTGCTGTAGGTGTCGATATTTCGAATAATTCAGAACTATCATCACAAGCATTAAATGCTAATAGTAGCATTCCAATGATTGCAAATACTGAAAATCTTTTTATATTTTTCATTCTTAAAATGTATTAGTTTTTAGTAACCTAAGTTTTGTTGTAAGTTTGGACTTGTTGCTAAACTTGCAGAAGGAATAGGGTATAAGTCTAAATGACTTGGTAAAGAAATACCATTTGTACCGTTACCTTTCCATGTCCAATTATAAGAACCACCAGTAAACTTACCAAATCGAATTAAATCTTGTCTTCTATGAGCTTCTAAGTGCAATTCTCTTGCTCTTTCATCTAAGATAAAATCTAAATTTAACTCAGCAGAAGTAATTGTCTCAGGGTTGTTAGCCCTAATTCTTAAATTATTAATGTACGTTAAAGCATTTACTTCTGATGTATTTGTAGCACCTCTTAAGTGAGCTTCTGCATACATTAAATAAACATCTGCAAATCTAAATAAAGGAAAATCTGTGTCAACAAAAGTTTGGTCAGAACCAAAACCTCCTGTAGATTTTGCATTTGAAAATTTCTCGATTACATAACCTTGGTCTTTATTAGAAATATCTAAAATATCGATGCTTCTAGAACCAGAGATAATGTTATTTCTTGTGTCTTGCAAGAAAACACCACCATCAAATAATTGTACAAATTGTTTTCTTAATCTGATTGCTCCTCCCCAGCCACCAGCGCCAACACCTAATGGTGCACCGTTAGCCTCTAAACTACCTACAGAACCGTTTACCAAAACAGTTGTTGGTCCGTAATTTTGAACAATTGTACCGTCTGAAACTAAAGGAAAAATAATTTCATTCGTTGCCGCATTGGTATCATTGTCTGCAGTAAAGTTTAATAAATAATCTGGTGCTAAAGAATACCCAGCGTTAATTATTTTGTTAAGCTCTACAACACATTCGTCATATTTTGCTTCACCAATATATACTTCTGCATTTAAATACAATTTAGCTAAAATCATTGCAGCTACAGCTTTATCTGCTCTACCATGTTCGTTTGTTTTTGCATCTAATAAATCTGCTTCGATAGCTTTTAACTCTGCTTCTACATAAGTAAAAAGTTCTGCTCTGTTTGCTGCTTTTGGTATAGAATTAACTTGATCTTCTTCTGTTACAAAGTTTGCTTGACCAAATAAATCTATTAAGTAATAGTAAGACATTGCTCTTAATAATCTTGCTTCTGCTCTGTAGGTAACAATATCTGCTCTTACATCAGAAGAAACATTTCTACTATCTAATTTTTCTGAAGTGGTTTCTCTTAAAAAATTATTAGCAAAAGCTACAGTTGCATGTGCTCTACTAAACATACCTAAAATTAATGGGTTTTGGTCTGTCCAGTTATTTCTTTGAATCCCGGCAACACCACCATCATTTTCATAAGACCAGATTATTTGATCTGCAGCTAGAGTTTGTAAGTATAATAAAGTTCTACCAAACTGACTTGTACCTGCATCTAAACCAATAATGTTAGAAGATTCTGGGCCATTAATACCTGTTAAAGATAAGTTTGCATAAACACCAGCTAATAATTCTTTATATGAAGTTTCATTGGCGAAAAAGTCTTCTCCTAATAATGTTTGATCATCTTGAGGAGTAATATCTAAATCTTTAGTACATGATGTAAATGAAACGAAAAATATCGTTACCAACATCATTACTTTATATGTTGTTAAATTTGTTTTCATAATTAATTTGATTAAAATTTAATATTAGCTCCTAACAAGAAAGTTCTAGATCTTGGAAAGTTTAGGTTATCTATACCGTTGTTAAAAATTTCTGGATCTAGACCAGAGTAATTTGTAACTGTAAATACATTTTGAACACCTGCCCATAAACGAATGCTGTTTCCAGAGAACTTTTTGATTAATGGATTGATGGTGTACCCGAAAGTAATGTTATCCATTCTTAAGAAAGAAGCGTTTTCTAAATAAATATCAGAAGAAATTACATCTGCTGTATTTCTAAAATTATAATCTAATACAGAAGTAGGTATGTTACCTAAAACTTGCTGATCTTGTAACAAAGCATACTGTGCAGTAGAAGAGTTTACGTTATTGTAAGCGTAATTACCAATACTTGCTCTTAAATTAAAAGATAAATCGAAGTTTTTGTAGTTAAAGTTAGATTGAAAACCTAAAGTTACATCTGCAAGACCATTGTCTTTAATGTATCTATCATCTGCATTTACAATTCCGTCTCCGTTTAAATCTGCATAAGCACCTTCTATAGGAGCACCGTTTGCGTCATATAATTGTTTATAAACGTAAAATGAATTAGGAGCAAAACCTTCTCTTTGCACTTGAATAGTAGCACCTGTACCACCAGCAATAGAACCTACATTTAAATCTCTACCTAACGGAATAGAAGTGATTTCTCTATCGATATAAGTTGCGTTAAAGTTTAAGTTCCAATCAATGTCATCGGTTTTAATTACATCAGAATTTAAAGAGAATTCTACACCTTGTATTTGTAATTCACCAATGTTTCTTGTAATGTTATTGGTAAAGTTTGTACCATCTGCAATAGGAGTATCAAATAATAAATCGTTTGAGTTCTTTTGAAAAACGCCTAATGTACCAGAAACTTTATTGTCAAATAAACCATAATCTAAACCAAACTCTAACGTTGTAGTTTCTTCCCATTTAATATCTGGGTTAAATGGTTGTGGTATTGTAGATTGAATTGCGTTACCATCAAATAAAAATTGCGAGTTACTATTACCAAAACGGTAAGTAGTTAAGTAAATTTCTGGGTTGCTAATATCTTGTTGACCAGTAATACCATAACTTGCTCTTAACTTTAAGTTAGAAACTACATCAGAATCTTTTAAGAAATCTTCGTCACTAATTCTCCAAGCTGCTGCAACCGCAGGGAAATTACCCCATCTGTTTTCTGAACTAAATTTAGAAGTACCATCTCTTCTATAAGATAATGTAAGTAAATACTTTTCTAAAAATGTAAAGTTTGCTCTACCAAAAAAACCAATTAATACCTCTGGTGTATTTACGTAAGTATCTCTACTGCTGTTAGGGTCGTTTAAGTTACCGCTGTTAAAACCGTCTCCAGTAAATTCTTGGTAAGAATAACCTGCAGTAATATCTGCCTTTACGTTTTTAAACTCTTTTGTATAATTAAAGTAAGAATCTAATAATTCGTTATGTCTATTTTGGTTTCCGTAAGAATTATTACCAACTACTACTGTATTAAAACTTCTAGGTCCTAAAACAGATCCGTTAGAAATGTAACTTCCTTCTGTTCTATCGAAACCAACGTTTACAACAAATTTTAGTTCTGGTAAAAAATGGAATTTATAATCTAAATTTAAATTACCGTATTGTCTAAAAGATTTACCAGTGTTGTTGTTTTGTAATAAGCTAGCAACTGGGTTTGTACCACCATTAGCTAATACAAAATCAGAACTTCCGCCTGTGTAATGTTGATAAAAACCACCGTAAGGTCCTGCAGCTCTTACAGGTTGTGTTGGGTCGTATCTTAAAGCAGCACCAATACCACCAGCAGCAAATCTACTATTTGTAAATGCTCTGTTGTAGTTTAAAGAAACCTTTAAATGATCTTCAAAGAAAGAAGGATTCATTGCTAAAGAAACGTTAGCTCTGTCAAATTCTGATGTAATAATTCCACCTTGTTGTTCAGAAAAACCAACAGATAATCTAGTTGGTATTTTATTAAAAAGAGATCCTTTTGCAGTAATGTTGTGTTGTGTAGAAACTGTATTTTGTAAAACTTCGTCTTGCCAGTTTGTGTTGGCGTTACCTAATAAACTAGTATCTAAAGTTGTACCAGAAATTGGTTGAGAGTTTACAAGGTTTCTAAATTCGTCTGCAGAAAATACATTAATTCTATCTAAAACTTCACCAGCACTGTATTGATAATCATAATCTAAAGAGAAAACACTTTTTCCTTTTTTAGTTACAATAATAATAACACCGTTAGAAGCTCTAGAACCATAAATTGCAGTTGCAGAAGCATCTTTAAGTACAGAAAAAGATTCGATGTCTGCCGGGTTAATACTAGAAAGGATTCCTCTACTACCAGCAGTACCGTTATTGGTAACTGGTAAACCATCAATAACAATTAATGGTGCGTTTGATGCACTTAAAGAAGAACCACCACGAATGGTAATTTCAGACCCAGAACCAGGAGCACCACTTGTTGTAATGTTTACACCGGCAACTCTACCATTTAATAAGTTTTCTGGAGTTACAATATTTCCTTTTGTAAATTCTTTTGCAGTAATAGCTTCTACAGAGCCAGTTGCATCTTTAATTGTTGTAGTACCATAACCAACAACAATAATTTCATCTAGTTGTTCAGAAGATTCTGTAAGTTCTACAGTTAAGTTTACTTCTGTACCAATAGTAATTTCTTTATCGGCATACCCTAAGTATCTAAAAACAAGAATAGCTCCTGTATTTACCTTTTCTAATCTAAAGTTTCCGTTAAAGTCGGTTTCTGTTCCTTTAGTAGTACCTTTTACTACTACACTTACACCCGGTAAAGGATCACCCGATGCTTTTTCTTTTACGATACCTTTTACAGTTTGTTGAGCAAACATTGTAAATGAAGTACTTAAAAGAATACCAAATAACAATAATTTAAAGTTTTTCATGTATAATTTGTTAAATAATAACTATATTTTGAATTTGTTATTAACAATAAATTTACATTCCACTCTGTAAATATAGAAGTTAGATTCGCAAATACAATATTTTAAAAGTTACGAAAACGGTTTCGTGTTGACAACTTTACTTAAAATATCATTAAATTATAAAAAAAGACTATTAAAAATTGCATTTTTGTAAAATATGAAGCAAAAAGTTACCATAAAAACAATAGCTAAAGAATTAGGGGTTTCTACTTCAACAGTTTCTAAAGCGTTAAAAGACAGCCACGAAATTAGTAAAGAAACAAAAGAAAAAATTCAAGCTTATGCAGATCTATACAATTATAAGCCCAATAATTTAGCGCTACAATTAAGAAATCAAAAAACAAAACTGATTGGTGTTATACTCCCTAAAATAGTACATCACTTTTTTTCTACTATTATTAAAGGTATAGAAGAAGGTGCGCATGACAAAGGTTATAGAATAATGGTTTGTTTTTCTGATGAGTCTCATACTAAAGAAGTCGAAAACTTAAAGGTCTTGTCAAATGGTAGTGTAGATGGTTTAATTGTATCAATAGCAAATGAAACACTTGCAAATAAAGATTTTAAACATTTTCAAGATTTAGTATCAGAAGAAATACCATTAGTTCTTTTAGATAGGGTAGTAGATGAAATCTTATGCGATAAAGTTGTAGTTGATGATTTCGGAGCAGGCTACAAAGCAACAAAACACCTATTAAATACAGGTTGTAAAAAAGTAGCTATTCTTACCACGCCAGAATACGTTAATGTAGGTACTTTAAGAAGAAAAGGATATGAAAAAGCACTTTTAGAAAGAAAAATACCAATTGATAAAGACTTGATTATTGAAATTGACGAGAAACAAAACGTTAAAGAACAAATAAGACCAGTTTTTGATCATAATATTGATGCAATTTTTGCGGTAAATGAAATTTATGCGGCAAAATCTATAAGAATTGCTAAAGAAAAGAGTATTCGTATACCAGAAGAATTGTCTGTAACTGGTTTTACAGACGGTTTAATTTCAGAATATTCTACACCTTCTATTACTACTATTGCTCAACATGGCTTAACAATGGGAAAGCAAGCAGTAGAGGCGCTTATCAATAGAATAGAAAATGAAAGCGAAAAATTTAATCCTAAAACTATTGTAATTTCTAGCGATTTGAAGCTTAGAGAATCTACGAAACCGTCGTCGTAGATTTGTAAAGTTTTTATTATCAAATTGATAATTTAAGCTTATTTTTGTTGCATTATTACGATTTATCAATAAATTACATTCCACACATGATAATAATTGATAAGTCTAACATGCTTATCGTAATATTAATTTTATAGTATAACGATAATGAACAAAAAGAAATTAAGTTTCTTGCAAATCTGGAACATGAGTTTTGGATTTCTTGGAATTCAATTTGGAATGGCCTTAACAGGTGGTTTCATGTCACGAATATTTCAAACACTTGGTGCAGAAATAGAGGATATTCCTATTCTCTGGGTTGCAGCTCCGTTAACAGGTTTAATTGTGCAGCCAATTATTGGTTACATGAGTGATAGAACTTGGAGTCCTAAGTGGGGTCGAAGAAGACCTTACTTTTTAATTGGTGCTATTCTAAGTTCTTTGGCGTTAATTATAATGCCACATTCGCCTACTTTATGGGTTGCAGCTGGTTTTCTATGGGTTTTAGATGCTTCTATTAACATTTCTATGGAGCCTTTTAGGGCTTTAGTTGCAGATAAATTACCAAGTTCTCAAAGATCTTATGGTTTTGTAATTCAAACACTTATTATTGGTGTTGGTACTTGGGTTGCTAGTAGTTTGCCTTGGATGGTTTCTCAATTTGGAGTAAGCGATTCTGCAGCTTCTGGTATTGTACCAATGTCTGTTAAAGTTGCTTTTACAATTGGTGCAGTAGTATTTTTATTAAGTATCTTATATACTGTTTTTACTACGAAAGAGTATCCGCCAGAAGACATGCAAGCTTTTGAAGAAGAAAAGGCGCAAAAGAATAGGTTTGTTGCAGATATTTTAGAAAATATTGGAAACATGCCTACGATTATGAAAAAGTTAGGTGTAGTTCAATTTTTTAGCTGGTTTGCTTTTTTCACTATGTGGTCTATGGCAAACCCTGCATTAACAGAACATGTTTTTAAAACACCTGCTCCTGTAGAAAAAGAGTACGTAATGTCTAATCCAGTACAAAAAGCTGCTTTTGATGTTGAAAATACTGCTTTTCAAAAATCTTCTAACGAAGTAGGTTCTTACATGGGTATTTACGGTTTGTCTTCTATGGCTTTTGCTTTAATTCTTGTATTGTACACAAGAAAAAGAAGAATCAACAGAAAATACATACATATGGGTTCTCTTATATTAGGAGGATTAGGTTTTATTCTAATGTATTTTATTCCTTCACCAGAATATTTAGCAATTTCATTTATTCTTATCGGTTTTGCATGGGGTAGTATTTTATCTATGCCTTACGCAATGTTATCTAGTGCTGTAAATCCTACCAAAATGGGAGTATTTATGGGGATTTTTAACATGTTTATAGTAATACCGCAAATAATTGCAGCTTTAGGAGGTATCAACTTTGTATCTAATTTATTAGGGGAAGAAACTATTAATGCTATGATTGTAGCAGGTTTAAGTTTAATTATTGCAGGACTTAGTAATTTTTTAATTACAGAAAAAAATGCAATTACATATCAAGAGAACAATTAAAAAATGAATAAGAAAGGATTTATTTTCGATTTGGATGGTGTTATTGTTGACACTGCCAAATATCACTACTTAGCTTGGAAAAAATTAGCTAATCAATTAGGTTTTGAATTTACTGAAGAACAAAACGAATTATTTAAAGGCGTTAGTAGAAAACGTTGTTTAGAAATTCTTTTAGAAATAGGAAATAGAGAAGCAACTAAAGAAGAGTTTGATACTTGGATGATCGACAAAAATGTAGATTATTTAGAGTATATAAAAAACATGGATGCATCAGAAATATTACCAGATGTACCTAAGATTTTACAATTTTTAAAAGAAAATAATGTTCCGATTGCTTTAGGTTCTGCAAGTAAAAACGCACAACCAATTTTAGAAAAAGTAGGTTTATTACATTATTTCGATACAATTGTAGACGGTAACAATGTTACAAAAGCAAAACCAGATCCAGAAGTATTTCTTTTGGCAGCAAAACAATTAAATGTTTTGCCAGAAAACTGTGTTGTTTTTGAAGACGCGGTTGCTGGTGTAGAAGCTGCAAATGCAGCTAATATGGTAAGTATTGGTATTGGAGACGATAAGGTCTTATCAGAAGCACAATTTAATTTTGTAGACTTCACAGAAATTAATACCGATTTTATTAAAGAGTTATTAGAAAAATAAGAAAGGAGAAGATAGAAATAAGAAAATTTTATTTTTTCTCTATTCTTTTCTCTTAAAAGAAAAAAAAATGAATCAAGATTATATACAACCAAATGAATGGTCAATTCTAGAAGAAGGATTTGATGCTCAAAAGGTAAAATCTTCAGAAAGTTTGTTTAGTATTGGTAATGGTGCCATGGGACAAAGAGCTAACTTCGAAGAACAATATACAGGTAGTACATTTCAAGGAAGTTATATTGCAGGTGTATACTATCCAGATAAAACCAGAGTTGGTTGGTGGAAAAACGGATATCCAGAATATTTTGCAAAAGTTTTAAACGCTCCAAATTGGATTGGTATAAACGTACTTGTAAATAACGAAAAATTAGATTTACATACGTGTAAAGAAGTTTCAAAATTTAAGAGAGAACTTAACATGAAAGAAGGTTGGTTGTCTAGAAGTTTTGAAGCTGTTTTGCAAAACGATGTAAAAATAAAAGTAGACACAAAACGTTTTTTAAGTTTAGAGTTAGATGAAGTTGGTACAATAAGTTACAATGTAACACCAATAAATTCTGATGCAAAAATTACCTACACACCTTATTTAGACGCAGGTATTACAAATGAAGATACCAATTGGGATGATCAATTTTGGGATGTTTTAGAAGTATCTCAAAATAATCAGCAATCTTTTATCGAGGCAAGAACCATGAAAACGCATTTTTACACATGCACATTTATGCAGTCTCGTTTGTTTGTAAATGGTAATGAAGTTTCTGCAGATTGTGAAAATGCAAAAACAGATAAAACAGCTTCTTGTAGCTATACACAAGAGATAAAACAGAATGAAACCTACACAATTCACAAATTTGGTGGTTATGTTGTAGATAGAAACCATAAAAAAGAAGCTTTATTAGGTGCTGCTAGAGAAGCATTAGATAAAGCCGTTAGTTTTGGTTTTGATGCATTATTAGAAATGCAAATTCAGTCTTGGGCACAAATCTGGAAAATGTCTGATATTACTATTGAAGGTGATGTAAAGGCACAACAAGGAATCCGTTTTAATATTTTTCAATTAAACCAAACGTATTTAGGCACAGATGCCTCTTTAAATATTGGCCCTAAAGGATTTACTGGAGAAAAATATGGTGGAAGTACATATTGGGATACCGAAGCATATTGTATTCCTTTTTACATGGCAACTAAAGATCAATCTGTAGCAAGAACTTTACTAGAATACCGATACGAGCATTTAGAAAAAGCTATCGAAAACGCAGCTAAATTAGGCTTTAAAAACGGAGCAGCATTGTATCCAATGGTTACAATGAACGGAGAAGAATGCCATAATGAATGGGAAATTACCTTCGAAGAAATTCATAGAAATGGTGCTATTGCATTTGCTATTTTTAATTATTTCCGTTTTACAGAAGATTACTCTTACATTCCAGAAAAAGGATTGGAAGTTTTAATAGGAATTGCACGTTTTTGGCATCAAAGAGTTAACTTTTCTTCTGATAAAGAGAAGTTTGTAATGTTAGGTGTAACGGGTCCTAATGAATATGAAAATAACATTAACAATAATTTTTATACAAATTACATAGCAAAATGGTGTATTGAGTATGCTTTAGAAAATATTGATATTGTTAAAAATGATCATATTTCAGATTACATCAGAATTAAAGAAAAAGTAAATATTACTGATGAAGAATTGGCTTCTTGGAAAAATGTTGCAGACAATATGTATTTTCCTTTCTCAGAAAAGCATAATGTTTACTTACAACAAGATGGTTTCTTAGATAAAGAATTAATTACTGTAGCAGATTTAGATAAAAGCCAAAGACCTATAAACCAGAAATGGAGTTGGGATAGAATTTTACGTTCTCCGTACATAAAACAAGCTGATACTTTGCAAGGTTTTTATATGTTTGAAGATCAGTTTTCTACGGAAGAATTAGAGCGTCATTTCGATTTTTACGAGCCATTTACGGTTCATGAAAGTTCTTTATCGCCTTGTGTACACAGTATTCAGGCTGCTAAATTAGGTAGAATGGAGCAAGCTTATGAATTTTACTTAAGAACTTCTAGATTAGATTTAGATGATTATAATCATGAAGTAGAAGAAGGTTTACACATTACTTCTATGGCAGGAACTTGGATGAGTATTGTAGAAGGTTTTGGTGGTATGAGAATTGTAAATAATACACTTTCTTTTACACCAAGAATACCAGATGGCTGGAAATCTTACTCTTTTAAAGTAAATTTTAGAAATCAAGTAATTACAGTTAACGTTTCTCAAAACGGAACAAGTTTTGAGTTAAACGGAAAACAAGAAATAAACATTTTAGTTAACGGAGAAAAAGTAGTTGTATCTCCTAATAGCTTATTAACAGTTTAAATTAGTAGTTCATGAAACTTATCAGAAACATTTTTTTAGTTGCAATTTTAGTTGCTTTACAATCTTGTAATACATCAGAATCCTCTAAAAATGTTTCTGAGGTTTCTATTTCTAATACTTTTTTAGAAAGAGTAGAACCGCCAAATTGGTTTGTAGATTTTAAAAATACATCACTACAATTATTAGTAAAAGAAGAAAGTATTGGCAATGCTACACCAACAATTTCTTACGCAGGCGTTACAATTAAGAAAGTAAACAAAGCAAAAAGTAAAAATTACCTTTTTATTGATTTGGATATTGATAAAAACACAAAACCAGGAAAATTTGACATTGTTTTTAAATTCGAAAACGGTTCTAAAAAAACACATACTTACGAGTTGAAATCTCGAGTAAAAGCTGCAGAAGATTTTATAGGTTTTAATAATTCTGATGCTATTTATTTAATTACTCCAGATCGTTTTGCAAATGCAGATGCATCTAACGATATCAACAAAAATTTACATGAAACTACTATTGATAGGTCGCATGGTTACAAGCGTCATGGTGGTGATATACAAGGAATAACAAATCATTTAGATTATATAGAAAACCTAGGTTTTACTTCGGTTTGGCCAACACCGGTGTTAGAAAACAACATGTACAATGGTTCTTACCACGGATATGCAATTACAGATTATTATAAAGTAGATCCTCGTTTTGGTAATTTATCTGACTATAAAAAATTAGCAGATGAATTAAGAAAAAGAGGCATGAAATTGATAATGGATCAAGTTGCAAATCATTGCGGTTTAGAACATTGGTGGATGAAAGATTTACCTTTTGAAGATTGGGTAAATAATCAAAAGAATTATGAAGAAAACATAGAAAACTGGAACAATAAAACCAACATAAATTCTAATCATAGAAGAACCACTAATCAAGATTCTTATGCTTCAGAAAGTGATAGAAAAGGAAACAACGAAGGTTGGTTTGTATCGACAATGCCAGATTTAAATCAGAGGAATCCGTATTTAGCAAAATATATTATTCAGAATAGTATTTGGTGGATTGAAACGTTAGGTTTAGGCGGAATTAGACAAGACACTTATCCTTATCCAGACAAAGATTTTATGTCTGATTGGGCTGGTGCAATTATGTATGAATATCCTAATTTTTCTATTGTAGGAGAAGAATGGAGTTACAATCCTTTATTGGTAGGTTATTGGCAAAAAGGCGCAAAAAACAAAGATGGTTATGAGTCTAATTTAAAATCTACCATGGATTTTCCAATGCAAAAAGCCATTATTGAAGGTATTAATGAAGAAGAATCTTGGGACAAAGGTTTGGTAAAATTATACGAAGGTTTGGCAAATGATTTTTATTATGCTTCACCAAAAGATATTATGGTTTTTTTAGATAATCATGATAAAAGTAGGTTGTTTACCGAAGTGCAGGAAGATGTTGTAAAAGCAAAAATGGCATTAAGTTATATGTTGATGTTGCCTAGAATTCCGCAAATATATTACGGTACAGAAATTTTAATGAATGATACTGCAAAGCCTGGTGACCATGGTTTGATAAGAACCGATTTTCCTGGAGGTTTTAAAGACGATGCAATAAATGCTTTTACAAAAGAAGGTTTATCAGAAGAACAAAAATCGATGCAAAATTTTGTAAAAGCCATTTTAAATTATCGTAAAAATAGTGATGCAATTAAACAAGGTAAAACTTTACATTTTGCACCATATAAAGGAACTTATTTCTTATTCAGAATTTATAATGATGAGGTAGTTGTTCATATCATTAATAAAAATAAAAGTTCAATTTCGTTAGATTTAAATCGATTTAAAGAAGTTGGTTTAGAAGGTAAAAAGTTTAAAAATCTAATTACCGGAGAAAGTTTTATATGGAATGATGTCATAGAACTATCAGAAAAAGGAAGTACGATTTTAACTACAAAATTATAATTCAACTTTTAGTATTGTTACTTTTATAAATTTCGATTTAACCATCAAATTGTATAGATAACAATTCAAAAAATATATAAACATGAAATATTTATCATTATTATTCTCTCTTATGATGCTATTTTCTTGCAAACAAACAAAACAAGAAATAGTTAAAGAGGAGGTTAAAAAAACTAAGATTAATGCTGAAGTTTTAAAATCTGTGCAATTATCCGCAGGAAAAATAATCCGTATTGATTCTTTTCCTGCAAAACACATTACACCAAGACCTGTAGATGTTTGGTTGCCAGAAAATTATTCTGATGAAAAAAAATATGCAGTTTTATACATGCACGATGGTCAAATGTTATTCGATGAAACGTCTACTTGGAATAAGCAGGAATGGAAAATAGATGAAGTTGCTTCAAAATTAATGAAAGAAGGTATTACCAAAGATTTTATAGTAGTTGGTATTCATAACATACCTGAGATAAGATGGCTAGATTTGTTTCCAGAAAAAGCTATGAACTTTTTATCTGCAGAAGAGTTAGAAACTTTAAAAAGTTTTTCTAATAGTAGTTTTGGTTTAGAAGATTTAACAGGTGATGCATACTTGCAATTTCTAGTAAAAGATTTAAAACCTTACATAGACGCAACCTACGCTGTACATACAAATAAAGAAAATACGTTTATAGCTGGTTCTTCTATGGGCGGTTTAATGTCTATGTATGCAATTTCTCAATATCCAGCTATTTTTGAAGGTGCTGCTTGTATCTCTGTACATTGGGTTGGCGCTTTACCAAAAGAGAATAATCCGTTACCAAATGCTATTTTTACTTATTTGGAAAAGAATATTCCGAATGCAAAAACACATAAAATATATTTTGATTACGGTAACAAAACTTTAGATCAGTATTATCCACAGTATGCACCTAAAGTAGATGCTATTTTTTTAGAAAACGGTTATACAGAAGCCAATTATAGAAACTTATTTTTCGAAGGAACAGATCATTCAGAAATTTCTTGGCAAAATAGAATTCATATTCCGTTAACTTTTCTGTTGAAGAAATAATAGATACACTCATTATAATTTAGTTGTTTATAAAATATGAAAACACTTAAGCTATTTATTTTATTACTTTTTTTATCAATTTCTTCATTTTCTCAAAATTCAAGTAGAATTTTTCAAAATGTTGATCAATCTAAAAATAGATTAGAGGTTCATGTAAATGATGGGACTTATTTTATAGAATTTTATTCTGATAAAATTGTAGAAACTACATTTATTCCGAAAGGAGAAGCTTACACAAAAAAATCGCATGCAGTTATTTTGGAGCCTAAAAAGGTTACTGTAACACCTTTAATTACTGATGATAAAAGTGTTTTTAATACAACCGGAATTTCTGTACACATCAATCACAATCCTTTTCAAATTGAATATCAATTTAACGGAGAAGTTGTTACATCAGAAAAATTAGGATATTATAAATCTAAACATGTTCCTTTAGAAAATGTAAAAGGAAATATAGTATATGATTTTACAGAGAAAATTGAATTTAATTTAACAAAAGACGAAATTTTATTTGGTGGAGGTTCTAGAGCTTTAGGTATGAATAGAAGAGGTAATCGATTAGCTTTATACAATAGAGCGCAATATGGTTATGAAACAAAAGCATCACTAATGAATTTTACTTTGCCGTTGGTAATTTCATCTAAGAAATACATGATTCATTTTGATAATGCACCAATTGGATATTTAGATTTAGATAGTAAAAAAGACAATTCTTTAACCTACGAAACTATTTCTGGTCGTAAAACATACCAAGTTGTTGTTGGTGATTCTTGGGAAGATTTAATAGAAAATTATACACAGTTAACAGGTAAACAACCATTGCCAGCTAGATGGGTTTTAGGAAATTTTTCTAGTAGGTTTGGTTATCATTCACAGCAAGAAACAGAAAAAACGATTGCTAAATTTCAAGAAGAAGAGATTCCTGTAGATGCTGTTATTTTAGATTTGTATTGGTTTGGTAAAACAATTCAAGGTACAATGGGTAATTTAGAAGTTGATAAAGATTCTTTTCCTGATATGAAAGGAATGATTTCTAGATTGAAAAATAAAGGAGTTAAAACTGTATTAATTACAGAGCCTTTTATTTTATCAAATTCTTCTAAATGGAAAGAAACTGCAGAGAAAGGAGTTTTAGCCACAGATTCTGTACAAAAGCCAGCTAAATATGATTTTTACTTTGGAAATACTGGTATTGTAAATATTTACAAAAAAGAAGGAAAAGATTGGTTTTGGAATATTTATAAAGACCTATTAAATATTGGCGTAAAAGGACTTTGGGGAGATTTAGGAGAACCAGAAGTGTTACCGTATTGGGTAAATTTTGGAACTAAAAAAGCAGATGAAATTCATAATATTTACGGTCATGATTGGGCTAGATTAATTTTTGAAGGTTATCAGAAAGAGTATCCAAACGAAAGACCCTTTATTTTAATGCGCGCTGGTGCTGCTGGTTCGCAACGTTTTGGTATGATACCTTGGTCTGGTGATGTAAATAGAACTTGGGGCGGATTGCAAAGTCAACCAGAAATTGCATTGCAAATGGGAATGCAAGGTTTTGGATATATGCATTCTGATTTAGGTGGTTTTGCCGGAGCAAATTTAGACGATAATTTATATACACGTTGGTTGCAATATGGTGTTTTTCAGCCGATATTTAGACCGCATGCGCAAGAAGAAGTAGCTAGCGAGCCCGTTTTTAGAACTAAAGAAACAATGCAATTAGCAAAAAAATCTATTGAATTGCGTTATAAATTATTGCCTTATAACTACAATTTAGCTTTTCAAAATAATCAAAAAGGAACACCTTTAATGCGTCCTGTTTTTTTTGAAGAAGATACGCCTGAATTAATTACAAATTCATCTACTTATTTGTGGGGAAAAGATTTTTTAATTACACCAATTTTAAAAGATTCTGTGATTACAAAACAAGTATTTTTTCCTAAAACTGCCAATTGGATAGATTTTTATACAAATGAAAAAGTAGAAGGCGGGCAATTTAAAATGGTTAATGTAAAAGAGAATTCAATACCTACTTATGTAAGAGAAGGCGCATTTATTTTAATGTCTGATGTTGTGCAAAGTACAGACAACTATAATTCGGATAAATTGCAAGTTCATTACTACTTTAATAAAGAAAAGCAAGCAACAAAAAGAACTTTTTATAATGATGATGGCGAAACAGCTAATTCTTTTGAAAAAGGCGCTTATGAAATTTTAGAGTTTGACGCTGCTTTTTCAAAGAAATATTTAGAAATAGAGTTTGATGTTGTTTTAGGTAAAAATTGGAATCCGAAGAAAAAAGAAATCCAATTAATTATTCATAATATCAATTTCAATCCTAAAAAAATCAAAGTAAACGGAAAAAGAAAAAGAGTTTCTGTGGATAGTAATACACTTTCGATTCCTTTAACATGGAGTACTGATAAAGAATTAGAAATAGAAATTTCATTAAAATAAATAAAAATAATGAAGGGAATTAATAGCGCTTTAGTAACTTTAATTTTGATTATAACTTTAGGTTGTACATCAGAAAAGAAAACAGAAATAAAAGAAAAATCTGTGTCGAGTAAAAAAAAGGTAGTTGTTTATCAGGTGTTTACAAGATTATTTGGTAACACAAATACAACGAATAAGCCTTGGGGAACAATAGAGGAAAATGGTGTAGGTAAGTTTAACGACTTTACAGATAAGGCGTTAAAAGAAATTAAAGATTTAGGAATTACTCATATTTGGTACACAGGTGTGCCGCATCATGATGTTATACGTGATT
This sequence comes from Polaribacter marinaquae, assembly GCF_038019025.1. Classification (NCBI taxonomy): domain Bacteria; kingdom Pseudomonadati; phylum Bacteroidota; class Flavobacteriia; order Flavobacteriales; family Flavobacteriaceae; genus Polaribacter; species Polaribacter marinaquae. The sequence continues at coordinate 130,630 of NZ_CP150496.1, forward strand.
ACACAGCATTCGGTATTTCTAATGACGACCCAGATGTAGTAAAAGGTAGAGCAGGTTCTCCTTATGCTGTAAAAGATTATTATAATGTAAATCCAGATTTAGCAGAAAATGTAGCAAATCGATTAGAAGAATTTGAAGCTTTAATTGATCGTTCACATAAAAATGGTTTAAAAGTTATTATAGATATTGTACCAAATCATGTGGCTAGAAACTATCAAAGTTTAACAAACCCAAAAGGAACAAAAGATTTTGGTGCAGATGATGATACTTCTGTAGTATATCATGTCGATAATAATTTTTATTACACACCAAATAAAGCATTTGAAGTTCCAGATTTTTTAAATGGTTATAAACCTTTAGGAGGAGAAAAAAATGTTTTGTCTGATCTAAAATTTGAAGAATATCCAGCAAAATGGACAGGAAATGGATCTAAATCTGTAAAACCTAGTTTTTATGATTGGTATGAAACTGTTAAAGTAAATTACGGTATTTCGCTAGAAGGAAAAAAAGAGTTTGATGAATTGCCACAAGGTTTTGATAATGAAGATTACAAAAAACATTTTAAGTTTTGGCAAGATAAAAAAGTGCCAAATTCTTGGGTGAAATTTAAAGATATTGCTTTGTATTGGACTGCAAAAGGTGTTGATGGTTTTAGATATGATATGGCAGAAATGGTACCTGTAGAATTTTGGAGCTATATGAATTCTGCAATTAAAATGAAAAATCCAAATGCTTTTTTATTGGCAGAGGTATACAATCCAAAAATGTATAGAGATTACATTAAAAAAGGAAAAATGGATTATTTATATGACAAAGTACAGTTATATGATACTATAAAACATGTAATGCAAGGTCATGGTTTAACAGATAACATTCCGCCAATTCAAGAAGAATTGAAAGATATAGAACATCATATGTTACATTTCTTAGAAAATCATGACGAACAAAGAATTGCAAGTCCAGAATTTGCTGGTAGTGCAGAAAAAGGAAAACCAGCAATGGTAGTTTCTACAACCATTTCTACAGCACCAACTATGGTTTATTTTGGGCAAGAATTTGGTGAGGATGGTTCTGAAAACGCAGGATTTGGAACACCGTCAAGAACTTCTATTTTTGATTATGTAGGTGTGCCATCTTTACAAAGGTGGGTAAATAATAAACAATTTGATGGCGGTAAATCTACAAAGCAAGAATTGGCTTTAAGAGATTTTTACAAGCGATTGTTAAATTTTACCATTAAAAGTGATGCTTTAATGGGTAATTATAAAGATATTCATAAATACAACAGAGACAATACAGCTAACTATTCTTCTAAAATATTATCTTTTGTACGTTGGTCTGAAAACGAAAAATTGATAATTGTTTCTAATTTTGATGATCAAAAAGAATTTGAGTTCAATTTAGAAGTTCCGGCAAACATCATAAAAAAATGGAATTTAAAAGACGGAGATTATGTCGTAAAAGACCAATTATACTTAGAAAAATCTTTTGGTTTAAAGGTTAAAGAGGGTAGAGGTACTATAGACTTACAAATTAATCCATTAGAATCTTACATTTTAAAACTTCAATAATAATTAGCATGAAAAAACTATTATTTTTATTTTTAATAGCAGCAACAATTAGCTGTAGTCAAAAAAAAGCGGAAAACAATAAGATTGCTGATAAGCAAACAAAAGAGTTTACTTGGGAAGGAGCAAATATTTATTTTCTTTTAACAGATCGTTTTAATAACGGGAATTTAGAAAATGATATCAATTTTGATAGAACTAAAGAAACCGGAACCTTAAGAGGTTTTAAAGGAGGAGATATCAAAGGAATTACAAATAAAATTAAAGAAGGTTATTTTACAAATTTAGGAATCAATGCTATTTGGATGACTCCTATTGTAGAGCAAATTCACGGAGCGACAGATGAAGGTACAGGAGTTTCTTATGGTTTTCATGGCTATTGGGCAAAAGATTGGACTAAAATAGACCCTAACTACGGAACCAAAGAAGATTTAAAAGAATTGGTTGCAGTTGCTCATAAAAACGGAATTAGAATATTATTAGACGCTGTAATTAACCATACAGGTCCGGTTACAGATAAAGATTCAGTTTGGCCATCAGATTGGGTTAGAACAGATCCACAATGTCAGTATAGTAACTACGAAAACACTATTACTTGTACTTTAGTTAAAAATTTACCAGATATTAGAACCGAAAGTAATAAAAATGTAGAGTTGCCACCACAATTGGTAGCAAAATGGAAAGCAGAAAGAAGGTATGAACAAGAATTAAAAGAACTTGACGAATTTTTTGAAAGAACAGGACACCCTAGAGCGCCACGTTTTTATATCATGAAATGGTTAACAGATTATATTACGGAATTTGGAATTGATGGTTATAGAGTTGATACAGTAAAGCATACGGAAGAATTTGTTTGGCAAGAATTTAAAAAAGAATGTGATTTTGCTTTCGAAGAATTTAAAAAAAATAATGCAGAAAAAGTGTTAGATAATTCGAATTTCTATTTGGTAGGAGAAGTTTATAACTATGGTATTTCAGCAGAAAAGGCATTTAATTTTGGTGATAAAAAAGTAAACTATTTTGACAAAGCTTTTAATAGTTTGATAAATTTTGAAATTAAATGGAATGCGAAACAAATGGCAGCTAAAGATGTTTTTAGTAAATATGATTCAATTTTAAATAATGGATTAAAAGATTACGGAATTTTAAATTACTTAACCTCTCATGATGATGGGCAACCTTTTGATAAAGAAAGAAAACAGCCTTATAAAACGGCAACAATGTTAATGCTAACTCCCGGAACTTCTCAAGTATACTACGGAGACGAATCTGCAAGAGATTTAACAATAGATGGCGCAGTTGGTGATGCAACTTTACGTTCTTTTATGAATTGGAATGATATTGAGCAAGATGCAGAGACTCAAAAAATTATGACTCATTGGCAAAAATTAGGTCAATTTAGAGCAAATCATATGGCAGTAGGAGCAGGAAGACATCATTTAATTAGTGATGAAAACGGTTTGATTTTTTCTAGAATTAGAAATGATGATAAAATTATTGCTGGAATTAATTTACCTAAAGGAAAAAAAGTAATAAATGTAAAATCTGTTTTTGAAAATGGAGATACTCTCCATGATTTTTATTCAAAAAAATCTTCGATAGTAAAACAAGGGTTAGTTACATTAGAATCTGAATTTGATATTGTTTTACTTGAAAAAAAATAACTAAATTATTTTTCTGATAAATTTAAAAAGTCTCATTATTCTTAAAAATAATGAGGCTTTTTTTATGTTATTACAAACTTTTTAATTTTAAGCACATTCTTTACAAATTCCTGTTAAAACGCAATTGGCATTTTGCAATTGGTAATCTTTTGGTACAGTAAAGTTTACTTCATCTGGTAAACACTCTATAGTTTCACAGTTTACACATCTAAAGTGAAAATGATGTACTTCTTTTTTTTCTGAATCACACTCTTTACACAATGCAAAATACTGTTTACCATCTTCTGCGACTACTTTATGTAGCACGCCGTCATCGCAAAAACGATTTAAAACGCGATAAATAGTTGCTCTGTTGATATCAATATCAATTTTTTTCTCAATAGCATCTTGACTCATCGCTTTACCTGTTTTTGTAATTACTTCTAAAACAGCTTGTTTAGTAGGTGTACTTCTTCTTTTCATATTAATACGATGTATTTGCAATAATTATTGCGATTATATTGCAATATTATAAAAAATATAATATGTTTGCAACCTTGTTAACGCGACAACATTGCTTTAACGAGAAGGTTTTGCTAATTTACTTTGTTTAACGGGAATAAAAAAAAATGAAAATTAATAACAACTCTATAGATATTGTAGCTCTATTTAGCTCTTTAATTTGTGCTATGCACTGTGCAACAATACCTTTATTACTTTCATTTTCATCTTTAAGTAGTTTACATTTTCTAGGAAATAAATTTATTGAATGGGCATTTATTAGTCTCGGCCTTATTTTTGTCATAATTTCTTTATTACCCAGCTATAAAAAGATTCATAAAAATAGTAAGCCACTTATAATTGCTTTTTTAGGTTTTTTATTAATTGCATTTGGTAGATTAAATCTGTCAGAAATATTTGAAATAGTAAATACCGTTGCTGGTGCTTTTATTGTTTCTTATGCGCATTATTTAAATTGGAAATTATTAAGATTTAAAACAAATTAGAAATGGAAATCTCTGAATAATTTTAGAGGTTTCAGTTAATACAAATAATGAAACTAAGTATTGTTAAAAATAGCATTACCTATCTATTACTAGCGCTTTTTCTATCTATGAAAATGGCTGGTATACATAGTTTATCGCATTCTGATGAGAGTGACGATGTAATATATTGCGCTATTTGCGACAGTTCTATAGATCATAATTTAACACCTACACTTGTACCAAATTCAATTGATTTTGATGTAAGTACTACTAATTTTACATTACAAAAAGAAGAAATAGTTAACTACAATTTTTCTCTTTCTAAAAACAAAAAACTAAGAAAACTCCTTTCGAGACCACCACCTTCTTTAGTTTAATTTTCTATCAACTTTTAGTATTTACTGTAGACTTTTACAGGTAAATAATAATATCTAATTATCTGCATTTTAGTAGATTAATAACAATTTAGTTTGTCTTTTTAAGACGGAATAATGTACGGGTTTTATCAAAATTCTTGTTAGAGAATATTGTATAAATCTTATAGAATACAATTATGTTTAAATTTTTATTGAGTTTAATACTCTTTTGTAGTATTTGTTTTAATATAACAGCACAAAAGACTTATCAAATTAACGGAACTGTTCTAAATGCAAAAACGTTAAAACCTATAGAAGGTGCTAATGTTATTGGTAAGAAAGGCTATGCTATATCCTCTAAAAAAGGTGAGTTTAAATTAAATAATCTAATAAAAGGTACTTATAGTTTTAAGGTTTCTCATGTTGGTTTTATAGACAAAACAATATCAGAAACTATTAATTCTGAATCCAAAGAGTTAACTATTTATTTGAATGAAGCCACTACAACATTAAACGAAATTAAAGTTTTAGGAAAATCTAAACAAAGAAAGCTTAAAGAAACACCAATTGTATCTCAAGTGGTTTCAAAAGAATTTTTAAAAAGTAATAGAGAAAATAGTTTAATGCAAACTCTTAGTAAAATTCCTGGGGTAAGCACTATTAATATTGGTTCTGGTCAATCTAAACCTGTAATTAGAGGTTTAGGTTTTAATAGAGTTGCGGTTGTGCAAAACGGAATCAAACACGAAGCACAGCAGTGGGGAAACGATCATGGTTTAGAAATAGATCAACACGGTATAGAAAATATTCAAATTATTAAAGGCCCCGCATCTTTATTATATGGTTCGGATGCAATTGCCGGTGTTGTAGATATTCAGCCAAATAAAATTCCGTTACCAAATTCAACAAAAGGAGAAGTAAATATTCTAGCAGAAACCAATAACGATTTATTAGGAATTTCTGCAGGAATTTCTACTCGAAAACAAAACTGGTTTTATCGTGGTCGCTTAACTTACAGAGATTATGCAGATTACAAAGTGCCAGCAGATCAAATTAATTATGAAAATTATATTTTTAATTTACATGATAATAATTTAAGAAACACAGCAGGTAATGAGGCAGATGCTAGTTTTAGTATTGGGTTTGTTGGAGAAAATATTACTACAGAAACTGTATTTAGTAATGTAAATGCTAAAAACGGATTTTTTGCAAATGCACACGGTTTAGAAGTTAGAACTTCTAGTATAGATTATGATCGTTCTAATAGAGATGTCGATTTGCCGTTTCACAAAGTAAATCACTTTAAAATTACAAATAACACTACAGTTAATTTAGATAATCATACGTTGCATTTCGACTTCGGATTTCAAAAAAATCATAGAGAAAAACATTCAGAACCTGTGCCACATGGGTTTATGCCAACTCCTCCAAATCCTGTAGAAAGAATTTTTAAGAAAAATACTTTTACATTTAATGCAAGAGATGCTTTTAAACCTAATTATAAACACGATATGGTTGTAGGTTTAAATGTAGAATATCAAGATAATAATATTGGTGGTTGGGGATTTTTGATTCCTGAATATAATCGATTTACAGTAGGAGCTTTTACATACGATCAATTTGAGATTAATTCTAATTTACATTTTTTAGGAGGTTTGCGTTATGATTATGGTTTTGTAGATACAAAAGCATATTTTGATTGGTTTCAATCTAGAGTAAATAATAATGATGGTTCTACATCTAATGTGTTTTTACAGAGATCAAAAAATAAAACGGTAAACTTTGGTAATTTAAGTGCTTCTTTTGGTCTTAGTTATATTCATAATAAAACAACTTATAAGGTTAATGTAGGTAGAAGTTTTAGAATGCCTTTGTCTAGTGAGTTGGCTTCGGATGGAGTTAATTATCATATGTATAGATATGAAAGAGGTAATATCAATTTAGATCCAGAGGTTTCTTATCAATTAGATTTAGATATAGAACATTCAAATGATAGATTTAGCATTGGTGTAAGTCCGTTTGTAAATATTTTTGATAATTATATCTATTTAAATCCGACACCAAATTACTACGAAACTTTACAAATTTACGAGTACACACAAGCAAAAGTGTTTAGAGTAGGAGGCGAGTTAAGAGCAAGTGCAGCTGTTTCAAAGCAACTATTATTAAATGCATCTTTAGAGTATGTGTATTCTAGACAAACAAGCGGACAAAAAGAAGGATTTACACTTCCTTTTTCTCCGCCTTTATCTACTGTTTTATCTGTTAATTATAAGTTAGAAAATTTATTCTTTTTTAAGAATCCGCAATTTATCGCAGATTTAAGAGTAACCGCAGCACAAGAAGAAATTGTGCCACCAGAAGAAAAAACAGCTGGTTATCAGGTTTTAAATATGTCTTTTTTAGCAGATTTAGATGTTTTTAAAAACAACAATCCGGTAGAAATGAGAGTAAAACTAAATAATGTTTTCGATACTAAATATTTTAATCACACTAGCTTTTACAGATTAATAGATGTGCCAGAAGCAGGTAGAAACGTATCTGTATCCTTTACAATTCCTTTTTAATATTAATCAACAAACAATAATTAATTTAAACACAATGAAAACCAAAATTATGAAAACAAATTTTAAACTTTTAGCCATTATCGCTTTTGTCGGTATTACTTTACAATCTTGTAGTAGTGAAGAAGAAATTGAATTAAGCGCACCAATAATTTCTAACTTCGAATTCGGGGAAGGAAGTGATCATACAACAGACCAAGTTGCATATAAAGGTTCTGATATTCATTTAGAAGCAGATATAACTGCAGAAGCAGTAATAAGTAGTATTACTTTACATATCCACGGACATGATTTATCAGTTGGAGATAACGAAGTAGAATGGGAGTTTGAGCAAGTTTATACAGATGCTAAATACTTAGTTATTAATCCAACTTTTCATGAGCATGTAGATGTACCTGCAAATATTCCTGCAGGAGAATATCATGTAGAATTAATAGTTACTGATGAATTAGGAAATACTACAGAAGTTGAAGGACATGTAGATGTTTTAGACCCAATTACTTTAAGTGATATGTCTGTGGATGCAACAGCTCAAAGAGGTAAAGATTTACACGCAGAATTTATGATTGATGCTGTAAACGGAATCCACAGTATTTCTGTAGATATTCATGCACATGATCTTGCAGTAGGAGACGGAGAAGTAGAATGGGATTTTGAAAAAGAATATACAGAGGGTTACCATGATAAAAATTCAGTAGAATTTCATGAGCACATTGATATACCAGCAACTGCACCAGCAGGAGAGTATCATATTATGTTTACTGTAGAAGATGAAGACGGTAACATTAAAGAATATGAAACTCATATTGATGTAACTGAATAATTAAATCTAATTAACCGCATACTAATTTAGTGTGCGGTTTAAACCTTATTATATGAAAACAAATCTAAATTATTTTTATCTTTTATTATTTACATTATTTATTAGTGCTTGTTCTGGTAGTGACAACGTAGATATAGATGAAGAAAAACCGACAATAACTATCAATTACAACGAAGGTTTTCCTAAAGGATGTACTCAATTAAAAAGAGGAGAAATTTATAGCTTTAGAGCTAAGGTTACAGATAATAAAGCTTTGGCTTCTTATAGTATAGATATTCACCATAATTTCGATCATCATACGCACGATGATCAAATTGCAGAATGTAGCTTAGAATCCTTAAAGCAAGCTGATAGTCCGTTAATTTATGTGGAAAATTTTGAGATCGAAGGAGAACAAACTAACTATGAAATTAATGTATCAATTAAAATTCCAGAAGATATTGATACTGGCGATTATCATTGTGCATATTCTGTAACAGACCAAACTGGTTGGCAATCTAGAACTTCTGTAGATATTAAAATAGTAGAATAAATTAACATTTAGAACTTAGATTTTTTTCAGCTTATTAATGCTGAAAAAAATCTTAATTTTATTTTCCTATACAAAAATTACTGAAAATGTGTCCTAAAATATCTTTATCAACATCATATTCTCCGGTAATATTACCTAAATAACGAAGGCATTCTCTAATATCAATAGAAAATAAATCCGTAGAAATTTCTAAATCGATTCCTTGCTGTACAGAATTTATTGCAGATAAAGCATTGTTTAATGCCTCAAAATGACGCGAATTTGTTACAATTGTTTCGTTATTACTTAAAGCACCAATATTTACCAAAGAGGTTAATTCATCTTTTAAAGTTTCTAGACCTGTTTTACTTTTTGCAGATACTAAAAGTAAATTTTCAATATCCGATTGTAAAATAGAACTGTCATGACAAGATAAAGTGTCTATTTTATTGGCAATTACTAACAGTCTTTTATTAGGAAAACGGTTTTTAATGGTGTCAATTTCTTCTAGAAAATCTTCTCTAGAATATGCATATTTATTAGAGTCTATTAAAAAGATAATTAGTTGTGCATTTTCAGCTTTTTCATACGTTTTTTTAATTCCGATATTCTCTACAACATCTTCCGTTTCTCTAATACCAGCGGTATCAATAAATCTAAAAGCAACACCATCTATAATTAATTCATCTTCAATAGCATCTCTTGTTGTACCAGCAATATCAGAAACAATAGCTTTTTCTTCATTAAGAAGAGCGTTTAAAAGCGTAGATTTTCCTACGTTTGGTTCACCTATAATTGCAACCGGAATTCCGTTTTTCATGGCATTTCCAAAAGAAAAAGAATCGATTAGACGTTTTAATACAAAAGTTATTTTTGCAACCAATTCTTTAAATTTGGTTCTGTCTGCAAATTCTACATCTTCACCAGAAAAATCTAACTCTAATTCTATTAAAGCTGCAAAATCTAATAATTGTGCTCTTAAGTTTTTTAGTTCGTTTGTAATTCCGCCACGCATTTGTTGTATTGCCATTTGATGGCTTGCTGCAGAATTAGAGGCAATTACGTCTGCTACAGCTTCCGCTTGCGATAAATCCATCTTACCGTTTAAAAATGCACGCATTGTAAATTCACCGTTATCAGCCATTCTACAACCTTTCTTTAGAAATAATTGTATAATTTCTTGCTGAATAAAGCTAGAACCATGACAAGATATTTCTACAACATTTTCACCAGTATAAGAATTAGGATTTTTAAAAACTGAGACTAAAACTTCATCAATAATTATAGAATTTTCGATAATATGACCCAAATGAATTGTGTGTGTTTTTTGGGTTACTAATGTTTTATCTTTTTTAATAGATTTAAAATTGGCATCTACAATATCAATTGCGTTTTCACCAGAAAGTCTAATTACAGAAATTGCACCAACACCAGATGGTGTAGCCAAAGCAATAATAGTGTCGTTTTTAATCATGATGCAAAAATACGTAAAGATTTTTGTGAATGGAACAAAAAAAATCTGTCAAAATGAATTGACAGATTTAATTGAAATTTATAATTGTATTTAGTTATGCGTTTTCTAAATATTCTTCTTTTTTAGAATCTTGCTTCTCTTTAACTTGAGATAAATTTAGTTTATTGTTTGGTACAAACTCTAAAGTTCTCATCGGGAATGGTATATTAATTCCTTCGTTATCAAAGGCTTGCTTAATTTCCATAATCGCATTACTTTTTGCTTTTAATTTCTCTAAAGCGTTTTCTGAATCTACCCAGAATCTGCATAAGAAGTTGATAGAACTGTCTCCAAATTCTGTAAAATAAAATTCAACTTTTTTACCTATTTCATCTTGATTAAAGTTTTTTCTGATTGTTTCTGTGGTAAGTTTTTCAACTTTCTTTAAATCTGCACCATACTCTACACCACATTCAATAGAAATCCTCATTTTAGTTGTTAAAGAATAATTTTTGAAAGGATTCTCTAAAATAGTTTTGTTTGGCAATACAACCATATTATTATCAGCTTCTCTAATAACAAAGTAGTTTAAATTGATATCGATAACTTCACCTGCATAACCGTTTGTTTCTACCCAATTACCAATATTTAGGTTTTTTCTGAATGATAAAACCACACCAGATATTGTATTAGATAAAGTACCTTGTAAGGCTAAACCAATAACAATACCAGAAACCCCAGCTGCAGAAACGATTGTTTTTAATGTATCGTCGAACTTTAAAACTGTCATGGCTAGATATAAACCAACTAAAATGGTAATTGCAGAGGCAACTCTAGAGACTAAATCTCTAACAGATTTTTGCCTAATTCTTTTACCAATAGTTTTATTTACGATAGAATTCATTGCTCTAGAGGCAAAGTATGCTATCACTAAAACTACCAATGCAATTGCAATGTTTGGTATGTTTTTAATAAATATATCTTTCCAGGTTTCTAACTTTTCTACTATTTTATTCATTTTATATTTTATTTAATTAACACTTTATTTCAATCGGAAATAAAAAGTACTATTTAACAAAACTAGTATCTAAAGCATCTTTGGTGTTTTTAGACCAAGCATTCAACATCCAAGTAGATTTTTCTAACTCTCTAATGTAGGCACCAATTAAATCTATTGTACCCTCGTCATTTGCTTTATCTGCTCTATCAATAACTTTACTTAATTGTTCTATTAAAATCTTATGATCGTCTATAATTGTAGCTACCATTTCTTTATCAGTTAGTAACGGACTAGATTCTTTTACTCTAGAAATTTCTATGTAGTCTGATAATTTACTAATAGGGTGGTATTTTAAAGTAATAATTCTTTCTGCAACTTCATCGATTTTAGTTTTTGTATCATTATACATTTCTTCAAATCTGTTATGTAGGTCAAAAAAGTTTTCTCCTAATACATTCCAATGAAAGTTTCTTAGTTTTTGATAGTATACATGGTAGTCTGCTAAAAGCACGTTTAATTCTGTTACAACTGGTAAAATTTGATCTTTTTCTATATTTAAATAATTCATAATTATATGTTTTAATTGTTTAATACAAAATTACATTAGTACTTCGTTTTCGTTTTGCTCAAATAGTTTTCTTCTTAACTCAAATGCTATATTGCTAGGTTTTTTGAAGTTTTTTGTAACAGAACAAGGGTTTTAGCGTCTAATAGGTAATCAACTTTAAAAACAATTATACATACACATGAAAGAAGACAAACAGTTATTAGTAGTTATGCATTTAAGTCAGTTATTAGACTTTATAACAGGAATCGGTGGTTTTTTAGTTCCATTAATTTTATGGTTGCTAAAAAAAGATGAGGTTTTTGGTATTGATGAGCACGGAAAAGCTATTTTAAATTTTAGAATTTCGATGTTTATTTACATTCTAATTTGCATACCGTTAATATTTTTGTTTGGCTTAGGTATTTTAGGTTTTATCACCATTGGTATATTTTATTTAATTTTTCCGATAATAAATGCCATTAAAGTGAATAATAATGAAGAACCAAATTATCCTTTTAGTATCAAATTTTTAAAATAATAGCTAATTATAGTCCACAAAAAAACCGTCTCTTTTAAAGACGGTTTTTTTATTTATAATATTTATATGTTTTTGATAACATCTTCATATTCGTAGAAGAACATTTCGAATTTTGTCATTGTGTCAACAAAAAACTCATAACAATCTCGCCAGGTATTTTTATTATGAATGCTAAACTTTTTATCAAAAGGAACATAAATTCTATGAATAGTTTTGCCATTTTCTAACAAGAAATCATCATCAAAAATTACTTCTGGTATTTCTGATTCTAATAGAACTTTTAAAGAAAGCATTTGATCGTAGTAGAGTAGGTTTACCAATTCATCCGGATTTTCGATATCTAGACAAACAGCAGCTTTTTTTCTATCTGCAACAAATTTAAAAGACAAGCCTTTTACTTTAGTGTTGTATAGTAACCATTTTTTTGGAAAAGATTTGCCAAAACTAGTCCAAAATTCTTTACGTATTAATTCTGCTTCTGCTTTAGAAAACATGTGCTATAAAGTGTTATTATCCGTGAATCTTTGCACTATTGCCTCGCTCTCTCATCATTTCTGCTTCAAAAGCAAGCAAAGCATTCCATTTTTCATCTACAATTTCTCTATCTTGATATTTTCTAGCAAAAGACAAGAAAGTTGTATAATGGTTTGCTTCAGAAATCATTAAATTTTTATAGAATTTAGAAAGTTCTTCATCTTCCATGTTTTCAGAAAAAACTTTAAAACGCTCACAACTTCTGGCTTCTATTAACGCGGCAATTAGTAGGCGTTGTACCAAGGCATTTGTTCTGTCTTTTGTTTTGTTAAAGAACTTTTGTAGTCTTACTGCGTAATCATTTTTTTGTTCTCTTCCTAAAACCATTCCTCTTTTAACCATCAATAAATGCACCATTTTAAAGTGTTGCATTTCTTCTATGGCAATATTACTCATTTCTTTTACAAGCTCTGTTTCTTCAGAATAATTAATAATAATAGAAACTGCGTTAGAAGCAGCTTTTTGTTCTAGAAAAGCATGATCTGTTAATATTTGTTCTAAATTTACTTTGGCAATTTCTGCCCAAGAAGTAGCTGTTTCAAATTGTAATCCTAACATCTTTTATAACTAGTAGATTTTATTTTTATTAAGGTAATTAAGATATTAAAAATTTCACTTTTAACAAATTAATTAAACGACAAAATTAGTTTATTCTCTTGCAATGATGGTAATTATTTTATAATTTTTTACTCAAATAAATACGCCTGCCAGTTTGTTGATATTTGTTCTTTTTTAAGTTTTCTTTGAATATTAAATAGCTTTTTATTGTGTTTTTAATTTAATTTTAAATATCTGTTTTTCAGTATCTTAATTATATTTATATAAAGTGTTTGTTTTATTTTTATTTAGAATAGATTTTGATAATTCAAAGTAATTAGGTCTGTTTTGGGTATTTATTTGTTTGTAAAAGTTGTTTTTGATTGATTTATTGCTTTTTTAAATTTTTTAAAACGTTTTGAATTTATTTTATTTAATTTAAAATGGGTATCTTATGTTATTTTATCTAAAGTTTTTGTTTATAACTTGTTTTTGAAGAGGTTTTTGTTGGTAATTCTATCTTTGTTTAAGTTTTATGTATTATAAAAAATAAAGTGCATTTATATTTTTAGGCTGATGAAACATTCTTAAATTTACCTATTAATAAATTTACAAAGAAGTATGTTAGAGTTAGCCGGAATTATCATATTAGGAATATTAGCCCAATGGTTTGCTTGGAAATTTAAAATACCTGCAATTTTACCATTAATTTTAATAGGATTATTAGTAGGTCCAATTGCTGCAACATATTTAAGTGAAGACGGGTCTAAGTGGATTGAACCAATATGGAATGGCGAAAAAGGATTGTTTCCTGGAGAAAGTTTGTATTACTTTGTTTCTTTGGCAATAAGTATCATTCTTTTTGAAGGTGGTTTAACACTTAAAAGAAGTGAAATAAAAAACGTTGGTCCTGTAATTACAAAGTTAATTACGTTGGGTTCTGCCATTACTTTTTTTGGAGCAGGAATTGTAGCTAGATATTTTTTTGATTTAGGTTGGGATTTATCTTTTCTATTTGCAGGATTAATTATTGTTACCGGTCCTACAGTAATTACACCAATCTTAAGAAATATTCCACTTAAAAAAGACATCTCTACAGTATTAAAATGGGAAGGTATTTTAATTGACCCAATTGGTGCCTTGGTTGCCGTTTTAGTTTTTGAATTTATTAGTGTTGGTGGTGGAAGTGGATTTACAAAAACTGCATTAATGGAGTTTGGTAAAATATTATTATTTGGTGCTACTTTCGGGTTTACATTTGCGCATGCTTTGGCTTATGCTGTTAACAAAAAATTAATTCCGCATTACTTATTAAATGTTGTTTCTCTATCAACGGTATTATTGGTTTTTGTTTTATCAGATATGTTTGCGCACGAGTCTGGTTTACTGGCTGTAGTTGTAATGGGAATGGTTTTAGGAAACGGAAAATTAAAAAACTTAAAAGAACTATTATATTTTAAAGAATCTTTAAGTGTATTGCTGATTTCAATTCTATTTATTTTACTAGCAGCAAATATTAAAATGGAAGATTTATTATTATTATATACTTGGAAAACTGCTGCTTTATTTGCCTTGGTTGTTTTTATTATAAGACCATTAGCCGTTTTTGCTAGTACTTTTAATTCTAAATTAAAATTAAACGAAAAGATTTTTATAAGTTGGGTAGGACCACGTGGTATCGTTGCTGCTGGTATTGCTTCTTTATTTGGGAGTAAACTTTTAAAACAAGGAGTCGAAGGAGCAGAATATATTACGCCATTGGTTTTTATGATTGTATTAGGTACAGTTTTATTAAACGCTACTACAGCAAGAATGTTTGCAAAAATGATTGGTGTTTTTCTTAAAAAATCTGACGCTATTTTATTTGTAGGTGCTTCTAATCCTTCTAGATTAATAGCAAATTATTTAAAAGACAAAGGTAAAAGAGTCATTTTAATAGATTCTAATAAAAACTTTATAGAACAGGCTTCAAAAGACGGTTTAGAGGCTTTAAATGTTGATATTTATGACGGAGATTTAACAGATAATATAGAGTTAAACGATGTTGGCTATTTAATAGCTTTAACAGGTAGTGATATGGTTAATAAATATGCTTTAAATAGTTTTTCTGATGTATTTGGAGAACACGGAGCTTATAAGTTAGCATCATCTAAAGAAATTAAAGAAGCAACAGCTAACGAGCGTAAAAACTTTTTTACACCAAATGATGATTATATTAATTTAAGTGAGGCTTATAGAGAAAACCCTGCAATAATTGAGGTAGAAATAGATAATGAAACCGAGTATAATGCTATTTTAGATGTTTTGTCTAAAGAAGAAAAATCGATTCCGTTATTTGTAGAAAAAGGGCAAGGTATATTTTTAGTGCCAGAGTTTGATAAAACAGAAGAAACTAAAGAGAATTTAATATTATCTTACTTAGGTAAAAATATTGGTGATGTTTATAAGTCTAGTTCAAAAGTCTGACGTAATTTATCTAATAGCGGATTTTTTTCTTTTAGCTTGATATATTTTTCTTGCGGAGTGTAAGCAAATTTCTTTTCTGTAGTTTCATTTAAAATTACATTAATGTCAATGCCATAATTATTTAAACTTTCTCTTAAGAAATTTAATAATTTTGGTCTTCCTTTTAAAAATTGATCTTTCATCAATTTATTAGGTACAGAAAATGAAATTTTATAACCTTTTTCTAATTTAGGAATATCTGTACCTACAATAGAAGCCATGCTTCGTTCTCCTTTTTTATGTAGATTTTGTGCGTATTCCTTCCAAGTTTCTTGTAGCTTTTGTTCGGTAAAGAAATCTTTAGGATGATTGTCAAAATTTTCTTCAACAACAACTTTTTTAACTTTAGTTTGTTGATTAAAACCTTTTAAAGAATATTTACTAGGTTGTTTATTTAAACGACCAAAGTTTTTTAAGACAGGTTTTGGCTTAGCAACCTCTGTAACTTCTTTTTTATCTGTTGTAGTTTGTTTAGAAGTTAATTCTGATGCAACATTTTTTATAATAGCTGCTGGTTTTTTCTTTTTTGCGGGTGATAAAGATTGAAAAAACGTTGCTGGAATTATGTAATTAGCTGGCTTTTTTTTTTCTCCATCGAAAGTGATAGAGGCAATTTGCATTAAAGTTAATTCAACTAATAATCGTTGATTTTTAGAAGCTCTGTAATTCAAGTCACAGTCATTGGCTTTTTTAATAGATTGCATTAAAAACGGAATGCTAGCTTTTGTTGCTTGAGCTAAATATTTTTTCTTGGCATTGTCTCCAACTTCTAGTAAGTCTAAAGTAACTTTATCTTTAGCAACTAATAAATCTCTAAAATGACTTGCCAAACCATTAATAAAATGATGGCCTTCAAAACCTTTACTTAATACCGTGTTAAATGCATTTAAAACGTCTGGTATTTTATTATCTATTAACAAATCTGTCATTTCAAAATAAGTATCGTAATCTAGTACGTTTAAATTTTCTGTAACAGCTTCTCTTGTTAAATTTTTACCAGAGAAACTTACAACTCTATCAAAAATAGATAATGCATCACGCATTGCACCATCTGCTTTTTGAGCAATTATATGCAATGCATCGTCTTCTGCAGTAATATTTTCTTTTTCGCTAATCGTTTTTAAATAGTTTTTAGCGTCTAAAACACCAATTCTTTTAAAGTCGAAAATTTGACAACGAGAAAGAATCGTTGGTATAATTTTATGTTTTTCTGTAGTTGCTAATATAAAAATAGCATGCGCTGGCGGTTCTTCTAACGTTTTTAAAAAAGCGTTAAAAGCTGCCTGAGATAGCATATGTACCTCATCAATAATATAAACTTTGTATTTACCTGTTTGTGGCGGAATTCTAACTTGATCTGTTAGATTTCTAATATCATCTACAGAGTTGTTAGACGCTGCATCTAATTCGAAAATATTAAAAGCAAAATCTTCGCTCTCTGAAGTCTCTGAATCTTGCTGATTAATTTTTTTAGCTAAAATTCTAGCGCATGATGTTTTACCAACTCCTCTCGGACCTGTAAAAAGTAGTGCTTGTGCTAAATGATTGTTTTTTATAGCATTTTCTAACGTATTTGTAATGGCTTGTTGCCCTACAACATCCTCAAAATTATTAGGACGGTATTTACGCGCTGATACTATAAAATGCTCCATTAATTATATTTTCTATTGATGTAAGCAAAGCTAAAAATAACAATTGCTTATTTTGTTATAAATCTTTAACAAAAATAATCATCTAAGGGGTTTTACACAAACAGCTTTCTTAACAAAATGCTAAAGTTGTAAACAACTGTAAAAAGATGCGTAATTTTGCGACTAAATAAATAATTCAGGATTTATATATTTTGAGTTAGAAGTTCAGAAAATTGTGCCAAATATTCGCTTTTTATATTTGGTGCAATTTTTATTTTATCAATTATTAAAAATAAAGAATATGAAAATAATTAAATCTATTGTTGTAGCTAGTTTTGCGCTATTATTAGTTTCTTGTTTTGGTTTTACAAACAAAGAAGATACCCAAAAAGAAGCAACGTATGTTCCGCAAGAACACACAGAAGTTGCCTATTTTGCAAGTGGATGTTTTTGGTGTGTAGAAGCAATTTTTGAAAGTGTAGTAGGGGTAGAAGAGGCAGTTTCTGGTTATGCTGGTGGTAATACTTTAAATCCTACGTACGAGAAAATAGGAACTGGTAAAACAGGTCACGCAGAAACAGTTGCGGTTTATTATAATCCTAAGGAAGTTAGTTTTGAAACGTTAGTTACAGTTTTCTTTGGTTCTCATAACCCAACAACAAAAAATGGGCAACATCCAGATTACGGTACACAATATAGATCGATTGCTTTTTACAAAACAGAAAATGAAAAAAAGATAATTGAAGATGCTATTAAGCAATTAAATGCCGAAGTTTATAAGCGTAAGATTGCTACAGAAGTTACTAAGTTCACAAAATTTTATAAGGCTGAAGAGTATCATCAAGATTTTGAAAGAAGAAATCCAAACCAAAGTTATGTAAAGGCGGTTTCTGTGCCAAGGTTAAACAAGTTTAAGAAAAAATATCCGCAGTTATTAAAGAAAAGTGCGCATTAAACTTTAAGTTATGAATAAAAAAAAGCAACTAATTATGAGTTGCTTTTTTTATTCAATTTTAATTTTAAAAAACTATTATTTAGTTTCTTTCTTAGCTTCTGCTTTATCAGCAATAATTCTTTTATCCATATTGGCAACTTCCCAAGCAGTATGAAATACCAAGCGAGTTCTATTTTCTAATAACTCGTAGTTAATTTTGTCTGGTGTATCAGATGGTCTGTGGTAATCTGCATGTGTACCATTAAAGTAAAAAATAATTGGCACATTATTTTTTGCAAAATTATAATGGTCTGATCTGTAATAGAATCTATTAGGATCGTTCTCATCATTATATTTGTAATCTAAGTTAATGTTTGTATACTTTTTGTTAACAGTTTCAGATAAGTTATGTAATTCTGTACTTAATTTATCAGAACCAATTAAATAAACGTAATTTGGGTCTTCTTTATGTCTGTCATCAATTCTACCAACCATATCGATATTTAAATCGCAAACAGTATTTGCTAATGGAAATAATGGATCTACATCTGCGTAGTATTTAGAACCTAACAAACCTTTTTCTTCTCCGGTAACGTGTAAAAATAAAATAGAACGTTTTGGACCTTTACCTGCTTTAGCAGCCATTTGAAAAGCTTGTGCAATTTCTAAAATAGCAACAGTTCCAGAACCGTCATCATCCGCTCCATTATAAATTTCTCCGTTTTTTACACCTTCATGATCTAAGTGAGCAGAAATTATTACAATTTCGTCTGGTTTCTCTGTACCTTTAATAAAAGCAACTACGTTTTCAGAATCTTTAAATTTTCCTCTACGTACATTTTTGTTTATCCATTCTGCTGGTACTTCTTGAAAATAATCATCTCCACCTAATGGCGAAACAATTCCTTCAGAAACATAAAAGTTTTTTAAATATTCAACAGCTTTTTTCTGTCCTGGTTCACCAGTATTTCTTCCTTCAAACTCATCAGAAGCATAAGTAAATAGGTGATTACCTAAATCTTTGGCTGTAATTGTTGCTGCATATTTAGCAGCATGATCTACGTTTGCATCTTCATTAGAAGCATTTTTACTAGAACCACAAGCCATAAAAGCTACAGCACTAGCAAGATAAAGTATTTTTTTCATCGATGTAAAAAGTATTTGTTTTTGTAATTAGTATTCAAATGTAACAAAATGTTACACTATCATCAAAATTAGCTTTTGTTTATTACAAATTGTTGTAAGGTTTTGTTAAATATTAACAAATTATTGGGAAATAAATTATCGAAGGCATTGCTTTTAATAAGCTTTTCGGTAGTGCCAAATTGTACTTCATTTTCTTTTAAAAGTATAATTTTATCAGTCATTTTTAAAGCAAGATTTATTTCATGTGAAGAAATAATAATTGTTTTTTTAGTTTCTAATACCAATTTTTTTAAAAGTGCAAAAATGTTTAAAGTTTGATGCATATCTAAATGTGCAGTTGGCTCGTCTAATATAATTACTTCTGTATCTTGTGCCAATGCTCTAGCTATTAAAACCCGTTGTAATTGACCGTCGCTTAATTCGTAAAACCTTTTATCTTTTAAGTGTGAAATCTCTGTTTGAGAAATCGCTAAATTAATCTTTTTGGTATCATTACTTGTAAGTGTATCTAGCCAATTAGTGTGTGGTTGTCTGCCTAAAGCAATTAATTCGTAAACGGTTAATTGACTTTCTGGCAAACGTTCTGTTAAAACCAAACTTAGTTTTTTAGAAAGTTCGTATTCTTTGTAAGTACTTAATCTTTTTCCTTCTAAATTAATATGGCCAGAAATTGGTTTTTGCACTTTAGAAAGTGTTCTTAATAAAGTAGACTTTCCGATTCCGTTTTTACCCAAAACGCAGACCAATTCACCTTTTTCTAAGGATAAATTAATATCAGATAAAACAATTTTATCTAGTTTTTTATGCCGATAACCAATATTTAGGTTTTCAGTAGAAATTACAATATGTTTTTTTTCTTCGTTCATTTAAACAAATAATTTCTTTTTTCGAATAAGTAGCCAAATTACAATTGGAGCTCCAAATAAAGAGGTAATTGCATTTATAGGTAAAGTAAATTCGCTTGTTGGTAATTGGGCAATAGTATCGCAAATAAGCATAACAATTGCACCGATTATTAAAACTGCCGGAATTAAAATTTTATGATTAGAAGTTGTAAATAACATTCTAGCAACATGTGGTACAGCTAAACCAACAAATGCAATTGGCCCCGCAAAAGCAGTAATTACACCGGTTAATAAACTTGTAATTAATAAAATGATATTTCTATTTCTTTTAATATTGATACCTAAACTTTTTGCATAATTTTCTCCTAATAAAAAACTGTTTAAAGGTTTTACTATTGCAATTGTAGCAATAATACCAATAATGTAAATGATAAAAAATATAGAAAGTTCTGGCCATGATAAGTTACCAAGACTACCAAAACTCCAGAATATAAATTGTTGAATTTGGGCTGCTTCACTAAAATAAGATAAAACACTAATAATTGCTGAAGTTAAACTACCAAACATTAAACCAATTATAAGAATAGACATCGTATTTCTAATTTTATTGGCAGCGATTATTACGGCAAATAAAACGAGAAAAGCTCCTAAACTAGAAGCGATTGGTAAAGACCAATTAGAAAACGAATTAGTTAAAAAATAACCGCCAAATAAAGAGCTTCCTAAAATTAATAAAGCAACACCCAAACTTGCTCCTGAAGAAATACCTAAAACAAAAGGACCTGCTAAAGGATTTCTAAACAATGTTTGCATTAGTAAACCAGCAACAGATAAACCAGAGCCAACCAAAATAGCGGTAATTGCTTTGGGCAATCTAAAATTTATAATTATTATTTGCCAACTTTCTTTGCTTGTATTATTTGCAAAAAGAATGTTTAAAATGTCTTTTATTGGTATAGAAACAGAACCTGAACTAATGTTTAAAATAAACAAGAGAAGAAGTACTATAGCTAATAAAATAAAATGTCTTTTATAGTTCTTTTGAAGCATTAATTTGTTTTACAAAATTTTAAGAATGATTTTTATTTAAGAAATTAACCAACTTCTGTATCGCTAAACCTCTATGCGAAATCTTATTTTTTTCTTCGGATGGCATTTCTGCAAAAGATTCAGAAAAACCTGCAGGTTTAAATATAGGATCGTAACCAAAACCTTTTTCACCTTGTTTCTCTTTTAAGATTTCTCCTTCACAAATTCCTTCAAAGATATATTGTTCGTTATTTAAATTTAAGCAAACTGCGGTTCTAAATTGCGCTTTTCTATTTTCTTTGTCTTTTAATTCTAAAAGTAATTTTTGCATGTTGTTTTCAGAATTTGAAGGCTCACCAGCATATCGAGCAGAAAAAACTCCGGGTTTATTATCTAAACTTTCTACTTCTAAACCAGTATCATCTGCAAAACAATTAAAGCCATACTTTTTTGTAATATGATTTGCTTTTAATTTAGCATTGCCTTCTAACGTTAATTCAGTTTCATCAACTTCATCAAAACAGTTTATATCTTTTAAACTTAAAATTTCTATAGAATCAGAAAGTATTTCTTGTACTTCTTTTAGTTTATTTAAGTTATTTGTAGCGAAGACTAATTTCATTTTTAAAACGTAGTTTTTTACAAAAGTAATCAAACAAAAGTGTTGGTAAAAGAATTGTTTATATTAGTCTTTAATTATTTTAAGGTATTAAAACCTTTTAAAAAGTTGTTTTTTTAATCGAACAGAATAAAATACTTAAAATAGATGTTCTCTGTAAACCCTTGTTATCATTGGTTTGTCGTGGAAATGTCGGGTTAAAAAGTAACTAATTAATTTGTAATTTTAAATAACAGCATTAACATTGTATGGAATTTAACAAAAAACATATTATGGAACAACCTGCACTAGGAAAAAAGATTTTAGAATTAAGAAAGCAAAAAGGTTTTACTCAAGAAGAATTGGTAGAACAATGTAATATTAATGTTAGAACAATTCAAAGAATAGAAGCTGGCGATGTTTCTCCTAGAAGTTATACAATTAAAGCTATTTTAGAAGTTTTAGGTTTTGATTATGAAACGGTTTTTAAAGAACCTTACCAAGTTGGTAACTTCGATGGAGTTTTAAGAATAAACAAAAATAGTATCAACAAGCAACTAAACCTGGCAATGATTTTTGGTATTGTTTATTTCTTAACTGTTTTCTTTGAAATAGGAGTTGATATAATAAGTTTAGAAAAAGACAGTGCATTTTTTAAAATGATATACATTATTATAAAAAGTGTTGCTATTATTTCTATGTTTTTATTTTACCGAGGATTTGTGATTACTGGAGTTCTGTTTCGTAATTATTTATTACAAATAAGCGGATTTTTAATTATTGTTTTTACGTTCTTTTTCTCTTTATTAGATATTACATCCTTATACATATGGCAAGACTTTATAGGTGTTTTTGGTATTGCACAATTACTAAGTTATGGTGTTTTAAGCATTCTTTTTGGTATTGCAATTAAAAGATTAATCAATTTTGGAGATTTATCTAAATGGACAGGAATCTTAGAAATAATTACAGGTGTTTGTTTGCTACTAATTATTTTAGCGCCGATTGCAATTTTTACTCAACTTACTGTAGAAATTTTCGAAATAATTTTACTTTACAGAATTTTAATCAATAATAAAACGGAATAGTTACTCGTGATGATAAGGCTCGTTCTTTAGAATTGTAAAACCTCTATAAATTTGTTCAACAATAAAAAGACGAATCATTTGATGAGAAAAAGTCATTTTAGATAAAGAAATTTTGCCTGTTGCCTTTTTATAAACAGCATCAGAAAAACCATAAGGACCACCAATTACCAATACCAACTGTTTTAAACCAGCATTCATTTTTTTCTGTAAATACTTAGAAAATTCAATAGAAGTATAATGTTTTCCTTTATCATCTAGCAATACCAATTGATCGGTATTTTGAAGTTTAGATAAAATTAATTCTCCTTCTTTTTCTTTTTGCTGTATTTCGCTTAAATTCTTAACATTTTTAATATCTGGTATAATTTCTAACTGAAATTTCACATAATGTTTTAATCGGTTTTCATATTCATTAATCAATAATAAAAGGTTTTTATTATCTGTTTTACCGATGGCTAATAATTTAATTTTCATAAAGCAAAATTACAAATTATCAATTAGTAAATTGTTATTCGTAATTCATAATATAAAATACTATTTTTACATCAGAATACAGAAAATATGATATCGAAACAACAATTTGAAAAAGAACTAGAACTTATAATAACCAATGCAATTCGTGAGGATATTGGCGATGGAGATCACACGTCTCTTTCTTGTATTCCTGCGGATGCTACTGGTAAAGCAAAATTATTGGTAAAAGACGATGGTATTATTGCGGGTGTAGAATTTGCAAAACAAGTTTTTTCTTATGTAGATAAAGATTTAGAAGTAGAAACTTTTATAAATGATGGAGAAAAAGTAAAGTACGGCGATGTTGTTTTTCATGTTGCAGGTAAATCGCAATCTATATTAATGGCAGAGCGTTTGGTTTTAAATGCTATGCAAAGAATGAGTGCAATTGCTACTAAAACAGCTTTTTTTGCTGATTTGTTAAAAGGTACAAAAACAAAGGTTTTAGATACCAGAAAAACTACGCCAGGAATTAGAGCTCTAGAAAAATGGGCTGTTAAAATTGGTGGCGGAGAAAACCACAGGTTTGCTTTGTATGATATGGTAATGATTAAAGACAATCATATAGATTTTGCGGGCGGAATTACAGCGGCAATTACAAAAACTAAGAAATATTTAGCAGAAAAAAACTTAGACATTAAGATAATTGTAGAAGCAAGAAGTTTAGAAGAAATAAAAGAGATTTTATCTGTAGAAGGTGTTTATAGAATTTTAATAGACAACTTTAATTATGAAGATACTAGAAAAGCTGTAGCTTTAATTGGTGATACTTGTTTAACAGAATCTTCTGGCGGAATTAACGAAGATACGATTAGAAAATACGCAGAATGTGGCGTAGATTATATTTCTTCTGGTGCATTAACGCATTCTGTTTATAATTTAGATTTAAGTTTAAAAGCAATAGACTAAAATGCTAGACAGTTTTTTTGATAGCGAAACCTACTCGAAAATAGATTTTACTTCGACCAAAATTAAAAAAGGAGAATACGACAATTGTGTTTTTAACAATTGTAATTTCGAAGGAATTCATGCGTCAAATATTCAGTTTGTAGAATGTGAGTTTATAGATTGTAATTTTAGTAATACAGTTATAGGAAATACTGCTTTTAAAGATGTTTGTTTTGTAAATTGTAAGATGATTGGTGTTAAGTTTGATGATGTAGATCCTTTTTTATTAGAACTTTCTTTTAAAGAATGTCAATTAAATTTTACATCATTTTATAAACTGAAAATTCCGAATTCTAAATTTCTGAATTGTAATTTAGAAGCAGCAGATTTTACAGAAGCAGTTGTAAACAACTCTTTGTTTGATAAATCCGATTTAAAAGGAGCTGTTTTCTTTAATACAAATATTGAAAAATCTGATTTTAGAAGTGCTAAAAACTTTAATATCAATCCTAATCAAAATAAATTATCTGGCGCCAAATTTAGTAGAAGTTCTATCGAAGGACTTTTAATTTCTTATAAAATTGTAATAGAATAATATATATTACTAATTAGTATTAGCTAATGACAAAAGAAATAGAAGACAAATTAGAAAAAATACCAATTATAAATATTTTGGTAAAACTCGGTAAGAAAATCAAGATTCCGGGTTTAGAAGGTATGTCTTTATATGATGTTTTAGAAATGTATTTTATTGGTATTGTAGAAGGGGCTTTAACAACAAGAGCAGGCGGAATTGCATATAGTTTCTTTATGTCAATTTTTCCATTTATGCTATTTGTGCTTACTTTAATTCCGTTTTTACCAATAGAAGGTGCTCAAGAAGGTTTATTATCTGTAATTTCTGATGTTTTACCACCAAAAACTTTTGATGCAGTAGATTCTGTGTTAGTCGATATTATCAAAAATCAATATGGTGGCTTGCTATCATTTGGGTTTATTGGTTCAATATTTTTAATGACAAATGGTGTAAATGCTATTTTTGGTGGTTTCGAATATTCGTATCATGTTAAAGAAGTAAGAAACGTTTTTCGTTCTTATTTTGTAGCAATGTTAGTATCTATAATTATCGTTTTATTTTTACTTGTTACGGTATCTTTAATAATATTTTTCGAATTAATTCTAAAAGACATGGTAACATTAGGTTGGTTAGAAGATAACATTATTTGGATTCAGTTAGTAAGAGGTTTTATATTTTTATTGATGATATTTTTAACAGTTTCTATGTTATATCATTATGGCGTTAAAGAGGGTAAACATTCTAGGTTTTTTTCTCCAGGAGCTGTATTTACTACGCTCTTATCAATTTTAACCTTTTATTTATTTAGTTATTATGTAAACGAATTTGCCAAATACAACGAGTTGTATGGTTCTATTGGTACACTTTTAATATTGATGTTGTTCATTTGGCTAAATGCAATTATACTTTTGCTTGGTTTCGAATTAAACGCTTCTATTTACTCTTTAAGAAGGTTAAATAAAACCTTTAGAACACCTAAAAAATTATAACTTTTTCACGATATTTGCACTCGCAATTTTTAATTGAGAATATTTAATTTAAGCAATTGGTTTTGGTAAAACTGCTAAAACTAAAAACTAAAAACTTTTTTTAATGAAACCAAGCATCCCAAAAGGAACAAGAGATTTTTCGCCAACAGAAGTAGCAAACAGAACGTATATCATGAATACGATAAAAACTGCGTTTGAAACTTTTGGATTTCAGCCAATAGAAACACCAAGTTTCGAAAACTCATCAACTTTAATGGGTAAATATGGTGAAGAAGGAGATAGGCTTATTTTTAAGATTTTAAACTCAGGAGATTTTCTTAAAAAAGCTGACGAAAAACTTTTATCAGAAAAAAATAGTTTAAAAGTTACTTCTCAAATATCAGAAAAAGCATTGCGTTATGATTTAACAGTGCCTTTTGCACGTTATGTTGTGCAACATCAAAACGATATTACTTTTCCTTTTAAGCGTTATCAAGTTCAGCCAGTTTGGAGAGCAGATAGACCGCAAAAAGGAAGATTTAGAGAGTTTTTTCAATGTGATGCAGATGTTGTTGGTAGTAAATCTTTATGGCAAGAAGTTGAGTTTGTACAATTATATGATGCTGTTTTTAGCGAACTAGGTTTGGCAAAAACAACTATAAAAATGAATAACAGAAAAATACTTTCTGGTATTGCAGAGGTAATTGGCGCTCAAGATAAATTAATAGATTTTACGG
The DNA here is from genome assembly GCF_038019025.1 of Polaribacter marinaquae. NCBI lineage: Bacteria > Pseudomonadati > Bacteroidota > Flavobacteriia > Flavobacteriales > Flavobacteriaceae > Polaribacter > Polaribacter marinaquae. The sequence goes on from NZ_CP150496.1 coordinate 157,149, forward strand.
TTGCTTTAGATAAATTAGACAAAATTGGTAAAGATGGTGTTGTAAAAGAAATGTTATCTAAAGGAATTACCGAAGATGCTATCGAAAAAGTACAACCATTATTCGATTTTTCTGGTTCTAATATAGATAAATTAACTTCTTTAGAAGCAATGTTGGCTTCTTCTGTAGAAGGAACAAACGGAGTAGAAGAGTTGCGTTTTGTAATAGATTCTATTGAAGGTTTAGGTTTAGAAACTGCTAACTTAGAAATAGATGTAACTTTAGCTAGAGGTTTAAATTATTACACAGGTGCAATTTTTGAAGTTGCAGCACCAGAAGGCGTAAAAATGGGTTCTATTGGCGGTGGAGGAAGATATGATGATTTAACAGGGATCTTTGGTTTAAAAGATGTTTCTGGAGTTGGTATTTCTTTCGGATTAGATAGAATTTACTTAGTATTAGAAGAATTAGGATTATTTAAATCTGTAGATTTACCAAAACCTAAGGTTGTTTTTCTAAATTTTGAAGCAGAGACGGATTTGTTAAAAATGAAAGCTATTAAAGAATTGAGAAATCACAATATCAAATCAGAATTTTATCCAGATTTAGGTGAAAGTAATAAGGCGCAAAAACGACAATGGAAATACGTAACAAATAGAGCAATAGAATTTGTTGTTTCTAAAGTTGAGAATGATATTTTTACTTTAAAAAATATGATTTCTGGTGAACAGAATGATGTTTCATTAGAAGAATTAATTTCAGAATTAAAAGCTTAATAAATTATAGTTAGATAGTTTATATTTATTAAGAAATTAAGATAATACGTTGCAAAGACGTAAATTTGCACTATAATTAAGAATGAAATGTTTGAATTGAACAGCAAAATGAATGACGAAAGAATTGAAGATTTAGGAGAAAATCACGTGGCAACATCTGCAGAAAACCCTGTAAGACCAGATGCTTTTGATATTTCTAACGAAGAAAAAATAGCAAAGATAGAAGAAAGTGTTAAAGATATTCTATACACTCTTGGTATGGATTTAACAGATGATAGCATGCAAGGAACTCCTAAAAGAGTAGCAAAAGCATTTGTTAATGAAATGTTTATGGGCTTAGATCCTAAAAACAAGCCAAAAGCTTCTACATTCGATAATAACTACAATTATGGTGAAATGCTAGTTGAAAAAAACATTGTTGTTTATTCTACTTGCGAGCACCACTTGTTACCAATTATTGGTAGAGCTCATGTTGCTTATATTTCTGACGGTAAAGTAATTGGTCTTTCTAAAATGAATAGAATTGTTGAGTATTTTGCAAAAAGACCACAAGTGCAAGAACGTTTAACTATGCAAATAGTTCAGGCAATGCAAGAAGCATTAGGTACAGACGATGTTGCTTGTGTAATAGATGCAAAACATTTGTGTGTAAACTCAAGAGGAATTAAAGATATCGAAAGTTCTACTGTAACTGCAGAATTTGGCGGAAAGTTTAACGAAAAAGAAACAAAAAGAGAGTTTTTAGACTACCTTAAAATGGATACTAAATTCTAAATTTAGTAAATATTACCATACATTAAAAAGCCGTTTAGATTTTTCTAAACGGCTTTTTTGTATATAATAAATTGGTATTTTATTTGTTAACTAAAACCCATTCACCTTTTTCAATTAAAGGTATTGCTTGTTTAAATTTCACTACTTTTTCTTCGCCACTCATAACGTTTTTAATAGTAACACGCTCGTTTCTACCAACTTTGGGTTGGTCTCTAACAATTGTTTCTACAGGTTCAGATGGCTGTTGTTTAGAGTTAGAAATAGCTTGCTCTGTAGTATTTTGAACATCGGCTTTACTTGTATTTAAACTCTCTCTTCTAACTTCCTTTGCTTCAGAAATCTGATTAGAATCTTGTGTTGGTAATTCACCTTTAAATAAGAATGATAATACTTCTTTATTGATTTCATCTACAGTTTTCTTAAACAACTCGAACGCTTCAAACTTATAAATTAATAAAGGATCTTTTTGTTCATAAGATGCATTTTGTACAGAATGCTTCAATTCATCCATTTTACGCAAATGCTCTTTCCAGTTTTCATCTATAATAGCTAAAGTTATATTTTTTTCGAAATCTGTTACTAAACTTTTACCTTCACTTTCATATGCTTCTTTTAAGTTTGTAACAACTTGTAAAGATTTTATACCATCTGTAAAAGGAACCACAATTCTCTCATAACGATCACCTTCATTTTCAAAAACATCTTTAATTACAGGAAAAGCTAAAACTGCATTTCTTTCAATTTTGTTTTTGTAATGTTCTGTTATTAGATCATATAATTTATCTGCCAATTCTTTTTCTGAAAGCTTGTTGAATTCTTCTTCTGAAAAAGGAGAAGTCATTGAAGAAAACTTAATTAATTCGAATTCGAAATTCTGATAATCTCTTGCGGCTTTATTGTTATTTATTATTGATTCACAAGTTTCATAAATCATATTTGCAATATCTAATTGCAAACGTTTACCATCTAAAGCATTTCTTCTTCTTTTATAAACAAACTCTCTTTGAGCGTTCATAATATCATCATATTCTAAAAGACGTTTACGAATACCAAAGTTGTTTTCTTCTACTTTTTTCTGAGCTCTTTCAATAGATTTAGAAATCATAGAGTGTTGAATTACTTCACCTTCTTTTAATCCCATTCTATCCATCATTTTTGCAATTCTATCAGAACCGAAAAGACGCATTAAGTTATCATCTAAAGCAACATAAAATTGAGAAGAACCAACATCACCTTGCCTACCAGCACGACCTCTTAATTGTCTGTCTACACGACGAGAATCATGACGTTCTGTACCTATAATAGCCAAACCACCAGCAGCTTTAACTTCATCTGAAAGTTTAATATCTGTACCTCGACCTGCCATGTTTGTTGCAATTGTAACAACACCAGGTTTACCAGCTTCTGCAACTACATCTGCTTCTCTTTTGTGTAATTTTGCATTTAAAATATTATGAGGAATTTTACGCATTTGTAACATTCTACCTAATAATTCTGATATTTCTACAGATGTTGTACCAACAAGTACGGGTCTTTTTTCTGCAACTAATTTAACTATATCTTCTATAACTGCATTGTATTTTTCACGAGCAGTTTTGTAAACTAAATCTTCTTTATCGTCTCTTTGAATTGGTCTGTTTGTAGGGATTTCTACAACATCTAACTTGTAGATTTCCCATAATTCTCCTGCTTCTGTAATTGCAGTACCTGTCATACCAGATAATTTACGGTACATTCTAAAGTAATTTTGAAGTGTAACTGTAGCAAATGTTTGCGTAGCATCTTCAATTTTTACATTTTCTTTAGCTTCGATTGCTTGGTGTAAACCATCAGAATAACGACGACCATCCATAATACGTCCCGTTTGTTCATCAACAATCATAACTTTATTATCCATAACAACATATTCTACATCTTTTTCAAAAACGGTATACGCTTTTAAAAGTTGGTTCATTGTATGAATACGCTCGCTTTTAATACTAAAGTCTTTATAAAGTTCTTCTTTTAAAGAAGCTTTTTCTTCTGGTGAAGCATCAGAACTATCGATACTTCCTATTTTTACACCAATATCTGGTAAAACAAAGAAAGTTTCGTTTTGTGTTTTTTCTGATAAATGTGCGATACCTTTATCTGTTAAATCAATTTGATTATTTTTTTCTTCGATAACAAACCAAAGTGCCTCATCTACTTCTGGCATTAATTTGTTATTGTCTTGCATGTAGTAGTTTTCTGTCTTTTGAAGAATTTGCTTGATTCCTTCTTGTGATAAAAACTTAATTAATGCTTTGTTTTTTGGTAAACCTCTGTAAACTCTTAATAATTGAAAACCACCTTCTTTTGTATCGCCAGCAGCAATAAGTTTTTTAGCTTCTGCTAAAACACCGATTAAATACTTACTTTGTATTCCTACTAATTCGTTAACTAAAGGTTTTAACTCGTTAAACTCGTGTCTGTCTCCTTGTGGTACGGGTCCAGATATTATTAAAGGTGTTCTTGCATCATCAATTAAAACAGAATCAACTTCATCAATAATTGCATAATTTGGCGCTCTTTGCACTAAATCGTCTTTAGAGCTTGCCATATTATCTCTTAAGTAATCGAAACCAAATTCGTTATTTGTTCCGTAAGTAATATCTGCATTATAAGCTTTTCTACGTGCATCTGAATTTGGTTGGTGATAATCGATACAATCTGTTGTAAAGCCATGGAATTCAAAAATTGGTCCCATCCAAGCTTTATCACGTTTTGCTAAATAATCATTTACAGTAACTAAGTGTACACCATTACCTGTTAAGGCATTTAAATAAACAGGAAGTGTAGAAACTAAAGTTTTACCTTCACCTGTCATCATTTCTGCAATTTTACCTTGATGTAAAACAGAACCACCAATTAATTGCACGTCATAATGTACCATATCCCAAGTTACAGGTTTCCCTGCAGCATCCCAAGAATTAGCCCAAATAGCTTTGTCACCATCTAATGTAACGTGATCTCTTTCGCCAGATAACTCTCTATCATAAGGAGATGCAGTAACCACTATTTCTTTATTCTCTACAAAACGTTTTGCTGTTTCTTTAACTACAGCAAAAGCTTCTGGCATAATTTGCATTAATGTTTCTTCAGAAACTTTGTATGCGTCATCTTTTAAAGTATCAATTTCTGCATAAATTTCTTCTTGTCTGTCTATATCTGCTTTAACAGCTTCTTCTTCTAAAGCAGTTATTTGATCGTCAAACTTTTTAGTTGCCGTTTTAATTCTTTCTTTAAACTCGATGGTTTTAGCTCGTAATTCATCGTTAGTAAGTTTAGAAAAAGTTATTTCAAACTTTTTTACATCATCTACAACTGGTTGTAAAATCTTTAAATCTTTCTGTTGTTTATCACCTACAAAAAGTTTTATTACAGAATTTAAAATACTCATTTATTAATATGTTTTTAGTAGCTAAAAAAATAGCTTTATTATTTGGTTGTATATCAGGTTTTTATAAATAATAAATTTTTGTTTTCTTCTGTTAAAAAGAAAACAAAAAAAAAGCCTCTTTAGAGACTTTTATATTTAATTATCATGTTTAGTATTCATCCTCGTTCCAAAGATAATCATCTTCGGTTGGATAATCTGGCCAAATCTCAATAATCGAGTCGTATGCATCACCTTCATCTTCTATGTCTTGTAGATTTTCTACTACTTCTAAAGGAGAACCGGTTCTAATAGCATAATCTATTAACTCATCTTTGGTTGCTGGCCAAGGCGCATCTGCTAAATAAGATGCTAATTCTAATGTCCAATACATTTCTTATCGTTTAATTTTGTGCAAAAATAATTTTTTTGCTGAATTATGCAAGTCTTTTTTAAGAAATTTATTGTGAAGTAATTATTAAATTTTGTGAATCACTTAAAATTAGTGTTTTAAATCTAAAAAAAAACTTCAAATCGATAAAAAAAGAACTTATTAATTTTTCTCAGGAATCCATTTTAATTCCTCTACTTGTAAGTCTTTAGACAATTTTCGTGCCAACACAAAAAGGTAGTCAGAAAGTCTGTTTAAATATTTTAAGATCTCATTATTAATAGTTTCTTGGTCATTTAACTCTACAGATAAACGTTCTGCTCTTCTACAAACACACCTTGCAACGTGACAAAATGACACTGCTTGGTGACCTCCTGGTAAAATAAAGTGAGTCATTTGCGGTAATTCGGCATCCATTTTATCAATTTCTTTTTCTAAAAACGAAATAGAGTTCTCATTAATTTTAGGAATATTCAATCTTTCTTTACCAGATTTTAGCGTTTCTTTTTCTGTTGGAGTTGCTAACATTGCTCCTAAAGTAAATAATTCGTTCTGAATTTTGAAAAGTGAAGTTTTAATTTCTGAATCAATTTCTTGGTCTTTAATTAAGCCAATATATGCATTTAATTCATCTACTGTGCCATAACTATCGATGCGTAAATTGTATTTTTTAACTCTAGTTCCTCCAAATAAAGCAGTTGTTCCGGCATCACCGGTTTTTGTATATATTTTCATTTAATTTTGTCTGAATTTAATATTTTCAAATTTACAAAAGTTATTCCTTAGAGTTTTGTTAAACTCTAATTTTAAAATGTTCTTTAGCTTGTTCCTTTCTAAAAAATACCAATCCGAAATAAAATAAATCTACTGTAACGGTTACATTCTTATCGTTTTTTATTTCTAACCATGCTTCTTGCATTTCTTGGTTCCAATAAATATCATCAAAAATAAATATTGATTCATTATGTATTGTTTGTAAACAATCATTAAAATATTTTAACGTAGCTTCTTTAGTATGATTTCCATCAAAATAAATTAGATCGAATTCTCTTTCTTTTATTGATGTACGTAATGTGTCGTTAAAGTCGCCAACTCTAACTTCAATATTTTCAAAATTATTACTTTCAAACAGGTTTTTTGCTATTTTAATGGTTTCTTGGCATCCTTCTAAAGTTGTAATTTTTGCCGAATGATTTGCAATTTTAAATACGGAAGTGGCTAAACCAAGAGATGTACCAAACTCTAAGATATTTAATGGTTTAAAATAAGTTACAATTTTTAAAAGAATGGAAGCTTTTTTATTCGAAATACCAGCAACTTTGGCTATTTTAGAAACTTGTCTTTTATTATTTTTAAAAACTTTTGAACCCGACCCAAAATCTGTGACTTCAATTATTTTTTTATTGTCTAATAATTGCTGTTTAATATTTTTGAATTCAGACCAAAGTTTTTTACTTTTTTTAGAATACAATCCTTTTGTAATTAATTTATACACAAAAGGGGAATGAACACCATGTTGATTACTAGATTTTAGTAAAAATTGAAGATATTTTTTTTGTTGATACAGCATTATAGATAAATGAAAAAACGAAAATAAAATAAAATTATAGCTTTACACTTATAAAAAGTATATTTGTAATTATTGACATTAAAATCTAAAATGAAAAAATACTTAATATTACTCTTTGGGGTAGTTTTTTTTAGTTCTTGTTTATCGAACAAAGAGTTAACGTATCTACAAGGAAATCCAACTTCTAATTCAGAAATTAAAAGGATTAACAATATACCTTATAAATTACAAGTAGACGATATTTTGAATATTACAATATCTTCTAAGAAACCAGAAATTGTTGCTGTTTTTCAAAAACAAAATTTAAATAGCAATTTAATGAATAGTGGTGGTTCAAATGAAAATAATCAAGGCTATTTTTCAGACTACAGTATTGATAACTATGGTAACATTAGAATACCAACATTAGGTGAAATAAATGTGTTAGGTTATACTGAGTTAGAAGCAAGAAGGAAAATCGAAGATATTTTAAGACAAGATTATATTAATAATGACGAAAGCTTATATGTTTCTGTGAAACTTTCTGGAATTAGATATACTATTTTAGGTGAAATTAATCAAACAGGAACTAATATAATTTATCAAAATAGAGTTTCTATTATTGATGCAATCGCAAATTCAGGTGATATTACAGATGTTGGTAATAGAAAAGCTGTTGAGATTATTAGAAAAACAGGTAATGGAACTAAAAAGTTTGTAGTAGACTTAACTGATATAGATGTATTAAACGATGAAGCTTTTTATATTAAGCCTAATGATATAATTAATATTAAACCATTAAAAGAAAAATCTTGGGGAACTGGTACTACTGGTTTGCAGAGTTTAACTACGATAGTTTCTTTATTAACACTTATTTCTACAACAATAATTTTAGCAAGAAATTTATAAAATACTATGAATAATCAATCTAAAGGTGTTCAAAATAGCGGAGCAAACATAGATGTAAAAGACTATCTATTTAAAGTGCTGGCTTATTGGAAATTATTTTTGGTAACTATAATTATTGGTTTAATTGTAGCCAAATTTATGAATGGTTACCTACAGAAAACATTTAGTTTAGAGACTGTTATTTCTGTAAAAGAAGAAAATAATCCGTTGTTTTCTACAGGAACAAATATTGCATTTAATTGGGGTGGTTCTAGTGATGAACTAGAAACGGTAAAAGTTATTTTACAATCTAGATCTCATAATGAAATAGTAGTAAAACGTTTAAATTTTTATATTCAATATTTTCAAGATGGTAAGTTTAGGTTAGAAGATAAATATGGTTATACACCGTTTATAGTTAATTTAAATACCACTAAACCTCAATTACTTAATAAATTAATCAATATTGAATTTACTAGTGATACAACTTTCAAACTTTCTTTTGATTTTAATGAATCGGGAAATAATGCGATAATTAATTATGATACGAATACAATATCAAGTTTACCTTCATCAGAATTAAATTATTCAAAAGACTATAAAGTAGGTGAACTAATAGAAACTCCATTTTTTAGTTTTACAATTAAACAATTAGCTCCTTTTAATGCAGGAGAACAATTTTTTATAAAGTTTGCTAGTTTTGATGGTACTGTTGGTGCTAATAAAGGTGTTTCTGTAAGTACGATAACAAATGCAGCTTCGATGCTAAGGCTTCGTAAAGATGGTGTTAATAAAAAAAGATTAGAAGATTATTTAAATGCAACGGTAAAAGTTTTAGATTCTGTTAAGCAAGTTCAGAAAATTGAATATGCAGTCAAAACCAGAGCTTATATTGATACATTATTTAAAGATGAAGAACAGAAATTAATAAAACTAGAAAAAGAATTAGGTGAATATAGAGAGAAGAATAATATTTTCGATTTATCTACTCAAGGTACAGAAATTTTTGGTGAAGCTATAAGCATAGAAAAAGAGAAACAACAAATACTTAGTTATAGAGAGTATTTAAATAATTTAAAAAGTTACATAAAATCTAATAATAAATACAACAGAGATAATTTAGTTCCGGCTACACTTCAAATAGAAGATCTTAAAATAGCTGAATTAATTAATAACTTGGTTACAAAATCTAGTTTTAGAGAAAGTTTAAGAAATCTTGTAAAAGACAATCATCCAGATGTTATTCAAATATCTAGAGAGATTGAGATTATTAAAAATAATTTACTAGAAAATATTTCTTCTTTAGAACAGGTAAACAGTAATAGGTTAAGAAAATTAAATGCAAATCTAAATAAGTATCAGTCTCAAAAGAGAAAATTACCTAAGAAAGAGCAGGGGTTAATAACTTATCAAAGAGATTATGAATTGTCTGAGGCAAATTATAATTATTTAAAGCAAAAAAAATATGAAGCAGGTACAGCTATTGCTGCAAATGTTTCTGATGTTAAAATTATTGATACTGCTAAAGATTTAGGTCAAGGGCCAAATTATCCAATACCTAGCTTTAACTATTTAGTAGCTATTATGTTAGGTGGTATTTTACCGTTATTTTACATTATTATTAAAGAAATTTTAGATAATAAGATTCATACTGCAGAAGAAATTCAAAATAATTATTCAATTCCTGTTTTAGGTGTAGTTGGTAATAATGCAGGTAATAACAATTTAGCTGTTTTCGAGAGACCAAAATCTTCGGTAGCAGAATCTTTTAGAGCTCTTCGGTCTAATATTCAGTTCTTATTTAAAGATGCAAGTAATAAGGATTCTAAAACCCTGATTTTAACTTCTTCTGTAAGTGGAGAAGGTAAAACCATGATATCTATAAACATGGCAACTGTTTTTGCATTAAGTGGTAAAAAGACAGTATTATTAGGTTTAGATTTAAGAAAACCTAAAATTTATGACGATTTTAATTTGCCAAATGACATAGGAATTGTTAATTACTTGATTAAGCAAAAAACTTTAGAAGAAGTAATTACACCAACAAAAATACCAAACTTAGATTTAATTTTATCAGGTCCAATACCTCCAAATCCGTCGGAATTATTATTAGGTAATGCTGCCGATGAAATGATAGAACAATTGAAAAAAGATTACGATTATGTAATTATTGATACGCCTCCTGTTGGTTTAGTTTCTGATGCTTTAGAATTATTTAAACATTCTGATGCTGTTATTTATGTGGTTAGACAGAATTACACAGAAAGAGGTATGATGAGAATGATTGATGATAAGTATAAAAACAAAGAAGTTGCTAATATTAGTTATGTTTTAAATGATTTTTCTATCAAAAACAAATACGGATATGGTTACGGTTATGGCTACGGTTATGGTTACGGCTACGGTTATGGTAAGTACGGTTATGGATATCACGAGAATGAGGAAAGCACGAGTTTTATGTCTAGAGTATTTAATATTTTTAAACCTAAAAAATAATTTTATAAATGATTTCTAAATCAGAATACGCACCTTATTTTGAGCAATACATGCAGTTGGTTTCTGTAGAAGAGATGTCTATAGTTGATAATTTAGAAGCATCTCAAAAAAAGTTTCATAATTTATTAGACAATTTACCTGTAGAAAAACATAACTATGCTTATGATGAAGATAAATGGACGTTAAAAGAACTGATACAACATGTAATAGATACAGAGAGAGTATTTTGTTACAGAGCATTATGTTTCGCTAGAAATGATAAAACAGAATTGCCAGGTTTTGATCAAGATATTTTTGTTGATAATGATAATGCAAACGATAGAGATTTTTATGAGTTACTTTCAGAGATGGATGTTTTAAGAAAATCAACCATACAAATGTTTAAAAGTTTTACTTCTGAAGCTCTTTTAAGAAAAGGAATTGCTTCTAAAAACTCAATTTCAGTTAGGGCATTAGGTTATTTATTCTCAGGTCACCAATTACATCATGTAAATATTATAAAAGAAAGATATTTGTAAAAAAAAACCGAAGCATTTAAGCTTCGGTTTTTTATTTAATATTCGGTTTTGTCTTCTTTTTCAGACCATTTTTGAAAAGGTTCTAAAGCAATTTCTCTTCCAATTTGTTCAAAAGGAATACTTCTTTTTTCGTAAGGTAACGGAATTTCTTTATATATAAACTCATCATCAAAACCAATATTTGCAGCATCTTGCTGATTGCTTCCGTAATAAACTTTATCTGGTCTTGCCCAATAGATTGCACCTAAGCACATAGGACAAGGTTCGCAAGAAGTGTAAACAATACAGCCATCTAACTGAAAAGAGTTTAAGTTTTTACAAGCATCTCTTATTGCAGTAACCTCTGCGTGTGCTGTTGGGTCGTTTGTAGAAGTAACCTTGTTGTTTCCTCTACCTACAATTTCACCGTTTTTTACAACAATACAACCAAAAGGTCCTCCTTCATTGTTACTCATTCCTTTTAATGCAGCTTTTACTGCTTCACTCATAAATCCTTCGTGATTTGTCATCTTCATTAACTTTAATTATAATTATTTTTTAAGCCAAAAAAAAGCTGTAAAATTAATTACAGCTTTTTTAATTCTTGTAATTTCATTTTTATTTTAAGCTACCAGTCATTTCTTCTGGTTTAACCCATTCGTCATATTCTGCTTCAGTAACATACCCTAAACGAACAGCTTCTGTTTTTAGTGTTGTTCCGTTAGCATGAGCAGTATTAGCTATTTCTGCAGCTTTATAATATCCTATTTTGGTGTTTAAGGCAGTAACTAACATTAAAGAGTTATTTACCAACTCTGTAATTCTAGACTGGTTTGGCTCTATACCTGTAACACAATTTTCTTCAAAAGAAACACATGCGTCACCAATTAATTGTGCAGATTGTAAAACATTTGCAGCCATCATTGGTTTAAAAACATTAAGTTCATAATGACCTTGCGTACCACCAATTGTTACGGCAACATCATTACCCATAACTTGTGCACAAACCATTGTTATTGCTTCTGCTTGTGTAGGATTTACTTTACCTGGCATTATAGAAGACCCTGGTTCGTTTGCAGGGATAATAATTTCTCCTATTCCAGATCTTGGTCCAGAAGACATTAAACGAATATCGTTTGCTATTTTATTTAAAGAAACGGCAATTTGCTTTAAAGCGCCATGTGTTTCTACCAATGCATCATGAGCAGCTAAAGCTTCGAATTTATTTTCTGCAGTAATAAAAGGTAAATCGGTAAACTCTGCTATATATTTAGCAACCATTACATCATAACCTGCAGGTGTATTTAAACCTGTACCCACAGCTGTACCACCAAGTGCTAACTGACTTAAATGTGCTAAAGTATTTTCTAAAGCTTTTAAGCCAAAATCTAATTGTGCTACATAACCAGAAAATTCTTGCCCTAAAGTTAAAGGTGTAGCATCCATTAAGTGAGTTCTACCAATTTTAACTACATCTTTAAAAGCAACGGCTTTATCATTTAAAGTATTTCTAAGTTTTATTATACCTGGTATTGTTGTCTCTTTAATCTTCTTATAAATTGCAATATGCATTCCTGTTGGAAATGTATCGTTAGAAGATTGAGATTTGTTTACATCATCATTGGGTTGAATTGTTTTCTCGCCTTCACCGATAACTTTTCCAGCTATTTCATGAGCTCTGTTTGCGATAACTTCATTTACATTCATATTAGATTGCGTACCAGAACCTGTTTGCCATATAACTAATGGAAATTGATCATCTAGTTTACCTTCTAAAATTTCATCACAAACTTGTGCAATTAAATCTCTTTTTTCTGTAGCTAAAACTCCTAACTCTGCATTTGTAAAAGCTGCTGCTTTTTTTAAATATGCAAAACCATATACTATTTCTAGAGGCATAGAAGCTGCAGCACCAATTTTAAAATTGTTTCGAGAACGTTGTGTTTGTGCTCCCCAATATTTATCAGCAGGAACTTCTACATTTCCCATTGTGTCTTTTTCTATTCTGTATTTTGACATTTTAACTTTATTTTAGATCGAACAAATTTACAAAAACTAAGCTAAATCTTAATAATACAAACTATTAAATACTATTGAAAAAAAATAATTTTTGATAGTAATTTTTAAAAATTAGTATTATTTTTGCTGTAATAATTTTTCAAAATATATAAATGTTAGATTTTTCACAATTTTCAGGTTTAGTTTTATTTATGTTTATTTTTACAGCTGGTTTTTGGTTGTTAATTTTCTTGTTAACATTTGTAGTACCTTATTGGATTGGTGGAACTATTTGGGAAAATTTAAAACTTAAAAGTGATGCAAAAAAGGCAGCAGAAGGTAAATAGTCTTTTTTCTTAAAATATTAAAAAAACTCGTTCAATTTATTTGAACGAGTTTTTTTGTTTTTAATTCTGAGGGATTTTACATAATTAATTTTCTATCTAAATATAAACGCTCAGAGTTTTATAAAACTCTGAGCGTTTAATATTAAAACTCGTCTCCGCCACCGTCATCATCTCTTTGTTGTTGGTTTCTTTCTTTCTGACTTTTATTCTGATTAAATCTATATGTAAAGTTTAAAGAAACTTGACGAACACGCCATTGAAAGGTTTGGTTCGAAATATTTGTAGGGTTTTCTCTACTTGGTGCAAAAGCGTTTGTTACATATTTTCTAGAGTTAAAAACATCACTAACATTTAAGACCAATGTACCTTTGTCTTTTAAAATATCTTTACTAAAAGCTAAGTTTGCAGAGAAAACTCCGTCTGTGTCACTCTGAGCATCACTTCTTGGTCCTCTGTAAAACAATCTTGTTTGCCATTCGATATCTAAAGGCAAGCTAACTCTTGCATCAAACCTTGTAAACCAAGATGTATTTTTTGCATCAAAATCTTGTGTAACACTTGTAACTGTATTCGTTGTTGGGTTTGTTATATCATAAGTATATTCTCCGTTTGTTTCAAACTGAAAAAAGTTAAAACTACCAGAAAGCTTTATTTTTCTTGATGGATTGTAGTTGGCATTAAACTCGAATCCCATTCTATCTTCCGAAGCCAAATTAATAGGTTCTCTAACTAATACATTTGTTTCTTTGTTATTGATAATTCTCACTTCTTCTCTGTTTACTCGTACAATGTTATTTGTAGAATGCTGATAATAGATAGAAGAGTTTAATGTTAATTTTCCCCAACGGTTTAAGTAACCTAAGTCAAAAGAATTTGTATAAGTTGGGTCTAAGTTAACATTACCTTTAGAAATAACAGTTTCGCTGGCTCTGTTTTCAAACGGATTTAAAAAACGAGATCTTGGTCTTCTTAATCTTCTACCATAACCCAAAGTAAAACTTTGATCATCGTTAACTTCATAGCCTAAATTTACCGTAGGAAAAAAGTCTGTAAATCTTTTCTTATAATTTTCTTGAGTTGTTAAAAGATTTATATCTATTGCTGTAATTTCTGCTCTTAAACCTAATAAATAAGAGAACTTATTTATCTTGTTTCCGAATTGAGTGTAAAATGCATTTACGTTTTGAGTAAATTCTAAGTTATTAGACGGATTAAATCTTGGATCTAAATTAGGAGCAACAACTAGATAATCAGAAGTTAAATCTTGAAAATTACCTCTATAACCAGCTTCAAATTGCGCGCTTTCTCCGATTGGTAAAACATAATCTGCCTGAAATAGGTTGTCAATAGAAATCTCTTTTGTTGAATTAAACTCTAAATTTGTGTCAAAAATATCTGCACTTTCAAATTCATTACTAGCGTTGTACTGATAATCAACAGTAAGTTTATGACCTTTGTCATTAAAGTTATTAGCATAATTTAAAGAGAATTGTAAAGATTCGTCTTTTTCGTCTTCATCTTGAATTCTTACTGAGTTGTATAAATTGTTACCAGAAGGATCAAAAGAACTTATGTTGTTTGTAGAATAAGAATTGTTATTAGAACTTCTTACAAAAACAGTACCTGTAATAGAGCTATCATCATTTAAATAATACTCTAAACCTACATTACCATTAAAACCAGCACGATTTCTGTCGAAGTTTCTTTTTTCTGTTCTTAAACTATCGATTGCACCGTTAGATAAATAAGTAATATCTGCCAAATAATTACCAGGTCCTTTTCTATCATTATAGCCAAAATTAGAAAAAACATTAACTTTTTCTGTACGCATATTTAAATTTACGGCACCTTGATAGTTCTGCGGATCACCTACAGTTACATTTACAGAACCATTAAAACCGACAGCTTTTCCTTTTCTTAAAATAATATTTAAAATTCCTGCAGTACCTTCAGCATCATATCTTGCAGATGGTGATGTAATAACTTCTACACGTTCTATGGCATCAGAAGGTAATTGTCTTAAGGCATCTGCACCATTTAAACCAACTAAAGCAGATGGTTTTCCGTCAATTAAAATTCTTACGTTTTCACTTCCTCTTAAACTTACTGCTCCTTCCGGATCAACATCAACAGAAGGTACATTGTCTAAAACATCAGAAGCAGTACCACCTTTTACCGTCATATCTTTACCAACATTGTAAATCTTTTTATCTAAACGAATATCTACTGTAGATTTTTCTGCTACAATTACAATTTCATTTAAACTATTAGTATCTTCTGCTAGTTTAATTGTACCTAAATTTTTGTTGGATGTAATTTCTTCTGCAGGAAAATTTATCGATTTAAAAGAGATAAATTCTACACTAATTTGATAATTAGCCTTTGGTAGTTGAATCGAAAAGTTTCCGTCTAGATCTGTAATTCCTCCAGAAACTTTTTCTGTTTTGGTGTTTTTTATAATTATAGTAGCGTATTCTAAAGGTTGATTAGTTTTAGCATCTATAACTTTACCAAAAATTTTAATTGTGTTTGCAGCGTCTTTGCTTTGCGAGAATGTTGTTGAAATAGTAAATAAACAACAAATAAAGAATGTAATTTTTTTTATCAAAACTGAGTTGGGTTTTCTTTTAAGACTACAAAAATCATTTATAGTTTAATCCAACTCATTTAAAGAAAAGTTAAAGAAATGCTAATTCATTTTTAACTATAAAATTGTAGCAATATTTTCTGGCGGTCTACCAATTACTGCTTTGTTGTTATTTATAACGATTGGTCTTTCTATTAATTTAGGGTTTTCTATCATAGCACTAACTATTTCATCATCAGAAAGCTCTTTTCCTTTAAAATTTTCTTTCCAGATTTTTTCTGTTTTTCTAACTAATTGAATAGGAGAGATGCCTAGTTTTTCAATAATAGCTTTTAATTCTTTTTCTGATGGAATTTCTTCTAAATATTTAACTATTTCGAACTCTTTTTTAGATTCTTCTAATATTGCTAAACCTTGTCTAGATTTAGAACAACGCGGATTGTGGTATATTTTTATCATAATTAGGATTATTTTTAAGAGGTTTCTTTTTGTCCGTTCATCATTAAATAAGATTTTAAAAACGGATTAATATCACCATTCATTACATTATCTACATTACCGGTTTCATGGGCAGTTCTAACATCTTTTACTAATTTATAAGGATGCATTACATAGTTTCTAATTTGACTTCCCCATTCGTTTTTTAATTTTCCAGATTCTATTTCGTCTCGCGTTGCTTGTTGTTTCTGCAATTCGATTTCATACAGTTGAGATTTTAACATTTTTAAAGCTGTAGCCCTATTATCGTGTTGAGATCTAGAGTTAGAGCAAGAAATTTGAATTCCGGTTGGTTTATGCGTTAGTTGTACTTTTGTTTCAACTTTATTTACATTTTGTCCGCCGGCACCACTAGATCTAGCAGTTACAATTTCAATATCAGCAGGATTAATTTCAATTTCTATAGAATCATCAGCAACCGGAAAAACGTAAACAGAACCAAAAGTTGTATGTCTTTTTGCATTCGAGTCAAACGGAGAAATTCTAACCAATCTATGCACACCATTTTCTCCTTTTAGCCAACCAAAAGCATAATCGCCTTCAATTTCTATAGTTATAGTTTTAATACCAACAACATCGCCAGCTTGATAATTTAAAGTTTTAAGTTTGTAACCTTGTTTTTCTGCCCACATTGTGTACATTCTAGATAACATATCTACCCAATCGCAACTTTCTGTTCCGCCAGCACCTGCATTAATTTGTATCGTTGCAGATAAAGAATCTCCTTCATCAGAAAGCATATTTTTAAATTCTAAATCTTCTAAAAAAGTACTTGTTTTTTCAAACTGGGTAATTACTTCACTTTCATCTACTTCGCCTTCTTTATAAAATTCATATAGCACATTTGTGTCTTCATATAAAGAAATGGTTTTATTGTAGTCTTCTACCCACTTTTTTTTGAACCTTAATTCTTTCATTAATACTTCTGCTTCTTTTGGGTTGTTCCAAAAATCTGGGTTTGCAGTTTTTTCTTCCTCATTGGCAATTTCAATGAGTTTTTTATCAATTTCTAAATAAGATTTTAATTTATCTATTCTTGTAGCTATGTCTTTTAACTGTTCTTGTGTAACCATATATAAAGCAAAAATAAATGAAATTTTAAGATTTCTTGTTTTTTAAGTTGATAGTTATTTTATAGATTTATAAAAAATATACCAAACATGAAAAAACTACTACTTATTCTCTTTTTTATTACAATTTCTTTTGATGGATTTTCGCAATTTTTTACTGATAAAAAAAATGACAAAATGCAAAAAGGAATTACAAAATACGAAGGTTATTTTACGTATTATTATGATGTAAATTCAGATAAAATTTACCTTCAAGTAGAAAAAATAGATTCAGATTTTTTATATGTTCGTTCTCTTTCGGAAGGTGTGGGTTCTAACGATATTGGGTTAGATCGAGGGCAATTGGGTAGCGGCGTAGTTGTGCATTTTAAAAAAGCGGGTAATAAATTATTACTTGTTCTGCCAAATCAAGATTTTAGAGCAATAACTTCTAATAAAGAAGAAAAGCAATCTGTTAAAGAAGCCTTTGCTAAATCTGTTTTACATGGTTTTGTAATTAAAGAAGAAAAAAATGGCAAGTTTTTGGTTGATGCAACCTCTTTTTTTATGAGAGATGCGCATGGTGTTGCAAGAACTTTGGCAAGAAATAATCAAGGCAATTATAGTTTAGATAAAAGCAAGTCTGCGTTTAATTTAGAGCGTACCAAAGCGTTTCCAAAAAATGTAGAATTCGATGTTTTATTAACTTTTAAAGGAAGTGCTAGAGGTTATAATATTAGAAGTGTTACGCCAGATGCAAGTTTGGTTACTGTAAATCAACACCATTCTTTTGTAGAATTACCAGATGATAATTACAAACCAAGAAAATTTGATCCAAGATCTGGTGGTTATCCAATGTCTTATTTAGATTATGCGACTCCTGTAAACGAATCGATTACAAAACGATTTATTTATAGACATCGATTAGAAAAGAAAAATCCGAAAGCCGCAGTTTCTGAAGCTGTAGAACCTATAATTTATTATTTAGATAGAGGTACACCAGAACCTGTACGTTCGGCTTTATTAGAAGGTGGTAGATGGTGGAATCAAGCTTTCGAGGCAATTGGTTACAAAGATGCTTTTCAAATGAAAATGTTGCCAGAAGGTGCAGATCCTTTAGATATTCGTTACAACATGGTACAATGGGTTCATAGATCTACAAGAGGTTGGAGTTACGGTGGAAGTATTTCTGACCCAAGAACAGGTGAAATTTTAAAAGGACATGTTAGTTTGGGGAGTTTAAGAATTCGTCAAGATTTTTTAATAGCACAAGCTTTACAAGCTCCTTATAAGAATAAAAAAGCAGAAGATGATTTTGCTTTGCAAATGGCAATTGCAAGAATTAGACAGTTATCTGCACACGAAATAGGGCATACATTAGGCTTTGCACACAATTTTGCCGCAAGTACAAATGGTAGAGCTTCTGTTATGGATTATCCGCATCCGCAGTTTTCATTAAAAAATGGTAAAATTGATTTTTCTAAGGCTTATGATGATAAAATAGGTGATTGGGATAAGGTTACTGTTGCTTATTTTTATCAAGATTTTGAAAAAGATGAAGAAAACGAACTGAATAAAATTTTAGACAATGCAACTGCAAAAGGTTTAAAATACTTATCAGATTCTGATGCTAGATCACAAGGAAGTGCAAGTATTTCTGCGCATTTGTGGGATAATGGTGGTAATGTTCACGATGAATTATATAATATTTTAGAAATTAGAAAAAATGCAATTCAAGATTTTTCTACGGATAATATAAAATCTAATCAACCATATTCTGTTTTAGAAGATGTATTTGTTCCGTTGTATTTTT
Source organism: Polaribacter marinaquae (assembly GCF_038019025.1). Taxonomy (NCBI): domain Bacteria; kingdom Pseudomonadati; phylum Bacteroidota; class Flavobacteriia; order Flavobacteriales; family Flavobacteriaceae; genus Polaribacter; species Polaribacter marinaquae. Next base: position 176,188 of record NZ_CP150496.1, read on the forward strand.
TTCATAGATTTCAAACAGAAGCTACTGTGAAAATTATTGGTGGTTTAGAGTATTCTTATGCAGTAAAAGATGGTAAAGAAACAGTTGTAAAAAACGCTTCTGGTACATCAGAAAGAATAGCATTGCAAGCTGTTTTAAAAACTATTGATGTAAATGAAATCGCAATTCCGAAAGATAAGTTGTCTTTATTTCCGCCAAGAGCAATGGGGTTTAGCAGATCTAGAGAATCTTTTAAAAGTAAATTAGGTGTAGAGTTTGATGCTTTTAGTGCAGTAGAAACAGCAAGTGAAATGACGTTGAATTTATTATTGAATCCGCAAAGAGTCTCTAGATTAGTAGCTCATAAAAGCTTAAACAAAAATAATTTAGGCTTTAATGAGTTATTGCAAGAATTGATTACAAAATCAATAAAAAAGAATTACAACGATTCTTATTACCAAGAACTACAAAATGTTATAAATGTTAAGGTTTTAGAACAATTATTTTATTTAGCAGCTAATAAAAATCAGTACAAACAAGTAAATGCAATTGTAGATTATAATTTAAATGAGATTAAAGATTATTTAAAAAACACGAATAAAACAGGAGTTCAGAAAATGTATAATTTATCGTTGATTAAAATGATAGATAATTTTATGAAAAATCCAGCGTCATTTAAAAAAACAAGAGCACCAAAAATTCCAGATGGTTCGCCAATAGGAAGTTTTAATTAAAAGTTTAGAAAGATTAATACATGATTATAGATTTAATTTCGGATACAGTTACAAGACCAACAAAAGAAATGTTGGCTTCGATGATGAGTGCTAAAGTTGGTGATGATGTTTTTAACATGGATCCTACGGTAAATGAATTGCAAGAAAAAGCTGCTAAAATGTTTGGTATGGAAGCTGCTTTATTTTTTCCTTCTGGTACTATGGCAAATCAAACAGCTATAAAATTACATACACAACCAGGTGATCAATTAATCTGCGATAAATATGCACATGTTTATAATTACGAAGGTGGTGGTGTTGCTTTTAATTCTGGTGTAACTTGTAAATTGATTGATGGTAACAGAGGTATGTTTACTGCGGAACAGTTAGAAGAAGTTGCTAGTACAACACCTCAAATATATTTACCTTTTAATAAATTAGTTTGTATAGAAAATACAACAAACAAAGGTGGTGGAGCATGTTGGGATTTTTCTGAATTAGAAAAAATAAAAAAAGTAACTAAAGATAATAATTTAAAATTTCATTTAGACGGAGCACGTTTATTTAGTGCTTTAGTCGCTAAAAATGAAACTCCAAAACAATACGGGCAATTGTTTGATACTATTTCTATCTGTTTGTCAAAAGGTTTAGGTGCCCCAATTGGATCAATCTTATTAGGTTCTAAAAAAGATATAGAAAAAGCCTTAAGGTTAAGAAAATTATTGGGAGGTGGTATGAGACAAGTTGGTTTTTTAGCAGCTGCGGGAATTTATGCATTAGACAATCATGTAAATAGATTAGCAGAAGACCATCAAAAAGCAAAAGAAATAGGAATTGTTTTAAAATCTTGCTCTTACATTACTAAAGTAGAAAGTATAGAAACAAATATTGTTATTTTTTATGTTGATAAAGAAATAGGAGCAGACAATTTTATAGCTAAAATGAAAGACAAAAATATTTTATTAACTCCTATGGGAGAAGGTAAAATAAGAATTGTAACGCATTTAGATTATACCAATGAGATGCATGAAATCTTATTAAGAGAATTAAAAAATTTTTAGAAGTAAAAGCGAACTATAGGAGAAATAGGTGAAGCAAAAACACTTTTATTTTCATCATATAAAACATCATATCTAATTCCGACAGCAAATCTACCTTGGTTGTAAGCCACACCCAAGTGTAGTGCTGGGAAATTTGTATTTACTGATGCAAATTGATCTTTTTGATTCGCAAAGTTGTAATCAAATTCGCCAGATAATTGTACACCAAATTTTGTTTGATATAAAGAGATAATACTTGCGCCATAAACACTTGTAGAAAAATCGTTAATTTCTGAATACAAATAATTTAAACCTGCACCTAAAGCAAAACCGTTATCAAAATTATAAATAGCACTCGGTGAAATACCAATAGTAGTTTGACTTCCGAAACCTAAACTAACACCACCACCAAATTGTACGTTTTCCCAAAAATCTGACTTTTGAGAAAATAAAGACATCGATAAACATAGGCATACAAGTAAAAAAATCTTTTTCATAGCATTTAATTTTATAAGTTGCCGTCTAATTTAGCTAATTCTTTATAGTTTCTATTTAGTTTTCTTAATAAAAATCCATAAAGTAATTGATAAAATAACCACAATATAGCCAAAGCTACTATTGTAACTACCAATGTTAGTAATACAATAAGTAGTATTTGCTTTCTTGATAAATCATCAATATTTAAATTGATATTAGCTACAGAAACAATTATTAGCAATAAAGCCATGTAACCTAAATTAAATAGCATGTAGTTTCTAACAGTTTTTCTAGTTTTAAGAATTTTCTTCATCAACAATTTTGTAGAATCAGATGTTGAAATTTTTTGGTAGTTCTTATAAAACATTATCAAAAAATAGAAAATTATTAAATAGGCAAGTATTTGTGAATAATATACAAAGTTCTCTAAACCTAACTTTTTGTATTCGTCATACGCTTCATCCATATCAACAAAAAAGTACATAGAATTTAAAATTACAAATTCTAAAATACCAATAATAAATATCCATTTTACAATAGATGATGATCTAGATTGTGCAAGTTTGTAAATTTCTACAGTAGAAAATTTACTTTCTTCTTCTGGTTGATTTTTCCAGGCTTTTTTATAATTATCTAATAAATCCATAGTTTATGGGTTTAGAATGTTTTTTAATTTTTCTTTTGCTCTATTCATTTTAACTCTTGCATTTACACTAGATATTCCCAGTGTTTCCGAAATTTCTTTATACGGTTTATCTTCTAAGTATAAAAAAATGAGCGCTTTATCAATATCATTTAACCTATGAATCGCTTTATAAAGTGCTTTTAATTGCACTTCTTCGGTATCATCATAATCTGTAGCTTTAATTTTAAAGGCAACATCACTAAAATCTTGAGTTTTTACTCTTCGTGTAGATTTTCTATATAATGAAATTGCTGTATTTAAAGCTACTCTATACATCCAAGTACTAAATTTAGAATCTCCCCTAAATTTTGGGTAGTTTTTCCAAACTTGTATGGTTATTTCTTGAAACAAATCGTTATGAGCATCTTTATTTGTAGTATAAATTCTACAAATTTTATGCGCAATATTTTGATTTGTTTCAAAGTCTACTAAAAATTTAGCTTCTAAATCTTTTTGCACTTTTGTAATTAGGTTAGTTATTTATAAGTAGCGTAAATGTAGAAAATGTTACAATTATTATAAAAAATATTTTTTTGAATTAAATTTCTTTACATTTGTTGAATAATAAACGAGAAACATTGAACAATATTAAGCAAGATTTTACGATTAAGGACCTAGAAAATATATCTGGTATAAAAGCACATACTATACGTATTTGGGAAAAAAGGTATAATTTGCTAGAACCACAAAGAACAAACACCAATATAAGATATTATTCTCACAAGAATTTACAAAAGCTATTAAATGTTGTTTTACTATCTAAAAACAACTTTAAAATATCTAAAATAGCAAAAATGACTGATGAAGAAATTTTTGAAAATTCTAGAGAAGTAGCTTTTAAAGAAGGTTTAAACGACGAAGCAATTAATGCATTTAAGTTATCCATGCTTCAATTTGATAAAGTTTTATTTAATGAAACTTACAATAGATTATTAGAGGTTAAATCTTTTAAAGACATTTTTAAAGATGTTTTTATTCCGTTTTTAAATTATATAGGTTTATTATGGCAAACAGATACTGTGTTGCCAGCGCATGAACATTTTATATCGAATTTAATTTCTCAAAAAATTCACATAAAAACAGAAAATTTAGAACAGCAAAATACAGCTTCAGATAAAGTTTTTGTATTATTTCTTCCAGAAAACGAAATTCATGAATTAGGTTTATTATATTTAAATTATGAATTAGTTCTTAAGGGATATAATACTATTTATTTGGGGCAAAATTTACCTCTAAACAATCTTAATTATTTCTTTAAACACAATACTAAACTTTGTTTTGTAACTTCATTAACAGTGCAGCCTTATGAAGATAAAGTGGAAGACTATTTTAATGAAATTGAAGAAATTTTACAGAACACACATCACGATTTTATTGCAATAGGAAGAAAAACAAATTTAATAAAACATAATACCTATAACTTTAATGTATCATTTTTTGATACTGTTACAGATGTGTTAAAACAAATATAAAATTTACATTAAATAAATAAAATGTTTAATAATTATATATATTTGTTAAACAAAATTAAATATGAGCAAAAATATATATATTATTGGTTCTGGTTTTTCTGCTTTATCAGCTTCTTGTTATTTAGCTAAAGAAGGATATAAGGTTACAGTATTAGAAAAAAATGATACTTTAGGTGGTAGAGCAAGACAATTTAAAAAAGACGGTTTTACTTTTGATTTAGGTCCGTCTTGGTACTGGATGCCAGATGTTTTTGAAAGGTTTTTTGCAGATTTTGGTAAAAAAGCATCAGACTATTATGTTTTGGATAAATTAAATCCTGGCTATGAAGTATATTTCGGAGAAAACTCATCGTTAAAAATTTCTGAAAATTTAGAAGAGATTTATCAAATGTTTGAGAACGAAGAGGCTGGTAGTGCAAAGCATTTAAAAAGCTTTATAAGTTCTGCAAAATCAAATTATGATACAGCAATAAAAGATTTAGTTTATAAACCTGGTGTTTCTCCTTTAGAATTGGTTACAACAAAAACTGTTACAAGAGTTTCTCAATTTTTTTCTACTATATCTAAACAAGTCAGAAAAAATATAAAAAGTAAAAAACTCATAAAAATATTAGAATTTCCTGTGTTGTTTTTAGGTGCAAAACCAAGTGATACGCCTGCTTTTTATAATTTTATGAATTATGCAGATTTTGGATTAGGTACTTGGCATCCAAGAGGAGGAATGTATAAAGTAGTAGAAGGAATGGTCGCTTTAGCAACTAGTTTAGGCGTAGAGTTTAAAGTAAATGCTAATGTAGATAAAATTGTTACAAATAGTAATAATGAAGTTGCTGGTTTAGTTGTAAATGGCGAAAAAATTGATACAGATTTAGTATTGAGTGGTGCAGATTATCATCATACAGAAACTTTATTAAATGAAGACGAAAAGCAGTATTCAGAAAAATACTGGAGTAAGAAAACTTTTGCGCCTTCATCTTTGCTTTTTTATGTAGGTTTCGATAAGAAAGTAGAAAATGTAAGTCATCATACATTATTTTTTGATACTGATTTTGAATTACATGCAAAAGAAATTTATGATAATCCTAAATGGCCTTCAGATCCATTGTTTTATGCAAATTTCACATCTATAACAGATAAAACTTCTGCACCAGAAGGTAAAGAAGCAGGTTTTTTTCTAATTCCTTTAGCACCCGGAATAGAAGATACTGAAGCTTTAAGAGAAGAATATTTTCATAAAATTTTAGATAGATTTGAGATTTTAACAAACCAAGAAGTTAAAAAACACGTATTGTTTAAAAGGTCTTTTTGTGTTAAAGATTTTAAGCAAGAATACAACTCTTATAAAGGTAATGCATACGGAATGGCGAATACGTTATTGCAAACTGCATTTTTAAGACCAAAAATTAAGAGTAGTAAAGTTAAAAATTTGTATTTTACTGGACAATTAACAGTTCCGGGACCAGGTGTGCCACCAGCTTTAATTTCTGGAAAGATTGCAACAGAACTAATAATTAAAAACCAATAATAAAATGAAAGAATTATTTGATAGTGTTTCTAATGATTGTAGCAAATTAGTTACTAAAAAATATAGTACATCATTTTCTCTTGCGGTTAATATGTTATCGCCAAAAATTAGAGAAGATATTTATAATATTTACGGCTTTGTGCGTTTTGCAGATGAAATTGTAGATTCTTTTCATGATTATGATAAAGAACATTTAATGGAACATTTTGAAAGAGATTATTATCTTTCTAAAGAGCATGGTATTAGTTTAAATCCTATTTTAAATTCTTTTCAGCGTACCATAAAGAAATATAAAATTCCAGATGAAATGGTGCAAGCCTTTCTAAAGAGCATGAAAGCAGATTTACACAAAACTACTTACAATACAAAGCAAGAATATGATGAATATATTTATGGTTCTGCAGATGTAGTTGGTTTAATGTGTTTAAAAGTTTTTGTTGATGGAGATGACAAAAAATACGAAGAATTAAAAGATGCTGCAATGCGTTTGGGTTCTGCGTTTCAAAAAGTGAATTTTTTACGAGATTTGAAAGATGATTTTGAGACTTTAAACCGTTCTTATTTTCCAAATATTGACTTAGGAAAATTAGATGCATCTTCTAAACAAATAATTATTGATGAAATTGAAGCTGATTTTGAATATGCATATAGCAACGGAATTTTAAAATTACCGGTTGAAGCAAAATTCGGAGTTTATACAGCTTACAGATATTACAGAAGGTTACTAAAAAAGTTAAAAATGGTGCCATCAGAACAGATTATGGATTCTAGAATTAGAATTTCTAATCCTATGAAAATTAATTTGTTAGCAAGAAGTTACGTAAAATATAAATTAAATATTATTTAATGATTTATGCCCTTATAACATTAGCGGTTTTTTTAATAATGGAATGTGTAACTTGGTGTACACACAAATATGTAATGCATGGTTTTGGTTGGTTTTTACATGAAGATCATCATCAACCAAAATATAGCGGATTCGAGAAAAATGACGCTTTTTTTGTAGTATTTGCTATACCTAGTATTGCGTTATTTTATTTTGGAACTTATACAGAACATACTTATTTGTTTTTTATTGGTTTAGGTATTTTATTTTATGGTTTAGCGTATTTTTTAGTGCACGATGTTTTAATTCATCAAAGATTTAAATGGTTTAAAAATACCAATAACAACTATTTAAGAGGATTAAGAAAAGCTCATAAAATACATCATAAAAACATGGGGAAAGAAGATAGCCAATGTTTTGGGATGCTCTTTGTACCTTTAAAATATTTTAAAAAGCCGAAAGTTTAATTATTTATAAATTAAAACTGAATAATTAATTTTATTCAGTTTTTTTATGTCCACCAAACAAGAAAAAATTTCTCAATTTCTCCGTTTTCTTTTTTCAACCAACATAAAGGAGAAAATTGTCTTTTTAAAATAGATGTAACTTCATTTTGAAAGTCTGAGAATTGTAACCAATTCACATTTTTATGCGGAATAATTAACCAATCTTTTTTTATTGGTATATAAAATTTACAGGTAAGAAACTGACTTAAATCTTTTAAATTACAATAAAAACCAACTATACAATTGTTATTTAATACACTTAAATTAATGTTCTTTTTATTTATCGGCACAAATAATTGTGCTTTAAAATAAATTTGTTGCGAGATATCTTTTAAAGAAATTCCTAAGTTATCAAGTAGATTTTCACATTCTTTTGCGAACAAAATTGGCAGTTGTTTACCTTTAAGTTTTGTTAGTTTTTCTATTAGAGCATCTTTTCTGTTTGGCCCAATAAAATGCTCAATTTCAGTATTACCAATTTTATCATCAAAAAGATAAAATTTATAAATAATTTCTAAATGTATAGGAGAGTTGTTCTTTAATAACAGACAATCTAACTCGCCAAGTGTAATTTTATTTCTTTGAATTTGTATGTTTTCTGCTAAAATTTCTATGGATTTGTTTTGAGATAATTCAAAAGAAACAAAACGCTCTATGTATTTCCCTAATCTTAATTTTTCATCAATTTCAATATCAATTTTTGATGATTTATAAGGTGTTTCAAACTGATTTAAATTAAAAACAGCGTTATTTTTCCACAGATTATGAGTCTGTAAAAATCCGTCGAATCTTTTCTGAATATCTTTTGTTTTTTGATGCATATCAAATTCGAAGTTACAAATCTATTTTGTAAATTTATACTTTAAAAGATCTATAAAATGCAAATCGAAAAATCTACTTTAAAATTTTTAAAAGACTTACAAAAAAACAATAATAGAGATTGGTTTGCAGAACATAAAGAAACTTATGTTTTAGAGCAAAAAAAGGCAAAAGCTTTTTTTGAAGAAGTACATTTAAACCTACAAAAGCATGATGATATTGAGAAATCAAAAATGATGCGTATTTATAGAGATGTTCGTTTTTCTAAAGATAAAACACCGTATAAAGCCCATTTTGCAAATTCTTTTTCTAGATTAGGTAAAGAATTAAGAGGTGGTTATTTTTTGAGAATAAGACCAGGAGAATCTTTTTTAGCTGGCGGGTTTTGGGAGCCAAATAAAGAAGATTTATTTAGAATTCGTAAAGAAATAGAGTTAGATGCATCAGAAATAAAAGATATTTTAAAGGATAAAAATTATCAAAAATATTTTGGAAAAGAATTTGGTAGTTTTTCTGAATTAAAAACGGCTCCAAGAGGTTTTGATAAAGAGCATCCAGATGTAAATCTTTTAAGGAAGAAAGGTTTTATTGCCACAAGAAATTTTACAGATACAGAAGTATTAGCGCCAAATTTTATAGAAGAAGTAGATAAAAGTTTTAAAGCTTTACGACCGTTTTTCAACTTGTTTAGCGATATTTTAACTACTAATTTAAACGGAGAATCGTTATTGTAGATTTTTATCTATTTCTCTTTTTAAAACTATAACAGTTATTATCGTTGATAATAAATCGGCAATCGGAAAAGACCACCAAACCCCAAGAACACCATAATATTTTGGTAAGATATACGCTAACGGAATTAAGAAAATTCCTTGTTTTAATAGCGTAAGAAATAATGCTGGCATTGCTTTACCAGCTGCCTGAAAGTAGGCAGAACCTATCAATTGCATTGCCACAACTGGTGTTACTAAAAATACAATTAGCATTGCATTAGGTGTTTTGTTTAAAAGTGTAGCATCATTAGTAAATATCCAAATTATTTGCTCTTTAAAAGTTGCAACTGCTATAAATATGATGGTTCCAATAATAGATCCAAAATAAATAGATTTTTTAATAGTTTCTTTAACTCTTTCGTTTTTTTCTGCTCCAATATTAAATCCAGCTACAGGTAAAAAACCTTGTGAAACGCCTAAAATAGGAGAGAAGGCAAACATCATCACCCTATTAATAATCCCAAAAACAGCAATCGAAATTTCATCACCATAGGTAAAAAGAGAGTAGTTTAAAACAATCATTAAAATACTTACTGCACCTTGTCTTACAATAGAAATACTACCTAATTGAGCAATTTCTTTTACAATATCGAAATTAAGTTTAAAGTTTTTTGGTATAATTTTTAATTCACTTTTAGATGATAAAAAGAAATACAAAATATACAAACCACAACTAGCATAAGAAAGCGATGTTGCTAAACCAGCACCCCACATTCCCCAATTAAAATATTTTATAAATAAAATATCTAAAACAACATTTAAAACTGCAGGCACCATCATTGCATACATTGCAAATTTTGGTTTTCCTTCAGCACGAATGGTTGGATTTCCCATCATTGCAAATGCTAGAAAAGGAACACCGTAAATAATAACACTAAAATATTCTGATGCAATTGGTAAAATTTCACCTTTAGCACCGAATAAATCCAAAATAGGAATGCTAAAAACATTTCCTAAAACTACAAATAGTATCGCTAAAATTACTGTTAAACAAATTTGATTTCCGAAGGTTAAAAAAGCCTTTTCGGTATTATTAGCGCCTAAAGCTCTCGAAATGATTGAACTTCCTCCAATACCGATTCCCATTCCGATAGAAGAAATTAAAAAAGCAATTGGTAAAACTACAGTTATTGCTGCAATAGCTAAAACACCAATCCATTGTCCTACAAAAATAGTATCAACAATCATGTTTAAAGACATTACTAAAATACCAATAGTTGCAGGAACTGCTTGTTTTAAAAGCAATTTGCTAATTTTTTCTGTACCTAATTCGTTTGCAAGTTTATTCATAGAAGAAGTTGCAAATTACGGTATTTAAATAGAAAATGAAACCACTTTTATTGTTATAGAATTATTAATGTTTTAGTTTTGTAGAAAATTAATAAATGAAAGATATTTTTGAATTAAATATTACAGTAACTTCTAATGATATTGATGATTTAAACCATGTAAATAATGTGGTTTATGTAAAATGGATGGATAAAGTTGCTTTTGAACATTGGGCATATTTAACTAGAAACAATCCTTTACCAGAATATGTTTGGGTTGTAATTAAGCACGAAATTGAATATTTAAAACAAGCTGTAATTGGCGATGTAATTACTGTAAAAACTTGGGTTGGTGAAACAAAAGGTTTTAAATCTGAACGTTTAATGGAGTTTTATAAAAATAAAATTTTACTTGTAAAAGCTAAAACTGTTTGGGGAATGTTAGATGCTAAAAGCTATAAACCTTCTAGAATTAGAGAAAATGTTCTAAAAGTATTACAACCTGTTAAATAAAAGTATCTTTGCACAAAATTTAGAGACAAAATGGCATCATTTTCAGAATTAGGTATCAAACCTTCATATATAAAATCGATTAAAGAATTAGGTATTTCTAAACCAACAGAAATTCAAGAAAAAGCAATTCCTGTATTAATAAAATCGAAAACAGATTTTATTGGTTTAGCGCAAACAGGTACGGGTAAAACTGCAGCTTTTGGATTGCCTATTTTACACCATATTGATGCTAAATCTGATTATATTCAAACGTTAATTTTGTCACCAACTAGAGAATTGGTTCAGCAAATTAAAAAGCAACTTTTTAAGTTTACGAAATTTAATGAAGATAAAATTTTTGTTGAAGCTGTTTTTGGTGGAGAAAAAATTGACAGACAAATCAATAATCTAAAAAGAACTACTCATATTGTAGTTGCTACACCTGGTAGATTAATCGATTTAATAGAAAGAGGAGATATTGATATTAGACATGTAAAAACAGTTGTTTTAGATGAGGCTGATGAAATGTTGAGTATGGGTTTTAAACAAGATTTAAATAGAATTTTAAAATTCTCTTCTCAAAGTAATCGTAATACTTGGTTGTTTTCTGCAACAATGCCAGAAGAAATTAAGCGTATTATTAAAACTTACATGGATGCTAATGCGCCAAGAATCGAAGTCAATAAAAATGCTTTGGTAAATGCAAATATTAGACATCAATTTGTAAAAACTACTTTAAAAACGAAAGCAGATGATATTGTTACGTTTTTAGAAAAAAGAGGTACGCAAAGAGGTATTATATTTTGTAGAACTAAAGCAGGTGCGCAAAATCTTGCAAATTTTTTAATAGAAGAAGGTTTTTCTGCAGGCGCTTTAGAAGGTGATATGCAACAAAAAGAGCGTGATAAAGTTATGCGTGCTTTCAAAAAAGAAAATTTACAATATTTAGTTTCTACAGATGTTTCTGCTCGTGGTATCGATGTTAGTGGTTTAGAATTTGTAATTCATCATCAATTACCAGAACAGTTAGAATATTATACACACAGAAGTGGTAGAACCGCAAGAGCAGGAAATACCGGTACTTCTTTGGCTTTTATTCTTTCTAATGAATTAGATAAAGTACATCAAATTCAAAAAGAATTAAACATCAAATTTACAGAAGTTAGCGTTTAAAATGGATGTTGTTTATGTACTAGATATTTTAGGAACTTTTGCTTTTGCGGTAAGTGGTGCCTTAGTAGCTTCTGATAAAAAGTTCGATTTATTTGGTGTAATTATAATTGCTTTTGTAACCGCGGTAGGTGGCGGAATGTTAAGAGATGTTTTAATAAATGCACATCCTATAAATTGGATTGCAGATCTAAATTATTTGTATGTAATTTTTACTGCTGTTGTATTTACATTTTTGTTTAAAAGTAAAATAGCATTTTTAAGTAGAACCATGTTTTTATTTGATACTATTGGTATTAGTGTTTTTACTTTGTTAGGTTTACAAAAAGGACTTTCATTTAATTTACACCCAATAATTGCTTTAATTATGGGAATGATATCTGCTGTGTTTGGAGGTGTTTTAAGAGATGTTTTAACAAATAAAGTACCTTTAATTTTTGAAAAAGAAATTTACGCTTCTGCTTGTTTAGCTGGAGGAATAATTTATTTATTACTTTTTAAATTCTCAATTTTACCAGAGAAATTTATTTTTATAATTGCGGCTTTGGTGGTTATAACTATACGGGCAATTTCTGTAAAATATCATTTAAAATTACCTAGAATTAAAGACGATCTTTTTGGTAAACTTAAATAAAAAATGCGAAGATTTCTCTTCGCATTTTTTTTACTTTTAGTTTACATCTTTTAATAATTCTCGAATAGATATAATTAATTGCTCATCGATGCCATTATCTATTTTACCTGGCATATTTTTTACTTTTATTGTAGGTTCTGTTTGGTTGTTTTCCATCCATTCTCCAGCTTTATTTTTAGCTGAAACAGGTACAATTCCCCAATAACTGCCATTAGGTAACGTTTCCCATCCTGCAAAACTACAAGTTCCTGGAACTGGCATACCCACAGTTTTACCAATTTTTAAATCTGTATAACCAGAAGCATAACAATGTCCGTCTGAATACATACTTTCATTAAATATAGATAAAGTTGGTTTTGTCCATCTCGAAGTTGGTTCTCCGCCAACAACTTTAGCCTCTGTTTCATAAGTTAAAAATGGTACACCCGTAAAAAACATTGCTAAATCTGCAACTAAATCTCCACCACCGTTAAATCGAGTATCGATTATTACACCTTTTTTATCTATATATTTACCCATCATGTCTTGGTAAATACTTCTATAAGGTCCGTCACTCATACCAGGAATATGAACATAGCCTAATTGGCCATTACTTTCTTTTTCTACTTGTTTCTCATTTATTTTTACCCATCTTTTGTATAATAATCTGTTTTCTTGTCCTAATGTGATAGGTTTAACTGTAATTGTTTGTGACTTTTTTGTTGATGGATTTTCTATTTCTAATAGCATAAACTTATTTGCTGTACGATTTAAATATTTGGCAACATCTGTATTTTTATCAATTAAATCGCCATTAATTTTTTTAATAATCATGCCAGCTTTAATATTAAATTTAGCTTTGTCTAAAGGACCGCCTTTAATAACTTCATCAATTAAAATACCGTCTTCTTTAAAATTATGGTTCATAAAAATACCTAAAGAAGCTGTAGCATCTGCATTTTTAACATTTCCTCCTCTAAAACCAGCACCAGAATGTGATACATTTAATTCTCCTAATAACTCTGATAACATTTCAGAAAACTCAAATTCATTACCAATATATGGGATGTATTTCTGATATTCTTTTTTTAATTTTTTCCAGTCTTTTCCATGAAAATTCGAATGATAAAAAACGGCGTTTGTCCTTAGCCAAACATGATCAAACATTGCTTGCTTTTCTGCAATTTTATCAAACTCTATTTCCGCTTTAATGCTAACTGGTTTTTGTTTATTTGTACTTGGATTTAATTTTGTGATTCTACCGCTGCTAAGTAAATACAGATTTTTCATTTCTTTATCCCAAGTTAAACTACCGTAACCAACATTTAACTTCATTAGCATTTTTGTTGCTCTGGTTCTTAAATTTGTAGTCCATAAATTAGAACGACCTTCAAAACTTGATAAATAATAAAGTTTATCGCCATCTTTAGAAAGTACAGCATCACCTAAACGAGAAGAATGAATTGTTAATCTCTTTGTTCTATCTTGTAAATTATCCCAATCGAACTGTAAAGGTTTAACATCTTTTTTGTCTTTTTTATCGGCATCTTTTTTCTTAGTATCTTTTTCTTTCTTCTTGCTAGAGTTTTTCTTTTCTTCCTCTTTGATAGCTTTCATTAGTTTATAATCCTCATCACTTAGATTAAATTCATCCCAAGCATCTTGTGTAAAAAACATGCTATAAACATCGCTTTGAGAACTACCACTTGTTGCGTAAGATTTTAATCCGTTTCTATTGCTAAACCAAATCATTTGTTTACCATTATTTACCCATTTAGGATTCGAATCGTAATAACCACTTTCGTTTAAATTTACACGCTTAGAACCGTCTGCGGCCATTAATAAAATTTCACCATTATTTAAGGTTTTAGACCAATCTACAAGTAGCCATTTACTATCTGGACTCCAAGTAAAATTCTTGTCGCCATCTCTCATGTGAAATAAATCTTTAGGAGTTAAAAGAGTTACTTCTTTCTTAGATTTTACGTCTAAAATTTTTAAAGTTCTTCTTCCTTCAATAAAAGCAATTTTTTTTCCGTCTGGTGAGTATTGTGCTAAATAATTGTCTTTTTTATTATTTATTAAAGCACTTTCTTTAACAAGTGTAGCTGCGTAAAAGAAAGGTTCTTCCTTGCGTTGTTTTTCAGTTTTAAAAACGCTCCATTTTCCATTTCTTTCACTAGAATATATTACAGATTTTCCATCAGAACTCCAATTTACAAAACGTTCGTTTTCTGGTGTGTTGGTTAATCTTTTTGTAAAAGTTTTATCTACAGAAGTTACAAAGACTTCACCGCGAGCAATAAAAGCAATTTCTTTACCATTTGGTGAAACAGCCATTTCGTTAATTCCGCCATTTACAGAAACATATTTATCTGTATTTTCTTTATCTTGAGTAGTAATTGTTATGGCAACTTTTTTAGGTTTTTCACCTTCTTTTAATGTATAAATTTCACCATCATAACCAAATGAAAGCATATCATTAGCAATACTTAAAAAACGTACAGGATGAGTTTTAAAGTTTGTTATTTGTTCTGCGGAAGCTCCGCTTTCTAAATTCGATTTAAAGACATTAAAGGTTCCGTTTCTTTCACTTAAAAAATACATGCTTTTTTCATCCGAAGAAAAAACAGGTTGTCTGTCTTCCGCAGTATTTGTAGTAATCATTTTATGCTTTTGAGTTTTGGTGTTATATATCCAAATATCTCTGGTAATAGAAGATGTGTGATGTTTTCTCCATTCGTTTTCGCCTCCTTTTTTATCTTGATAAAGCATTGTTTTACCATCTTTAGAAAATTGTGTGTATTCTGCAGGAATGGTTAACAATTGCTGTACTTTACCAGCTTTTACAGGTACAGTGTAAAGTTCTGTTTGAGAACCGTGCGGATATTGTCTGTGACGAACATCATCTTGTCTTAAAGCACTAAAAACTACATTTTTATTGTCTGATGTAAAGCTATACGGAGTTTCGTTATTAGAGTGAAAAGTTAATCTTTTTGCGGTTCCTCCGTTTGCGTTCATTACAAAAACATCAAAATTACCATACCTATTAGATGCGAAAGCAATTTTAGATCCATCTTTGTTCCAAGTTGCCATAAAATCATGCGCACTATGAAAAGTAAGTTGTTTTGCGGTTCCGCCAGAACTTGCTACAGTATATAAATCACCTTTATAAGTAAAAGCAATCTTAGATCCGTCTGGTGAGATACTAGAATGTCTTAGCCATTTTGGGTTTGTTTGTGCACTTAAAATACACGTAAATAAAATGAGGAAATAGGTTAGTTGTTTCATGGGTTTAAAATTTTTTCTAAATTAATAATTTGATATAGTTTAGAACTTGTTTATTTTGTTAAATTAGAAGTTGATTTTTTAACATTTAAATTAGATATAATGAAGCCATTAATATTAAATACGTTAAGTGAGTTTATAAGTTTAGAAGGTAAAGAATTGCCAGTTGGCGAATGGTATACAGTAACTCAAGAAATGATTGATGATTTTGCTAATGCCACTTTAGATAAACAATGGATTCATGTAGATGAAGAAAGAGCTTTAAAAGAAAGCCCTTACAAATGCACAATTGCCCATGGTTTTATGTCTGTTTCTATGATTTCTAAATTGTTAGAAAACATTTTTACTATTAAAAGTTTAAAAATGGGTTTAAACTACGGGTTGAATAAAGTTCGCTTTCCGAACCCTGTTCTTGTAAACAGCAAGTTAAGAATGATTTCAAAATTAAAGAAAACAGAAAGTTTAGGTGAAAATGGTATAAAAGCTACTTTTTCTTGCACAATAGAAATTAAAGGACAAGAAAAACCAGCTTGTGTGGCAGAATTTATAGCTGCTTTTTTTGAATAGGATTTACACTAATTATTTTAGAATTCCGTCTGCAATACATTTTTTAGAATACCAAATTAAAAATAGGCAAACTAAAATTACCAATATTGGCATAATGTACATGCTTAAATCGATATCTATTAAAATATAAACCTGTTGTATTGTTGCACAAATTCCTGATAAAAGAAACAAATAATAAGATAATTTCTTTTTAGCAAGAAAAAAAATACAACCTATAACTCCGCCAAACACAGCTAATGCAAATAATGCAGTTAACCATGCCGGATGTTCTATCATCATTTCTGCTTGCTGTTCTGGTGGCATATTTGCAATCATTTCATCTGTAGCTAATGTTTGAAACATATAAGCGCTTGCACCCATTAAATTCCATAACAAAGCAAGTATACCAATTATCCAAAAAGCTTTACTAGGTTTATTCGAATTTGTAGTCATTTAAAAAAAAGTTTAGTTGATTGATTTTTAAATATACTTAAAAATATTTGTAAAATTATAAAATGTAAAGTATATTTGACATTATATAAAGTTTATTTGTCTAATTGTAAAATAGTTTTGTTATGTCGAAAATGTCTGTTTGTGAACGAGAAAGAAGTTATATTGAAAAAATGAATAAATTTCAATTGTCAAATAAATTTAAAAAGATTGGTTATTATGCTACCTTTTTTATTTTTGGATTGATGATTGCCAAAAAGTTTTTTGACGAACCAATTTGGGTAAAACCGTTGTTATCTGGTTTACTTTTGGTTGGTATGTTGCTAATTTCTATATCAAAAGATAGGGAAGAAGATGAGTTTATAGAAACTTTAAGAGCACAATCATACAGAATAGCTTTTGTTTTAGCAATTTTATACTCTTTGCTGCAACCAATTATTAATTATGGTGTGGGTAAACTTTTTAATGCTGATGAAAAATTAGTAGGTTTTACTTATTTTGAAGTGTTATTTTATATGTTAGTTGTGCAACTAATGATTTTTTGGCAGTTAAAAAGACTAAATAGATAACATGAAAAACACTTTAAAAGTACAAAGAGCTATTTTAAATTTAACTCAAGACGATTTAGCAAAAGCAATTGGTGTTTCTAGGCAAACTATAAACTCTATAGAAAAAAATAGGTATGTGCCTTCTACAGTTTTGTCTTTAAAGTTGTCTAAAGTGTTTAAGATACCTGTAAATGAATTTTTTACGTTAGAAGAATCAGATTAGTTATCGTTAATAGTAAAAACTGCTTCTTTAAATAGTTTTGCTTTCGTTTTAAAGAATTTGTTTTCTAATTTGATAGCTTTTAACTGCGCATCAATAAATTTTTCTTCTCTATAATTCACTAAGAATAAAGAGCTTTCTCCTAAGAAAAACTTTCTTTCTTCTGCTTTTAATAAAACATTATAATCTCTTACTATGGCATCTGTAAAGTTATTTTGATTATCAAAAGAATCTAATTCTAATAACAAACTATTCAATTTGTTTTTTATGGTGACTTTAGCAGTTTTAGCTTCTAACTGTTGATCTTGTAATTTTATTTTAGCTAATTTTAAATCACCTCTTTCTTTTCTGATAAATATTGGAAAACTAAAATTTAAACCAGCTTTGTAATTCGATGAATTAAAAGAATTAATTTGATTTCCATCCGCAGAAATAAAATTATACTGAATATCTATTTTTGGAAGTAAATTATTCTTTTTTAAACGCTTTTCTACTATTAAACTTTTTACCTTAAAGTCTAACGCTTTTATTTTAGGATGATTTTCGATATCGAAATCTTCTTGATTAAATAAAGCTATATTAAATGTTTTATCAACAGAGTTTTTTGCTTCTAAATCCGGAATTATATTTTCTTTTAACTCGATAGGTGTGTTGTTATTTAGCCACAAAAAATTAGACAATTCTAAAGATGCTTTGGTATAGTATATTGCAGATTTTTCTAAATTTAATTTTCTTGAGTTTAATGTTATACCTGCTTCTAAAGTATCTATAGCTGGTTTTTCACCTTCTTGAAAAGCTCTTTTAGTTCCTTCAAATCTAATTCTTGCATTTTCTAAGAAAGAAGTAAAAACTAATTTTTCTTTATATGCTTTTAACCAATTAAAGTAACTTAATGAAGCATCAAAAAGAATTTTATTTACCAATATTTGTTGTTCTTCTTTTGCTTGATTTACATAATATTTTGCTTGTTTTAAAGCAGCCATTCTTTTATTAGTAAGTAAACCCTTAGCTAAAGATACAGAAACACCTGCACTGTACAAACCATCTAGTGGTACATTGTTTTCTGGATTCAAAAATAAACCATCATTTTTTTCGAAATTAGCTTTAAATTCTACTCCGTACCAAGTTGGTATTTTAAAAGAACTATTTAATTTGTTGTAATATTCTTTTTCTTTGAATAGTTTTTTGTCAAAATCTACTTCTATCTTGGGGTCAAATGCACCTCTAGCTTTTAACAATTTAGCTTCACTAGAATTTAAAACTAAATTAGCTTGTCTTACTATTGGATGGTAATTTTTAACGTAACTTAAAAACTCTGATAAAGTTAGTTGATTGCTAATTTCTTCTTGTGCATAATTGGTAGAAAAAAATAACATTGTTAGTATTAGTAAAAACTTCTTCATTGTTTTACTTTTTAGTTTCTTTTTTGCTTTTGTTTGTATTTGGTTGATAGTAATTAGGCGGAAAGCTGTTTAACTGTCTCCATAACTCGAACCAAATTGGTACATCTTCTAATAATGCGATTGTTTTTGCTCCAGAGCCAACCCTAATTGCTTCTGGCCATTTATATTCTCTTTCGTCTGGTGCCAGTAAAACACGGTATTTACCGTTGTCACTTATAAAGTTTTCTATTGCAACTACGGTACCACCATATGTACCATAAGATACATTTGGCCATCCAGAAAAAACTATTGCAGGCCAACCGTCAAACTGAACTCTTACTTTTTCACCTATGTGTAAAAGCGGTAAATCTATTGGTTTTACATAAGTTTCTACAGCTAAATCATACTTTTCTGGCATAATACCAACTAAAGATTCACCTTCTTTAAAAGTGCCTCCAATTCCTCCTTTAATAGCTTTGTTGATGTATCCATTTTGTGGAGAAGTTACGTATAACAGACTATTTCTAACTTTATAGTTGCTATTGCTATTTTCTAATTTAGAGACTTGTGCTTCAGCATCAAAACCATTAGATCTAGCAGTAAACATATCACTTTGTGCTTTCGAAATTTTATCTGTAAAAGTTGCTTTAATTCTAGATAATTCTAATTTCGCATTAATCACATCATTTTTACTTGCTAGTAATTTATTTTGCTGAGCTATTAATTTAGCTTGAGTTTCTTGCAGTTTCAAACGTTTTTGTTCTACATCTACAACAGCTTTTAAACCTTCTTTTTGCAACGTTTCTGTTCTTAAAAACTGCTTTTCTGCAATAGATAAATTTGTTTTTGCAGCTTGTAAGGCAATACTATCACTTTGTACTTTAAGTTTAGATTGCAAAAGTTTGTTTTGTGATTGAGCAGTTTTTAAAACTTGCTCGTCTTTTAATGCATTTATTTGTCTTTGTAAAGCATTAGATTTTTGTTGATATGCATTTACAGAAGAATTTTTTGCATTTATTTGATTGTTTGTTCTTTCGATTAATCGGTTGTCAAAATAATCACTTTTAATTTCAGAGATTCTTAAAATAGTATCTCCTTTTTTTACATAATCTCCTTCTTTTACAAACCATTCTTCAACCCTTCCAGGTATTTGAGATTGTATACTTTGTGGTCTTTGTTCTGGAGTTAATGTGGTAACTAAACCTTGACTAGTAATGTTTTGCGTCCAAGGTAAAAATAAAAGGATAAAACCAATAATAGCAAAAGCTAACAAAAATTTATTTAAAGATTTGTAGTAGTTTTTAGTAAAAATATCTTTACCAGATTTAAATCGTTTTAAATCTACTTTATCATTTAATTGATTGTTAGAAATATTTAACATGATTATTAATTTATAGATTTAATTTCTCCTTTTTCTAGAGTTATTATTTGACTGCATTGTGTTTTCCAACTCTTTTTACTACTTACAACAATTAACGCCCAAGGTCTTCTAGCATCTGTTAAATAGCTAATTATTTTAACAGTTTCTTCTAGATTAAATTGATCTAATGGATCTTCTAAGATCATTACTTTTGGCGCTTTTATTATAGATCTTGCTAAAATTATTTTCTTAGCAATTGTATAAGACATTTGTTTACCTTCTGGATATAAAACAGTCTCTAATCCGTTAGGTTGTTCTTTTAAAAATTGATTTAAACCAACAATATCTAAAGCTTCAAAAATTGTGTCATCTGTAATTTCTTGATTACCAAAAACTAAATTATTTCTAATAGAGCCTTCAAAAGGTGTTTCATCTGAAAGAGATAAACCTAATTGAGATCTGTAATGATTAAGGTGTAAGCTATTTAAAGATAAATTATTGATATAAATATTACCTTCTGTGGGTTCTATTACACCAGCAATTAATCTTAAAAGGCTAGATTTACCAGCGCCACTTTCTCCGTGTACAAGAATTCTAGATTCTGGTTTTATAGTTAAAGAAATATCTTTAATAATTGGTTTTTTTCTATCTTCTACAGCATAAGAAACGTTGTCTAATTCTATAGATAAACCTTTCTTAAAAATTGGTTTTTCACCTTCTTGCGATTCCAATTCTTTATCAACAACTTGTCCTATTTTTTCTATGGATGTAAGTACATCATAAAAAGACTCTAAGCCAACAATTAATTTTTCTACAGACTGTATTACCAATAAAATGATAATTTCTGCAGCAACAAACTGTCCTATATTCATTTCTTGATTAAGAACTAATGCACCACCAATTAATAATAAACTAGCAGTAACAATAACTTTAAAGCCTATCATTTGGCTAAATTGTAAAATTAAAATTCTAAAGTGATTTTCTCTAGCTTCTAAATATTTACTTACCAAATCGTCATTTTTCTTTAATGCTAAATTTGTATTACCAGATAGTTTAAAACTTACAACGGTTCTTGCAACTTCTTGAATCCAATGGGCAACTTTATATTTAATTTTAGATTCTTTTAAACTAGTTTCTAAACCTCTTTGTGCAGTAAATTTAAAAACGATATAAATTAGAAGTAATAAAAGAATGCCAAAAATTATAAAGAAAGGATGATAAAAAGAAAGCAATATTAAAGCAAATACTATTTGTAATAAAGCGGTAGGTACATCAATTAATATTTTAGACAATCCTTTTTGTATTGTTAATGTATCAAAGAATCTATTTGCTAATTCTGGCGGATAATTATTACGTAGCTCATTCATTTTAATTTTAGGAAACCTATAGCTTAACTCAAAAGAAGCTCTAGTAAAAATTCTTTGTTGAATTGTTTCTATAATTCTTAATTGCATTAATTGCAAAGCGCCAGAAAATATAACGCCAATTGTAACAACAATAACTAAAATTACCCAAGAAGTAGATATTTGAGCTCCTTGAATTAAATTAATAATTGCCTGTATTCCTAAAGGTAATGATAGTGCTACAACACCACCAAATATGGCATAATAGAAAATTTGAAAAATATCTTTTTTTTCTAGTTTTAAAAGTCCCACAAAACGTCTCCATGGTGTTATTTTATCTGTAGTATTCATTTTATTTTAGTGTGTTTTTAACAAGTTGCGTAAAGAAACGAGTAGGTGTGGCACCTTTTTTACTATTTGTAATAGACGGAAAATGTTCTTTTAAAAAATGTTGATGCAAACCACCTTCTAAAATTGTGCTCGATAGGCTAAGTGCAAATTCATAATCTGGTTTTAAAGCTAATATCATTTCTTTTATTCTTGTTATTAATCTTTTGTAGACTTCAAAATAACCTTCTTTATTATCTGTATCTACTTCTTTTGTTAAGAAAGATTTAGAACTTTCATTTACAATTATTTTATATAAAATAGCTTCATTTATATGAGAATAATTACTGTCTAACGATACCGTTCTAGTAATTACCTCTATTGCTTTTTCTAGTTTTAATTCATTGTCTGATATGCTAAATGTTTCTATAACTAATTGATATTCTAACCAAGCCCAATACCAAGACGATAAATACAATAGTAATTTATGTTTGCTTTCAAAATATCTATAAATAGAACTTTCATTAGACTGTATCTTTGTTCCTAGTTTTTTAAAGGTAAAGTTTTCGAAGCCAATTTCGTCTATTAGAAGAATACTATTTTCAATTATTTTTTTACCTAAGTTCGAGGTTTCTGGATCTTTAATAAAAATCTTATCGGGTACTGTAATTTTTAATATTGATAATAAGTTTTTCATGCTGAAACTATTTTAGATTGCAAATATAATAGTATTACTATTAAAAAAGAAAGTGTTACTGAAATTTGGTGTTTTTTTAACAATAAATTAATACACAAAAAAAAGCCTTCCGAATTAACGGAAGGCCCAACATTAACATAAAACATTCAACCAAAAATGTTTTTGTATAATTTTTATTCCTTATGTAAATACACAGCAGAAGCAGAAGCTAACGTGGCATTGTAAGAAGGTGTTAAATTACCTCCATTATTTATGTTATTAAAAGCTAATATTCTTCCTCCGCCGTTTCCAGCTTCAGCAATAAATACAGTTTTTGTATCGCTATCATAAGCAACATCAACAGGATTACCTAATAAAGTACTTGCACCAGAAACTCTTGTTTGTTGCGAAACTGCTAAAGTAGCATTGTTAGCTGTTGCGTTAAATTTTGATGTAAAATCTTCAATGATATGAAAACCACCATCGTCTTGTCCGTTAGAAGCTTCACCAATATCTGTTAATATCATAACATCGGTTGTAGCATCATAAGTTAAACCATGCGTTCTAACAATTCCTTCAATGGCAATTGTTTTAGTAGCCTCTACAGTTGCTGTACTTGTATTACTTAAAAAGTTAGAAAATACTGCTAATTCATTTGTAGTATCAACAATCGCAAATAAATCATTTCCTTTAAATACAATTCCCCATAATTTAAAGTTTGTTGTAATTGTATTTCTTAAAGTAAAAGAATTTCCATTTTTAGAGTAGATAAATAATCTACCATCTTTAGTAGTATCATCTCCGTCTACATCTGCATTATCTGCAACCACATAAAAGTTACCACTTACAGCCAATTCTCTCGGACTTGTCATATCTAAAGAACCTGTAACACCAACATTAGCTGTTAATGAAGTACCAGAAACATCGATACCTGTATAACCTTCTAAACCAAATGTGCTTCTAGAGGCTTGTACAACAAGGTCTTCTGAACCGTCATAATAAATTCCGTCTGCTTTTGTAGTTGCAGTTGTTATTGTAGATGTTGAGATATTATTCATATCAGATACATTGTACATATTTACATTTCCATCAGAATTATTTGAGGTAAATAAAACTTTGGTTTCTGTTTGTAGGTCTAAGTCTAAATCTCTATCATTATTAGAACAAGAAGTTAAACCAAGCGTAGTAGCACATACTAGTGCCATAATTTTAATAGATTTCATTCTGTTTATTTTTAGTTTTCAGGTATACATACGAAGTAATTTGATGTATGGTTTTTTTAAAATGATTTTTTTCTGAAAAAAGTTAATTTTTACCATATTGTTGGTAATCAGTAATTAAAAAGTATGCATTATTCCTTTAAATTTTGTACCTTTGTCGCTGTAAGACAGAATACAATTCCTTCATTATACTAGTTAGCCTTAATTAGATTTTCTTGTAACGTATTTTATCTTTCTAGAAATATTAATAAAAAAAACCTTTTGTATTTTAATGGCAAAATCGCAGCAAACATTTAGTAAAAGTGAAAAAGAAAAGAAACGTTTAAAAAAACGTCAGGATAAGATTAAAAAAATGGAAGCTAGAAAAGCTGCCAAAGAAGAAAATGGGTCTACAGGAATTCAATTTGCTTATGTAGATCACAATGGTAATTTAACAGATACTCCGCCAGATCCAGAATTAAAAGTAGAGTATGAATTAGAAGATATTCAAATTTCTGTAACTAAAAAGGAAGATTTACCAGAAGAAGATCCTGTAAGAAAAGGTAAAGTTTCTTTCTTTGATACTTCTAAAGGTTTCGGATTTATTATTGATACAGAAAATAACGAAAAGTATTTTACACACGTAAGTGGTTTGATAGATCAAATTGCAGAAAACGATAAAGTTTCTTTCGAATTAGAAAGAGGTATGCGTGGTATGAATGCAGTAAAAGTTAAGAAAGTATAATTTCATTTTTACAACATATAAAAAAAGCCTTTTCAAATTGAAAAGGCTTTTTTTTATGAGTAAAAGTTTATATTAATTATTGTAAAACTCCATACTTTCTATAATTAAATCTACGGGCACTTTGCAATCAATTTTGTAATCTTCAAAATCATTTAAAAGCACAAAATTAACTTGTCCGTTTACGTTTTTCTTATCGTGCTTTAATAATTCTAAAATTGCAGAAAAATCTTCTTTTAATAAATCAATTTTGTCGTAAATAGATAGTACAACATCTTTAACCTCTAAAACTTTTTCAGTAGGAAAACCTAAAAGTTTTTCAGATATATAACTTTCACAAACCATACCAATTGCAATAGCTTCGCCATGAGTTAAGTTTTCTTTGTCTTCAGATTCTAAATAAAAAGATTCTATAGCGTGCCCTAATGTATGACCAAAATTTAAAATTTTGCGTAAGTTTTGTTCTTTAGGATCTTGTAAAACAACTTCGTTTTTAATTTCTATAGATCTAAAAATTAAGTCTTTAATATCTAAGCCTTTGTTGTTTTTAATTTCATAAAACAGTTTACTATCATAAGTAATACCGTATTTAATAATTTCTGCAGTACCAGATTTTATTTCTCTTTCTGTAACTGTTTCCAAATAATTGGTATCAACAATAACCATTTCTGGGTTTGCAAACAAACCAATTTGATTTTTTAAAACACCTAAATCTACACCAGTTTTACCACCAACAGAAGCATCAACCATAGAAAGTAAAGTTGTAGGGATATTAACAAAATCGATACCTCTTTTGTAACAAGAAGCAACAAAACCACCTAAATCTGTAATAACGCCACCGCCTAGAGTAATTACCAAACTTTTTCTATCTCCGCCCAATTCTGTAATCGCGTTCCAAACGCCAGCACAGGTTTCTAAGTTTTTATTTATTTCACCAGATTCTATTTCTATAACTTCTATACGAATATCTGTTTTTAAATTTGGAATAAATTTAGGGTAACAACATTCAAAAGTATTTTCATCAGCTAAAATAAATAGCGTAGAGTAGTTTTTGTTAGAAATTAAGTTTGATAATTCTTCGTATCCTTTTTCTTGAAAATGAACAGGATAACTTACGGCTTTTATAGATTTCATCATTTTAATATTGAATGTGCAAATTAAATAGAAATTATTGAATTATTTACAGTCTTAGACTATCTTTGTTCTAAATTAAAATCTAACGAATGAAATTTTTTGATAATACTGAAATTGCATTTTCATTAAAAACAGACTCAGAATTAGAAAGAGCATACTTTCTTTTTAAGATGATACAGAACCAACCAATGGTTAGAATAGGTACAGCTGTAACAAATTTCGCTTTAAAAGCACATTTACCTGTAGAGGGTTTAATTCGTTCTACAGTATTCGATCATTTTTGTGGTGGTGTAACAGAAGAAGACTGTTTACCAAACATAGAAAAATTGTATACTAAAGGAGTATCTTCTGTGTTAGATTATTCGGTAGAAGGTAAAGAAGGAGAAGAGGTTTTCGATTTAACTTTAAAGACTATTTTAAAGATTATTAATTTTGGTGAAGAAAAGAAATCGATTCCGTTTGCGGTTTTTAAACCTTCTGGTTTTGGTAGGTTTGCTCTTTTTCAAAAAATTACAGAAAAACAAACCTTAACAGTAGAAGAAAAATCTGAATGGATTCGTGTAAAAGAACGTTTTCATACTGTGTGTAAAGCAGCAGTAAAACAAGATGTACCTTTATTGATAGATGCCGAAGAAAGCTGGATGCAAGATGCAGCAGATGATTTAGTTGAAGAATTGATGGAAAACTACAATAAAGAAAAAGCAATTGTATTTAATACATTACAAATGTATAGACACGATCGTTTAGAGTATTTAAAAGGTTTATACGAAAGAGCTTATCAAAAAGATTTTCATATTGGTATGAAAGTAGTTCGTGGTGCTTACATGGAAAAGGAAAGAAGTAGAGCAGAAGAAAAAGGATATGAATCTCCTATTTGTGCAGATAAACAAGCAACAGATAAAAATTATGATGCTGCTATTTTGTATATGATGGAGCATAAAAAAATGGCTTTATTTGCAGGCACTCATAATGAAGAAAGTTCTTATTTACTTTTAAAATTAGCAGAACAATATAAAATAGCTAAAGATGATAAGCGTTTGTGGTTTGGTCAATTATATGGTATGAGCGATCATATTAGTTTTAACCTAGCAGATTTAGGTTATAATGTTGCCAAATATGTTCCTTTTGGTCCTGTTAGAGATGTAATGCCTTACTTAATTAGAAGAGCAGAAGAAAATACATCTGTAGCTGGACAAACAAGTAGAGAATTAAATTTGATTAAAGCAGAGCGTAAACGCAGAAAAATATAATGCAGACGATTGATGAAATAAAAATGTTGTTGCATCGAAACAAACTTAGATTGCACCAAGAACTGTTGCAAAGTAAAGAGGCAATGCATTTAATAAGAAAATCTACACATTCGTCGTTAACAGAAGAAGAGAAGTTAAAAATAAAAGTACAGTTATTAGATATTTGCAAAGCAATACCTGCTTTTACTGTTTTTATGCTTCCGGGTGGTGCATTACTATTACCCTTACTAATAAAATTAATACCAGATATTTTACCATCAGCGTTTAGAGATGATGTAAAATAATTTTAAAAAAATATAATTTTAAAAAAATAAAAGATATATTTGTCTTGTAAACTTTAGGAGTAGCTATTAAATTAGTTTGAGAAACATCCTTAGAACCTGATTTGGTTAATACCAACGTAGGAAAAAGTTACCTAGATTTAGTTATATAACTACCTCTCTTTGGTTTACAGTAATATTTATACTTATGATTACTATAAATGTAAACCAAGAAAATCAACAATTTTCTGAAGAAATATCAATAGAAGAATTAATTTGTTTTTTAAAAATAAAAACAAACGGAATTGCTATTGCCGTTAATTCTAATGTTATAAAAAAAGAAAATTGGTCTTCTAATTTACTTCATAATAATGATAAAGTTTTAATCATAAAATCTACTCAAGGCGGATAAAACTTACAACTATAAAAAATGAAGAAAAAAGACACAGCACCAAGTAAAGGAATCACTAGAAATCCTTTTCCTAATTCAAAAAAAGTATATGTAAAAGGTAAACTGTATCCAAAAATTAAAGTAGCAATGCGCGAAATAGAATTAAGTGATACGGTAGATTCTATGACTAAGAAAAGAACAGCAAACGAGCCCGTTACTGTGTATGATACTTCGGGTCCGTATACAGATCCTACCAAAGAAATTAATATTCATAATGGTTTAGAAAGAATTAGAGAAGAGTGGGTCTTAGAAAGAAATGATGTTGAGCAGTTAGATTCTTTTTCTTCTAAATATTGTAACGAACGTTTAAATGATAAAACTTTAGATCATTTACGTTTTAATCATTTACAAAAACCACTAAGAGCAAAAAAAGGGCAGAATGTTACACAATTACATTATGCTAAAAAAGGAATAATAACTCCAGAAATGGAATACATTGCAATTCGAGAAAACCAAAAAATAGATGAGATTACACGTTTGTCTAAACAACATCCAGGTCAAGATTTCGGTGCAAGTATTCCTGCAAAAATATCGCCAGAATTTGTTAGAGAAGAAGTGGCAAGAGGTAGAGCAGTAATTCCATCAAACATTAATCATCCAGAAGCAGAACCTATGATTTTAGGTCGTAATTTCTTGGTTAAAATTAATGCTAATATTGGTAATTCTGCTACTACTTCTTCTATAGAAGAAGAGGTAGAAAAGGCGGTTTGGGCTTGTCGTTGGGGTGCAGACAATATTATGGATTTATCTACCGGAAAAAATATTCATGAAACTAGAGAATGGATTATTAGAAATTCACCGGTTCCTGTTGGTACTGTGCCTATTTATCAAGCTTTAGAAAAAGTAAACGGAGTAGCAGAAGATTTGACTTGGGAGATTTTTAGAGATACATTAATAGAACAAGCAGAACAAGGTGTAGATTATTTTACAATTCATGCCGGTGTTCGTTTACGTTATGTGCCAATGACAGCAAAAAGAATTACGGGTATTGTATCTCGTGGAGGTTCTATAATGGCAAAATGGTGTTTGGCACATCATAAAGAAAGTTTTTTATATACACATTTCGAAGATATTTGCGAAATCATGAAAGCTTATGATGTAGCCTTTTCTTTAGGAGACGGTTTAAGACCAGGTTCTATTGCAGATGCAAATGACGAAGCTCAGTTTGCAGAATTAGAAACTTTAGGCGAATTAACTAAAATAGCAAGAAAACACGAAGTACAATGTTTTATAGAAGGTCCAGGTCATGTGCCAATGCATATGATAAAAGCAAACATGGACAAACAGCTAGAAGCTTGTGACGAAGCTCCTTTTTACACATTAGGTCCGTTAACAACAGATATTGCTCCAGGTTATGATCATATTACATCTGGTATTGGCGCAGCTATGATTGGTTGGTTTGGTTGTGCAATGTTGTGTTATGTAACTCCAAAAGAGCATTTAGGTTTACCAAATAAAGAAGATGTTAGAACCGGTGTGGTTACTTATAAATTAGCTGCACACGCTGCGGATTTAGCAAAAGGACATCCAGGTGCACAACACAGAGACGACGCTTTAAGTAAAGCACGTTTTGAGTTTAGATGGGAAGATCAGTTTAATTTAGGTTTAGATCCAGAATTAGCAAGAGAATATCATGATGAAACTTTACCAGCAGAAGGAGCTAAAATTGCACACTTTTGTTCTATGTGTGGTCCTAAATTTTGTTCAATGAAAATTTCTCAAGAAGTTCGAGATTTTGCAGCAGAAAATAAGGTTGCAGGTGATGAGGTTTTTGCAAAAGGAATGGAAGAAAAATCTAAGGAATTTAAAGATAAAGGTTCAGAAGTATATTTATAATATACTTTTGCCATAAAAGCGATTCTACGTCTTGGGGGAGACGTAGTTGAGCTTTTCTTTAATATACATTGATTATTATTGAAATATTAAAAGGTGTTTTTAAAATAATTTTTACTACTTATGATAATACTTATTGCGCCAGAAAATGATATTTCTAATGAAATAGAAATTTTAGATACTTTGTTTAAAGAAGGGTTAGAGTATTATCATTTAAGAAAACCCAATAAATCGAAAGAAGAATATTTACAATACTTAAGCCAAATAGATACAGCTTTTCATTCTAAGATAGTTTTACATTATTATCATGAATTGATTCACGAATTTAATTTGAAAGGAATTCATTTTCAAGAGCAAAAGCGTAAAGATGTTTTAGAAATTGGAGCAGATTATTTATCTAATTTTAATTTGAAGGGTAAAACGATAAGCAGTTCTTTTCATGAACCAAAAGAATTAGAAAGTTGTAAAATAAAATTTGATTACAATTTATTAAGTCCGGTTTTTTCTTCAATTTCAAAACAGGGTTATCAAGGTAGAGGTTTTGATGTAAATCATATTGATAAACCAATCATTGGTATGGGAGGCGTAAATAAAGAAACAATACCAAAAGTTTTAGACTTAGGATATAACGGTATCGGAGTTTTAGGTGGAGTTTGGAATGCGAAAAATCCTATTGAAAGTTTTAAAGGTATCAGAGATCAGTATAAAGTAGCTAAAGGTTAATTTTTATGTTAGATGATAATAATTTTATTTTAACTATTGCAGGCCTAGATCCATCTAGTGGTGCTGGTTTAACGGCAGATATAAAAACTTTTGAAGCACATGGTTTATATGGTTTGTCTGTTTGTACAGCTGTAACCGTTCAGAATGATATTGATTTTAAACATTGTCTTTGGATTGCAGAAGAGGTTATTATTAGTCAAATAGAAACTTTATTCGAAAGGTTTTCTATTGATGTAGTTAAAATAGGTGTTATTGAATCTTGGGAACGTTTATTTAACATTATAAATAAATTAAAAGCGTTAAAAGCATCAATAAAAATAATTTTAGATCCTGTTTTAAAAACTACTAGTGGTTTTAATTTTCATACAAATCAAAATCTAAAAATTTTAGAAAAAATACTCACATCTTGTTTTTTTGTTACTCCAAATTATGATGAGATTAAGGCTTTGTTTCCTAAAAAAGATATTGAAGTAACGATAGACTTTATGGCGAATAAAACAAACCTGTATTTAAAAGGTGGACACAGAAAAGAGCAGAAAGGTTTAGATGAGGTTTTTTACAATAGTTTGGTTAAGCTAAATTTACCACCAATTGCTGAAAAAGTTTACGAGAAACATGGCAGCGGTTGTGTTTTATCATCTGCATTAGCTGCAAATATAGCTTTGGGTTTTGGTATAGATGATGCTTGTAGAAAAACAAAGTTATATACAGAACAATTTTTAAATTCTAATACAAGTTTATTAGGAAATCACAAAAATAGAAATGATAAGTAAATTACATTATATATCTCAAGGTAAATCACCAGAAGAGCATTTGCAAAATATTAAAAATGCATGCAGCTCTGGTGCAGAGACAGTTCAACTACGTTTAAAAAATGTAGAGGAAGATATCGTTTTAGAAACAGCAAAAAAGGTTAAAGAAATTACAGATAATTTTCAGACTAGATTAATTATAAACGACTATTACAAAGTTGCAATTGCTATAAAAGCAGATGGCGTTCATTTAGGTAAAACAGATGCTTGTCCTAATTTGGTTCGTAAAGAATTAGCGTCTTGGCAAATTATTGGTGGTACTGCAAACACTTTAAAAGATTGTGAAGCTTTAATAGAAAAAAAAGTAGATTATATTGGTTTAGGTCCGTTTAGATTTACAAATACAAAAGAAAATTTAAGTCCGGTTTTAGGAGTAGCAGGTTACAAAGTTATTTTAGAAGAATTAAAAACTACAGTGCCAATAATTGCAGTTGGTGGTATCACTTTAAACGATGCAGAGTCAATTATTGAAACAGGTGTTTACGGATTGGCTGTTTCATCAGAAATAACTAATAATTACAATGTAATTTCAAACTTTCATAAAATATTGCTTAAAGATAGAGCTCAAGAGCAAATATTTAAGTTTGATAAAAATTAAATAGCATGGAAAAATTAATAATTGCCGATAAAACATTCAATTCTCGTCTATTTACCGGAACAGGTAAATTTAGTTCGTCTAATTTAATGCAAGATGCACTATTAGAGAGTAAAAGCGAATTGGTTACAGTTGCATTAAAAAGGGTTGATGTGACGAATGAGGAGGATGATATTTTAACACACCTAAATCATGAAAGAATTAATTTATTACCAAATACTTCTGGCGTAAGAAATGCTAAAGAAGCCGTTTTTGCTGCAGAATTATCTAGAGAAGCTTTACAGACAAATTGGGTAAAATTAGAAATTCATCCAGATCCTAGATATTTGTTGCCAGACCCCATAGAAACTCTAAAAGCTGCAGAAGAATTGGTTAAAAAAGGTTTTGTAGTAATGCCATATATTCATGCAGATCCTGTTTTATGTAAACGATTAGAAGAGGTAGGTGTACAATGTGTAATGCCTCTTGGTGCTCCGATTGGAAGTAATAAAGGTTTAAAAACAGTAGATTTTTTAGAAATTATTATCGAGCAATCGAATGTGCCAGTTATTGTTGATGCAGGTATTGGTGCGCCTTCTCATGCAGCATTTGCAATGGAAATAGGTGCAGATGCAGTTCTTGTAAATACAGCAATTGCAGTTTCTAAAAACCCTGTGGCAATGGCTAACGCCTTTAGAATGGCAGTTGAAGCTGGTAGAATGGCTTTTGAAGCGAAGTTGGCTCCTGTAAATAAAAAAGCAGTTGCAAGTAGTCCGTTAACATCATTCTTAAATTAAAAGATGCGCAACTTTAAAACACTTTTTGATACTTATAACTGGAGTGAAACTTTAAATAGTATTTACAATAAAAGCAATAAAGATGTTGAGTTAGCGCTTTTAAAAGATAATTTAGATTTAGAAGATTTTAAGGCATTGTTGTCTCCGGCAGCAAAACCATATTTAGAGCAAATGGCTCAAAAAAGTCATGCACTTACTAAAAAGAGATTTGGGAATACAATACAAATGTATGCGCCCATGTATCTAAGTAACGAGTGTCAGAATATCTGTACGTATTGTGGTTTTAGTATGACTAATAAAATACCACGAAGAACGCTAACAGATGCAGAAATTTTAAAAGAAGTTGCCTTCCTAAAAAAGAAAGGATATGATCATATTTTGTTAGTTACTGGTGAAGCAAATAGAACCGTTGGTGTAGATTATGTAAAAAATGCGATTCAATTAATACGTAGTAAATTTTCTAACATAACTATAGAAATTCAGCCTTTAAATACAGAAGATTACATTCTTTTAAAAGAAAATGGATTATATGCCGTACTTGTTTATCAAGAAACCTATCATAGAGAAGAATATAAAAAACATCACCCAAAAGGGAAGAAATCTAATTTTGATTATCGTCTAGATACACCAGATCGATTAGGTAAAGCAGGTGTGCATAAAATTGGTTTAGGCGCTTTATTTGGTTTAGAAGATTGGAGAGCAGATAGTTTTTTTACAGCTTTACACCTAAAATATTTACAAAAGACGTATTGGAAAACTAAATATTCGATTTCTTTTCCTCGATTAAGACCACATTCTGGTGGTTTAGAACCAAAAGTAGAAATGACGGATAAAGATTTAGTACAAACTATATGTGCATTTCGCTTGTTTGATGAAGATGTAGAATTGTCTATGTCTACCCGAGAAAGTGAAATTTTTAGAAATCATATTGTTAAATTAGGAATTACTTCTATTAGTGCAGAGTCTAAAACAAATCCTGGTGGATATTCTGTTGAACCACAATCTTTAGAACAATTCGAAATTTCTGATGAAAGAAGTACAGAAGATGTTGTAAAAATGTTAAAAAATAATGGTTTAGAGGTTGTTTGGAAAGATTGGGAACATTTTGAAAAGGTATAATTTATATGAATTTATCTACCGAAGAATATAAACAATACAATCGTCATCTTATTTTAGATAAAATAGGAGAACAAGGACAATTAAAATTAAAAAAGGCAAAGGTTTTAGTAATTGGAGCTGGCGGATTAGGTTGCCCAGTTTTACAATATTTAAGCGCTGCAGGTGTTGGTAATATTGGTATTATTGATGATGATGTTGTAGATCAAAGTAATTTACAACGTCAAATTTTATATACTATTGATGATATTGGCTTGTCGAAAGCTAAAGTTGCCGCAAAAAGATTATCATCATTAAATCCGTTTATTAAGTTTGATGTATATCAAGAGAAATTAACAAGAGAAAATGCTATTCGATTATTTAAAAAATATGATATTGTTGTTGACGGATCCGATAATTTTTCAACAAGATATTTAGCAAATGACGCAGCAGTTATCGCAAACAAACCATTAGTTTACGGAGCAATTTTTAAATTTGAAGGGCAAGTAAGTGTTTTTAATTACAATAAAAGTGCAACGTACAGATGTTTGTATCCAACGCCACCACAGCCAGATGAATCACCAAATTGTTCAGAAATTGGTGTATTAGGTGTTTTGCCGGGTATTATAGGTAGTTTTCAAGCAAATGAAACGATAAAAATTATTTGTGAGATAGGAATTGTGTTGTCAAATAAATTGTTATTATATAATACATTAACAATGCAGCAAGTAACTTTAAATTATCAGAAAAACACTAAAATTGATATTCAGAAATTAGAAGAGAATTACGATGTTTTCTGCGGAATAGAGTTAGACATTGAAGAAATTACTCTTACTTCTTTAAAAAGCAATATTTCTGATTACAATTTGTTAGATGTTCGAGAAGATGACGAGAGAATAAATTACCATATTGGAGGTCAGCATATTCCGTTAAGTGACCTGAAATCAAGACTAGAAGAGGTAAATGTTGTTAAAAGTTTAGTTGTTTATTGTAAATCAGGAATAAGGAGTAGAAAGGCTATCAGAATTTTAAAAGAGTATTTTCCTTCTTTAAAATTAATAAATTTAAAAGGAGGTTGTTTCGTAAAATAAAACACTATAATCTTCTCTTAGATATATTAATAGTTATTAGATAGTTAAACTTTTTTGGTTTGAAACCAATCTTTAAACTAAAAACACTACTTTTGCACGAAATTTAAGAACGCAAGAATGCAACCAATTAGAAACATCGCTATTATAGCCCACGTAGATCACGGTAAAACAACGTTAGTTGATAAAATTATAGATCAAGCAAAAATCTTAGACGAACGTAAAGAACGTACAGATTTATTGCTAGACAACAACGATTTAGAACGTGAAAGAGGAATTACGATTCTTTCTAAAAACGTATCTGTAAATTATAAGAACACAAAAATTAACGTAATTGATACTCCTGGTCACGCCGATTTTGGTGGAGAGGTAGAGCGTGTATTAAAAATGGCTGATGGTGTTTTATTATTAGTGGATGCATTTGAAGGGCCAATGCCACAAACTCGTTTTGTATTAGGTAAAGCCTTAGAATTAGGATTAACACCAATTGTAGTTGTAAATAAAGTAGATAAAGAAAACTGTACTCCAGATTTAGTTCATGAGAAAGTTTTTGATTTGATGTTTGCTTTAGAAGCAACAGAAGAGCAATTAGACTTTACTACAATTTACGGTTCTGCAAAGAACAATTGGATGTCTACAGACTGGAAAAATGAAACTGACAATATCGTACCTTTATTAGATGCTGTATTAGAATCTATTCCAGAAACTAAATACAACGAAGGTACTGCACAAATGCAAATTACTTCTTTAGACTTTTCTGCTTTTACAGGTAGAATTGCAATCGGACGTGTATTTAGAGGGGATTTAGAAGCTGGTAAAGATTACATGTTATGTAAAGCTGATGGTTCTACTAAAAAAGTTAGAATTAAAGAATTACATGTTTTTGAAGGAATGGGTAAAGTACAAGTAGATAAAGTACCTTGTGGTGATATTTGTGCTATTACTGGTGTAGAAGATTTTGAAATTGGTGATACAATTGCAGATTTAGAAAACCCAGAGGCATTACCAAGAACAGAAATTGATAAACCAACAATGAGTATGTTGTTTACTATTAACAACTCTCCGTTTTTTGGTAAAGAAGGTAAATTTGTAACATCTCGTCATTTACGTGACAGATTGTTTAAAGAAATGGAAAAAAACCTTGCATTAAGAGTAGATACTACAGATTCTGAAGATAAATTTAACGTTTTCGGACGTGGAGTTTTACACTTATCTGTATTAATTGAAACAATGCGTAGAGAAGGATACGAGTTGCAAGTAGGTAGACCACAAGTTATTTTAAAAGAAATTGACGGAGTGAAATGTGAGCCTTACGAGACTTTATCTATCGATGTTCCAGAAGATGTTGCTTCTAAAGCAATTAATTTAGTATCTCTTAGAAAAGGAGATTTATTAATCATGGAGCCTAAAGGAGATTTACAGCATTTAGAATTTACAATTCCTTCAAGAGGATTAATTGGTTTACGTAATAAAATTTTAACTGCAACAGCAGGTCAAGCTATTATTAACCACCGTTTTTCTGAATATGGACCTTATAAAGGTGATTTCTCTGAGGATATTAAAGGTGCAATTGTATCATCTGCAGCAGGTAAAGCAACAGCTTATGCTATTGATAGATTACAAGATAGAGGTCGTTTCTTTATTGATCCTAATCAAGATATTTATATTGGGCAGGTTGTAGGAGAAAACTCGAAAGCCGATGATATGGGTGTAAACTTAATTAAAGGTAAAAAATTAACCAACGTTCGTTCTTCTGGTACAGATGATAGTGTTAAAATTGCACCGAAAATTGATTTTTCTTTGGAAGAATGTATGGAGTATATTAAAGCTGATGAGTATTTAGAAGTTACTCCAGAAAGCTTACGTATGCGTAAAATTAATTTTAGACCATAACAATATTTAAAATACCTTTTTGATTATAATAATCTAAGATTATTAATATCTTAAAAACGCCACTTTTTAGTGGCGTTTTTTATATTTGTACTATGAGTGAATTTATCCATTTTTTTGAAGTTTTAAAGGAAAGTATAACAAACGATGAGTTTGTAAAATTAACAGTTAGTAAACCGATTAGAAAAAGTGAAGGTTTATTAAATGTATATGCACGTTTGTTTAAAATTGATAATAAAGATGTTTTCGAATTAAAGTATCGTTATGCGGATGATAATCAATTTAAGCAATTTACTTTAGAAGAATTAAAATCAGAATTAGAAAGTTTACTAGTAAATAAATTTAGAACAGCTTGCTTATTTACTTTAAATGAAGATTTAATTGTACTTGTATCTAAAAAGAAACTTGTTTCTTACAGAGATAATGCGCCAAGTTTTAAAAATAAATTACCAGAAATACCTTTACAATCTTAAAAATAATATTAGTTTTTAGAAAGTTTACTACTAGTTTTTAAAGCGATTAAACCTAGAATAGGACCAATAGCTAATATTAAGTATATAAATGTTGTGTTGGTTGTATGATATATATAACTAATTATTTGAATGCTTAAAATTGTAATGGCATAACCTATACAGTTTACTATTGTAAGAGCTGTTCCTTTATCTTTTTGAGGTGCACTTTGGGCAATGAGTGTAGAAAATAGTGGCGAATCTGCTATAACAACCATTCCCCAAAATAATAGAAAACTTATAAAAATTATTGCATTATCAACCATAAAAATAAAAGGAGAAATCAAACAACAAAAACAAGATAAAAGTAAAGACCAATAAGCTGTTTTTTTTGTACCAATAGCCGCCGCAACATTGCTACCAACAATACATCCAATACTTCCTATAGAAATAATAAAAAAAGATAATAATGGAATTTTAAAGTTAACTTCATGTAAGTTAGAGTATGTAATTAAAAGTATCGGTACAAACGCCCAAAACGTATAAAGTTCCCACATATGACCAAAATATCCAAAAGCAGCTTTTCTAAATTGGTCGTTTTTAAAAACTTTATAACAAATAGAAATGTCTAAAGCGGTTCCTTTTTTTCGATAAGGCCCATTAGGAACTAAAATAAATAATAGTAATCCACCAAAAATGGCTAATATCGAAATGAATAAAACAATATTTTGCCAAGAATAGTCTTGTAAACTATCTTTAAGTAAATGTGGTAAAGCAGTTCCTAACACTAAGGCACCTACTAAATAACCTAAAGATTTTCCCAATCCTTTTTCAAAATAATCCGTAGCAATTTTCATCCCAACAGGATAAATTCCTGCTAAGAAAAATCCTGTTAAGAATCTTAATATAAGTAAGCTAAATAAAGTGTTTTCATTAAAAGTTAAACAACCATTAAAAACTGCGCCTAAAGCGGCACAAAAGAAAAATACTTTAGAAGGCGAGAATCTATCTGCTATAGAAAGGAGTGCAAATAACAATGTTCCTAAAATAAAACCAAATTGAACTGCAGAAGTTAAATTTTCTAAGGCATTAGTTTTTAAATTGAAGTTATCAATTAAATCTGTTAATACAGCATTGCTTGCAAACCATAAAGACGTACAACAGAATTGAGAAATAACAATTATAAGTAGAACAAATTTGTGATGTTTCATTTAGAAAGCAAATTTATTGAAAAGAATGTAATATTCAATTTAAAATTAACATTGAAATCAGTTTGTTTTTTTATCTTTGATTTGATGAAAAAAGTCAAAATTATAGAATGTCCTAGAGATGCAATGCAAGGTATAAAATCTCATTTTATTGCAACCGAGCAAAAAGCATTATATATAAATTCTCTTTTAAAAGTTGGTTTTGATACTATTGATTTTGGTAGTTTTGTATCTCCAAAAGCTATTCCGCAAATGCGAGATACGGCAGCTGTTTTATCAAAATTAGACTTATCGAAAACAGATAGTAAATTATTAGCGATTATCGCAAATATTAGAGGTGCAAATGATGCTTCTGTTTTTGAAGAAATAGATTATTTAGGATATCCATTTTCTATTTCAGAAAACTTTCAAATGCGTAATACGCATAAAACAATAGCAGAATCTTTAGAAACCTTAGATGCTATTTTAAACATTGCAGATAAGTCTAATAAAGAAGTTGTGGCTTATTTATCAATGGGATTTGGTAATCCGTACGGAGATCCTTGGAATGTTGAAATAGTAGGTGAGTGGACAGAAAAATTGTCTAAAATGGGCGTTAAAATTTTATCGCTTTCAGATACTATTGGTAGTTCTACACCAGATGTTATAGAATATCTATTTTCAAATTTAATTCCAGAATACTCAAATATAGAATTTGGGGCACATTTACATACAACACCAGATAAATGGCACGAAAAAGTAAACGCAGCATTTAAAGCTGGTTGTAATAGGTTTGATGGCGCTATTAAAGGTTACGGAGGTTGCCCAATGGCAAAAGACGACTTAACAGGTAACATGCCAACCGAAAAATTATTATCGTATTTTACTACAGAAAAAGCTTTTACAAATATAAAGCCGATGAGTTTTGAAAGTGCTTACAATAAGGCCTTAGAAACTTTTCTATAAATTTAAAACTTCTTAAAGTTTCTCAATTACTGTTAATTTTCTTAAAGTTACGTTAATTTTTTATTTGAGTTACTATTTAATCTTAATAAGTCAATCTTTCAATAATGTTTTGTTTAACTTTGGTTTAAAATAATTAAACAAAACAATATTATGAAAAAACTAAACTTAATTTTATTATTCTTATCATTTGCATTTTACAATTGTAATAATGAAGATGATTTCGATTACAAATTTTACACACCAACGGGAAACTCTATTACGTACAACCTTGGTACTAAGGATGTATCAGGAATCTCAGGTAAAGTTTCTTTTGTAGAGAACCAAGATGCTTCTATTAACATTAATATTTCTCTAGATGGAACGCCAGAAGGAGGACAGCATCCAGCTCATATTCACTTCAATACTGCAGCTGAAGGCGGTGATATTGCTTTATCTCTTGGAAGTGTAAGTGGTAGCAGTGGTAAGAGCACCATAAACGTTACTACTTTAGATAATGGTACACCTATAACTTTCTCTGAACTTTTGGAATTTGATGGTTATATAAATGTTCATTTAAGTAAAGATGAATTAGGAACCATTGTTGCACAAGGTGATATAGGACAAAATGCCCTAAAACCAAATGCTATTGTTTATGATTTAGGTGAAAAAGATGTAGCAGGTATTTCTGGAACAGCAACTTTTTCTGAAAGAAAAAATGGAAGCATATTAGCAGAGTTAGATATTCAGAATACTCCAGAAGGCGGAGAGCACCCAGCTCATATACATGCAAATACAGCACTAGAAGGAGGAGGTATACTATTGTCTTTTACACCAGTGAATGGAGATACTGGGAAAAGCTTTACAAATTTTACAGCATTAGATGATGGAACAGCATTAAGTTTTTCTGATATACAAAACTTAGATGCTTACATTAACGTTCATTTAAGTGCAACACAACTTTCTACAATTGTATCTCAAGGTGATATTGGTGTGAATGATTTAACAGGAAACACTAAGGAATATGATTTAGGAGAAAAAGATGTTACTGGTATTTCTGGAACAGCAACTTTTTCTGAAAGAATTAATGGTGAAGCTTTAGCTACTTTGAAATTAATGAATACTCCTGCTGGTGGATCACATCCATCGCACATTCATGCTAATACAGCTTTAGAAGGAGGTTCAATATTATTTTCTTTTAATCCAGTTAATGGAGATACAGGAATGAGTATGACAAATGTATCTACTTTTGACGATGGATCTTCTTTTATGTATGCTGACATAGCAGAATTAGATGGTTATATTAATGTTCATTTAAGTTCAACTCAATTATCTACAATTGTAGCCCAAGGAGATATAGGTCAGAATGACTTAACAGGAAACACCAAAGAGTATGACTTAGGAGAAAAAGATGTAACAGGTATTTCTGGAACAGCAACTTTTTCTGAAAGAATTAATGGTGAAGCTTTAGCTACTTTAGATATTATGAATACACCTGCGGGAGGGATGCATCCATCGCACATTCATGCCAATACAGCTGTAGAAGGTGGTTCAATATTATTTTCTTTTAATCCGGTAAATGGAGATACAGGAATGAGTATGACAAATGTATCTACTTTTGACGATGGATCTTCTTTTATGTATGCTGACATAGCAGAATTAGATGGTTATATTAATGTTCATTTAAGTTCAACTCAATTATCTACAATTGTAGCTCAAGGAGATATAGGTCAGAATGACTTAACAGGAAATACAACAATGTACGACTTAGGTGAGAAAGATGTAGCGGGAATTTCTGGAACAGCAACTTTTTCTGAAAGAGTTAACGGAGAAGCTTTAGCAACATTAGATATTATGAATACACCTGCGGGAGGAATGCATCCAGCACATATTCATGCGAATACAGCCGTAGAAGGTGGTGCAATATTATTTTCTTTTAACCCAGTAAATGGAGATACAGGAATGAGTATGACCAATGTATCTACTTTTGATGATGGGTCTTCTTTTGTTTATGCTGATATTGCAAATTTAGATGCTTACATCAATGTTCATTTAAGTGCAACTCAACTTTCTACAATTGTAGCTCAAGGAGACATTGGTAAAAACGATTTAACATCAGAAAGTAAAGTGTATACCTTGGCAGAAAAAGATGTAGCAGGAATTTCTGGTACTGCAACTTTTTATAAAAGAATTGACGGTTCTGCATTGGCAGTATTAAATATTATGAATACACCAGCAGGTGGAATGCATCCAGCACATATTCATGAAAATGATGCAGCTACTGGTGGACCAATCGCTTTTAGCTTTTCTCCTGTAAACGGAGATACAGGAATGAGTATGTCTCAAGTAGAAACATTAGATGACGGTACTGCAATTACTTATGATGAAATTTTAACTTTTGATGGTTATATTAACGTACATTTAAGTGCATCTCAGTTGGGAACTATTGTTGCTCAAGGTAATATAGGTTCTAATGAATAATTAGATGTCTAACATAATAATTCTAAAACCCATCATTTTTTGATGGGTTTTCTTATTTTATGTTGTTACTTTTGAAACAAAAATTATCATCATGAAATTTTATATAAAACTGCTTCTTTTATTGTTATTAATTTCTTTTACTGATTGCAAAAAAGACGATTCTAAAATAGATTTTACATTTTTACAATTGAATGATGTTTATGAAATTGCGCCAATTCAGGGCGGTGAATATGGCGGAATGGCAAGAGTAGAAACTATTCATCAAGAGCTTTTACAAGAAAATAAAAACACCATGCTTTTTATGGCAGGTGACTTTTTGAATCCGTCTTTATTAGGAACAATAAAAGTAGACGGTAAAAGAGTAAAAGGAAAGCAAATGGTAGAAGTAATGAATGCCATGAATTTCGACTTGGTAGCCTTCGGTAATCATGAATTCGATCTTTCTAAAGATGAATTGCAGCAAAGATTAAATGAAAGTACTTTTCCTTGGATTTCTGCAAACGTAAAACTGAAAACTAAAGAAGCTGCAGTTTTA
Organism: Polaribacter marinaquae; assembly: GCF_038019025.1. Classification (NCBI taxonomy): domain Bacteria; kingdom Pseudomonadati; phylum Bacteroidota; class Flavobacteriia; order Flavobacteriales; family Flavobacteriaceae; genus Polaribacter; species Polaribacter marinaquae. Next base: position 218,128 of record NZ_CP150496.1, read on the forward strand.
TATTACAAAGAAAAGGATGGTGAAAAAGAAAATGTTAACGAAACTTTTATAAAAGAGTTTACAGACAAAGATGGCACAAAAATTAAAATTGGTTTTATAAGTGTTTGTATTCCTTCTAATCCTAAAGAATATGTAGAGTATGGTAACATGTTTATAAAGGCAAGAGCTTCTTATGCAGCTTTAAAAGACAAAGTTGATATAGTTTTTGGTTTAACACATGTAAAACTGGCAAACGATAAAAAAATTGCAAAATTAATTCCAGACTTGCCTTTAATAATGGGTGGTCACGAACATACTAATAGCAACAACTTTGTAGGAAATGTTCAAATATCTAAAGCAGATGCAAATGCTAAAACTGTTTACATCCATAGAATTTCTTATGACAAAAAAACAAAGAAAACCACAATTCAATCAGAATTAAAAGAAATAAATAGTTCTATTAAAGAAAATAAAAAGGTTAAAGAAATTGTTGCGAACTGGCAATCTATTTTAGATGAAAAAATTAAGCTGGTTATTAAAAAACCTAATGAAATTATTTACAATACAAAAATTCCTTTAGATGGTAGAGATACACCAATAAGAAGTAGACAAACTAATTTAGGAGAATTGATTACTAGTGCAATGTCTTTTGCATATAATGACAAAATTGATGCAGCAATTGTAAACGGTGGTTCTATTCGAATTGATGATGTTTTAGTTGGAGATATTTCTCCGATAGATATTTTTAGAGTTTTACCTTATGGCGGACCAGTTTTAAAAGTTAAAATTAAAGGAAGCTTACTAAAAAGAGTTTTAGATTATGGTGAACTTGCCGCGGGAACAGGAGCTTATTTGCACAGACATAATATTAAATTAATAGAAACTAGTTGGTTTATAAACAAAAAACCAATCGAGTTAAATAAAATCTATACAGTTGCCTTTTCTGATTACTTATTAAAAGGTTTCGACATTCCTTTTTTATCAGAAAAGAATATAGATGTTCTTGAAATTTATCATCCTAAAGAAAATGAAATAGCTATAGATGTTAGAAAAGCGTTGGTTGCTTATTTAAAACAATAAATTTTATTTTAATTTATTCTAAATAAGCTTTTTTAAATTAGATTTGGGTAGTATATTTGCAAAAAAATAAAATACTATTTTAAACTAATCTAAATAAAATGAAAAAAGTTTTTTTGACTATAGCCGTTGCTGCATCAATAATATCTTGTAATAATAATGATAGTGATAACGGAATTGAAACAGTTGCTCCAGCGACTTATAACTTTGAAAGAAACGGAGAAAGTACTGTAAGTTATAGCGGGCAAACTACTAGAATTAGAATGGCAGATGAGTTTGCATCGGCTCTTTTGTCTACTTCAGAAACTATTGCAAGTCTTAAAGATAAATTTGCGCATGCAGAAGGTGATAATGATTTTACAGAGACAGAATTAAATACATCTTCAAAAAATATTAGAAGTAAAACTGCTGCATCAACAGATTTTTATGCTAGTAATACTACAGATGCATTAGCAATTAAAGCTGAATTTGATAGTTGGATAGAAGCACAAGTAAATGAAGTTTTTCCTAATTGGAATACAGATGCTTCTGCTGGTGTAGCTGGTCAAATTCAAGAAGCAGGTGGTGGATCTATTCGATATGTAAATGCGAAAGGATTAGAATATAACCAGTTAATTACAAAAAGTTTAATTGGTGGTTTAATGACAGATCAAATACTAAATAATTATTTAAGTGTTGCTGTTTTAGATGAAGCTACAAATGTAGAAGATAATGATGCTAATGTTTTATTAAGCGGCAAAAATTATACAAACATGGAGCATAAATGGGATGAGGCTTTTGGTTATTTATACGGTAACGAAACTAATGCTAGTTCACCTGAATTAAATCAAGACGGATACTTAAATAAATATTTAAGTAGAGTAGAAGGTGATACAGATTTTACGGGTATTGCTCAAGCTATTTACAATGCGTTTAAACTAGGTAGAGCTGCAATAGTATCGGGTGATTATGAAACTAGAAATGAACAAGCAGAGATCTTAAAAGAAAAAATATCTGAAGTTATTGCCATAAGAGCAGTCTATTATTTACAACAAGGTAAAACTAAATTAGAAACTGATAAAGCTAGTGCTTTTCATGATTTATCAGAAGGTTTAGGGTTTGTTTATAGTTTACAATTTACAAGAAAACCAAATAGTAGTGTATCTTACTTTACAAAAGAAGAAGTAGATAACTTTATGTCAACTTTATTATCAGGTAATGGTTTTTGGGATGTTTCAATTACAACTTTAGATGAAATTTCTGCAACAATTGCTGCAAAATTTAACTTTACAGTTGCACAGGCAGGTTCTTAAAAATACATCACAAATTGCAGTATAAAAAGTAAACATATTACCTACTTTTTCGTATTTTTGTATCTTTATTTAGAATAAATAGAAATAAAATGATTAAAAAATTTTCTTTACTTATTATAGTAATACTTACAATGAGTGCTTGTTCTTCATCAGAAGGTGGTGAACAAGTAATTACAGATAGTTTTGATAGAGGAGCGATGTTGGTAAATATTGCTGATAATATGATTATTCCTGCTTATGAAGATTTTAACGATAAAATGAATTCTCTTAAGTCTGCAGGTGATAGTTTTGTTGCAAACCCTAATCAAACAAATTTAGATAGTTTTAGATCTGCTTGGTTAACAGCTTATAAATCTTGGCAGTATGTAGAAATGTTTAATATTGGCAAAGCAGAAGAATTGCAGTATTCTTTTTACATGAATATTTACCCTTTAACAGTTAGTGATGTAGAAGAAAATATAGCGAATGGTAGTTACGATCTAAATAGTGTAAATAATCATGATGCTCAAGGTTTTCCGGCTTTAGATTATTTATTATATGGTGTAGATGATACTGATGCTAAAATATTAGAAAAATATACTACAGCTGCTAATAACGATAATTACAAGAAGTATATTACAGATGTTTTAAATCAAATGTCAACTCTAACAAACACAATTGTTTCAGATTTTAAAACGCAGAGAGATACATTTGTTGTAAGTACGCAAAATACTGCAACTAGTGTAGTTAATAAGTTAATAAATGATTATATTTTTTATTACGAAAAAGGTTTAAGAGCTAATAAATTCGGAATTCCTGCAGGTGTTTTTTCTAACACAACTTTGCCAAACAAAGTAGAAGGTTTTTATAAAAATGATGTTTCTAAAGAACTTTCTTTGGAGGCTTTAACGGCTGTTAAAAATTTATTTGAAGGTACATCTTACAATGGTAATTCAAATGGCTTAAGTTTTAAAAATTACTTAATTCAACTAGAAAGAGAAGATATTGCAAGCGCTATAACAACTCAATTGGCGGCAGCTACATCAGAAATTAATAAATTGGATAATAGCTTTACTGTTCAAGTAAATTCTGATAATACTGCAATGACAAAATCTTACGATGAGTTACAAAAAGTAGTCGTTTATTTTAAAGTTGATATGCTACAGGCTTTCAATATAAATGTAGATTATGTTGATGCAGATGGTGATTAATAAAATAATAATTAATTAAAAATGGATTCCTAATTTTCAGTTGAAACTCAATTGAAAATTAGGTTTTTTTATGTCAAAAAATAAAATTACATATAAATTTACCCAACAAACAAGTGCAGCTCCTTTAGCTGTATTTCGTTTGTTTTTTGGTGTAATGATGTTTGCGAGTATTATTAGATTCTGGGCAAACGGTTGGATTGAAAAACTTTATTTACAACCTAAATTTCATTTTTCTTACTTCGGATTAGACTTTATAAAACCGATTGGTAATTACACATATATATTATTTATTATTTGTGCAATTTCTGCATTAATGGTTGCTGTAGGTTACAAGTATAGATTCGCTATTGTAACCTTTTTCTTATCATTTTTGTACATAGAATTAATGGACAAAACTACTTATTTAAATCATTATTATTTTATAACAATACTTAGTTTTTTATTAATTTTCTTACCAGCAAACGCCTATTTCTCTTTAGACAGTTTTCAAAAGAAAAAACAGTATTTAAAGGTGTCTACCTGGACAATAGATAGCATAAAAATTCTTTTATCAATAGTATATTTTTATGCAGGTTTGGCAAAAATAAATTCAGATTGGTTGTTTAGAGCAATGCCTTTAAAAATATGGTTGCCTTCTAAATACGATTTACCATTTATAGGAGGTAATTTGATGCAACAAAATTGGTTTCATTTTGCAATGAGTTGGTCTGGATTAATCTATGATTTGGCAATTCCTTTTTTACTGTTATACAAAAGAACAAGATATATTGCATTTCTATTTGTAATCATTTTTCATGTTTTTACAAGAGTTCTTTTTCCTATTGGTATGTTTCCTTTTATAATGATTGTGTCTGCTTTAATATTTTTTGATGCACCTTTTCATCAAAAAATCATCAATTTTATAAATAATTATTTGCCAAAAAAAAATATTCAATCCTTTGATAAATATAGCTTTAGTAAAGTAAAATTAGCATTTACAAAGCCAGTTTTAATTGTGTTTTTTGTTTTGCAAATTTTAATTCCGTGGAGATACTTATTGTACCCAGGAGAATTATTTTGGACCGAAGAAGGCTACAGATATTCGTGGCGAGTTATGTTAATGGAAAAAGCTGGTAATACTACATTTAGAATAAAAGATTTAAACACAGGAAATTACTTTCGTGTAGAAAACTCAGATTTTTTAACTTCATTTCAAGAAAAACAAATGAGTTATCAACCAGATTTTATTTTAGAATATGCTCATTTTCTTGGAAATCATTTTACAGAGCAAGGTTATAAAAATATTGGAGTTTTTGCAAATAGTTATGTTGCATTAAATGGCAGATTAAGCACTAAGTTTGTAGATGAATCCGTAAATTTGTACCGCAAAGATTTAGCAACATTTAAACCTATCGATTGGATACTTCCTTTTCAATCAAATATAAAAATTAAAGGTATTTAAGTAATGAACAATAAAATACTTATTATAAGTTTACTGTTTTTTCAAACAATCATATTTGGTCAGAATAAAGTAAATGGTTCTGTAAATACAGCAACAAATAAACCTCTTAAAAATGTGCAAGTCTATAACGAAATGGGCGGTTTGTTAGCAGAAACAAATGCTTTAGGTGAGTTTAAATTTATTACAGAAAAAACAAAACTGCCATTAATTTTTTATGCAGAAGGATATAAAATTAAAAATGTTTTTGTAGAATTAAATAAATTTCAAAATTTAAAAATCGTTTTAAATATTTTTTCAGAAGATTTATCAGAAATTCAAATTAAAGCAAGAAAAGAAAGAGTTTTCGAATTAAAACGATTAAAAGATGTAGAAGGAACTTCTATTTTTGCCGGTAAAAAGACAGAAGTTATTCTTGTAAACCAATCTACTGCAAATGTGGCAACAAATAATGCTCGTCAAATTTTTAATCAAATTGCAGGTTTAAATATTTATCAAAATGACGACGCAGGTTTGCAATTAAATATTGGCGGTAGAGGATTAGATCCTAACAGAACTGCAAATTTTAATACTAGACAAAACGGCTATGATATTAGTGCAGATGTTTTAGGCTACCCAGAAAGCTATTATACACCTGCAGCAGAGAGTTTAGCAGAAATACAAGTTATTAGGGGTGCTGCTTCTTTACAATACGGAACCCAATTTGGTGGTTTGGTTAATTTTGTCACTAAAAAGCCAACTATAAACCAAGAAATTATTTTTAGAAATACTATAGGTAGTAATGGTTTGTTTACAAATTTTACAAGTTTAAGTGATACGCAAGGTAAATGGAGTTATTACACATTTATAAATTACAAAAAAGGAGACGGATTTAGACCAAATTCTAATTTCGAATCTAAAAATGCGTTTTTACATTTAGGATATCAATTTAATTTAAAAAGTAAACTTTCTTTAGAAATAACTGTTTTAGATTATTTGGCGCAACAAGCAGGTGGTTTAACAGATGCTATGTTTAACGAAGATCCTTATCAAAGTAATAGAGCCCGTAATTGGTTTCAGGTACAATGGTTACTTTATAATTTAAAATGGGAACATTTATTTTCTGACAACACTAATTTTTCTTTTAATTTCTTCGGATTAGATGCCTCTCGAGACGCCATTGGTTTTAGAACAAATCGAGTAAACCAAGTAGATCCTGGTTCTGAAAGAGATTTAATTAAGGGAACTTTTAAGAACTTTGGTTTTGAAACTAGATTATTAAGTAAATACTCTTTGTTTGATAAAAAGGCAACTTTTTTAATTGGCTCAAAATTTTACAAAGCCAATAATACGAATATGCAAGGTCCTGGTTCTAATAATTCGGATGCAGATTTTGAATATTATAATAACGAATATCCAAATTATCCGCGTCAATCTGATAGTAAATTTCCGAATTTAAACGTTTCATTATTCGGAGAAAATATTGTGTATTTAAATGATAAATGGTCTGTTACACCAGGTGTTAGATTCGAATACATCAATACAAAAAGAGACGAAATCATAAAAGACATTGTAACCGATGCCGCTGGTAATGTAATTAACGACAATCTTAGAGAAGAAAAAGAAACAAATGAAAGGACTTTTCTTTTGTTAGGTGTTGGTACGAGTTATAAAAAATCGAAAGCATTAGAATTTTATGGAAATATTTCTCAAAACTATAGATCTGTAACTTTTTCTGATATTAGTACAGCAAATCCTGCTTTTGAAATATCTCCAGATATTACAGATGAAAAAGGTTTTACTATTGATGCAGGTTTTAGAGGTAATTTTAAAAATTATTTTTCTTACGATGCCAATATTTTCGGACTTTTTTACAATGATAGAATAAATATTTATACAAGAGATGATGGTAAAGCTGAACGAGATAATATTGGTGATGCTAGAATTTTAGGAATCGAAAGTTTGGTAGATTTTAATTTAAAAAAGTTGTTTCAAATGAATTCTAACTTTGTTTTTAATTACTTTATAAATTCATCATTTATTACATCAGAATATACAAAATCAGAAAAAAATGGTGTAGTTGGTAATGAAGTCGAATTTATACCAAATGTTAATATTAAAACAGGATTTAAATTTGGATATAATAATTTTATAGCAAGTTTGCAATATTCATATTTATCTAGACAATTTTCTGATGCAACAAATGCGTCTGGCGGAAGTATAAATGGTGTAACCGGAGAAATACCAGCATATAGTATTTTAGATTTTTCTACTTCTTATAAATACAAGTTTGCAAAATTAGAAGCTGGGGTAAATAATTTATTAGATAATGCCTACTTTACAAGAAGAGCAACAGGTTATCCTGGGCCTGGTATTATAACATCAGCGCCAAGAAATTATTACGTAGGTTTAGAATTAAAATTCTAAGCTTTAATATAGGTTTAAAGTCAATAAATAATTGTAAATTTGCTCGCAATTATATCTTAATTGCAACATGACAGCACACAACAACAAAATTTTAGGAGAAGGTTTAACGTATGATGACGTTTTATTAGTTCCAGCTTTTTCAGAAGTCCTTCCAAGAGAAGTAAGTATTCAAACAAAATTCACTAAAAATATTACTATAAATGTACCAATAGCTTCTGCAGCTATGGATACTGTAACAGAATCTGCCTTAGCAATTGCTATTGCCAGAGAAGGTGGTATTGGTGTTTTACATAAAAACATGACTATCGAGCAGCAAGCGCAAGAAGTTAGAAGAGTAAAAAGAGCAGAATCTGGTATGATTTTAGATCCTGTAACTTTACCTTTAACAGCTACTGTTTTAGATGCAAAAGCTCATATGAAAGAGCATAGCATTGGTGGTATTCCTATTGTAGATGATAACGGAATTTTAAAAGGTATTGTTACCAACAGAGATTTACGTTTCGAGCACAATGCAACAAGACCAATTATTGAAGTAATGACAAGAGAAAACTTGGTTACTGCAGATGTTGGTACTTCTTTAAACGATGCAGAAAAAATATTACAAAATTATAAAATTGAAAAACTTTTAATTGTTGATGAAAATTACAAATTAAAAGGATTAATTACTTTTAGGGATATTACTAAGGTTACGCAAAAACCAATTGCAAATAAAGACTCTTATGGTAGATTAAGAGTTGCTGCAGCTTTAGGTGTTACAGGTGATGCTGTAGATAGAGCAGAAGCATTAGTTAATGCTGGCGTAGATGCAGTTATTATTGATACTGCCCATGGACATACAAAAGGTGTTGTAACTGTTTTAAAACAGGTTAAAGATAAGTTTCCAGAATTAGATGTAGTTGTAGGTAATATTGCAACGGGTGCGGCTGCTAAATACTTAGTTGAAGCAGGTGCAGATGCTGTAAAAGTTGGTATTGGTCCAGGTTCTATTTGTACAACGAGAGTTGTTGCTGGTGTTGGTTTCCCTCAGTTTTCTGCAGTTTTAGAAGTTGCCGCAGCTATAAAAGGAAGCGGTGTACCAGTGATTGCAGATGGAGGAATTCGTTATACAGGAGACATTCCTAAGGCGATTGCTGCCGGAGCAGATTGTGTAATGTTAGGATCTTTATTAGCAGGTACAAAAGAATCTCCAGGAGAAACTATTATTTATGAAGGTAGAAAGTTTAAATCTTATAGAGGTATGGGATCTGTAGAAGCGATGAAACAAGGTTCTAAAGATAGATATTTTCAAGATGTAGAAGCAGATATTAAAAAGCTTGTGCCAGAAGGAATTGTAGGTAGAGTTCCTTATAAAGGAGATTTAGATGAAAGTATTCATCAATTTGTTGGTGGTTTAAGAGCTGGTATGGGTTATTGTGGTGCAAAAGATATCGAAACTCTTAAAGAAACTGGTCAGTTTGTAAGAATTACGGCAAGCGGAATTAACGAAAGTCATCCTCATGATGTTGCAATTACAAAAGAATCTCCTAACTATAGTAGAAGATAATTTTTAAAAAGTATATATTAAAAGCTCAAGACTTTACATCTTGAGCTTTTTTCTTTTAGATTACTCTGCATATGCTCCAGAAGAATAAGTTAATTCGTAACTATGTGTGTAAATTTCAAACACAATTCCGAAAGGATCTTCTACATAACACATTTTAAAAGGTTTGTCTTTTGGATAGTATTCTCTAATTGGCATTCGTTGTTTTCCTCCGTAAGAAATAATTTTTTCTATCAATTCTTCGATATTAGGATCTTGAACACAAAAATGAAATAATCCTGTATTAAATGGATTAAATTCTGGTGCTTCTTTAATACCGTCAGGAAAAGAAAATAATTCAACTCCAATTCCGTCTGAGGTTGCTAAATGTGCAATCTCAAAAGAGGTCCAATCGTTACCAAAAACATCGATACACATTTGCCCAATAGCTGTTTCTGTTTCTTTTTTTATTTCTGATGGCTGCATTATAACGTACCAACCCATAACTTCAGAATAAAATTCTACAGCTTTATTTATATCTGGTACAGTAATACCAATATGAGAAAATGACTTCGGATAATTTTTTGTTTCTTTCATGTTGTTAATTTAAGATGCAAAATTCGTTTATATTTGTCATATAGACAATAACTTACCTAAAAGTAGTATAGTTTCTAAAAAGAGTAAAATATTGATTTTTAGATTTTTAATTTTAAATTATGATTGAAAATAAATTGAAATGCCCGCTAAATTATACAATGAGTTTAATAGGTACTAAATGGAAACCTTTGGTGTTATTCCATTTATTAGATGGAGGATTAAGGTCTGGTGTTTTGCAAAAGCATATAGAAGGTATTTCTAATAAAATGTTTACGCAAACAGTAAGAGAATTAGAAAAAGACGAATTGATTACTCGAAAAATATATCCCGTTGTTCCTCCAAAGGTTGAATATGCTTTAACCGAAAAAGGAAAAACTTTAGAATATATTTTAAGAAGCTTAGACCGTTGGGGAACAGAAAATTATAAATAAAAAAAAGCCTAAGAATCAGTTCTTAGGCTTTGTTTTTTTCGATTAGCTTTTTTTAAATACTATCTACAAATTTTTGAAAAACTTGTTTATGTAATTCTAAATTTAGGTTTGCAGATAAGGCAACACGTGCAATATAATCTTTGTCACCTTCTTTTGTGGTTCCTTGTGTAGAAGTTGCAGGAATCGTCCAATAACAACCTTTTAATTGTCCGTAACTAACACAATATTTGCTTTCATCCGGAATTTCCGTAATCATTAAATTTATCAACTTTAAATTCAATGCTCTCTTGTAAGCTTCTCTTTCTTCATCAGAATTACCTTTTGTTGGTAAATCTAAAGAAAACACAGACGGTGTAAAACCTTCTTTAGCCAATGCTTCTGAAACAAAATTAATTTTAGCTTCAGGTAAAACTTTTTGAATAAAGTTTACAAATTCTCTAGTGTTTGTGTATGCATCAGCAATTCTTTGATTCATTGATGGCAATTGCTTAGCCAAAATTTCATATTGATGTGCTGTAGCTTCATTATCACATAATTCTAAATGAGTATGAATTTTATCAATAAGGTTTTCAGTTTTATCATTTCCAACACAATAACCTGCTGTACATTTTCCTCCGCTAGGAAATTTAGAACCACTTGCGTAAGAAATTGTTCTTACAGTAGATAAGATTTTTCCTTCACCTAAAAACAATACATTTGGGCAAAAAGTTTGGTCTAATATAAATACAGGATCAACGGCAATAGAACCATTTTCTGTTTTTCTTTCTTTGCTTAAAACTTCTTTTAAAGCTAATAATTCTGGTACTTCAACTCTAGGATTTGTAGGTATTTCTGCAATAATATAAGGTACAGCATCTTGTTTAGCAATCTTATTTAAAACAGTATGAATACTTTTAACCATATCATTATCACCATCTACCGGTAAATCTACAACTTCTACAAAATCTAAACATGCAGCTACACGTCTTGCTTGGTCATTTGTTCCACCATAACAATTTGGTGGTACTATAAATTTAATAGCTTTTCCTTTATGATTTTCTAGAGCATTGTCTACTAATCCCATCATTATGGCATATTGAATAGACAAACCGCTAGAACCAACAACAGGTTTTAAATTTGTACCTGTTATACTTTTAATTTCTTCTAAAACGGATGCTTTATCATTAAGATTTACTTTACTTTTTTCAGATATATTAACATTATCAGTTAAAATTTGTAAAGCATTTAAGGTGTTTGCAGGTGTCATTGCAACAGTTTCTCTTCTTCTTACATGCTGAATTTCGGAAATGTATTCTTCATTTTCTGTTCCGTTAACAACTAAAATACTTCCTAACTCTTGGTAAAGATTCAAATAAAAATCTATGTTTTTATGCATTGTTAATTCGCCAATTTCAGGATTCGAAGCAACCAAAATAGTGCTACCATCAAAAGGAGAAATAGAATTTAAATCTTCAATTTTTTGAGTTTCGAATGTATAACCGTAAACTGTTTTTATCATTTCTGATGAAAAAGATTTAGGCAAACTATCTGTATATAAAATTCTTGTATTTTTGTTTTCGATTAAGTTTTTTCTTAAAACGGCAAGAATGGGTGTAGTTTTAGATGAAAAACTGATAACATTCGAGGCGTCTAAGTTATTTAACTTTGCAATAGACCATTCTAAAACACAAGATAAAGGATGTCCTAATCTAATATAATCGTATGCCGTTGGCAAAAGATCTAAAGCAGATTGTTCTAAATTATTAGCTTCGTATAGTTTTTCGAAATGCTCTAAAAACTGAATTTTAGCTAATTCTTCATTATAAATATCTAATCGATGCGTTGTTAAATTTAGCCAATTACTAGGCATATTATTTACTACGCTTTTAATATAATTTATGGTTTTATTGTCTTGCATAATCTTCACTTAAAAATAGGATTGCAATTTACGTTAAATTGCGTTATTTTTTAAAAATATTAAGACGATTTACGTCAATTAAACTTACCAATTATTTGCAGTTTTAATCATTTTATTAAAAAGAAGTTAATAAGTTGTTAAAGAATATCATTAAAATTAACGAATCCTTATATTTGTTAGATAACCAACTTTTAATTTATGAAAAAAATTATATTATTTTTCCTGTTTATTTCAATAACAGTTTCTGCTCAAAAAGTAGATTTATCTTATTATTTACCTAAAGATGTTTCTTATAATTCAGCAATACCTACGCCAGCATCAGTAATTGGTCATGAAGTAGGAGAGTGGCACATTACTCATGATAAATTATCAGAATACATGAAAGTTTTAGCGGCTTCTTCAGATAGAATTTCAATAGAGAAAAGAGGTAAAACTTACGAAGACAGACAATTGTATTTATTAACAATTACGTCTCCTAAAAACCATCAAAATTTAGAAGAAATTAGAAAAAATCATATCGATGCTACAAACAATAGTAACGTAGATGTTAGCAATAATAAAATTGTGGTGTATCAAGGTTTTTCTATACATGGTAACGAAGCAAGTGGTTCTAATGCTGCATTAGCAGTTGCGTATTATTTGGCTGCGGCACAAGGAAGTGAAATAGACGATTTACTAGAAAATACGGTAATTTTATTTGACCCTTCTTTAAATCCTGACGGATTGCAACGTTTTGCATATTGGGCAAATACCAACAGAAGTAAAAATATAAATCCAGATCCAAACGACAGAGAATATTCAGAAATTTGGCCAAGAGGAAGAACAAATCATTATCAGTTTGATATGAATAGAGATTGGTTGCCTGTGCAATTGCCAGAAAGTAAAGCAAGAATAGCTACTTTTCATAAATGGTTGCCAAATGTTTTAACAGATCATCATGAAATGGGAAGTAATTCTAGTTTCTTTTTTCAACCAGGAGTTCCTTCTAGAACAAACCCGTTAACACCAAAATTAAATCAAGAATTAACGAAAGAAATAGGTTCTTATCATGCAAAAGCTTTAGATAAAATAGGTTCTTTATATTATTCTGAAGAAAGTTACGACGATTTTTATTATGGTAAAGGTTCTACTTTTCCAGACATTAATGGTAGTATTGGTATTTTATTTGAACAAGGTAGTTCTAGAGGTCATGCTCAAGAAACAATAAACGGAGTGTTAACGTTTCCGTTTACTATTAGAAACCAATTTACTGCAGCATTATCTACTTTAGAAGCAAGTAGAAAAATGAGAGTTAAAATTTTAAAATATCAGCAAGATTTTTACAAAGAATCTAGAAATTCTGGTAGTAATAAAGCGATTGTTTTTGGTGATGAAAAAGATGCAGCAAAAAGTTTTCATTTAGCAGAAGTTTTAAAGAATCAGAAAATAAAAATTCACGAAGTAAAATCTGATTTTACACAAAACGGAAAGAAGTTTAAAAAAGGTTACAGTTACGTTGTGCCAATGAATCAAAAAAATCAAAGATTGGTAAAAGCAATGTTTGATGTTAGAACTTCTTTTGCAGATAGTTTGTTTTATGATGTTTCTGCTTGGACATTTAATCATGCATTTGGTGTAGATTATGCAGAAAATATTTCTTTATCAAAAGCAGGAAAAGAAATAACAAATTTAAAGATGAAGCAAGGTGTTGTTTCTTCTAAAAGTGAATATGGATATTTAATGCCATGGAACGAATATTATGCACCAAAAGCGTTAAATGAAATTTTACAAAAAGGAATTCGTGCAAAAGTTTCTATGAAAAACTTTACAAACGGAAATACTTCTTATGATTACGGAACGGTATTTATTCCGGTTCAAAATCAAAGTTTAAATGCATCAGAATTATATGTGTTCTTGCAAAATGTTGCTAAGAATAGTAATATTTCTATGGATGGTGTTGTAACAGGTTTAAACGAAGGAATAGATTTAGGAAGTAACAATTTTAGAAACATTAAAAAGCAAAAAGTTGCTATGTTGGTTGGCGACGGAATAACAGGAAATGATTCTGGAGAAATTTGGCATTTATTAGATCAAAGATTCGATATTGCTTTAACGCGATTAGATATGAGAGGATTTAATAGAGTAGATATTTCTAAATACACTTCTATTATTATACCAAGTAGTTATAATTTAGGTAAAAGTGCAGAAGAAAAATTAAAAGTTTGGGTTAGAAACGGTGGTGTTTTAATTGGTTACAAAAACACGGCAAGATGGTTGGCTAGAAGTAAATTTATCAACTTAGAATTTGTAAATGCTGAAGTTGCACCTGCAGAAAATGTTACGTTTGAAAACCGTAGTTTAAAATCTGGTGCACAAGTAATTGGTGGTGCAATTTTTGAAGCGGATATAGATAGATCACATCCGGTTAACTTTGGTTATAAAAATGATAAAGTAGCTTTATTCAGAAATTCGACGATGTTTATTATAGCCGATAAAAATAGCTATAACAACCCAATTCAATATACAAAAAACCCGTTATTAAGTGGTTATATTTCGAAAGAGAATGCCAAAGTAATTGGTAAAACAATACCTTTTAAAACCCAAAGAATGGGTAGAGGAAAAGTAATTGTATTTACAGATAATACCAACTTTAGAGCATTTTGGTACGGTACAAATAAGTTATTGATGAATGCTATTTACTTTGGAGATAAAATGTAAATTTCATTTATAATAAAATAAAAAGTGATAGAAAGTTTAATTATTATACTTTCTATCACTTTTTTTATGTAACAATTTTAATTGGTAATCGTCTTAATTATAGAACCAACAAAATTGTATTATGAGTTTTTTTAGAGTATTATTTGCTATTATTTTTCCGCCATTATCTGTAATTGATAAAGGTTGTGGATCTTTCTTTATCATTTTTTTATTAACGCTTTGTGGCTGGATTCCTGGAGTTATAGGAGCATTAGTAATTTTAAATAACCCAAACAAATAAATACTTAATTAAGAAATTTGCTCTCCGTTTTTAATTTCTTTAGAAGGTTTAAGAAGTACAACATTTCTTTCTACATTATATACACCAATAACTAAAACTTCGCTCATAAAATTAGCAATCTGTCTTGGTTTAAAATTTACAATTGCAGAAATTTGTTTATTTAAAAGTTCTTCCTTAGTATACAAATCAGTTATTTGAGCGCTAGATTTTTTTATACCCAAAGCACCAAAATCTATTTTAAGTTGATATGCAGGTTTTTTAGCTTTCGGAAAATCGTTAACTTCTATAATTCTACCTATTCTTATATCAACTTTTAAAAAATCTTCAAAAGTTATTTCTTTGTTCTCCATTTTTTTATTTTTTACCTATTTTTTGAATTACCCATAACGGTCCAATTAATAAAAATTGTAAATCTTTGGCAAAAGAAGGTTTTTTACCTTCAACTTTATGTCCCCAAAACTGTCCAATCCAAGCTAATACAAATATGGTTATTGATGCATATAATAGATTAAAATTATTTCCTAACCAATAATTTCCAATAACCGATAATAAAATTACAAATAGCATTTCTACAAAATACCAAAAACCTAATTGTAAATAAAAAAGAGAAATAACCAAACCAATTACAACTGCCCAATTTTCGATTAAAGGATTATAAAGGCCAATTGTATTTTCTAAAAAAGTTGTTGGTATACTCATTAATAAACCAATAACACTAAAAAATATTAAAGGCACACAAATATAATGTACCATTTGATTTGTTTCATTTTGATGACTTACAGCGTATTCATCAAACCATTGTTGTGCATTTTTCATTGTTTTTCTATAAAATTAGAACTCGTAATATAGTTATTTTTATAGAAATGAAATATTACATTTTTTTATTGCCAACCTTCTCTTAACATTAATTGTTCTATATGCGCATAATGATGCAAACAATGCCACGCGTAAATACCTATATTTTCTTGTAGCGTTATTACGTCTTTACTAGCTGGATGCGTAAATTTTCTTAATAATTCTTTTTTAGATAAACCTTTTAATAAATAAACCCATTTTGCATGTAAAGCTTTTAGGGCGTCCAAAGAGAGAGAAACTGGAGCAGATTTAGTATCGTGTAATTCTGCCCAACGTTCTTCAAAATAAGCTTTAATTTCTGGATTTTCTTCTGTTAAAGCCCATTTAAAACGTATGTAAGAATTATGATGACTATCATAACAATGATGTATTACTTGTCTAACTGTCCAGCCATCTTTTCTGTATGGAGTATCAAGTTGATTTTCGGATAAATCTTTGGTTAAAAATTCTAATTCATGCGGAAATCTTTCTAGAACAGAAATCCATTCTTCTAAATCTTTATCAGTAATAGAAGTTGGTAGTTTTGTTTTACCTATCGGATATTTTAATTTTTCTAAATCCATTTACTATTTCGTAATTTTTTTTAAGCTTCTTAAAGCACCTTTATTTTCAGAATTAATTGATAGCGCTTTTTTATAGTTTACAATTGCGTTTGTTGTATCTTTATTATATAAATATGCTTCTGCCAAACTATCAAAAGTATTAGAACTATTGCTGTGTAAAACGGTATTAATTTTAAAAATCTCTATCGCTTTTTCAAATTCCTTTTCTCTAAGGTAGCTATAGCCAATGCCGTTTATTTCATACTCTCTAATAACAGGATTTAAAGAATCTTGTTTTTTAATTTTTAAGTAACCTTCTAGTGCTTTTTTGTATTCTTTGTTCGCAAAGTATTCATGCGGAGTTTTTTCATTTGCAGCCATTTTTTTAAAATGATACTTTACACCTTTATGTTCAGTTTTTTCTGCTAATTTAATTTGAATAGTAGGTTCTGTTATAAAAATCATTTTTTCATTCATCTCTTTCATATAGAAAGATTTTTCACTAACCTTTAAAGGTTTAATATCATCTCTACCTCTCCATTTTACATAAAGTTCTTGTTCTTTAAAGTAAACTTCTAAAACTTCGTTGGCATTAAAAAGATAACGACCTTCTGCTTTATTTACAAATTCTTCAGAGTTTTTAGAAGAAGAGCAGCTGATACATAAACTAAGTAAGAATAAAATTAATATAGATTTTTTCATGGTTAAATTGGTTAATTTTAGAGATAAGACGATTCAAAGAAGGATATTGTTACAACAATAATCAGTTTTCTTAAAATTCACATATCCAATATAGTAAAATAGCTTTAAAAGATAATTTTAAGGTAAATGTAGTTAATTTATTGATTTTTAAAGGTGTAAAAAATGATTCCGTTTGTTTGTATTTCACTTCGGATTTATTTTACATAAATTTTAATTGACAGAAACTTTCAAATATTAGACATCGTATTTTAATTTGATTTAAATATCTGAATTTTAAATAGTTAAAAAAGACTTTAACATTTGGGTATAATGCTTTTGTTTTATTTTAAAGTTTTTAATTTAAGGAATACTATATTTTTGAGAGTAGATTATAGTTTGAATATAACAAAGAAAAAAATGGCAAAAACATTATTTGACAAAGTATGGGATTCACATGTGGTACGTAGCGTAAAAGACGGACCAGATGTTTTTTTTATAGATCGTCATTTTATCCATGAAGTTACAAGTCCTGTAGCTTTCTTAGGATTAGAAAGTAGAGGAAACAGTGTTGTTTATCCAGAGAGAACTTTTGCAACTGCAGATCATAACACACCAACAATAAATCAACATTTACCAGTTGCAGATCCTTTATCTGCAAATCAATTAAATGCTTTAGAAAAAAATGCTGCAAAGTATGGTATTTCTCACTGGGGTTTAGGTAACGTAAATAACGGAATTGTGCATGTTGTTGGTCCAGAAAACGGAATTACTTTGCCTGGAGCAACTATTGTTTGTGGAGATTCGCATACATCTACGCATGGTGCTTTTGGTGCAATTGCTTTTGGTATTGGTACTTCAGAAGTAGAAATGGTATTATCTACACAATGTATTATGCAACCAAAACCTAAAAAAATGCGTATTAACGTAAATGGTAAGTTAGGTTTGGGTGTTACGCCAAAAGATGTTGCCTTATATATTATATCAAAACAAACTACTTCTGGTGCTACCGGTTATTTTGTAGAATATGCTGGTGATGTTTTTGAAGACATGACAATGGAAGGTCGAATGACTGTGTGTAACTTATCTATTGAAATGGGTGCACGTGGTGGTATGATTGCTCCAGACCAAAAGACGTTCGATTATATCAAAGGACGTTCTCAAACTCCAAAAGGAGCAGATTGGGACAAAGCAATGAAATATTGGGAAACTTTATATACAGAAGAAGGCGCAGAGTTTGATGTAGAATTTAATTATGAAGCTTCAGATATTGAACCAATGATTACATATGGAACAAACCCAGGTATGGGAATGGGAGTAACAAAATCGATACCAAACGCAGAAAATGTAGAAGGTGGCGTAGAAACATATAAAAAATCTTTAGGTTACATGTCTTTTAACGAAGGCGATGCAATGATAGGTAAAGAAATAGATTTTGTTTTCTTAGGATCTTGTACAAACGGTCGTATAGAAGATTTTAGAGCATTCTGTTCTATTGTAGAAGGAAGAAAAAAAGCAGAGAATGTGACTGCTTGGTTAGTACCAGGTTCACATAAAGTTGTAGATCAAATTAAAGAAGAAGGTTTAGATAAAATTATAGATGATGCCGGTTTTGTTTTAAGAGAACCTGGATGTTCTGCTTGTTTGGCGATGAATGATGATAAAATTCCTTCAGGAAAATTATCAGTTTCAACATCAAACAGAAACTTTGAAGGTAGACAAGGACCTGGATCTAGAACTTTATTAGCATCACCATTAGTTGCTGCAGCATCTGCAGTAGAAGGTGTTGTAACAGATCCAAGAACATTATTAACAGCATAATAGCTATAGCTTTTGGCGGTTAGCCATTAGCTTAAAATTATTAATTATTGCCAACAGCTAACTGCTAAAGGCTAAAAGTATAAAAACAATGGCTTACGATAAATTTAATGTACTAACAAGTACAGCTTATCCATTACCAACAGAAAATGTAGATACAGATCAAATAATTCCTGCTCGTTTTTTAAAAGCTACAGAGCGTAAAGATTTTGATATCAATTTTTTTCGTGATTGGAGATTTAATCAAGACGGAACACCAAAAGCAGATTTTCCTTTAAATAAAGAAATTTACGCAGGTTCTAAAATTCTTGTTGGAGGTAGAAATTTTGGTTCGGGTTCTTCTAGAGAACATGCAGCTTGGTCTGTGTATGATTTTGGTTTACGTTGTGTAATTTCATCAGCATTTGCAGATATTTTTAAAAATAACTGTTTAAACGTTGGGGTTTTACCTGTACAGGTTTCACCAGAATTTGCAGATACTTTATTTACTGCGATTATGGCAGATCCTAAAACTGAAATAAAAGTAGATTTACCAAGTCAAACTGTTACTTTGGTAGCAACTGGTGAATCTGAATCTTTTGAAATTAATGCTTACAAAAAAGATAACATGTTAAACGGTTTCGATGATATAGATTATTTAAAAAACATCGAAAACGAAATTTCTACATTTGCAGAAACTAGACCATTTTAAGAATAACTTTTAAAGGTTAAAAATACTATGGTTAGTAGAAAGATAGAAATAATGGATACGACACTTCGTGATGGAGAACAAACATCAGGAGTGTCGTTTTCGGTTTCAGAAAAATTAACAATTGCTAAATTATTACTTGAAGAATTAAAGGTAGATCGTTTAGAAATTGCATCTGCAAGAGTTTCTGAAGGTGAATTACAAGCAGTAAAAAAAATTACTTCTTGGGCAAAAGAACATCATTTTTTAGAAAACATCGAAGTGTTAACTTTTGTTGATGGAGGAAAATCTATCAATTGGATGTTAGAATCTGGTGCTAAAGTTCAGAATTTATTAACCAAAGGCTCTTTAAATCATCTTACACATCAATTAAAAAAAACACCAGAACAACATTTTAAAGATATTGAATCTACAATAGAATTAGCAACTAAAAAAGACATTAAAACCAATGTTTATCTAGAAGATTGGTCAAACGGAATGCGTAATTCTAAAGAATATGTTTTAGCTTATTTAGATTTTTTAACAAATCAAAAGATAGAACGTGTTTTATTGCCAGATACTTTAGGAGTTTTAACTCCCGATGAAACTTATAAATATGTTACAGCTTTAAGGGAAAGGTATACGAAGTTGCACTTTGATTTTCATGGACATAATGATTACGATTTAGGAGTTGCTAATGTCATGGAGGCTGTTAAAGCTGGTGTAAATGGTTTACATTTAACAATTAACGGAATGGGTGAGCGTGCAGGAAATGCACCTATGGCAAGCGTTATTGCAGTTATTAATGATTTTTTAGATAATTGTGAAGTTAATGTGAATGAAAAAGCGTTAAATAAAGTTAGTAAACTAGTAGAAACTTTTTCAGGATTTAGAATTCCTGTAAATAAGCCTGTAGTTGGTGCCAATGTTTTTACGCAAACTGCAGGTATTCATGCAGACGGTGATAATAAAAACAATCTTTATTTTAATGATTTAATGCCAGAGCGTTTTGGTAGAAAACGTAAATATGCTTTAGGTAAAACATCTGGTAAGGCAAATATTCAGAAGAATTTACAAGATTTAGGACTTAGTTTAAATGATGAAGAGTTAAAAAAAGTAACGCAAAGAATTATAGAATTAGGAGATAAAAAAGAAATTGTTTCTCAAGAAGATTTACCATATATAATTTCTGATGTTTTAGATAGCGACACCATAGAAAAACGTGTAGTTGTAGAAAACTATGTCTTAGGTCATGCAAAAGGAATGAAACCTTCTACAACATTGCAATTAAAAGTTGAAGGGATTTTATATGAAGCACATGCGCAAGGAGACGGACAGTTTGATGCTTTTATGAATGCATTAAAAAAATTATATAAAATACATAGTAAAAGAGAATTACCAAAGTTAATAGATTACGCTGTTAGAATTCCTCCCGGAAGTCATTCTGATGCATTGTGTGAAACTATTATAACTTGGCAAAGAGAAGAAAAAGAGTTTATAACACATGGTTTAGATTCAGATCAAACAGTATCTGCAATTAAAGCCACAGAAAAAATGTTAAATATTATATAATAGCTTTTTGCTTTTAGCAATTAGCATATAGCTAAGAGCCAAAAGCTAAGAGCCAAAATAGAAAATAGAAAATGAAATTAAATATAGCCTTATTAGCAGGAGACGGAATTGGACCAGAAGTAATTGATCAAGCAGTAAAAGTATCTGATGCAGTTGCTAAAAAATTTAATCATGAGATAAATTGGAGACCAGCTTTAACTGGTGCTGCAGCCATAGATGCTGTCGGAGAACCTTATCCAGATGAAACGCATGAAATTTGTGCTTCTTCAGATGCTGTATTATTCGGCGCTATTGGTCATCCAAGATTTGATAACGATCCATCAGCAAAAGTTCGACCAGAACAAGGTTTATTAAAAATGCGTAAAAAATTAGGTCTGTTTGCTAATGTTAGACCAACATTTACATTTCCTTCTTTATTAGATAAATCTCCTTTAAAAAGAGAAAGAATTGAAGGTACAGATTTGGTCTTTTTACGTGAACTAACAGGTGGTATTTATTTTGGCGAAAAGGGTAGAAGAGATGAAGGTGAAACAGCTTTTGATAATTGTGTTTATACTAGAGCAGAAGTACAACGATTGGCAAAAAAAGGTTTTGAATTAGCAATGACTCGTGGTAAAAAACTTTGCTGCGTAGATAAAGCAAATGTTTTAGAAACTTCTAGATTGTGGAGAGAAACTGTACAAGCCATGGAGAAAGAATATCCAGAAGTTGAAGTTTCTTATGAATTTGTAGATGCCGTTGCAATGCGTTTGGTACAATGGCCAAATAGTTATGATGTTTTAATTACAGAAAATTTATTTGGTGATATTTTAACAGATGAAGCTTCTGTTATATCTGGTTCTATGGGGTTAATGCCAAGTGCATCTTTAGGTTCTAATATTGGTTTATTTGAGCCAATTCACGGTTCGTATCCACAAGCAACAGGTTTAAATATTGCAAACCCAATGGCGACAGTTTTATCTGCAGCAATGATGTTCGAAAACTTTGGTTTACAAAAAGAAGGTAAAGCAATTAGAGATGCCGTAAATAGTGCTTTAAATAAAGGTATAGTTACCGAAGATTTAGCAGATGGAGGTAAAGCTTTCGGAACAAGTGAAGTAGGAGATTGGTTGTCTAAAAATATATAAAAAAAATAGAGTTTTAAAAAAGGCGTATTCAAAAGAATACGCTTTTTTAACTTTATCTATATTCTGGGTTTTCAAAACTCCAACGTTCTCCATCATCCCAATCTTTTCTAGAATTACCATAACTTGGATATCCCTTATTACTTTTTAATAATGATGCTAGATGTAATAAATTATAAGTCATAAAGGTGGTATTTCTATTTGTGAAATCACTTGTATAACCAACAGGGTTTTCTAATTTTTTATTTTTCCATTCTGTATCGCCATAACTTTGTCCAGGACCAACTTCACCTATCCAGCCAGCATCTGCTTGCGGTGGAATAGAATAGCCTACATGTTGTAAAGAATATAAAATACCCATAGCACAATGTTTAACTCCATCTTCATTTCCTGTTATTATACAACCACCAACTTTTCCATAAAACAAATACTGTCCTTTATCATTTGTTTTACCACTCATAGCATACAATCTTTCTATTAATTTTTGAGCTTCAGAAGATTTTTCTCCTAGCCAAATTGGCGTGCCTACAATTAAAATATCAGCTTCAATTATTTTATTAAATAATATAGGCCAATCATCTTTACTCCATCCATACTCAGTCATATCAGGATAAACACCGCTAGCTACTTCATAATCGATAAATCTAATTTCTTCAAAATCTACTTTTTCTTTTTTTAAAATGTCTTTAGAAACTTGCATTAATAAAGAGGTGTGGCTTTTGGCAGGAGATTTCTTTAAAGTACAATTAACATATATAACTTTTAAATTACTAAAGTCAGGTTTTTTCACAATAGAAGTATTTATTAGATTAATTAAATGAATTATTTCTAATATAAAGAAAATTAAATAGTTATGATTTTAAATTAACTTTTTTAACAAAAACAAAAAAGCCTCAATACAAAATATGTATTGAGGCTTTTTATTATTTTAAGTATGTAATTATTTAACGTCCATTAATTCTACATCAAAGATAAGTGTAGCGTTTGGAGGAATTACTCCACCAGCACCTGCAGCACCGTAAGCTAAATTAGATGGAATTACAAAACGAGCTTTGTCGCCAACTTGTAATAACTGAATTCCTTCATCCCAACCAGCAATAACTTGACCAACACCAACATTAAAATCGATTGGTTGTTTTCTCTTATAAGAAGAATCAAAAACAGTTCCGTCTAATAATTGTCCTTTATAATGTACAGAAACTCCAGCTCCTTTTGTAGCCTTTTTTCCTTCACCTTTTTGTAAAATTTGGTAACGTAAACCACTTTTAGTTTCATCATAACCAGCAGCAACACTGTCTAAAAGCTCTTTTTCTTTTGCTTTTTCTTCTGCTTCTCTTTTTTCTCTTGCACCTTCAAAAGTTCTAAAAGCTTCTACAGCATTAAAAGCTTCAGCTTCTGCACCAACTCTAACAATTTCTAAAGAAGTTAATTCATCTCCTTGGGCAACAGCATCTACAATATCTTGCCCTTCTATTACAGAACCAAATACAGTGTGTTTACCATCTAACCAAGGTGTTGGTACATGAGTGATGTAAAATTGAGAACCATTGGTTGCAGGTCCAGAATTTGCCATAGCTAATTTTCCTGGTGCATCATGTTTTAAATCTGGGTGAAATTCATCATCAAATTTATAACCAGGGTTACCTGTTCCTGTTCCTAAAGGACAACCACCTTGAATCATAAAATCAGGAATAACTCTATGAAATTTTAAACCATTATAATAAGGTGTACCTTGCTCTTTTACTTCATTCTCTAAATTTCCTTCTGCCAAAGCAACAAAATTACCTACAGTACCAGGAGTTTTTTCGTGTTCTAATTGTACTAAAATTTCACCTTTTGATGTAGTGAATTTTGCATAGATTCCGTTATTCATTTCTTATTATTTAATTATTTTACTTTATTATTATTTACAGTTTAAACTGTATTTATTTTTTTGAATTTAAGATTGATAATCCGTAGGAAATACCAACATTTATGTTTGTAGAATTCACATTACCAAATGGAGACCACATTTGACCGCCAGATACCTGAAATGAAAAGTCTTTTGAAGCATGATAATTAAGACCGATAGTTGGTCTAATTAAAACACCTTCACCAGAATCTACACCACCTCCTCCTGCAACACCACCAGCTGCTTCTAAGAATAGTGAAAAATTATTATTTAAAAATTTATTAGATTTTATACCAAGGCCAAAAATTCCGTGAGCATAACCACCAGCACCTCCTAAATAAGCAAATGAAGCTTCACCAGCCACATAAAAACGTTTGTTGATATCATAATTAATTTTTACAGCTAGTAACTGTAAATCATTATCTTGTCTATCAAGAATTGCAACATTATAATAGGTCTGATTTTGAAATCCTATTTGAATACCTTGAGTTTTTATAGATTTAATTTTTTGTGAAGAATAAGGATCTTTAATACCACCACTTAATCCGTAATATTTTAAACTAAAACCAGCTGTATAAGCTTCAAAAGTTCCGCCAACAGATCTATGATAACCACCGTGAAGACTTACGCCAATCTTTTTAGAGATTTTAAAATCTGCACCCACACTTGGATACATTGTTAAACCACCTTCTGGAAAAACTCTACCACCTGCGGCTCCAATACCAACTTTGGCAAATAAGTTTACATATTTTGTTTGCACAAAATTTTTACCTAATCCTATAAAAACATCCATAAAACCAGCTCTTAAACCACCATACATAGCATCTAGATGCGCATATACAAAAGAACTTTCTGTTAAATAACGTTGATATTCGAAACCTATTAGACTTAATGTTTGTGTAATAGGAGTAGTGTTGTTAAAGTTTCCGAAACCATCATTTCTAGTTGATCCAACAGGAAATAAGTAATCAAATGTAATTTGTTGTACACTTTTTACAGCTGGTTTTTGCCAAAAAGAATCACTAAAAGTATTTTCTACTTCAAATCTTTCTTGCGCATCTTTGTAAGAAGCAGCTCTAACTGTTGTAGGAATTTCTACAAAAAAAGAAATATTATCTCCTTTTTGAATACCTGTAAAGAAGTTTACATGACCATACTGTAAACCAAAAGCAAACTTATCTGTTTTGTATTGCAAGCCAATATTTGGGTAAATAATTCCGCCACCGTTTACTAAACTTCTAAATCCGCCACCACCACCAAAGTGAATATTTGCATCAAAATATAAATTTTTATAAATTTTCTTATTAACCCCAAGATTTACACCCAAAGTAAATAATCCGCCTTGATCGCCATAAACGGCACCATGAAAACCTGCACCAGTGTATAGCCAATCGTTTAGAGGAATATTATAGTTTAAGCCGAATAAACCCATTGTTGGGTCTAATTTATATGTAGTACCGTCACCATAATTATATGTAATATCTGGTTGGTCTATTAATATATAATTTAAACGAATACTGTTTTTTAACTCTTTCCCTTTTAAATCATTGATACTATAATTTTGCGAATAGGTTTTAAAAGCGAATAATAAGATTATCAGTAATACAATTTTCTTCATAAACTAATTTTTGAATTCACTTGTAAAATGTAATTTAACTGTTGGGTATTTACTCTGTGTCATTTGAATTGTGAATTCAGAATCTGCTAAAAATACCAATTGACCTTGCTTGTCTTTTGCTAAATAACGCTGTTTAACTCTTTTGAATTCTTTAAATTCATCATTCTTAGGGTTTTCTGGTTCAACCCAACATGCTTTATGAACTTGTAAATTCTCATAGGTACATTTTGCACCATATTCGTGTTCTAATCTGTATTGAATAACTTCGTATTGTAATGCACCTACAGTACCAATTACCCTACGACCATTCATGTCTAATGTAAATAACTGCGCAACACCTTCATCCATTAACTGATCTAAACCTTTGTATAATTGTTTAGATTTCATTGGGTCTGCGTTATTAACATAACGGAAATGTTCTGGAGAAAAACTAGGTATTCCTTTAAAGTTTAATTGTTCTCCTTCTGTTAATGTGTCTCCAATTTTAAAATTACCAGTATCGTGAATACCAACAATATCACCAGGAAAAGATTCTTCTACAATTTCTTTTCTTTCTGCAAAGAATGCATTCGGGCTAGAAAATTTTACTTTTTTACCATTTCTAACATGTAAATAAGGAGAGTTTCTTTTAAAAGTTCCTGATACAATTTTAATAAACGCAAGTCTATCTCTATGCTTAGGATCCATGTTTGCATGAATTTTAAAGACAAACCCAGTAAGTTTTGTTTCTTTAGAATCTACCAAACGTTCTTCTGCTTTTTTAGGTTGTGGTGCCGGTGCAATTTCTATAAAAGCATCTAATAATTCTTTTACACCAAAATTGTTTAAAGCAGATCCAAAAAATACAGGTTGTAAAGCACCATTTAGGTATTCATCTCTATCAAATTCTGGATACACCTCGCTTATCAATTCTATTTCTTCACGCAAGGTTTCTGCTGCAGTTTCACCAACTATGTTATCTAGTTCTGGGTTTGATAAATCATCAAACTCAACACCTTCGGATATAGAAGTTTTATTGTCTCCAGAAAAAAGATTAATTTTTTTCTCCCAAATATTGTAAATCCCTTTAAAGTCATATCCCATTCCTATAGGAAAACTCATAGGAGTTACTGTTAAACCTAATTTTTGTTCTACTTCATCTAATAAATCAAAAGCATCTTTTCCTTCTCTATCCAATTTATTGATAAAAACCAACATTGGTATGCTTCTCATTCTACAAACTTCAACTAATTTTTCGGTTTGTGGTTCTACACCTTTTGCAACATCAATTACAACAATAACGCTATCTACTGCAGTTAAAGTTCTAAAAGTATCTTCGGCAAAATCTTTGTGACCAGGCGTATCTAGTATGTTTATCTTTTTATCTTTATAAATAAAGGCAAGTACAGATGTGGCTACAGAAATACCACGCTGGCGTTCAATCTCCATAAAATCTGAAGTTGCACCTTTTTTTATTTTATTGTTTTTAACAGCACCTGCTTCTTGTATTGCACCACCAAAAAGTAAAAGCTTTTCCGTTAATGTTGTTTTACCAGCATCTGGATGCGATATTATACCAAATGTTCTTCTACGTGCTATTTCTTCTAAAAAACTCATCTACAAAATTTGAGGTGCAAAGATAGGTTTTACAAAGAGAAATATCAATCTAAAATTTCTATTGTCATTTTAATATCTTCAACTGGCCATTCATCTATACCAACTTTTACTCTAGAAATTTTATCTAATGTGTCGAAACCGGAAAATACTTCACCAAAAACGGTATGTTCGTTGTTTAAATGATGTGCACCATTTCTATTATGTACCATGTAAAATTCAAAAGGACTCGATAATTTATTCGGATTTTTTTCCCACTGTCTTGCAGCTGCTAAAGCACCATATTTATGCTTTCGGTTACTTTTAAATTCGGGTTTAATTAAATAATTGCCGTATAATCTTCTTTGATTGTGCGTATAAGTTTCATCTGAATTACCGCCTTGAATTACAAAGTTTCTAGCTACTCGATAAATTACTGTTGTATTAAAATATTTAAGTTTTGTTAAAAAGATAAAATTAGCTCTATGTATAGGCACATCATCGTACAAACGAAGTTTAATATTACCAAATTTGGTTTTTATAATGACTTTATTCTCTTTGTTTTGCTTGCCATATTCTGTAAAAAAAGCTTCAACATTTGTTTTGTTTAAACTATCCCAACGCTTTTCTACTTTCTTTTCTACAACTTGTTTAATGTTTGTTTTAGTTTTTTTCTTATCATTTTTAATTTCAGAATTACTGCAATTATATAGAGAAGATAAAGCGATAAAAAATAATAACTTAAAGTAAAATTTCATAGAGTAAAAGTTCATTTTAAATGTCAAATATAAATCATCAATATAAAAGAATAGAAAAATCTTATAGTTTTTAATCAATTTTTATGATTTATTGATACTTGTATTCCTTATTTTTGCAATAATGAAAGAACAAGTAATTTTAGTAGACCAAAACGATAAGCAAATAGGCTTAATGGAAAAAATAGAAGCACATGAAAAGGCATTGTTACACAGAGCTTTTTCGGTTTTTGTTTTTAATGATAACGGAGAGTTAATGCTACAACAAAGAGCAGCATCTAAATATCACTCGCCATTGTTATGGACAAATACTTGTTGTTCACATCAAAGAGAAGGAGAAAGTAACCTAGAAGCTGGTAAAAGAAGATTGCAAGAAGAAATGGGTTTTGTAACAGATATAAAAGAAGTTTTTTCTTTTATTTATAAAGCACCTTTTGATAACGGCTTAACAGAACATGAATTAGACCATGTTATGGTTGGTAAATATAATGATGCACCCAACATTAATAAAGAAGAAGTAGAAGCTTACAAATGGATGTTATTAGATGATGTTAAAAAAGACATCGAAGAAAATCCTACGAATTATACAGAGTGGTTTAAAATTATTTTTGATAAATCTTACGAAAAACTAACAAATGCCTAAAGTTACAGTTCATAGAAAAGCACATTTTAACGCTGCACATAGATTGTACAGAAAAGATTGGAGTGACGATAAAAACTTCGAAGTTTTTAGTAAATGCAGCAATCCTAATTTTCATGGTCATAATTACGAGTTAATTGTTTCTTTAACTGGTGAAATTGATAAAGAAACTGGTTATGTTTATGATTTAGGAATTTTAAGAAATCATATAAAATCTGAAATTGAAGACTGTTTCGATCATAAAAATTTAAATTTAGAAGTACCAGAATTTAAAGAATTAAACCCCACAGCAGAAAATATTTGTGTTGTTACCTACAATAAGTTAAGAAAGTTATTACCAACTAATTTAGATTTAAAAATTACGTTGTACGAAACCCCAAGAAACTTTGTAAGTTATTCCGGAGAATAACAGCTTACATAACTTTACTTTTAATTCTGTAAGTTTTTTTAATAGCAGCGTCTATTAGAATTGTTAGTGAATTAAACATTTATAAAATCATATATTAATTTAATAAAATGAAAAATTTTAAACTAGTAATGCTATTAAGCATTATTACAATATTTATTGCTTGCGAAAATCTTTTTGAATACAGTGTGTATGAAGCAGGAGTAAATAGTTCAGAAAAAAATACAACAGCAAAAAACTTAAAACTTTTAGCAGAATTAGAGCAAAATAATCAAGATTTTAAATTTGCTTTTATTACAGATGTTCATTATTTCTATAATAACTTAAGATCTGTAGTAGAAGATATCAATAATAGAGAAGATATTGCTTTTGTTGTTTTTGGTGGTGATATTGCAGATCAAGCACTTTTAAAAGAGTTTGAAATTTTTTATGATATCATGAAAAATTTAAATAAACCTTATTTTACTGTAATTGGTAATCATGATTATAACTCTAAAGGAGCATTGATTTACAAAGAAATGTTTGGAGATTACAATTACTCTTTCGAATTTAATAATAACAAGTTTGTAATGTTTGACGACATTATTTGGGAAAGCAATAAAGATCCTGATTTTGAATGGTTGTCTAACGAGTTAAGTGACAATGCAAATTACAACCAAGTATTTTCTTTTTCTCATATTCCTATTGTTGTTAGTAATGATTTACCAGACGAAATGAAAAACCAGTACAATACTATTTTAAAAGAAAATAATGTTGCACTTTCTGTGCATGGCCATACACACGGATATTTTTATGAAGAAGGTGATGTAAACTATTTAGTAATTCCGGCACTTAAAAAACCAGAATACGGAATTATTAGCGTACAACAAGACAGTTTTGATATTGAACTTATAGAATTAAAGTAACATGAAAATTAAACAATTATTTACGGCAGTAATGCTGATAATGTTTGTTGGTAAAACAATAGCACAAGAAGAAAAAACGGTTAAAAATAAATCTTGGTATGTACCAGATTATGTTAAAGCGCAATTTGCAGGTAATATTGGTATGATTTCTTTAGGTGCAGGTTATCAGTTATTTGATAAAGTTTTGTATTCAGAATTATTATATGGTTATGTGCCAGAATCCGTTTCTAAAGCAGACAGAATTCATTTATTAACAATTAAAAACACGTTTCCTATTTATAGAAAAAAAATAAGCGAAAACTTAACAATTACACCAATTGCAGGTTTTGCTTTATCATATGAAATTGGTACAAATTCGTTTACCTCTCTGCCTAGTATTTATCCAGAAGATTATTACGTGCCAAACGCATTTCATTTTACACTTTTTGGTGGCGGATTAGTACATCAAGAATTTAAGAATAAGAGAATATTTAGCGGAGCAGATTTTTATGCAGAAGTTGGTACTGTAGAAACCTATTTATGGTACGCCATAACTTCTAAAGAAGTTTCTTTTGGTGATGCTTTTAGTGCAAGTATTGGTGTAAATTTCTATTTATAAAATACATTTAAAATTAAAAAAACCTTGTTTACATTTAGTGAACAAGGTTTTTTTTTGATTTATTTTTTAGGATATTTTTCTCTAATTTTTTCTAAGGATAAATTATGGATACTTCCAACATGCGAATGTTGTTTTCCTAAATCTGGTTTGTAAGTTCCTTCTTGAACTTGACCGCCAATTTTTTGATAAGCTTCTCTAAAAGACATGCCTTCTACTACCAAATTATTAATAGAATCTACGGTAAATAAATATTGATACTTTTCGTCATTTAAATCGATATCTTTTACAATTACTTGTTGTATCGCATAATTAAAAATGTCTAAAATATCTTTTACATCTTCAAAAGCAGCAATAATATTTTCTTTTAATAATTGAAAATCTCTATGATAACCTGTTGGTAAATTATTTGTAATCAATAACATTTCTGAATGTAAAGCCTGAATTTTATTACATTTTCCACGGATCAATTCAAAAACATCAGGATTTTTTTTGTGAGGCATAATGCTGCTTCCTGTAGTTAATTCATCAGGAAAAGTGATAAAACCAAAATTCTGACTCATGTACAAACAAACATCCATCGCAAAACGAGCCATTGTATTACACAATCCGCCCAAAGCAGCAGCAATAGAACGTTCACTTTTACCACGACTTAATTGCGCAGCTACAACATTGTATTTTAATGTTGCAAAATCTAATTCTTTAGTAGTTAACTCTCTATCTATTGGAAAAGAAGAACCATAACCAGCAGCAGAGCCTAAAGGATTTTGATCTACAACTTTAGAAACTGCATTTAAAACGTAAACATCATCAATTAATAACTCTGCATAAGCAGAAAACCACAACCCAAAAGATGATGGCATTGCAACTTGTAAATGCGTATAACCAGGTAATAATGACTCTTTATGCGTATCAGCTAAATTTAATAACGTATCAAAAAGAGCTTTTACTTTATCATTTACAATGGCTAAATTTTCTTTATAGTATAGATGTAAGGCCACTAAAACTTGATCGTTTCTAGAACGAGCTGTATGAATTTTTTTACCGACTTCACCTAACTTGTTGGTTAATTCCCATTCGATTTTAGAATGTACATCTTCAAAAGAAGGTTCAATCACAAATGTTCCGTTTTCTATATCTTTTGCCAGTTCTTCTAAACCTTTTTTAAGGTCTTTTAATTCATCCGTAGAAATAATTCCTATAGATTCTAACATTATTGCGTGGGCCAAAGAAGCTTGTACATCATATTTTGCAATATGAATATCAATTTCTCTATCATTACCAACTGTAAAATTTTCTATTTGTTTGTCTATTGAAAACCCTTTATCCCAAAGTTTCATAATTTTTATTTTTTGATGTCATTGCGAATGTATTGAAGTAATCTTATCATTAATGAAGAGATAACTTCGTCATATTTCTTCGTAATGACGATTATATAATTTTAAACAATTACATTATTTAGTAATTCGATATAAATCTGTATTCCTTCTTCAATTTCTGCAACATATATAAATTCATTTGCAGAGTGAGAACGCGTGCTATCGCCAGGACCTAATTTTAAAGATTGGCAACTTAACACAGATTGATCTGATAGGGTAGGAGAACCATAAGTTTCTCTTCCCATTGCTATACCTGCTTTTACTAAATCGTGATTTAAAGATATTGAAGATGAATTTAATCGTAAACTTCTAGGTTTTATCTCTGTACAAGGAGATTGGTTTTGTAAAATATCTGCAATTTCTTGATTTGAATACGCATCATTTACACGAACATCTACAACTAAATCTACATGAGCAGGAACAACATTGTGTTGTTTACCTGCATTTATTTGAGTTACTGTCATTTTTACATCGCCTAAAGCATTCGAAGATTTCTCGAATTTATAATCTTTAAACCACTGTAAAACTTCTATGGTATTGTAAATTGAATTGTTATTATTTGGATGAGCTGCATGACTAGGTGTGCCTTTTACTACTGCATCAAAAACTACCAATCCTTTTTCTGCCACTGCTAAATTCATTAATGTTGGCTCACCAACAATAGCAACATCTATATGCGGTATTATTGGTAACATACTATTTAATCCGTTTGGTCCAGAGCTTTCTTCTTCTGCAGACGCAACAATAACTAAATTATATTTTAAATTTTCTAAAGCGTAAAATTTTGTAAAAGTTGCTATTAAAGAAACCAAACAACCGCCAGCATCGTTAGCACCTAAACCAAATAATTTACCATCTTTTACAAAAGCTTTAAAAGGGTCGTTTGTGTATGCCGAGTTTGGTTTTACAGTATCGTGATGCGAGTTTAATAGTAAGGTAGGTTTGCTATCATCAAAATATTTATTGGTTGCCCAAACATTATTTTTTGTTCTTTTAAAAGGAATTTCAAACTCTTTAAACCAATTTTCTATTAGAGTTGCTGTTTGGTCTTCTTCGGATGAAAATGATTGTGTTTCAATCAGATTTTTTAAAAGTGATATTGCTTTTTCTGTTAATTTTTCAATAGAAATCATTATAAAGTTATAGTTGTGAAGTTGTTGTTTTCTTTAGTGAACATGGCTGTATTGCCAATATGAACTTTTTGGACACCATTTTGTAAAGCATCAAAACAATTGTCTAATTTCGGAATCATTCCGTCTGAGATCATTCCGTTTTTTAGTAAATTTTGATATGTTTCAGTATCGATATTTTTTATTACTGATTCTTTATCAGAAAAATCTTGTAAAACACCATTTAATTCAAAACAATAGTAAATAGATGTGTCATAAATTTTGCTCATACCAACACCAATTGTACTTGCAATTGTATCTGCATTTGTGTTTAATAATTGTCCATTTCCATCGTGCGTAATTGCACAAAATACAGGTGTAAAATCGGCTTTAATTAATTTATCTATTGAATGAGAGGTTATTTCTTTAACATCACCAACATAACCAAAATCTATTTCTTTGATAGGTCTTTTATCAGATTTAATACTATTAATATCTGCACCAGTTAAACCAATTGCATCTACTTGTAAAGCTTGTAGTTTAGCAACAATGTTTTTGTTAACTAAACCACCATAAACCATAGTAATAACTTCTAAAGTTTCGGCATCAGTAATTCGTCTACCATCAATCATTTTAGAAGTTATTCCTAATTTAGACGCAACACTTGTAGCACGTTTACCACCACCATGAACTAAAATTTTATTCCCTTCTAAATTGGAAAAAAGTTTTAAGAAAGCAGCCAAAGATGTTTCATCTTCGATAATATTTCCTCCAATTTTTATGATTGATAGTTTTTCTTTAAGCATTTTCTAGAATTTTTTTCAAAACTAATTGCGCTGCATATGTTCTGTTGTTAGCTTGTTCTATTACCAAAGAAGCATCAGAATCTAATACAGTATCTTCTACAACAACATTTCTTCTAACAGGTAGACAATGCATAAATTTTGCATCAGCTATTTTATCTTTAGTAATGGTCCAATTATTTTCTACATCTAAAACCTCGCCATAAGATTCATAAGAACTCCAGTTTTTTGTGTATATAAAATCGGCGTCTTTAAATGCTTCTTCTTGGTTGTGGTAAACAGGAGTGTTTTTAGTAATTTTTTTGTTTAAATTGTATCCTTTAGGGTTTGCAATTACAAAATCAACATCCATTTTATGCATTGCTTGCGTAAAACTATTTGCAACTGCATGTGGTAAAGCCTTAATATGTGGTGCCCAACTTAAAACTACTTTGGGTTTCTTATTAGTTGAAAATTCTGCAATAGTAATTGCATCTGTTAAGCCTTGTAGCGGATGACCCGTTGCACTTTCCATACTAACAATTGGTACAGAAGCGAATTCTACAAAAGACTTTAAGATTTGTTCAGATTCGTCTTTTTCTTTATCTATTAAACTCGGAAAAGCTCTTACCGCAATAATATCGCAATATTGAGAAACAACAGCTGCTGCTTCTTTAATGTGTTCTGCAGTATTACCATTCATAATTGTACCGTCTCCAAATTCAATTCCCCAAGCATCGCCAGAAACGTTCATTACAATCGGATCCATTCCTAAATTTAAAGCTGCTTTTTGTGTGCTTAAACGTGTACGTAAACTAGAATTAAAAAATAATAAACCTAAAGTTTTATTTTTACCTAAATCTTTATTTTTTAAAGGATTTGCCTTTATTTCTTGGGCTTCTTTAATCCAAGAGTTTATATTTTCAATATCATCGATAGAAGTATAATTTAGCATGATAATTCTATTTTTAAAGCATTAAAAAATGCGTTAACGTGTTCTTTTTTAATTGTTAAAGGTGGCAAGATTCTTAATAAATTAGGATTTTTTGCGCTACCTGTAAATATCTGTTGATTAAAAATTAATTTCTTACGCAGTTCTGCAATCGGAAAATCAAACTCTAAACCAAGCATTAAACCACGACCTTTAATATTTTTAATTTCAGAGATTTCTTTTGCTTTTTCTAAAAAATAAGCAGAGATTTCTTTGACGTTTTGCATTAAGTTTTCTTCTTCTATAACTTCTAAAACAGTTGAAGAGGCGACCGATGCTAAATGGTTTCCGCCAAAAGTTGTACCCAATAAACCATAAGAAGCTTTAATATTTTTATGAATTAAAATACCACCTATAGGAAAGCCGTTTCCCATACCTTTTGCAATTGAAATTATATCTGGTGTAACATTGTATTTTTGAAAAGCAAAAAAGTCTCCTGTTCTTCCAAAGCCAGATTGTACTTCATCAGCAATAAAACAAGTATTGTATTTTTTACATAAAAGATCTACGCCTTCATAAAAAGCGGTATTACTTTCATCTAAACCACCAACACCTTGTATACATTCTATAATTACTGCACAAACATCGTTTTTAGCTAATGCTTTTTCTAAGGCAACTAAATCGCCTAATTCCAAAATTTCTACCTCTTGTTGTGCGTTAATTGGTGCAATAATTTTTGCGTTGTCAGTTGCCGCAACTGCTGCAGAAGTTCTACCGTGAAATCCGTTTTTAAATGCAATAACTTTTTTCTTTTGGTTATGAAAAGAGGCTAGTTTTAAAGCATTTTCATTAGCCTCTGCACCAGAATTACATAAAAATAATTCATAATCTGTGCAACCAGAAAACGAAACTAATTTTTCTGCCAATGCCTTTTGTAACGGGTTCTGAATCGAGTTGCTATAAAAACCCAATTTAGAAACTTGTTCTGATATTGCCGCTACATATTTTGGGTGCGAATGCCCAATAGATATTACTGCATGACCACCGTATAAATCTAAATATTTTGTATTGTTATCATCAAAAACATATACATCTTTAGCTTTTACAGGAGTGATATCGAATAATGGATATACATTAAATAAACTCATATTTGTTCTTTTTTAATGTTATTAATTTTGTTAAAAGAAGCAACCATACCTTGTATTAAAGAAGAGCTCAAACCCTTATGTTCCATTTCATTTAAACCTTCTATAGTACAACCTTTTGGTGTTGTAACTCTGTCAATTTCTTCTTCTGGATGATTGCCGTTAGTTATTAATAAATTTGCAGCGCCTTCACTAGTAAACATTGCCAATTCTTGCGCTTCTTTTGCATCAAAACCTAACTGAATAGCAGCTTGAGTTGTTGCTCTAATTAGACGCATCCAAAAAGCGATTCCGCTAGCACAAACCACGGTTGCGGCTTGCATTTGGCTTTCTGGAATACTTAAAGAATGTCCTAACCGATTAAAAATAGCTTCTGCAATTTTAATACGTTTTTCACCTTGTGGGTTGCTACACATACACGTCATAGATTTACCAACTGCAATAGCAGTATTGGGCATTGCACGAATTATAAATTTATCAGCACCAATTTCTTCTTCTATTTGCGGAATTAAAAAACCAGTTATTGTAGAAATAACTACATGTTTTTCTGTTAAATAAGGTTTTATATCTCTTAAAATTCTTTCAAAATGTGCAGGTTGAACTGCAAAAATTAAAATATCAGAATTTTTTACAGCGGTAATATTGTCTGTAGTTAAAAAAACGTTTGTGTATCCTTCAAACTCTGCAATACCATCAATATTTCTTTTTGTAAGGTATAAAGAAGTAATTGCATTGTTGGTAATTAAACCTTTTGCAATAGATTTTCCTAAATTTCCTGTACCTATAATTGCTATTTTCATTTTTATTTTTTTTGGGCGTTACCTAAAGGTCGCGCTTTCCGTTATATCTTTTTTTGCCATATGTGGCAACAAAAAAAGGATGCCACTTCAATCGCTAACGCGGGCTTTGGCTTCTTAAAAATAATTTGCTTTTAAATTTAAACCCAACGTTTCTTCAAAGCCATACATTAAGTTTAGGTTCTGTATGGCTGCACCAGATGCACCTTTTAATAAATTATCAATTATACTTGTAATTAATAATTTGTTGCCATGTTTTTCTAGTTGTACCAAGCATTTATTTGTGTTAACAACTTGTTTCATAAAAATACTTTCATCAGAAACAATTGTAAAAGCAGCGTCTTTATAATATTCTTTATAAATTGCTTTCGCCTCTTCTAAAGTGCCATCAAATTTTGTGTATGTTGTTGCAAAAATTCCTCTAGAAAAATCGCCTCTATTTGGCATAAAGTTAATTTCACTATTAAAATCTGCTTGCAATTGTTTAACTGTCTGATTTATTTCACCTAAATGTTGGTGATTAAAAGCTTTATAATGCGAAAAATTATTATCTCGCCATGTAAAATGAGTAGTTGCAGATAAAGAAGTACCTGCACCAGTTGCACCTGTTACAGCATTAATATGAACATCATTTTTTAGCAATCCGTTTGCAGCTAAAGGTAAAATTGCTAGTTGTAAGGCTGTTGCAAAACAACCTGGATTTGCAATGTATTTAGCAGATTTTATTGCTTCTTTTTGCAATTCTGGTAATCCGTATACAAACTCTTTACCTTCAAAGTTTTTATCAGCAGTTAGTCTAAAATCATTACTTAAATCAATAATTTTTGTAGTATCAGAAAAACTATTTTTTTGTAAAAAAGTAGTTGAATTTCCATGTCCCAAACATAAAAATAAAACATCAACATTAGTATTAACTTCACTAGAAAAACTAATATCTGTAGAACCCACCAAATCTTGATGAACTTTATATAATTTGTTACCAGCATTAGAAGTACTGTATACAAAGTTTATGTTTGTCTTTGGATGATTTAATAATAATCGAATCAATTCTCCTGCAGTATAACCTGCGCCACCAATAATTCCTACTTCTAACATAATTAAGAATTTACTTGTTTGTATATTTTATTCTGATTCCCAATAATTTTTATAAAACCTTTCGCGTCATCGGCTGTCCAAGCTTTATTTTCTTCACCATAAGTACTAAAAGCACTAGACATTAAATCGTGGTTAGATACTATTCCGTCTAAAGTAAAATGATATGGTTTTAAAGAAACCACCACATTACCAGAAACCATTTTTTGCGAACTTTGTAAAAAAGCTTCCGTATCTCTCATTACAGGATCTAAATATTGCCCTTCGTGTAAATGCATTCCGTAAAAACTAGATAAATACTCTTTGTGTTGTAACTGCCATTTTGTAAGCGTGTGTTTTTCTAACAAGTGATGCGCTTTCACAGTAATTAATGCAGCGGCAGCTTCAAAACCAACTCTACCTTTAGTACCTACAATTGTATCACCAACATGAATATCTCTACCAATTGCATATTTAGAAGCAATTTCGTTTAGATTTTCAATATTTATCTCAGGCTTATTTTCTTGTCCGTTTAAAGCAACAAATTCACCATTTTTAAAAGTTAGCGTTACTTTTTCTTCTCCTTCTTTTTCTAATTGAGAAGGATATGCTTCGCTTGGTAAAGGTTTTTCAGATTTTAAAGTTTCTACACCACCAACACTTGTTCCCCAAAGGCCTTTATTTACAGAATACTTAGATTTCTCCCAATTCATGTCAATTCCTTCAGATTTTAGATAATCTATTTCTTCTTGTCTAGATAATTTTTGATCTCTAATAGGTGTAATAATTTTAATGTTTGGCGCTAAAGTTTGAAAAATCATGTCAAATCTAACTTGATCATTACCCGCACCAGTGCTACCGTGTGCAATATATTCTGCATCTATGCTTTTTGCATATTCTATAATTTCTATTGCCTGAATAATTCTTTCTGCACTAACAGAAAGTGGATATGTGGCATTTTTTAGAACATTACCAAAAATTAAATACTTAACTACTTTATTGTAAAAAGTAGCTACAGCATCTATATTTTTATAGGTTGTAACACCCATTTTATAAGCGTTACTTTCTATATTTTTAATTTCTTCGGATGTAAAACCACCTGTGTTTACACTTACAGCATGTACATCATAATCTTTAGATAAATTTACAGCGCAATAAGAAGTATCTAAACCACCACTATATGCAATTACTAATTTTTTCATTTTTTATCTTTTTTTAAAAACAAGTTTTGTTTTATATGTTTTAATCTTTTAAAAACGTTTTCTTTAACCTCTTTTGTGGCTTCTTTATTATTGTTTTTTGGATCAAATAACATTCCTGTACACAAGCACATTTTTCTATCAGTTCTTGTTAAAACATCAAAATTTCTGCATGTTTGGCAACCATCCCAAAAGCTTTGGTCGTCTGTTAATTCAGAAAAAGTTACTGGTTTATAACCTAAATCGCTATTTAATTTCATTACAGCTAAACCAGTTGTAATACTAAATACTTTAGCATCTGGAAATTTGGTTCTAGAATGTTTAAAAATTACAAGTTTAATTTTTTTAGCTAAACCAATATTTCTATAATCTGGGTGCACTATAAGACCAGAGTTGGCAACAAATTTACCATGACCCCATTGTTCTATATAACAAAAACCGGCAAACATACCACCATCTAAAGCAATAACAGCGTTGCCGTTTTCCATTTTTTTGGCAACGTATTCTGGCTTTCTTTTGGCAATACCAGTTCCTCTTACTTGAGCAGCATCTTCTATTGTCTTACAAATAATATCTGCGTAAATTATATGTGATTTATTAGCAATTACAATTTCCATTGTATTGATATTTAAAATTTAAATGTATTTGATATTTGTTTTTGAATGCAGAATTGGACTCACCTAATTCCATAACTTACTAAACACCCAAAGGGCGAGGTGAGAAAAAGCGGCGTACAGAAATACAATTACTATAAATTGTAATTATTTGGTTTTGTAGGCTTTGTAAGTTTTGTGTGTGAAACATGATTATAAAAAAATAAAAATTATGGTACTCTCTTCTTGTTGCTAAAAAAGATATTAGCGATTAGTATTGCGTCGTCGCAATCTGGGAACCATTGTATTTATTTTATTTTCTGTTATAAACATGTGGTAAAAGTATAGTATTTTTTAAATACAGAAATAAAAAAAGAAAAGAATTTTTAATTTTTATCAATTTATTAAAATATACCTATATCAATTCATAATTATTAATTTTTCTATACATAAAGTCATCTCTAATTACATATTATAACTAATTAAAACTAAGTTATCATTCAGATTATTAATTAAAAGAGGTAGAAATTTTAATTTTTTTACAATTCATCATACAAA
Organism: Polaribacter marinaquae; assembly: GCF_038019025.1. Lineage (NCBI taxonomy): Bacteria > Pseudomonadati > Bacteroidota > Flavobacteriia > Flavobacteriales > Flavobacteriaceae > Polaribacter > Polaribacter marinaquae. The sequence continues at coordinate 258,133 of NZ_CP150496.1, forward strand.
TTTTACAGTTCGGTATTGTTTAGTTTTAAAAACTGTACTTGTGTTGCATCTTTGAACCATAATTAATAACAAAAACCACACAACATGAAAACTTTAGTATCTTTTTTAGTAATCGCAATGTTAACATTAACAAATGATTTAATTGCGCAAAACAAAACAATAACTGCAACTGTAGTAAATGTAACTTCAGATTCTGGTAAAGTAGGATTTGCGCTGTATGACAAATCTAACTTTAGATTAAAACCAATAAAAGCATCAGCATCTAAAATTATAGACGGTAAAAGTGTCGTTGTCTTTAAAGATGTAATCGCTGGAGATTATGCAATTATTTGCTACCATGACAGAAATGACAACGATAAAATGGATTTTAGATCTAACGGAATGCCATTAGAAGATTACGGTGCTTCTAATAATGTTATGAGTTTTGGGCCTCCAAATTTTGAAGATTCTAAATTTACAGTTTCTGATAAAGATGTATCTTTAGATATAAAATTTTAAGAATTTATTTATAAAATTAAATAGTAAAAATGTTTGCAACCAACTCGAATTTATTTAAAGAATTAAGAAAGGATTTGTTAATTTCTTTAAAGCTAGCTTTAATTTTAGGAGTAGTGTTTATACTGATAAATCAACAGTTTACAGTAAAAGGAATGGCTCTAACATTTTTAATATCTGCTATGTATTCTTTTACATTGGGTTTAGGAAACGGAATTTTAAACGAATTCTTAAACAAAAAATGGGATTGGGTTACCGAAACGAATAGTAGAGTTTGGGCAGGTGTTGTAGCAACATTTATTTATACTGTTATTGCAGTTTTAATTATTCATTATGTACAATACATTTTAATATTTGGTTACAAATTCGAAGATTTTTTTAAAGGATTTTTAATTTGGGTTCATTTATTTGCCATCGTTTTTTCTCTTGGAGTAGCCGTTTTTTTTCATGCAAAAGGTTTTATGATCAACTGGAAAAAGGCAATGACCAAAGAAAGTACGCAACAACAAATTGTGGCGAAAACAGAAACTGCAAAGTTCGAATCTCTTAAAAATCAGTTAGATCCTCATTTTTTATTCAATAGTTTAAACGTTTTAACAAGTTTAATTGGAGAAAATCCTAATCAAGCAGAAAAATTTACAACCAAACTTTCTAAAGTTTATAGGTACGTTTTAGAACAAAGAAATAAAGATTTAGTACCAATTACCGAAGAATTAAATTTTGCCAAAACTTACATGCAATTATTAGGTATGCGTTTTGAAGATGCTGTAAAATTTAATATACCAGATCTAGTAAGTAACAACGATCTTAAAATTGTGCCATTATCACTGCAATTATTACTAGAAAATGCAGTAAAACACAATGTGGTTTCATCTTCAAAACCTTTAGAAATATCAATTTACGAAGAAGATAATTATTTAATCATAGAAAACAACATCAATCCTAAAGAAGCAATAGGTAAAAGCACCAAAGTTGGGTTGCAAAATATTGCAGATAGATACGGATTAATCACTCAGAAAGGAGTGAAAATAGAAAACAATAACAAAACTTTTAAGGTGAGCTTGCCTCTCTTATATAAAATAAATGACATTATGTACACAGACGATTTAGAAAACAGCAAATATGTAAAAGCAGTAGAAAAAGTAGAAAAATTAAAAGAATTTTATCAGAATTTAGCTTCTTACTGTATTGTAATACCTTTTTTAATATTTATCAATTTAAGATTTTCTCCAGGATTTCACTGGTTTTGGTTTCCAATTTTTGGTTGGGGAATGGGCTTAATTTTTCACTTCTTAGAAGTTAATAATTACAATATTTTCTTAGGAAATAATTGGGAGGACAGAAAAATTAAAGAGATAATGGATAAAGAAAATCAACAAAAAAATTACAGATAATGAAAACGAATTATATAGAAGAACAAAACTATATTTTAGCAAAAAAGAAGGTTGAAAGGTTAAGTAAGTTTTACAAGCATTTAGTAGTTTATATTGTAGTTAATACTTTTTTAAGTGCAATTTTTATTGTTGGTGATATAAATGATGGTAGTACTTTTACACAAGCAGTGTTTTACAATAGCAACTATAAAATTTGGTTGTTTTGGGGAATAGGAATCGCTTTTCAAGCCATAAATACATTTGGTTTAAATATCTTTTTTACAAATGATTGGGAAAAAAGAAAGATAGATAAATTTATGAACGAACAAAATTATAGACAATAAAATGGAGGTAAATTATACACAAGAACAAAAACTTTTTGTTGCTAAAAAAAGGGTAAAAAAGATCAAAGGTTTCTATTCTCACTTAACCGTTTACTGCATTGTAATACCAACTTTAATTTTTATAAATTTAAAATTCGATCCTAGTTTTCATTGGTTTTGGTTTTCTTTATGCGGTTGGGGTATTGGTCTTTTCTCTCATTGGTTTGCGGTTTTTGGCATGAACTTATTAGGTTTTGGAGAAAATTGGGAAGAAAAGAAAATTAAAGAATTAATGAATAATAATTAAAACTGTTATGGAAAAAGATTTTAGAAAAGAACAGCAATATATTAAAGCAAAAAAAAGAGTAAAAGCCATTAAAGGTTTCTACATTCACTTAATAGTTTTTGTGTTGGTAAATATTTTTATTAGCGGAATTGTTATTTTTGGTTTAATGCAAAATGGATATAATTTTAAAGAAGCATTAACCAATTTCGGCACCTATTCTACATGGTTATTTTGGGGAATCGGTATGTTTTTTCATTGGTTAGGTGTATTCGGATTTAATTCTATTGGTTTTGGCTCTAATTGGGAAGAAAAAAAAATTAATGAGATTTTAGACAGACAAAACGATAGAGACAACAAAAGGTAATTATGAAAAATGCAGATGAATACAAATATGCAAAAGCAAGAAAGAAAGTAGAAAACATTAAAAAGTTTTACAAACATGTAGTTACTTATCTAATAGTAAATTTATTTTTAACATTTGTTTGGAAATTTTCGTTTAAAATATTTGGAAACTTTATATTGAGCAATCAATATGATAGTGACGGATTTAAACACATTCCGTTTTGGTTAATTTGGGGAATCTTCTTAATATTTGATGCATTTAGAACTTATGATGTGATTACTATTTTTGGTAAAGATTGGGAAGAAAGAAAAATGAAAGAGTTTATGAAATAAAACATTTCATTCATAAAAAGTAAAAAAGAAAACAATTTCTATGAACGTATTAATAATTGAAGATGAAAAACCTGCTGCAAGAAGATTAAACAGAATGTTAGCAGAATTAGATATAGAAGTACAACAAATGCTACATTCTGTAGAAGAATCTTTAAGTTGGTTACAAAACAATCCGCACCCAGATTTAATATTTTTAGATATTCAATTATCAGACGGTTTGTCTTTTGAAATATTTGAAGAAATAGAAGTAAAGTCTGCAATAATTTTTACAACGGCTTATGATGAATATGCTTTAAAAGCGTTTAAATTAAATAGTATAGATTATTTGTTAAAACCTTTAGATGAAGATGAATTAAAGGTTGCTGTAAAAAAATTTAAAGAAAACCAACCAAAGCAATCAGACGTTCAAGTAAACTTAGATGATATCCGTAAACTTTTGGTAAATCCTGTAGATCGTAAATTTAAAAAACGAATCTCAATCAAAGTTGGGCAACATATTAAAATTATTAATATTGATGAAGTTGAATGTTTTTATAGCGAAAATAAAGCTACATACATTCATACATCAGAAAATAGGAATTATTTATTAGATGGCTCTTTAGAAAACTGGCAAGAACAACTAGATCCAGAAAAGTTTTTTAGAGTAAACCGTACTTTTATTATCAATATAAATTCGATTAAAGATATCATTGCCTATTCTAATTCACGCTTAAAATTGATTTTAAATACGTATCAAGATTCAGAAATTATTGTAAGTAGAGAACGAGTAAAAGATTTTAAAAATTGGATTGATTAATTTAGTTGTTTTTTATTTTAGAACATAATTTTAATACAATCCACTTGTAAAAAACTACAATTCACTATATTTCTTTTTTTATTGATGATGATAAGTTTCATTTTTGATGAAAATTAGAAATTATGAAAAGAAAAGTAAGGTTAATATTAGTATCATTAGTTGTTTATTTAATTATAATTTTAAGTTCACATATTATTTCGAAATCATTAAATAATTATGAAAAAGATGATTTTTTTAAAGTTTATGTTACATCATTTATAATAATTTTCTTACCAGTTTCTATATCAATATTCACTTTTAGAAAAAATCAAAAAAGCAATTTTTATATTAAAGCTCCATTAATTTCTTTTGGATTAGTTTTTGTAGCTATTTATTTATATTTCTCGAAAATATTATTGAAAGAAAGTTATAGTTTTTTAGAATTTACAACTCTAATGAACTCTTTAATTGGTTTTTTTATCTCATTATTATTTAATTTTTTGTTATTGATTAAATCGAAATATGCTGATAAAAATGGAAAGTTATTCTTAAAAGTTAGTTATTCAATTAAGAAGATTTTAATAATAGCTCTAACTACAACAATTATATATAGTATTTTAATAATATTAGGTTCTGCTAGTTTTACAAAATTGATTTTTGTTTGGACAACATTATTTCCATTTGGTTTACTTTTCGCTTTTTTAACTATTACTTTTTTAAATAACTTTCAAAGCAATAATTTATTTAAAATTATTATTATGTACTTGTTGGTTATACTTTTATTTGATTTTCTTACGACTCTGCCTTTAATGACTAGAACATATGAGATTACTTTTTCTAATAGGCTTTATTTAAACATATTATTGTCAATAGCCTTATTTTCACCTTATTACTTGTGTATAGTGCTATTAACTCATTTGTATTTTCTGAAACTTGTTTCAAAACAAGAAAAAACTTTTTTAATTCAACAATCTATAGAATCACAATTAAACTATCAACAATTAAAAAATCAAATAAGTCCGCATTTTTTGTTTAATAATATTAATGTTTTAACCAGTTTAATTGAAGAAAATCCTAAAAAAGCAGTAACTTTTTCTGAAAATTTATCACATATTTATCGTTATTTTTTAGAGCAAGAAAAGCAAGATGTAGTTTTAGTAAAAGATGAAATTGAATTTGCAAAAAGCTATTTACAACTTTTGAAAAGTCGTTTTGAAGTTGGTTTTAATTATTCTATATCTATTGATGAAAAAATAAATGAAAAATACATTGTTTCTACCATTTTACAGCAAGTTTTAGAAAATGTTGTAAAACATAATATTATCAATGAAAATAATATTGTTGATGTAAAAATTACATCCGAAGAAAATTATTTAATTGTAGAAAATAATAAGATTCTAAAATCAGTAAAGATAGAAAATTCAAAAAAAGGAATAGAAAATATAATACAAAGAATTGCTTATTTTACAGATGATAAAGTAATTATAAAAAAATCTGAAACACATTTTGTTATTCAATTACCAATTTTAGAAACCGTTTAATGAAAGCCTTAATTATAGAAGACGAATTGCCATCAGCAAGAAGATTAGAGAGAATTTTAAAAGATTTTGATGTTGAAATTTTATCAGTATTAACATCAGTAAAATCTTCTATAAACTGGTTTCAAAATAATAAACAGCCAGATATTATTTTTCTAGATATTCAACTTTCTGACGAATTGTGTTTTGATATTTTTAAACAAATAGATATTACTTCTAAAATAATCTTTACAACCGCATTTAGTAACTATAGTTTAAAAGCTTTTGACTACAATAGTATTTCTTATTTACTAAAACCAATTAATAGACTAAAACTTTCTAATGCAATCGAGAAAGTTAAAGAAATTCATCAAAAAGATATCGACTTAGAAAAATTTAAAAAGTTAGTTAGTAATTTTAAGATTGATAATTTTAAAGAATCTTTTACTGTAAAAGTTGGTAAAAAGATTAAAATAATTGAAATCGATAGAATATCTTTTTTCTATAGTTTAGAAAATGCAACATATTTAAAAACTTCTAATTTAAATTATATAATTAATTACTCATTATCAAGTTTAGAAAATATTCTAAATCCAGAAAAATTTTTTAGAGTAAACAGAACTTTTATTGTGCATATTAACGCTATAAAAGATATCATTGCGTATTCTAATTCTCGTTTAAAGTTAATTTTAAATTCTTATAATGAATCCGAAATTATTGTAAGTAGAGAACGTGTAAAAGATTTTAAAAATTGGATTGATTAATTTTTAAATTGAAATTATTACTTCACTTCAATAATAATCCTAACTTCGCGAACTTTAAAATAATTACACTTCTAAAGTAATTATAAAAATAATTTTCATGAATATTTATAAGAAAATTGAAGCTGAAATATTAACAGCTTCAAACATCGTAATAACAGCTCATAAATCTGCAGATGGAGATTCTGTAGGTTCATCTTTAGGATTACTTCATTTTATAGAGAAATTGGGTAAATCTGCAGTAATTTGTCATCCCGATAAAGCACCCGGTTTTTTACATTGGTTAGATACATCAGAAATACTTTTAATGGATGAAAATCCTGAAGAAGTTGCAAATAAAATCAGTAAAGCAGATTTAATTTTTTGTTTAGACTACAATGCAATTAGTAGAGTAGGGCCAGAAATGGAATCTTTGTTGGCAGCTTCTACTGCTAAGAAAATAATGATAGATCATCATTTAAATCCAGAAGATTTTCCTGATATTATTGTTTCTGAAACAACTGCATCATCAACATCACAATTAATTGTAGATTTAATAGAGCAGTCTGATAATTTAGATGTATTAGACGCTAAAATAGGTACCCCGTTGTATTTAGGTATTTTAACAGATACAGGTAGTTTTAGATTTAATTCTGTAAAACCAAGAACGCATGAGGTTTTGGCTAAATTATTAGCTGCAGGTGTAGAACATCATTTAATTCACGAAAAATTGAGTGATAATAATACAGAAACTCGCTTGCGCTTACAAGGTTTTGCAATGAGCGAAAAGTTAGAGGTTTTATATGATTATAATGTTGCTATAATTTCTTTGTCTAAAGAAGAATTGGCAAAGTATAAATATGTTAAAGGAGATACCGATAATTTAGCAAATTTAGTTTTATCAATAAAAGGCATGAGAGCCGCCATAGTTTTTACAGAAAGAGACGGAATTATGAAAATTTCTTTTCGATCTAAAGGAGCAGAAAATCCTGTAAACCTTTTGGCAAAAGAACATTTTAATGGTGGTGGTCATGCAAATGCAGCTGGCGGAATGAGTGAATTGTCTGTAGAAGAAACATTGGTAAAACTTAAAAGTTTAATTCCGGAATATTTTTCTAATTAGAAGGAACAAAACTCTTCAAATAATTTCTTAAATGTTAAAGTTTGATTATTTTTATCAAAATTTACGAAGATGAGTCAGCAGGAAGAATTTTTTGAATACATTAATAATGGCTACAAAACTAAAGGTGAGTCTATTGAGTTAGGCGCTGCAATGTTAGGTGAAGAAACCATAACAAACGCCATTGTTAAAGTTCCTTTAAAAACTTTAAATAGGCACGGTTTAATTGCTGGTGCAACAGGAACCGGAAAAACCAAAACTTTACAAGTTTTAGCAGAAAACCTTTCAGAAAAAGGAATTCCGGTTTTGTTAATGGATATAAAAGGAGACCTTTCTGGTTTAGCACAACCAAGCCCAGGACATGCAAAAATAGACGAACGTCATGCAAAAATTGGATTTGAATTTACTGCTCAAAAATTTCCTATTGAAGTTTTAACGATATCTGAACAAGATGGTACAAGGTTGCGTGCAACAATATCAGAATTTGGACCAGTTTTGTTATCTAGAATTTTAGATTTAACAGAAACACAAAGCGGAATTGTATCTATAATTTTTAAATATTGTGATGACAATAAATATCCGTTGTTAGATATTAAAGATTTTAAAAAGGTATTACAATTTGTAACGCAAGAAGGTAAAGAAGAGATTCAAGCAGAATATGGTCGAATTTCTACTGCAAGTACAGGTGCAATCTTACGTAAAATTGTAGAAATAGAGCAACAAGGTGGTGATTTGTTTTTTGGTGAAAAATCTTTTGATGTAGAAGATTTAACAAGAATAGATGAAGACGGTAAAGGAATTATTTCTGTTTTACGTTTAACAGATATTCAAGACAAACCAAAGTTGTTTTCTACATTTATGTTGCAATTATTGGCAGAAGTTTATGAAACTTTTCCAGAGCAAGGGGATTCTGGAAGACCAGAATTGGTAATTTTTATTGATGAAGCACATTTAGTTTTTGAAGAAGCTTCTAAAGCATTGCTTAATCAAATAGAAAGTATTGTAAAATTGATTCGTTCTAAAGGTATAGGTTTGTATTTTGTAACGCAAAACCCTAAAGATGTACCAGAAGATATTTTAGCACAATTGGGTTTAAAAATTCAGCATGCATTAAGAGCGTTTACTGCTAAAGACAGAAAAGCAATAAAATTGGCTGCAGAGAATTATCCAGATTCTGAATATTACGATACGAAAGAAGTGTTAACTCAATTAGGTATTGGTGAAGCCTTTGTTTCTGTTTTAAACGAAAAAGGAATACCAACACCATTGGCTAGAACAATGTTAAGAGCACCAATGAGTAGAATGGATGTTTTAACACCCAAAGAACTTAAAAGTGTTATTAATAATTCGAGACTTTTTTATAAATACAATGAAAATTTAGATAGAGAAAGCGCTTATGAGTTGCTAAACTCTAAAATTGAAAAAGTAAATTTAGCTGAAGCAAAAGCAATTAAAGAGGCTGAAGAAAAGAAGGAAAGAGAAAAACTAGCAAAAGAAAAAGAACGAGAAAGAAAAAGAGAAGAAAAAGCGTCTAGAAGTTATTCTAGAAGAAGAAGTACAGCTCAAAACCCAATTGTAAAAGTACTTACAAGTGCAACCTTTATAAGAGCAGCCTTCGGAATATTAAAAAAAGTTTTAAAATAACAAAAATAGATATAGCACGTTATAAACGTATAAACTACCAAGTATGATTAAAAAAAATATATTATCAATAGTAATAATTGCATGTTCACTTTTAGTAATTAGTTGTGGCGATGGAGGAAGATTTACAATAGAAAAAGGTAAAGTAGGTCATTTAACACCAAAAACAACTATTGAAGAGTTAGATGAAATTTTTGAAAATGATTCTATTGTTAAAAATTTAAGTGAAGGGGCTTTAGGTGATAATTATTTTCAAGATGATGACGAGTATTTGGTATATGAAAAAGGAGGGAAGTTAAAACTAACAATTGTACCTAAAGAACAATTAGATTCTGTATCTACAATTAAAAGTATCGAAATTCATGATTCAAGATATGCTACTGAATCTGGTATCAATATTAATTCTAGTTTTTCTGAAATAAACTTAAACAATAATATAAATAGAGTAGAGTCTACTTTTTCTACTGCAACATTATTTATAGATGATTTAAACGCAACTATAGGAATCGACAAAGAAGAATTAGGCTTAAAAGATTTTTCTACTCAGAATGTAACTTTAGAACAAATTCCTGATTTAGCAAAAATGAAATCTTTTATTGTTTGGTTTAATTAATAGAATATGAGCACGTATTCTATAGAAAATAGTAAAGATTCAATTTTAAGACCAAATTCTGAGTTCGAAAGAAGAATTATTCTTCAATATTATCTTGATAATGATATTAAAATTAACGAGATAGAAAGAGGTATTTTAAATGAATGTCATGTTTCAGAACACGAGTCTATAGGTATTATTGGTTGCTTGCTAGATGATAAATCTTTACTAAATTCTTTAAGATTAGTTATCGGTGCAAATAATAGATCTAATTTTAAACTTTCTACATTATCAAATTCTTTACTAGATTCAGAAATTTTAAAAAAGGCTGTTTCTTATTATTTTGAAGAAAATAAATACGATAGTCTTAATAGAAATGAACAAATTATAAGAAGAGAATTTAACATCGTTTATTAAATGAAAAAATACACAATTCAGAAATCTCCGTTTGTTGTACCAACAACAGATGGTAAATTAATAGAAGAACATTTTGGTAATGCAACTGATGGTAATTCTCAAATAAGTATTGCACATATGGTTGCGCCATCTAAATGGAGTGAGCCATTTCAAAAACCAGAATTTGACGAATACACTTATATTATTAAAGGTAAAAAGCAATTTATTATAGATGGAGAAACTGTTATTTTAAAAACAGGCGAGTCTATTAAAATTGAAAAAAATACTAGAGTGCAATATTCAAATCCTTTTGATGAACCTTGTGAATATCTTGCAGTTTGTTTACCTGCATTTTCTATCGATTTAGTAAATCGAGAAGAAAATTAAGACCTTTTTTTTGCGATATAAAAAGGTAAATAAATTAGTAAAAAGTAAGGGATTACTATAATCTCTACTACAAAAATGTATTTTGGCCACTCTCCGAATAAATCTAATAAGGTTTCAGCATCTGGTTTTCTATTGGTGTAAAAATAGTTAGAACCTAAGAAATAATTTAATACAAACATAATTATCATATAAATTTGCATTGCTAAAAATGATTTTGCTACACTTTTTATAGTTGGTCTCATTTTATATATAAACGTGGCATATAGCATAAAAATGATTAGTCCTGCGTGTACAAACCAATATCTAAAAAACTTAAAATTTAAATAATTAGATTCATCTGGTGTTATTAAGGACTGTAAAGTTCCTGCAAAGACTAAAAATAGAAGAATTTCGTAGTATATAAGTTTTCTGGTAAGTGACAAAACAGGTATAATAATTGCCATAAAACTACATAAATGTAATGGTAAGTCTTTTTGATAATTAAAGTTTCCTTTATAAAAGTTTATAATTGTACCTAGTATTACGGTAAAAGAAAGACTGAAAGCAAATATATTTCCTATTAATATTTGTTTTCTTTTAGATTGACTTTTTGCAAATAAAAGTAAAAGAAATCCAAAAATAATTAAACAAGCGACTACACTTAAGTGCTGATTTGTAAAAGGTGTAAAATCATTGTTTTCCTTCAAAAAGAAATCCATAAAACGTACTAAATATAATTTTGTTACCTCTAATATTATGAGGTTTAAATGAGTTAAATTTATAATTGATTTTTACAATATATAGATTTATAATTTAATAAATTGCATAAAATCTATTTTATGAATGATACAATTGCACCCAAAACCATAAGACAAGTATTTGTTTTATTATTAATATTAGTTATAGGTATTTTGATTTTTAAGGAAATGATGCCTTATTTATCGGGCGTTTTAGGTGCTATAACTGTGTATGTCTTGCTAAGAAAATGGATGATTATTTTAGTAAAAAGAAAATGGCATCCAGATGTAGCAGCAATATTTTTAATGTTGATATCATTTGTATGCATTTTATTACCAGTAACAGGTTTATTAATGATGTTGGGCAGTAAAATAGGAGATGCAGTTAAAAATTCTGCAGAAGTTACACAGGCCCTAAAAGATATATTTGGTAAAATAGAAAATAGATTTGGTTATGATTTAGCTGAAAAAATTAATGTATCTGAAGTTTCTACTTGGGTTACAAGCAATTTAGAAGGTTTTGCAGGCGGTACATTTAATATTTTTATAGCAATTGGTATCATGTATTTTATGTTGTATTATATGTTTACCAATAGATCAGAACTTAGAAATTCTTTGTATCAATATATACCAATAAGTGATAAAAATTTAAAAATTATAGGAGAAGAATCTCAAGCAATGGTTCGTTCTAATGCAATTGGTATTCCGTTAGTTGCTATTGGTCAAGGTATAATTGCTCTAATTGGTTTCTTAATATTTGATATTAACGATCCTTTCTTTTGGTTTATAATTGTTACTGTAGGTTCTATGATTCCGTTTGTGGGAACTCTTATAGGAATCTTACCCGTTTTTATTTTAACAATTTCTACAGGAAACAATTTTGCAGCTTGGGGAATTCTAATTTATGGTTTAGTTGTAGTAGGTTCTACAGACAATATTATAAGGCTGTTTGTTTTAAAGAAATTAGATAATGTACATCCGTTAATTACATTAATTGGTGTTATTGTTGGTGTGCCTTTATTCGGATTTATTGGTTTAATTTTTGGACCATTACTAATAAGTTTATTCTTAGTGATAGTAAGAATTTATAGAAAAGAATTTGGTGCACAAAGATCAGAAGAAAATGTACTTTAAATAATTGGTAGTTTTTTGTTTTTTTTCTTGTTAATATAATGTCTTAAAACTCCGCCTTTAACACTATTTACATCAAACTCTACAATAAATGCATTTTCATCTAAATTTTGTACAATTCGATACATTTTTTTAATATCTATTCTATTGATTATAGAATGGATTATATCAAAATCTTCTGATTTGCCGTTGCTACCAAAACCAGAAGATCCTTTGTAAATTGTTAAACCTACACCCAATTCTTCTAAAATAGCTTTTTTAATAATTTTATGTTTTCTAGAAACTATTGTTACACCAATAAAATCTTCAAAGCCTTCTATTACTGTATCTGTAACTTTAGCGGCAATTATATATGTTAAAATTGAATAGAGAGCAACTTCTACAGAGACCACAAAAGCTGTTATTGTGAATAGAATAATGTTAAAAAATAATACAATTTTACCGATGCTTAATCCGAATTTATCGTTTAAGTAAACACCCAAAATTTCAGATCCATCTAAAACAGAACCATTTCTTATCGCTATTCCAATACCAGAACCAACCAATAAACCACCAAATATTGAAATTAGCAGTTTATCGTTGGTAATAGTTTGAAAGTTCTCTAAATGAATAAACAAGGCTAAGCCTAAAATACTTATAATAGATTTAATTACAATTCTTTTCGAAACTGTAAAATAACCTAATATTAAAAAAGGTATACTGAATACTAACAATAGATAAGACATGTTAATGTCTACTTGCGTTCTTACTAAAAGTGCAATACCAGTTACACCACCATCTAGAAATCCGTTTGGTAATAAAAAGGCCTTCAAGCCCAAACTTGTTAAAACGATTCCAACAAATATTTGAAAATATTCTGATAGGTAAGTGGTTACATTTTTAATTGACATTATTTAGATTTTCTAGTACAAGCTAAAAGAGTATTTTTTAATAACATTGCAATTGTCATAGGACCTACTCCACCAGGAACTGGCGTTATAAAATCAGATTTTTTAGAAACTTCTTCAAAAGCAACATCGCCAACCAATCTAAAACCATTTTTTTTAGTTGAATCTGCTAAACGCGTAATTCCTACATCAATCACAGTTACATTGTCTTTAACCATGTCTGCTTTTAAAAATTCTGGAATACCAATTGCAGCAATTACAATATCTGCTTGTAATGTAATTTCTTTTAAATTTTTTGTTCTACTATGGCACATTGTAACAGTTGCATTACCAACTTTACGTTTTTGAGATAAAAGTATACTCATTGGACTACCAACAATATGGCTTCTTCCTAAAACAACTACATGTTTACCTGATGTTTCTACGTTGTATCTATCTAATAATTCTAAAATTCCGAAAGGAGTTGCAGAAATAAATGTTGGTAAGTTTAAAGCCATTTTACCAACGTTAGTTGGGTGAAATCCATCAACATCTTTTTCAGGATCTACTGCCATTAATATTTTTTGCTCGTCTATGTGTTTAGGTAATGGTAATTGTACAATAAAGCCATCAATATCATTATCTACATTTAAAACAGCAATTTCGTTAAGTAGTTCTTCTTCTGTAGTTTCTTCTGAAAGTCTAATTAATGTAGATTCAAAGCCAACACGTTCACATGCTTTTACTTTTGCATTTACATAAGTTATACTAGCACCGTCGTTACCTACAATTACCGCAGCTAAATGAGGCGTTTTATGGCCTTTGTCTTTTAAGTCTCTAACTTCTAAAGCAATTTCTTCTTTAATGTCTGCAGATGTCTTTTTTCCGTCTAATAAAATCATTGTTCTTTTAAAATATAAATATTGATAGTTATGTTAAAATTATTGAATTCTTTTAATATGTTATAGTCATTTTCTAAACTTTTTAATTCATCATCAGATAAATTAAAAACTGTGGCGTAAAAAACGTACTTGTTTTTTTTATTAAATTTTTGAAAAGATCTTGTGTCTCCCTTAAAATCAACAAAATCTAATTTGGTTAAGTTAGGAAAAAAACTAGCAACATCTTCGACATTAATATTTTCTTTATTTAAATAATTAATAGCTTCTAAGCGCAAAGAATGATAAGGAATGTGGGCTAAAGTAGCATCCCAACCTTGTGAGATTTCCTTTGGATAAATCCATAAATTACCTGTTACAAGACCAAGAAATAAGATGCTATAAATAATTTTTTTTCTAGTAAAAAAGAATATAATTATTCTAAAAGATAGTGTTATAAATATAATATAAGAAACTATAAAATATCGATGGCCAATGGTGTTAGTAGATATTAATGAAATTAGAATAATAAAAAATACAGAAGAAATTGATAATAATAATAACTGTTTATTTTTAATAGAGTTTATTATTTTTTTACCAAAAAGAATGAACGAAACAATTAAAAATAAGAAAATAAAAATTTTACCAAAGTCTAAATATCTTTGTACTAAAATAAAACAGTTTTTAACAAACCATTTAATATCAACAAATTGCCATAAACTAGCCCAAGGAGAATTTGGATGAGTTTGCAACCAACCTTTAGTAATAAGTCTCCAAACCACAAAAGAGATGCCAGTTATATTGCCAAAAAAATAAATTAACAGGAATTTAAAATTTAAGATAGAATTTATTTTCTCTCTTTGAATGTATAATTTATTCAGCACATCATAAAGAAAAATTCCTGCAACTAACATCATACTTCTGTATGATATAATGCTTAAAAATATAAGACCAATAAATTTTAAGTAATCGTTTTTAAATAGAATCGAGTTTACAACTAAAAAAAAGAAAAATAGAATAATTATTTCTGGATTAACAATAACAAAAGAGGTTGCTAAGCTTGGTTCTGCAATTATTAGAATAAATAAAAAGAAGTGCTTATTAGAAGCTTCTATAAAATAGGAAATAAATTTTCTAATTTGAAAAAAGAACCCAATAGTAAAAGGTAATATCAATAAATGAGAAACCCATAATTCATGACCAAAAATTTTCCAGAAAATGGCTAATAAAAAACCTAAAAAAGGCGGATGACCAGGATCGAAACTAATAGGAATATTCCAGTCGAATAAAGAGTTTTCATACAAATGATTACCCATTTTTGAAGCAAACAATACATTATCCCAAAACATTCCATTTTTAAAAGATAACAGAAATAGTAAGACACCAAAAGAAATAAAGAAAAGGATTCTTTTATTTTTTGATTTGAATAACGTTTGCAAAAAAATGTACATTTATTAATTAAAAAAAGCTGCAAAATTGCAGCTTATATTTATTTTATTTCATTCCCTTCATCATTTGCATCATTTTTTTGCCACCACCACCTTGCATCATTTTCATCATCTTGCTCATTTGATTAAATTGCTTCATCAATTGATTTACTTCTGTAACCGATGTACCAGAACCTTTAGCTATTCTTTTCTTACGACTAGCATTAATAGTTGTTGGTGTGCTTCTTTCTGAAGGTGTCATAGAATGTATAATTGCTTCAATACCTTTAAAAGCATCATCATCAATATCAATATCTTTCATTGCTTTACCAGCACCAGGAATCATACCCATAAGGTCTTTCATGCTTCCCATTTTCTTTATTTGCTGAATCTGATTTAAGAAATCATCAAAACCAAACTGATTTTTTGCAATTTTTTTCTGTAATTTTCTAGCTTCCTCTTCATCATATTGATCTTGAGCTCTTTCAACAAGAGAAATAACATCTCCCATTCCAAGAATTCTATCTGCCATTCTATCAGGATGAAAAACGTCTATAGCATCCATCTTCTCTCCAGTACCAATAAATTTAATTGGTTTGTCTACTACAGATTTAATCGATAACGCAGCTCCACCACGAGTATCACCATCTAACTTTGTAAGAACAACACCATCAAAATTTAAAATATCATTAAAGGCCTTTGCTGTATTAACTGCATCTTGCCCTGTCATAGAATCTACAACAAATAGCGTTTCTTGTGGCGTAATTGCTTTATGAATATTAGAGATCTCTGTCATCATTTCTTCATCAACAGCTAAACGACCAGCAGTATCGATAATTACAACATTTTTGCCATTAGCTTTGGCGTGTTGTATAGCGTTTTTAGAAATTTCTACAGGATTGTTATTACCAACTTCTGCATATACTTCTACACCAATTTGCTCACCAACTACTTGTAATTGGTTAATTGCTGCAGGTCTATAAACATCACAACCAACAAGAAGTACTTGTTTTGCTTTTTTTGTTTTTAAGAAGTTAGCTAATTTTCCAGAAAAAGTTGTTTTACCAGAACCTTGTAAACCAGACATTAAAATTACGGTTGGTGATCCACCAAGGTTAACACCTACAGTTTCACCACCCATTAGTTCTGTTAGTTCATCTTTAACTAACTTAACCATTAATTGCCCAGGATTTAATGTAGTTAATACATCTTGTCCTATTGCTTTTGTTTGAACACTTTTAGTAAATTGTTTTGCAATTTTAAAGTTAACATCGGCATCTAATAACGCTCTTCTAACTTCTTTTAAAGTTTCTGCAACGTTTACTTCTGTAATTTTACCGTGTCCTTTAAGGGTGTGTAAGGCTTTATCTAATTTATCGCTTAAATTATTAAACATAATTTGTGTCTTTTTTTTGGAAACACAAATATAATAAATTAACAAGAATTTTAAGAAAGTTATTAATGCCTTTTTTTACAAGTTTTTCTTTAAAAATAATGCGGTAAAAAAGTTTGTAAAATGTAAAAAAATAGAAATCAAGAAAAATATAATTGCTATTGTAAATAATAATGAACTATAATTGTATAAGTTTTTGTAATCTAAATTATTATATGTTTTTAGGGTTTTAAAATATTGAGAAATCATTAAGGTTACTAATGATGAAATTTGGGTAATTAAATGTAAAATAGTGAGCCATTTATTTGGTTTTTTGCCTGTCCATTTTAAAATATAATAATTAAAAGCAATTAATAAAAAATACACAGCAGATACATAGAACCAATAATTGATACTTATAGTCATGTAAATATCCATAAAATCGATATTTATAAGATTATTATTTACAATACCTAAGATGATGAACGAAATGCTAAACGCTAGAAATGTTAAGTATGGTTTATCTAAACAGTTTTTTAATAAAGATACTTTATAAGTTTTCATATTTTTCTGAAAAAATAGTAGTGTGATGTTCTAAATGATATGCAGACCACATAACAATTTCTCTAATAGTCATTTTACCCATTAAAGGATGTGGAATAACCAATCGGTCTAAATTTAAATCACTTCTTCTTCTAACTTTATTTTGAAGTTTTTTATTAGATAAAGACAATTTACGAAGTATTTTTTTTCTACTTTTTAAAGAAGGTTTTTTTAATTTACTATTAAATTTTCTCGCCTTATCTTCATTGCCTTTTAATTTATTTTGATAATTCTTAACAACCGTATCGTAATCTCTTGTTTCTCTGTTGCACAAACCAAATTTGTGTTTTAAAAAGAATCTCGGAAAGTTTAAAGCTTTGTTTAATAATTGAAAACTGTTAACCAGATGCAGAACATGCTGCCCAGTAGTCCATTTATCAGAAGGACCTTTTTCCCAAATTTCTTTGGGTTGTTTTTCTAACCAATCGATTAAAATATCATGATTAGTTTGTAACAATTCTATTATTTCTTTTTTATTCATTCAGAATAATTATATCAATAAATATACAAAATTTAAAGCATAAAAAAAGAGCTTTGCTAAAGCTCTTATATCATTAAAATGATTACAAATTATTTTTGTTTCGGAATAAATTCTAAAGCAACTCCGTTAATACAATGACGTTTTCCTGTGGTTTCTTGTGGCCCATCATCAAAAGAATGCCCTAAATGGCCACCACAAGTATTACATTTAAGTTCTGTTCTTGCATAACCAATTTTATAATCTACATCTAATTCTACGTTTCCTTTAACTGCTCTATCAAAAGATGGCCATCCTGTTCCAGAAATAAATTTATGTTTTGTTTCGTATAAAGGTGTTTTACATGCAGCACATACAAATGTTCCTGGCGTTTTTATTTTATTTAATTCACTAGAATGTGGTCTTTCTGTGCCTGCTTGCCTAAGCACATAATATTGTTGTTCTGTTAGTTCTTTTTTCCATTGTGCATCTGTTTTTGAGATTTTGTACGTTTTGGCTTTATCAGATTTTTTCTGAGCATTACCAGCACAACTAAAGAAAGAGAAAATAATAATTAATGAAAATATTTTATTCATGATGATTTTATTTGTAAGTTTTTATTGAATTATTTTGTCGATATAGCTATCGAAAACTTACACAAATTTACTTTTTTTAAAATTCATTTTAAAGTGATTTTCTTTTTCAGTTAAGATTAAAACTGATATAGTTCAAATTCTAATAATAAAATTTATAAATTGCTATCGAAAATAAAATATTAGAATAAAAACAATCAAAAATGAAGAAAATAGCCATTTTATTATTTACTGTTATTCTTTTTTCAGAATGTAGTAAAGTTCCTATTACAGGTAGAAGTAGAGTTAATTTTGTAAGTGATTCACAAGTTTTACCTGCAAGTTTTGCACAATATCAAGGTTTTTTAGAAGAAAATAAACTTTCTACAAATAGAACCATGACTAATCAAGTAAAAAGTGTTGGTACAAATATTGCAGCTGCTGTAGATCGATTTATGAGAGCCAATAATATGACTAGTGAAGCAGAAGCTTATAGATGGGAATTTAATTTAGTAGAAGACAATACGGTAAACGCTTGGTGTATGCCAGGAGGGAAAGTGGTTTTTTATACTGGTATAATGCCAATTTGTAAAAATGTTGATGGAGTAGCAGCAGTTATGGGGCACGAGGTTGCACATGCATTTGCTAAACATGGCCAAGAAAGAATGTCTCAAGGACAATTACAACAAATCGGAGGATTAGCTGTGGCTTTAGGTACTTCTGGTAAAGATGCAAAAACACAACAATTATGGAATACTGCTTTTGGAATAGGTTCTGGTTTAGGAGTTTTAAAGTTTAGTAGAGTTCACGAACAAGAGGCAGATAGATTAGGATTGGTATTTATGATTATGGCTGGTTATGATGGTACAGAAGCTGCAGAAGTTTGGGTAAGAATGAGCCAGAAATCTGGCGGAAGCTCTCAACCAGAAATTTTAAGTACACACCCTTCTAACGAATCTAGAATTCAAGATTTAAAAACGTATTTACCTACCGCAAGAAAGTATGCAGCTAAATTTAATGTAGCCGCAAAATAAAAATAATTTAAAAGGTAAAAACTTTTACTATATTGTATGCCGTTCAATACACATTGAACGGCATTTTTATTTAAAAAAACGATATGTTAAAAATAGGAGATAAAAAATTAATTAATGCTTGGGCTTTTTATGATTGGGCAAACTCTGTGTATTCTTTAGTTATTAGTACTGCTGTTTTCCCTTTATTTTATAGCGCCATAACAAAAGATGAAATTGTAACATTTTTAGGCATGAAATGGGATTACCCAGATACTTTATACAGTTACGCTTTATCTTTTTCTTTTTTAGTTGTTGCATTTATGTCTCCAATTTTATCTGCTATTGCAGATTATACGGGTAACAAACTTAAGTTTATGAAATTCTTTTGTTGGCTTGGTGGTTTGTCTGTAATTTCTATGTATTTCTTTAAAGATTTAAACACCGCTTGGATAGGTATTATTTGTACAATTTTAGCAAGTATTGGTTTTTGGTCTAGTATTGTTTTTTACAATTCTTATTTACCAGAAGTTGCGCATCCAGAACAACAAGATGCTGCAAGTGCTAAAGGTTTTATTCATGGTTATATTGGTTCTATAATTTTACTTTTAATTTGTTTAGGAATGATTTTAGCACCTAATACTTTTGGTTTTGATACCAGTATTTCTGAGACTATATTATCTTCTGGTAACAGTTTAGAAATTGAAAAAGCTATAGAAGATGCTAAAAATGCAGCATCATTAAAGGCCATGAGAATATCTTTTGTTATGGTGGGCTTATGGTGGATTGGTTTTGCACAAATAACATTTAAAAAATTGCCAAACAATATTTACAATAGAAAACCAGAAAAAGATTTTATTTGGAAGGGTTTTAAAGAACTAAAAAAAGTTTGGATAGAATTAAAAGGATATCCAACCTTAAGAAACTTTTTAATTGCTTTCTTTTTACTGAGTGTTGGTGTACAAACAATTATTTTATTAGCAACAATTTTTGGTTCATCAGAATTAGGTTTAGGTACTACAAATTTAATTGTAACGGTATTACTTATTCAGTTTGTTGCTATTTTAGGTGCTTGGGTTTTTTCTAACGTTTCTAAAAAATTAGGAAATTTTATGGCAATAAAAATCACTATTTTCATATGGATTTTAGTTTGTTTTTCTGCTTTTATGCTAGAAAAAGAATTAAAAAATGTAGAAATTTATTTTTATGCTTTAGGCGGATTATTAGGTTTGGTGTTAGGTGCAATTCAATCTTTAACAAGATCTACATATTCTAAACTTTTACCAAAAACTCAAGACAATGCAACGTATTTTAGTTTTTATGATGTTACAGAAAAGATAGCAATTGTATTAGGAACTTTTGTATTCGGATTCTTAATCTATTTAACAGACTCTATGCAATGGAGTGTTCTTTCTTTGGCTTTGTTTTTTGTAGCTGCTTTAATTGTATTAAGTACTTTAAAAAGAACGGAACACGTACATTAATTTTAGAATAAAATTATTAAAATAAAAAAGTGTCACTGTTTAGTGACACTTTTTTTATGAACACAAATGTTCAATTTAAATATGAACATTAATTCCTAAAACTACATTTCTACCTTGGTTAAATATTCCATCATTTTTTAATCGAGATAAATGATTGATATATTTTTTATTTAATAAATTATTAACGCTAAGTGAACCTGTAAATTTTACATTTCTTATAGAAACATCTCCACCTAAAGCAAAATTTAATAAATTATAATTGCTAGTTTGGGTTTCAAAAGAGCTTACATTTTCTTGAGAAAAAGTACTTTCTAATGTAATAGAAGTATAACCTTGCGTTAACCAGTCTTTATAATTAAATTCTGTTCTAAAGGTATTTCTCCAAGTATTAGCAGGTATTAGCGGTAAATAATCTCCATTTTTTTGTTTACCAATTACAGTTTCGAAAGTACTTTCTAAATGCAACCAATCTTGTGGATGCGGATGTAAATGGAAACCAAATTCACCACCATACAATTTTGCATTTTCTTGTATATATGTAAATACTTGTTCACCATCTTCAATTTCATCCGTAGGCGTTATAAATATATAATTGTTTAAATGGTTGTAAAATCCGTTAGCAAATACCTCGAAATGTTCTGTTTTGTATTCTAAGGAAAGATCTAATTGTACATTTTTTTCATTTACCAAATTACTATTTCCTTTTTCAAATCTATTTGTACCATGATGCACTCCGTTAGAACTTAATTCTGCTAAGTTAGGAGCTCTAAAACCAGAAGCAACATTTATTCTTGTAGTAATTTGATCTGATAATGAAGTTTTAAAACCTAAAGAAGTTGTAAAACTGTTGTAAGATTTATTTACAGCCTCAAAAACATGTATTTCATCATCATGAGCAACTTCATGTCTTTCTGTATCAATTTTTCTATTATCAAAACGAATACCAGCTTGTAAAGTATTGTTATTCCATGTGTAATTTGCGGTTGTAAAAATTCCGAAGTCATTTACGGTAGCATTTGGTATTAAAATTTCTTCACCAAAATTAGTATTTGTTTGATGTAAACCTTGTATACCAGATAAAATTTCTAAGCTTCCAATTTTAGGGAAATGATATTTTGCATTATAGGTAAATGTTTTCAATTTCATTCTTAAAGCAGCTTCTTCATGTTCTTCATCATGGTCTTCATCTGCGTGGTCATGATCATCTTCATCTTCATCCTCATCATGGTCATCGTGCTCTTCATGTTCTTCAAACTCTTGTCTATCATTAAAAGTATAACCTAAATCGATATCTAATTTAGAATCTCCAAAAAAGAAGTGGTTATGAGAGCTTATAATATGATTGTCTATTGTTTGAAACGGTTCTAATAAATCATTACTTGTTGATTGTAGATCGATTCCTTCTGTTAAACCTAAATTAGATTTGTTGTAATTGTACCTTAATTCTGATGTAAATTTATTTTTAGAATATGCAATTCCAGATTTAAAATCCTTTTCGTTAAAACGTGTATTTGTAACTCTTTTATCTGTAGGTATTTTATAATCTGCATGATTAGCATAAGTTCCTCTTGCTAAAAACTTCCAATTTTCTAAAGAACTTTTAACTCCTACGGATGTATTTGTTCCTAATGTATTATTAAAGTAACGCTGATTGATATTAACTTTTGTTTTATTTGAAGAAGCAAATTTTTCTGGATTTAGATATAAAACACCACCTAATGCATCAGAACCATAAAGTAAAGATGCAGCACCTTTAATTACTTCTACAGAACCAATACCGGCATCATTAATACCTAAACCGTGTTCGCCACCAAATTGCTGATTTTCTAAACGAATACCTTGTGTGTAAACCAAAACTCTGTTACCGCTTAAACCTCTAATAACAGGTTTACCAATAGAATTTCCGGTAGAGATTTGAGAAACTCCTGCAATATTTACAATTCCTTCGGATAATGTTGTAGCTCCTAATTTTTGCAATTTATTTGCAGAAAGTCTTTCAACTTTCATCACATTTTCTGATTGCAATTTATTAAAAGGAGTAGAAACAATAATTTCGTCTATTTCATAAAATGTTTCAACTAATTGTAAATTAATTTCTAGGTTGTTATCGTTTAAATCTACATTTTTAGATACAGTTTTATAACCTAAATAAGTAAATGTTAATTTAATTTTTCCGTTTGGGATGTTTTTTAATTTATAAAAACCATCATTATTAGTTATAGTTCCTTTGTGAATTTCTTGTGCATGAATTTCTACACCAATTAGTGCATTGTTATTAGTGTCTGTAATTTTTCCTGAAATGCTATTTTGAGCATTCACAGATATAAATGCCGTTAAAAATAGCAGTTTTAAATATGATTTCATTGTAATGTATTTACTATTAAATAGAAGATTTTCCCAGAAAATTATATTGAAAAATAATTAGTAGGGTATAGGTAAATAGTTCTAAATAGTAAATTTAGGTGGTGCTCTAGAAGATTTTTTAGAAATTTTTACTTCTTTAAATCTAATTTTTTTTGATATAAAATTACTTTTGTATATTTCTATGTTTGTTAATTCGAATGAATTAAAAGTAAAGTTAAATGTTATTAATTGTTTGTGCAGTTCATCACAATTTAAAGAATCTTGATGTAAGTGTTGCTCTACTTTTGATGAACAAACCACATGGTCATGATTTTCTAGCGCGTGGGTTATTTGTATTGATGCAGGAAACATCAATACGAACAAAAATAAAAAACTGATATGTTGTTTAAAACCTTTGATAAAATTACTTTTTTCTAATTTTTAAATTCAGCATTTCTACTCCTAAAGAAAAAGCGATCGCAAAGTACAAATATCCTTTAGGAATAGCTCCTACAGTTTTGTTAAAAATTTCTGTATGCGATAAATGTGCAGCTTCTGTAATAAGCATAAAGCCAATTAAAATTAAAAAAGAAAGCGCCAACATTTGAATTGTTGGATTTTTATTTACGAAATTACTTATTGGTTTAGAAAAAATCATCATAATAAGAATCGAGACAATTACTGCAATAATCATAATTATAAGTGCACCTTCGATTCCGTTAGTCATACCAACTGCGGTAAGAATACTATCAAAAGAAAAAACAATATCTATTAATATTATTTGAATAATTACACTAGAAAAAGAAATTACTTTTGGTGATTTTAGTACTTCATCTTCGTTTGTGTTTTCTACTTTTTGTCTTATTTCTTTTGTGCTTTTGTATAATAGAAATAATCCACCTAAAAATAAAATTATACTTTGACCAGTAATACCTGTTTTAAACCATTCGATATCTATTTTTAAAAAAGGATCTTTTAAAGCAATTAAATAAGATACACCAAATAGCAAAATGATTCTCGTAATCATTGCTAAGGCCAAACCTAAAATTGTTGCTTTTCTTTCTTGATTTTCTGGTAATTTGTTGGCAGATATTGATATAAATATAATATTATCTATACCTAAAATTATTTCTAAAAACGTTAATGTTAGTAGTGCTACCCAAGTATCTGCATTTAGAAATATTTCCATGTTATTTTATTTTATAAATAGTACCGTCGGTTAAAAATTTACTGAATCCTATTTTAGCAGAAAAATCGTAAGAACTGTCTTTAATCTTAGTTATTTGCACATAAATAGCATCTTTGTCTAACTGCTTTTTTGGTGATTTCATTTTTAAAGAATAGAAAAAATTACTTTTCCATTTAATGTATAAAGTATCTATATGTTTAATTCTTTTTTCTGTGGTTAAACTATCTGCAGAAATACTTACAATTTTATCGTACTCTTCTATTTGCAAACTATCGATTCTAGTAATTTTAGTTTTACTATAACCGTCTCCGGCAGGAATTTCGAAAACACCTTGTTTAAATCTATCCGGATCACCTTTTTCAGCTTTACAAGAAGCTAATATTAGAAAAAAAAGACAAGAAAAAAGAGACAAAACAATGCCTTTATTTCTTTTAAAAATAAATTTTGAAACCTCTTTTTTCTCTATCTTTTTTTCTGTTTTTATCATTTTAAATACCTGTATAATTTGCTGGTGTTATTGCTTTTAATTCGTTTTTAATTTCATCAGAAACTTCTAACGTATCTATAAAGTTAGCAATAGAATTTTGATTTATTTTTTCGTTTGTTCTAGTTAATCCTTTTAAAGCTTCATAAGGATTAGGATATGCTTCTCTTCTTAAAATTGTTTGTATTGCTTCTGCAACCACAGCCCAATTATTTTCTAAATCTTGCTCGAACTTTTCTTTGTTTAATAACAATTTATTTAAACCTTTTAAAGTAGATGTAAATGCGATAATGGTATGCCCAAAAGGTACACCAACATTACGTAAAACCGTACTATCTGTTAAATCTCTTTGTAGTCTAGAAATTGGTAATTTTGCAGAAAGATGTTCGAAAATTGCATTAGCCAAACCTAAATTTCCTTCAGAATTTTCGAAGTCGATTGGGTTAACTTTATGTGGCATTGCAGAAGAACCTACTTCACCAGCTTTAATTTTTTGTTTAAAATAATCCATAGAAACATAGGTCCAGAAATCTCTGTCTAAATCTATAATTATTGTATTGATACGTTTTAAAGTATCAAACAAAGCAGCCATATGGTCGTAGTGTTCTATTTGAGTTGTTGGAAAAGAATGCTGTAAACCTAATTTTTCTTGTACAAAAGTAGTTCCAAATTCTTTCCAATCTATTGCAGGATAAGCTACTTTATGTGCATTATAATTACCTGTTGCGCCACCAAATTTAGCTGCACTTGGTATATCATTTAACAAATTGAATTGTTCTTTTAAACGAACCACAAAAACTTCTATTTCTTTCCCTAATCTTGTAGGAGAAGCTGGTTGACCATGAGTTCTTGCCAACATAGAAATATCTGCCCATTCTGTAACCAATTCTTGTAGTTTTTCTAAAACTTCAAAATATTGAGGTACATAAACATCATTCATTGCTTCTTTTATAGAAAGCGGAACAGCGGTATTATTAATATCTTGAGACGTCAATCCGAAGTGGATAAATTCTTTAAATTCTTGTAAATTTAAAGCATCAAATTTTTCTTTGATAAAATATTCTACAGCTTTTACATCATGGTTTGTAATGCTTTCGATATCTTTAATTTTCTGCGCATCTTCAGCTGTAAATTCTGTATAAATTTTACGTAATTCTTCAAAAAGAGAAGTATCAAAACCTTCTAATTGTGGTAAAGGAATTTCGCATAAAGCGATAAAATATTCTATTTCTACGCGAACTCTATATTTAATTAAAGCTTCTTCAGAAAAATAGTTTGCAAGTTTATCAATTTTACCTCTATAACGACCATCAATAGGTGAGATGGCATTTAATTTTGTTAAGTTCATTTTTTAGTTATGTTGTTAATTGCAAAAATAGGTAATTTAACAGATTTATAAACTCGATTTTTGATGTTTTTCTATCATTGCTAAAATGTGATTCCCGCGAGCTTTACAGCCTTTGCTTTCGTGTATAATTTTTGTTTGTATTAAATGTTTTAATTCAGGATGAATCCACTCTTTTTCTAAGCCAAAAAAGTATAAAGTATTCATTGTATAAGCTCTAACCGCAATTTTTTGTGGTGTAATTAACCAATCAAATCCTGTTTCAACGATGTTGTCTATATGTTTTTTTGTTAATTTTTTTTGAACATCATTTTCTTTTTTTGCATAATTAGCAGTAGCCAAATGTTCACAAATTTTAGCACAAGGTCTTGTAGCGCTGTCAAATTTTACATTGTAAATTTCAGTTGTAAAAGTATCTAAATGTGGTAAAATCCAGTTTATGTGATTATGTGTGCAAATCCATTCTAAAATCCAAGCAGCTTTAATAGATGTTTTATCATCAACATTAAAAGTAATAGTTATCAAATCTTTAAATAAATCTGGATTATCTAATACAATATTTGCAACTCTTTGGCGGTTATCTCTTTTAGGATTTGCCATATTATTAAGTTGCTCTGTCATATGAAGTAAATTTGAATTTGGCACTATTAATGTATATTTGTTTTAAAAATTTTGTTTAAATGATAAATATAAAAAGACTGTTTTTGATTTTATGCTTTTTCTCTTGTTTTTTAACAACTGAAAGAATCAATGCTCAAAAAATAAATCAGTTTGATGCGAATAAGAAAAGAACTGGTGTTTGGAAAAAATATTATCCTAATAAACGTGTGCGTTACACTGGCCAGTTTAAAAACGGAAAAGAAGTTGGTGTTTTTAAGTTTTACGACATTAGAACTTCTGAGCATCCTGTCATAATAAAAACTTTTTTTGAGGATTCTGATTCTCTTTTTGTTCAATTTTACACTTTAAAAGGCAAGATTAAAACTGAAGGCGTTTTAAATGATAGAAAAAGAGTAGGGAATTGGCAATATTTTTATCCTGACGGAACTTTAATGTCTGAAGAAAATTATAAAAATGGAAAACTCGATGGCGAACAGTTGGTATATTATCCTAACGGACAAGTCACTGAATTTGCTACTTATAAAAACGGGTTATTAGATGGTGTAACTAGTAAATATTCTAGTAAAGGAGTTTTAATTGAAGAAGTTACATATAAAGAAGGTAAACCAAACGGATTAGCAAAATATTTTGAATTGAATGGTAATTTAAAAGAAACCGGAACTTATAAAAATGGTGTTCGAGTTGGTAAATGGGAATATTATTTAGACGGAGAACTTGCTACAGATTTAGAAAAAAAGAAAAAAAGTACGTTTACACGAAAAAAAGACAATTAATAGATAACATAAATTAATATATCTATCAATTTTTTCAATCTTTAAAAACCATTTCTAATTCGTACATTTGCAAACTCAAAAATAGATAATGAAAAGAGTAGTTGTTGGTCTTTCTGGTGGTGTAGATTCTAGTGTTACTGCACATTTATTAAAAGAACAAGGTTACGAAGTTATTGGGCTTTTTATGAAAAATTGGCACGATGATTCTGTAACTATTTCAAATGAGTGCCCATGGTTAGAAGATAGTAATGATGCAATGATTGTTGCAGAAAAGTTAGGTATTCCGTTTCAAGTAGTAGATTTAAGCGAACAATATAAAGAGCGTATTGTAGATTATATGTTCGATGAATATTCTAAAGGAAGAACACCAAACCCAGACGTACTTTGTAATAGAGAAATTAAGTTTGATGTCTTTATGGACATTGCCTTAAAGTTAGGTGCAGATTATGTTGCAACGGGTCATTATTGTAGAAAAGGAGAAGAAATTATAAACGGTAAATCTGTTTATAAATTATTAGCTGGTAAAGATAATAACAAAGACCAATCTTACTTTTTGTGTCAATTATCGCAAGAGCAATTAACAAAAGCTTTATTTCCAATAGGTGAATTAACAAAACCACAAGTTAGAGAAATTGCCAAAGAAGCAGATTTAATTACTGCAGAAAAGAAAGATTCGCAAGGTTTGTGTTTTATTGGTAAAGTTAGATTACCAGAGTTTTTACAGCAAAAATTGCAACCGAAAACTGGTGAGATTGTTACAATTCCTTCAGATTTTGAACAATACACAAAACCAACACCAGAATTTGAAAATAAAGAAGCAGCTTTAAAATATTATGCTACTAAGTTTTCTTATCATAAAAACGATGGTAAAATTGTTGGTAAACACCAAGGAGCTCACTATTTTACAAAAGGACAGCGTAAAGGTTTAAATGTTGGCGGAACAAAAGAGGCTTTGTATGTTATTGAAACGGATGTAAACGAAAATGTTATTTACACAGGCGAAGGTAAAAATCATCAAGGGTTATACAGAAATGTGTTGTTTGTAGCTAATGAAGAAATTCATTGGATTCGTGAAGATTTAACGCTTAAAACCGGCGAAACTTTAGACGTCGAAGCTAGAATAAGATACAGACAGGCTTTAGAAAAAGCCACTTTACATAAAGTTGAAACAGGTATGTATGTAGAATTTGAAAATAAACAATCTGCAATACAAGAAGGACAATTTGTTGCTTGGTATTTAGACGAAGAATTGCTCGGGTCTGGAGTAATTTCGTAAGCTTTAAATTTATAAAATCATAAAAAAGTAGTAATTTCGAAAACATGAAGAAATTACTACTTTTTTTGTTTGCAATTACTTTTTTTCAAGCAAAGGCACAAGAAGATGCTTGGTTGTTTTTAAAAGATAAACCTAGTGCAGAAACATATTTAGAAAACCCGCTTCTAATGTTATCTCAAAGAGCATTAGATAGAAGAAATAAACTAAATATAGCGGTTGGTTTAATTGATGTTCCTTTAGAAAACACATATTTAGAAACACTAAAAACTACTAATGGTATAACAGTTTTAGGTGCTTCTAAATGGTTAAATGCAGTTCATATTCAAGCTACACAAAGTGATATTGAAAATGCTAAACAAAATTTAAGTTTTATAGATTATATAGAATATGCTAATAAATCTTTAAATCAAGCGGCAAGAAAGGGTAAGAAAATCAAACAAAATCATCAGAATAAATTTAATAATTCTATGACTGATTTTACCTACGGAAGTACTAAAAATCAAATTGAAATGTTAAAAGGTGATTTTTTACATGGAATTAATTTAACCGCAAAAAACCAAATTATAGCAGTTATTGACACGGGTTTTCCAAACGTAAATACATTACAGGCATTTCAAAGATTAAGAGATAATAATAAGATTTTAGGAGGTTATGATTTTGTAGAAAGAAGTACAAATTTTTATTCGGGTCATAATCATGGTACAAATGTACTTTCTACAATTGGTGGTTATATAGAAAATGAATTTGTTGGTTCAGCGCCAGATGCTTCATTCTACTTATTTAGAACAGAAAATGTCGCTGTAGAAGTTCCGTTAGAAGAAACATTATGGGTAGAGGCAGCAGAAAGAGCAGATAGTTTAGGTGTTGATGTAATAAACACATCTTTGGGGTATTCTACTTTTGATAATCCAGATTACAGTTATAATTATAATGATATGGATGGAAAAACTACATTTATATCTAGAGGAGCAGAAATTGCTGCAAACCGCGGAATTTTAGTTGTTAATTCTGCCGGAAATTCTGGTACTGATTCTTGGAAATATATTACTGCACCTGCAGATGCTGTATCTGTAATTACTGTAGGTTCTGTAGATAGTAATGGAAATATATCTAGTTTTAGTTCTTTTGGACCAACTTCTGATGGAAGAATTAAACCAGAAATTTTAGCGCAGGGTACTGCTTCGGCTATTATTAATCATACAGATAATTCTGTTTCAAGCGCTAGTGGTACTTCTTTTTCTGCTCCAATAATGGCAGGTTTAATAGCTTGTTTAAATGATACAGGAAATATAATTTTTAAAACGTTAAATAAAAAAGATCAAGCAAAACAATTAAACAATCGAATTCAAAAGTTAAAACAGTCTATAATAGAATCTGCTGATAAATTTAATAATCCAACAGATCAGCATGGTTACGGTATTCCTAATTTTGAAACTGCTTACAATAGTTTTTTAGTAAGCTTATCCACAGAAAATTATTCAATAAATGATATAGAAGTTTATCCAAATCCGGTTTTAAATGAGCTTAATATTACTATTGATAATCTTCATTTAAATGAAACTAAAGTTTCAGTTTATACAATTCTTGGTAAAAAGATTTTAACCTTTGAAAATAAAAAAAATATAGATGTTTCATCTTTAAAGTCAGGTGTTTATTTATTGAAAATTAAAAATGGGACTTCTTTAAAATCACTTAAATTTATTAAAAAATAATGATCAAGTACATTAAAAAATTATTACTATTATTATTTATTCTATGTTATGCAAAGTCGAATGCTCAAAAAGATTCGATTGTTACTTTTTACGATAACAAATTTAATGTAGTTGAAAAGAAATCTAAAGCATACTTTTTTGAAATTTTAACAAAAGTTACTGATTCTCTTTGGCTAGGTAGAAGATATAAGAAAAATGGAAAGATATTCCATTATGTGCACTATAAATCCAAGAATAAAAAGATTAAAATTGGTCAAGCTTTAACTATAAACAGTAATGGTAAAACTGTTGGATTAATGTATTTTAATCATAAAGGTGAAATACATGGAATGCATAAGCAATGGTTTGATAATGGTAATTTAAGTCTCGAAGGAAGATATTTCAATAATAAAAAAGAAGGTCTTTTTAAAGTTTATCATTTCAATTCTAAAATAGCTGGTAAAGCGATTTTTAAAAATGATACTTTAACTCGTGAAATTTATTATGATATTAAAGGTAATGTTGTTAATAAAGAAGATGTTGTTTGTAGACAAAAAGCTGAGTTTAAAGGAGGTGAAAAAGCTTTCAAAAAAAAGTTAAGAGAATTAAAAGATAAGTTAACTTACAAAATTAATGGAACTGTAAATGTTTATTTTAAAATTAACACACTAGGCGATATAGTTGATGTAACACTAGATGGAGATTTACCATTGAAACTTCAGAAGGAAGTCATTACATTTTTTGAATCGATAAAAGGATGGTCTCCAGCAATTGATAGAAATAGATTGGTTGAAGCAAGTATAGTCCAAAAGATAAATTTTAAATTATGACAAATAAAATAACAGAATTATTTAAAATAAAATATCCAGTAATTCAAGGAGGAATGATTTGGGTGTCTGGTTATAAATTAGCAGCAGCAGTATCTAATGCAGGTGGATTAGGACTAATTGGTGCAGGTTCGATGTATCCAGAAGTTCTAAGAGAACATATACAGAAATGTAAAAAAGCAACTTCAAAACCCTTTGGTGTTAATGTACCAATGTTATATCCTGATATTGAAAAAATAATAGAAATTATTGTTGAAGAAGGTGTTAAAATAGTTTTTACTTCTGCAGGTAACCCTAAAACTTATACTTCTTTTCTAAAGGAAAAAGGTATTACTGTTGTACATGTTGTTAGTTCTGTAAAGTTTGCATTAAAATCTGAAGCAGCAGGTGTTGATGCGGTAGTTTGTGAAGGTTTTGAAGCCGGTGGACATAATGGTCGAGAAGAAACTACAACTTTTACGCTAATACCAATGGTTAAAGAGCAATTGAAAATTCCGGTTATTGCAGCAGGAGGAGTTGGAACGGGTAGAGGAATGCTTGCAGCAATGGTTTTAGGTGCAGATGCAGTGCAAATTGGTAGTAGGTTTGCGGCTACAGAAGAATCTTCTGCACATTCTAATTTTAAGAAAACTATTATTGATGTTAAAGATGGTGATACACAATTAACATTAAAAGAATTGGCACCAGTTAGATTGGTGAAAAATAATTTTTACAATCAAATACAAGAATTATATCAACAAAATCCAACTTTAGAGGAAATTAAAGATCTTTTAGGTAGAGCACGTGCAAAAAAAGGAATGTTTGAAGGTGATTTAGATAATGGCGAATTAGAAATAGGGCAAGTAGCCGGATTAATACATAAAATTAAACCAGCTAAAGAAGTTTTAGATGAAATTGTAGCTGAATTTAATACTGTTAAAGCATTAATTGCCAGTATTTAAGTTATTTTCTAAAATAAAAGTAAATAAACTTGGTTATTTAATTTTATTGGCATTATCTTTGTAACTCAATAAACGTTGTTAGTAATTAAACAAGCAACATATTTAATATTATTATAATGAATAAAGGTACCGTAAAATTTTTCAATGAATCTAAAGGATTCGGATTCATCACTGAAGAAGGAACAAACAAAGAACATTTTGTACATGTGTCAGGTTTAGTTGACGAAATTCGTGAAAACGATGAAGTTGAGTTTGACTTACAAGATGGAAGAAAAGGATTAAACGCAGTAAACGTAAGAGTTATATAATTATATATTATTACTAGTTAAATTTTTATCTAAAAGCCTATCAATTATTGATAGGCTTTTTTTATTTTAGTCATTAAAAAATTAATATGAAAGATGGTAGACAAAGAAAAAATGTACAATTGGGTATTTTTGTAGAAATTGTACAAAAACATCATCAATCTTCGGGTGAATTAACAAAAGGTGTTGTACAGAAAATATTAACCAAATCTAAAAACCATCCTTACGGAATAAAGGTACAATTAGAATCTGGTTTGGTTGGTAGAGTTAAGAATATACTGGATTAAGATTTTCTTCTATTTGTCTAAAACTTTAATTTCATAAAGCTTTCTACTTTTATTATTTAATTTGTTTTCTCTTAACCAAGGATTGTGAATTTTTAATTCTTTATAATTCATTCCGTAGTTTTTAGCAAAGTTAGTCAAGTTGGTAATTACAGTATCAACCTTAACTGTTCTTGTTTTTTCAAGAGTATAAAGATCAGAATCTTCGAAAACAAATCCATATTTCTTTGGATTCGAAATTATTTCTTTTAAAGCAATTATCCTAAATATGTAACGCTCTGTTTCATCAGGAAGTAAAGCATCGTAATAACTACTTACTTGTTGCGTTTCTAATCTTTTAGAAACACCATAATTACCAGCGTTATATGCAGCAGCAGCTAACGTCCAAGAACCTAATTTGTTTTTAGATTTCTTTAAGTATTCGGCTGCAACTTTTGTAGATTTTTCAATATTATAACGTTCGTCTACGTTTTTATTAATTTCTAATCCGTATTCTTTACCTGTTGCTCTCATAAAATGCCACATACCCGCAGCACCAACAGAAGAAGTTTCATCTGTAAAACCACTTTCGGCTAAAGCTAAAAACTTAAAATCATCAGGTAAATTATATTTTTTTAATAATGGTTCTATTATTGGGAAATATTTATTGGCTCTCTTTATAAGCAATAATCCATTTGATTGCCAATAGGTATTTACAAGTAATTCGCGTTCCATTCTCTCTCTTACATCATTAATTTCTAAAGGAACTCTTTCTCCTGCAAGGTTTAATCCTTCAGGTAATTTAAGAGATTTAATTTTGTAAGTTCTATGTGTAAGTGTTTCCGGATCTGTATCAGATTTATGTACACCGTTAAAAAAAACGATGGTTATAAGAGTTACACTTAGTAAAGAAAATATGCGTTGTAAAGATTTCATAATATCAATTTTACCATAAATGTATGGAAAACACTTTAGTTTAAAAAGTTAAAACGTCATCAATAATCTTAGATATTTTTTTTGCTTTGGTTAATATCATGATATGTGTTCCGCCTTTGATTTCTATAGCGTTTTTTACATTTTTAATAGGAAATACGGTGTCTTTCGTTCCGTGAATATGTACAATATCTTCTAAAGGACTAATTTGTTCCCATTTAAGAACATTGTAAATAGACCATTTAAGGTATTTCTTACTTCTAACAGAAAGATATTTCTTATATAAGTCTGCTTTTTTCTTTAAAGATTTACCAAGAAAATACCTTGCATAATCTTCAAAATTCTCTACAATTACTGTAGGAAAAAACTTGTAAACCTTTGTAAATTTTGCCAGTTTAAATTTTTTAGGCAATTCGCCTTGATTTTTAACACTAGAAATAATAATTACTTTCTTAGGATTTACAAATTTGGCAATTTCTTGTACCATAATTCCGCCGAAAGAAACACCAACTAAAACAGGATTTTTTTCTTTAATTTCATCACTTAACCTGCATGCATAATTATCTATATCTTCTTCTAAAGCCAGTGGTTTGATCCATTTTAAATAATGAAAAGTATACTTTTCTGGATCTAATTCTAAATTTTCAAAAATTTCTGGACCCGCAGCTAAACCGGGCATAAAATATATAGGGGTTTTATTCATTTAAATTATATGTATTTTGTCGACATTAGAGCATCAAAACAAATGCCAAATTTACTTTTTCTTAATGTTAATTTAATCTTAAAGATTTGTAAAATTTAATCTCACAGAACCATCTTCGTCTATTTCAGTTAAGACTACTTTATGAAGTGTATTTACCAATGCAGGATTCCATGGAGTTTTTACTTTTACGTAATTTTCTGTAAAACCATGTATATATCCTTCTTTATTTTCACTTTCGAACAAAACAGTTAAAGTATTACCTAATTGACTTTCGTAAAAAGCTCTACGTTTTTTTGCAGATAAACCTCTAAGCATTTTACTTCTTTTTGCTCTTACTTTTTTAGGAACTACGCCTTCAAATTCAACAGCTTCTGTATTAGGTCTTTCAGAATAGGTAAAAACATGTAAGTACGAAATATCCATTTCGTTTAAATAATTATATGTTTCTAAAAATAATTCGTCTGTTTCACCAGGAAAACCAACAATAACATCAACACCAATACAAGCATTTGGCATAACTTCTTTAATACGAGTAACCCTATTTGTATAAGTATTTGTTAAGTATCTACGTTTCATTTTATTTAATAAAACATCGCTACCAGATTGTAAAGGAATATGAAAATGAGGTACAAAAGAAGAAGATTTAGAAACAAAGTCTATAGTTTCATCTTTTAATAGATTTGGTTCTATAGATGAGATTCTTAAACGATGAATTCCATCTACTTTATCTAGTTCTTTAACAAGTTCTAAAAAGGTATGTTCGTGTTTTTTATTACCAAACTCACCTTTACCATAATCACCAATATTTACCCCAGTTAATACAATTTCTTTAATACCTTTAGAAGAAATTTCTTTGGCGTTAGAAATTACGTTTTCTAAAGTATCACTTCTAGAGATTCCTCTAGCTAGAGGTATTGTACAATATGTACACTTATAATCGCAACCATCTTGAACTTTTAAAAATGCTCTTGTTCTGTCTCCAATAGAATAAGAACCAACATAAAAATCGGCATCAGAAATTTCACAAGAATGTACTTCACCAACATTGTTTTTAGTTAAATCATTTATGTAAGAAGTAACATTAAATTTTTCTGTTGCACCAAGAACTAAATCTACACCATCTACTGCAGCTAATTCTTCTGGTTTAAGTTGCGCGTAACAACCAACAGCTATTAAAAATGCATCATCATTTTTCTTTAAAGCATTTTTTACAATAGATTTAAAACGTTTATCTGCATTGTCTGTAACAGAGCATGTATTTATTACATATACATCTGCTTTCTCTTCAAACTCTACACGTTTAAAACCTTCATTAACAAAATTTCTAGCAATAGTAGATGTTTCAGAGAAGTTAAGTTTACAACCTAAAGTATAAAAAGCTACCTTTTTTTCTGCGACCATTTTTATGATTTTTGCAAATGCAAAAGTACGATTTTATTGATGATTTTTAAAATGGATCGATTACATATTAATAAATGGTTAAATAGTAAAATTATAAACTATTCATTAACTTGATATTACATTTTATTTTTTAACTTAATTAATCGTTTTTTAATCTCTAAATTATATTTTTGGAGTTTAAAAATATGTTATAATGATAATTGATAATTTGAAAACACCATATTATGCTGTAGTTTTTTCAACAATTTTAACCGATAATATAAAAGGTTATGAAGAAATGGCTGATAAAATGGAGCTGTTGGCAAAAAAACAACCTGGTTATTTAGGTATCGAATCTGCTAGAAAAAGTATTGGTATTACTATTTCTTATTGGAGTTCTTTAGAGGCTATAATTGCTTGGAAAAACAATGTAGAACATACAGAAGCTAGAGAATTAGGGAGAAAAAAATGGTACAAGAAATATCGTTTACGTATTTGTAAAGTAGAAAGAGAATATGGTTTTGAGAGCTAATAACTTTTTCTTTTGATAATTTTTGTTGCTTTTGTTTGAATTCTATTTTTTAGTAAATAAGTTATTGAACCAAACAAAAATTTAAATTCTGTAGCTTTAAGCATTAAACGGCTAAACTTTAATAACCTACCAAATTCACTTTTTAAGTTTTTAGAGTAAGTTGATAAAAAATCTTCACTATAGTCATTGTTTTTTAGACTAGCCTCAATAGATTTTGCACAAATGATACCAGACATCATTCCTGTACCTACACCTTCTTTGTAAAAAGGATTTGTTAAGCCAGCAGCATCACCAACCAACATAAATCTATTTCCGTATACTTTATTTTTACCAAAATTATAAGGAATACTCCATCCTCGCCAAGAATCAATTTTAATAGCATTTGTAAATTTATACGCTACTTTAGGATGGTTTTTAATTATTGATTCTACTTGCTCGATTAAATTAATATTATGTTTTAATATCAATTTTGCATTTCCGCCTAAACTTATATTTACAGATCCATCAGAAAGAGGAAAAATATAGAAAAATAATGGAATTTTTTTATAGATGATCCTTATTTCAGCTTCGTTAGTTTTAGATAAGTTGGTTACGTTTTTAAAATAACCGTTTACAAATGTAGATGTTAAGTTTTTTTGAAGTTTATTTCCGGCTAGTTTTCTACTTACAATAGAGTTAACACCATCTGCACCAATAACAATTTTACTTAAAACTTCTTTACCGTCTTTTAGCTTGATGAGCACACCGTCTTTAAGTTCAGTTATATTTTTAACTCCATTACCAAAATCAAAAGAAGCATACTTATCAGAAATATTCTTAACTAAAAAGTCATCAAAATCGAATCTTTTAGCATAAGTTATTACCATGTTCCGATCTTTACTTTCTTTAAAGTTGATATCTACATTATTATTTACATGTAGTTTAATATTTTTACTATGTATAAATTTAGGGTGATTTAAAAATTTATCAAACAAACCTTCATCTATTAAGCGTAAAGCTTTGTAAGCATATAAAATCAATCCATCGCCACAAGTTTTATTTCTAGGAAAAGTAGATTTATCTATGATATAATGTGGTATTTTCATCTTTGATAAAGTCAAAGATGTGCTTGCACCCGATGGGCCAGCACCAATAATACAGACATCAGTTTTTATCATAGCTATTGGGTGAATCTCTTTTGTTAATTTTAGCTAATTTACTTAATCTTTCCAATTAATTTTTGATAGAATAGGGAAGTGGTCTGAGTTTTTGTTTTCTAAAGTTAAAAATTGATTAACTATAGCATCTTTATCGGTTAAAATAAAATCTATTCTTAACGGAAACCAATAAGAAAAAGACTTACCAAAACCTTTACCAGCTTCTATAAAAGCATCTTTTTTGTTATCTGATATTTGATGATATAACCAAGAGTAAGAAGTATTGTTAAAATCTCCGCTTATAATTTTTTTACCAGTCCATAATTTCTCATGCGCTAAAAAAATATTGGTTTGTTCTGCTTGTTTTTTAAATGAATTTGAAACTCGTTTTATTAATTTTTCTGAATTTTCTTCACCAAAATTTTCTTCGTTAGGCTTTATTCTTAGAGATTCGAAATGAACGTTATAAATTCTTATGGTGTCTTTATTCTTAAGTATATCTGCAAAAATTATATTATTTCCTTTACTATCTAAATCTAGCGAACCTGAATTTACAATTTTATATTTAGAATAAATTGCCAATCCATATTGACTCTTTTTTGACCTAAGTTTGATGTATTTATAGGGAAAAGATAATTTATTTTTCTTTGATTTATAATATTCTTGAATAACTAAAATGTCTGGATTTTTATCAGAAATAAAATCAAAACCATTAGAAAAGTTGCTACTGTCTTTTGATTTTGTAAATAAATCGAAAGCTTTTACGTTATAACTCATCACTTTTAAATCGGAATTTAAAGATGAATTATTACTTGAAATTTTGTAAAAAGGAGGTGTGAAAAGCCATCCAACAATTAAAACTATTATTGATATTAAAAACTGACGTTTAAGTTTTAACAACCAATAAATAACAAAGAAAAGATTGATAATCAGTAAAAAGGGTACAAATAAACTTAAAATAGCAAACACCGGAACAACACTTGGCGATATAAATGGCAACAAGTAAGAAAGTAACAGTAGTGTTGCAGCAAGAGAGTTCAATAAATAAAGAACTTTGTCTATAAAAGATAAGTTTTTCATATTATTTTTTCCCTTGTTTAAATAAAAACTCTTTTTCTTGTTTCGTTAACGTGTCGTAACCAGATTTACTAATTTTATCTAAAATTTGATCAACTTGTTCTTGGTTAAGACTATTGGTTTTTGGCTTCGTTTTTTTAGCTCTCTTAGAATTATAAACAGTTTTTAATTTCTTTTCTTTCTTTTTAAATAGCGAAGAAAATATTTCAGAAAAGTTGATTTTTTTATTACTTGCTTGTCTCACATACAAAAAGCCCAATAAACTACCACCTAAATGAGAAAAACTACCACCCGCATTAGCACCAATTAACCCGATAAAGTCAAAAGCTAACCAAATTACTGCTAAGTGCCATAATTTTAAAAAGCCTAACAAAGGTATTTTTATTTGATAATTTGGCATGTAGGTAACAATACCTATAAATATTGCTGATACTCCGGCAGATGCACCAACCAATCTAGAAGATTCACCATCAAATAAAGGAAAATAATTTTGACTTAACATAAAAAATAATCCGCCAAATAAGGTTCCTAAAATATAAAATGTTAGCGCTTGTTTTTGAGTAAAATATTGAATAAAAAGATTGCCTATAAAATATAGCGTTATCATATTAAACAACAGGTGAATAAAATCTGCGTGCAAGAATCCGTACGAAATAATAGACCAAGGTCTTGATATAAAGATGTTTAATTTATCGTCTAAAGAAAACCACTCGAAAACAAAATTCTGATTACTTTTATATAAACCAGAAAAGACCTTAAGAATAAGTGTTACTAAAAAAACACCTACATTTATATAGATTAGTTTTTCTATAATATTACCAGATTTATACTTGTATTTTAAATTGTCTATAAAACTCATTATGAAATTTTAAATTGATTTTTTTTCCAATAGTAAGCAATTATAAAACCTATTAAAGCACCACCAATGTGTGCAAAATGAGCAACACTACCAACAGAATAGTTGGTCATTCCGAAAAATAAATCTCCTAAAATCATTAACGGAATAAAGTATTTAGCAGCAATTGGAACCGGAAAGAATAATAAGGCCAATTTTGCATCTTTAAAATACAATCCAAAAGCAACTAAAACACCGTAAACAGCACCAGAAGCACCAACTGCAGGCATGTGGTATAAAGAATAAATTTTATCAAACTGAGCTTGTGTTATCGCTGCGTTTACATTAAAACCAGCAGTAGAACCTTTTTCTAAAATAGAAATTACATCTGCATTATTTAAACCAGCATTTATAAATAAATCATAAATTCCGTTAAATTGATAATAGTTTACAAGAGTATAAATTAAACCAGCGCCTAAACCAGCAGAAAAATAAAAGAATAAAAATTTCTTTTTGCCCCACATTTGCTCTAACGGTGTACCAAAAGCCCACAAACCGTACATATTAAATAAAATATGCGGAAAGCTTGCATGCATAAACATATGAGTTAAATATTGCCAAAATCCGAAATGACTATTTTTTGGGAAGTGCAATGCTAAAACATTAGTAAGATCTAATTTTAAAAACTGAGGAGCTATAAATAAAATAACATTTATTATAATTAGATGTTTAATTCCGTCTGTAATTTTATTCATAATTAACTATTAAATAAATTATCTATTTGGTTTAAAGTTAGTGTTTTAAAAGTAGCTTTTCCAAACGGAGAAATAGTAGGTTCTTTACAAGAAAATAAGTTGTTTACAAGACTTTCTTGTTCTTTTTCTGAAAGAAGAGTACCTGTTTTTATAGATAGAGTTTTGGCAAAAGATTTTGCCATTACATCAAAATGACTAAAACTAGCATCTGGTACTTCTAAATTCATATCATTTAACAATTCTTCTAAAATAATTGTTATTTTACTTTCTGTTACCGAAACCGGTATACCTTTAATTGTAACACTATCTTTTGTAAATTCATCAAAAGAAAAACCAGCATTTTCTAATTCTGATTTTATAGTATATATCATTTCTATTTCTGCTGATGAAAATGAAATTTTAACAGGAAATAGCAATTGCTGACTGTTTGCTTC
Source organism: Polaribacter marinaquae (assembly GCF_038019025.1). Taxonomy (NCBI): domain Bacteria; kingdom Pseudomonadati; phylum Bacteroidota; class Flavobacteriia; order Flavobacteriales; family Flavobacteriaceae; genus Polaribacter; species Polaribacter marinaquae. The sequence continues at coordinate 298,812 of NZ_CP150496.1, forward strand.
TTTAACGGTAATACTTTCTAAAAATTGTTCGTATAACACTCTTTGATGTGCTAACGATTGATTGATTAAAACAACACCAGATTTAATCAAACTCATTACATATTTACGCTGTATTTGAAAAGTCTTTTGAGTCTTTTCTTCTTCAACTTGTTCAAATAAGCTTTCTGTTTTATTAGTTTCTGTGCTCTCTATGTTAGTATATAAAGATTCCCAACTTTCTGTTTGTTTTTCTCTTTTGTAATTAAAGTTTGGTTGTGTATTTTGTTCTTCTTTAAAAGGATTAAAATCTGGATTAACCGATATAGTTGGTACTGCAGCGGTTTTAGTGCTAGATTTAAAATTGTAAGGTGTATCTAAATTTGCATCTCTATTAAAATCTAAAACAGGTGCTACATTGTATTGGCCTAAACTATGTTTAACAGTTGCTCTTAGCATAGCATAAAGCGCCTTCTCATTATCAAACTTAATTTCTGTCTTAGTAGGATGAATGTTAATATCTATTGTATTTGCAGGAACTTGTAAATACAAAAAATAGGAGGGATGCGAACCTTGTTCTAATAAACCGTCAAAAGCACTAACTACTGCATGATTTAAATAAGAACTTTTAATAAATCTGTTATTTACAAAAAAGAATTGTTCGCCCCTTTTTCTTTTAGAAAATTCTGGCTTTGCTACAAAACCTTCAATAGCAACAATATCTGTTTTTTCATCTATCGGAACTAATTTTTCATTCATTTTAGTACCAAAAACAGCTACTATTCTTTGTCGTAAATTTCCGCTTTTAAGATGATACACCTCATTGTTATTATGATGTAACAAAAAAGAAATGCTAGAATGTGCCAAAGCAACTCGTTGAAACTCGTCTATAATATGACGTGTTTCTACAGTATCAGATTTTAAAAAATTTCTTCTAGCAGGAATATTATAAAATAGATTTTTAACAGCTAAACTTGTTCCTTCACCGGTAGAAATAAAATCTTGAGAAATTATTTTACTTCCTTCTATTTTAATACAAGTACCTAATTCTTCTCCTTTAGGTTTTGTTTTTAATTCTACATGAGCAATAGCAGCAATAGAAGCCAAAGCTTCACCTCTAAAACCTTTGGTATTTAAATTAAATAAATCTTCTGCTTTCTGAATTTTTGAAGTTGCATGACGCTCAAAACTCATTCTTGCATCGGTAGTACTCATGCCTTTACCGTCATCAATTACTTGTATTAAAGTTTTTCCTGCATCTTTAATTAGTAATTTAATATTTGTTGCACCAGCGTCTATTGCATTTTCTAGTAATTCTTTAACTACAGATGCAGGACGTTGTACCACTTCTCCTGCAGCAATTTGATTTGCTACATGATCTGGTAAAAGTTGAATAATATCAGACATTAATTATTTATAAATATAGATAAGTCGAAGTCTATTATGTAAAGAAAGATTAAAACTAAAATAGAAATTATAATAATTAAAGTTCTATTTGTTTTCTTATCAGAATTTTTTAAATCTCCAATAGCATCATGAAACTTACCTTTAAGATTTTTATTTTTTCCGGCAGTTGTTCTAAACTGATCTAATTTGTGCTCTATTTTAAAAGGGTTTCCTTCTCCTTTATAATAGCGAGGTTGATAATCAAATTTTTTATTTGTTCTTTTTAGAAATCCCATAATTTTAGTAATAATTGATGAATAGATTTTAGAGTAAATCAATTTTCATACCAATTGAAAATGGATTCCAAATTTAATTAAATTAAAGGAAACTTACTAAAAATGATGTTAAAACAATTCTTAAAAACCTATGCTTTCGCTTTTTTTGTCTATATTTTTTATAGCAGCCATTTTTATTGCAGCAACAGCACATTCTATACCTTTATTACCTAGTTTACCACCAGATCTATCGATAGATTGTTGCTTTGTATTGTCTGTTAATACACAAAAAATTACAGGCACATCGTATTTAATGTTTAAGTCTACAATACCTTGTGTAACACCTTCACATACAAAATCGAAGTGTTTTGTTTCGCCTTGTATAACATTACCAATTGCAATAATTGCATCTACTTGTTCAGATTCAATCATTTTTTTACAACCGTAAACCAATTCGAAACTTCCTGGAACATCCCAAGAAATTATATTTTCTTTAGAAGTACCACAGTCTAAAAAAGTTTCTATTGCACCTTGTTGTAGGTTTTTTGTGATTTCTGGATTCCATTCAGAAACAACAATCCCAAATCGAAAAGATTTCGCATTTGGGATTGTAGCTTTATCGTAATAAGATAAGTTTGTTGTTGCCATTTAAGTCAGTATTCAGTTTAAGTATGCAGTATTTATAAAACTACTTACTGCAAATTGTTACTGTTATTACTTCGAACTATTGTTCAGAGTATTTTGCAGCATTAATAAATTTATCAACATTAAGACCTTGATCTGATGTTGGATAATTGTCTTTTATTTTTGTAAATAAAGAAGTTGCTTTATCAAACTCTTTTAATTCCATAGCAGTTATACCTGCTTTATATAAAAATAAAGGAGTTGTAAATTCGTTGTCTTTTTTATTTGCTGCTTTTTCGTAGTATTCTAAAGCTTGTTCTGGTTGGTTAATATCTGCAAAAGCATCACCAACTGCACCTAGAGTAATAGGACCTAACATTTCATCATCAGAATCAAATTTTTCTAAATGATTTATTGCTTTATCATACTGCTTCATTTCTAAATAAGAAACACCTGCATAGTAATTAGCTAAATTTCCAGCGTTTGTTCCGCTATAATTATCAGCGATGTCTAAGAAACCATATTTACCATCTGCACCTTCTAAACCTAAATTTAATAAAGAATCGATACCAGAACCAGCTGTAGAAGCCATGTCGTAGTATTTTCTAGGAAAAGCCAATTCGTTAGAAGCTTCTAATTCGTTTGGTTCAGAAATGTAATTATTATAACCTAGGTAAGCTAAAAATAAAACAACTACTGCAATTAAAGAGTAAAATAACGGCTTGCTATTTTTTTTTATCCATTGTTCAGATTTAGAAGCAGTTTCGTCTAAAGTGTTTAAAACTCCAGCTGTTTCAAATTCAGAATCATCAAATTGTTGTTGCTCTTTTTTACCTTCTGGTTTATATTTTTTCTTGTATGTAGCCATGCTTAGTTTAAAATTAGTGGCGACAAAAATAGTTTTTTTAATTGGATTTTAAAAGCACATATTTCGCAAAATTTTCAATAATTTGCAATTCTTTTTAAAGAACAAAACTTATTCATGTATTTACAAAAACTTTCTTTAGTTAATTTTAAAAATATCGAATCGCAATCTTTTGATTTTCAGCAAAAAATAAATTGTTTTGTTGGTAATAATGGTGTTGGTAAAACAAATGTTTTAGATGCTATTTATTATTTGTCTTTTGCAAAAAGTTACTTTAATTCTGTCGCAACACAGAATATTAGACACGGAGAATCTTTTTTTATGATCGAAGGCGATTACAATTTAAACGACAGAAATGAAAAGATTGTATGTAGTTTAAAAAAAGGTCAAAAGAAGGTTTTAAAGAGAAATGGTAAAAATTACGACAAGTTTTCTGATCATATTGGGCAATTACCTTTAGTAATAATTTCACCTGCTGATAGAGATTTAGTAACAGAAGGTAGTGATACAAGAAGAAAATTTATAGATGGTGTTATTTCGCAGCAAAATAAAAGTTATTTGAAAGACCTAATTGCATATAATAAAATACTGAGTCAAAGAAACGCCTTGTTAAAGTATTTTGCCGCTAATAGAACTTTTGATGCACTAAATTTAAATGTATATGATGAGCAATTATGTGAATACGGTACAAGAATTTATGAGGTTAGAAAAGCTTTTTTAGAGAAATTTATTCCTATTTTTAATGAGAAATATCAAATAATTTCTGATGATAAAGAACATGTAAACTTGGTTTATAAAAGTCAGTTACACGATTTTTCTTTAAAAGAACTATTTCAGAAATCTTTAGATAAAGATAAAATAATACAGTATACTACATCTGGTATACATAAAGACGATTTAAGTTTCGAGATAGGAAATTATCCTATTAAAAAATTTGGCTCACAAGGGCAACAAAAGTCCTATTTAATCGCTTTAAAATTTGCGCAGTTAGAGTTTATAAAGCAACAAGCTAGCGTAACACCTATTTTATTGCTAGATGATATTTTTGATAAATTAGATGAAAGTAGAGTGTTGCAAATTATCAATTTAGTTAATAATGATGAATTTGGACAAATTTTTATAACAGATACACATTCTGAAAGAACAGAAAACATCGTAAAACAAAGTAATAAACCTTATCAAATATTTAAATTATAATGTCTAAAAGAGAAAATGATTCTTTTTCTATTGAAGATTTAATGCAACTTTTTATCAAAGAAAACAATTTGACAAAAGGAATGCAAAAGATTAAAATTGAAGAATCTTGGACCAAAATGATGGGACCAGGAGTTGCAAATCATACAACATCTGTTAAACTACAAAATAAAACGCTTGTTGTACAATTGACTTCTTCTGTTTTGAGAGAAGAGTTGAGTTATGGTAAAGATAAAATTGCTAAAATGTTAAATGAAGAGATTGGTGAAGATGTAATCTCTAAAGTAATGTTGGTATAAAAAAAACTCGTAACAATTAAGTTACGAGTTTTCTAAATATATTTTTAGACTAAGAATTTCTAAAAATTCTTATTAAAATTGCTCTCTTCCAGAAAAGTGAAAGTTTCCTTCAATTTCTGCATTTTCATCAGAATCAGAACCATGTACAGCATTTTCTCCCATAGAAGTTGCATATAATTTTCTAATTGTACCTTCTGCAGCATCTGCTGGGTTTGTTGCACCAATTAAAGTTCTAAAGTCTTCTACTGCATTTTCTTTTTCTAAAATTGCAGCTACAATTGGTCCGCGAGTCATAAATTCTACTAACTCACCAAAAAACGGACGCTCGTTATGCACAGCATAAAAAGTTTCTGCGTCTGCTTTAGTCATTTGAGTTTTCTTTAAAGCTACTATTCTAAAGCCTGCAGCGTTAATTTTGTCTAAGATAGCACCAGTGTGACCGTTTTCTACAGCATCTGGTTTAAGCATTGTAAATGTTCTATTTGTTGCCATTGTAATTTTTAAATTTTTGCAAAAGTACACTTTTTAATATTAATAGCAAGTTATGGATAGATTTGATAAAGTTCTTGTAACAATTTATTGTTTTTACCACGCATTTCCATTGTAATTTTATGAGTGTCAAAATCAAATTTTAACAAACCATAACTTATTTCTGATATAACATTTAGAACTCTATTTTTATTTTCTTCACCACTAAAATTTTTGTAAGAATGTGTTAATCCACTAGAAGTAAAATCGATTAAAGGATAGTTTAAATCTTTTACTTCTGTTTTAGAAAACTCAGAAATGTGTCTGTCGCCAGAAAGTAATAAAACACCCTTTGCTTTACTATCTTTTATTATTTGCTTTAATTTGTCTACTTCATGCGGAAAATTACCCCAAGTTTCGTAACCATGTTCTTGAGATAATACTTGTATACTGCTAACAATAATATTGAATTCTGCATTAGAGTTTTTTAGTTCTTTAGTTAACCAATCCCATTGTTGATCGCCTAAAACTGTGCCTTTGCCATATGTATTTGGCTTGTATCTTTTTTTAGTATCGTTGTCGTCTGTTAAGGCAGTTCTAAAATATCGTGTATCTAAAGTAAATACTTTTATTGCACCTTTTGCTGTCTTAAAAGTTTCAGTATGATAAATTCCTTTTCGATTTCTGCGAGAATCATTAGTATCTACATTAAAAAAATCTAAAAAAGCTTTTTGAGCTTCTATTTTATTTGGCGATTCTACACCACTATCATTAACTCCGTAATCATGATCATCCCAAGTAGCCATAACGGGAATATTTTTAACTAAATCTAAATACCCTTTTTGATTTTTTTGAGTTGCATAATCTTCTTTAAGCTTTGCTAAATTATGAGTGTCTGCATAAATATTATCTCCGCCCCAAATCCATAAATTAGGTTTGTTTTTTTTAATTTCTTTCCAAAGTACATTTTCTACATATTGTTTGTTACAAGAACCAAAAGCAATTGTAAAATCGTTTGTTTCATTTTCGATGATTGTGCCAGTTGATGTACATGAAAAAATAAATAAAGCACAGATAAAATAATAATATTTAATAATTAATTTCACTTTAAATAGGTTTGAGTTTTAAACAAATGTAAATTAATTTTTATTTTGAACAATGTTATTAAATTGTATATTCGCCACATATGATTTTAAAAGGATTTGAAGAGTTAAAAACGTTTTTATCAGAACCAAGAAATATTGTAATTATTGGTCATAGAAACCCAGACGGAGACGCAATGGGTTCTACTTTAGGCTTATTACATTATTTAGAAAAAAAAGGTCATAAACCAACAGTTGTTGTACCAAATGAGTATCCAGATTTTTTACATTGGCTACCTGGTTCTAAAAACACGTATCGTTTCGATTGGCAAAACTCTCAATCTAAAAAAGCTATAGAAGCATCAGAAATTATATTTTTATTAGATTTTAATGCTTTACACAGAGTTGGTAACGACATGCAGAATACATTAGAAAAGTATCCTAATGATTTTGCAATGATAGATCATCATCAGCAACCAGACGATGTAAAATATATGTATTCTGATGTTACAATTTGTTCTACATGTCAAATGGTGTATCAATTTATAGAAATGAACAATGATTTAGATTTAATTGATAAAGATATTGCTACTTGTTTGTATACTGGTATCATGACAGATACAGGTTCTTTTAGATTTAGATCTACAACAAGTACTACTCACAGAATTATTGCAAATCTTATTGACAAAGGAGCCAAAAACGATAAAATACATAACAACGTTTACGATTCTAATTCTTACGGAAGATTATTATTATTAGGACAAGCACTAACAAATTTACAAATATTAACAGAGTTTAAAACCGCTTTTATTACGTTAACCGAAGACGAAAAGAAAAAATTTGATTTTCAGAAAGGAGACACAGAAGGTGTTGTAAATTATGCTTTGTCTTTAAAAGGAATAATTTTTGCAGCAATTTTTATTGAAGATAAAGAGCAAAATATTATTAAAATTTCGTTTAGATCCAAAGGGAAATTCTCTGTAAACAAATTTGCTAGAAATCATTTTGATGGTGGCGGACATGATAATGCAGCAGGAGGAAGGTTTTCTGGTTCTATTGAAGAAATTATAGAAGAATTTAAAGCGCTATTACCAAAATATAAAACTGAATTAAAAACCTCTTATGAAGACTAATTTCTATTTTATTATTTTTTTATTGATTTTAGGTTGTTCTAAACCACAACCAAGAAGACCTATTAATCCGAAGGCAAGCACAACAATCTTTCAAGATAATATAGAAACCGCTAAAAAAATGGCGAAATATGAAGATGAAAAGATTTTAGATTTTATTAGAAAAGATTCTCTTAAGGTTTATCAAAATTCATCAAACGGATTTTGGTACACATATAAAAATAAAAATTTAACAGATACCATTTCACCAAAAACAGGTGATGTTGTAGAGATAGAATACGATATTAGAGATTTGAACGACTCAATAATTTATTCTAAAGAAGAATTAGGTGTAAAAACTTACCGAGTAGATAAAGAAGATTTTATTTCTGGAATTCAAAAAGGAATAAAGTTGATGAAAATAGGAGAAACAATTACATTTGTTATTCCGTCTTATAATGCTTTTGGTATTACTGGAGATGGCAACAAAATAGAAATGAACAAAACAATTAAAAGTAACGTAAAATTAATAAACATTAAATAATTTATAAAAATGAAAATTGTAAAAAATTTAGCAGCAGTAGCAATTACAGTATCTATGTTTTCTTGTGGTAACCAAGTAAAAGAAGTTAGTTCTTTAGAAACAGAATTAGACTCTGTTAGTTATGCAGTTGGTTTAAGTATGTCTGGTCAATTAAAATCTAATTTTAGTGAAGTAGATAAAGATTTATTAGCACAAGGTATTAGAAATGGTTTAGACTCTACAAATTTATTAATTGAGAATAAAGATATTCAAAAAGTCTTAAGTTCATACTTTCAGAAGAAGCAAGAAGCTCAAATGAAAGAAATGCAAGCAAAAGCAGAAAAAGAAGCAATGGCTAAGTTTGGAGAAAACAAAAAAGCAGGAGAAGAATTTTTAGCAGAAAATAAAAATAAGGAAGGTGTAAAAACTACAGAAAGTGGTATTCAATACATCGTTTTAAAAGAAGGTAAAGGAGAAAAACCAGCAGGACCAAACTCTAGAGTAAAAGTTCATTATCATGGTACTAACTTAGATGGTAAAGTTTTTGATAGTTCTGTAGATAGAGGTACACCAGCAGAATTTGGTTTAAATCAAGTAATTAAAGGATGGACAGAAGGTGTGCAGTTAATGAAAGAAGGAGCAAAGTATAAATTCTTTATTCCACAAGAATTAGCATATGGTGTACAGCAAAGAGGAGAAAACATCAAGCCTTTTTCTACATTAATTTTCGAAATCGAATTATTAGAAGTTTTAAAATAATAGAATGAAAAATTTTTTCATAATTTCTTTATTATTAATTGTTCTAACATCTTGTAATACTCAAAAGTATAAAGATTTAGACAACGGTTTGTATGCAGAAATAGAAACCAATAAAGGAAATATTTTATTAGAATTACATGCAGAAAATGTACCCAAAACTGTAGCGAATTTTGTTGCTTTAGTTGAGGGTACAAATAGCAGATTAGCCGATTCTTTAAAAGGTAAAAACTTTTATGAAGGTATTGTTTTTCATAGAGTTGTGCCTAATTTTGTAATTCAAGGTGGCGGATTTACACCAGATGGTAGAAAAAGTGCAGGATATCTTTTTGGTGACGAATTTCCGAGAGATCAAAATGGAGATGTTTTGTATAAGCACGACGATCAAGGTGTGCTTTCTATGGCTAATGGAGGTCCAACAACAAATAATAGTCAATTTTTTATAACACATAGACCAATTCCGCATTTAGATGGTAAACACAGTGTTTTTGGAAAAACTGTTGTGAACCCTTTTGAATTAAAAAAACTTCAACAAAAACATTCTGATTCTTTACAATTAGTAAAAGCAATAGATTCTACAAGAATGTTAGTAGTTAATAGTATAGTTCAAAACGATACTATAAAAACTATAAATATTATCAGAATAGGTGATTTTGCAGAGAATTTTAATGCTGCAGAAGTTTTTGATAGAGAAGTTGAAAATTTTAATAAATCTCAAAAAGAAAAACTAGAACAAGAAAAAATTCTAGAAGAAAAGAGATATGCTAAATATTTAAAAGCTAAAAAAGAATTTTTAATTGAAAAGGAAGAATCTAAAGCAACTAAAACAGGTACAGGTTTACGTATATTAAAACTAAAAGAAACGAACGGTAAAAAGGTAAACCCTAATAAATCTGTTACAGTAAATTATACTCTTTACATTGCAGATGGTACAAGAATGCAATCTTCTAGTGATGTTGGTAATCCTATAGTTTTTGATTTAAATGATGAAGCTAGACCTATGATAAGTGGATTAAAAGAAGGTATTTTGACTATGAGACAAGGTGAAAAAGCAAGGTTGTTTATACCATATACTATTGGTTTTGGTGATATAAAATTTGGGCCTTTTCCTGCAAAATCTGATTTGGTTTTTGAGGTTGAAGTTCTAAAAATTGGTAAGTAAGTTTTATGAATATTATTCAAAAAGACAAAGAATTACTAATTTTTCTAAATAATTTAGGAAATGAATATTGGGATCCGTTTTGGTTGACTGTTACAGATCAACGAAACTGGATTCCTTTATTTCTTTTAATTATGTTTTTGGTAATTAAAAAATTTGGTTGGAAAAAAGGAGGATTCGTTTTTTTGGCGATGATTATTTTAGTAGCATTTTCAGATCAATTTACCAATCTAATTAAAAATTCTGTACAACGAATAAGACCTAATAACGATATCACTATAAAATATCAGCTTAGAACATTAATAAGTCCGCAAAGCTTTAGTTTTATGTCTGGTCATGCAACAACATCTACTTTCTTTACTGTATTTGTTATTTTATTACTAAAAGATGCGTACAAGTATGTGTACTTTTTGTTATTATTTCCAATGATATTTGCTTATAGTAGATTGTATTTGGGTATTCATTATCCAATAGACATTTTAGTAGGAATTCTAATCGGAATCACTTTTGCAAAAATTTATTTTTACTTATTTAATAAGTTAGATAAAAAGATTTTTAGTTAGTCTTTTTTATTATTAAAATATAAGTATTTAGTAGCGTTATAATAAGCGCTAAGTAAACTGTCTAATTCTCTAGTTTTTTTTGGTAAATTATCTTTTAAATCTGTTAGTGATTTTTCTTTTAAATTATACAAACCATTAGATTTTGTAATGGTTGTTTTATAGTAATACAAACTATCTTCAATTATTCCTACCGCAGGTTCTCCTTTAATACCTAGGTATACAAAAGAGTTACTATTTGTGTAGGTACTATCTAATAAATTGTTACCCAAAGTATAGTTTGTGTGTTCTATTTTAGCCAAACTAATTAAAGTTGGAAATAAGTCAATTAATTTACCATTCTTTTTAATAACTCTTGGCTTTACATATTTAGGTGCGTGAATTAAAAAGGGTACATGTTGCGATTGAATATTTAAATCATATTCTTTAGAATACAAATCTGTTTTTGTCATAGCAGTATTATGATCACCAAAAAATGCAAAAATTGTATTATCATAATAACCAGATTCTTTAGCTCTTTTTAGAAATCTACCTACATTAAAATCTAGATATCTAAGTGCATTTAATTGATCTACAGATTTAAATCCGCTTTTTTCTAATTCATTTTTAGAAATATCATTCTCTTTTAAAGGTTTGTAGCTTTCCTTAGCATCTGGTACTGTAAAAGGCATATGATTTGTTGCTGTTTGTATATAAGCTACAAAGGGTTTGCCTTTTTTAGATATTTTTTCTAACTCTTTATTAGCTTCTTTAAACAATTCATAATCATCAATTCCCCAAACATCTGCTCTGTTTTCAGTTTCGTAGCTTCCTTCTTCAAAAATTTTTAAACCTTTAATATTCGATTGAAAAATACTTCTAATGTTTGCCCAATTTGCACTTCCGCCTAAAAAATATAATTTTTCATAATCTGTAAACTGATCAAAAAGAATTCTTTGATCTTGTAAAAGAGGGTTTCTAGAAGCTGTTCTAATATTTTCGACATCTGGTAAACCTGTTACACTTGCAAAAACACTAGCAGCTGTTCCAGATTTATGTACATAAAAATTAGGAAAACTGATGCTTTTTTGAAGTAAAGAATCTAAAATAGGTGTGCTTTTTATTGGGTTACCATAATAGCTCATTGGTTTAACACCCACGGATTCTAACATAACAATAATTACATTTGGTTTCTCTTTAAAAGTCGTTTTAAAATTTACTTTTCTAGAAAATGATATAGAATCTTTTGGTAATTTTAAGTGCTTAGAAATTACAGGGTAAAATTTATTAAACTCTGTCATATTTACGCCTTCACTTCTGTAGGCAAAACTGTCAAAAAAATATAAAACAGGATTTAAAGTAAATTGATTTACTGCATTATTTTTAGAAAAAAAAGCTTGACTCCATCGAAGAGGATAGTGAGTAAAACTATTATAAATTCCGAAAGAAAGAATTAAAAATGTTACAATAAAATAAAGTGATTTAACTTTGTTAGTAATAAAAGTTTTTTGAGTTGTAAATGAGTTATAAATAAATTTAGAAAACCAAAAGACAGCAATACCAAGTAATAATAACCCGATTAAACCTTTATAAATAGGATAGCTTTCTACTAAAACCTTACTAGAAATTTTTAAATTACTTAAAAAGCGTAAAGAAGATGCGTCTAGCCTAATGTTTAAATAGTCATAATACCCAAAATCGAATAAAAAGAATAGCGTTAAAATTACATAACCAATTAAGAAATAAATATTTGCAATAATTTTGAATATTTTTTTACTAAAAAATTTATAGTTGGTTATTAATACTAAAATAGCTATCGGAAAAATTGTAATTACAGCTAATTTTAAATCGAAACGTGCTCCTAAAAAGAAACCTTTTTTTATTTCACTAATTGCAATATTATCTAACTCGGAAAATAAAAAGTAAAATAAAATTCTAAAGAAAAATATATAAGCAAACAGAAAAATAAGATGAATGAAAATATATTTAATATAGTTTGGTATTCTTTTGAACATTATATTTTTTTAACTGCAAATATATTGTTTTTCGGTTACTAATAAATTTATAAATATTTTCAAAAACTTGGCCTATCGTTGTGGTTAAAAAATAATTTAATGAAATACTTTTACTGATGAACGTTGATTCATTAAAATTTATAATAAATAAACGTGGTTTAATTTTTAGTTTATTCTATGAAATACAGAAGATTAAATAAATATAAAATGTAGATTTCATTTCTTCAAATTCAACAGAATTAAATATTATGTTTATTGTGAATAAACTTACGTCTTTTAAGTAGAAAATGGACTTAAAAAACGATAAAAATAGTTAAATTTGCAGCTTATAAACCCGAAAAAAGGAATATGAAAATATCATACAACTGGTTAAAACAGTTTTTACAAACAGATTGGGATGCTGTTAAAACAGGCGAATTATTAACTGATTTAGGTCTAGAAGTAGAAGGAATAGAAACTAAAGAATCTATTAAAGGAAGCTTACAAGGTATTGTTGTTGGTGAAGTTTTAACATGTGTGCAACACCCAAATGCAGATAGGTTAAAAGTAACTACAGTAGATTTAGGTAACGGAGAACCTGTACAAATTGTTTGTGGTGCACCAAATGTAGCTGCTGGTCAAAAAGTACCTGTTGCAACTATTGGTACTACTTTATATGATGATAAAGGAGAAGGGTTTAAAATAAAAAAAGGTAAAATTAGAGGAGAAGAAAGTCATGGAATGATTTGTGCCGAAGACGAACTAGGTTTAGGTTCTGGGCACGATGGTATTATGATTTTAGATGAAACTCTTACTACAGGTACACCAGCTGCAGAAGTTTTTAATATAGAAATAGATCAAATTTTTGAAATTGGTTTAACTCCAAATAGATCTGATGCGATGAGCCATTTTGGTGTTGCTAGAGATTTAAGAGCGGGTTTAATGCAGCAAGAAATTAATTTAGAATTAATTTCTCCTTCTGTAAGTGATTTTCATGTTGATGAAAGAACACTCCGTTTTGATGTTGAAGTAGAAAACAAAGAACAAGCTCCTAGATATTGCGGTATTACAATTACAGATGTAACTGTTAAAGATTCTCCGGAGTGGATTCAGAATAGATTAAAAGCAATCGGTTTAACGCCTAAAAACAATATTGTAGATATAACAAATTATGTTTTACATGAATTAGGACAGCCTTTACATGCTTTTGATGCTCAGAAAATAAAAGGAAATAAAGTTTTAGTTAAAACCTTAGAAGAAGGAACAAAGTTTACAACACTAGATGATGTAGAAAGAGAATTGTCATCAGAAGATATTATGATTTGTGATGCAGATTCAAATCCGCTTTGTATTGCAGGTGTATTTGGAGGAAGTAAATCTGGTGTAACAGAAAATACAACTTCAATTTTCTTAGAAAGTGCATATTTTAATCCGGTTTCTGTTAGAAAAACAGCTAAAAGACATGCTTTAAATACAGATGCTTCTTTCCGATTTGAAAGAGGAATCGATATTAATATGACAGAATATGCTTTAAAAAGAGCTGCTTTGTTAATTGAAGAATATGCTGGCGGAAAAATGGGATCTGATATTTCTGATTTCTATCCTGAAAAAGCAGAAGATTATCAAGTGTTTTTATCTTACGAAAATGCATACAGATTAATTGGTCAAGAACTACCAAAAGAAACAATTAAAAATATTTTAGCTTCATTAGAAATTAAAATTAACAGTGAAACTGCAGGTGGTTTAGGATTAACAATTCCTTTTTACAGAACAGATGTTCAAAGAGAAGCAGATATTATAGAAGAAATTTTAAGAGTTTACGGTTATAACAATATCGAATTTTCTCATAAATTAAATACTTCTATTTCTTTTGATTCTAATAAAGATTCTAAGATAGAAAATGTTGTAGCAAATCAATTATCTGCTTTAGGTTTTAATGAAACTATGGCAAATTCTTTAACAAAACCGCATTATGCAACTTTATCAGAAAATATAAATGAAGAAGCTAATGTAGAAATGTTAAACCCATTAAGTAATGATTTAAAGGTGATGCGTCAGTCTTTATTATTTAGTGGTTTAGAGTCTGTTTCTTACAACATCAATAGAAAAAATAATGCTTTAAAGTTTTATGAGTTTGGTAAAACCTACCATAAATACAATGATAAATATCAAGAAGATAAACACTTAACGTTATTTGTTACTGGTAATAGAACAAATGATACTTGGGTTCAGAACAATAAGCAATCAGATTTTTTCTACTTAAAAGGTATAATTACGAATATTCTTGGTAGGTTAGGGGTAGATAAACTAAAAACAACGCCTTCTAAATTAGATGTTTTTTCTGAAGGAATTACCCTAAGTTTAGGTAAAATGAAACTTGTAGAATTTGGAGTTGTTAAAAGAGCTTTATTAAAAGAATTCGGAATTAAACAAGAGGTTTTATTTGCTGATTTTAATTGGGATACGATTTTAAAAATTACTGGAAATAAAAACATTAAAATTACAGATTTGGCTAAGTTTCCTGCTGTAAAAAGAGATTTAGCATTATTATTAGATACTAAAACCGAATTTAAAGAGCTTTATAATGCTGCTTTTCAATCAGAAAAAAAGTTATTAAAAGAAGTTGATTTATTTGATGTTTACGAAGGTGAAAATCTACCAGAAGGTAAAAAATCTTATGCAGTTAGTTTTTTATTGCAAGATGAAACAAAAACGTTAGCCGATAAACAGATTGACAAAATAATGCAAAAACTTCAGCAAACTTTCGAAAAGAATTTTAATGCTGTTTTAAGATAATTTATAAAAGCTCCATGTTATTTGGGGCTTTTTTTATACCCTAATTTTATGTACAAATTAATTATACGACCTATTTTATTTTTATTTGATCCAGAAAAAGTTCATTACTTTACATTTTCTCTAATTCGATTTTTATGTAAAATCCCTTTGATAGCACCTTTATTTAGAAAAGTATATCAAATTAATGATAAAAAATTAGAACGTAATCTATTTGGATTAACTTTTAAAAATCCTGTAGGTTTAGCTGCTGGTTTCGATAAAAATGCAGTTTTATATAATGAGTTGGCAAATTTTGGTTTTGGTTTTATAGAAATAGGAACAGTTACACCAAAAGGACAAGTTGGTAACCCTAAAAAAAGACTTTTTAGATTAAAGGATGATAAAGGTATCATTAATAGAATGGGGTTTAATAATGATGGTGTAGAAGAGGCTATAAAAAATTTAAAAAAGAATAAACATAAAGTAATAATTGGTGGTAACATAGGAAAAAACACAACTACTTCTGCTGAAGATTATACCAAAGATTATTTAGAAGTTTTTGCAGAATTACATCCTTTTGTAGATTATTTTGTTTTAAATGTTAGTTGTCCAAATGTAGGAAGTCACGCTAAATTAAATGACAAAGATTATTTAGTTGAATTGATTACAGAATGTCAAAAAAAGAACAACCAGTTTACTATCAAAAAACCAATTTTGCTTAAGATTGCTCCGGGTTTAAATAATGTACAATTAGATGAAATAATTGAGTTAGTTGCAGAGACCAATATTGATGGTGTAATTGCCTCAAATACTTCTACTAAAAGAGATAATTTAAAAGCGAGTAAAGAAAGGTTAAATGAAATTGGTAACGGTGGTGTTAGTGGTCAACCTATAAAAAATCAAAGTACAGCAGTAATTAAATACTTAGCCGTTAATTCTAATAAAAGTTTTCCGATTATTGGAGTAGGAGGTATTCATTCTGCAGAAGATGCTTTAGAAAAATTGAACGCAGGTGCAGATCTAGTGCAAGTTTATACAGGATTTATTTATGAAGGACCAAGTTTAATCAAAAAAATAAATAAAGCTATTTTAAATAATTAACTATTTTTATAATTAAATTATACTGATTTACTTATAAAATGATAGAAACCCTTTTTTCGTTTGCCTTAGCAACCTCTATGCTAGCTTTATCGCCAGGACCTGATAATATTTTTGTGTTAACTGAAAGTATTGTTAATGGTATAAAATACGGTTTAGCAACTGTTTTTGGTTTGATAAGTGGTTGTTTAATTCATACGACATTATTAGCTTTCGGAGTTTCCGCAATAATTAAAGAGTCGGAGAGTGTCTACTTAACAATTAAAATATTTGGAGCTGTTTACCTATTATATTTAGCTTACAAGGTTTATAAATCTGACGATAATATTGAACTTTCACAAAATAATATTCCAAAAAAATCTACGCTACAATTATTTAAGCAAGGATTTATCATGAATGTTTTAAATCCTAAAGTAACCATTTTCTTTCTTGCCTTTTTTCCAGGGTTTTTATTCAGTGATCAATTAAGCACAGTTATTCAATTTTATGTTTTGGGTTTAATTTTTATGTTAGTTTCTTTAGTAATCTTTTCTGGAATAGCAATTTTATCAGGAAAAATATCTGAAAAAATAAAGCTCAATAATAAAATAGGTTTCTATCTAAAATGGATGCAAGTAATTGTTTTTACACTAATCGCTTTTTTAATTTTATATAAATAAAAAACTCGTAAAAAATTAATTTTACGAGCTTTTAAGGTTTTTAAATTTTATAATCTAGCTTTCTCTACGTTTTCTTCCGAATCCGCTAGAAGCTTTTCTATCTCCTCCGCTTCTAGAACTTCTGTCTGGTCTATCAGAAGAACGTCTATCAGAACGACCTCTATTTCCAGAATCACTTCTTCTAGAAGATGATGAAGAACCTTCAGAACTTCTACGTCTACCAAAACCGCCATCTTTTTTACCAAAAGATTTTTTACGTCCGCCTCTTCTTCCGCCACCAGAGCGTTCTTTTTTAGTAACTTCTACATTTACAGATCTACCTTCAAAATCAGGTTGATTGCTAGAGAAAGTTTCTAAAGTTTTGTCTTCGAAGTTTTTATCAATTTCAAAGAAAGAGAAAGTATCTAGAATATCTATAGCGCCAATTTCAATTTTATCACCGATATTTTGCTCGTTAATTAATCCAATTAATTTACCTGGATTTAAATTGTCTTTTCTACCAATATTGATGAAAAAACGTGTCATGTTTTCATTAGTAGATCTTGCTCTAGAATTATCTCTAGAAGACAAATCGTTTAAATCTTTAGCGTTTTCGTAGTATGCCAACATTGTATTGAATTCTAACGAAACGAATTTTTTAATTAACTCTTCTCTATCTAAAGATTCTAATTTTTCGTAAATACTTGGTAAAAACTCGTTAATTTGAGTTTCATTTACTTCTATATTTTGAACTTTATCGATTAAATGCATTAATTGATTCTGACAAATTTCTTTACCAGAAGGCACTTTAGCTTCAACAAATTTCTTTTTTATTATTCTTTCTATTTGTCTTAGTTTTCCTTTTTCTTTACCATTAACTAAAACTATAGAAATACCCTTGTTACCAGCTCTACCAGTTCTACCACTTCTATGGTTGTAGTTTTCTACTTGGTCTGGTAATTTATGGTTAATAACGTGTGTTAATTCAGTAACGTCTAATCCTCTTGCTGCTACATCTGTTGCAACCAAAATTTGAATTGTTTTTTTTCTGAATTTACCCATTACAGAATCTCTTTGTCCTTGAGATAAATCTCCGTGCAAAGAATCTGCATTATAACCGTCTTTAATTAAATTATCTGCTACTTCTTGAGTTTCTCTACGAGTTCTACAAAAAATAATAGCATATATATTTGGATTTAAATCTGCGATTCTTTTTAATGCTGGATAACGAGTTCTTTCAGTTACTGCATAATACTCATGACTTACATTATCAGAACCTTGGTTCTTTTCACCAGAAGTAATTTCTACTGGCTTTGTCATGTAGTTTCTTGCAATAGCTTCTACTTCTCTAGGAAAAGTTGCAGAAAATAACAATGTTTGTTTCGTTTCTGGTGTAGCATCTAAAACGCTATCTAACTCATCTTTGAAACCCATGTTTAACATTTCGTCGGCTTCATCTAAAACTAACCACTCAACGTTTCCTAATTTTAATGCTCTTCTATTGATTAAATCTACTGTTCTACCAGGAGTACCAACAACTATCTGAGATCCTTTTTTTAAAGATCTAATTTGTTCTTCCATACTAGAACCACCGTATACTGTAGTTACTTTTACGTCTGGTAAATATTTACAAAAGTCTTTGATGTTATTACCAATTTGTACTGCAAGTTCTCTTGTTGGAGATAAAATAATTGCTTGTACATTTTTACTATTAGAATCTAAAAGTTCTAAAATTGGTAAACTAAAAGCTGCAGTTTTACCTGTACCTGTTTGTGCAAATGCTTTTAAATCGTCTGTAGAAGAAATAATTTGTGGAATTGCTTTTTCTTGAATAACAGTTGGTTTTTCGTAACCTAAATCTGTTAATGCTTTGTTTATAGGTTCTTTTAAACCTAACTCTAAAAATGTTGACATTACTGTGTTTTTGTAGATTCACAGAACGCCCACCTGCAAATCAATTTATAAATTTCGACTTGATTTTCTATGAGTTACCCTCAAAATTAAAATCGTGCAAAGGTACATCAAATTAACTTAATAGCAAGTCTTTAAGTGTTTAATTGTTTTTGCTTAGTTCTTTAAGCTGATTATTAATGTTATAAGACGATATTGCGGCATAACCATTAGTAACAATTCCGTTTTTATTTACAAGAATTGTTCTGTTCATTTTACTTGTAAGGAAATTTTCTTTTAAATCTTTAGAATTAATGTAGTATTGATTTTTAATATCAATATTTTTAATTCTATTGTTATTGTTACCATCAACCTCTATCACAGCAAAATTTAAATTTGGAAATTTTTTCTGTAAGTAAGGTATTCTAGAGCTTAAGAAAGATTTAGACATATATTCTTTGTTCCAAAATAATAGAACAGATTTTTTATTTTTTGTAAAATCTGTGATATCTATTGATTGATTGGTAAAATCAAAAATTGAAAAACCTTTAACTTTATCTCCTTTATGAATTACCTTATTATCTTCTAAAACATTTTTTACTAATCTTATATCATCTTTATTTGTAGAAAGCTTAAAAAATAATTCAAACGATTCATTATTAATATTACAACTAGATTTTCTGTAAAAATGATCTAAAACGGTTCTTTTAAGCAGAGCATTTTTAGAATCTTTTGAATTTATTTCTTTATCTATTGTATTAAGTAAATCTACTGTGAAAGCAGTTGTAAAACTATCTTGCTTTGGTTTATGACCTAAAGCATAGGTTTTATTATATAAATAATTAGTAATGTATCTTGCATAAGGCGTGTAATACATTAAATCATTGTTATTGTATTCTATATTTTTTCTGTAATTATAAAAAGAAGAGTTAATTTCTGGGAAATCCTTTTTTCTTAAACTGTAAACATGATTGGTTGGGTATCTTTCTGCTCTAGAATAAATAGTATAAGTTAATGCTGTTTTAAGTATTTTAAAATAGCTATCAGTTTCATTAGGATGTTTTTCAATGTATTCTTTATAGGTTTCTAATCTAACATCAATAATAGAATCTACTTTTTCTTGGTATTTGTTTGGTGATAACCTATTTAATTTATAGAAAAGTTTTCTTTCATTTTCGTCTTCAAGAAAAATATCAATTAAAATATTATTACGTTCTGCACCTTTACCTGCAAATACTAAAGATTCATCAAAATCCCAAGTATTTAAACGCAACATTAAACTGTCTTTTGGCTCTAAATAAATGTATTGGTTTTCGTTACCATGTTTAAAGTAATACAAACCTTCATCTAAATTATTAAATGTACCAAGAAACTTGTTTTTTTTGTCTAAAGTAAGTGTGTCTATTAATTTATCGTTTGCATATAAAACAACAAATTTAGTTTTAGGGTTTATAATTTTACCACCAAAATAAGTATTGGTGTTATTGCCACTATTTGTACAACTTTGCATTGCTACTAATAGTAATAAAAGCGGTGCAATTAATATGTAATTTTTACTCATATATATAAAACGCAAATATAGTATACAAATGTAGAAATTAGAACAATGTAAGGTTGTTAATTCACTGTTAAAATAGTTTAAAAGAATATTTAGAAATCAATTTTTTACTTAGAAAAGTATTAGCGATTATGGGTAAAAAGAAAAATGGAATTTGTACTTTTGCACAAAATTCAAAAAAGCTTATTTATGTTATCAGTATCTAATTTATCTGTTCAATTTGGAAAACGTATTTTGTTCGACGAAGTTAATACAAAATTCGTTCAAGGAAATTGTTATGGAATTATTGGAGCAAACGGAGCCGGAAAATCTACATTTTTAAAAATAATTTCTGGCGTGCAAGAACCAACTTCTGGTCAAGTGCACTTAGAAACAGGTAAACGTATGTCTGTTTTAACGCAAGATCATTATGCTTTTGATGAGTATCCGGTATTAGAAACCGTAGTAATGGGAAACAAAGATTTGTTTAAGATTAAAAAACAAATTGATGCTTTGTATGCAGATTATACTGATGAAAATGCAGAAAAAATTGGAGAACTTCAAATTGTTTTTGAAGAAATGGATGGTTGGAATGCAGATTCTAATGCTGCCGCAATGCTTTCTAACTTAGGTATAAAAGAAGATTTGCATTACACTTTAATGAAAGATTTAGATGGTAAGCAAAAAGTACGTGTGTTAATAGCACAAGCTTTATTTGGTAATCCTGATGTGTTAATAATGGATGAGCCAACCAACGATTTAGATTTCGAAACGATTGCTTGGTTAGAAAACTTCTTAGCTAATTTTGAAAATACAGTAATTGTTGTATCGCACGATAGACACTTTTTAGATGCTGTTTGTACACATATTTCTGATATAGATTTTGGAAAAATAAATCATTACTCTGGTAATTATACGTTTTGGTATGAATCTAGCCAATTAGCCGCAAAACAAAGAGCACAACAAAACAAAAAAGCTGAAGATAAGAAGAAAGAATTAGAAGAATTTATCCGTCGTTTTTCTGCAAACGTTGCAAAATCTAAACAAGCAACTTCTCGTAAAAAAATGATTGATAAATTAAATGTTGAAGATATTAAACCATCTAGTAGACGTTACCCAGCAATTATTTTTGATAGAGATAGAGAAGCTGGTGACCAAATTTTAAATGTAGAAGGTTTATCTAAAGAATTTGAAGGAGAAAAATTATTTAATGATGTTCATATCAATCTAAATAAAGGAGATAAAGTAGCTGTAATTTCTAAAAACTCTAGAGCAGTAACAGCTTTTTATCAAATTATAAATGGAAATGAAGACGCAGATGCTGGTAAATTTTCTTGGGGAGTTACAACTACGCAATCATATTTACCACTAGACAACTCTAGCTTTTTTCAAGATGGAAATTTAAATTTGGTAGATTGGTTACGACAGTATGCCCAAACAGAAGAAGAAAGAGAAGAAGTGTTTTTACGTGGTTTCTTAGGGAAAATGATATTTTCTGGTGAAGAAGCTTTAAAGAAAAGTAATGTGCTTTCTGGAGGTGAAAAAGTACGTTGTATGTTGTCTAGAATGATGATGAAAAGAGGAAACGTGTTAGTTTTAGATGAACCTACCAACCACTTAGACTTAGAATCTATTCAATCTTTAAATAACGCTTTAATTAATTTTAAAGGGACTGTTTTATTTACAACGCATGATCACGAGTTTGCACAAACAGTTGCAAATAGAATTATAGAGTTAACTCCAAAAGGTGTTATTGATAGATATACGACTTTCGAAGAATATTTATCAGATTCTAAAATTAAAGAATTAAGAGATAAGATGTATTCTTAAGAATAGCTTATTAGCAAAATAAAAAAAAGGAAACCAATTTAATTTGGTTTCCTTTTTTTTATGTGAATTTTTGAAGTTAGTTTTTTAACGGACTAATAATTTTTACATCAGAAAATGAAATTGCACCTCTAACAACACCATCAATAGTTTTCTTTAAAGCTTCTATTAATTGCATTTTTAATTGCGATTTATGATAAATTAAACTTACTTCTCTCGCTGGTGGCGGATTTGTAAATTCTCTTAAATGGCTTTTATCTGTTGCGTTTAAATCTAAAGTATGTAAATAAGGTAACAATGTCATGCCCAAACCTTCTTTAGATAGTTTAATTAATGTATCAAAACTACCGCTTTCTAATTGAAAACCTTTTTTATTATCTTGTTTATGAGTTCTACATAAATTAATAACACTGTCTTTAAAACAATGACCATCTTCTAATAACAAAATATCTTCCATTTCTAACTCATCTGCAGTAATTTGTTTAGAATCAAATAACCTGTGGTTTCTTGGCACTAAACCAACAAAAGGTTCGTAATATAAAGGTCTTTCTTTTATTGCTTCATTTTCTAAAGGCGTTGCTGCAATTGCGGCATCTATATGTCCGTCAGTTAACTTTCTAACAATATCTTCTGTTGTTAATTCTTCGATAATTAATTTTACTTTCGGATATTTGTTAGTGAAATTTTGCAAGAACATTGGTAACAACGTTGGCATAATTGTAGGTATAATTCCTATTTTAAATTCACCACCAATATATCCTTTTTGTTGATGTACAATATCTAAAATTCGGTTGCTTTCATCAACAATAACTTTAGCTTGTTCTACAATTTTTCTACCAACCTCTGTTAGTTCAATTGGTTTTTTAGATCTATTAAAAACTTTTACGCCTAATTCATCTTCTAATTTTTGTATTTGCATACTTAAAGTAGGTTGTGTAACAAAGCTATGTTCTGCTGCTACCGTAAAATTTTGGTATTCTGAAACAGATAAAACGTATTTTAATTGAGTAATAGTCATTTATATAAGAAATTTTGATAAAGATATTAAAACTATCAATAATTATTATCTAATAAGGGGTTTAATTTTGATTAAATTTGATGTACACTTAAAAGAGAATAAAATGAGCAAATCAATATTAGGATTAGATAAAAAAGACAGTGCAAATTTAGTTGATAATTTAAACGGATTATTAGCAAATTTTCAAATATATTACCAAAATTTAAGAGGTTTACATTGGAACATCAAAGGAAAAAATTTCTTTGAATTACATGTAAAGTTCGAAGAGTTTTATACAGATTCGCAAGTTAAAATAGATGACATTGCAGAAAGAATTTTAACATTACAAGGTAAACCATTACACACATTTACAGATTATTTAGAGGTTTCTTCTGTTGCTGTTGGTAAAGATATTTCTAACGATGTAGAAGCAGTAGAGCTTGTTGTAAATTCATTATCAGAATTATTAAAAATTGAAAGAGATATATTAGATTTATCAGATAAAGCAGATGATGAAGGTACAAACTCTATGATGAGTGATTTTATCGCAGAACAAGAAAAAACAATTTGGATGTTAAATTCTTGGTTAGGAAAATAATCAATAATAACATAAAATATAAAAGGGAGCAATTTGCTCCCTTTTTTTTATTTCAATAAATAAGAAAAACCAAACTCGTAACCCGCGAATGTGTAGCCGCTATTTGGTTGTTGTGTATCTAAGTTAGAAACATGACCAATATTGCCACCAAAGTATATAAACGCCTTTTTAAATGGTTTATAAGAAAGCCCCAAAGAAGCATTTTCTATAAACGTAAAACCTTTTGCCAAACGCTCTGTTCTTTTATTTATGGTAGCCAAACCTAAACCAAGAGTTACTTGGGCATTTAATTTCTCAAATATTTTTTGTTCTATAAGTAAACCAAACTCTAAACCATACAAATTTATTGACTTTAAAGCTGTAAATTCAGCTCTTTTAGCTTCATAATTATCTTCATCTGGTGTTACAAATTGTTCATTTATAAGTTGATGTTTGATCGTTTGTTTTTGCGGTTGTACAATTAAATCAAAATCTAAAGATTTCCATTTTCCTAAATCATAAAAAACCTGAAACTTATAAACATCAGCAGTATAAGTATAGTCTTTATCAGCAGATAAAAAACTATCTTCATCTACATTATTGTACAAAAAACCAATTTTTTTAAAATTTAAAATCCCTTTTTTTGTTTGTTGTGCAGTACACATCAATGTAGAAAAAATAAAGACTAAGAGTACTTTTTTCATTATGTTTTCTTAGCTAAACATTTTAGCAACTTTCTCTGCTTTTCTGTTCTCAGAATAATCATAAAAACCTTCATCAGATTTTACACCCAATTTACCAGCCATTACCATGTTTACTAAAAGTGGACAAGGAGCATATTTTGGGTTTTTAAATCCGTCGTATAGAACATTAAGAATAGACAAACAAACATCTAAACCAATAAAATCTGCCAATTGTAAAGGTCCCATTGGGTGTGCCATACCTAATTTCATTACAGTATCAATTTCTGCAACACCAGCAACACCGTTATATAGAGTTTCTATAGACTCATTAATCATTGGCATTAAAATTCTGTTTGCTACAAAACCAGGATAATCGTTAACCTCTACCGGAGTTTTCTTAATTTCTTTAGATAAATTCACAATCGTTTCCATCACAGCATCAGAAGTATTATAACCTCTAATAATTTCTACCAACTTCATAATCGGCACAGGATTCATAAAGTGCATACCAATAACCTTTTCTGGTCTATTAGTTACAGCAGCAATTTGAGTAATAGAAATAGACGATGTATTGGTAGCTAAAATTGTTTTTTCACCACAAACTTCATCTAATTGTTTAAAAATTTTAGATTTTAACGCTACATTTTCTGTAGCAGCCTCAACAACTAAATCAACATCTTTAACTCCGTTTTCAATTGAAATAAAAGGAGTTATGTTATTTAAGGTAACAGTTTTATCTGCTTCAGAAATTTTTTCTTTAGCAACCATTCTATCAAGATTTTTAGTAATAGTTGCAATACCTTTATTTAAAGCAGTTTCAGAAATATCTATTAAGTGTACATTATAGTTAAATTGCGCAAAAGTATGGGCAATTCCGTTACCCATTGTACCAGCACCAATTACAGCGATATTTTTCATCAATATTTAATTTAAAATTTATTTTTGGGCGTTTAAACAGGCTTTCGCTACTCGCTTTTTTAAAATTTATTTTAAAAAATTTTAAAAAGAGCTCAAACAAACCGCTCTATCCTTAACGCACTTGTTTGTTAAGTTTTAGAAACAATCTATAATCATTTGTGCAACTCTTAAAGCTTCTGCACCTTGTCTTAAAGAAACAACAGGTTTAGTGTTGTTATGAATAGCATCTGCAAAAGATTCTAATTCATCTAAAATAGCATTGTTATTTTCTACTTCTGGATTGTCGAAATAAATTTGCTTTTTTACACCTTCTGCATTTTGCAAAATCATTGCAAACTCATCAGGTTTGTTTGGCACGTCTTTCATTCTAACAATTTCAGATTTTTTCTCAAGAAAATCAACAGAAATGTAAGCGTCTTTCTGAAAAAATCGTGTTTTACGCATATTTTTCATTGAAATTCTACTTGCCGTTAAATTGGCAACACAGCCATTTTCAAACTCTATTCTTGCATTTGCAATATCTGGTGTTTCAGAGATTACAGAAATTCCGCTAGCGTTTACATTTTTTACTTTAGAATCTATCACAGAAAGGATTATATCGATATCATGAATCATTAAATCTAAAACAACCGGCACATCTGTACCTCTTGGGTTAAATTCTGCTAATCGATGTGCTTCGATAAACATTGGTGTATCAATTTTATCTTTTACTGCAGTAAAAGCTGGGTTAAAACGTTCTACATGCCCAACTTGGCCTTTAATATGAAACTGACTCGCTAAAGTTTTAATAGCTTCTGCTTCTACAACGGTTTTAGTAATAGGTTTTTCAATAAAAATATGTCTACCGTTTTCAATGGCAAGTTTAGCACACTCAAAATGCGATAAAGTTGGTGTAACAATATCTACAACGTCTACAGCTTTTATTAAATCTTCTATCGAATCGAATAATTTATACCCAAATTCTTTTGCAACTTTTTCTGCATTTTCTTTAAATGGGTCAAAAAAACCAACAAGTTCATATTTATCCGATTGTTGTAGTAAACGTAAATGAATTTTACCAAGATGTCCTGCACCTAAAACGCCAGCTTTTAGCATATATGTATTATTTTTTTTGAATTAATAGCTGTTGTTGTAGCATTTAAATTAAAAACAATAGTGAATAATGTTGTTTTTAAATGCTTTAAAATTTCTATTTTTTTAATAGAAAAAATCAACGAAAACAAAGATACAATTTTATAATATTGTATTTAGAATTATTACTATTTTTAGACTTTAGAAATTATTAAATTTGAAAGACACATCCAAACATCAAGGACTTAGAAATCAATTAGCTGCTGTTTTAGAAGCAAAAGGTATTACCGATAAAAATGTTTTAAATGCGGTTAGAAAAATACCAAGACATTTGTTTATAGATTCTAGTTTCGAAGCTCATGCTTACCAAGACAAAGCTTTTCCTATTGCTGCAGAACAAACAATTTCTATGCCTTATACAGTTGCTTTTCAATCTGAAACTTTAGAAATTAAACCCGGAGAAAAAGTTTTAGAAATTGGTACAGGTTCTGGTTACCAAACGGCTGTATTATTAGAATTGAAAGCAGAAGTCTATTCTATAGAAAGACAAAAAGAGTTGTTTAAAAAAACGTCTTTGTTTTTACCAAAAATAGGTTACAAACCTAAGAGATTTATTTTTGGTGATGGTTACAAAGGTTTAAAAGAAAAAGCACCTTTTGATAAAATTATAGTAACAGCAGGTGCACCTTATGTGCCAAAAGCTTTATTAGCACAAGTTAAAGTAGGAGGGAAGTTGTTGATTCCCGTAGGAGACAAAACTCAAATTATGACATTATTTATAAGAAAATCTGCAAAAGAATTTGAAAAACATGAACTTGGTGATTTTGCATTTGTACCCATGTTAGAAGAAAAAAACTAATAAAAAAGCCGATTAAAATTTAATTTTAATCGGCTTTTTTATTTCTATTTAGCTCTTTCCCAATAGGCAGTTTTACCAAAGAGTGAAACACCAATATATCCTCTAAGTTTTAGCTTATTAGCATTCACTAATTTAATATAGCATTTGTACGTTTTACCATTTCTTGGATCTATAATTTGTCCTCCAGACCATTCGTCATCATCTTTTTCTAATCCAGATAAAATATCTAAACCTAAAATGGGTTTGTCTTTATATTCACCTTCACAATCAACACAAAGCGCATTTTTTCTAGCCGGATTTAATATTTCTACAACTTTTGCATATGCTTTGCCATTTTTTTCATAAACTTCTAATACAGAATCAACTGTACCTGCTTCATTTTTAGAATTCCATTTTCCAAAAATTGTTTGCGAATTGATAGAAAGTACTAATGACAAAAATAAAAATGTAAAAAATGTTTTTTTCATGTTAAAAAAGTATTGAATTCATATTAAAATGGATTTAAAAATATAAAATATTTTAGAATATTGTTGTTAAAGTTTTATAAACTCGCATCAAAATTTTCATTCCATTTGTTTTGAACACGTAAAACTTGTTCTATTACATCTCTAACACAACCTTCACCACCTTTTTTGTAAGAAATATATTTAGCTACTTGTTGTATTTCTTGAACAGCGTCATTTGGGCATGCAGGCATACCTACCAATTCCATTACAGGAAAATCTGGTACATCATCACCCATGTATAATACGTTTTCGGCTTTCAAATCGTATTTTTTTACAAGTTCTTTATATTGTTCTATTTTGTTATGAGCACCAAGGTAAATATCTTCAATACCTAAAGCTGCTAATCTTTCTCTTACGCCTTCATTTGTTCCGCCAGAAATTATACAAACTCTATAACCTTTATTTAAAGCATTTTTCATGGCATAGCCATCTTTTACATTCATATGTCTTACCAATTCGCCATCTGGCATAATTGTTAACATTCCGTTGGTTAAAACTCCATCAACATCAAAAATAAAAGTATTAATTTTTGGTAATAATTGTTTATAACTCAATTCCATAATTATATTGTAATCTTTATTTTTTATTCAGGTTTATTCGATTTCTGAATAGATTTGGTTAGTATTTTATAAATAGTTTGCTGTTCTTTAGAAAGTAAATCTAAATGATTTTTAATAGTTTCAGTATCGTTTCTTACTGCCGGACCTGTTTGCGCACTAGCAGGTTTTAACTGTTTAATTTTAGATGCTGTTTCATCTATTAAAGGTTGTAAAATTTCAAATGGAACATTATTTGTGTCGCAAATATCTGCGCCAATTTTGTATAAATGGTTTGTAAAGTTATTTACAAAAACGGCCGCAACATGTAATGTTTTTCTTTGTTCTGTAGTAATATTATAAATTTTGTTACCAATGCTTTTTGCAAGTTTTTCTAGTAGAATGTAATCTTTTTCAGTTTCGGCTTCTAAACAAAATGGTACTTTAGAAAAGTCTATTTCTTTGTCTCTAGAAAAAGTTTGCAACATATAAAAAACGCCTTTGCGAGTTTTGTTCTGTAAATTATCCATAGAAAAACTACCAGAAGTATGCACAACAAAACTATTTTCTATTTTAGAAGAAACTTCTTCTATCGCATTATCTGAAACGGCAATAATTGTAATATCTGCTTTAGGGATGTTACTTAAATTTCTAGAATTAATTTTAATAACATCAATAGTTTTAGCTTTTAAAAAAGCTTTGTCTAAATGATGTGCTACGTTTCCGTTTCCGATAATTACTGTTGATATCATTATAGCGAAGATATTATAAATTTATATAATTTTAGAATTGCTTTTACTAAATTAGCTGATGTAAATTTATCGAAATGAAAGAAAACAATAAACCAGGAATAAATACCATTTGTGTACATACTGGAGAAGTTAAAGATGAACAATTTAAAGGTGCAGTTTCACCAATGTATATGTCTACTTCTTATGCTTTTGACGGTGTAGATGTAAAACGATATCCTAGATATTTTAATACACCTAATCAAGAAATGCTGTGTAAAAAAATTGCAGCTTTAGAAAAAACAGAAGATGGTTTAATATTTGGTTCTGGTATGGCGGCAATTTCTGCTGCTATGTTTGCTTTTCTAAAATCTGGAGATCATGTAATTATTCAGCAAGTTATTTATGGCGGAACCTATAATTTTATTGTTTCTGAATTTGATAAATACGGAATTGAATATTCTTTTACAGAATCTGATACTATAGAAGATTTTGAATCGCTAATTAAAGACAATACGAAAGTTTTATATATAGAAACACCTTCTAATCCGTTGTTAGGAATTACAGATTTAGCGGCAATTTCTAATTTAGCTAAGTCAAAAGATATTTTAACAATGATAGATAATACTTTTGCATCTCCTATCAATCAAAATCCTGCTGATTTTGGCATAGACATTATGTTACATTCTGCTACAAAATATATGGGTGGTCATTCAGATATTTCTGCAGGTGCCATTGCTGCTAGTAAAGAACATATTGCACATATCTGGAATACCGCAATCAATTTTGGTGGTAACTTAAGCGATCAAACAGTTTGGTTATTAGAAAGAAGTTTAAAAACGTTAAATCTTCGTGTAAAAGAACAAACTAAAAATGCCGAAGTAATGGCATTGTATTTAGAAGCTAATTCAGATATCGATCGTGTATACTATCCTGGTTTAAAAAGTCATCCGCAGCATGAATTAGCAAAAAAACAAATGAAAGGTTTTGGCGCTATGTTGTCTTTTGAGTTGACAAACGGAATTGATGCAATGGATTTCCAAAATAATTTAAAACTTATTAAACCTTCTATGAGTTTGGCAGGTTTAGAAAGTACAACAGTTAGTCCTGTGCAAACTACACATGCTTTATTAAGTGAAAAAGAACGTTTAGAAAGAGGTATTAAAGATGGATTAATTCGTTTTTCTGTTGGTATCGAAGAACCAAAAGATTTAATTGAAGATATTGAACAAGCAATACAAAAAGCTAAGAAATAAGAGCTTTTTATAAAATTGAAAGAATGAAATTAGACATATTAGCTTTTGGAGCACATCCAGATGATGTAGAGTTAGGTTGTGGTGCAACAATAGCAAAAGAAGTTTCGCTAGGTAAAAAAGTAGGAATTGTAGATTTAACTCAAGGTGAATTAGGCACGCGAGGTTCTGCAGCGTTAAGAATGATTGAAGCAAACAAAGCAGCAGACATAATGGGTGTTTCTGTAAGAGAAAATTTAAAATTTTCTGATGGATTTTTTATAAATGATAAAAAACATCAACTAGAAATTATAAAAATGATTCGTAAATACAAGCCAGATGTTGTTTTATGTAATGCTATTGATGATAGGCATATCGATCATGGTAAAGGAAGTAAATTAGTTTCTGATGCTTGTTTTTTAAGCGGATTAATAAAAATTGAAACTACTGTTGATGGAGAAATTCAAGAAAAATGGCGTCCAAAGCAAGTGTATCATTATATTCAATGGAAAAATATTGAACCAGATTTTGTAATTGATATTACTGGTTTTATAGAAAAGAAAACCGAAGCAGTTTTAGCTTATGGATCTCAATTCTTTGATCCGAACAGTAAAGAGCCAGAAACACCAATTACTAGTAAAAATTTTATAGATAGTATAAATTATAGAGCAAGAGATTTAGGAAGATTGATAGGAGTAGAACACGCAGAAGGTTTTACCTCAGAACGTTACGTTGCTGTTAAAAATTTAGATAAATTAATTTAGTTTTTTGTTGTTTTAAATTAAAAAATATTTTTATATTTGCACCCGCAATTATATGGTGGTTGTAGCTCAGTTGGTTAGAGTATCGGTTTGTGGTACCGAGTGTCGCGGGTTCGAGTCCCGTCTTCCACCCAAAAGTAGAAAGCTTCTTAGAAATAAGAAGCTTTTTTTGTGCTTCAAAAATTATATAAAATTTTAAAAATTAGGTTTTTACCTGTTGAATTTGTAAATTTAGTTGCCCAACCTAAAACTGAAATTATGACTTTACAACAAAAAATGGTTAAGAAAATTAATGATTTTGGAGGAATAGATCCAATTGTTAATTTTTTAGAGAAGTTTAAATTAACTGTTAAAGATGAAGATCGAATTTATTTTAACAATATTATAGATTATTTTTCTTTATTATTTGAACAAGAAGTACCAGTAGAGCAACATGCCGTAACCTACAAAGAGGCTACTTTAAAATCTATAGAAGTTTTAAGTTATTATAATGATTTAAAAAAATCTGAAACTCTATTTTTTTTAATAAAATTAATTCAATTTAAATTAGAAGCGGTATCAAATATTAAAGGATTAGCTTCCTAAGTTTTTAGTATCTTTTTTTAATTCTGATACCAATTTAGAATTGTCTTGATCAATTCTTCTCAAGATATTCTTTGCGTTAGTTTTAGAAATTAATTCTTCAATATTTGATAATCTTTGATTCATTTCACTAGTAATTTTATCAAAGCGCTCCTTTACTATGTTTGAAATATATGTATCTATGGGGGTAGATACTATATTTTGGGGGACATAGTTATTTGTATATTTTCCTTTACCTGTTAATAACCATATTGGGTCTACACTTGTAATGTTATCTATAATGGCAAAAAGGATAGTTTCGTTTGGTTTTTTATTATAATTTAATACTGCACTTACCAATTGTTGCGACACACCAATCAATTATGCAAATTTTCTTTGATTTAAACCTACATCATTGTAAATTTCTATTATTCGATCTGTCCTTTCCTTATCTTTTACCTTCATTACAAATTATTTATATGTAAATGTAGTAAAAAAATACTACAAATGAAGATTTTTAAGAATATTTATTACTTCATTTTTTTTTCTAACAGATACAGGAATATTAGAATTATCAGCTAAAATTAAATAACCACCATCAGATTTTATAAACTCTTTTATATAAAAAGTATTAATCAAATGACTTTGATGTACTCTTAAAAAACCAATATCTTTTAATAAATCTGCATAAAATTTTAAGGTTTTTGATACTAAAATTTTCTGGTTATCAATTAAATAAAACGTAGTATAATTATTGTCTGACTTACAACGAATAATATCTTTAATATTTACAACAATAATTTTTTCTGATGTATGTAAAGAAATCTGTTCTAAATTAGTATTGGGTTCTTTTATAGCTTGCTTTAATACTTGTAATTGCTCTTTTTTAGGTTGAATTTGCTGTTTAGCTTTTTTAATAGAATTAGCTAAATCTTCATTAGAATAAGGCTTAAGTATATAATCTATAGCAGCAAATTTAAAAGCTTTAATAGCGTAAGCATCACTTGCGGTTACAAATATGATTTTTGATTGTAAATCAGGAAAGATTTCTAAAATATCAAAACCTGTTCCGTCGCCCAACATAATATCTAAAAAGAGAATATCTGGTCTTGTTTTACGTAGAAGTTTTGCTGCTTGTACAACAGATTTTGCAGTACCAATAATTTCTATTTCTTTGTGATACATAGAAATATCTGATTCTAACATTTCTAAAGCTAAAGAATTATCTTCTACTAATATGGTAGTAAGTTTATTCATTTTAAGATTTCGATAACTTAAAAACTGTAATTTCTGGTCTTACATTAAATCGAACTTGATACAAATTACCTAAAGCTCTATTGATATATAATGTTCGTCCGTCGAATAAATCTATTTCACCAGCGTTGTATCTTTTATTTTCTACGGGTAAAATTGGCGGATTTAAAAAAGGAGGTTTCACTTGTCCGCCATGAGTATGACCCGAAAGAATCCAACCTTTATAATTATTCCAAACATCTAAATCACATACATCAGGATTATGACAAAGCATAACATTTGCTTTTTTTGCATCATATTTAGAAGTAATTTTTGTGGGATCAAAATTTAATCCCCAATAATCATCAATTCCCATAATATTCAATCCATCAAATTCTTTTTCATCATTGATTAAAATTGTAATTCCAGCTTCTTCTAATACATTTGTTATAGCATCAGCAACATGTTGTTCTACCCAATCGCCACCATAATCATGATTTCCTAAAACACCGGCAGTTCCTAACTTTCCTATAACTGTAGATTTCATAACAGTTTGTAATTGTTCTAATTGCTCTTCATTTTCATAAGAAACAAAATCGCCAGTGTACACTACAAAATCGGGTTCTAATAACTTTGCTTTTTCGAAAGATTCGATTACATAATTATAATTAAACCTATTACCAACATGAATATCGCTAATTTGCATTAGCGTTTTACCTTCTAAATGATCTGGTAAATTTTTTATAGGCATATTTACATGAACAAATTCTAACCAAAAAGGCTCTACTTGCCAAGTATATAAACCACCAATTAAACTAGCGCCAGCGGCACCTAAAAGTGAATTTTTTATAAATTTTCTTCTTTCCATTTTAATTTAATAATCTGTTTTTAGAGGAATTTTAAATGAAATTTTTGTTCCGATGCAATTTGATTCTTTAAAAATTTCTTTAGCAGTAAAAACATTGTATTTGGATAAATTTTCTATTCTTTCTTTTGTTACTTTAAAAGCCACAGAAGTATGTTTTTTTTCTGAATTATTAGTTGTGTCATGGTAAATACCGATACCATTATCTATTATCGAACAATGTAAAAAGGCCTGTTTTACATCAAAAGTAATAAGAATATTTCCTTTTCTGTTGATTTTGGAAATTCCGTGTTTGATTGCGTTTTCTACAAAAGGTTGCATTAACATAGGCGGAATCAAAATTTCTTCGGCATCAATTCCGTTTAAATTTTCTTCAATAAAAAAATCAAAATTCTTAGAACTCATTTGTTGTTCTAATTTTAAATAATTTTTTAAAGTTGTAATTTCTTCTTTTAAACTAATTTCTTCTAATCTAGAGTTGTTTAAAACACTTCTTAAAAGTACAGAAAAACTAGATATTGTTTCGTTTAACTCTTGTTTTTTTTCTGAATTACCTAATGCTTTAATTCCGTTTAAAACGTTAAAAATAAAGTGAGGATTCATTTGTAACTGTAAAGCTTTTTGCTCTAAAGTTTGCAAATGATTTTTTATCTCTAAGTCTTTAATTTTCTTTTGATTGCGTTTATTTACTTTTTTTAGATGCATTTCTAAAAAGAATATTGCAATTAAAAGAAAGGCAATTGCACAAATAATGTAAAACCATAATTCTTGATAAATTGGTTTTTTAATTATAAAACTAAAGCTTTTAAAACTATTATTTTTATTATTTTTAAATCTTGCTTCTGCAACAAATTGATAACTACCAGGTTTTAAATTGGCAAAATTTATTTGGTTTATTGCTTGCCAAGGAGAAAATTTATCCCCCAATTTATAGCGATATTCTATTGTTTTATCAGAAGAAAACACATTGCTATTTAAAGCTATAGAAATATTATTACTAAATGAATTTAAGTGTAATTTTTTTGTGTAATTATTTAAGTTAATGGTATCTAAACTCTTATAATTAATTAAGACTTTGTCAATATATAAATTCGGTTTTAAAAGTGATTTTTTATTTTTCTGAATGTAAAAACTATTTTCTGTAGCTAAAAATAAATTACCTTCAAAATCTTCAAAAATAGCTGTTATAACATTCGAATTGATATTACTATTGTATTTATTAATTCTTTTTTCAAAAATGAAATTTTCAGCATTCAAAACATCAATACCAGTTTGTTTAGAAAACAAATACAATTTATCAGTAACAACTTCGAAATTAAATTCTTCATCAGAAGTATACTTTTCTATTAATTGATTATTCGGTTTTAACTGAAAAATAGTTCGCTTATTTTTTAAAACAAATAATTTATTTTGATACATTTTAAAAGTACTAAAATTTCCTTTTGAAAGTAGAGTAATTGTTTTTGGATTAAATAAATCTGATAAAATCCAAAGTCCGCTATTAGAAGCAACTATAAAATTATTATCATAAAAAATGATATCGTTTATTATAGAAAAATCTAGATTATAGGTGGTTTTTAATGGTTGCAGATAATTCCTATTAAAATAAAATATACCATGGTTAGAGGCAACATAATATATGTTTTTGTGTTTGAAAATTTTGTTGACACCTTTAGCTTCAAAAGAAAAAATATTACTTTTTGTAATTAAAGAAAGGTTATTACTGTTTCCTATAAAAACTGAATCATTATTAATAAATAGGGCAGTACTTAAACTTGATTTAATTGCGCTATTTTTAAAGCGATTAGAAATAAATTTTCCGTTGTAATTTAATAAATCTTTGTTAGTTCTTAACCAAATTGTATGGTTGTTGTCTTGAGTAATTTCAAAAATTGAAGAAGTATCGAAATTCTTAAAAGCTGTAATTTCCTCGAAAACGGAGTCTTGTGAAAAAACACTAAATGGTAAACATACTATTAGAATTAATAGTACTTTTTTTAAGTATAATTTTCTAAAAATAATTAAATTAACAATGCTTTTTTTCATTAGAACAAACTTACTAATTTAAACGCCATTACACCATTTTAAATTTTGGGTAATGACGTTTATTACAACTACTTTCTCTAATTCACTTTATTTTAAAGCATACAAACGCTTGTTGCTAGTATCTGGTTTTACATGTTCTAATTCGCCATATGGTTTTACAAGTGGCTTTAAAACACACAAACCTGTTGTTCTACCTCTAATTACTAATTTACTTGCTTTTACAGACCAATTCCATCTAAATTTATCTATCGATACGTTGTGTTTTTCGATATCATACATTAAATCTTCTTGTGTTTCAATCCAATCTTTTAATTCATCTACAGACTTAAATTTAGGCATTTCATTATCTGTATTATAATAATCAAATTCCCACTTAATTGGTATAGAAAACTGTGTATTATAAGGCTCTCCAACATATCTTTCTTCTTCATTATTTAGTGCATCATACCAATCAATATCATTTTCTTCTGGATATTTTCTTGCAATTTCTTTAGAAAGATCCATTTTACCAGGTGAATATGAAGTAGGATAAAATACATAATATGGTTGTGCTAAATAATGATTGGAAAATCGACCACCAAAAATTGTGTGATAAGGTGATGCTACAACTTTTGGATTGTTTTTTGTGTAAAAAGCATCTTTTAGTGTTTTTAAAAGTTCTTTATTTTCTACCAAACCTGAAGCATGAAATATAATTTTTGAATTGGTATTTACTACATCTTCTAGTTTAGGTAAACTACCTTGCGTAATTGTTTTTCTTAAAGTTTCTGAAGTAATTTTATCACCTCTAACCACAGTTTCTAAATTCATACCTTTAAAGGGATTGCTTTTATTTACAATATGAATTTCGCTGTAAGGTTGATTGTTTCCGTTTTCGTTAAGCCACAAAATAATTTCCTCTAAAGAATATTTACCATCGATAACCTTTAAACCTTCTTCTGTGAAATATTTTCTAGCATCTTTATAAAAAGTTTCATTTCCTTTATCAAAACCAGCAATAAAAACGATCGGTTTTTTGTAAGTGATATCAGTGTTTTCTTCTGTAATTTCTTTAGATGTTTCTACAATTGCTAAATTTTCTGATGCTTTTTTTTCTGATGATGTATCGCAACTAATAAAACTGCTAGATGCTATTATTAAAGACGATACAACGAATGTTTTTCTTAAAATGTTTCTCATGATTTCTACTTTTTTTGTGTTATTACACTGTAAAAGTAGTTTAGAAGAAAGCTTAAATTTTAGCTGTTTTAGAATTCGTGAGATATCAATTAGAA
The DNA here is from genome assembly GCF_038019025.1 of Polaribacter marinaquae. Taxonomy (NCBI): domain Bacteria; kingdom Pseudomonadati; phylum Bacteroidota; class Flavobacteriia; order Flavobacteriales; family Flavobacteriaceae; genus Polaribacter; species Polaribacter marinaquae. The sequence goes on from NZ_CP150496.1 coordinate 335,673, forward strand.
TTCGTAAATTAAACTGTAAATACCAATAAAAAACCTGTTAATGATTGTAGATTTCTAGTGTTGTTAAACCTTCTTGATTAGGGTTTTTAGCAAAAGATTTTAAATAAGAATTCATATAATTTATGATTCTTTCTTCTGGATAAAATAATACTTTATTATCATATTGAGCCCATTCATTCATGTTTAAATAGGCTTTACCGTTTTTGTAACGATAAAAATCTTGAATGTGTTCTGGTAAATTATCTTCTAATTCTTCACTAAGAATAATATTGTAATAATTCAAATCTGCAGTAAAAAAATGAAATGATAATAAATTATCGTAAAAACCAGTTAAATTATTTGCCAATGGTAATAACATTGTAAAAACTAAAATAACAGCTTTTTGTTTGTTATAAAATTTGATAAAGAAATCTGAAAAATTTATTGTTTTTAAAGACCAAAATATGATAAAAACTGATAACATATTTTGGATATTCCAAGGTACAACATTGTAACCGTAGCCTAAGTAAAATAACAAAAATGTTATTGTTGCATGCATTAATAAAATAAATAAAACGGCAAATTTTCTGGTTTTATTAAACAATAATAAAACACCCATAGATGCTTCTAACCAAGGTACAGCGTATGTAAAATATTCTAATAATATATGCGGTAAAAAGCTAAAATGCTTTTCTAAGGCACTTAACCATTGAATGTAGAATTCACCATTTACTTTTTGAATTCCGCTCCAGAAATAAGTTGCAAAAAAAACTAAAATAACTGCATAAAGAACTTTTTTATAGTCTGTTTTCTTTGGGAAAACTTCAATTGCTAAAATTGTTAGAAAGCTTTGATAGAAGTAGGGTTGTAGTCTATTTTGATCAACTAAAGAAAGATAAATATATAATAAAAGAATTAGAAGACCTTGCCATCTTTTATTTTGAAAAATATATACAATTTGTAAAAGAAAAAAACTTCCAGCTAAAATATAATCTAAAGGATTTGTAGGAATTTGTAACCAATCAAATAAAGGGATTACAGGAAAAACTTTTGTGGTAATCCATAATTTAGGAGCATATATCATCAATATTAAAACCCCTAATATAGCTAGGATTCTAACGTAATTTACCTTTTGTTCGTTAGTTATATTAGTTATCATTTATAAATTTAATTTTTCTGCTAAATATTTAGAAGTGTACGATTTTTTATTTTTCACCAATTCTTCTGGCGTACCTTCAAAAATAAGTTGACCACCATTTTTACCACCTTCTAAGCCTAAATCTATGATATAATCTGCACACTTTATCAATTCTATATTATGCTCAATTACAACAATAGAATGTCCGCGTTCTATTAAAGCATTAAAAGAAGCTAATAGTTTTTTAATATCATGAAAATGCAAACCAGTTGTAGGTTCATCAAAAATAAACAAGGCTTTGTCTTTTGTGTTTCCTTTAACTAAGAACGATGCTAGTTTTATTCGTTGTGCTTCTCCGCCAGAAAGGGTAGAAGAAGATTGTCCTAATTTTACATATCCCAAACCAACATCTTGTAAAGGCTTTAATTTGTTGGCTATTTTTAGTACTAAATTTTCTGTAAAAAAAGCAACAGCATCATCAATAGTTAGATTTAAAATATCATCAATAGATTTACCATCAAACTTAACTTCTAATACTTCTTTTTTAAACCTTTTACCGTTACAAGTTTCGCATTCTAAATGCACATCGGCCATAAATTGCATTTCTATTGTAACTTCACCTTCGCCTTTACAAACTTCACATCTACCACCTTCTACGTTAAAAGAAAAGTGTTTTGGTTTGTAATTTCTGATATTAGATAATTTCTGATTTGAGAATAACGCTCTAATATCATCATAGGCTTTGATATACGTAACAGGATTAGATCTAGAAGATCTACCAATAGGATTTTGATCGATAAACTCAACATGTTTTAAGGTGTCAAAATTACCAATTACATCTGTGTGTTGCCCAATTTTATCACCATAACCAACTAATTTCTTTTGCATTGTTGGATACAGAATTTTCTTAACTAAAGTACTTTTACCAGAACCAGAAACCCCTGTAATAACAGATAAACAATTTAAAGGAAATGTAACATCCACATTTTTTAAATTATTTTCTCTAGCGCCAAGAATTTGTATCTTATTGTTTGATTTTCTTCTTTTTTTAGGAACTTCGATTGTTAAATCTTCATTTAAATATTTTGCTGTTAAAGAATCAGATTTTAAAATTTCATCAAAATTACCTTCAGCAACAACATTTCCTCCGTAGGTTCCTGCTTCCGGACCAATATCAATAATATAATCTGCTTCTTTCATGATATCTTCATCATGTTCTACCACAATTACAGTGTTACCTAAATTTCTTAAATCTTTTAAAACGCCAATTAATCTTTCTGTATCTTTAGGATGTAAACCAATACTAGGTTCATCTAAAATATACATAGAACCAACCAAAGAACTTCCTAAAGATGTTGCTAAATTAATTCGCTGACTTTCTCCACCAGAAAGTGTGTTAGATGTTCTGTTAATGGTTAAATAATTTAAACCAACATTAGTTAAAAACTGCAATCTGTTGTTAATTTCTGTAAGCAGTCTTTTACCTATTTTTTCTTCATATTTATTCAGTTTAATTTCCTTGAAGAAAGAAGCCAATTCGTCTAAAGGCAAAGCAACTAAATCTGAAATGTTTTTAGAATTGATTTTAACATAATTAGTTTCTTCTCTTAAACGCTTGCCATTACAAGTTGTACATTTTGTTTTGCCACGGTAACGAGAAAGCATTACACGATTCTGAATTTTATAACTTTTTTCTTCTAAAACAGAAAAGAAATGATGGATTCCGTGAAAAGAACTATTACCATTCCAAACCAACTCTTTTTGTTTGTCTGAAAGTTCAAACCAAGGTTTATGAATTGGAATGTCAAATTTATAAGCAACTTCTATTAAATCTTCTTTATAATGAACATAAGCAGGTGTTTTAAAAGGAAAAATAGCGTCTTCAAAAATGGATAAACCTGTGTTTGGTATTACTAAATCTTCATCGATGCCAATTACATTTCCATATCCTTCGCAAGTTGGGCATGCGCCGTATGGATTGTTAAAGCTAAATAAATGTGTGTTAGGTTCTAAAAAAGTAATGCCATCTAATTCGAATTTATTACTGAATTCTGAAACATTATTATCTTCTAAATTTTCTACAAAACAAACACCTTTTCCTTCAAAAAAAGCAGTCTGTATAGCATCTGCTAATCGATTGTAGAAATCTTCATCATCTTTTTTTACAATTCTATCTACAACTAAAAGTAAAGGTTCATTTTTAAATTCTTCTTGCGGAAAACTAGTAATTTTATATACTTTATCATTCCATTTAAGTCTTGCATAACCTTGCTGCTCTAAAACTTGTAAAACGGTTTTTAAATCTCTGTTTTCATCTATAGTTACAGGTGCAAGTAAAAGTAATTTAGTGTTGTCGTTAAATTTTTTTATAAAATTTACAACATCCGAAACAGTATCTTTTTTAACTTCATTACCAGAAATAGGAGAGAAGGTTTTACCTATTCTAGCAAACAATAATTTTATATAATCGTAAATTTCTGTACTTGTACCAACAGTAGACCTTGGGTTTGTAGAGTTAACTTTTTGCTCTATTGCAATTGCGGGTGCAATACCTTTAATATACTCTACTTTAGGTTTGTGTAATTTACCTAAAAATTGTCTTGCATAGGAACTTAAACTTTCTACATAACGCCTTTGGCCCTCTGCATAAAGGGTATCAAAAGCTAAAGAAGATTTACCAGAACCAGAAAGACCTGTAATAACTACTAATTTATTTCTAGGAATTACAACATCTATATTTTTTAAATTGTGCAATTTGGCACCTTTTATAATGATGTTTTCTTTAGGATTTACGGCTGAAATATCTGTCTTCATGTATCAAAAATATAAGCTATAAAATTACCAAAAAATTACCTCATTTAGAAATTACTAAAATCTTTTTTGTAAAAAGTTTGTACTTTAAATAAAAAATATTCATATTTGTAGTATAAACCTCACAAAATTAGACGTATATAGTATAAAATTACTTTAAAAATTATTAACAAATAATAATAAGAAAAGCACTAACGGCTTTTCTACAAGTAATTATGATACGTACTAATACAATTTCAGATAGCATTTTAGTAAGCGATTATATTAAAGGTAAAGAAGCCTCTTTAGCTATTTTAATCAACAGACACCAACAACGCCTTTTTAGCTTTATTTACAGTAAAGTACAAGATAAAGATTTAACAGAAGATATTTTTCAGGATACTTTTATTAAAGTAATTAGAACTTTAAAAAAAGGAAATTATAATGAAGAAGGAAAGTTTTTACCTTGGGTTATGAGAATTGCTCATAATCTAGTAATTGATTATTTTAGAAAGAATAATAGAATGCCTTCATTTAAAAATACTGATGAGTTTGACATTTTTTCTGTTTTACATGACGGTAGCTTAAATGCAGAAAAACAAATTATACAAGAACAGATTTACGATAATGTAAGAGAGCTTGTTAATGAGTTGCCACAAGAGCAAAAAGAAGTTTTAGTTATGCGAATGTATAAAGATATGAGCTTTAAAGAAATAAGCGAAAATACAGGCGTAAGTATAAATACAGCTTTAGGTAGAATGCGTTATGCTTTAATAAATATGCGTAAGCTAATAGATAAACATAAAATTATTTTGGTGAATTAACAATAAAGTTTAAAATGCGTCGTTATTAAATTAGAAACCAATATATTAAATAATTTATATGATGCAACTTTACTCTAAAAAGTCTTCTGATTATCAGAGGCAACCAAAAAAAGAAACAGTTCAATTTTTGATTAATTTTTCCAAATCTCTACGAATTGAAAAAACAAAATCAAATAACTTCATTGAATTGAATTTGAATTAAGAGTGGAAAAAGCTTCAACTAACGTTGGGGCTTTTTTTATATGCACTATTTAAAAAATTAAATGAGTTAATACAAAATCTAATATCTAAGTAACTTGCAGCCATGGAAAACATATTAGTAGCAGGTGCAAATGGTACCACAGGAAAAAAAATAGTTAATTTATTAGAAACATCACAATATTTTAATCCAATTGCTATGGTTAGAAAAGAAGAACAAAAAAAGCAATTTGAAGATAAAAATATTAAAACCGTTTTAGCAGATTTAGAAGAAGATGTTTCTTTTACAACTAAAAATATAGACAAAGTTATTTTTGCCGCTGGTTCTGGTGGTAAAAAAGTAGTAGAAGTAGATCAAGAAGGAGCTAAAAGAATGATAGATGCAGCAATAAAAGAAAACGTATCTAAGTTTGTAATGTTAAGTTCTATGGGAGCAGACAATCCTGAGCAAGCAGATGATTTGCAAGAATATTTAAAAGCGAAACACAATGCTGATGTTTATTTAAAAGAAAGTAATCTTACATATTCTATTGTTAGACCAGGGTCTTTAACTGACAAAAAAGGAAAAGGAAAAATTGAACTAAGCGGAAAACTTAATAAATCTGGTAAAATTACAAGAGATGATGTAGCACAAACTTTAGTTAGATCTTTACATGACACAGCCGCAATTAATAAAACTTTCGAAATTATAGAAGGAGAAACATTAATTGGTCAAGCAGTTCCTCATTAAGATATTACAATATTATAAAACAAAAAAAACACCTTTTTAAGGTGTTTTTTTTGTTTTATAATACTCGTTTAAAACTGTTTTTCTACCAATTGTTTTAGTAATAATGTCGTTGTCTAAATTCCAGCCTCTAGCAGGAGAATATTCTCTTCCGTACCAAATAATTTGAAGATGTAAATCATTCCATAGTTCTCTTGGGAATAATCTTTTTGCATCTTTTTCTGTTTGTGCAACGCTTTTTCCGTTACTTAAATTCCAACGATACATCAATCTTAAAATATGCGTATCTACCGGAAAAGCGGGTACACCAAATGCTTGACTCATTACAACACTTGCAGTTTTATGACCAACAGCAGGTAATTCTTCTAAACCTTCGAAACTTTGAGGAACTTCGCCATCATATTTTTCTATTAAAATTTTAGACAAACCGTAAATTCCTTTACTTTTCATTGGAGACAAACCACATGGTCTTATGATTTCCTTAATTTCTTCAATAGACATTTTTACCATATTAAAAGGATTGTCTGCTTTGGCAAACAATAATGGTGTAATTTGATTTACTCTAACGTCTGTACATTGTGCAGACAGCAATACTGCAATTAACAATGTATACGGATCTTTATGATCTAACGGAATAGGAATTTCTGGATATTTTTCTTGAAGTGTATCAATTACAAATTGTACTTTTTCTTGCTTTGTCATAAATAATAGATAAGGTGTAAAGTTAAAAAAAGTTAAAAGTAAATTCTTTAGTATTACTTTACTTTTTTTAATAATTAAAGTAAAAAACTTTCTATTTTTATATTCTAAAATTTCAAGACAAATGACATCATTAAAAATAGGAGACAAAGCTCCGGAATTTGAAGCAAAAGACAACACAGGTAACACAATTAAATTATCAGATTACAGCGGTAAAAAATTAGTTCTATTTTTTTATCCAAAAGCAAGTACACCAGGTTGTACTAATGAAGCGTGTGATTTAAGAGATAATTATCAAACTTTTTTAAGCAAAGGCTATGATGTTTTGGGTGTAAGCGCAGATTCTGCAAAAAGACAACAAAATTTTATCAATAAAAATGAATTGCCATTTCCTCTATTAGCAGATGAAGATAAAGCAGTAATTGAGGCTTTTAATGTTTGGGGACCTAAAAAATTTATGGGAAGAGAGTATGACGGAATTCATAGAACCACTTTTGTTATAGATGAAAATGGTGTTATAGAAGATGTAATTTCAAAGGTAAAAACAAAGGCGCATGCAGCCCAAATTTTAGAATAATGAATACCTTTTTAGGTAATTATTATTCCTTTTTGAATACCGAATTTTATTAATTCTGGTGTACTTTTTGTTAACGTAATTTCAAAAAGCTCCCTTTTATGAGATTTTAAAGAACTTTCTGTAATGTTTAAGATTGCAGAGAGTTCTTTTTCTTTTTTATTCGAATAATCATATAATGCTTGTAAAATCTCTAATTTTCTTTTTGTAAACTTATAATTATCGATTTCTACTTTAAAAGAAGATTTATTCTTTTTAACGGTTTTACTCATAAAACAAGTAAGAATAACTTCTTTAAAATTTTCTAAATCTTCATCCTTTCCAACAAAAAAATCTACACCGTTACTTATTGCTTTATTTTTAATATAATTATTGTTCATGGTTGTTAAAGCAATGATTTTAAAATTGTTATTCTTTTTAATTTCATTTAAGAAATCTAAAGAACTCTTTCCATTAAAATTTACGTCTAAGATTAAAACGTCAAATTTGTTTAGTGATGTAAAAGAAATTAAATGATCAAGATTATTAAACGTTTGTATTACATTTAATTCTTCATGAAAATTTAAACTATCTTTTAATGCATCGCAAAAAAAACGATTGTCATCAGCAATTACTATATTTATTGGACTTTTAATCATTTACAAGGATTTCAATTTTAAAAGTACTTCCGGTTTTATCAGAAATAATATTTAAGGTTCCTTTTAACTGAGAAACTCTTTCTCTTATACTATTTAAACCGAAACTTGAATCGGAAATTTTATCAGTATTAAAGCCAATACCATCATCTTTTACTTCTATAAAAACAACTTTATTTTTTTGTTGATGAATATTGATATTAATTATGGTTGATTTAGAATGTTTTATTGCGTTGGTAGTTAATTCTGATATAATTCGATAGATGTGAACACATTTATCTTGTGGCAAATCTATACCGTCTAGATTAAAGTTATGTGATATTTTCTGATTTGTAAGTTTATCTAATTTTTCACAAAATTCTATCAAACTAGAAATAAAGTTTTCTGAATTGATTTTAGGAGCATATAAACTGTTTAGTAAATATCTATAGTCTTTATAAAAAGCATCTAAAATTTCTTGTACTTTTTCTGGTGTATTGTCTGCTTTTTGTAAAAGTCTCAGTTTTAAAGCTTCTAAATATCCGCCAAAGGTATCATGCACATTATTTACAAGTTTGTTGCGTTCTTGTTGCTGTACTTCTAGTGTCTTATTTTGAAAGTTATATTTAAGTTCATCACTAACTTTTTTCAACTTAAAATAACTTCTTTGAGTATCTATAACAGTACCAAAAATATAGCGCGTAAATAGCAAAATTTCTAATGATAGTGCTAAATAATAAATATTTGGTCCGCTATATTTAATTGCTAATGTATTATGTACTTCCGGGTTCATAATTTGACCATTTATAACAGCTAAAATTGGTACAATAAAAGCTATGACTAAGTATAAAGGTAATTGTTTCTTAATTGTTAAATAGATATGATTTAAAACCCAAATAAACGCGATTATCTTTAAAACTGTCCAAACATAAAGATATAAGTTTATGAATCCTCCGAAGAAAAATTTATAAACATATAATAATACAAACGGAATTGTGAAGTATGCTCCCCATTTAAAAATTCTTTTTGATATTTTTTGATTTGCATTTAATTTATAAAAATTTAAATAGAATAAACCCATACAGAGCACACCAATTGTTTGGCTAAAACTTCTAACATTATTAATTAAAAATACGCTATCAGACCAAATATATTGTACTCCTAAGCCTTTGCCTGCCAAAAATTCGAAAAATACAGTAACTATATATGCTGCATAAAATAAAACAGCATATTCTTTTTTTAATACTGCAAAAAAGACAAGTATAAGAGTCATGCTTATTAAAAAAGCTATAAAAAGTCCGAAATAAAAATATTCTGATTGTACTCGTTTCAAAAAATCATTTTCATTTTCTAAATAAAGAGCCAATCTAGTTCTACCAGTGCTATTTTTTATTCTTAAAAAAACATCAGTTTTTAAAATGCTATCGGTTTCAATTTTCCAAACTGGATTTCTGTAAAAAATGTTTTTATGCGGAAAAAGTTCGTTGTAAGAAACACTAGAAAGGGTATCAATTTTATTTCCTTTTTTCAAGTAAACTTTACCAAAATCTAAATAAGTATTGGCAATTGTAAAGTATTTTTTATCTATTTTTTTTGAAGTATTGTCTAAAGAGAAATGATACCAAAACGTTTTACCGTTTAAAATTTTGTAAATTTTTTGATTTTCTTCTTTTTGAAATTCTCCTGATTCATAATTGTGTATTATCTCTAAAATTGAAAGATTTTGCTCTTTAGTGTCAAAATATTTTAAATCATCATAAACCGATTTTTGTTTTTCTTGAGCACTAATAAAACTAAAAATATGAATAAAAAAGAGGAGAGTAATTTTTTTCAATGGGTTCTAAAGTTCTAAAAGACAATACTAAAGTATGGTTTTTTTTAAAGAACTACAATTAATTTTACAAAGCTTATAAAATGCTTAAAAAATTATGGGGGTAGTTAAACTATTTGATAAGTCAAATTTAGAATTAATTTCAAAAAAGGATAATGAATCGATAGATAGGAAATTGTCTATTAGCTTTATTAGAGACTTTCTTTTCTTTTTTAATATCAAACAAGAAGATTTGCCAAAATTAATTTCTTATTCAGAAGAATTAGAAAGAAATAGGCAGTTTGTACTAGAAAATAAAAAATATTTTGAAACATTAACTTGTAAAGAAAAAGAGGTTTTTACACTTGTAATTAAGGGAAAATCCTCTTGCGAAATTGCAAATAGTTTATTTATAGAAACATCAACAGTTTCTACTCATAGAAAGCGAATTAAGCAAAAGTTGAATTTAACCTCAATATTCGATTGGTATAATTATGCGAAAGCTTTTGACTTAGCATAATTAAAAATTTCCCCAAAATCTAGAATTACTAGATTCCTTTATCAATAGTTATTATGAAAAAACAGTAAAATGAAAACAAAATTATTTTTATTATTAGTATCTATCTTTAGTCTTAACATGTTTAGCCAAACTGTTGCAATTCCAGACACAAATTTTGAACAAGCTTTAATTGATTTAGGTTTTGATTCTAACGGATTAAATGGAAATATTTTAAGTTCGGATGCACTATTAATTGACAGTTTGAAAATTGGAAATCCGTTAGAAAACGAATTAACACCAAATGTTTTAGGAAAAATAACAGATATTTCTGGTATTGACTCAATGACAAATCTAACTTATTTAGATGTAAGAGAAAACGAAATTACTACAGTAGATTTATCTACAAATACTGCTTTAGTAGATGTTAGTATTGGCACCAATTTATTATCCACAATTGATGTTAGTAATAATATCAATTTAGTTTCATTATTTGTAAATGAAAATCAATTAACTTCTATAGATATTTCTAATAATAACAATTTAGAGCGATTAGGTATTATGAATAATCAAATATCAGCTATTAATGTATCTCATTTAGTCAATTTAAAAGAGTTTTATGCTCATGGAAATCAGTTAACAAACTTAGATGTTTCGAGTAATATAAATCTAGTTGTTTTAAGAGCTTATGATAATTTGTTATCGAGTTTAGATGTTACAAATAATACTTTATTAGAAACACTTCGCATAGAAAATAATCATCAATTAAATCCAAATAATACAATTTCTACATTAGATTTATCTAATAATATCAATTTAAAAGATTTAAGATTTTCGAACAATCCTATAAACTCTATTGATGTCAGCAATAATGTAAATTTAGAATTCATTACTTTTTACGGAGTTGGTATTTCTTCTATAGATTTATCTAAAAACGTAAATTTAAAACGTATTTATGGTGGATTTAATGGTAATATGTCTGCTATTGATATTAGTAAAAACACAGAATTAGAGTTTTTTACTTTTGTTGATAATAATTTAACGAGTTTAGATGTTTCTAATAATAATAAGTTACAAGTATTAGTTTTAGATAACAATAATGTTTCTAATTTAGATTTTACAAGCTTATCAAATTTATATTGGTTTTCTATTGAAAATAACGATTTTACTAGTGTTAATTTATCTGATTTAGATAAATTAACAAACTTGTATTTAAACGGAAACAATCTTTCGAATTTAGATATTAGTAATAACTTATTATTAATTTCAGATCCAGAAATAGTAAGCGTTACCCTACAAGAAAACGAAAATTTATCGTGTATTCAAATTGCAGAATCACAAGTTACAACTACATGGCTAAAAGATGAAAACGCAGCTTTTAATTTAGATTGTTCTGCGACAGAAGTTACTACGATTCCTGATTCTAAATTTGAACAAGCTTTAATTGATTTAGGCTTTGATTCTAACGGATTAAATGGAAATATATTAAGTTCGGATGCACTGTTAATTGATAGCTTAAAAATTGATAATAAAGAAATTTTAAGTTTATCTGGAGTTGAAAAAATGTCTAACTTAATTTATTTAAGGGCAAAAAATAATAGTTTAACTGCTATTGATGTTACAAAAAATATAAACTTAAAATATTTAAATTTAGATGGTAATAATTTGTCTGAACTAGATGTTACTAAAAATATAAACTTAGAATTAATTAGTCTATTTGGCGGAAGTAGTGGTTTAACAAGTGTAGATTTATCTATGAATACCAATTTAAAAAGTGTTTATTTAACAACACTATCAAATTTAGAAACTGTAACCTTTGGCAACTCACCAAACTTAACTTTTATACAATTAGCATATAACAAAATAACATCGCTAGATTTAACCGGTTTACCAAGTTTAGAAACTTTAAGAATACCGAATCAAGCAATGACAAGTTTAGATGTTTCTCAAAACCTAAATCTATCCATATTATGGGCTTCAAACAATGCCATTACAGGTAATTTAGATTTAACTAATAATTTGTCTTTAACACAACTTTTGGTAGACGGAAACCAAATAACTGGTTTAGATGTTTCTGAAAATAGTGCTTTAACGTTTATAAGAGCACATAATAATCATATTACAACAATAGATGTAAACGCAAATGTAAATTTAGAATACTTATGGTTGGGTGGTAATTTTGAAGACTTAGGTGGAAGTTTAGAAACGAATACAATTAGTGCTTTGGATGTATCAACAAATACAAACCTAAAAGAGTTAATACTTGCAGGATTAAATTTAAGTTCAATCGACATTTCTAATAATACAAATTTAACCTTGTTAAATGCGAATTCTAATAATTTAACAAGTTTAGATATTGCTGTAAATGATTCTTTAGAAGTTTTGGCTTTTGGAAATAATGAAATTGCAACAATAGATGTAACAGATAAACCTAGTTTAAAAGAATTATATGGCTGGAAAACAAATTTAACACAACTAAATTTAGATAATAATACAAAACTAGAAAAGCTTATAATTTTCGATACCAAGCTTAACAATATCGATCTTTCTAATAATTTACTTTTAAAAGAAATAGACATTAATCAAGTTAAAAAAACAGGAACTTTAGACTTGTCTAAGCATACAAAATTAGAGTCTTTTGTAATTGCAAATACGCTGTTAAGTGAACTAAATTTAAGAAATGGTCATAATACAAGTATAACATATGCAGAAATTACAGACAACCCTAATTTAACTTGTGTTACTGTTGATGATGTTAGTTATGCAAATTCTAACTTTACAAATATAAGCAACGGAATAGTTTTTAATACAAGCTGTGGTATTTCTGATGATCTTGTTTCTGTGCCAGATGCAAACTTTGAACAAGCTTTAATAGATCTTGGTTTTGATTCTAATGGTTTAAATGGTACAATACTAAAAACTGATGCTGTTTTAATTGATAGCTTAAAAATTGGAAATCCTTTAGAAAATGAATTTACACCTAATGTTTCAGGAAAAATAAAAGATATTTCTGGTATAGCTTCTATGACAAGTCTAACTTATTTAGATGTTCGACAAAATGAAATTTCAACTGTAGATTTATCAGATAATACTAGTTTGGTTGATGTAAGTTTGGGTGAAAATCAATTATCAACTATAGATGTTTCTGCTAATGTTAATTTAATCTCGTTATTTGTAAATGACAATCAGTTAACATCAATAGACGTTTCAAATAATTCTGCTTTAGAACGTTTAGGGATTATGAGAAATCAGTTTACATCAGTAGATGTTTCTACATTATTAAATCTAAAAGATTTATTTGTTCATGGTAATCAATTAACAAGTTTAAATACTTCAAACAACACAAAACTAACTTGGTTATATACATCAGATAATCCTTTTTCGAATGGTTTAGATCTTTCAAATAATACATTATTAGAAAGGTTATATGTCTGGAATAATCAGTTATCATCTTTAGACGTAACAAATTTGCCAAATCTAGAATTTCTTTATGCGAGTGCAAACCTTTTTACAAGCATTGATCTTAGCAATAACACAAAATTAGAAAGACTTTCTATTTTTGACGGTAAATTAACTGCATTAGACATTACTAAAAATACTGTTTTAAGTGATTTAAGAATCTATAATAATCAGATTACTAGTTTAGATTTAACAAAGAACCCTGAATTAATTATTGCGTGGATTGAGGCAAATCTATTAACAGAAATTGATTTAAGCGCAAATACCAAAATAGACAATTTAGCTATTGGTATTAATCCTATTTCTTCTCTAGATGTTTCTGCTCAAACAGAAATGAGAATTTTAACAGCAGAACAAACAAATATTGGTTCAGTTAATCTATTTAATAACCCTAATTTATTAGAAGTTTGGTTAGCAGATAATTCTAACCTTACTCAAATGGATTTTTCTGCACAAACAAAAATGTATCGATTAGGGATTTACAATACAGGTATTTCTGAATTAAAATTAGGTAAATCTCCAATAACTAGTTTATTAGCAGGGGATAATCCTAATTTGTTAAAAATAGATTTAAAAAACGGTAATAATACAAGTCTAACTGAATTTGATGTAAGCAATTCTCCAAATTTAACATGTATAAAAGTAGATGATGTAACTACTGTGTCATCAAGTTTTCCAGAAGTTAATGCATCATTATTTAATATAGATTGTGGTTTTGTTACAGAAGATATAGTTAATATCCCGGATGTAAATTTCAAATCTGCTTTAATTTCTAATACTTTAATTAATTTAAATAGCGATAATGAAATTCAGGTTTCAGAAGCTCAAGCTTTTTCTGGAGGTATTGTGGCTAATGGAAAAGGAATTGAAGATTTAACAGGAGTAGAAGCGTTTATAAATATTACTACTTTAGAAGTTAGAAATAACTTATTAACTACTATAGATATATCAAATAACACAAAGCTTAAAATTTTAAGTATCGATCAAAATCAACTTAGTTCTTTAGATATTAGCAGTTTAGTTGATTTAGAATATTGTTATGCAGGCGAGAATAAAATAACAACCATAGATCTAACAAATAATGTTGCTTTAACCAGATTATGGTTAAATATAAATGAGTTAACATCAATAGATATTTCTAAAAATACAGCTTTAGAATCATTACAATTAGATTGGAATTTCGGTTTAACAGCAGTGGATTTTTCTAATAACTTATCTTTAAATAGAATCCATTTATGGAAAACAGCAATTAGTACAATCGACGTTTCTATGCTACTAAATCTAGAAAGATTATATGTGTCTGAAACTAATATTACGTCATTAGATATTTCTAAAAACACAAAATTGTATGATTTAAGAATGGGAGATAATAATATTACTGATTTAGATTTTTCTAATAATGTAGAATTAACAAGAATTGATGTAATAAATTCTGGCTTAACATCTTTAGATATATCTAAAAATCCAAAGCTTAAAATTTTAATTGCAAGCGATAATGCTTTAACTGGCTTAGATTTAACAAACAACACGCTATTAGAAGAGTTGTATTTAGGTAATAATAACATTATAAATATTGATATTAACCAAAATACAGCATTAACTAAATTATATTTAAATGATAATGCGCTAGAAAGAGCTTATTTAAGAAACGGAAATAATCAATCTATTGTAGAATTCGATATTAAAAATAACGAAAATCTTAGTTGTATCGCTGTTGATAATGTTGTTTTTTCTGATGAAAATTGGTTAGAAAAAGATGCAACGGTAAGTTATAATATAGATTGCGCATCAGAATGGGAAGTTTATACTACAGATACAAACTTAGAAACGGCTTTGGTTACTTTTGCTGGCTTAGATGATGATGGTGACGGAGTTGTAACCTACGAAGAAGCTCAGGCTTTTACAGGTGATTTAGATTTAAGTGGAAGAAATATAACTTCGGTACAAGGTTTAGAAGCATTTACAAATGCTGCTAGTATAAATATTTCTGGAAACAGTATTACAGATATAAGTAGTTTATTAAATGCAAATGCAGTTGTTGTTTCGTCTAGAATAACAGGCGAGAGAAGAAGCCTTTCGGTTAATAATAATTTAAAAGTTTTAAATGTTGCCAACAATTTAATTGAAGCAATAAACATCTCTAAATTAACAAGTATAACAGATTTAATTGTTACCAATAACAACTTAAGTAGTTTAAATTTAAAAAATGGTGCTAATAGTACTTTAATAAATTTTGATGCTACCGGAAATCCGAATTTAACTTGTATTGAGGTTGATGATGTAGATGCTGCAATTAATAATACGAATTGGAAAAAAGACAAAGAAGCAAATTATAACCTTTCTTGTAAAGTATTGTCTGTAGATAATCAGTTTTTAAAAGATAATATTACCATTTACCCAAACCCAGCAGAAGATTACATTACAGTATCATTATCTAATGGCTTATTAGTAAAATCTATAGAAATGTATAACTTGGTAGGTAAAAAAGTTTTAAAATCTAAAGAAATAGATTTAGATATATCGCGCTTTTCAAGCGGAGTGTATTTTATTAAAGTAATTACAGATAAAGGTACATTAATGCAAAAGCTTCTTAAAAAATAGAAAAAGGAAGATAGTATATTAATTTAAAGCGAGTTGACGAAAGTCAATTCGTTTTTTATTTTTGAAAATAATAAATCCTGTTACAAATTATAACTTATTCTTTTATGCCAATATTTCACAAAAAAATAATTTACTTATTCTTTATCGTTTTAACTTTAACTACGAACTCTCAAGTTAAAAAAATAAATTACAATGACGGTAAGTTATTTGGTGAAGGTAAAATGATAGATGGTAAAAAAGAAGGTGAATGGGTTTATTATCACAAGAAAGGAGAAATTCTAGCGAAAGGTCCTTTTAAAGAAGGAAAAGAAAATGGTTATTGGGAAGGATATGTACCTAAAGGAGATATTTATTTCAAGGGAAATTATATAAACGGAAACAAAGTAGGAACCTGGTTACAAGGAAATAGTGTTTTTTTAGATTATTATATTGAAAAAAAATATGCAGACAACGGAAAAGAAATTGAACCAAATAAATTTAAAGCTGTTTACAAGTCTGGTAAAATATATGCTACATGTAATTTAGTTGATGAGGATTTTGATGGGCTGTTTAAAAGTTTTTTTGAAAATGGTGAAATAAAGGAAGAGGGAAAATATTCTAAAGGAGAAAGAGCAGGAGAGTGGAAGAGTTATTTTGATAACCATCAATTAAAAACCATAGTA
This sequence comes from Polaribacter marinaquae, assembly GCF_038019025.1. Lineage (NCBI taxonomy): Bacteria > Pseudomonadati > Bacteroidota > Flavobacteriia > Flavobacteriales > Flavobacteriaceae > Polaribacter > Polaribacter marinaquae. Next base: position 352,244 of record NZ_CP150496.1, read on the forward strand.
ACATTTGTCGATAATAATGAAGAAGGTTTATATTTTAATTATTACAGAGACGGGTCGCCAAATTTTATTATAAATTATACTAAAGGAAAGTATAATGGTGAATATCTAGAGTTTTTTGAGGACGGATCTCTTAGAGCAAAAATCAATTATATTAATGGTGATAAGGACGGAGCTGCTTTTAAATATTTAGAAAAAGATAAATTATTATTCAAGGGGATTTATAAAGGTGATGAAATAAGCGGACAGACTGTAGAGTATACATACCATAAAAATGGTAAACTAAAGTCTAAAATAGAATATAATGAGCACGGTTACAATGGAGAGTATTCTTATTATTTTGAAAATGGAAAACCTGAAGTTTTAAAAAATTATAAAAATGATGAGTTAGATGGTTTACAGAAAATATTCTTCAAAAACGGTGCATTAGAAGAAATTACTAATTACGTAAATGGTAAAAAAACAGGTTATCAAAAAGAATATCATTATAATGGTAAATTAAAGAAAAGTGTTAACTATTTAAATGGCAAAATTACTGGTTCATATAAAGAATATTATTCAGATGGATTAATTAAAGAGTCAGGTAATTATACCTCTGGTAAAGAAAATGGTACATTTAAAATATATTACAAAAGTGGTAAACTTAAAAAACAAACTAAATTTATAAATGGTTTAAGGAACGGAGAATGCAAAATATATTATGAAACATTATCAGGAAAATATTTTCTAGATGAAAAAGGAAGTTATTTTAACGATAAAAAAACAGGTACTTGGTACGATTATTTTGATAGTGGTGAAATAAAATCTAAGTTTATTTACGATAAAGGTTCTTTAACAAAAGAAATTCATGCAGTAAAACTTGTTATTCATAATAATACAAATCAAAAAATTCAATTACTTTTAAGACATAAAAATACTAAAGACCAATGGGAAACAATCGGTTGGTTTCACTATAAGCCAGGGGAAAAGAAATTGTTAAGGTATTTATTAGATCCTAAGTTTCTTTATTATGCAAGCTCTTTCAATGATAAAATGTTTTGGAGGGGAGATCAGACTAGACAATATAAAGGAAAATCTTACAAAATGAAAGTAGTCAATATAAAACCCTCTTTATTTTTAAGTAAAAAAGGTAAGTTTGAATTAACCTTAAATTAATTAATTTTAATTCTTATTTTAAAATTAAGAACTCTTCCAGTCATAAAATTAGGAATCCCAAATTGATTTTTAGAATACACATCTCTAACCCAAGTGTTGGTTATAGAATTCTGTATATCAAACATATTAAATAATTCTAAACCAGCTGTTAGTTCTTTAAAATTAGATAACCAGCCCGTTTTGTATTGTTTGTTTGCATCTGTAAAAACATAAGAAATTCCTAAATCTGCTCTTTTGTAATCACGAAGTCGTTCTTGAAATTGATATACATCAGCATAAGCCGGTGCACCACCAGGAACACCTGTGTTATAAACTAGGTTTAAATAAGCCTTTAAATTTGGCAGATTAGGCACATAGTCTTGAAATAAAACAGCAAATTTTAATCTTTGGTCTGTTGGTCTAGAAATATCACCTCTATTTTCTATGTTTTCTTCTGTTTTTAAGTAACCTAAACTAACCCAACTTTCACTTCCAGGTACAAATTCACCATTCAATCTTAAATCTATTCCGTGAGCAAAACCTGTTGTTAAATTATCTGCTCTGTAACGAATTCTAACATTATCAACAGAATAAGCATTAATATCATTTAAATTTTTGTAATATAATTCTGATGTAAGCTTAAAAGGTCTTCCCCATAAATCAAAACTATAATCCATACCTGCAACTAAATGTATAGATTTTTGAGCTTTTACATTCTCATTTATAGTACCATTAAAATCTTTTAATTCTCGATACGAAGGTGGTTGAGAATACCAACCAGCCGCAAATCTAAAAAGCATATCGTTATGCCAATTAGGTTTAATTGAAGCTTGAATTCGAGGGCTTATGGTTGTTTGACTTTTAGAAGTTTTAGAGCCAGATTTAACACTCCAATTATGTGCTCTAATTCCAATATTATACCAAAATTCACTGTCGCCCATAAATAAACGCTCATTAAACTGAACAAAACCCGAAACTCTATTTATAGATACATTATTATCTTTTCTAATATTTTGAAATGGTGTAATTGGACCTTCAAAAGATTTATAAGGTTGATTATTTGAAATATGATTTGGTGGTCTTACAGAGAACCCTAAAGAATCAATAACTTCCCATTCTCTTATTCTTTCTCTAACATCTTCATGTTGATATTTAATACCAAAATTTAATTGTTGTCGGTCTTTTTTATAAGTTCCTTTTAGTTGAACATTATTAATCAAAGCATCTAAATCGTTTCTAGCATGATTTAACTGTGATCCAATTCCTTGAGAAAAATCTACTACACCAAAATTTTCAGAGCCAATATTAGCATCAACTTCTCCTAAATTGTAAGAAGCCGCAATATCGTAATACTCTTCTTCTTGTGTGTTGTATGAAGAAATTGTACTTGAGAAAGATAAATTTTCATTTACAGAAACATCTGCAGACAAAGCATTAAAAAGCGTTAAATAGTTGTTTTCTTCTTTTCCTTCATAAAAAACAATTAATTCTAAAGGATTTGCAACAGTACCGAATCTTGTTCTTCTAGATATTGGTTGATAATTGTAATTGTTTAAAGAAAAGTTACTCAGATAGTTTATAATAACTTTGTTGTTTACTTTATACGTGATATAAGATTGTAAATCTGTAAATTTTGGTCTAAAGTTTGTTTCAATTTGTTTACTGTTTACAAACAAGCTATTATCTCTATACCTTAAACTTGTGATTAAAGTTAATTTATCTTCTAAAAACGGACTTTCGAAAGTTAAGCTACCACCTAATAAACTTGCATTTATAGTAGTTACAGTTTCCGTTGGTTTTTTGTATGTAATATCTAGAACAGAAGATAGCTTGTCACCATATTTTGCTTGAAAACCTCCTGCAGAAAAATCTATATTCTGAACCATATTAGAGTTTATAAAACTAAGCCCTTCCTGCTGACCAGATCTTACTAAAAAAGGTCTATAAACTTCAATTCCGTTTACATAAACAAGGTTTTCATCAAAATTACCACCTCTAACATTATATTGTGTACTTAACTCATTGTTATTATTTACGCCAGGTAAAGTCATTAAAATATTTTCTACACCTTCATTGGCGCCAATAATATTTTTTGCTTTGTTTACGTCAATTTTAGTGATTCCGCTAGCTGCTTTTCTATTATCTTTTACAACCACTTCTTGTAACGATTCTGTTTTAAGAATTAAAGTAGGAGAGTAGCGAATTGCATTTCTACTTTTTGCCGTAATTTTATGAAAAATAGTTTTATAACTAATATGACTAAATTTTAAAGTAATTTCTTTCTTATAAGGTATTCTAATTGAGTAATTACCATTTTTATCAGTAATGGTTCCTTTTGAGCCATATTCTACAGATACGTTTTCTATAACAGTTTTATTAGTGTTTTTTATGGTACCTTTTAATATGGTTGTTTTCTGAGAAAAAACAGAAAGCGGTAAAAATAATATGATTAATAGTAAATTTCTTTTCACGAATAAATTAATTTGTTTGTTTCTTAAAAAACGTTGCAGAACGCTCTGTAGTATTACCTACATTGTCAGACACTATAATTCTAAAATTATGCTTGCTTCCAATCAATTTATTGTCATCAAAATTATATGTTAGAATTCTTCTTTTATGATTAAATTGCATTAAAACCCATTTACCATCTATAGTTGCATGCCAGTTTTTGATACCAGAACCAACATCAGAAATTTTGACTTTTAAAGTATTGAATTTCGATATCCATTGATTATTTTTAAAATACAAAATATTAACCTTAGGTTTTTGATTGTCAGAAATTAAAGAGTATTTACCTAAAGTTTTTGTTGTTGTGTAAAAAGTACTGTCTTTTTTTCTTGTATTTGTGTACCTAGGATATTTTTGATTTTCAACATTAGCAATATATAACTTTTCTTTTTGTGCTTTTGTGTATTTAGAAACATCAAAAGTTAAGGTAAAACTTTTATCTAAAGGTACTGTTTTGTCGTGTATTTTTGCAATGTTGTTTTCCACCTTAAAATCTAAATAAATATCATCATAAAAGCTGTTTTTAGGGAAAGCAACAGTTACATTTTTGTTTGTAAATTTATGAAATTTATCTGCAGTAATTTTATAAATGGTAGTGTCTTTTTGTTTTTTGAAAATAGCATTAATTTTTTTACCAATTACCGGAATTGTAACAGCGCTTGTATTTCCTTTAAAATCTCTAGCTATTATTTTTATGGTGTAATTTAAACCATTTTCGATGTTTATTTCGCCTTTATCAACAAGATCTTGATAAATTGATAGTTTATTATTTTTTACTTTAAAGGTTTTCTGAATTCGACTTCTATACTTTTTATAATACGCATAATCTATTAATAGATTTAAATATTTGCTTTCAGAAAAAGAAAAAGTTTCTACATCGTGATAATAATGTCTTTTACCATTAACTAACATTTCTAAGCTATAAATTCCGTTTTTATTTAAAGCCTTATTTAGTCTATCAAAAACATTGATACCAAAACCAATACGCCCACTTGCAAAGATTCTATTTGCAGTATATTTACCTTTACCAATATTTTTTACAGCGATTTTAAAACTATTATTTTGCTGATTAATTCTTGACCCTTCATTTAAAGGATAAACTTGTAAAGATTGAATTGTAGGTGATTTGGTATCGTCTACTTGTAAACCAAAAAATAAAGGGTTTATAACGTTTTCTGATTTTGTATTTCTAATTTCGAAGTGTAAATGTGGGCCACCAGAACCGCCAGTATCACCAGAATAGGCAAGTAATTCGCCCTTTTTTAAGACAAATTTGTTCTTTTTAGGGAATAAATTACCAGTTTCATAATTTTCTTTCTTGTATTGTATAGATTTAACGTATGCCTCGATTTCTGGATTAAATTTACTTAAATGACCATAAACCGATGTATAACCATTTGGATGTGTAACATAAATAGCTTTACCATAACCATATTGTTGCACTTTAATTCTAGAAACGTACCCATCTGCAACGGCAACAACTTTTAAACCTTCTTTACCTTGCGTTTTAATATCTAAACCAGAATGAAAATGGTTGCTTCTTAATTCGCCAAAAGTACCAGATAAAACAATTGGTATATTTAAAGGGTTTCTAAAATAATCTTTTGGATATTTATCTTGAGCTAAACTAAAAAGCGGTAGTAATAAGAGTATAAATAATTTCTGTTTCAAAAAATGTGTTTTTTTGTGTAAAAATAGTAAAAAACATCATTTTACTAATTAGCTAGTAGCCAATAATTTATTAAAATATCAATTAAATGTTGTAATATTTAAAACAGAACGTTAACTTTGTGTGTATAGTTTTATTCTAAAAATTTTATGAGTAATACCTTAGAAGCAATTCATTTACTGGAAGATAAGTTAAAAAACTTACTTTCTAATTATGAATTTTTAAAAAAAGAAAATGAAATATTGCTTCAAAGTGCTACAAAATATCAGCAAAAAATTATAGAACAAGAGCAAATTATAAAAAATCAAAAACAAGAATTTGATTTATTAAAAATAGCAAAAACTATAGACGGCAGTAATACAAATACAAGAGATACAAAACTCAAAATAAATACATTAATTAGAGAAATCGATAAATGTATTATTCAGTTACAAGAATAAAGTTCTTTAAATTGTGGATAAATTAAAAATTAATATAGTTATAGCTGGTAGAACTTACCCTTTAAGTGTTAATAATACTAAAGAAGAAGAAGGTATGCGAAAAGCAGCTACAGCAATTAATAAGTTAATTTCTATGTACGAGCAAAATTATGCAGTAAGCGATAAACAAGATGTTTTAGCTATGTGTGCTTTACAGTTTGCTTCTAAATTAGAAATATCTACAATAGAAAAAGGTTCTGAAAATACTGAAACAATAAATAAATTAAGAGAATTAACCAATTTGGTTGATACTCATTTAAAATAAGTTCTTTAAAATACATTAACAACACACTGCCTACGTTAGTAAATTGTTTGATAAACTCAACAAGTATCTATTATAAAGGATAAGTCTCGGTTGCTAAAGCATGCCACTATTGCTATATATTTAGTATTTTATGTGGATCCTTGATCAGCTGGTTAGTCCTAAACCTGTAATAATGGAGTTTATAAAAACCAAACTAGCGTAGGCTTTTTTTATATATTAAAATTAAATTATGGATGGAATGTTACTTCCCATTATTGTGGGAATTATTGGAATTGCAGTAGGTTTTTTTATTGCAAAATCAATTGAAAAATCAAAAGGGAAAAAGCTTTTAAATTCTACAAGAAAAGAAGCTTCAGCAATTATTAAAGAAGCTAAAATTGATGCAGAATCAATTAAAAAAGATAAAATTTTACAGGCTAAAGAAAAGTTTATAGAACTTAAGTCTGAACATGAAAAAGTAATTTTAGGAAGAGAAAAGAAAATCTCTGAGGTAGAGAAAAGAATTAGAGATAGAGAATCTAAAGTAGCATCAGAAGTTGATAAAAACGTTAAGTTAAATCGTTCTTTAGAACAGAAAGAGAAAGACTTTAACCATAAATTAGATTTCTTAGAGAAAAAAGAAAATGAGTTAGAAAAGATGCACAAGCGTCACGTAGATATGTTAGAGCAAATTTCTGGTTTATCTGCAGACGAAGCTAAAAAAGAATTGGTTTCTTCTTTAAAAGATGAGGCGAAAACAGAAGCAATGGCATTTATTCAAACCTCTATAGAAGAAGCTAAATTAACAGCAGAACAAGAGGCTAGAAAAGTTGTTTTAGGAACTATACAAAGAGTAGGCGTAGAGCAAGCTGTAGAAAACTGTGTTTCTGTTTTTAACTTAGAGTCTGATGATGTAAAAGGAAGAATTATTGGTAGAGAAGGTAGAAATATTAGAGCTATTGAATCTGCCACAGGTGTAGAAATTATTGTTGATGATACGCCAGATGCAATTATTTTATCTTGTTTTGATCCTATTAGAAGAGAAATTGCTCGTTTATCTTTACATAAATTAGTTACAGACGGTAGAATTCACCCAGCTAGAATTGAAGAAGTTGTAAGTAAAACCGAAAAGCAAATTACTCAAGAAATTATAGAAGTTGGTAAAAGAACGGTTATAGATTTAGGAATTCACGGTTTACATCCAGAATTAATCAAGGCTGTTGGTAGAATGAAATATAGGTCTTCTTACGGTCAGAATTTATTACAACACTCTAGAGAAGTTGCTAATTTATGTGGAATTATGGCGGCAGAAATGGGCTTAAATCCTAAAGTTGCAAAACGTGCTGGTTTATTACACGATATTGGTAAAGTACCAGATGCAGAAAGTGAACTACCACACGCATTATTAGGTATGCAATGGGCAGAAAAATATGGTGAAAAGCCAGATGTTTGTAATGCTATTGGAGCACACCACGATGAAATTGAAATGAAAAGTTTAATTTCTCCTATCGTACAGGTTTGTGATGCTATTTCTGGTGCAAGACCAGGAGCTAGAAGACAGGTATTAGATTCTTACATTCAGAGATTGAAAGATTTAGAAGATATCGCTTTTGGTTTTACTGGTGTTCAAAAAGCATATGCAATTCAAGCAGGTAGAGAATTGCGTGTTATGGTAGAAAGTACAAAAGTTAACGATACAAAAGCCTCTGAATTGTCATTCAGTATTTCTCAAAAAATACAAAACGACATGACATATCCTGGTCAAGTTAAAGTTACTGTAATTAGAGAAACTAGAGCTGTTAACGTAGCCAAATAATTTACTCTAATTTATATTATAAATTGAATCCCGCCAAAAGCGGGATTTTTTATTTTCTAGGATGATATGTTTCTACAACTTCTTTTAAGTATGATCTGTCTAAATGAACATATATTTCTGTGGTAGTTATACTTTCATGCCCTAACATTTGTTGTATAGCTCTTAAATCTGCACCATTTTGTAATAAATGTGTTGCAAAAGAATGTCTTAAAGTGTGCGGACTAATTTTTTTATGTAAACCAATATCTGATGCTAACTTTTTTAGTATCATAAAAATCATTTGTCTAGTTAAAGCTTTTCCTCTTCGATTTAAAAATAAAGTATCCTCATATTCCTTTTGAGGTTTTATATGTACTCTAATTTGATTTATATAAATTGAAACATACTTCTGAGCTTCTTGGTGAATTGGAACAAATCTTTCTTTATTTCCTTTACCTAAAACTCTTATAAATCCTTCTTCAAAAAATAAATCTGAAATTTTTAGTGTTATCGCTTCACTTACACGTAATCCACAGCTATAAATTGTTTCTAAAATTATTCTATTTCTTTCTCCTTGCGGATGACTTAAATCGATTGCAGATATCAATAAGTCGATCTCTTCTTGCGATAAAGTATCAGGTAATTTTCTTCCTATTTTTGGTGTCTCTAATAAATCTGTCGGATTTGTTGTTCTGTAGTCTTCAAATATTAAATAATCAAAAAAACTTCTTAAACCAGAAATTATTCTAGCTTGACTTCTAGGGTTAACCTTTTTAGCAACATCATAAATAAATAATTTTATTGTCTCAGCATCAATTGTAACAGGGGTGTTCACAATATTATTCTCTGTAATAAAGGAATATAATTTTTCTAAATCTTTTGTGTAGCTTATAATTGTATTTTTAGAAAGACCTCTTTCTATTTTTAAATACATTTGATAATCTTTAATTGCGTGTTGCCAATTCATGACGTAAATTTAGTAAATAAAAAAACCATCCAAATAATGGATGGTTTTAAAAATTTATAAAAAACCTATTCTTAAATAGTTTTAGAATAACTTCCGTTTTTAGGTTGTAAATCGCCCGTAATTATTAAAATTAAATCAATAATATACCAAATTCCAAAACCTCCTAAAGTGATTAATTTTAAAACTCCCAATAAAGTGTATCCTAGATAGAATCTATCTACACCTAATCCTCCTAAGAAAAGAGATAATAATAAAGCTGTTACTTGGCTTTTACCAGAGTTAGCAGCCGCTGCATAAGTTGTTACTTCTTTCTTTTCTACTTTATTGTCTTTAATCACTTCTACAATTTCCTTAGTTTTTTTTACAGGGAAAGATGCATGTGTATTAAAAGAAAAAGCAAAGAAAGCAAATAATAATGTGTAAATAGTTAATGATTTTTTCATGAAGTTTGGTTTTTTTTAAGTTATTTGTGTCAAATATAGCAGATTTCTATGAATAAAAATATTATAGTTTTAGTTAGTTTATTAACCGTTTTTAATCTGTTTTCTCAAGATAGAAAAGAGTTTGATTATGAGTTGTTAGGCGCATTAGCGTTAGAATCTAATCAATTGATTTCTTATAAAATAGTTTTTAATGCTAGAGAAAACGGGTTTATAGAAGGATATTCTTACACAGATTTATCAGGAGAAAACGAAACTAAATCATACATAAGAGGTTATTATGATGTGAAATCTAAAAATATTCAGTTTAAAGAAAGTGATATTTTATATACAAAATCTGAGTTTTTACCAGAAGAATTTTGTTTTGTAAGCTTTAAAGGAAAATTTAAAGGAGAAACTAAAAAAAAGCTCTTAGAAGGTAATTTTACAGGTATTTATGATGATAGAGATACTTGTGCAATCGGAAAATTAAAATTAGTTAGTACTAAGTTTGTTGAGAAAAAAATAAAAAAAGTATATAAGAAAGTAAAGAAGATTAGCAAAGTTAAGAAAATTGACAGTGTAGTTATTGCCGAATTAGAGCCAGAAAATTATTTAAAAAAGTTTAGCGAAACAAAAATTAGATCAGGAGAAAAAGTATCTGTATTTGTTTATACAAGTAAACTTAAAATGGAAATTTGGGATTATGGTAAAGAAGATGGTGATGTAATCACGATACTTAAAAATAATAAACCTGTTTTAGAAAACTATGCTGTAACAAAAAAGAAGAAATCAATCACCTTAAATTTAGAAGATAACAATAACTTAATTAAAATTATTACAGTAAACTCTGGTAAATTAAAAACCAATACTACAAAGTTAATTTTATACGATTTTAGAAGAGAATATGAGGTAGTTGCTGATTTAGAGGAAGGTAAAGAAGCTTTAATTAATATTGTAAAATTGAATGTTAAAAAGTAGCTTTCAAATTAATTCATTTGAGTTAATTTAATTCCTTTTTGAGCAAATATTACGTGCAGAACCAAGATACTTTTGTAAGAGAATTTAAACTAAAATTTTTAATTATGAAGAAAGTATTATTTATTGCGTTTTTAGCAATAGCAGGTTTAGGTAAAGTAAATGCACAAGAAGGTGTTTTAAATGGAGGTTTTAATGTTGGTTTACCAACAGGAGACGTAAGTGATCTAACTAGTTTTACTTTAGGAGCAGAGTTAAATTATATGTTTCCGGTAGCTGAAGGTTTCACATTAGGACCATCTGTACAATATTCGCACTTTTTTGGAGAAGAAGTAGAAACTATTGGAGGTACATTTGATGTATCAGATTCTTCTTTCTTACCAATTTCTGGTGCAGCAAGATTTAACGTTTCAGAAAAATTTGTTTTAGGAGCTAACATTGGTTACGCTTTAGGATTAGATGAAGGAAACGATGGTGGTTTTTATTACAGACCAATTGTTGGTTACAAAATTGGAGATACGACACAATTAAATTTATCATATTCGGGTATTAGCAATGATAATCTAACATTTTCTAACGTAAGTTTAGGGGTAATGTTCGGAATCTAAGTTAGATTATTGATTATAATACACCAAAACGGAGGCAAATGCCTCCGTTTTTTTTGTAAAAAAAATGTATTTTTGAAATATGAAAATAATTATAATTAACGGACCAAATTTAAATCTCTTAGGAAAACGTGAACCAGAAATTTATGGTTCTAAATCATTTGAAGATTATTTTAGAGAATTACAATTAAAATTTGATAACATAGAATTGTTTTATTTTCAAAGTAATGTTGAAGGAGAACTTATCAATAAATTACATGAGGTGGGATTTTCTTATGATGGCATTATTTTAAACGCCGCGGCTTACACGCATACTTCTGTTGGCTTGGGTGATGCAATCAAAGGAATTGACACACCGGTAATAGAAGTTCATATCTCTAACATTCATGCAAGAGAAAAATTTAGACAGCACAGTTTTATTTCACCAAATGCTAACGGAGTTTTATTTGGTTTTGGTTTAAAAGGATACGATTTAGCAATACAGAGTTTTTTATAAATCAAGTTTCATTTTGATGTTTGCTCTTTCGTAGTGAACATCTTTTTCTAAAGGAATTTCAACAAATCCTACTTTTTTATATAGATTTATTGCTGTTTCTAGTTTTCTGTGACTGTAAAGTGTGATATTTTCCCAATTTTTCTCTTTAGCAAATAATATGCAATGATTTATCAACCTTTTACCAAACTGTAACCCTTGATATTCTTCTAAAACTGCCATTTTACTTAATTCAAAATAAGATTTTTGGTTGATAAAAGCTGCAGTACCTATAATCTTAGAATCAAATTTTAGAAAAAAAACAAATCCTCCATTATCAATAATATATTCTTTAGGATTACTTAAAATTTTTTCGTCATAAGGCTCAACATAAAAGAATTTTTCTAACCAGTTAACATTAAGATTATAAAAATCTTTAGAATACCTATCTTCAAAAGAAATAATTTCAAACGGTAAAATTTTATGAGACATAGAATTTTTATGAGTTAAGCTAAATAAGATAATTTTGAACGTAAAAATAATACCTTTCAACGAAAGACAATGATTAATCTATTTAAAAAAATTATATTTGTATTAGCCCTATAAAATAAAAAATGCAAAAAGATAAATGGCTTTTTGAAATAACGCCAAAAAACAATTTATTAGACTTAAACTTAAAGGAAGTCTGGCAGTATCGAGATTTACTTCTTTTGTTTGTAAAAAGAGATGTTGTTACGTTATATAAGCAGACAATTTTAGGTCCACTTTGGTATCTAATTCAACCATTGTTTACCTCTGTAATATTTACGTTGGTATTTAATAATATCGCAGGTATTTCAACGGGTGAAATTCCACCTTTTTTATTCAATTTAGCAGGTGTAACTACTTGGAATTATTTTAAAGAATGCTTAACAGCTACTTCTGATACTTTTAAAAAAAATGAAGCAATTTTTGGAAAAGTATACTTTCCGAGAGTTATAATGCCGATGTCAATAGTGATTTCTAATTTGTTAAAATTTGGTATTCAAATATTTATATTTGTTTGTTTCTATCTTTATTATGTTATTTCAGGATATGACATATTACCAAATATATATATATTGTTTTTTCCTTTATTGATAATTGCAATGGGGATGATTGGTTTAGGCTTAGGGATGATTATTTCATCTATGGTAACCAAATATAGAGATTTAACTTTTTTAGTATCTTTTGGTGTTCAGTTGCTGATGTATTTATCAGCAGTGATGTATCCTTTAGATTTAATGAGAGAAAAGTTAATAAATGCTGAAAAAGGAACTGATTATTCTTGGGTTGTAGATATAAATCCTATAGCACATTTAATAGAATTTGGTAGATTTATACTTTTAAGTGATGGTGATTTTTCTTCTTTCGGAATTGTCTATACATCAATATTTACAGTTATAATTTTCTTTTTAGGATTATTGATTTTTAATAAAACAGAAAAAACTTTTATAGATACTATTTAAATATGAGTAAGGAAGTTATTTTAAAAGTTGAAAATTTATCTAAACAATATCGTTTAGGAACTTTAGGTACAGGAACAATAAGCCATGACTTAAATCGTTTTCTAGCTAAAATTCGAGGAAAAGAAGACCCGTATTTAAAAATTGGTGAATCTAATGACAGAGCATCTAAAGGAGAATCAGAATATGTTTGGGCGTTAAAAGACATCAATTTTGAAGTGAAGAAAGGAGAAGTTCTAGGAATTATTGGTAAAAACGGAGCGGGAAAATCAACATTATTAAAGATACTTTCTAAAGTAACTGGTCCAACCACAGGTTCAATAAAATCAAATGGAAGAATTGCTTCTTTGTTAGAAGTTGGTACTGGTTTTCATCCAGAAATGACAGGGAAAGAAAATATCTTTTTAAATGGCGCTATTCTTGGAATGACAAAAAAAGAAATAGCATCTAAACTAGATGAAATTATAGCATTTTCTGGTTGTGAGCGTTATGTTGATACGCCTGTTAAACGTTACTCTAGCGGAATGAAAGTGCGTTTGGCATTTGCTGTGGCAGCACATTTAGAACCCGATATTTTAATTGTTGATGAAGTTTTAGCAGTTGGTGATGCCGAATTTCAAAAGAAAGCAATAGGTAAAATGCAAGATATTTCTAGAGAAGGAGGTAGAACTGTTTTGTTTGTGAGTCATAATATGGCAGCTGTTAAGAGTTTGTGTACGAGAGCTTTTGTTATACATAATGGAGCAATTGATTTTGAAGGTAAAGTAGAGGATGCTATTAATGAGTATTTAAAAGGAGGGAAAGCTAATTCTTACAAAGAAAATTATGATATTAGAAAAGGAAATGGTTTAATTAAAGTAGTAAAAACTGAAATATATGGAGAAAACCAAAACTTATCACCTCAAACTGCAAAACCTTTTCATTTAGAGTTTTATATAGAAAGCAGTAAAAATAGTATTGAAACTAAAGATCTTCGTTTAGATGTTAAAATAGATGATCAATATGGACAGAGAATAGGGTGGTTAAGTAATTGGTTATATAAAGTAGAAAATCTTGAAAAACCTAATTCAATTTTATTTAAAGTAGAAAACTTACAGTTAAATGTAGGAAGATATTATATAAGTACAGACATGTATTATAATAATACTAGAACAGATTGGTTACAAAACTATATGTATTTTGATGTTACGGAAGGTGATTACTATACTAATGGAAAAGTGATTCCTATTGAAGAAGCTAGAATTTTATTAGATTTTAATGTAAGTTTTAAGTAATGAGAATACTATTTATTTGCCCAGATATTAATAAACCTACAGGTGGTATTAAACAAATATACAGACAGGTAGATGTTTTAAATAAAAACGGTTTTAAAGCTTTTATCTTACATCAAAACCGTTCTTTTAAATGTACATGGTTTTATAATTCTACCCCTATATTATATAATTCTAAGATTTTTAAGGATATAGAGCTTCTAAGGTTTGGGAAACCAAAAGGGTTACAAAAGATAAGAAAATTTATAAAGAAAATAGTTACTTTTAAACTTGACAAAATAAATAATCAAAATATAGAAATAACTGAGTCAGATATTTTGGTTTTTCCTGAGGTTTATGGTAATAAGGTAGCTAAACTATTACCAGATATAAAAAAAGTAATTTATAATCAAGGTTGTTATCAGACTTTTTTTGGACATAATTTAGACTTAAATAATAAAGAAACACCATACTTAAGTAAAGATTTAATAGCGATAATAGTAAACTCAGAAAATGGTAAAAAATATATAAATTATTCTTTTCCCAATAAAGATTTGTATAGAGTACATTATGGTATAGATCGTAATAACTTCTATTATCAAAAAAATAAAAAGAGACAAATAGCTTACATGCCTCGTAGGTTAAGAGTTGATTTGTTACAAATAATTAATATATTAAAATTTAGAGGTGTTTTAGAAGGTTGGGAATTAGTAGAAATAGATAACATGACAGAGAATCAGGTTGCTAATGTGTTTAAAGAAAGTGCTATTTTTTTAAATTTTAGTATAAACGAAGGTTTTGGTATGCCACCTGCAGAAGCTATGGCTTGTGGTTGTTTGGTTATCGGTTATCCAGGAAAAGGAGGAGATGAATTTTTTAAAGAAGAGTTCAGTTATCCAATACCAGATAGAAATGTTTTGATGTATGCACAAAAATTAGAGCAGCTATTACTTAACTATGATAAAAATAAATTAAAGCATTTAGAACAAGGTAAAAAAGCATCTGAGTTTATTTTAAAAGAATATGCTATTGAAGTTGAGGAAAATGATATTACATCTGTTTGGACTTCAATTTTTGAAAAAAATAATTTTAATAAATAGTTTATTTATAACCATCTTATTATTTTAAAATTAAATATGCATAAGGTTTCTATTATTTTACCCAGTTATAATCATAAACAATATTTGTTAGATAGATTACATACAATCAAAAATCAAACATATAAGTATTGGGAGTTAGTTATAATAGATGATGCATCTACAGATGGTAGTATAGAAGTGCTTAAAAAGTTTAAGGAGGAAAATTCAAATAAAATATCAAATTTTATTGTTAACAAAAAAAATTCTGGTAGCGGATATAAATCTTGGCAAAAAGGAATAGAATTAGCAAAAGGAAAATATATATGGATTGCTGAAACAGATGATTATTCTGATTGTTTTTTTTTAGAAAAATTAGTTAATGCCTTAGAGAATAATTCTAAAGCAGCTTTAGCTTTCTGCAATTCTTTTTATGTTAATAAACATAGAAAAAAAATGTATACTTCTGAAAAAAGAACACATGATTTAGAGGTAAAGAAAAAAACATCAAAAGTGTTTGATAATAAGCTTTTTATGGATACTGTTCTTTTTAACCCATACATTACAAACGGAAGTGCAGTTGTGTTTAAGAACCCTTCTGATAATATCCCAAATAAATTATTTAGTTACAAACAATCATCTGATATGTTTTTATGGACTTATTTAATAAAAGATAGGAGTTTTGTATTTGTAAATGAGCATTTAAATTATTTTAGAAGACACGAAAATTCTACTACTGTAAAAAATAATATTAGTAATTTAAAAATGATTTATTCAGAAAAAATATCTTTTTTAAATTATTTTAATTTTAAAGATAAAAAAAAGGAATTTTTACAACATTACATTAAGTATTATGTATGGAACAACAAAAAACAGTGGTATAAAATAAAATTTTTATATCGGCTAAATGATAATAGGTTTTTAGCTTTTTTATATTACAAACATCTACTTAGATTTTTGATAAACAAAATTTAAAAAATGGCTAAAAATAACTTATTAGTGTCGGTAATTATACCAACATACAATAGAAAGCAATATTTAGAAAAAACAATACTAAGTGTATTAAACCAAACATACAAAAACATAGAAGTATTAGTTATAGATGATGGGTCTTCTGATAATTATGCTAAATCCGTTTGTGAAAAATTTGAAAAGTGTTTTTACTATTACAAAAATAATGGAGGAGTCTCATCTGCAAGGAATTACGGAGTAAGAAAAGCAAAAGGAAGCTTTATTGCTTTTTTAGATGATGATGATATATGGGTGAAAGAAAAATTAAAAATCCAAATAAATGCTCTAATTAATCATAATGATATTGATTGTGTACATGGTCCTGTAGAAGTGATAGATGAGTGTGATAATAGGAAAGGTATATTCTATGGAGCTTCAAAAGAAAAAACACATAAAAGATCTGGATATGTTTTTTGGAATGCACTGGGAGTGTGGCTAGTAAAAGCCTCTACACCACTTATTAGAAAAGAAGTTTTTAAAGGAAATCTTTTTTTTGATGAAGATATAGAAGTAGGAGAAGATACAGATTTTTACCAAAGAATGTTTTTTAAACACAAAGTGTTGTATATTGACAAAGTTTTAACTCAATATAGAGTATATTCGGAGAGTAAAAGTTTATCATCTCAAGTAGAAAAATATAACGGGCTTGAGAAAAAAATTTTTAATAATTTTGTTAAAATGGGAATAAAAAATCCAATTATTTTAAATAAAGTTGCTAGAAAATTATTGCTTTCAAAAATTAAGAATTTAAATAAATCTAACAATAATATAAAATTAGGCTTTTTTGAAAAGTATTTTTTACCAATTCATACCTTAAAAAATATAAAATGATGACACATATTTTGGTTACAGGAGGAGCAGGAAATGTTGGAAGTTCTCTGGTAGCAAAACTTTCAGAGAATAAGAATAACAAAATAATTGTTTTTGATAATTTGTTAACAGGTAATCTTAACAAGGTTCCAAAAAAAGAAAATGTAATATTTATTAAAGGAAATGTTAATGACTATAATGATATTTCAGGAGTTTTTTTTAGATATAATTTTAATTATGTTTTCCATTTTGCTGCAGTAGTAGGTGTACAAAGAACATTAAATAACCCTCTTTGGGTATTAGAAGATATTAAAGGATTTGACAATATTTTAAAATTATGTAAAAACACGAATGTAAATCGTGTCTACTTCTCATCTTCGTCTGAAGTTTATGGAGAACCTTTTGAAATACCTCAGAATGAAAAAACAACACCTTTAAATTCTAAATTACCTTATGCTATAGTTAAAAATTTAGGAGAATCGTATTTAAAATCTTATCATCAAGAATTTAATTTACAATATTGTATTTTTAGGTTTTTTAACACTTATGGGCCCAACCAAAGTGATGATTTTGTAGTTCCAAAGTTTATTGACTTAGCTTTAAGAAATGAAAATATAACCCTTTATGGAGACGGTTTACAGACAAGAACTTTTTGTTATATTGATGATAATATTGATACCATTATTAATATACATGAAAACTCTTTAGTAAAAAATGATGTTATTAATATTGGAAATGATATAGAATTAACTGTAAAAAAATTAGCTGAGTTAGTTGTTAAATTAACCAAATCAAAATCAAAAATAGTTCATGTACCAGCCTTAAAAGAAGGAGATATGAACAGGAGATGTCCTGATATTCAAAAGATGAAGAAAATCTTGCAAAGAGACTTAGTTTCTGTAGAAGAAGGAATTCTTAGATTAATTGATTTTAAGAAAAACAGTACAAATGTTATCTAATAAATTAAGAAAGTTTAAAAAAAACATTAAGGATAGGTTATCTAAATCTTGCTGTGTATTTTTAGACGATACAAAAAGACCATACGAAAAAGAAATTTTATTAGAATGGAATACATATTTAAAAGGTAATTTAAGATATAAGAAGGTTTATGGTACTATTACCCAGGGTAATAATTTTTCTACAAATCCATTAAGTCACTAAAAATTATTATCTATGAGGATTGGAAATAACCCTGCTAAAGAAAATAGTAATTTAAAAATAGAATCATATCATAGGGTTGTTATACCCGTATATATACCAAATTTAACAGAAGACTATTTTAAAGATGGTTTAAAAATATTAGTTTTATGTTTAGAATCTCTTTTATTAACAATACATTCTAAAACTAGAGTTACTCTCATAAATAATAATTGCTGTTCTGAAGTTGTTGATTATTTGCAAAAAATATATCAATCTAACGATTTAGTAGATCAGTTGCTACATTCTAAAATTAATTTAGGGAAAATAAATGCAATATATGCAGCAGTAAAAAGTAATTTAGAACCTTTAATATCCATTTCGGATGCAGATGTGATGTTTTTACCTAATTGGCAAAAAGAAGTAGAAAAAATAATAAATGTATTTCCAGAGGCAGGTATGGTTTCTCCTGTACCAACAAGTTTAGGCTATAGATCAAAATATATGTTTAACACTATATATTATGCCTTAACGAAAGGTAAATTGAAATTTTCTGATGTTGAAGATTCTGATGCATTGGTGAATTTTCAAAAAAGTATAGGAAGAGAAAAAATGTATAACAAACAGCATTTAAGTAAATATTTAACAATTAGTAAAGATGAGACTAATGCTGTAATAGGTTGCGGTCATTTTGTGGCTACTTTTAGAGCTGAAGTTTTTAAGAAAAGTCCTAATGAGGTTTGTAAGCTTAAAATTGTTGGAGGTAGTGAGTCTGATTATTTTGATATACCAAATGATAAAGCCAATTTGCTTAGACTAGCTACTACAAGTAATTATGCGTATCATTTAGGAAACACCATAGAGCAATGGATGATAGAGAAGTTGGACAGGATTAAAGAAAGTAATTTTACAAATAGTCCTTTAAAATCTCTGTCTGATGTAAAATATGTTAAAAAGCATGGTTATTTCATAGGTAAAATGTTACATAAAGTTTTGTTTAATAAAGCAAAAAAAGTATATTTTTCATACAAAGGAATGAAAGCAGATTATTAATTATGTTAAAAGAAACACGTATTTTAATATCTAATATAGGCTTACCATCTAAGATTATTGGTAGTTGGTCTACAAGACTAAGTAAGTTTATTACAAATAATCCAGATTTCTTTGATTATATTTTATCTCCTGAAAAAGAGGGGAAAAATAATATATTTTGTCAAAAAAAAAACTTTATTACTTGGAGTAAAAAAGTTAGAAACCTAAACCTAAAGCACTGGGTGGCTAAAGATTATTTGAATGAGATATCAAACTTATCAAAAAAAGCCAAAAAAATAACTATTGTTGTTTTAGATGATGCTCACCTCTTAGAAGCAATTGCTTTAGAAAAAAACAAATTTAAATGTGAAATAAAATTAATTTTTTCTTTTCATGGTTTTAGTTTAAATTTAAATGAACTGATTTTAAATAAAATAGATAAAGTACTTTTTTTAACAAATTTAAGTTATGAAGATGCACTTAAAAAAAATGAAACTTTTACTCCAGAAGTTGAAGTTATAGGAAATGGTGTTGATTCATCAATATTTTATCCTTTACAAAGAGTTAATAAAATTGAGCAAAAAAATAAAATGGAGTTTAATTTTAACGACCAAATAATATGTTGGATGTCTAATTCAAGAAGAAAAAAAGGTTTACATATTTTTATTAAAATAATAGACGAGATTAATAAGTTAAATGTACCTGTTAAGTTCATTATAATAGGTTCTAATATTGAAATTAACAAAAAAAATGTTTCTAATATTGGTCGAATTTCAAATCATGAAATGGCCAAATATTTACAAATATCAGATTATTATTTTTTTACTTCTCTTTGTAAAGAAGGTTTTGGATTATCTCTTCTAGAGTCTATAAAATGTGGTGTAAAAGTAATTACATCTAATAATGGAGGAATACCAGAGGTGATACAAGGGTTAGACAATATTACTGTAGTGAAAAAGCCAAACATTATCTCTGAATGGGTAGAGGCTTTTGTAAAATCTTATCATCAAAAAAGTACCATTCTATCTAAAGAAGATGCTTCTAAAATATGGAGTTATAAAGATTGGGAAGAAAAATTTAAAAAATCAATACTATAAAAGATCTTAAATTTGAATAATAAATATATAGAAATACAAAATAGAAAAATTGGTAAAGATTATCCTCCGTTTGTAATTGCAGAAATAGGAATTAATCATGAAGGTTCTTTAAAAATTGCCAAAGAAATGGTTGATGCAGCATACAGAGCAGGAGCAGAGTGTGTAAAACATCAAACTCATATTGTAGCAGATGAAATGAGTGGAGCGGCCAAAAAGGTAATTCCAGGTAATGCTGATGTTTCTATTTATGAAATAATGAAACGTTGTGCCTTAAATGAAGAAGATGAAATAGCTTTAAAAGAATATGTAGAAAGTAAGGGAATGATATTTATATCTACACCATTTTCCAGAGCTGCTTCAGAAAGGTTAGAAAAAATGAATGTTTCTGCTTATAAAATAGGTTCTGGAGAGTGTAATAATTATCCATTATTAGAACATGTAGCCTCTTTTGGTAAACCTGTAATTTTAAGCACAGGTATGAATACTATAGAAAGTGTAGCAAAGGCAGTAGAAATTTTTGAAAAAGTAAATGTTCCTTTAGGATTATTGCATACAACAAATCTCTATCCAACACCTGTTCATTTAGTACGTTTTGGAGCTATGCAACAATTAGCAGAAGCATTTCCAAATAACGTCTTTGGTTTATCAGATCATACTTTAACAAACCATGCTTGTTTTGGAGCAGTTGCTCTAGGAGCTTCCATATTAGAACGCCACTTTACAGACCATAAACAAAGAACAGGACCAGATATTGTTTGCTCTATGGATGAAAATGATTGTAAAGAGTTGATTGAAGGTAGTAATATGATTTGGAAAATGCGTGGTGGCACAAAAAAACCAGCAAAAGAAGAGCAGGTAACTATAGATTTTGCGTTTGCTACAGTAGTTACTATCAAAGAGATTAAAAAAGGAGAGGTTTTTACAAAAGATAATCTGTGGGTAAAAAGACCTGGAACAGGAGAAATTTTAGCTGAAGATTATAATTCTATTTTAGGAAAGAAAGCTACTAGAAATATTGATAATGATGCGCATTTAAGTTTAAATGATATTTGTATATAAAAATGACTGACATTATTAATTTTATTTCGTTTCTTCAAAAAAAAGTTTTCAAACCAGTTTTAATACCTAGTTACATAGTTAATAGAGCTTTAGAAAGTACTATTTTAGATGTAAGATATCATTTTCCAGAGACTAATGAAAACGAAATTATATTTAGGATAATTAATAATAAGAACGAATTAGCCATTTTCTTATACCGATTAGGTAGCGAATTACATAATGTTAATCTAGATAATTTAACGCCTCAGGTACATTGGTTACTAAAAGAATTATGCTCTTGTGAAATTTATTTTAATAATAAAATAGATGAAGGTTTTTATATAGTTCATGGGCAATCTACTATTATTGGAAGTAGAAATAAAATTGGTAGAGGTTTTAAAATTCATCAAGGGTGTACAATTGGGCATAAAATTAATGGAAAAGGAACAGGTAATATCATAGGAAATAATGTAGTTATGTACTGTAATTCGTCTATTATAGGAGAAAATAAAATTGCAGATAACGTTGTTATTGGAGCTCATACTCTTGTAAATAAAGATGTAGAAAAAGATAAAATTGTAATAACAAACACTAAAACTATTTACAGAGAATAAATGAAAAAGATAGTTTTCTTAACAGGAACTCGTGCAGATTTTGGGAAGCTTAAATCATTAATAAGAATTACTCAAAAATCTACAGATTTTGACGTGCAGATATTTGCTACAGGAATGCATTTAGATGAAAAATATGGTCTTACTGTAAATGAAATTTATAAAAGTGGTTTTACGAATATAGCTACTTTTCAAAACCATGTAGGCGCAGAGTTTATGGATAGAACTCTAGCAAAAACAATTCAAGGTTTTTCTGAATATATAGCTATTCAAAAACCAGATTTAATTATTGTTCATGGAGATAGAGTAGAAGCTCTAGCAGGCGCTATTGTTGGGAGTTTAAATAATATTTTGGTTGGACATATAGAGGGAGGAGAGATATCTGGTACTATTGACGAACTTATTAGACATTCTGTTAGTAAATTATCTCATATACATTTGGTTTCTAATCTAGAAGCAAAAAAAAGGTTGATTCAAATGGGGGAATTAGAAAGCTCTTTGCATGTTATAGGTTCTCCTGATTTAGATTTAATGAACCCTAAAAAATTACCTAAATTAACAGAAGTTAAAAATTATTACGATATTAAATTTAAAGAGTTTGCTATTGTAATGTATCACCCAGTAACTACAGAATATCATAAGATTATAGAACAAACGAAGACCTTTGTAGATGCTTTACTAGCATCTACAAATAACTATATTGTTATTTATCCTAATAACGATTTAGGAACTAAAGAAATACTAAAAGAATATCAAAGACTCGAAAATAATAAACGATTTAAAATTTTTCCTTCTTTAAGATTTGAATATTTCTTAAAACTTTTAAGTAAGGCGCAATTTATAATAGGCAATTCTAGCGCAGGTATAAGAGAAGCTCCTTTTTATAATATTCCAACAATAGATGTAGGAACTAGGCAACACAATAGAGGTAATGCAATTTCTATTAAGAATGTAAAACATAACGAGCAGCAAATATTAGAAACAATAAACAATGTTGAAAATAGTTCTAAAAATAATGTAAATATAGAATTTGGAAATGGAGAAAGTGATATTTTATTTTTAGAATTACTTAAGACAGAAAATTTATGGAAAGTAAATAGACAAAAACAATTTCAAGATCTATAGAATGAAAGTATTAGCAATTATACC
Source organism: Polaribacter marinaquae (assembly GCF_038019025.1). Lineage (NCBI taxonomy): Bacteria > Pseudomonadati > Bacteroidota > Flavobacteriia > Flavobacteriales > Flavobacteriaceae > Polaribacter > Polaribacter marinaquae. Next base: position 375,206 of record NZ_CP150496.1, read on the forward strand.
TGCCAGAGGAGGGTCTAAAGGAATTCCTATGAAAAACATTATTAATTTCAGGGGAAAACCGTTAATACAATGGACTATTGAAGCCGCATTACAATCTAAATATATTACAGAAACCATTGTATCATCTGATAGTAATGAAATTCTAGAAGTTGCTAAAAAAAATAAAGATGTATTACTATTAAAAAGACCTAACTATTTAGCAGAAGATTCAACCAGAACAGAACCTGTATTAAAACATGCTATAACTAGTTTACAAAATAAAAAATATGACTATATTATTTTATTACAGCCAACCTCTCCATTAAGGGATTCTAAAGATATAGATGCTTCTTTTAAAAAAATAGAAAAACAAAATGCAGATTCTTTAATTAGTGTTTGTAGTGTAGAGCATCATCCGTATAAAACTTTTAAATTAGATGAAAACGGTTTCTTAAAAGGTATTATTAATAATGATTTTCCTTTTAGTCCAAGGCAAATATTACCCGATACTTACAGAGCAAATGGAGCAATTTATATTATTAAAACTAAGAAATTTCTTGAAAAAGAACTTTTAATAACAGATAATACGATAGATTACCAGATGAGCAAACAAAAAAGTTTAGATATAGATACTAAAGAAGATTTAATATAATAGTTTATGAGCATATTAATTGTGGTTCCCGATGGAGTAGGTATTAGAAACTATTTGTTTGCAGATATTATTCCTTTACTATTAAAATCTAAAAATAAAGTAATTGTATATCATTCTTTAGATGTTAATGCACTAAATGAAGTAAAAAAACTGCATAATATAGATTTTGAAGATAAAGTAATTAAAAACTATAAAGAATCTATTAAACATAAGTTTTTTAGAGAAACTATTGCTTTTGCTAGGTTAAACTACAACGCACAATTAGTGAAAAATACTACGATTTTAAAGAATTGGAATTATAATAAAAAAGGTGTACAAAAGCTTTTTTATAAGCTAGTACAAGTTTTAGCTAAGTTTTGTAGTAAAAAATATTCTCGAATTTTATGGTTAGAAAATAAATATGAAAACTGTTCTCTAAAATATTTAAACAATGAAATAGATTTTTTAAAAAAAATAGAACCAAAAACAATTTTTTGTACACATCAAAGAGCTATTAAAGCAATACCTATAGTTAAAGCTGCTAATTTATTAGGAATAAAAACAGTTGGTGTAATTTATTCTTGGGATAATATACCAAAAGCTAGATTAGCCGTTAAAACTGATAAATATTTAGTTTGGTCTAAGTACATGAAAGAAGAGGTTAAACTATTTTACCCAGAAATAAGTAAAGATAAAATTATAGTTACTGGTACACCTCAGTTTGATTTCTATAAGGACAAAAATAATATCTTACCAAAACAAGTTTTCTTTGAAAAATATAATTTAGATTTAAAAAAGAAAACAATTTGTTTTTCTGGTGATGATGTACTGACCTCTCCTTATGATCCAAATTATTTAGAAGATATTTGTAAAGCTATCGTGAAAAATGATCATGAAAAAGAGTATCAAATTATCTTTAGAAGATGTCCAGTAGATATATCAGATAGGTATAAAAAAATTTTAGAGAAATATGTAGATATAGTTATTCCTATAGAACCAGCATGGAGTAATAATTCTAAAAACTGGACAACTTTATATCCTTATTATGAAGACATAAAAATACTTACAAATATTTGCGCTCATTCAGATTTTGTTATTAATTTAGGGTCTACAATGGCTCATGATTTTGCTTTTTTTAATAAACCTGCAGCATATTTAAATTACAATACAGTTAAAGATTTTAATTGGGATGTAGATACCATATATAAATTTCAACATTTTAAGTCGATGCCTACAAAACAATCTGTATATTGGATAAACTCTAAAAAAGAAATTTTTTCGGTTATTAAAGAAGCTATAAATCGAAAGTATTCTTTAGGCACTGAATGGTTAAAAACAATAAATTTAGATAGTGATAACATTTCTAAGAATATTGTGAATAATCTTACAAATTAAATTTATTATTTAAAATGCATATTCTTTTTTTGACAAATGAGTATCCTTATAAAAATGAAGCCCATGGAGGTATAGGTACTTTTATTAAGTTTTTAGCAGAACAATTGATAGAAAACAATATAAAGATTTCTGTATTAGGGGTTTATAATATTCAAGAAGATGAAACTTATAAACTTAATAAAATAGATGTTTATAGGTTAAAAATATCTAAATGGAAATTTGCAAAATTTTACGATCATAAGATTAGAATTTTAAAATGCATAAAAGAAATCCATAAAAAAAAACAAATAGATATTATTGAAGGAAGTGAATTGAATTTTGCTTTTTTCCCTTACAAATCATCATATAAGAAAGTAATTAGGTTACATGGAGGGCACCATTTTTTTGCCTCTGAAGAGCAAAGAAAAGTTAATAATTGGAAAGCTTATCAAGAAAAAATATCTTTTAAAAAAGCAGATAATTTTGTAGCAGTAAGTAATTATGTTGGCTACAAGACAAAAAGGCTTTTAAAAAACAACTTTACTTACACTACCATCTATAATAGTATTGATTTACGACCTTTTTATAAGAGTTCTTATAATAAAGAACATTTATACAAGTTGTTATTTGTTGGAACGGTTTGTTATAAGAAAGGAATAGATAGTTTAATAGATGCTATACCAATTATAAAAAAGAAATATCCAAATGTGGTTTTAGAAATAATAGGTAGAGATTGGGTAGATAATAATGGTAATTCTTACACAGGATTATTAAAGAAAAGAATAAAAGACATAGATAAACATAATATAAAATTTACAGGTAGTATTCCATACAAGGATATACCTAGAAGACTAGAGGAAGCTCAATTATGCGTTTATCCCTCAATATCAGAATCTTTTGGGTTAACTTTAATTGAGGGAATGGCTATGGGAAAAGCAATTATAGCGAGTAATATAAAACCCTTTAATGAAATTGTAGGAAATTCTAATTCAGTACTCTTTTTTAAACCCAACTCTAAAGAAGATATTAGTGAAAAAGTAGTTCATTTATTTTCAGACCATAAAAAGAGATTAGAATTAATAGAAAAGAGTAGGAAACATATCTTAGAATGTTTTGATTCTGATAGTATTTTAGAAGATAATATTTCATTTTATAAATCAATTTTAAGATAATGAAATTTGGAATTATAACGCATGCAATTCATAAACAGCATTCTGACAAAATTTATGCTTATGAGCCTTATGTAAGAGAGATGAATTTATGGGCTAAATATGTCACTGAAATAAAAATTTTATCACCAATTTCAAAAGAAAAACTAACTGCTATAGAAAGTGAATATACTGGAGTTAAAGTTAAATTAGAAAAAATACCTAGTCTGCATATTAAAAATATTGCATATGCATTGCATAATATTTTATACATTCCTTTAATTTTTTTTAAAATTATAAAATTTATAAAAAATGTAGATCATATACATTTACGATGCCCTGGTAATATTGGACTTTTAGGTGCTTTAGCTCAAATATTTTACCCTTCTAAACTAAAGACAGTAAAATATGCAGGTAATTGGGATCCAAATAGCAAACAGCCTGTTAGTTATAAGATTCAAAAATGGATTTTATCGAATACTTTTTTAACAAAAAACTGCAAGGTTTTGGTTTACGGAAATTGGGAAAATCAATCAAAAAATATAATTCCTTTTTTTACAGCATCCTATAAAAAAAATGAAATAGAAATAGTAAAGACTAAAAACTTATCATCAGTAATTAAATTTATCTATGTTGGCGCTTTCTCGGTTGGTAAACAACCTATGTTAAGTGTAAAAGTTATAGAAAAACTTTCTAAACAAGGTTTTAATGTACATTTAAATATGTACGGAAATGGTGATAAATTTACTGAAATATATAATTACATAAAGGAAAATTCGCTTCAAAACATCATTGTTTTACATGGAAATAAACCCAAAATTGAAGTAAAACAAGCTTTTAAAGAATCACATTTTTTACTGTTTATTTCTAAATCTGAAGGTTGGCCTAAAGTTGTGGCAGAAGCAATGTTTTGGAGTTGTTTACCAATATCATCAAATGTTTCATGTGTAAATTACATGCTTGGTAATGGTTCAAGAGGAAGTGTTTTAAAACCTGATGCTAACATTGAAGATATTATGATTGAAATAAAAAGATATTTAAATGATGAAAAAAGATATCAAGAAAAAGTTTTAAATGCAACCAATTGGTCTCAAGAGTATACTTTAGACAAATTTGAAGTTGAAATTAAAAAAATTTTAGAGAATAATTATGAGTAATTTAGGTGTTGTTCAGATTATTGATTCATTAGAAACAGGTGGTGCAGAAGTATTAGCGGTTAATATAGCCAACGGTTTAAATGAAATAGGTTTAAACTCACATATTTGTGCAACAAGAAAAGAAGGTAAATTAATAGAAAACATCAATAATAAAGCAAATTATATATTTTTAGATAGAAAAAAAACGGTAGATATTAAAGCTTTAATGAAATTAAAAAGATATGTAAATATGAATAACATATCAGTGATTCATGCACATGCAACCTCAATATTTATGGCTTTTTGTATAAAAGTAATAAATCCTAAATTAAAAGTAATATGGCATGATCACTATGGAAAAAGTGAAAACTTGAACTATAGATCAAGTATATTTCTAAAACTTTTTTCATTTTTTACGCATTCTATAATATCAGTGAATGTAAAGTTGAAAGACTGGTCTGAAAAAAAATTATACTGTAAAAATGTTTTTTTTGTAAATAATTTTGCGAGCTTTAATTTAGTAAAAGAAAAAACAAAATTGAATGGTGAAAATGGAAAGAGAATAATTCATTTGGCAGCTTTTCGAAATCAAAAAAATCATCAATTTTTGATAGAGGCTTTTGCAAAACTAAATAAAGATAAGCCAGATTGGACTTTGCATTTAGTAGGAAGACTTGGGAATGATTTATATACACAAAAAAACTTAGCATTAATTAAAGAATTGAATTTAGAAAAGCATATTTTTGTTTATGATGTTAAAATGGATATCAAAAATATTTTATTACAATCAGATATTGGGGTTTTATCGTCCAGTTCAGAGGGTTTGCCTTTGGCTCTTTTAGAATACGGTTTAGCTAAGTTGCCTGTAGTTTGTACAAATGTTGGTCAATGTTCAGATGTTGTTATTGATAAAAAAACGGGTTATTTAATTGAAAGCAATAATATGAATCAACTAGTTGATAAATTAGAATTGTTAATAGAATCAGAAACTGATCGAATTAAGTTTGGACAAAATAATGAAATCAATATTAAGAAAAACTATTCTATAGGTCCTTTTTTAAAAAAAATAATTAAAATTTATAATTCTTAATTTTGATAAAATTAATCCTTCAAAATAAACTTGTATTCATATTAGTGCATCTAGCTTTTGGCTACTTAGGTACATTTAGTTTTTTTCCAAAAATTTTTGGTTTTGGTATTATTTTAATTCCTATTTATTTCATTTTTAATTCAAAAAATGAAAATGAAGAAGCGTTACTTTTTGCAGCTTATATTGTTGGTGCAGAGGTTTACATTCGTATGACTAGTGGTTTTATATTTTATGAAACAGGAAAGTATATTGTTATATTATACCTTCTATTAGGAATGTTTGTAGGTAAATTTAAACAAATTTTTTCTGTCCAATATGTCTTTTACCTTTTACTCTTATTATTAGGAATTATATTTACTAAAGTTCCTGAAGGAGAATCGTTAAGAAAAAATATTCTTTTTAATTTAAGTGGACCAATTGTATTAGGTATTTCTGCAATATACTGCTATCAGAGAAAGGTTTCCGCTCAAAGATTAATGGATGTTTTATACTTTATGCTATTGCCATTATTTTCTATGATAATTTATCTTTATTTTAGGACACCAGATTTAAGTGAAATAGTATTTGGAGGTGAAGCAAATTTTAAAACCTCTGGAGGATTTGGGCCAAATCAAGTTGCAACTGCAATTGGTCTAGGTATGTTTATTTTAACAGTTTATATACTATCAAATAAACAACTAACTGGTTTAATTTATATCGCTGCTATTTTTTTAATTTATTTTTCTTATCGTGGTTTATTAACTTTTTCACGAGGTGGAATTTTAACAGCTATAATTTCTATTGCTTTTTTTGTTGTATTTTTCTTGATGTACAAAAAAATATCATTTACAAAGTTTTTTAGATACCTAATGCTAGCATTGGTTTTTATATTGTCTATTTGGATATATACATTAGACATTACAAACGGAATGTTAAATAATCGTTATACAGGAAAAAATGCAATTGGAGTTCAGAAAGATATTACGACAGGTAGAGTAGATATTTTGAAAATTCAAATGGGTAATTTTTTAGAGAATCCTTTAGGTATCGGTGTTGGTAATGGTAAGTATGAAAGGCTAAAAAAAGGAGAAGCAATTACTGCAGCATCACATAATGAAGTCGGTCGTTTGTTAGAAGAACACGGTTACATAGGTTTTATTTTATTAATAACACTAATTACAATTCCGTTATTTAACTTCCTAAAAGGGAATTCTTATCAAAAAGCATTTATAATTGCATTTTATTTGATTTGGTTTTTAACAATAAATCATTCTGCTATGAGAATTGCTCTTCCTGGATTCGTTTACGCTTTAAGTTTGTTAAATATCACAAATATTGATGAATTAGAAAACACAGAAGACGAGAATTTAATGATTGCCGAAAATGAGTATTAAAATTCTCTACATAGGTAATAACAATACTAAAAATGAAACTACTTTAAAACTATTAAGTAATTCTCTTTTAAATGAGGATTATGATATAATTGTTACGTCTAACAAACAAAATAAGTTTTTTAGGCTTTTAGATATGTGCGTTCATATACTAAAACTAAGTTTTAAATTAGATTTTGTTATTATTGATACTTACAGTACAACAAACTTTTATTATGCTTTTATATGTTCTCAAATTTGTAGAATTTTTAAATTAAAATACATTACTGTTTTACATGGAGGTAATTTACCAAGTAGACTCAAAAAAAATAAATTCTTATCTAGTTTAATTTTTAATAATGCTTACAAGAATGTTTCGCCTTCCATGTATCTAAAAAAGGAATTTGAAAATTATAATTATGTAGTTGATGAAATACCAAATATTATTCAAATTGATAAATATCCGTTTTTAAAAAGAAATAATATAAAACCTAAGTTGCTCTTTGTAAGAGCCTTTCATGAAATTTATAATCCAATAATGGCTTTAAATGTATTAAAAGAAGTTTTGAAATCTTTCCCAGAAGCAACTTTGTGCATGATTGGTCCAATAAAAGATAATTCACATCAAAATTTTTTAAATCTTGCGAGTCAATATAATTTAATTGATAAAATTGAAATTACAGGTTTCTTATCTAAGGAAGAGTGGCATAAAAAATCTAAAGAATTTGATATATTTATAAATACTTCTAATTTTGATAATATGCCCGTTAGTGTTATCGAAGCTATGGCTTTGGGTTTGCCAATTGTTTCTACCAACGTTGGTGGACTTCCATATTTAATAGATGAAAATATTAGTGGTTTATTAGTTGATAAAAACGATGTTAAAGCAATGGCGAATGCCATCAATTTAATAGTTGAAGGAAAGCATCAGAATCTAGCAATAAATGCCAGAAAAAAAGTAGAAAGTTTTAGCTGGAATTCAGTAAGAAAAAAGTGGTTAGAAATACTAAAATAGATGATACACAAGTTTATTTACCTTTTAGGACAAACTTTTAGGAATCCATCTCTTAGAAAAAACTATCAGTTTTTAAAAACTACTGAGAATTGGTCTTTAGAACAGTTAGAAGAATATCAGTTTAAAAAAATTAGAGAAATAATAAAGTTAGCAATAGAAAATTCTACTTTTTATAGAGATAAATTTGCTAAAGTCAATACTCAAAAAATTAAATCGCTTGATGATTTGAAATTAATTCCTGTTTTGACTAAAGAGGAATTAATTGAAAACGTTAATGAAATTCACACCAATTTAAAGTTTCGTAAACAATTTTTGGCAACAACATCAGGTACTTCTGGTCAATCATTAAAATTTTACAGAAATGAAGAAGCAGATTCGTTTAATAGAGCAGCAATTCAACGAGGTTATTCTTGGCATAATGTTAATCCTTGGGATAGAAATGGGTATTTCTGGGGATTTAATTTCTCCTTTATTTCTAAAATAAAAAATAAGCTTTTAGACAAACTCCAAAATAGATTTAGAATCTTTAGTTTTGAAGACAAGTCTCTAAAGAGTTTCATCAAGAAAACTAAAAATGCAACTTATATTCAAGGTTATTCTTCAATGATTTATCAAACTGCTGTATTAATCAATAAACTCAATTTAGAAAAACCTAAAAACTTAAAATTAGTTAAAGGTACATCAGAAAAAATCTTTGATTCATATCAAGAAGAAATAAAAAAAGCTTTCGGATTGAAAATGGTTAGTGAATATGGCGCTACCGAAGCAGGAATTATAGGTTTTGAATGCGATAGAGGAAGTATTCACATAAATATGGAAGGTGTTTACGTTGAAGAAGTTAACAACGAGATTTTAATAACGAATCTGCAATTAAAATCATTTCCTATTATTAGATATAAGTTAGGCGATTATATTTCTTTGGCTCCAAGAAATGAGAATTGTACTTGCGGAAAGAAACATCTAATTATTAAAGAAATAACAGGTAGAGTAGGAGAAAATATTTACGGGATAGAAAATATGTATCCAAGTTTATATTTGTATTACATTTTTAAAAATATTTCAAAAAAAGAAAATATAAATTTAAACTATCAAGTTTTACAAGAAGAAAAAGGTAAATTGGTGTTTTTAATTCAGAATCAAATCGAAGCAGAACTTCAGCAAAAGCTTTGTAAAGAAATAAAGCAACATTTTAAAGATGATATCAATTTCGAAATTAATACGGATACAGAGTTAAAAAAATCTAACGGTAAATTAAAAAACTTTATTTCTACCATAAATGAATAATTTGGTTTCTATAATAACACCTAGTTATAATTCATCAGCTTTTATATCAAAAACCATAAATAGTGTTTTAAATCAAACCTATAAAAATTGGGAAATGATTATTGTTGATGATTGTTCTACGGATGGCAGCAATAAATTGATTGAAAGTTTTATCGCGAAAGACAGCAGGATTATGCTACATAAATTAGCTAAAAACTCTGGAACAGCAATAGCAAGAAATACTGCAATAGATATAGCAAACGGTGAATTTATAGCTTTTTTAGATAGTGATGATATTTGGTTGCCTAACAAATTAGAGCTTCAAATAGATTTTATGATTCAAAACAATTATAATTTCACACACACCTCTTACAGCACTATAAATGAAACATCAGAAAAACCAATTAAAAACTTTATTTGTAGATCAACTCTAAATTATAAAAACATGCTTTATTCTAATAGAATTGGATGTTTAACAGTAATTTATAATGCTAATAAATTGGGTAAAATTTACATGCCAAATGTTAGAAAAAGGCAAGATTATGCGCTGTGGTTAAAAATTTTAAAAATTGAAGAACACGCCTTTGGTATTCCAGAAATTTTAGCACATTATAGATTAAGAAACCAGTCTATTTCTAATAATAAGTTTGAAATGCTTAAGTGGAACTTCCATCTATTTAAAAATATTGAAAAAATGTCATATGTTAAATCATTTTTTTATCTTTCGTGCAATGTTTTGAATAAACTATTTTAATGAATCAAAAAAAATATTTTAATATATCTGAGCGTAAAATTTTGCTTAGAGTAATAGATACAATAGTTATTATTACTAGCTTGTATTTTTCTTTTGAAATATTAAATTTTAGTTATTTTAACTTTTATAGTAATAGTTTATTAGTTTGGGCATTCTTACTTATTTCATATTATTTAATTTTTGGAGAAATTTTTCAATTATTTAATTTGAACATTTCTAACAATAGGTATCTAGTACTTAGAAGTATCGTTGTTACTGCTTTTGCAACAACAATATTTTACGTTTTCACACCATTTTTATCACCTATTCTACCTAATAATAGACTTCAAATTGTCTATCTTTTTTTAATTCTAGCAATACCAATTGTTGTTTGGAGGTTTTTATACATTCAGTTAATATTTTCTCCAAAGTATTTTAAAACTATAATTTTTATCGGGAAATCTGATAAGATAAAAGGGATGTTAGAAAAAATTCAAAAAGATAACTTTCATAACCTTAGGGCTTATTTTTCTGATAAAGAAATAGATAATGTTAAGGGTTTTAGAAATGTTGAAACTGAAAAACTTTCAGAATTTTTTACTGATAATAGTATAAATGAGATTATAGTTTCTAAAGATGGTTTATCTGATGAAGTTTTAGAATCGTTAAATAAAGAGTTGATTTTTCTTTTTCAAAAAGGATTTAATATTGCAAGTTACGAGTCTTTTTATGAAGAAATAAACTTAAGAGTTCCTAAAGAATATTTAGAACTTAATTTTTATAAGCATATTAATTTTAGTAAAAACAATACTAACAGGTTTTATTTATTTGGTTTAAGAGTAACAGATGTTTTTATTGCTTTAATTGGTTTGATTGCTTTTTTAGTTGTTTTTCCTATAATTTTAATAGGAAATATTTTTGCTAATCGTGGTCCTCTTTTTTATTCTCAAGATAGAGTAGGGCAAAATGGTAAGATTTTTAAGATTTATAAACTTAGGTCTATGGTTACAAATGCAGAGAACAATGGTGCAGTTTGGGCTCAAAAAAATGATACAAGAATCACAACATTCGGTAAATTTTTAAGACATACAAGGTTAGATGAAGTTCCTCAATTTTACAACATCTTAAAAGGGGATATGGGAATTATTGGTCCTAGACCAGAAAGACCAGAATTTGTAAACGATTTAGAAAACAAAATTCCGTTTTACTCTATAAGAAATATTGTTAGACCTGGATTAACGGGTTGGGCTCAGGTAAATTACCCGTATGCAAATACAATTAAAGAACAAGAAATAAAACTTAGATACGATTTGTATTATATAAAAGAAAGAAGTGCTTTTCTTGATTTTAAAATCTTAATTAAAACCATTACAACAATCTTATTTTATAGAGGGCAATAAGTTTTTTAGTAAATAGAAATATCTAATATTTAATAATATTAAAATCGGAATTAAAGTTACAGGAAAGCTCTGTAAACCTAATATCCATAATAACGGAACTAGATTCAATAAAACTATAGTCCCTTTTAAATAACTTTTCATCCAAAGTTTTACCGATTTTTTTAATAATAAAAATGCAATAATAATATTAGGGATAAATGCCCATAATACATTAAAATTATTTGGAGCAGTTGTATGTGATGAAAATAACCATAGATAAGTTAAAATTAAACCAATTAAACCGGTTATAAAGAAGATTAAAAAATCTAAAACTTTAGATCTTTTATTATTTTTAATATTCTTAACAGTTATAAATAAAACTATAATTAAAAGAGCAGAAAAAATAAAAATCGGACTTACAATAAAGTTATTATTTTGAACTTCTTTATAATTTAATAATACATCTTCTCGTTTAACAAAGTCTACAATTCTTCCGTTTCTTTTAATTTTAGCATTCTTAGATGTTTTGTACAAATAATCAGGTAAATAAGTGTAGGCAATTTGATTTCTTTCTTTATCTAAGATAGTACCAGCAATTAAATTAATTCCAAAGTTACCCCAAGTATTCCAGGTAATTTCGTTGTTCATTAATTGCCTTAATGTTTTATTATTTTCTATCTCATTACTTTCTAAAATTAAATTTTCTTTTAAAACTTCAAGAGAAATATCTTTAAGTTTAGATGCACAATTATTAAAAAAAGGATCGTATAAATACGTTGCATTTTCTTTTAGAGCATTTTTTTCTAAATATAAAAAGACTTGCTGTTTTTCTGATGTATTTAAATTTAAAACCTGTTGTTTTAACCAACGTTTATCTCTCATGTAACTATTAAAAAAATAGACAAAATCATATTTAGCCAATAGGTAGTACATTTTACCGTGAGCAAAATTTAATAGAAAATTAGGTTTATCAAAATCAAATATTCCATAGTTATAAATAACATCTAAATTTAAAGAAGGGTCTTTAATTCTAATTGCAGAATGACCAAATTTCTCATATAACTCTTTACCAGGACCTGCAGTAACAATAGATATTTCTGAGAAAGTAGATAATTTCTGAGCATGATTAATTTTAAATAATAATAAAAAGATAGGAAGAACTATACGTAGTTTTTTTATCATAATATATTAAGGTCTAAGTAAATTATAATCTATGGTAATAGAAAAAATATTAGAATACAAAGCGTTTCCGACACTACCAATATTAGTTAAAGCATAATCAACTTGAATTCCTTTATAATTAAATCCAACACCAAAATTTGGTTGTGTGTTTAAAGATTTAGAGCCATCAAATTCTGTTTGATATTGAAAATTACCAACACCAGCTCTTAAATAAACAATATTTTCATAATCTAATTGCAACCCAATTGCCGGATCTATACTTCCTGCATCCGAAGAGAAGATATCATTTGTTCTAGCAAAACGTACATTTAAATCTACTTCTGTTTGTAAATTAAAAAATCGGCCAATTTTAAAATCTCTGGCAACACCTAGTTGTAGTTTTGGTTTTGTAATTTCTGTACTTTGTGGTAATTCTTGATTTTGACCAGGAATTGCATCTCTAATTTTTTCAAATTCTTCTTCATTTATAGCCCAACTATTAAAAGTTGTAGTTATATCTCTAGCCATTAAACCAAATTTCCAATTATTTCTTTCAAATTGAAGACCAATATCAAAACCAAATCCCCAAGAAGAAGCAAAATCGCCAATTGTTCTTCTTACAATTTTTGCATTAACGCCTAACTTAACATCTTTAAAAATTAAGTTTCTAGCATAAGCTAGATTAAACGCATAATCTGCTGCAGAAAATAAACTAATTCTATTAAAATCTATGTTTCCGTCGCTATCAATTAACTGTGTCGTATTTAAAATATCATCTACACCAAATCGAATAACAGAAACTCCTAAAGCACTTTCTTTATCTATAGGCATTGCAAAAGCCGCATGGTTGTAATTTGCAATTCCTGCAAAATAAGAGGCATACATTAAAGAACCTTGATAATCTTCGATACCAACTAAACCTGCAGGATTCCAATAAGTTGCATTTACGTTATTTGTAGTAGCTACAACAGCTTTACTTTTACCTAAAGCAGCAGCATCTACACCAATATTTAAAAATTCATTAGAGTAATTTCTAAATGCCTGCGCGTTAATTAATACAGTTAAGAATAAGAAAAAAAGTAAAATTCTATATTTCAAATGACATGATTTTTCTGTAACAAATATCTTAAATCCTATTAAAATAACATTAGTTTTAGTAAGATATTGTTTCATAAAATTATATTTGAATTTTTTCTTCGATAAAAGAAGCTATTTTGGTTTCAAGCCAATTATTTTCTTCTGTTTTAAAGGAACTCATAAAACCACAATGACCACCAAATTCTGGGATTTCTAAATAAAATTTATCCGATTTAATAGCTTCTTTTCTTGGGTAACATTCTGCAGATAAGAAAGTATCATCTTTAGCATTTACAAGTAAAGTTGGTCTATCTATTTTAGATAAATAAGGTTTAGAGCTCGCTTTTTCCCAATAATCTTCTGGATTTTTAAAGCCAAAAACAGGTACCGTATATAAATATTCTAAATGTTTAAACTTTGTTGCTTTTTTTAAGCGTTCTTTATCTAATTGAAACTCTGGAAATTTATTCGCTTTATCTAAAATTTTACTTTTTAAAGTCTTAAAAAATACTTCTACATATAATCTATTTTTGAATTTGTCTAATTCTTTTTCTGCAGAAGTAATATCAATTGGTACAGAAACAGCAATTCCTCCTTTAACAATGTTAGATAGTTTATCCTGATACTCTCCTAAATACTTTAAAGTTAAATTTCCGCCCAAACTAAAACCTATAATTACTATTGAATCGTAATTATAGTTGGTATTAATATGTTTAATTACAAAATCTACATCTTCGGTTTTACCACTATGATAAGTGTCTAAAAGTAAATTGTCTTCACCACTACAACTTCTTAAATTTAACGAAACAGTATCTAAACCTTTACTATTTAAATGATTTACAGAAGAAATAATATATTTTGATTGAGAACTTCCTTCTAAACCATGAATTAACAATACCAAATTTTTAGAACCAACTTTAGAAAAATCTAAATCGATAAAATCATTATCCCAGGTAGAAATTCTTTTACGAGAATAAGTACAAGTTTCCTTAGAAAATAAAGGACGATAAATTGTATTAAAATGTCCGTTTTTAAAAGGTAAAGTAGGAGAGAAGTCCGATTTTAATATTGGCATTCGTAATGATTTGTATGATAATTTTTAAAAATACATAAAATATTAATAGTTTTAGAAAATTACCAAATTAGGATTTATTATTTTAGCCCTCTAATCAAATTTTATAATGAAAAAACACATTCCTAACTTACTAACATTAGGTAATTTATTTTGCGGAACAATTGCAACCATTTTAGCTGTTAATAATAATTTTGTATTTGCAGGTTTATTCGTGGTTTTAGGTATCTTTTTTGATTTTTTTGATGGTTTTGCTGCTCGTTTATTAAACGTTTCTGGAGAATTGGGAAAACAATTAGATTCTTTAGCAGATATGGTAACTAGTGGTGTTGTGCCAGGAATTATAATGTTTAAGTTGATAGGAGACAAGGTAATTGGTTCAGATACATTTACTGATGAATTTAACTTACCAACTATAATTCCGTTTGTAGGATTGATACTAACTTTAGGCGCATGCTACAGATTAGCAAAATTTAATATTGATACAAGACAATCTGAATCTTTTATAGGATTACCAACACCTGCAATGAGTTTATTTGTAATTTCATTACCATTAATTTTAGAATATTCAGATCTAGAATTTGTAAATGATCTTATTAGAAATAATTATTTCTTAATAACGATTACACTTTTATTAACCTATTTAATGAATGCAGAACTACCTTTGTTTTCTTTGAAATTTAAAAATTATGCAATCAAAAATAATATCGTTAAATATTTATTTTTATTAATATCAATTATAATGATTATCAGTTTACAATATTTATCGATTCCTTTAATAATAACAATTTATGTATTATTATCGCTCATATCAAATTCTAAAAAAGCGTAAATAAAAAAAGCATCAATTTTAAATTGATGCTTTTTTTTGTAGAATAAGGTTTGTCTTAAAATACTTTACGTTTTTTAAGCTCAAAATCTTTACCTAAATATACTTTTCTTACCATTTCATCAGCAGCAAGTTCTTCTGGTGTACCTTCTTTAAGAATACTTCCGTTGTACATTAAATACGTTTTATCTGTAATAGCTAAAGTTGCTTGTACATCATGATCTGTAATTAAAATACCAATATTTCTGTCTTTTAAATGCGCTACAATACTTTGTATATCTTCTACAGCAATAGGATCTACACCTGCAAAAGGTTCATCTAAAAGAATAAAGTTAGGGTCTGAAGCTAAACATCGAGCAATTTCTGTTCTTCTTCTTTCTCCACCAGATAATAAATCACCTCTGTTTTTACGAACATGACCAATATTAAATTCTTCTATTAAAGATTCTAATTTTATCTTTTGTTCTTTTTTAGAACGTCCTGTAAATTGTAAAACAGACATAATGTTGTCTTCTACAGAAAGTTTTCTAAAAACAGAAGCTTCTTGTGCTAAATATCCAATCCCTTTTTGCGCACGTTTGTACATGGCATCTTGGGTTATTTCTTCATCATTTAAAAATATTTTACCAGCATTTGGTTTAATCATACCAACAATCATGTAAAAAGAAGTAGTTTTACCAGCACCGTTTGGTCCTAATAAACCTATAAT
Organism: Polaribacter marinaquae; assembly: GCF_038019025.1. Classification (NCBI taxonomy): domain Bacteria; kingdom Pseudomonadati; phylum Bacteroidota; class Flavobacteriia; order Flavobacteriales; family Flavobacteriaceae; genus Polaribacter; species Polaribacter marinaquae. The sequence continues at coordinate 391,151 of NZ_CP150496.1, forward strand.
TTCTCCTTGTTGTACTTCTAAAGAAATACCTTTTACAACTTTTCTACTTCCGTAGATTTTCTGAATGTTATCTGCTCTTAAAATCATATTTTAAATATGTAGTTTTTGGGTTTGTTAAAAGTAGTAAAAAACTACTTTGCTATTCTTAAAGGTATCTTAAACAGTTACTCTTTTTCATCTAACATTTCCCAATATTCTACTGCTTTTCTTAAGTGAGGTATAACAATTGTACCACCAACTAAATTGGCAATAGACATTGTTTCCATCATTTCTTCTGTTGTTACTCCGCTTTCTTTAGCCGATTCTAAATGATATTGAATACAATCATCACATCTTAAAACTGCAGAAGCAACTAAACCTAATAGTTCTTTTGTTTTTACTGGTAAATGCCCTTCTTTAAAAGCATTTGTATCTAAATTAAAAATTCTTTTAATTACTTTATTATCAGAATCTAAAATTTTCTTGTTCATTTTAGAACGGTAGTCGTTAAATTCTTGGACTTTTTTGTGCATCTTTTAATTGTTTTTTGATCACCATTTTTGAAACTTTGATACTTATTTCATATAAAATAAGTATCGGAATTGCTACAATAACTTGACTAGCAATATCTGGAGGCGTAATAATAGCTGCTAATATTAGTACAACTACTAACGCATGTTTTCTGTATTTTTTTAAAAATTCTGGAGTTACCAATCCTATTTTAGTTAAAAAATAAATTAGAACAGGTAATTCGAATAAAATTGAAATTCCCAATAACATATTAGTTACCAAACCAATATGAGAATCCATTGTAAAATTATTCTGAATTAAATCTGTAATTTGATAATTGTACAAGAAATGAATTGAAATAGGCGCAATTACATAAAAGCTAAATGCGATTCCGCAGAAAAATAAAAAAGAAGCTATAAAAATAAAACCTCTCGAGTTTTTAATTTCTCTTTCTGTTAATCCTGGTGCAATAAAACGCCATAATTCCCATAATAAATAAGGAAATGCAAGTATTATTCCTAAAATTAATGAAGACCAAATAGCATTCATTAATTGTTGTGTTGGTTTTAAACTGATTAAATTATCATTAAATTTTACGTTACAAAAAGTGCTATCTAATCCTAAGAAATTAAAAAAGTCACAAAAAACCTGATAGGTTATAAAATCTGGTTTTCTATGCGCTAGTAAAAAGTATTCGTAGACTTCTTTCTGAAAAATGAATAATAAAATTCCGATAATAAATATTGCTGATGCACTTCTTACCAAATGCCACCTTAATTCTTCTAAATGTCCTAGAAAAGACATTTCTTTTTGTTCTTCTGCCATTAGAAAATTCCTTCTTTAATTAAATCATGTAAATGTACAACACCAACATATTCATTTTTATCGTTTATTACTAAAATTTGAGTAATACTATTGTTTTCTAACTTATCTAAAGCCTCGATAGCCATTGCGTTTTCTAAGACAGTTTTTGGGTTTTTACCCATAATGTCTTTTGCCGTAAAATGGTTTATGTCTGTTGTTTTGCTAAGCATTCTTCTAATATCGCCATCAGTAATAATACCTACCAACGTTTCGTTTTCTAAAACAGCTGTAACACCTAATCTTTTTTCTGATATTTCTACAATAACTTTTGCAATAGAATCTGTGCTATTCACTTTAGGAACCTGATTATTTGCAATTAAGTCAGAAACTCTTAGGTATAAACGTTTACCCAAAGCACCTCCTGGATGATATTTAGCAAAATCTTTGCTAGAAAAACCTCTTAAATCTTGCAAGCACATAGCTAATGCATCTCCCATAACTAATTGTGCTGTTGTGCTAGTTGTTGGCGCCAAATTATTTGTACAAGCTTCTTTTTCTACAAAAGTATTTAAAGGGAAATCGGCATTTTTACCTAAAAAGGAATCAACGTTACCTGTTATAGCAATAATTTTATTACCATAATTTTTAATTAACGGAACCAATACTTTAATTTCTGGAGTATTACCACTTTTAGACAAACAAATAACTACATCATTTTCTTGTACGTTTCCTAAATCTCCATGAATTGCATCTGCTGCATGCATAAATATTGCAGGTGTACCTGTAGAGTTAAAAGTTGCTACAATTTTGTTTGCAATATTTGCGCTTTTGCCAATTCCTGTAATTATGACCCTTCCGTTTGCATTTAATATAAAATTAACGGCATTTTCGAAGTTATCATCTAATAAATTTGCTAAATTCGCAATTGCACTACTTTCCAATAAGATAGTTTCTTTTGCGGTTTGTAGTATTGGATTAATTTTTTTCAATAGTTTTGTATTTTATTAAAACAAAAAAAAGTTATATCTTTAGATATAAGAAACAGGCAAATTTACTACAAAAAATAGTTTCATCAAACTATATAAAGGTTTGTATTTTGTTTTTAACGTTAAACGAATATTTTATAAATGGATTTACATAGCCCTCTAAAAAAGTTCTTTGGATTCAATAAATTTAAAGGCTTACAAGAGCAAGTTGTTAATAGTATTGTAAATGGTAATAATACTTTTGTTATTATGCCAACAGGAGGTGGTAAATCTCTATGTTATCAGCTACCTGCATTAATGCAAGAAGGTACAGCAATTGTAGTTTCTCCGTTAATTGCTTTAATGAAAAATCAAGTAGATGCCATTAGAGGTATTTCAGAAAATAATGGTGTTGCCCATGTATTAAATTCTTCTCTTAACAAAACAGAAATTGCAAAAGTTAAAGAAGATATTTCTAACGGAGTTACAAAACTTTTATACGTAGCACCAGAATCTTTAATTAAAGAAGAATATGTTTTATTCTTAAGAACTCAAAAAATTTCTTTTGTAGCAATAGACGAAGCGCATTGTATTTCTGAATGGGGACATGATTTTAGACCTGAATACAGAAATTTAAAACACATAATTAAAGCTATAGATAATGTACCTGTTATTTGTTTAACTGCTACAGCTACAGAAAAAGTACAAGAAGACATTTTAAAAACTTTGGGTATAACAGATGCCAATAGATTTAAAGCTTCTTTTAATAGACCAAACTTGTTTTACGAGGTTAGGCCAAAAACCAAAGAAGTAGAAAAAGATATCATTCGTTTTGTAAAACAAAGAATTGGTAAATCTGGTATTATATATTGTTTAAGTAGAAAAAAGGTAGAAGAAGTAGCTCAAATATTGCAAGTTAATGGTTTAAATGCTGTTCCTTATCATGCTGGTTTAGATGCAAAAACAAGAGCAAAACATCAAGATATGTTTTTGATGGAAGATTGTGATATTGTGGTTGCTACCATAGCTTTTGGAATGGGAATTGATAAGCCAGATGTTCGATTTGTTATACACCACGATATTCCTAAAAGTTTAGAAAGCTATTACCAAGAAACTGGTAGAGCAGGTAGAGATGATGGCGAAGGTTATTGTTTGGCCTTTTATTCTTATAAAGACATAGAAAAGTTAGAAAAATTTATGTCTAGTAAACCAGTAGCAGAACAAGAAATTGGTCATGCTTTGTTACAAGAAGTTGTAGGTTATGCCGAAACTTCTATGAATAGACGTAAATATTTATTGCATTATTTTGGTGAAGATTTTGATGAAATAAACGGTGAAGGAGCCGATATGGATGATAATTCTAGAAATCAGAAGAAAAAACACGAAGCAAAAGAAGATGTAATTAAACTGTTATCTGTTGTTAAAAATACAATGCAAAAATATAAATCTAAAGAAGTTGTAAATACTTTAATAGGTAAAGAAAATGCATTATTAACTTCTCATAAAACACATTTACAACCATTTTTTGGAATTGGTAAAGAGAAAAAAGCAGCTTATTGGATGGCTTTGGTTAGACAAGTTTTAGTTGTAAACTTTATAAAAAAAGAAATAGAACAATACGGAGTCGTAAAATTAACTAAAGAAGGAGAAAGTTTTTTAGAAAAACCAGTTTCTTTTATGATGACAGAAGATCATTCATATTCTGAAGAAAATGACAATACAATAATTACAAATGCTAAGTCTGCTGGTGCAGCAACAGATGCTACATTGGTTAAACTCCTAAAAGATTTACGTAAAAAAGTAGCTAATAAACAAGGTGTTCCTCCGTTTGCTGTTTTTCAAGATCCGTCATTAGATGACATGGCTCTAAAATATCCTATTAATTTAGAAGAACTTTCTACAGTTCATGGAGTAGGAGAAGGTAAAGCAAGAAAATTTGGTAAAGACTTTGTAGCATTAATTTCTAATTATGTTACAGAAAATGAAATTTTAAGACCAGACGATTTAATTGTAAAAAGTACTGGTACAAATTCTGGAATAAAGTTATATATCATTCAGAATACAGATAGAAAACTTCCTTTAGAAGACATTTCGAAATCGAAAGGTTTAGAAATGACTGAACTAATTAAAGAAATGGAAGCAATTATTTTTTCAGGTACAAAACTAGATATTAATTATGCTTTGGATGATGTTTTAGATGAAGACCAACAAGAAGAAATCTATGATTATTTCATGGAAGCAGAAACCGATAAAATACAAGAAGCTTTAGATGAATTTGATGGTGACTATGATGAGGATGAATTACGTTTAATGCGTATTAAATTTATAAATGAAGTAGGTAATTAACCAACTTTATTGCAATATTTTAAAGTCTATTTTTAAGAATTAATTTCTTTAAAATAGGCTTTTTTTATAGCGTAAAAATAGTAAGTAAGATTCCTAAAAGAATTGCTGTAAACTTTTGTATATTAAATTTATGATTTTCTGAACTTTCAAATAGAATAATAGTTGAAATGTGTAAGAAAATTCCGATTATTAAAGCAATAATTTCAGCATAATAATCTGTGAAAAAACCAATTTTATTTCCTATTAAAACTCCCAACGGACTCATTAATCCGAAGAAAAAAAGAAATCCAAAAATTGTTTTTTTACTGTACTTTGTATTTACTAAAAAGGTGGTAAGTACAATGGCAATTGGTATTTTATGCACTACAATTGCCCATAACAAATTATCATCAGAATGATTTATAGGCAAACCTTCGGAAAATGCATGTAAACATAAACTTAAAAATAATAAGGTGGGAAACTTTTTGCCGTCTGTATGAATGTGAATATGACCATGTTCTGCTCCTTTAGAAAAAGATTCTAAAATCGATTGTAAAATTATTCCAAAAAGAATAATAATTCCTATTTTTTTAGGATCTGTAGTCGTTTCGTAAACTTCTGGCAACAAATGTAATATAGTTACAGAGAGCAAGTAAGAACCACTAAAAGCTAACAATAATCGAACTATTTTGGTACTTGGTTTTATTACAAAAACTAATAAAGAACCAATTAAAACAGAAGATATTAATAAGATGTTTATCATTTAGCTACAATAATTAATCTATTAGAATTATCAGCATCAAAATTATTTAAACTATAATCACCAAAAGTTTCAATAATTGTAAAACCAACAGCGTCTAAATAAGAAGTCATTTTTTCTAAATCTAAAAATTTCACTCTTTCTGTATAAGCGTGATTTTTACCATCAGCAACAAAAGAAATATGTTTTAAGATAAATCCGTTAACGATTTCTCTTTTAATATCAAAAGTAATACCTTCTACTGTTTTAGTTTCTTGTGTAACTAAATTGGTTTTCACTTTATTTGCATTTAAAAAATCAAAAACAAAAAGGCCATTTTTAGTTAACGCACTTTTAATGTTTTTAAGAATTAAAATGTCTTGTTTATCATCATCAAAATAGCCAAAACTTGTAAAAAGATTAAAAATAGCGTTATATGTATCGTCTAAATTAACACGCATATCGTGTACTTTAAAACTTAACGTATCATTTTCGAACTTTTTTGCGTACTTAATACTGTTTTCAGATAAATCTGCTCCGGTTACTTTATAACCTAGAGAATTTAAATATACAGAATGCCTTCCTTTACCACACGGCATATCTAAAACAGTACTTTTCTTATCGATGTTTAAATAAGTAGTAATATTTTTAATAAATAGTTGTGCTTCAGAGTTATTTCTATCCTTGTAAAGAATGTGGTAATACTTTGTATTAAACCAATCTGTAAACCAATCTTTTGTTTTCATAAGTGCTTTGAGTCTGTAAAAGTAACTAAAACTTACATTCTGTAAAATGAAATTTTAACAAAGTATTTTAAATTAATATTAAAAGCTTAATAGTCTATTGTATAATTTAATTATTAATTTAAAACTTCCGTATTCTAATAACATCATTCTAACAATTAAATGTATTTTTGCATACAATTTTACAAGTATGAATAGAGATTTTAAAATGACAGCAACAACACTTTTTGGTTTAGAAGGTGTGTTGGCAGACGAACTTAAAAAATTAGGAGCACAAGATGTTAAAGAAGCAGTAAGAAGTGTTTCTTTTAGAGGAGATACAGGTTTTATGTACAAAGCTAATATCGCTCTAAGAACGGCTGTTAGAATTTTAAAGCCAATAAAAACTTGTAAAATTTATGATGAAGAAGATTTATATGAAGCTATTCAAAAAATAAAATGGGAAAACTATTTAGATGCCGATGGTACTTTTGCAATTGGTGCTGTAGTAAATTCTAAAAATTTTACATCAAACTCTCATTATATCTCTTTAAAATCTAAAGATGCAATTGCAGATTATTTTCGTCATAAATATCATAAAAGACCAAATGTAGATTTAAAATACCCAGATGTTAAAGTACACGTTCACATTCAGAAAGATTGGTTAACTGTTTCTTTAGATTCATCCGGAGATTCTTTACATAAAAGAGGTTATAGAACCGCTACTAACATTGCACCAATTAATGAAGTTTTAGCAGCCGGAATGGTATTATTATCTGGTTATACTGGTGATGAGAACTTTATTGATCCAATGTGTGGTTCTGGTACAATTTTAATAGAAGCAGCAATGATTGCCAATAATATTCCTGCAAATATTAACAGAAAACTCTTTGCTTTTGAGCATTGGAAAGATTATGATGAAGATTTGTACTTTACCATTCAAGATGCATTGTTAAAGAAAATAAGAAGTTCTCACTTTAAAATTATGGGCTTCGATAAAGCGCCATCTGCGGTTCAAAAAGCAAAAGCAAATATAGAAAGTGCAAATTTAGATGAGTTTATAGGTGTACATCATGTGAACTTTTTTAATTCAACAAAAGAAGTTTTTGGTAACACAACAATTCTATTCAATCCGCCATATGGCGAAAGATTAAACATCGATACAGAAGAGTTTTACAAAAAAATTGGTGACACTTTAAAACACAATTATCCTGGTTCTACGGCTTGGTTAATCACATCAGATACAGATGCTCTAAAATGTGTAGGTTTAAGAACCTCTAAGAGAATTGCTCTTAAAAACGGAGATTTAGATTGTAAATTTGTAAAATACGAATTGTACGAAGGAACCCGTAAATTTAAAGAACGTAAACAAGAAGACACTTCTGAAGATTAATTTTTAGAAGCTATTTCCTGCTTTTCGCACTCGCTTTTTTTCGAAACTCAAAAAGAGCTCAAACAAACGCTACAATCAGGGCTAAACATATTAAACAGTAAAATTTAGAATTAAAAAAAGGAATTGCTTTCTTATTTTAGTTCTATTTTTTATTAGTTTTGATGCTATAGTAATAATTAAATTATAATTAGCGAATTCTAGATTCTATGCATTTTATAGACGTTATTTTACCAATTCCTATTCAGAAGACATTTATTTATTTGGTTACAGAAGATGAAGCCAATTTCTTACAAAAAGGTATGCGAGTAGCGGTATCTTTTGGTAAAACCAAAATGTATACAGGTTTGGTATTTAATATTCATAACAATGCACCAACATTATATGAGGCTAAAGAAATTCATCAAATATTAGATGAAACACCAATTGTAAATGAGCTACAATTGCAACATTGGCAGTGGATTGCTAATTATTACATGTGCTCTTTGGGCGATGTGTATAGAGCATCGTTACCATCGGCTTTTTTATTAGAAAGTGAAACAATACTTTTTAAAAACGAGGCTTTTATAGACGATACTATTTTAGCAGATGATGAGTTTTTAATTTTCGAAGCGCTACATCATCAATCTCAATTAACAATACATCAAGTAGTTGCTATTCTTGGTAAAAAGAAGGTAATGCCAATTGTAAATTCTTTAATAAAGAAATCTGCAATTTATGTTAAAGAAGAAATTTACGAGCAATACAAACCCAAATTAGTAAAATATGTACGATTAAATTCTACTTATAATTCAGATACTGCTCTAAACAAATTATTAGAAGATTTATCTAGAGCAAAAAAACAACGAGAAGCCGTTTTAACCTTCTTTCAATTAGCGACATCAAAAAAACCTATAAAATCTAAAGATTTAGAAACGTCTGCAAATGTTTCTTCATCAATATTAAAATCTTTAGTAGATAAAAATATTTTTGAGTTTTATCACATTCAAACTGATAGAGTTCAGTTTAAAGGAGTTACAAACGACTTAAAAGTATTAAATGAGTTCCAATCGAAAGCACTTTTAGAAATAAAAGAAACTTTTAAAGATAAAGATGTTACACTTTTACACGGCGTTACAAGTTCTGGTAAAACAGAAGTTTATACAAAGCTAATTCAAGAAGTTTTAGATCAAGGCAAACAGGTTTTATTTTTATTACCAGAAATTGCATTGACAACACAAATTATAACACGTTTGCAATTTTATTTTGGCGAACAAATTTCTGTATTTCATTCTAAATATTCTATAAACGAAAGAGTAGAAGTATGGAATAATGTTTTAAATAACAAGCCTAAAGCAAGAATCGTTTTAGGTGCTAGATCATCTGTTTTTTTACCTTTTTCTAATTTAGGATTGATTGTAGTAGATGAAGAACACGAAACTTCTTATAAACAATTCGAGCCTTCACCAAGATACAATGCAAGAGATGCAGCTATTGTTTTAGCTAAAATACATAAGGCAAAAATACTCTTAGGTTCTGCAACACCATCTTTAGAATCTTATTTTAATGCTACTCAAAATAAATATGGTTTTGTTTCTTTAAATAGACGCCATGGTAATGTACAATTGCCAAAAATAGAGCTTATAGACGTTAAGACAAAGCATAAGAAAAAAGAAATGACTGGGCATTTTTCTGATAGAATGCTTTTATTAATAAAAGAAGCTTTAGAAGAGAAAGAACAAGTTATTTTATTTCAAAATAGAAGAGGCTATTCGCCAGTTGTAGAATGTAAAACTTGTGGTGTTTCACCAGAATGTCCAAATTGCGATGTTACTTTAACATATCATAAATTCAAGCACGAATTAAGATGTCATTATTGTAATTACCAAAGAGCAATGCCAAATAGTTGTGGTGCTTGCGGTAGTAACACTTTAGACACAAAAGGTTTTGGTACAGAACAAATTGAAATAGAATTGAAAGAACTATTTCCAGACTATAAAATTGGTAGAATGGATTTAGACACAACACGTGGTAAATACGGTTATCAAAAAATAATAGGCGCTTTTGAAGCAAAAGAAATAGATATATTGGTTGGTACACAAATGCTTTCTAAAGGTTTAGATTTTGAAAACGTTTCTTTAGTAGGAATTTTAAATGCAGATACCATGTTAAATTTTCCAGACTTTAGAGCACATGAGCGCGCTTACGATATGATGGTACAAGTTTCTGGTAGAGCAGGTAGAAGTAAAAAACAAGGAAATGTAGCTATTCAAACTTACAATCCTTATCACCAAATATTACAACAAGTTTCTACTACAAGTTATACAGAAATGTATAAAGAACAATTGCAAGAACGTTGGCAATATAAATATCCGCCGTATTACAGACTTATAAAAATTACGCTAAAACATAAAGATTATAATAAAGTAGATTCTGGTGTTAACTGGCTTTTTAAAGCATTGTACACTTCATTTGGCGAAAATGTTTTAGGTCCAACGGCGCCCGCAGTTTCAAGAATAAGAAATCAATACATTAAAAATATTGTAATAAAGATTCCGCCGAAACAAAGTTTGGTAAATACTAAAAATCAGATTACAAAAATTAGAAATACCTTTGAAGCAGTAAAAGATTTTAGACCTATTCGGTTTATTATAGATGTTGATGCTTATTAGTAATTTAAAATATGTAAATTCTAAAAAAAAACTTTATGATATTAAAAAAAGAATACGATTTAATATGTATTGGTGGCGGAATTATGAGTGCTACTTTGGCATTAATTACTAAACTTTTAGATCCAAAGAAAGAAATTTTAATTTTAGAAAGGTTAGACAAAGTTGCTCAAGAAAGTTCTGCTGCATGGAATAATGCAGGTACTGGTCATTCTGCTTTGTGTGAATTAAATTATTGTCCAGAAAATAAAGACGGATCAATCTCTATAAAAAAGGCCATCGATATTTGTTCGCAATACGAAACTTCAAAACAATTTTGGTCTTTTTTAACTAAAGAAGGTTTCTTAGAAAATCCAGAAGAATTTATTGCTTCCGTAAAACATCATAGTTGGGTTTTAGGTAATGATAATGCAGATTATTTAGAAAAAAGATTCAAAGCTTTTAAAGAACATTTTATGTTCGATTCTATTGAATTTACAAGAGAAAAAGAAAAGATGAAGGAATGGTTTCCTTTAATTACAGAAAATAGAGATGAAAGTGAAGTAATGGCAGCCTCTAGAATTGATAGAGGAACAGAAATGAATTACGGAGTTTTAACGGAGAAACTATTTTCAATTTTAGAAAAAGATTTTGATACACCAGTGCATTGTAGTATGGAAGTATTAGATATTGATCCTGACACAGATTTAGATTGGACTGTAGAAATAAAGAATTTAAAAACAAAAAAAACACATCAATTAGAAGCAGAACATGTTTTTATTGGAGCAGGAGGCGGCAGTTTATTATTACTACAAAAAGTAGAAATTGACGAGAAAGAAGGTTATGGAGGTTTTCCTGTAAGTGGAGAATGGTTGGTTTGTAAAAACGAAGAAATTATTAAGCAACACAATGCTAAAGTATATTCTAAAGCAGGAATTGGAGATCCACCAATGTCTACACCACATTTAGATACACGTTTTATTGATGGAAAACGTCAATTAATGTTTGGTCCTTTTGCTGGTTTTAGTCCGAAGTTTTTAAAAGAAGGTTCTCATTTAGATTTGTTTAACTCTATTCAGTTTGATAATATTCCTTCTATATTTGGTGCTTTTTGGCACAATTTACCATTAACTCAATATTTAATAGAGCAAGTTTTAATGAGTAAAGAAGACAGAATGGATTCTTTACGAAAGTTTGTAAAAGATGCTAAAGATGAAGATTGGGAAGTTGTAAAAGCAGGACAAAGAGTTCAAATTATCAAAAAGGATGAATTTGAAGGCGGAAAATTACAATTTGGCACAGAAGTAATTTCTAGTAAAGATGGAAGTATTACGTGTTTGTTAGGTGCTTCACCAGGAGCATCAACAGCAACTTCTATCATGTTAGAAGTTATTGAAAAAGCATTTCCAGAATTGATAAATTCATCAGAAGTAAAAGAAAAATTAAAACAAATGGTGCCTTTTTATAAAACAGAAATCACCAAAGAATTGTTTGATAAAGAATTAGAAAAGAGTAAGATTTCTTTGAAATTATAATTTTGATATATTTTTCCAATCAGCAATAATCTCTTTTTCTTTAACTAAAACAGAATCTTCTTTTTGCTCAAATTTTGCACGTCTTTCATCCGTTAAATTATCAGAATACCACCAATTGTGCGTTTCTTTTATAGATGTTTTTGTGTCTCTAAATGTCAAACCATTTTTTATAGCTAAAGTATTACTAACTCTTGCAGAACCATAATTGTATTCATCAACAGGAATCCATGGTACTAAAGATAATACGTTATGTTTTTTAAGAAAATCATAATCATCAATTTGTACTATAGTAGATTCCGCATTAAAAGTATGCTGAGTTTTGGTAACAAAATCTAGCATGGTTTCTTTATCAGAAGGACCAACAACATTGTAAGTTCCTGCAGATTTTTGTTCGGCTAAACGAATTGTAAATTCTGCAACATCTCTCACATCAATATATTGTACAGGGTCATCTGTTTTACCAGGAACTAAAATTTCGCCACCTTTTGCCAATCGAACAGGCCAATGCATAAATCTATCTGTTTTATCACCAGGACCAAACATGTAAGTTGGTCTTACAATTATAGAACGCTCTTTACCAAAAGCTTTTATGGTTTCTTGTTCAGAATTAGCTTTCATAACTCCATACCAATATTCCATTTTTAGCATTTCGTCTTCAATAACTTCGGGTTCTTTTAAAAGAACTTTTTGGTCTTCTTTAATATCTGCAGTTTTATAAGGGAAATAAACTCCTGTAGATGATGTATACACATAAACACCACAATTATCTTTTAATAATTGAGCTGTTTTTTGAGTCCATTTAGCTTTTTTACCAGAATTATCAATAACAATATCCCATTTTTTGTTTTCTAAAGCAGATAAATTATTCTCTCTATCACCAATTAAATGTTCAACTTTATCAAAAACTTCTTTATTTACGTTTGGTTTTGTTTTTCCTCTTGTAAAGATAGAAACTTTGTGACCTCTTTCTAAAGCATATTTAATTTGATGTGGACCTAAAAAACTTGTTCCGCCTAGAATTAATATTGATAATTTATTTTTATCAATAGAACTACAAGAGAGCAAACTACTACTTAACAAAGGAATACTTGCACTTAATAAAACACTATTTTTAATAAATTTTCTTCTAGAATTACTCATATTTTACTACTGATTTTGATAACTTTAGCTAATATAATTAAATAATTATATTTTTTTAGGCAACCATTTTAAAACATTTGTAGTCTATATATTTGTAAGGCAGTTAAAACAGAAAAAAGAGGCTTGAAAATTATAACATTGCATAACAAACAAAAATCGTTAATTAAAAAAGCGATTGATAACAACAGAGAAGCGCAAAAACAATTGTTCGAGCAACATTCTCCTAAAATGTTGGGTGTTTGTAGGCAATACGTAAAAGATATGCATCATGCAGAAGACTTAATGTTGCAAGGTTTTTTAAAAGTTTTTACCAACTTATATAAATTTAAACACGAAGGTAGTTTTGAAGGTTGGATTCGAAGAATAATGGTGAATACGTGCATTTCTTATCTCAGAAAAAAGAACCTTGTAGATGTATCTGATGAAGATTTTGTGTTTAACGATGCGGCAACAGAAAGTTTAGAAAATACTTCGGTAGAAGATATTCAGAAATTAATTGACAAATTACCAGAAGGTTATAAAATGGTATTTAATTTATTTGCTATCGAAGGATATAAACACTCTGAAATTGCAAAAAAATTAGATATTTCAGAAAACACATCAAAATCGCAATTATTTAAAGCACGTAAATTATTGCAAGAAAATTATAAAAAAATGAATAAAGTAATTCATGAAAACAAATAAGTTAGACAATAGCGTAAAAGAAAAGTTTGCAAATAGAACTTTAGAACCATCGGTTTCGGCTTGGGAACGTTTATCTACAAAATTAGATGAAGAACCAAAGCAAAAAAAGAAAGGTTGGTTTTTTTATATAGGTTATGCTGCAAGTATTATCGTAATAATTTCGATAGGATTTTTTATTTTTTCTGATGAAGACATCATCATTAAAAACGATACAATTATAGTAGAAGAAGTTATAGATACTGTAAATATTATTAAAAATATAGAAGAACATTTTAATGAAGTTTCAGTAGAAAAAGCAATTGTAAAAAACGAACAGTCAATAGAAGAAAAAACCAAAAAAATTGATAATATCAAACGTGATATTACAAGTAAAAGCACTAAAGTTGCTCAATTTAATAATAAAAACAAGAAAATAGAGAAATCATTAGTAGATAAAACAACAAGAACAACAACTAATGTAGTTGCAAAAAATGAAGTAAACCCTAGTTCTGATTTGAACAAAGAAAAATTTAGTATTACCGTAAATGCAGATGACTTGTTAAAATCTATATCTACAAAAAGTAAAAAAGTAGAAGCGTATTACGCAAATAATAATATTAGTGAAGAAGAACTTTTAAAAGCGATTAAATCTGAGCTCATAAAATCTGATTTAAAAGTGAACCCAGAAACTATATTGGCAGAAGTAGAACGAAGTATTAATGATGATGTTTTTGAAAATAATTTTTTAAAATCTTTAAAGAAAAAAATATCTAACATTGCTACTGCAATTGCTAGTCGAAACAATTAAATAAAAAAAAACAAACCTGATAAAACAATTTATAATGAAAAAAATTACAATCATATTCCTCTTAATGTTGTCGATAACAACATTTGGTCAAGAAAAAAGAACTTTTGAAAAAGAAGTAAGAAAAATATCAAAAAAGATAGAAGAAATTACAAAAAATCAGAAAGATTCTTTAAAATCAAAAGTTATTGCAATTGATAAAAGATTAGAAAAAGGAGAAATTACAAAAGAAACAGCAGATAATTTAAAGAAAGACGTTGCTAAGTATCATGCTAAACAAATAGAAGAACAAGTTAGTAAACAAGAACAATTATTACAGGTACTTGTTCAAGAAAAAACAAATGGAAAAATTATTAGTGCAGACGATAGCGATTTAAATGAAGAAGATGTAAATACTTTTAAAGTAGGTAACAAAACTTTTCGTTTTTCAATAAACACCAAAGATATTAATGACGAGAATGATTTAGATAGAGAAAGAAAAGAGAGAAGATGGCGAAGAGACGGAAAAAATAATAGAAGAACAACAAGCCAATTTGTATTTGCTTTAGGTGTAAACAATGTTTTAGAAGATCATAAATTTAGTTCTTTAAGCGATTCTGAATATAAATTTTGGCAATCTCATTTTTATGAAATTGGTTTTACATGGAAAACAAGATTAACAAAAGAAGCTTCGCAAGTATACTTTAAATATGGTCTTTCTTTTCTTTGGAATAACTTAAGGTTAGATAACAATCAATCTCATATTAAAAACGGAGATAGAACAGATATTGTAGTATTTCCCAATAATTTAATCGAAAGTAGGCTAAGACATGTTCAAATGAATATTCCTATGCATTTCGAATGGGATTTTTCTAAAAACAAAAAATATAAAGATGGTTTTGTTTATGATAGAACAAACAGAGGTTTAAGAGTAGGTTTAGGTGGTTTTGTTGGTGTTAAACTGGGTACAAGACAATACTTAGAATATGAAGATGATAGAAATGTTAAAGTGCAAGAAATTCAGTTTAACAATTATAACATGAATACAGTAAACTACGGATTAAGTGCTTATGTTGGTTATAAATCTACAAGTTTGTATTTAAAATACGATTTAAATCCTTTATTTAAAGATACCGAAACAAGAAATATTTCTATGGGACTTCGTTTAGATTTAAACTAAGAAATCATAAAAATTATAATTGATAATAAAAAAGTCAGCTCATTTGAGCTGACTTTTTTATTGATTTAGGGAATTATTAAAGATTAATTATTAAAATTTAATTATTAAGAATCTTAATTAGTAATCTCATAAAAATTATACAATATCAAATTTTGTTTCAAATATCAAAAAAAATCAAACTAAATTTACTCGCTTAAAATATCTAAATTAAGCAAAATGATAGTTGGAATTCCTAAAGAAATTAAGAACAACGAAAGTAGAGTAGGTATGACACCTGCAGGTGTTTTTGAACTTACAAAAAGAAATCATTCAGTTTTTGTGCAATCTACAGCAGGAGAAGGAAGTGGTTTTTTTGATAAAGATTATCAAGAAGTTGGCGCTACAGTTCTAGAAACCATAGAAGAAGTTTACAGTAAAAGTGAAATGATTGTAAAGGTTAAAGAACCAATAGCATCAGAATATCCTTTAATTAAAGAAAACCAAATAGTATTTACTTATTTTCATTTTGCATCTAGCGAACCGTTAACACTTGCTATGATCAAAAGCAAAGCGATTTGTATAGCTTATGAAACTGTAGAAGATAATGACGGTACATTACCACTTTTAACACCAATGTCTGAAGTTGCCGGAAGAATGGCAATACAACAAGGTGCTAAATATTTAGAAAAACCAATTAAAGGGCGTGGTATTTTATTAGGAGGAGTTCCGGGTGTAAAACCTGGTAAGGTTTTAATTTTAGGTGCAGGAGTTGTTGGTGTGCAAGCTGCAAAAATGGCTGCAGGTTTAGGTGCTCATGTAACCATTATGGATATCAACATGAAAAGACTACGTTACGTAAATGATGTATTACCTAATCATGTTACTACCGCTTTTTCTAGTGAATATAGTATTAGGCAATTAATTAAAACGCATGATTTAATTGTTGGAGGTGTCTTAGTTAAAGGAGGTAAAGCGCCCAAATTAATTACCAAAGATATGCTAAAAGAAATGAGACCAGGTACCGTTATTGTAGACGTTGCTGTAGATCAAGGTGGTTGTTTTGAAACTACAAAAGCTACAACACATGAAGATCCTACATATATTATTGATGATGTTGTACATTATTGTGTTGCAAATATGCCAGGTGCTGTGCCTTATACATCTACAATGGCATTAACAAACGTAACTTTACCATTTGTTCTAAACCTAGCCAATAAAGGTTGGGAAAAAGCATGCGAAGAGGATCAAAACTTATCTAAAGGATTAAGTATTGTAAAAGGAGACGTTGTTTATAAAGAAATAAACGAAGCTTTTAATCTTTAAAATTATCTTAAAAAAAGCTGGTAAATAAACATTTCAATATTATTAGTGCTAATAATTAAAAAGTTACTATATTTGCACCCTTAAAAATAAACAATAAATATTTAATTTATGAATCATTACGAAACTGTTTTCATTTTGAATCCCGTTTTATCTGATACTCAGATAAAGGAAACAGTACAAAAGTTTAATGACTATTTGGTTTCTAGAGGTGCCGAAATGATTTCTAAAGAAGATTGGGGCTTAAAAAAATTAGCGTATCCAATCCAAAAAAAGAAAAGTGGTTTTTATCACTTATTCGAATACAAAGTAGCTGGAGAAGAAATTGCTGCATTTGAGTTAGAATTTAGAAGAGATGATAGCGTTATGCGTTACCTTTCTGTTAAATTAGACAAACATGCTGCAGCTTGGGCTAAAGTTAGAACTGAACGTGTTAAATCTAGTAAAAAATAAGAAATGGCATCAATAGAACAACAAGCAAAAGGTGGTAAATCTGCTGACGTTAGATATTTAACGCCATTAGATATAGATACAAAAAAAGAAGCAAAATACTGTAGATTTAAGAAGAAAGGTATCAAGTATATCGATTATAAAGATGCAGATTTCTTAATGTATTTAGTAAACGAACAAGGTAAAATTTTACCAAGACGTTTAACAGGAACTTCATTAAAGTATCAACGTAAAGTTGCACAAGCAATAAAAAGAGCGCGTCATTTAGCGTTAATGCCTTACGTTGGAGATTTGTTAAAATAATAAAGAAGTAGAGACATGGAATTGATATTAAGACAAGACGTAGAAAATTTAGGATTTAAAGATGATGTTGTATCTGTGAAAAACGGTTACGGTAGAAACTTTTTAATCCCTACAGGACAAGCAGTTTTAGCTACTTCATCTGCAAAGAAAGTTTTAGCAGAGAATTTAAAACAAAGAGCTTTTAAAGAAGCTAAATTAGTTGAAGATGCAAATGCAATTGCAGAAACAATTAAAGGGTATGAAATTAAGATTGCATCTAAAGTTGGATCTGGAGACAAATTATTTGGTTCTGTAAACAACATAGATTTAGCTGCAGCATTAGCTAAAGCTGGTACAGATATTGATAAGAAATTTATCAAAGTTACTGGTGGTAATGTTAAAAGATTAGGAAAATACGAAGCTGCTGTAAGATTACACAGAGCAGTTGTTGCTGATATTACTTTTGAAGTAGTAGCAGAGTAACTAAAATGTTAACATATTGTTAAAAAAAAGCATCTACTTTATAAGTAGATGCTTTTTATTTGTTTTATTTTTGAGATGTAAACTCAAATTATACAAAATGAAGCAAAAATTTATTTTAGTGCTTTCTTTATTTTTATTTGCAGTAATTAGCGTAAACGCTCAAGTTACTTCATCAAAGATTAAAGGAATTGTAACAGATGTAACAGGAGAACCATTATTTGGTGCATCCATTTCGGTATTACATGTACCAACAGGAACTTTAACTGGTACAACCGCTCAAGACAATGGTAGGTATACTGTATTAAATTTAAGAGTAGGTGGTCCTTACAAAATAACATTTAGTTATTTAGGATTTAAATCTCAAGAAGTTAATGACGTATTTTTACTACTTGGAAAAACTACTAACATCGATGGTAAGTTAGCAGAAGAAGGGCAATCATTAGATGAAATAGTAATTTCTTCATCAAAAAACAAAACTTTTAATAGCGATAGAACGGGTGCACAAACAAGTGTTTCTGCTATGCAATTAAAAACATTACCTACAATTTCTAGATCTACTGCAGATTTTACGCGTTTAGAGCCTTCGGCTAGTGGAAATTCTTTTGGTGGTAGAAATGATCAGTTTAATAACTTCTCTTTAGACGGAGCAATTTTTAACAATCCATTCGGATTAGATGCGCCAACTCCAGGAGGACAAACAGGTGCACAACCAATTTCTTTAGATGCAATTGATCAGGTTTCTGTATCAACAGCGCCTTACGATGTAACATTATCTGGTTTTACAGGAGCTTCTGTAAATGCAGTAACTAAAAGTGGTACAAACGAATTTACAGGAACTGTTTATGGTTTTTATAGAAATGAAGATTTAACGGGTAGTAAAGTTAATGGTCAAGATATTTTTGTGCCAGAATTAACTCAAAATCAATACGGAGTTAGTATTGGTGGACCAATAGTAAAAAATAAATTATTCTTTTTTGCAAATTTTGAAAAAGATGAACGTGTAGATTTAGGACAAAATTGGTTACCAAATAGAGGTTCTGGTTTAATAAATGAATCTAGAGTTTTAGAGCAAGATTTAATCAATGTTAAAAATGCTCTTGCAGGTATTGGTTATGATACTGGTAGTTACGAAGGTTTTACACACGACACAGAATCTACAAAAGGTATTTTTAAATTAGATTGGAATGTGAATGAAAACAATAGAGTTGCTTTTATTTATAATTTCTTAAATGCATCTAAAGATAAACCTGCGCATCCAACTGCAATTAATAGACGTGGACCAGATTTTAACACTTTACAGTTTCAAAACTCAGGTTATAGAATTAATAATAAATTAAATTCTTTTCAATTTGAATTGAATTCTAATTTAACAGAAAATACTACAAATAAGTTACAATTAGGATATTCTCATTTTGAAGATTCAAGAGATCCTTTTTCTGCCCCAGCACCAGTAATCAATATTTACAAAAATGGTTCGCCATATATTATAGCTGGTCATGAACCTTTTTCTATTAACAATAGATTAGATCAAAAAGTATTTCAATTAACAAATAATATGAACTTTTTTCAAGGAGATCATACTTATACAGTTGGTTTTTCTTTCGAAAAATTTATGTTTAAAAACTCGTTTAACTTAAAAGGTTATGGTTTTGATGTTTTTGGAAATGTTGATATTAATAATTTTGATGCAAATAATTACGCGAATGCATTAGCAAATGCTCAGACTACTTTTAATACTAAAAATAATTTAGGTGAAGGAGTAGATGGTGGATGGAATTTAGCTGAAATGAATTTTGGCCAATTAGCTTTTTATGTTCAAGATGAATGGGAAGTTAATAACAATTTTAAACTTACATACGGTATAAGATTTGATAAACCTTTATTCTTTGATACATCAGAATTAGCTCAAAAATTTATAGATACAGAAAATTCAGAATGGTTTGTACCAGGAATAGAATATACAGATCCAGAGACAGGAAATCCTTACGTATTTGATTCTACAGAAATGCCGTCTAACCAATGGTTAATTTCGCCAAGAGTTGGTTTTAACTGGGATGCTAAAGGAGATTCTAGTTTACAAATTAGAGGTGGAACAGGATTATTTACAGGTCGTTTACCGTTTGTATGGATTGGAAACCAAGTAAGTGGTTCTGACGTATTCTTTTATCAAGTTGTAGATCCAGATTTTAAATTTCCACAAGTTTGGAGAACAAATATTGGTATTGATAAACGTTTAGAAAACGGAGTAGTTTTAACTACAGATGTTTCTTACACGAAAGACATTAACGGTGTTCATGTACAAAATTGGGGATTAAAAACACCTTCTGGCACTTTAAGTGGTGTAGATAATAGACCTGTTTATTTAGCAGGAGATCATGCAACTTCTTTCTTAGGAAATGCTAACGCATATACTTTAACTAACTCAAACAAAGGTAGAATTTGGAATGCTTCTTTTAAAGCTCAAAAAACTTTTGATAATGGTTTGTATACAACTATTGCTTATAATTATTTAAATGCTAAAGATGTAAACTCTATCGAAGCAGAAATTACAGGTGATGCATTTGCATTTAATCCAGCATTAAATAATGTAAACGACGAGCAGTTAAGTTATTCTAAATATGGTGATACACATCGTATAGTTGGTGTTGCTAGTAAAAAGTGGACTTACGGAAATGACAAATGGTCTACTACTTTATCTGCATTTTTTGAATATGCACAAGGTGGAAGATTTAACTACACATATGGTGGAGACATTAACGGAGACGGTGCAGCCGGAAACGATTTAATTTACATTCCAACAACTAGTGAAGTTACACAAATGCAATTCTCTGGAGCAGGACAAGCAACTGCTTTCGAAAACTATATTCAGCAAGATGATTACTTAAACGGTAGAAGAGGAGAATATGCAGAAAGATACGGAGCCTTGGCACCTTGGAGAGGAAAATGGGATATCAAATTATTACAAGATTTAAACATAAACGTTGGTAATGGTAAAACAAATACTGTTCAGTTTAGTGTAGATATTTTAAACTTTGGTAATCTATTAAACTCTAAATGGGGTTTAATTCAGCAACCAAACAGTGTACAACCAATTGGTGTTAGTTTTGATAATGCTGGTGACCCAGTTTATACTTTTGATGAAAATCAACAAACAACTTTTGGTTACTCATCTTCATTATTATCAAGATGGCAAGCTCAAATTGGTTTACGTTATATTTTCTAAATCAATTAAGAATTAAGATATTTGAACCGCCCAATTATGGGCGGTTTTTTTTATATATAATATTATGAAATATAGACAACTTACTAAAGAACAGTTTGAAAGTTTACATGAAGAATTTGCTAGATTTTTAGCTTCGCAAAGTATAGATGTTAAAGAATGGAATCAAATTAAGGAAGAAAAACCAAAAATTGCAGAAGAAGAAATGAATGTTTTTTCTGATATTGTATGGGATGATGTTTTAACAAAAACGAAGTTTGTAGAACATTATTCTAAAACAGCTGTAAACCTTTTTAAATGTGATGAAAAAAAAATTAAAAGAATTGCCATAAAAATAAATTGGGACATTAATTTACTAGAGCAAGAAGGTTTTGAGTGGTTAATGAAAAATCCTTTAGACAATTCTGTAGATATTTTTACTGGAGATAAAGAATACAATACAGAGAGAAATAGCGAAATATTTGATTTAATTGAAAAAGGAGGATCTATATCTAGAGGAGAAATTTTCAACTATTTTGAGCAAATTATCGCTTAATAAAATTTTATTACCATTCATCTATACTTTTTTGTATCTTGTCTACAGATAAATCTGTTTAGCCTACTATAAAAGTTAACAACTCTTTATTAGATTATTTTTGTCTAAAATCAAGGTAAATTAATCATGGGTAAACAAATTAATATACTGTTAATAGAGGATAATTTAATCGAAATAATGAAAATGAAAAGAACTATTTCATTATTAGAATTAACACACAATATTACAGTAGCAAAAAACGGAGAAGAGGCATTAGAAATTTTAGAAGATAAAAGTAAATTTCCTGATTTAATTTTATTAGATTTAAACATGCCAAAATTAAGTGGAATAGAATTTCTTACAATTCTAAAAGGTAATGATGAAATTAAACATATTCCTACAGTAATTTTAACGACTTCAGACAATCAAAAAGATTTAGAAGAATGTTATAGTATAGGGGTTTCTGGATATATGCTAAAACCTTTAAAATATGACGATTACGTTAAAAAAATAGAAACTGTATTAAATTATTGGAGCATTAATGAATTAAAAAAATATTAGTTATGAAAGGTATTGTTTTCACTGAATTCTTAGATTTAGTTGAAGAAAAGTTTGGTATTGAAATGGTTGATAAGATTATTTCGCAGTCAACATTAGAATCAGAAGGTATTTATACATCTATTGGTACGTATAGTTTTTCTGAAATGTTACAACTACTAAAACACTTAAGTGAAAACACTAATATATCTATTGATAACTTATTGTTAGTTTACGCAGAACACTTTTTTAGTGTTATAGAAAATAGTTACCCTGGTTTATTAGCAACCTACAAAGATCCCATAGAAATGATTTCTTCAATAGAAGATCATATTCATATAGAAGTTAGAAAAATTTACCCAGATGCAGAGCTCCCTACTTTTATAGTAGAAGAAAAAACTGAAGATTCTTTAGTTTTAATTTATAAATCTAGTAGAGCTATGCATCATTTTGGTCTTGGTTTAATGAATAAAACTTTCGCACACTTTAATTCTACAGCAAATATTGTTTTAGAAAAAATAAAGGAAGATGGTACGGTAGTTAAATTTCTTATTAATAAAAATTAATGAGTCAAGAAAAAATTGACATATTAGAAAGAGCTCTCAAAAGAGAGAAATCTGCAAGAAAAGCAGCAGAAAAAATTCTAGAAGATAAATCTAGAGATTTATATTTTGTATCTGAAAAGTTAAAAGATACTAACACAAAATTAGAAACATTATTAGATGAAAAATCTATACAATTAGAGGGTGTTTTCGAAAATATTGTAGACGCATTTGTTGTAATGGATCTCAGTGGAAAAGTTGTCAAATTTAATGAACCTGCAATACATCTTTTTGGTTATGATATTAATAATGAAACCTTAAACGTTAAAGATTTAGTTTATAAAGAAGATATGGAATATGCAATATCTTCTTTTTTTGATTTACTAACCAAAGGTTTTTTTAAGAATTATCAATCTAGGATTTACACAAAATCTAAGCAAATAAAATGGGTTCAGATTAATGCTAGTATCATCTATAATAAAGAAAAACAACCTATTGGTGCACAAGGTATTGTAAGAGATATTACAGAGAAAAGAGCTGCAGATGAAAAATTATTAGAGTCTAAAAATAGACTATCTGCTTTAGTTTTAAATTTAAATAGTGGAATTATTTTAGAAGATGAAAACAGAAAAATCTCTCTAACAAATAATAAATTTTGTCAACTATTTAAAATTGATGAGAGTCCAGAAGATTTGTATGGTAAAAACAGTGATTGGGCTTTAGATGAAATAAAAACACTCTTTAAAAAGCCTGATGAATTTGAAAACCGAATTATTGAAATAGTTTCTAACAAAACTGCAGTTTTTGGAGATCATTTAGAATTGAAGGATGGAACAGTTTTAGAAAGAAATTATATGCCAATTATAGTTTCTGGAAATCTAAATGGTTTTTTATGGACATTTAGAGACATTACTTTAGAGAAAAATTATAGTTTAAGTTTAGAAGCTCAAAAAGCAAAGTATAGCAATATAATTGCTAACATGAATCTAGGTTTAATAGAGATAAATACAGATAATGAAATTTTGATGGTAAATCAAAGTTTTGTAGATATGTCTGGTTATTCAAAAGAAGAATTAATAGGTCAAAAAGGTAATATTTATTTTCCTTTAACTGATGTAGATACAGAAAAGTTAAAAGAAAAAAGAAAGAAAAGACTTAAAGGAGAATCTGATTCTTATGAACTTAAAGTTAAAACAAAATCTGGTGAAACTAGACATTGGCTAGTAAGTGGTGCCCCTAATTATAATCTTTCTGGTGAAATTGTAGGTTCTATAGGTATCAACTTAGATATTACAGAATTTAAAAAATTAGAACTTCAAAAAGAAAAAATATTAAAAGAGTTAGAAAAAAGAAATGAAGAGTTGCATGAGTATGCACATATTGTTTCGCATGATTTAAAATCTCCTTTAAGAAGTATAGATGCTCTGGTTTCTTGGATTAAAACAGATAATGAAGGGAAATTTGATGAAATGACACTCGAAAATTTCAATCTAATTAATACTACATTAGAAACAATGGAAAAATTATTTTCTAATGTTTTAGAATATTCTAGTGCTGGTTCTAATACTTCTTCTCTCGATGACGTAGATTTAAATGTTACATTATCCGATTTAAAGAGCTTTTTGTATGTACCAGAAAACATTTCTATTAACGTTGTTAATACTTTACCAGTTATAAAAGGAGATAAAACTAAATTTCAGCAATTATTCCAAAATTTTATTAGTAATGCAATTAAGTTTTGTGATAAAGAAGTAGGTTTAGTAGAAGTTGGGTACGAAGATAAAAACACCTTCCATCAATTTTTCATAAGAGATAATGGTATTGGTATAGAAAAAAAGTATCACGAAAAAATTTTTCAGGTATTTCACTCATTAAATAAAAGAAAAGATTCTACAGGAATTGGTTTATCAATCGTAAAAAAAATAATCGATCTACACGAAGGTGATATTTGGCTAGAAAGTGAACCAAATGTAGGCACAACTTTTTTCTTCACACTAAAAAAGAACTAAAATGAAAACGGTACAATTAAAAAAAAATAAAAATTCTAATTGGAAATACTTATCAGAAAATATTAGTTTAAAAAAACCCTTAGTACTTGTTTTCGGTAATCGTTTTTTATTAGAAGATGAAAATATTTACCAAGAAGTTAAAGAAATGTTTACTGATGGACATATTGTATTTGGTTCTTCTTGTGGTGATATTTCTTCTGATGCAATCGATGAAGAAACAATTACAATTACAGCTATAGAATTTGAAAAAAGTACTTTTGAAATAAAAACTGCCAATGTAAATGAAAACAAAATTGATGATCATTACGACAGTTTTAAAGCTGGTAAAGATTTAATTAGTAAGTTTAACACAAAGAATTTAAAGTATATTTTTGTGGTTTCTGAAGGTAGTTTTTTAAACGGAAGTCAATTTACTACGGGTATGAACGCCGCTACAGATGATAATCTTTTAATTACTGGTGCTTTGTGTGGTGATGATGCAAGATTTGAAAAAACAGTATCTTCTTATAATGAGAACCCTAAACAAGGTGAATTGGTAGCAATTGGTTTATATGGCGAATCATTAGAAGTTTCATTTTCTATTAATGGTGGTTGGACACCTTTTGGCCCTGAAAGAATAGTAACAAAATCTAAAGGAAATATTTTATACGAGTTAGATAATTTACCAGCGCTAGATCTTTATAAAAAATATTTAGGTGATAAATCTAAAGAATTGCCAAGTGCAGCCTTATTATATCCTTTAAATGTTAAGTCTGAAAAAGAAAAAAATTCTATCGTAAGAACTATTATTAATATTAATGAAGATGATAATTCGATGATTTTAGCAGGTGACATTATTGAAAATTCAAAAGTTCAATTAATGATGACCAATGTAGATAATATTGTAAATGCTGCAGAAAAAGCCGCTATTAGTGCATCAGAAATTAGAAAAAACAAGCCAGAATTAGCTATTCTGGTAAGTTGTATTGGTAGAAAATTAGTATTAGATCAAAGAGTAGAAGAAGAGGTTGAAGAAGTTATAGAAATTGTAGGTGAAACTACTACTGTAACCGGATTATATTCATACGGAGAAATTGCTCCTTTTATTGGTGAAAGTAATTGTCAATTGCACAATCAAACAATGACTATTACTTTAATCAGCGAATAATGAACTCTCTTTTAAAAAGACAAATCAGAAAATACTTACCTAAAGAACTTCGTGAAAGTGAAGATTTAGATGCATTCTTAGATGCTATAAATAAATCATACAAAACATCCGAAGAGCAGTTTGTAATGTTGCAAAGAGCTACAACAATTAGCTCTGAAGAACTATTTAATGTTAATAGTAAACTAAAAGAAGAAACTAATTCTCAAAAAAAAGTTATCAATAAATTAGAAGGTGTAATAGATCAATTACAATCTTATAATTTATTGGGAGATAGACCAGAAGAAACAACAGATTCGTTAACGCTTGTAGATTTTATTGATAATCAAACTAAAGAAATAATACGAATTAATAATCAAAAAGACGCACTCTTAAAAGATTTAGAATTACAAAATCAAGAGTTGAACGATTATGCCCAAATGGTATCGCATGATTTAAAATCCCCATTACAAAGTATAGAGACAATGGCCACTTGGTTGCAAGAAGATTATAAAGAAGCATTAGAACCATACGGAATAGAAAATTTAAAAATTATAAGAGAAAACGTATTAAAAATGGATAATTTAGTACGTGGTATTTTAGAGTACTCTACCATTAGAAGAATGGAAGGAGAATTTTATAAAGTTAATTTAAATGAAATTCTAAAAAAGTTGATTGGTCAACTAAAAATATCTGATTCTATTAAAATAACCGTTCCTAATAATTTACCTACAGTTTACGGTGACAAATTTAGATTAGAAAAATTATTCTATAATTTGCTAGATAATGCAATAAAATATAACGATAAAGAAGAAAAAATTATAAAAATTGGCTTTGAAGAAAATGAAAATTATTTTAATTTCTATGTAAAAGATAACGGACTTGGTATTAAAGAACGTTATTTTGATAAAGTTTTTGAGACATTTCAAAAATTAGATCATGAAAACAACTCTACAGGATTAGGATTACCAATTGTAAAAAAAATTATAGATATTTACAACGGTAAAATATGGATAGAATCTATTGAAGATAAAGAAACTACATTTTATTTTACATTAAAGAAATAAATATGGAAAAACCGAATTTAGATTATATAAATCAACTAGCAAGAGGAGATGAATCTATTAAGAAAGAACTTATAGATGTAATCAAAACTGAGTTTCCTGAAGAGCAAAAAGACTACTATGAAAGTGTAAAAATAGGTGAGTTCAAAAAAATTGAAGAAAATGTGCACCGAGTTAAACATAAAATTAGTATTTTGGGACTTGAGAAAAGTTACGAAATTTCTAATAAATTCGAACACAATCTTCGAGAATTAAATTTTAATGGTCAAGAAGACTTCGAAAAAATACTTGTAGCAATTTCTGAATATATAGAAACTCTATAATTTTTATGAATTGTATTATTATTGATGATGAAAAAATGGCTAGAACCATTTTAAAAACTTTATGCAATGAAGTTAAAGAATTAAATGTTCTAGAAGATTTTCCGAATGCTTTACAAGCAATCAAATATTTAAATGAAAATGCTGTAGATTTAATATTCTTAGATATTCATATGCCTGATTTTAATGGTTTAGATTTTATCAAAAGCATTAAAAATCCTCCAAAAATAATACTTACAACTTCAGATCCTCAATTTGCTATCGAAGCTTTTGAATATGATTTTATTATAGATTAT
Source organism: Polaribacter marinaquae (assembly GCF_038019025.1). Classification (NCBI taxonomy): domain Bacteria; kingdom Pseudomonadati; phylum Bacteroidota; class Flavobacteriia; order Flavobacteriales; family Flavobacteriaceae; genus Polaribacter; species Polaribacter marinaquae. The sequence goes on from NZ_CP150496.1 coordinate 418,653, forward strand.
TTACTAAAACCATTAGAGTTAGAACGTTTTAAAAAATCGATAGATAAAGCTAATAAAAAGGTTTTAACTACTTCATTACCTACATCAGAAAACAACCCAAAATCTTCTAATAATGAGATTGATAATGACTTTTATGTAAATATTGATAGAAGATTAATTAAAATAGATTTACCTAGTATTTATTTAATAGAAGCAAAGGGAGATTACATTAAAATTAAAACTGAAAATAAAGATTATACTGTACATTCTACATTAAAGAAAATAGAAGAAAAATTACCAGATTCTCTATTCCTTAAAATTCATAGATCTTATATAATCAATATTAAAAAGATAATAGATATTGAAGATAATAGTGTTTTAATTAAGAAAGATGTGGTACCTGTTAGTAGGTCTAAAAGACCTGAATTGATGAAAAGGTTAGATTTATTGTAATCTTTTATCTAAACTAAACTGATATTTGGTCTATAGTTTAGTTGTAAATAGCGAATAAAGTATATCAAATTTACCTTTATTACTATTTTTGTGGTATAAAATTATATCATGAAAAAATTGTTACTAATATTAATTTCTACTGCAATTACCTCGATAAATGCACAGAATAAAAATAGTTTAGACAATTTTATTTCTAATGAAGGATCTTTACATAAAAATACCACTTCCGTAGTTAATTATTTACCAAAAACTGGTGTCTTTAATTCGGAAACTACAAATATTTCTCAGCCGTCAGATTTATTAACTACTGCAAACGCAAATGAAATATTTATTGTAGACTATTATAAAAATAATAAAAAGGTTTCTACTGTATTAGCATCAAAAACAAAAGCGAATATATATGATCATTCAAAAGTAATATACGATAGATTTTATAATGATTTGTTAGAAGACATTACTATTTTAGAAACAAGAGGGCATCAAATTATTTGTTCTAAAATAAAAAGAGCTAACGGAAAAATTGAATATAGTTTGAATTTTTCTATAAGAGAAAATACTAATGAAAACGAATTATTTAGTTTTTGGAATAGAGATCAATATCCTACAGGAAAATATCAGAATTTTCAAATATGGGGAAGTTCTTATTTACAAGTAGAGTTTATTGCTAATTTTATTATTGATAAACAAACCCGACTAAACGGTTTAAAAAGTTTAAAAAACAAAGATATAATTCCCAATGTATTTGTAAAGTCTGGTTCTTATGCAAACGGACTATTAAAATTAATTATTATTAATAAAACTAGTGAAACTGCTGTTATTCTAAATAGTAATATAGCAGCTACAGAAATTTACAAGCATAAAAAAACATCTAAAACTATTGCTTTATTTGGTGCTTATACTGAAGTATTACAAATTGAAACAGGTATTTTATTTGACATCGGTTTTACTTTGCAAACTAACAATTCTGTTCAAAAAGATGCTTTATATTTAGCAGATGGCCCTTGGGGGTTGGATTATTTGAATGAATATGCAACTATCAACAACTTTAAAATAAACGTTAAAAATAAAAGTAATTCAGAAAAAGCTCATAAAGTTGATAGAAATGCATCTGTAACCGGAGAAGTTAAAGGAAACGTAAATCTATTTAGACATCTTTTACCAAGAGATCAAACTTTAGACGTAAAAAACTATAGTTTTGTAAATTTTGCATCAATAAATAATAAACCTGTAGAAATTGTAATAATGCAGGAAGATGGCAGAACTTGGGATAATAGATTAAGATACTCGATACCAGCAACATCAGAATTAAGAAATTTTAGTATTCCTTTTTCTGATTTTAAAGATGCCAATGGTAATTCTGCTGTAGTTACTAATATTAAAACAATTGTTTTTTCTGTTATAGGAGATTATACAAACTTTGTGCCTTTTGATATAGAAGTTAACGATTTGTCTTTCACATCAATTACAGTATTAAATCAAGAAGAACAGTTAAAAAACTCAAACGCAAAACCATTTAATTATCCTAATCCGTTTTCTAGCAATACAACCATGGTATTATCTTCTAGTTCTTCATATATAATTTTACAAGTGTATGATTCTTTAGGTAGAGTAGTAGATACTAAAAAAATAGATACAGATAGTACTCAATTGCGAGCAACTTATAAAGCGCCAAATTTAAAAAATGGTCAATATAAATATTTATTAAAGGACGAAAAAGGTAAAACCTTTTCGGGTACATTTTTAATAAACTGAAATTAAAAACATATAATGGGGAAATAGTAAAGGTGAAAGTTAGTTCTTTTGCATTTACTTTTTATAAATCGGTTTTTTTAGAAAAATCCATTTAAATCTTAAACCAAATTCTGTGTAAGTAAAACCTGTAGAACCTGCTGTTGCTACTGCAGAAGCAATGTTACTTTGTAAACCATAAATGTTTATCAAAGCTCGGTCAGAAAACTTGTATCCTAATTTTGCGTCGATTCTATAAGTACTTAAACTATCATCATCTTCAATATACTGCAAACCAGTTGCTGCGGTTAAACCATAAAACCATTCTTTATTCTTTGCTGCGGTTTCATCTTTTATCAAGTTTATAAATAATTCTACGGCATTAAATTTACTTGGACTAAAATAGTTACCTCTTTTTTCTTTAAATGATATATTTTGATAATTTACACCTGCTTTTACTGATGGTTTTGAAAAAATATTATAATATAAAGAAGTAAATAATAAATTTCTAGAATTTTCATCACTTTGCCAAGTATAATAATATTGGGTAAACCAACCTAAATTAAAATTAGTGTTTAAACTATAATTTGCAATAATATTATTCTGTACAATTTGATCATTTAATAAAGCAGCGTTAAAATTCTGAATATCTCTTTTGTAGCCAATCTCTAAGTTTTGTAGTTTAAAAGGCTTTATGTTTAAAGAAATATCTGTTAATAATTGTGTGTAACTTTCTTGTGCAGATTCTGATTTTGTAGCACCAAAATTAGCTTTTAAAGTTAAATTATTTAAAAGTTGATAAGAGGCACCTAACAATATATTATTAGTTGTTGCTTCTACTGCAGTTACACTATTTTTTGTTGTTCTGTAATTGTAATTTGCAAGTATTTTGAATTTTGTAGAAAAAGGAATTTCCGTTTTAAAATCAAATGCATTGGCTTTGTTGTTTCCATTATCATAAGAATATGAATATTTTGTTTCTAAATGTGGCGTAAAGCTTAAATCTAATTGTTTTATAAAGTTTTTGGCATCTTTTTGATCATCATAAAAAGTAAGAGTGTTTTCTGCACTTTTATAAGCCTTTGTGTAATATCCAGAGGCTTTAAAAGCATTTGCTTTTCCTAGGTTTCCATCAAAAGAAGCGCTATCTTTTTGTAAAATTGAATTATAATCGGCTATACTTTTCTTAAAATCACTTTTATAAATATTTAAAGTTGCTCTAAGTGATAATATCCAATTTTCTGGAGTAGAATTATTTTCTAATAATTTTTGAATTTCATTTTCTGCAGCAGAATATTTTTTATTCCAAATTAATGCCTGAATATATCTTTCTATTGTCTGATTTTTTAATGTTTTTGATGTATTCTCTTTGATGCTATTTAACGATTTCTCGCTAATTTTTAAAGCTGTTTTATCATCTTCTGCTAAATGATACGATAGAGCAATACCATTTAAAGAAGTTAATAAATCTGCAGGATTTTCTCCAATAATTTCATAAGTTTCTTTCGCTTTATCTGTTTGGTTAGAAATTAAATATAAGTTTGCAAGATTTAATAAAGTTTCTTTGTCATTTTTAAAAGTAACTAGGTTTTCTTTTAATAAAGCTTCTGCTTTTTTATATTCTTGGGTTTTTACTTTAGCACTCGACAAGCCTAGTCTCATGTACTTTTTTGAAACTAATGCATTGTTATTTCCAGGAGAAACTGCCAAAGCTTTATCAACATTAATAAGAGCATTTTCATATTCTTTTAAATTAGAAAGTGTATTTGCGTAACCTAATAAAGCAGCAAAACTTTTATCATTTTCTTGCAATAACTTTTCATAATATACCTTTGCATCTTTATAATTTTTACTCCATAATAATGATTCTGCATAATTTAATTTCACTTCAAAATCGGCAGGATAATCTTTTAATAAATCTGTAAAGATTCCAACTGCTTTAGCTGAATTCCCATTTAAACCTACAGCACGACCATAACATAATCTAGCAGTTTTATTTGTTGGATAATCTTTTAAAACTTCATTAAAAAAAACTTCTGCTTTTTTATATTTTCCGGTTTCTAAATACGTAAAACCTTCTTTCATGTCTTGACATAAAGTATTTAAACTAAAAAAGAATACACAAAAAAGTGTAGTAAAAATATATTTCATATCTAACCTGTTTTGATTGTAATTTAAAGAATAAAAATATTCTTTTAAACGGCATAAAATTGTAATTGAACGATTAAATCTACTCATTTTAATAGAACTAAAAGATATTTACAGCATTATTAACATAAAAATAAAGATAATGCCATTAGAAATTTCAAAAAAAGACAATAAATTTTATTTAAAAGGAAAAATTAATTCTGAAACGGTTCCTTATTTTATTTCTTTTTTTGATAAAATTAGATCGAAGCAAATAATTATTAACATTAATAATATTAAAGAAATTGATAAATTAGGATTACTAACAATTTATAATTTTTTAGATAAGTCTCATATAAACAATATGTTATTTTCTGTAGAAGGCTATGGTTGTAAAGAAATTTATGACTATTTTCAGGAAATGAAAATCGCTTAAAAGAAACCCAAACTATGCAAGCATTAATTAGATTTGTTAAAAAAGGTATAAAACCAGAACAATTGTTTATGTTAAGTGTACTACTAGTAAATGGTGGTAATTACTTATATAACTTGGTTTTAGGAAGAATTTTAGGTCCAGAAAAATTTGCTGATGCAGCTATTTTAATCACTTTTCTATTAGTACTATCTTTTGTTGCCATGACTTTTCAATTGGTAACGGCAAAGTTCTCTGTACTTTTCGAAGATTCTGTATTTAGTGGTTTTATTTCTAAAATATATAAGAATGCGCTATTTACTGGTGTTTTTTTGGCAATTTTAATAGTAGTTTTTTCATTACAATTACAAAGCTTTTTTAGAACTACATCTTCTACAATGTTTGTTATTTTCGGAATTGGCGTTCCTTTTTATTTTTTAATGAGCGTAAATAGAGGTGTTTTTCAAGGAAAACAAGAACTTAAGTCATTGTCTATCACGTATCAATCAGAAATGATTAGTAGACTGTTGTTAACTTTTACTTTATTATATTTATTAGATATTGATTCTTCTTTAATAATTGCAATTGGTATATTTTTCTCATTCATTTTCGGACTTTTGCCTTTTAGAACAAGCAATTTTTATTTATCTAAAAAGTTTGTTTTAGATACTGCCAACAAAAAATTAGTAAAAAACTTTTTTATCATTACAGCATTTTATGAGCTTACACAGATTATTATAAACAATAGTGATATTTTATTAGTAAAACATTATTTTGAGTCTTATGAAGCTGGTTTATATGCTTCTTTAGCTTTAATAGGTAGAGTAGTATACTTTATTGCATGGATGTTTGTAATGTTGCTTTTACCAACTGTTGTACAATTAAAAAAAGAAGGAAAAGATACGTTACCAATACTTTTAAAATATGTAGCTTATATTGCTGTAATTGCTGCAACAATTGTAGTAAGTTGCTTTTTCTTTCCTGATGAAATTATAAAAATATTATTTGGAAGCGAATACCTATCAATTTCTAATCTATTATGGAAATATGCATCTGCTACTGGTATTTTCGCGATTTCTAACATCTTCGCATATTATTATTTATCTTTAGACAAGTATGTACCTGTAGTTTTATCTGGTATTTTCGGAATGTTACAAATAGTTTTGGTTGTACTTTTTCATGATTCTTTAGAGCAGGTTGTTCATGTACAAATTATAGCAATGGTTTTATTATTATTTGTACAGTTAAGCTTTTTCTTTTTTAAAGATTCTGTTAAGTCAAAAAAAATTGAAGAGATCACAAAAGAATAATATCTAAGCGAATTTTACAATTATCTATAGATAACTGTATTTCAACGTAGTTCGTTAAAAATTAAAAGAAAAAATAAAGAAATTTGTACTATTAAAAAGAAAGAATATGAAATTAGCAATTGTAACCGCTTATCCGCCAAGTAAAGTAACTTTAAATGAATATGCATATCATTTGGTAAAAAGTTTTAGACTTAAAGAAAAAATTACAGAATTAATTCTTTTAACAGATGTTACTAATGATGAAAAGGATTTAGACTTTGAAGAAGATGGTTGTAAAATAACTGTAAAAGAATGTTGGAAATTTAATAGCTATACAAATGTTTTAAATGTAACAAAAGCTATAAACCAAACAAAACCAGATGCAATTTTGTATAATTTACAGTTTATGAAGTTTGGTGATAAAAAAGTTGCTGCTGCACTTGGCCTAACTTTACCATGGGTTTGTAAAATAAAAAATATACCTACTATTGTTTTACTGCATAATATTTTAGAACAAGTAGATTTAGAAAGTGCAGGTTTTACTTCTAATAAAATTGCTCAAAAAGTTTATAATTTTATTGGTACATCGTTAACAAGATTAATCTTAAAAGCAGATTTAGTAGCTGTTACTATGGATAAATATGTAGTTACGTTAAAAAATAAGTATAAGAAAGATTCCGTTAAAATGATTCCTCACGGAACTTTTGAAATTCCAGAAAATCCATCACAAGATTTACCTGAAGGACCAATGAAAATAATGACTTTTGGTAAATTTGGTACTTACAAAAAAGTAGAATCTATGATAGAGGCAGTAGAAATTGTAAGAAGTCAAACAGGTTTAGATTTAGAAATTGTTATTGCAGGTACAGACAATCCAAATGTACCAGGTTATTTAGATAGTGTTAAAAAGAAATACCAAAATGTACCACAACTTACTTTTACTGGTTATGTAGAAGAAGTAGAAGTAGCACCTTTATTTACAGAAAGTGCAGTAGTTGTTTTTCCGTATACATCTACAACAGGTAGTTCTGGTGTTTTACATCAAGCCGGAAGTTATGGTAGAGCAGTGGTAATGCCAAATTTAGGTGATTTAGCAACCTTGATAATTGACGAGGGTTATAGAGGAGAGTTTTTTGAACCAGAAAGCGTGCCAAGTTTAGCAAAGGCTATTAAAGCAATTGTAACTAATGATGAGTATAGAAAAGAATTAGGAGAAACAAACTACAAAGCTGCAACGGCATTTCCTATGGGAAGAATTACAGACATTTATTTAGAAGAATTTAAGAAAATTATAGAATCAAAGAAATAATTTTAGTTAGTAATATGTTTAAACGAAAGTTTCTTTTCTCCTAAACTATTTATAAAACCAAATTTTTTCTGCGGATTTGTTCTCCAAGGTAAGCGACCTAAAACTTCTTTAGGCACATTATCAAAATCATATAAAGTCCATGACATAAAAGAAATATTATTCTTTGTCAGGACTTTTTGCATTTCTGCATAATAGTTAGCTTGTTTTTCTTCAGAACTTGCAAAAGGTCTCCAAATTCCGCTATAAGAAGACAATCCAAATTCTTGCAAAACAATTGGCTTGTTAAGTATATTAAGCTTTAAAGTTAAGAAATCACTTTCAAACTTCTCTTTATCTTCGTAATAGTGAAACGAAATAATATCTAGTTTATCTTTTAATATTGTAGCACTTTCTGTGTTTGACCAACCAACTGTTACAGGGTGAACTTTGTCTATATCTTTAATTAAATCAATCATAAAATTTAACCAACCAACAACATTTTCTTTTCCTCTTGAATCAAAATCTAAGTTTGGTTCATTTTTTATATCCCAAGCTAATAAAGCTTCATGATCTTTAATTGCAGATACAATTTTTTCAGCATGCCTATGATTTAAAGTCCAATCTAACACATCATAATTACCATAAAAATCAAACAAAGTAACAACTGCTTTTAAATTATTCTTTTTAGCAACATCCAATACTTCTTTTAATTTTAAAATTTTGTTGTAATCTACGTTTGCTTTACCAAAATCTTCATATTGAACAAAAATTCTTATAGTATTTAAACCAGCATCTTCTATAATTTTAAAATCATTATCAATAATAGAAATATCATAATCTTCACCAAACATATCCCAAGGTGTTGCTTGCGGATAATAGTTAATTCCTTTTATATCATTATAGGCTAATGTTGCTGTGGTAATTTCTGGTTGATATGGTTTAGAGTTTTCTTTAACCATATGTCTTATTCGCCAAAAACCATCTTCTAGTAATAAAATATATCTATACGTATTAACCTCTGTAGTTTCTAAAATTAACTCATTGTCTTTAAAAACTTTTTTATATTCTAACGCATCTGTATCTGTTAAAACCAATAACTGCCCATCTTCACTAAAAAATTCGATATCTAAATTATGCTTTAATGTTGTAGATTCTACTGTAATATTATTTTTCTTATTGTAATCTAAAATGCTGTAAATATTAGTTCTTGCACTTTCTGTAAAATAATCTTCTATACCAACTCTTGTGTTTGTTTTGTATGCAATATGTTTTACATACCAAGCATCCAAATAATCATTTTCTACAGATTTTACTTTCTGATCGCTAATTTTTCTACCTTCATTTCCGTCATCTTTCCAAGTAACTTTTGGTAAATATTGATCTATTTTCTTAACCTCTGTATGCAACATTTTACTTCTGTCTGCACCGGTATTTAAGAAGCTGTATAAAGAACTTACTAAAAATAATAGTACACCAATAATAATTACATATGTAAGCATTAAGACGCCTCTAATTATTTTTCTATTAGTTTTTACCATACTTTTAAACCGTTAAATTCTTTTTCTATACCTGCAGTTTTTGTTTTGAAATCATAAATTCCGTCCTCAAAAATATTCGGATTTAAATTAAATTCTGCAAAACCAGCTTTAGATTCTCTAAATATAGTTTCTATCAATTTTTTATCCTTATAAATAAACAGTTTTACAATTAAACCGTCTGGTATAATTTGTCCCATAAAACTCTCTAAAGGACCAATTTTTATAGTTCTATTGTTATTATTAAAGTCTACAGTATAATTATCTATTACTTTCTTAAACTTAAGATTTATAACATTACTTTCGGAAATACCGATAGAATACGCTTTTACGCTCCAATTTTCTTCAAAATCTGGATGAATAATTTTCGCATGTGCTACACCATTTATTGTTGTACCAGTAGTTTTTAATATGTTTCCTTTTTTATTTGTAATGTAAAACTCTATAAAACTACCATCTATAATTACATTATTAAGACGGTCTTTTATTACTGATGTATAAAAGGTTGTTATTTGATTTCCGTCTGCATATTCATGATTCCTTTTTGCATAGATTTTAAAATTAGTAGCAATTGCAGGCATAATATTTACATCAAATTCTTTTGAATTTAAACCATAAGATTCTGATGAAATAATCATTCTACCACTTTTTAAAGGAGAATAAATATTTTTGTAACCTATTAATTTATCTGTAAAAATTGGGGTACTTCTTTCTGATTTTAAGAACTGATTTTTTACATCAACTTTACTATTATCTTTTATAGGATTGTCTAAACTATCTGTAGGTATTACAACTAACATTGTGTAATCTATTGCACCCGCGTCTATACTTGGCGGGCCTAAATACGTTTCTATGGTTTTGGGCTGTTGCAAAGAATTCACAAATAAACTACCAGAAATATTAGTTTCTAAACCTATCGTTTTCCATGTTAAAAGTCCTCTTTTTTTTGATAAAAATGTAGGGATTCTAAATGTTAATTTACCATCATTTTTATCAGGATGAATTATCGAAGAACCATAACTATTAGAGCAATAAAGATTAAAATTTAATGAATCTTTTACACCAAAATCTAAAAAAATCTCATCAGAAGCACGAAACTCTTTTTGCGTTGTAAGTAGAGAAACTTTACCTGCGGAATTTGTTTCTTGTGCATTTAAGCAAAGAGTTAAAAAATAAATAATTAGTAATATTAAATGTTGTTTTTTCTGCATTATTTAGGATTACCGATATACATATTCAATTCTATTCTTACATAACTAAACAAAGAATGTTCTACTTTTTGTAGTTTTCCAAATGTATGATTTTCAATTCTTTTAGGTATTATTTTAAAAGCAATATCTTCATTTGGCAAACCATTTACAAAACAAAAACTCATATCGTCGCTAATGGTCTTTATTGTTGGATTTTCTGGTATTTGATAATTAAAAGGCAGTTTTCTTTCTTGACGTATTCCTTCTTTTAAAAATAGATTATCAACCCAAATCATCTCTTTATCTTCATTATAAAAAGTAATTATTAATTGCGGAATTGTAATTTCTTGAATTCCGCTATTAAATAAAGTTCCGCTAATATTATTTTGAGAAATTTCTACATCACTTAATACAATATCTTTAAACAAATCTGAATTTGACGTATTACCAGCCGCTTGTAAATTAAATTTAGTTGGTTGTTCACTCAATTCTATTGGTGTAAATTCATCAGGATTAAATGTTTTAGGAATAGAATCTTTTGTTTTTGACCACGCAATTCCTTCAAAATTTATTCTGAAAGCACTTATTTCTTTTGGCATCAATTTATGCTTTAAAATATGTTTTGCATTATAAGTTGCAAGCTCTTTATTATCGTCGTTATAAAGTGTTCCTTTTAAAACCACATCCGAAGGTACATTGTCTATATTTTGTACTTCACCAATTATAGAATAACGCTTATTAAACTTAATTAATTTTGCAGAAACTATCTCTAAAACAGGTTGTTTTAAAACATCTTCATGATGTGTTTGTTCTGTGGTTATTCTTCTTCTTCCTTGATTAAAATAACCTGTTACATTTTTAGAATATAGTTGATCTGGTGGTAAATCTATCGATTTTTTTGTTGCTTTTATATACCATTTTCCTTTTCTCTTAACAGCTGTTCTATATTCTAATTTTGATAATTTTTCTAATGGAGTTATCCATTTTGTTTCTACCTTTAAAGTGGCTAAACTGTCTGTTTCTTTTATAACATCGGCAGTAATTGCATCTAATTTTGCGTATGAACTTAACAGACCATCTGTTACAGAAATTTCTAAAAGATATTGCGCTCTAGACATATCTCCTTCCGGATCTATATAACCATAACTTTTATTTAATTCTTTAAAATCTATAGCATCGTAATATGCTTTTACAACATTTTCTGGAGACCTTTGGGTATCATTTTTAATGTAAAACATGTAACATGCATATGAAATAACAATAATCATAATAACAGCCCAAATATGTAAAGATTTTAATACCAAACTAGAAAATTTGGTGTAGTTATTCTGAAATTTAAAATATGCTGGTTTTGGTTTTACCCTTGTTTTTAAACTATTTACAAATAAAGACTGCACATTAAACATAAATGCAATTAGAACTGTTAAAAACGGAATTGTACCCCAAATTATTTTTACCCAAGCAGGCACATCTTCTTTAGGTAAAATTGATGAAACTGGCGGTACATTTAACTTTTCCCAAACCATAATTCCGTTTTCTAATTGAGATAAACGTTGCCATCCACAGAAAAATAAAACCGGATCGTAAAATTTATCATTAGAAAAAATATACTTTAAATTGTATTTTTCTGGTGTTGTTAAAAATTGTTGCAAAGATCCAATACCAGCAACACCTTTAAATTTTGAATTTTCTAAACGTTCTATTGGTCTTGTAGTGAGCTCTGGTAGTCGTCTTGCAGAATGATAATTTCCGTCTACACTCATTGCATTTGTTTGTGCTGCTAACCAAGCCATTTGGTCGCCAAACCCTAAAGTTAAATAGCGCCAATGGTCATGAGAATCTTGGCTCAAAAAATTTACAATTGGTAGCATTTTAATTTTCTGCGGTTGAGAAGGTCTAAAATATCCTAAACTCATTGTAAAAATTACAATTGCAACATACATAGATGCTAAAATACCACCAATTAAACGATGGTAAACAGCGCCAAATTTTCGCTGTATTAATTCTTTTAAATCTCCTTCTACAAATCGATATATAAATTCTCCAAAAATGGGAATCGACATTATAGAACCCCAAAGTGTAAATCTGTCTAACGTTAAAATATTAAAGGCGGTTTCACCTAAAATCATCTTAGGAATTGGTGTTGTACCACCAGTACCTAAAATTACCAACATTGTAAAAGATAAACCAAAAAACAAGTATCTTTTACTATAATATCTATAAAAAATATAAGGTAAAATAAATAATAACAATCCCCACGGAATTGTAAAAAACACCAAACCAGAAGATGTAACTTCTATAAAACTATCTCTAGAACCATGCGGAATAGGAACTTGGGTAATAGGATTCTTCTTCGAGTTTAACCAATATGGAAAAATACAGAAAACAATTAAAAATAATGCAGATAGCCCAAAAGCCATATTCTTTTTTAACTGCTTAAAAAATGTTTTTATAAATAACGAAAATTTAACTTCTTTATAAGAATCTACTTCTTCTCGAGCAACATCCATAATTACAGTTCCAATCAACGGAAAAATAAAAAATAGCATTCCGAAAATAGGAGTAACGTGATGTGATGTTACGGTTACTGAAATTAATGAAAGTGATGTAAAAAAGAATTTATATTTACCTGTTTTTAACCATAAATAAATTTCTGGTAGCGCGTGCATTAATATCGAAACACCAACTATACTTGGTAATTGGCCAAAAATATGCAGTGTTTCTACAAATGAAGAAGAAAAAACAGCCAAAACAGATGCGTAACCTGCAACAGTTCTATTAGAAGTAATTAATAACGAATACCTATAGGAACCCGTTACAAATAAAATGATTGCAATTATTGCAACTGTAAATAATCCAAACTTTAAACCACCAATTAAAGATAAAGCTCCAATTGTTTGATGCACTAATGGCGGATAACTTTGTACCGTAAAGCCTGTATACCATTTGTAGTTCCATGGTTCAAACCATCCATTTGCATAATGATCTGCAAAAAATAAATGAATTAATGCATCATAAGTTGTTTCTAGCGTAAAAAATATAGAAGAGCCATGAAAAACAATGGCAAGTAATATTGCTGTAATTAAATATTTATTAGACTTCTCTTTCATTAACTATTTATAACTTATAATAATGTAAATATAAAAATTTTTAAGGTTAGTTTTTTTTTATTTAACTTTACTAACAAACCATTCATCTAAAGATATTTACCTTTAGTATCAATAAAAAAAAAAACAAAAGAAAACAAAAGTACATTTGTGTAATCGTTTTACAAAATAAACTCAACTATGAAAATACTTGCTATTGATGATCAGAAATTAGTTCTAATTCCTTTAGAAAACAGACTTAAAGAAATAGGATATGAAGTAATTACAGAAACTGATGGTCGTAAAGGAATCGAATTATTTAATTCTTTTCAACCAGATTTAGTAATTGTAGATATAAATATGCCTACAATATCTGGTTTAGAAATTGTAAAACACATTAGAAATTCTAATAGGCCTAAAACACCAATAATGATTCTTTCTGGAAATACAGATGATGATATGATTACAGAAGGTTTTGAACTTGGTGTAAACGATTACATGAAGAAGCCATTAAGTTTAACTGAAGTCTGTTTAAGGGCTAAGAATTTAATAGGTGTACCAGAAAATAACGGGCCTAAAAAGACTTTTAAAAACACAATTATTCAAGAAAGATGCGTAGGTGTTGTAATTCCTTGTTACAATGAAGAAAAAAGACTTTTTAGTACCGAATTTACAGACTATATAAAAAAGCATTCTGGGTATCATTTATGTTTTGTAAATGATGGTAGTACAGATAAAACGTTAGAAGTTTTAAATGAACTTAGAAAAGGTAGAGAAGACTTTATAACAGTTTACGATTGTGAAAAAAACGGAGGTAAAGCAGAAGCTGTAAGGCAAGGTATGTTACATATGGCCAAACAAGAAGATTTAGATTACATTGGATTTTTAGATGCTGATTTGTCTACAGATTTATCAGATTTTGATGATTTGGTTAAAACTATAGAAAACTCCAATTACAAAATTGTTAGCGGTTCTAGAATTAGTAGAATGGGTGCAAACATTACAAAAGAATCTGCAAGAAAGATTATTAGTTTAACTATTAACTATATAATTAGAAATATTCTAAAAATGGACTTTAAAGACACACAATGTGGTGCCAAAATATTTCATAAAGATGTAATAGACATCTCTTTTGGCGAAAAGTTTGTTACTCAATGGATTTTTGATGTAGAAATTTTTAGAAGAATAACATTACACTTTGGATTAGATAAAGCGAAAGAAATTCTTTGTGAGCAACCTTTAAAAAGATGGATTCATGCAGATGGTTCTAAACTTTCGATGAAAGACTCTGTTAAAATTGTTGGTCAATTAGCGCAAATAAAATGGCACTATAGAAAATAAATAGTACAAATTAAGTAGAGAAAGAGTAGGGACTTTCTCATAAAAAATTAAATTTTAATTAATTATGAGAAATGGTTTAGTTATCGTTTTTGATGAAACATCAAAAATTGATAAAGAGGTTTTAATAAAACCTTGTTTTAATAAAAAAGTAAAAATTTGCCTTGTTAAGAACGGAAATGTGCAAAATATATTAGATTTGCTTAACAAGTTTAAAGAACAATCTGATTGTGATATTTCTATATTAGATTTAAAAAAGCAAAAAAAAGAAATGCTTGCTATAAAAGCTGGTGCTAGATTTTTATCTAATGATGAAGAATTAGGTTTAATTTTATATTCAAAAAATATTTCTTTTTTAAAGCAGAAAATCTTTAAAAAAATTTCAAAATTAAATATAAAAGATTTTCTAAAAAAAGAAACTGATCAAAGAGTTTTGTTTAGAAAACTATATGATTTACAACAAGTTGTAAAATACCAATAACAGTAAATATTCGATATTAAAAATGAGAAAAATTTTCAAATTAAAAGGTAAAGTTCAAAATTATGATTGGGGTGGAACTAGTTACATTCCTAATTTAGTTTCAGAAAATATCAAAGAAAATACTACTTATGCAGAATATTGGATGGGCGCTCATATAAAAGCTCCATCAGAAGTTATCACAGAAAATGAAAATATCTTACTGGATAAATTCATAGCGGAAAATTTAACGGATAGTTTAGGTAAAGATGTAACCTCTAAATTTGGAAAATTACCATTTCTTTTTAAAGTCTTAGATGTTAATAATATGCTTTCTATTCAAGTTCACCCTTCAATAGAAGCAGCCATTAATGGTTTTAATTTAGAAGAAAGTAAAGGAATACCATTAACCGCTAAAAATAGAAATTATAAAGACAAAAATCATAAACCAGAAATAATGGTAGCGCTTAGTGATTTTTGGTTATTACACGGATTTTTAGAAAGAAATAAACTTATAAAAAATTTAGAGCAAACTAAAGAATTAAACTTTTTAAAGGAAATTTTCTTAGATAAAGGTTTTGCTGGTTTGTATAAATTAGTAATGAATTACTCTCAAAACGAAGTAAATAATATTTTACAACCTTTAGTTGATAGAATTCTGCCTAAATATGTAAATAATAAATTAGATAAAGCATCTCCTGCTTATTGGGCTGCTAAATCAATTCACGGTAAATCTAATAAAGATATTGATAAGGGTATTTTTTCTATTTACTTTTTCAATATTTTAAATGTTTCTAAAGGCGAAGCTGTTTTTCAAGATGCAGGTGTACCACATGCATATTTAGAAGGAAAAAACATTGAATTAATGGCGAATTCAGACAATGTTTTAAGAGCAGGTTTAACATCTAAACATATCGATGTTGATGAACTTATTAAAAATACAAAGTTT
Source organism: Polaribacter marinaquae (assembly GCF_038019025.1). Taxonomy (NCBI): domain Bacteria; kingdom Pseudomonadati; phylum Bacteroidota; class Flavobacteriia; order Flavobacteriales; family Flavobacteriaceae; genus Polaribacter; species Polaribacter marinaquae. Next base: position 434,484 of record NZ_CP150496.1, read on the forward strand.
GAAGAAACCATTCCAGAAATATTAAAAGGAAATTTCAATTCTCAAAACGGTGAAACAGTATTTAAAACGAAGGCAATTGATTTCGAATTAAGTAAAATTTCCTTGGATGATTCTATTACTTATCATAAAACATCTAATTCAATAGAAATTTTAATTGCTTTAGAAGGAAATGCTACAATAAAAGATAATTCTTTTATTGTAGATTTAGATAAAGGAGAATGTATTTTGATAAATGCAAATACAGATTATAAAATTGAAACATCTAAACATGTAGAAATTTATAAAGCTAGTGTTCCCGAAATTAACTAAATTCTTTTAATAGTTCTAATAATTTATCGGTTCCAGAGCTGGCAACATCTTCAATAATTTCTAATTGTTTAAATTTTTTGTTTGATACAGAAGGTTTAGGATCTATAAAATATATTGGCGTATTTGATTTTACAAAATCTATTAAACTAGCCGCAGGATAAACTTGCATAGAAGTACCAATAATTACTAAAACATCTGCTTTTTCAACAATTTTAATAGCAGTTTCTAACAATGGCACCATTTCTCCAAACCAAACAATATGAGGCCTTAACTGGCTTTTCTTAGGACATAAATCGCCAAGATTTAAATCTTTTTTCCATTCAATAACATCGTTTTCGTTTAAAGTGCTTCTTACTTTTAACAATTCGCCATGTAGGTGTAAAACATCAGAACTACCAGCTCTTTCATGTAAATCATCTACATTTTGTGTTACAATATTTACATTAAAATATTGTTCTAATTCAACTAAATTAAAGTGTGCTTTATTCGGTAAAACTTCTAATAATTGCTTTCTTCTTTTGTTGTAAAATTCTAAAACTAATTCAGGGTTTTCATTAAATCCTTTAGGTGAAGCAACTTCCATTATGTTATGACCTTCCCATAAACCATCAGCATCTCTAAATGTTTTAATGCCACTTTCTGCAGAAATGCCTGCACCAGTTAATACAACCAAATTTTTCAATAGTATAGATTTTTATTATTTTTAGTAATAGTTATTGAAACCTAAAAATAATAATTTTAAGTTTGTAATTATGATTGATGATAAATTATTACAATATTTCGAAACTTTTTTAACAGAAAAAAGAAAATTATTATTTAAAAAAGTTCTTGAAGAAAGAACTCGCCACTTTACTGTTGTTTTAGAAGATATATATCAGCCTCATAATGCAAGTGCAGTTGTAAGAACTTGTGATATTTTTGGAATTCAAGATGTTCATACCATAGAGAATAAATATAATAATAGTGTTTCTAGACATGTTGCTAAAGGTTCTCAAAAATGGTTAAATCAATATAGATATAGAAACGATGGTGATAACACAAAAACTTGTTTAAACGGTTTAAAAGAACAAGGTTATCAAATTATTGCAACAACTCCACACAACGATTCTTGTCTATTGCATGATTTTGACATTACAAAAAAATCTGCATTTGTTTTCGGAGTAGAGGCAGAAGGTGTTTCTGATTATGTTATGGATACTGCTGATGGTTTTTTAAAAATACCTATGGTTGGTTTTACAGAAAGTCTAAATATATCTGTAGCTGCGGCAATTATTTTACAAGATGTAACTACAAAACTTAGAAATTCTAATTTAGATTGGAAATTGAGTGAAAAAGAGAAAAATAATATCTATTTCGATTGGGTAAAGAAAACTATAAAAAATGTAGATAAAATTGAAGAACATTATAACTTAAATGTCAAATAATGCCTGCAAATGTTACTTCTTATATTAACGGTAAATCAAACTGGAAAAAAGAATTAGAAACTATAAGAGCAATTCTTTTAAAACTCCCTTTAGATGAAGATATAAAGTGGGGAATTCCAGCCTATATTTATAAGGGTAAAAATATTTTAGGTTTTGCTGCTTTTAAAAACTATTGCGGAATTTGGTTTCATAACGGCGTATTTTTAAAAGATGAAGCTAATTTACTTGTAAATGCACAAGAAGATAAAACAAAAGCAATGCGCCAAATGAGGTTTTATAATTCAAATGAAATTCAACCAGAAATCATTAAAACTTATATTTTAGAAGCAATTTCAAATTCAGAAGCTGGCAAAGAGATTAAGCCAAAAAGAAATACAAAACCTTTAGCAGTACCTACCATATTGGCTTCTGCATTCTCAAGTGATAAAATACTAGCCGAAAAATTTAATAGTTTTACTATAGCAAAGAAAAGAGAGTTTTGTGAACATATTTTATCAGCAAAAAAAGAAACAACTAAACAAAATAGATTGGATAAAATAAAACCATTAATTCTAAACGGAATAGGCTTGTATGATAAATATAAAAAAATAAATTTAATTAACTATAACCTTTTGTATAGTTGAAGTAGAATCACATCTTTTTACTAATAAACTTACTTTCTCTAACTCTTTTTTACCTGTAACAAAATATTCTGCACATGGTTTTTGTCTGGGTTTTCCTTTACCAAAATCTACGTCACCATTTTCTAAAATTGTAGATATTTTAAGTGTGTCAATATCAAATTTTAGCATCGCATTTTTAGCTTCATCAGAAAAAAGACGCTTTTTTATTCTGATTGTTTTTAATGTTCTGGCATCCATACCATAATCGAAACTAGCATTTTTCTTTTGCCAGAAAAAATATACACCAATAGAACCTAAAGTTAATCCAACTAAATAATAAAAAATTCTTTTTGCTAACATGCTAAAATTTTAGAAATGCAAATTTAGTTTTTTTGTATGTATTTATTCAAATTGATCTACTTTATTTTAATAGAATAAAACATCAATAAAAACGTTACATTATTAAAAGATTAATATCTCTAAAAGGTAAATCGAACCAATCTGCAACTGTTTTGTTTGTTAAAATTCCGTGGTAAAAATACATACCATTTCTTAAACTTTTATCAAACCTAGCTGTATTCTCAAAACCTCCTTCTTCTGCAATATTTAATAAATAAGGCGTAAAGATATTACTAATAGATACAGATGCTGTTCTTGCATATCTTGCAGGAATATTTGGTACACAATAATGTATAACGCCATGTCTTACAAATGTTGGTGTTTGATGCGTTGTAACATTCGAAGTTTCAAAACAACCACCTCGATCGATACTTACATCTACAACAACGGCACCTTCTTTCATTTTTTCTACCATATCTTCTGTGGCACAAATTGGCGATCTGCTTTTACCTCGAATAGCACCAATTGCAACATCGCATCGCATTAAAGCCTTAGAAACAGATTTTGGTTGTAAAGTCGATGTATAAATAGGAGAGTTTAAACAATCTTGTAATTTTCTTAATTTACTAATCGAGTTATCAAATACTTTAACTCTTGCACCTAAACCAATAGCAGTTCTTGCCGCGTATTCACCTACAGTTCCTGCACCAAAAATAACTACACTAGTTGGCGGCACACCACCAATATTACCAAATAATAAACCGTTACCTTTATTAACGCCACTCATTAATTCGCCAGCAATTAAAATAGAAGCAGTACCAGCAATTTCGCTTAAAGATTTTACAATTGGGTAAGAATCATGCTCATCCTTTATATAATCAAAAGCAATGGCTGTAATTTTCTTTTTTGCTAAGCATTCAAAATATTTTTTTGATTGCGTTTTTAATTGAAGTGAAGAAATTAAAATAGCTTGCGGATTGATGTAAGCTATTTCATTTTCTGTAGGCGGTGCAACTTTTAAAATAATATTGCATTTAAAAGCTTCTTCTACGTTGTAAGAAATTTTAGCACCAGCATCAGAATATTCTTTATCTGTAAAATTTGCTCCGTCGCCAGCACCCGTTTCAATAACAATTCGATGACCGTTTGCTGTTAATGCTCCAACTGCATCAGGAGTTAAACAAACTCTTTTTTCACTTAGGTAAGCTTCTTTTGGCAAACCTATAAAAAGTTCTCCTTTTTGTTTTTTAATTTCTAATTTTTCTTCTTGAGGAATTAATTCTTCTTTACTAAATGGAGAAAATGAACTCATAGTTGGTTATTTTAGTTGAATGTTGCGTTGCCCATTTTCTAAAATTGATAAATGAATTTCAACAGCATCTAAAGGTAATAAATTTTCGACATTCTGTGGCCATTCTATAAGACACCAAGTATTATTATATAAGTAATCTTCAATACCCATATCTAAAGCTTCATTTTCATCTTCAATTCTATAAAAATCAAAATGAAAAACTTTTTCTCCGGAAAAAGTTTCATATTCATTTACCAACGAAAAAGTAGGAGAGGAGATATTATCTTCTACAGATAACACTTTACAAATTTGTTTAATAAGTGTTGTTTTTCCTGCACCCATTTCACCATAAAACAATAAAGTTTTATGAGCTGCAACTTTTATCAATTCTGTCGCAATTTCAGGTAAATTATCTAAGGAATAATCTTTATTCATATCACAAAAATAATAAAACTGATAGGTTTTTAAAGTCTATCAGTTTATTTTAATTCTATTATTTTATATTACTTAGGGCTATAAACCGCACAAGGAATAATAACTTCTTCTAAAGAAACACCACCGTGTTGGTATGTGTTTTTAAAATATTTTACAAAGTGATTAAAGTTATTTGGATAAGCAAAAAACAAATCTTCTTTTGCAAAAATAAACGGAGCATTCATTGCAACCGTAGGTAAAAAAATGTCTTTAGGGTTTCTTACAGCATACACGTCTTTATCTTCATAGGTTAGACTTCTACCAGTTTTGTACCTTAAGTTAGAACTTATGTTTTTATCGCCCACAACCTTTGTTGGATGTTTACAATTTATAGTACCATGATCTGTTGTAATTATTAATTTTTGTCCTAAAGCTTGTGCTTTTTGTATAATTTCGAATAACGGAGAGTTTTTAAACCAACTTAAGGTTAAAGATCTATAAGCTTTATCATCACCAGCCAATTCTTTAATAACTTCCATTTCTGTTTTAGAATGCGATAAAATATCAACAAAATTATAAACCACGGCAGTTAAGTCATTTTGTTTTGTACCGTTATAATTATCAGCTAACTCTTTACCACTTTTTAAGGTAGAAATTTTATAATATTCATGTTTAATATTTAAACTCAAACGTTTAATTTGAGCTGATAAAAATTCATTTTCAAATAAATTCATACCACCTTCATCAGTATCGTTTTTCCAAAATTCTGGATGCCTTTTCTCCATTTCTGAAGGCATTAAACCAGAAAAAATCGCATTTCTAGCGTATTGAGTTGCTGTGGGTAAAATAGAAAAGTAAGTATATTCTTCGTCTTTTTTATAATGATTGTTAATTAAAGGCTCTAAAATTCTGTATTGGTCGTAACGTAAATTATCAATCACAACCCAAAGTACACTTTGTTCTTTTTTAAGTTCTGGCACAACATAATCTTTAAACAACGTGTGCGAAAAAGTTGGCTTATCATTTCCTGTTAAAAAATCTTCGTAATTTTTTTTGATGAACTTAAAAAACTGTGAATTCGCTTCTTGTTTCTGACTTTCTAAAATACCAAGCATTCCAGGATCGCTTATGTTTTCTAACTCTAATTCCCAATGAATTAATTTTTTATACAATTCAATCCAATCTTCGTAAGAATTTACCATGGCTAAATCCATAGATATTTTTCTAAATTCTTGCTGATAATTAGATGTTGTTTTTTCGCTAATTAATCTAGAATGATCTAAGTTTTTCTTTAAACTTAATAATATCTGACTCGGATTTACCGGTTTAATTAAATAATCTGCAATTTTAGACCCAATAGCCTCTTCCATGATATATTCCTCTTCACTTTTGGTAATCATAACCACTGGTAAATTGGCTTTTTTCTGTTTAATTTCTGCAAGAGTTTCTAAGCCTGTTAAACCTGGCATATTTTCATCTAAAAAAACGATGTCAAAATTTTCTTCTTCAACTAAATTAATAGCATCTGCACCATTTGTGCAAGTTGTAACTCTATATTCTTTACGCTCTAAAAATAAAATATGCGGTTTTAATAATTCAATTTCATCATCTACCCATAGAATTTGTATGCTCATGTATTTCGTTTTATTCTTTAACGATAAATTTAAGTAAATGTTACTTCTATTATGCATGTTTAATGATAAAATATTGCCAATTTTATAATAATTTGACAAATAATAATTTCATCAATAAAATTTATGGTTTTTTTCGTAATTATCTCATCAGAAATATTGTATTTTGCATTTTTAGATAGATAATTTTAGTCCTTTTGAAGAAAAAAAAACCCAATAAACTTAAAATATTAAACGATCCTATTTACGGATTTATACAAATTCCTAATTCATTAATTTTTGATATTATAGAACATCCTTATTTTCAGAGATTAAGAAGAATAACACAAATGGGGTTTTCTAACTTGGTATATCCAGGTGCAAATCACACACGTTTTCATCATGCTGTTGGCTGTATGCATTTAATGCAAAAAGCAATAAGAGTTCTTCGCTTTAAACAGGTAGAAATTTCTAAGGATGAAGAAACGGCACTTTGTATTGCAATTTTGTTACACGATATTGGTCACGGAGCATTTTCTCATGCTTTAGAGCACAGTATTGTAAGCGAAATAAGCCACGAAGAAATTTCTTTAAAGTTTATGAAGAAATTAAATAAAGAATTTAAAGGAAAATTATCTTTAGCAATCGAAATTTTTGAAGGTAAAAATTCACGTAAATTTTTATGTCAATTAATTTCTAGTCAATTAGATATTGATAGATTAGATTACCTAAAAAGAGACAGTTTTTATACTGGTGTTACAGAAGGAAATATTTCATCCGACAGGTTAATTGCCATGATGAATGTTAAAAATGATGAATTAGTTATAGAACATAAAGGTATTTATTCTGTAGAAAAATTCTTAATTGCCAGAAGATTAATGTATTGGCAAGTTTATTTGCATAAAACAGGTTTAGTTGCCGAAAATATTTTGGTTAATATTTTAAAAAGAGCAAAAGAATTGGCAGAAAAAGGAGTAGAATTATACGCTAGTTCTTCTTTAAAATACTTCTTATATAATCCAATATCATCAGAAAACTTCACTTTAGAAACCTTAGAAATGTTTTCTAAATTAGATGATTATGATGTATTATCTGCTATTAAAGAATGGGTAAATCATGATGATAAAGTTTTATCACTTTTAGCTAAAATGATTGTTGATAGAAAGTTATTAAGAGTAGAAATTCAACAAGGAATTTTTAATGAGTCTTACATTCAAAAGAAAAAAGAAAAAGCCATTAAAAAACTAGGCATTGAATTAGATGAAGTAAATTATTTTGTTTTTCATCAAGAAATAAGCAATCAAGCTTATAATTTAAAAACACCAATATATATTTTAAATAAAAAAGGAAAACTTAAAGATATTGCAAAAGCTTCAGATCAATTAAACCTACAAGCTTTAACTTTACCGGTAATAAAACACTTTATTTGTTATCCAAAATAACCTTAGATTAGAGTAAACGGTATAATTTTTATATTTTTGCGTTTGATGAAATTTAAAGCACAACAAATAGCAGATATATTAGAAGGTGATATCGTTGGTAATCCTGATGAAGAAGTTTCTAAATTATCTAAGATAGAAGAAGGTGAAAAAGGTTCTTTAACTTTTTTATCAAACCCTAAATATAATTCATATATATATACTACAAATGCTTCTATAGCAATAGTTAATAAAAGTTTTATTCCAGAAAAAGATATTACCACTACTTTAATTAAGGTAGATGATGCGTACAAATCATTTTCTAAATTATTAGAGTTTTACAACGAGGTAAAAAATAATAAATCGGGTAGAGAACAACCTCATTTTATTTCAGAATCTTCTTCGATAGGTGATCATGAATATATAGGAGCGTTTGCATACATTGGTGAAAATGTTAAAATTGGTAACAATGTTAAAATTTATCCGAATACTTATATTGGGGACAATACAGTTATAGGAAATAATTCAACAATATTTGCTGGAGTTAAAATATACTCAGATACAATTATAGGTAATAATTGTAAAATTCATTCTGGAGCAATAATAGCTGCAGATGGTTTTGGTTTTGCTCCAGATGAAAATGGAGAATACAATGCAATACCACAAATTGGTAACGTAATTATTGAAGATAACGTAGATATTGGTGCTGCTACAACAATAGATAGAGCAACCTTAGGATCTACAATTATTAGAAAAGGAGTTAAATTAGACAATCAAATACAAATTGCACACAACGTAGAAATTGGTAAAAACACAGTAATTGCCTCGCAAACAGGTATTGCAGGTTCTACCAAAATAGGCGAATCTTGTATGATTGGAGGACAAGTAGGTGTTGCAGGTCATATTAAAATTGGTAATAATGTAAAAGTGTTAGCACAAGCAGGTGTAACCAAAAGTTTAAAAGACAACGCTTTTGTAAATGGAACACCAGCATTTAAGTTTAATGATTATAATAAAAGTTATGTTCATTTTAAAAATTTACCAAAAATAGTAGCAAACATCAATCAATTAGAAGAAGAATTGAAGACTCAAACAAAAAAATAATGAGTAAGAAACAAAAAACAATACAGAAAGAAATTAGTTTATCTGGTGTAGGTTTACACACAGGTAATACGGTTACAATGACAATGAAACCTGCACCAACAAATCATGGTTTTGCTTTTAAAAGAGTAGACTTAGAAGGTGCACCTATTATTGCTGCAAAAGCAGAATATGTTGTAAACACACAAAGAGGAACTAATTTAGAAAAAAACGGTGTTCAAATACAAACTTCAGAACACGTTTTAGCTGCTGCAGTTGGTTTAGATATAGACAACTTATTAATAGAAATTGATGCTTCTGAGCCACCAATTATGGATGGTTCATCAAAATTCTTTATAGAAGCTTTAGAAAAAGCTGGTGTACAAGAACAAGATGCAGATATAGAAGAGTATGTTGTAAAAGAAATTATTTCTTACAAGGATGAAGTTACAGGAAGCGAAATTATTTTAATGCCTTCGGATGAGTACCAAGTAACTACAATGGTAGATTTTGGCACTAAAATTTTAGGAACTCAAAATGCTACTTTAGATAAAATTGCAGACTTTAAAGAAGAAATTGCAGATGCAAGAACTTTTAGTTTTTTACACGAAATTGAAATGTTACTTGAAAATGATTTAATTAAAGGTGGCGACCTTAACAATGCAATTGTATATGTAGATAAAGAATTGTCTGAAAGTACAATGCAAAAATTAAAAAAGGCATTTAATAAAGAAGACATTGCTGTTAAATCTAACGGAATTTTAGATAACTTAACACTACATTGGGCAAATGAAGCAGCTAGACATAAATTATTAGATGTTATTGGTGATTTAGCTTTAGTTGGTACAAGAATTAAAGGTAAAGTTATCGCGAATAAACCTGGTCATTTAATCAATACTTTGTTTGCTAAAAAATTGGCTAAAATTATAAAAGCAGAAAAAAGAAACAATGTTCCTTCTTTTGATTTAAACTTACCACCGTTATTAGATATTCATCAAATAATGGATATTTTGCCTCACAGACCTCCATTTTTGTTAATTGATAGAATTTTAGAGCTAACAGATACGCATGTTGTTGGTATGAAAAATGTAACAATGAACGAAAATTTCTTTGTTGGACATTTTCCAGGAGCGCCAGTAATGCCAGGTGTTTTACAAGTAGAAGCAATGGCACAATGTGGTGGAGTTTTAGTTTTAAATACTGTACCAGATCCAGAAAATTACTTAACGTATTTTATGAAAATGGATAAGGTGAAGTTTAAACAAAAAGTTTTACCAGGAGATACTGTGATTTTTAAATGTGAATTAATTACACCAATAAGAAGAGGAATTTGTCATATGCAAGCATATGCTTATGCAAACGGAAAATTAGTTGCAGAAGCAGAATTAATGGCACAAATTTCTAAAATTAAGTAATATGAATCAACCTTTAGCATACGTACATCCACAGGCAAAAATTGCTAGAAATGTAGTAATAGAACCATTTACAACAATACATAATAACGTTACAATTGGTTCTGGTACATGGATTGGTTCTAACGTAACTATTATGGAAGGTGCTATTATCGGTAAAAATTGTAGAATTTTTCCAGGCGCTGTAATTTCTGCAATTCCTCAGGATTTAAAATTCGATGATGAAGAAACAACCGTAGAAATAGGAGACAATGTAACAATTAGAGAATGTGTTACGATTAACAGAGGAACATCCGATAGAATGAAAACTAAAATTGGAGATAACTGTTTAATAATGGCATATTGTCATATTGCTCATGATTCTTTTGTGGGTAACAACTGTATCTTTTCTAATAATTCAACACTTGCAGGTCATGTAACTATTGGAGATAACGTAGTTTTAGCAGGAATGGTTGCAGTTCATCAATTTGCATCCGTAGGAAATCATGCATTTGTAACCGGTGGTTCTTTAGTAAGAAAAGATGTACCGCCTTATGTAAAAGCAGCTAGAGAGCCTTTATCTTATGTAGGAATCAATTCAGTTGGTTTAAGAAGAAGAGGTTACACTACAGAAAAAATTAGAGAAATTCAGAATATTTATAGAATCTTATTTCAAAAAAATTATAATTATACACAGGCTATAGATATAATTGAGGCAGAAATGGAAGCTACGCCAGAAAGAGATGAAATAATTCAATTTATAAAAGATTCTCATAGAGGAATCATGAAAGGATACTTCAATTCTAACTAAAAAGTTTACAATTGATATTAATAATAAAAAAATTATAAAATAAAAACGAAATAATGGCAACAACATCAGATATTAGAAACGGATTATGTATAAAGTATAACAACGACATTTATAAAATTGTTGAATTTTTACACGTAAAGCCAGGTAAAGGTCCTGCTTTTGTAAGAACAAAATTAAAAAGTGTAACCAATGGTAAGGTTGTAGATAATACTTTTCCTGCAGGAAGAAAAATTGATGATGTTCGTGTAGAAACTCACAAATTTCAGTACTTATATAATGAAGGTGATACTTATCATTTTATGAATGAGCAAGATTACACTCAAATTCAACTTCAAAAATCTGCTTTAGATAGTCCAGATTTAATGAAAGAAGGTGAAATTGTAACAATTATTATTAATTCTGAAGATGACATGCCATTATCTGTAGATATGCCAGCAAGTGTAATTTTAGAAGTTACACATACAGAACCAGGTGTTAAAGGTAATACTGCTACAAACGCAACAAAACCTGCAACAGTAGAAAGTGGTGCAACAGTAAATGTACCTTTATTTATTAATGAAGGAGATAAAATTAAGGTAGAGACTACAAAAGGAACTTACCAAGAACGAATTAAAGAATAGCCTTGAAATTCAAAGAATCTCAAACACTCCAACAAATTGCATCATTAATTGATGCTAAATTTGTTGGAGATCAAAATTTTAAAATCTTAGGTATTAATGAAATTCATGTTGTAGAACAAGGAGATATCGTTTTTGTTGATCATCCAAAGTATTACGACAAAGCATTAAATTCTGCTGCAACTACTATTTTAATTAATAAAGAAGTTGCTTGTCCAGAAGGTAAATCTTTACTAATTTCTGATGACCCTTTTAGAGATTTTAATAAAATAACTAAAAGCTTTAATCCATTTATAGTTTCTAAAGTTAGTATTTCTGAAAGCGCAACAATAGGAGAAAATACAGTTATTCAACCAAATGTATTTATCGGAAACAATGTTAAAATTGGTAAGAATTGTGTAATTCACCCAAATGTAACTATTTATGATAATTCAGTTATTGGTAATAATGTTACTATTCACGCAAATACAGTTTTAGGTGCAGATGCATTTTATTACAAGAACAGACCAGAGGGATATGATAAGTTAATTTCTGGAGGAAAAGTTATTTTAAAAGACAATGTAGATTTAGGAGCCTCTTGTACAATAGACAAAGGTGTTACAGGTAATACAACAATAGGCGAGGGCACAAAAATAGATAATCAAGTGCATGTTGGCCACGATACTGTAATTGGTAAAAAGTGTTTAATCGCATCACAAACAGGTATTGCAGGTTGTGTTGTAATTGAAGATGAAGTAACTATTTGGGGGCAAGTTGGTACAAATAGCGGTATAACAATAGGCAAAGGTGCTGTAATACTAGGACAAACTGGGGTTACGAAATCTGTAGCTGGCGGAAAAAGTTATTTTGGTACACCAATATCAGAATCAAGAGAAAAATTAAAAGAATTAGCAGAAATTAAACGATTTTTAAAAGATAGAAAGAATTCTTAATTTTCTTTTTTTTAAAGTTTCAAAAAGTTATTTTTGCGTAACAAAAATTAAATAGCAAACCAATGAGTGTTTTAGTAAATAAAAATTCAAAAATTATTGTTCAAGGTTTTACAGGTAGTGAAGGTACTTTTCACGCTGGTCAAATGATTGATTATGGAACCAATGTTGTTGGAGGTGTAACTCCAGGTAAAGGAGGTCAAGAACACTTAGGAAAACCAGTATTTAACACAGTTGTAGAATCTGTAGAAAAAGTAGGAGCTGATACCTCTATTATTTTTGTACCACCAGCTTTTGCTGCTGATGCAATTATGGAATCTGCTGATGCAGGAATTAAAGTAATTATTTGTATTACAGAAGGAATTCCTACAGCAGACATGGTAAAAGTAAAAGCTTATATAGACAATAAAGACTGTACATTAGTTGGTCCTAACTGTCCGGGTGTAATTACACCAGATGAAGCTAAAGTTGGTATTATGCCAGGTTTTATCTTTAAAAAAGGTAAAGTAGGTATTGTATCTAAATCTGGTACATTAACTTATGAAGCTGCAGACCAAGTTGTAAAACAAGGTTTTGGTATAACTACAGCAATCGGTATTGGTGGTGACCCAATTATTGGAACTACTACTAAAGAAGCTGTTGAGTTATTAATGAATGATGATGAAACTGAAGCAATTGTAATGATTGGTGAAATTGGTGGTAATTTAGAAGCAGAAGCTGCTCAATGGATTAAGGCTGATGGAAATAGAAAACCAGTTGTTGGTTTTATAGCAGGACAAACTGCACCAGCAGGAAGAACAATGGGGCACGCAGGTGCAATTGTTGGTGGTGCTGATGATACTGCACAAGCAAAAATGAAAATTTTAGCTGAAAATGGAGTTCACGTAGTGAGTTCACCTGCTAAAATAGGAGAAATGGTTGCAAAAGTTTTAAACTAGTTTTAAAATTAATCAATATATAAATTCCCGTTTTTACGGGAATTTCTTTTTTATAGTTGAGAAACTTTGATAGCGATAAGTTTAAAATGATAAATTGAAAATTATGAAATTATTAGAAAATAAATCAGCAATAATAACAGGAGCTACAAGAGGAATTGGTAGAGGTATTGCAATAGAATTTGCAAAGCAAGGTGCAAATGTAGCATTTACTTATAGTTCTTCTGTAGATGCTGCAAATGCTTTAGAAGAAGAATTAAAATCTTTCGGTGTATCTGCCAAAGGTTACCAATCAAATGCTGCAAATTTTGATGCAGCACAAGAATTAGCAAAAGAAGTTCATAAAGAATTTGGTGCTATTGATATTTTGGTAAACAACGCAGGTATAACAAAAGATAATTTGTTAATGCGTATTTCTGAAGATGATTTTGACAAAGTAATTGAAGTTAATTTAAAATCTGTTTTTAATTTAACAAAAGCTGTTATAAGACCAATGATGAAACAGAGATCTGGTTCTATAATAAACATGAGTTCTGTTGTTGGTTTAAAAGGTAATGCAGGTCAAGCAAATTATGCTGCTTCTAAAGCTGGTATTGTAGGTTTTTCTAAATCTGTAGCTTTAGAATTGGGTTCTAGAAACATTAGAAGTAACGTTATTGCACCAGGATTTATAGAAACAGAAATGACTGCAAAATTAGATGAAGCAACTGTACAATCTTGGCGAGACGGTATTCCTTTAAAAAGAGGAGGACAACCAATAGATATTGCAAATGCATGTGTATTTTTAGCTTCTGATATGAGTACTTATATTACCGGACAAACATTGTCTGTAGATGGCGGAATGCTCACATAAACTACATTTTATAAAATAAATAAAACCTGTAACAATTTTAACGTTACAGGTTTTCTTTTTTAAAATAGTTATTTATATCTTTCACTAAAATAGTTTTAATTGCAAGCAACAACCATATTTTACATCATTTTAGCTTTATTAGTAAGTATTGTTATTTCATATTTTCAATATTTTTACAAGAATAAAAGCAAGCACAAAGTAAATATTCTTCTTTTTTCACTAAAAAGCATTTCGATTTTTATTTTACTCGTATTATTTATAAACCCTAAAATTAATACTAAATCTTACAAAAATGAAAAGCCGAAACTATCAATTTTAGTAGATAATTCTAAATCATTGCGTTTTTTTAAAGATGAAAATAAATTAGAAAACGTACTTAGCAAGTTAAAAACCAATGAAAAACTACAAAGTAAATTTAATATTGAAATATTTCTATTTGATAAAACATTAAAAGTATCTGATTCTGTAGATTTTAAAGGAAATGAAACCAACATATACAAATCTTTAAATACATTAAAGCAATTAAATAAAAAGGAAAATGCGCCAATAATTCTATTATCTGATGGAAACCAAACGATTGGTAATGATTACGAGATCATAAACTCTAAACAAAAAATATATCCGGTAGTATTTGGAGATACAACTAAGTATAAAGACTTAAAAATTAGTCAGGTTAATGTAAATAAATATAGTTACATAAAAAATAAATTTCCTGTAGAAGTAATTTTAAACTATGATGGTTTAGAGAATGTGAACTCAATATTTAAAATTTATAGCAATGGTAAAACTGTATTTTCAAAGAAAGTAAAATTCAACAAAAATGATAATTCAAAAATAATTACAACTAATTTAACTTCTTTAAAAGAAGGTATTAATTATTACACTGCAACTTTAGATAAAATTGAAAACGAAAAAAATACTCGAAATAATAGAAAAAACTTTTCTGTTGAAGTTATAGACGAGCAATCTAAAATACTAATTTTATCCTCTATAAAACATCCAGATATCGGAGTATTAAAAAAAGCAATTGAAAGTAATAAACAAAGAAGTGTAACACTCGAATATAATATTGATGGCAATATTGAATCAAATGATTTTCAATTAATTATACTATACAATTTAAATAATCAATTTAAATCTATTATTTCAAACATAAAAGCTAATAATCTAAATTTTTTATTGATTAATGGTATCAATTCTGACTGGAATTTTATCAACAGACAAAAATTTGGTTTTTCTAAAAAAGCAATTAATCAAACTGAAAATTATGCACCAATTTTAAATAATTCTTTTTTAACTTTTTTACAAAAAGATATTGGTTTTAATGAAATGCCTCCATTGGTTAATAACTTTGGAGAAATTACTTTTTCTAAAGATTATCAAAGTTTATTATTTCAAAATATCAACGGATTAAATACAGAGCAACCACTAATTTCATTTTTAGAAGAGAATAACCAAAAAATTGGAGTAATTTTTGGAGAAGGTTTATGGAAATGGAGAGCATCTAATTATCTACTAAATAATTCGTTTACAGAATTCGATCAATTTATTGGTAACATTGTTCAATATTTATCTTCTCAAAAGAAAAGAGCACGATTAGATGTAAATTCAGAAAACTTATATCCTGCAAATTCATTAGTAAATATAACAGCATTTTATACAGATAAAAATTACAAATTTGACGCTAGAGCCTCTTTAGAAATTATAATAACCAACAAAGAAACTAAGAAAAACACAAAGCTACCTTTCTCTTTAATCAACAACTCTTATCAAGTTTCTTTTGAAGATCTTGAATCTGGTGATTACACCTACAAAGTTTCTGTATTAGGACAAAAAATCAATAAATACGGTAGTTTTAAAATAACTGATTATGATGTTGAGGAGCAATTTACAAGCGCTAACGTAAAAAAATTAGAAAAGCTAGCTAATAAAACAGGAGGGAAGCTATATCATAAAAACAACCATCAACAGTTAATTAACGACTTGTTAAATGATTCTTCTTATTTCACAACACAAAAATCTATTGTAAAAGAACAAAATTTAGTCGATTGGAAATGGATTCTTTTGTTAGTTGTCATTTTATTTACATCAGAATGGTTTATTAGAAAATATTTTGGTAAAATTTAATTCTACCTTATAGATTGTGATTCCTAAAGTTATATCGTAAATTTGACTTTAAATTTAATCAATATAACAAATGGCAAATAATCAAATGGATATAAAGTTTCCAAAAGGTGGAGTATTCTTCGTAATTCTTGCAGTTGCTGCATTAATTTTATTCTCAAAATCTACAGTTACTATCGGACCCGGTGAAGGCGGTGTAATTTTTGAAACTTTAGGGGATGGTATTAATACTGAAAAAACGTACGGAGAAGGATTTCATATTGTGGCTCCTTGGAACAAAATGATTGTAAGAAAAGTACGTCAGCAATCTATTTCTGATGAAATGAATGTACTTTCTGTGAATGGATTGGAAGTTAAAGTAAACGGTACTATTTGGTATGAACCAGAATTTTCTAATCTTGGTAATTTAATTAAAACAAAAGGAGAAGATTACGAAAGAGAATTACTAGACCCAGCAATTAATGCTGCTGCTAGAAGCGTTGTAGGTAGATATACACCAGAACAATTATATTCTAGTAAAAGAGATGTAATAGAACAAGAAATTTTAGATGAAGTTAAAAACGTTTTAAAAGATCAATATTTAATTGTAAAAAGAGTTTTAGTTGAAGATGTTAAATTACCGACTACCATTAGAACCGCAATTGAAACTAAATTAAAACAAGAACAAGAATCATTAGAATATGAATTTAGGTTAGCAAAAGCTAAAAAAGAGGCAGAAAGACAAAAAATTGATGCAGAAGGTAAAGCTGTAGCAAATAAGATTTTAAGTGCTTCTTTAACCGATAAAATTCTTCAAGAAAAAGGAATTGAAGCAACTTTAGAGTTATCTAAATCTAGTAACAGTAAGGTTGTATTAATTGGTGCAGGAAAATCTGGAATGCCAATTATATTAGGTAATCAATAAGAAAATATTTCTAAACATTTTAATAAAAAAAATCCAGCTTAATGCTGGATTTTTTTTTGCTTGTATATTTCTTCTATCTATTAAAATACTGTTAAAGAGAATTTAAAATGTAACAAATACTAAAATATGGCGTCTTAATAATATAGATTAGGTCTAAAGTTTTCGGGTAACTATAAATTTAATCATCAAAATAGAATTTAAAAATAACTAAGCCTTAAAAAGTTTAGTTTGTAATTAGTTTTTAATAGTTGATTAAGGTCAGAAATCGTTGGTTTCTGGCCTTTTTCATTTAAGACTAATTCTTTTTATCCGGAATTTTGTTACGCTCTATTTTACCCTTTTTTAAGGCTTTGTAATTTTCATAACAATCTAATACTGCTTCAATCATTTGTAAATCTGATGCTTTTTTAATAAAATATTCAGAATAATTACAATCGGTTAATAACTCAGACAATTCTTGTCTATCCATGTCTAAATATTCCATCATAACTTCTCTATCAAACTTACCAGCAAGCATTTTACGCAAGTCGTCTTCTTTTTTTAGTTTCTGAAGCTTTCGAAGTTGTTTTGGTTTTTTACCGAATAAATTATACAAGAAATCTACCGGTTGAAACAAGGCTGCAACAGGAGATGAGAAGTTTTTGGCTTGTGGTTTACCAACCTCATAAGTTTGTTGTAGACCATTAATATGTATTCTTGTAAATCTATCTTTAGGCACTTGTTTTACATCAATTTCTAAAACACCTATTAATTTTGTAGAACGAATTACAACTTCTTTTACACTTTCTGGTTTTTCATAAAGCGCAATTTCTAACTCGTTTCCTTTAAGTAAATCGTTTGTAACTTTTAATTTTATTGAAGTAAACCCTAAGTAAGAAACCAAAATAGTATCATTAACTTTTGTTGGTAATTCGAAAAAACCTTTATCATCAGTAATAGTTCCACTAACTGTATTTAGATTCAAAACATGGGCCGCACTTAAGACTTTTTTATTTTCAGCGTGTATAATTTGCCCTTTTAAAACTTTAGTACGTAAAGTGTCTGCTTGAGAGAATGTGCTTAAAGAGGCTAAAAAGCACAAGATTATAATCAGTTTTTGCATAAAAACAAAATTAATGATAATCCGTTATACTTTGGTTAATTATTTGTGAAAGAAGTTATTTTAAGTCAATTTGTGCGCACGAGAAGATTCGAACTTCCACTTTCTTACGAAAACAACCCCCTCAAGGTTGCGCGTCTACCAATTTCGCCACGTGCGCAAATTAATATAAAATAAAAAAGTTAAGCTTTCGCTTAACTTTTTTGTGACCGGGCTGGGGCTCGAACCCAGGACCCTCTCCTTAAAAGGGAGATGCTCTACCAACTGAGCTACCAGGTCTTTTTCTTAAATCGGTTGCAAATATACTATCAATCATTGGATTTATTAGCATAAAAATGATTTTTTTTTATCGATATTTGTAAAAAAATAAAAATAATGAAAATTATACTGTTAGGATACATGGCTTCTGGAAAATCAACAATCGGTAGAGAAGTTTCTAAAAAGCTGAATACTAATTTTATAGATTTGGATGATTACATCTCTAACAGAGAAAAAATGACAATTTCAGAAATCTTTAAAAATAAAGGAGAAATCTATTTTAGGATAAAAGAAAACAAATATTTAAAAGAAATTTTAGATTCTGAGGAAGATTTTATACTTTCTTTAGGAGGAGGAACACCTTGTTATGCCGGTAATATGGATTTAATTAAAGCGAGTACAGCTACATCTATTTACATAAAAGCAAGCATAAAAACTTTGGTCGATCGTCTTAAGAATGAAAAAAACACAAGACCTCTTGTATCAGAATTAAATGATGACAAATTATCTGAATATGTTGCTAAACATCTTTTTGAAAGACGTTTTTTCTATGAGCAAGCAGATACAACTATTAACTCAGATAACTTAACAAGTAAAGAAGTTGTTACAGAAATTAAAAAATTATTAAACTAAATACGCTAAAGCACCATCGTTACTAAACTCTACCTGAACATGTTCTTTAATAGAAGTTGATAACGAAATTCCTTTAAAATCTGCTTTTACTGGATATTTTTTATGATTTCTATTTACCAAAACTGCTGTTTTAAACCTTTTTAAAGGAACTTCTAAAAAATGTTTAATACCATAAATTAAAGTAGTACCAGAATTTAAAACATCATCAACTAAAATAAGAGGTTTATTCTTGTAATCTTCTACAGAAATGGAAGTTGAAACAGGTAGTAAAGGTTGTTTTTTATTGATATTGACTTCACAAAGTATCACTTTTAATGAAGAAATTTCTTCTAAAATAGTGGCTATTTTTTTTGAAAAAACGAAACCATTACCTATAATTCCAGCAACTACAACTTCACTTTCAGAACTATTGCTTTCATAAATTTGATATGCAATTCTTCTAATTTTCTGATTTATTTGAGTGTTATCTAAAATAATATTATTTTCTGCAATCATTACTCTTCTGTTGTATAATCTTGATAATTATCTATATCTCTTCTATCTTTTTTGGTTGGTCTACCAATTCCTTTTTTCCTATAGTAATCTTTTGCATATTTTAAAAGTTCTGTTTTTTCGAACTCTTCTTTTGGTGTCACATCTTTTCGATATTGATCTACCAATTTTGCGCCAACTCTACTTTCTGGTAAATTTAAAACTTTTATTTGATAATTTATCTGATTTTTACGAACTACAATTAATTCGTTACCAAAAACTTCTTTAGATGGTTTTATACTTTTACCATCTATCTTAACTTGCCCTTTTTTACATGCTGTTGTAGCAATACTTCTTGTTTTAAAAACTCGAATACACCACAAATATTTATCAATTCTCATAAAATAAGTTAAAATATAATTTTTGTCTTTTTACAAAGGTATAAAAATGGTAAATTGCACGCTTAAATTTTAAGTTAAATGAATAAAATAAAAAATATTTTCTTTCTTCTTTTATTAGGAGTGGTAGTAATGTATTCTTGTGATGATGATAATAACGGTTTTTTTAATCCGTTTGCAGACATTAATTATGAAGAATTAGCAATAAAAGATAACGATTCTATTGTAAAATTTTTAAAAAACAATTATTACGACACTGATTTAGATTCTGTAAAAACATTGGTAAGTGGTAAAACTTCATTATTTGAAGATACAGATAAATTAAAATCTTATAAAGTTACAGAAAATGATATTGAACATACTTTATATGTTTACACAATAGAACAAGGTCAACCTTCACCAGTAAAAGGAAACCCAACAGTAATGGATTCTATATATGTAAAATATTCTGGTCAAGCTTTTGCAAATACAGAGTTGTTAACTTCTAATTTTGATAGAAATGACACTGGAGCATGGTTAACTTTAAATGCCGTTATTGATGGATGGAAGTATGGTTTTACAAATTTTTTAGGAGGTGAATTAAAAAAAGATAGTAATGGCGGAACACTTAACGGACCAATTACATATTTAAATACAGGTAAAGGAATTTTATTTATTCCTTCTGGTTTGGCGTATTCTTCAATTGACACTAACAATTATACAAGTAGTTTAGTAGACACAAACTTAATGTTTTACATTGAGTTATTAGATATCGTAGAAGATACAGATCATGATAATGACGGAATACCTTCTATTGATGAAGATGCAGACGGAGATGGTGATCCAACAAACGACTTTAGTGATAATAGCAATCCTGCTTTACCAGATTATTTAAATCCTAATGTATAATTAGAATTTTTACAATATTTAAAAAAGCTCTTGAATTCTTCAAGAGCTTTTTTTGTACAATTAAAACTAAATTTTAAAAGTTATAAATAATTTTAAAGTAGAATAGGTGAGTAAAATTACCAATTTATGAAACTCTATAAAGCTCTAAAAAAAACAATAAAACTATTTTCAGAATAGTTTAGAACTAAAAAAAAAGTCCTTGTATATACAAGGACTTTTTTAATATTTTATAAATGTTACTATAGCTTTAAAGATAAACCAAAAATAATTTGATCTGTTCTGTTATCTACAGTTACGTTAGCAAAATTTGCTTCAGTTTTAGATAAACCTCTTTCCCAACGAACATCGATACCAATTCTTCCTAATTCGATACCAGCACCCATTTGTAACCCAACAGAAAACTTATCAAACTCATCTGTAGTTAATCCAGAAAAGCTAAAATCATCTTCTATTATATACTGAAATGAAGGACCAATAAAAACATTGGCAACACCTAAAAATTTCTTACCTAATAAAACAGGAACGTCTAATTTTTTATATTCATATTCTGAAGTTGCATCGTTTGTATCTGTATACTCATTTTTTACTTGTGTAAAAACCAATTCTGGTCTAATATACAAACCTATTAAAGGTAATTTACCACGAAACCATAAACCTGCATGATAACCCGATCTAGATTCTCCTCCTTTAATAACATCACTTCCTGTAGAAGAAAAAGTTGCATCACCGTTATTATTGTAGTTTATACCTCCTTTTAAACCGAAATCGATTTGAGCATTAGAAGTTTGACTAAATGCAAAAGCCAAACACATCATTAAAATTACTTTTTTCATGTTTTTTAGATTTATAGTTTGTTAATGTTAAACGAATTTATTTTCTAGAAATTACTTTTTTAACAGCTTTTACAACTGCAGTTGCGTCTAAACCATATTTTGCCATTAATTGTTCTGGTGTTCCAGATTCTCCAAAAGTATCATCTGTAGCAACAAATTCTTGCGGAGTAGGAGCATTTAAAGCTAAAGTTCTAGAAACACTTTCTCCTAAACCACCTAATTTATTATGTTCTTCTGCAGTAACAATACAACCAGTTTTAGCAACAGATTTTAAAATAATATCTTCATCTAAAGGCTTAATTGTATGAATATTTATAACTTCTGCAGAGATACCTTGTGCTTCTAATTGTTCTGCTGCCTGCAAAGATTCCCAAACTAAATGTCCTGTTGCAACAATTGTTACATCTTTACCTTCTGTTAATTGAACTCCTTTACCAATTTCAAATTTTTGATCTGTTGGCATAAATACAGGCACTTTTGGTCTACCAAAACGTAAATAAACTGGCCCATCAAAATCTGCAATTGCAATTGTTGCAGCTTTTGTTTGATTGTAGTCACAAGTATTTATAACTGTCATACCTGGCAACATTTTCATCAAACCAATATCTTCTAAAATTTGGTGTGTAGCACCATCTTCACCTAAAGTAACACCTGCATGAGATGCACAAATTTTTACATTTTTACCAGAATATGCAACAGATTGACGAATTTGATCATAAACTCTACCTGTAGAAAAGTTTGCAAATGTACCTGTAAATGGTATTTTACCTCCAATAGTTAAACCAGCAGCAATACCAATCATATTTGCTTCTGCAATACCTATTTGAAAAAACCTTTCAGGGTTTTCTTTTATAAATTGATCCATTTTTAAAGAACCAATTAAATCTGCACATAAAGCAACCACATTTGGGTTTGTTCTTCCTAGCTCTGTTAATCCGTCACCAAAACCTGAACGTGTATCTTTTTTTTCTGTGTACGTGTATTTTTTCATTATTAAGTTGTAAAAAATGTTGTGTTGTAAATTTTGGTAAAAATAAACTTTTATTTGTCTTTAGGAAAAGAAAACGAAGATTAGAATTCGTTCTTTTTAACATAATTCTCTTAAAACTATAAAAAGACTAAAATCAATCTTAAAATTATAGCTTCATTAACTCACTATAAAGTTTTTGTACAGGCAAACCAACTACATTAAAATAGCTTCCTTCTATTTTTTCTATACCAATAAAACCAATCCATTCTTGTATGCCATAACTACCTGCTTTGTCAAATGGTTTATAATTTTTGATATAATATTTTATCTCATCCGAAGTTAAATTTTTAAAAGTAACTTTAGTAACATCATTAAATATCTTTTGAAAACTATTGGTTTTTAAAGAAACAGATGTTATCACTTTATGCTCTTTTCCAGACAAATTACTTAACATTTTAAATGCTTCATCGTTATCTTTTGGCTTACCCAATGCTTTGTTTTCTAACCAAACAATAGTATCTGATGTAACTAATAAATCGTTATGGTTTAAGTTTTTAAAAGCTTTCGACTTTAAATCTGCTAAATAATCGGTAATTTCTTCTGCTACTAATTCCTTCGGATAAACCTCGTTAACTGGCTTTAATTCTATCGAAAAATCTATTTCTAAGTCTTTAAAAAACTGCTGTCTTCTTGGTGATCCAGAAGCCAGTATAACATTGTATTTTGATAATTTTTGTTGAATCATGTGCTTAATTTAAAACAAATTTAATACTATTTATACATTTTAGTTATACGAAAATCGTTTTTTGATATGAGTTCAAATTAGAATCTTAAAGACAACTTTTTCGCTGTAAGTATTCTTAATTTTACATCAGAAAATTTAATTATAAATTAAAAAATGTAAGAGATTATGACTATAAATTTTGAATACCACGATGTAGAGGCTAGCGAGAGGTTAGAAGAATTTACAAAAGAAAAATTAGAGCATTTATACAAAAAATTTAATATGATTGTTAGAGCAGATGTGTTTTTTAAAACAGAAAATACAAGCTCTGATGAAACCGGAATGATATGTAACATTCGTTTAAGTGTGCCAGGGCCATGGTTATTTGCAGAGGCTACAAACAGTAATTTTATGAATTCTATATCAGAATCTATTAAAGAACTAGACAAACAATTAACAAAAAAGAAAGGTAAAATGGCAACTTATTAAAAAGTCATTTAGAATTTCAATCAAAAAAAATAGAATTATGAAAAAATCATATTTATTACAAAACTTTAATAATATTACAGATCTACCTTTAAACAATAGAGTTGTAATGGCGCCTATGACAAGAAGTAGAGCAGACAACGACCAAAATGTTGCTACCAAAGATTTACAAGGTTTGTATTATAAACAAAGAGCATCCGCAGGTTTAATAATTACAGAAGGATCACAAGTTTCTAAGCAAGCTGTTGGTTACATTAATACTCCCGGAATTTATAACGAAGCGCAGACAGAAGGTTGGAAAAAAGTTACTGAAGAAGTACACAAAGAAGGGGGTAAAATATTTATTCAGTTATGGCATGTTGGTAGAATTTCTCATCCAGATTTTCATAACGGAGCATTACCATTAGCACCTTCTGCGGTTAATGCAAATGTGCAAGTATATACGCCAGAAGGAGAAAAAGATACAGTAACACCTAAAGAAATGTCTTTAGAAGACATTAATCAAACAGTTTTAGATTTTAAAAATGCAGCCAAAAATGCAATGACTGCTGGTTTTGATGGTGTAGAAATACATTCTTCTAATGGTTATTTATTTCATCAATTTTTTAACGAAGAATCTAACATTAGAACAGATGAATACGGTGGAAATGTAGAAAATAGAACTCGATTTTTCTTTGAAGTTTTAGACGCTGTCAAAGAGGTTGTTCCAGAAAGTAAAATAGGTGTACGATTTAATCCTTCTTTAAACGGAATTTTCGGAATGAGAGTTACAGAGAATTCAATTCCAACTTTCGAGTACCTTTTATCAGAATTAAACGATTATAATTTAGCATATGTTCATTTATCAGAACCTTTTACAGATGTTTCTGATGTGCCACATGCAGTTACAAACATAGCAAAACATTTTAGACCTATTTATAACGGAACTTTAATGATTAATGCCGGTTTTGATGAAGCATCTGGAAATAAAATTATAGAAGATGGTTATGCCGATTTAGTAGCTTTTGGTAAACTATTTATTTCGAATCCAGATTTAGTAGAACGTTTTGAACAAGATGTAGATTTAGCAGATTGGGATAACGATACTTTTTACACAACTGGTAAAGAAGGATATACAGATTATGAAAAAGCTACGGTAGATGTAAGTGAAATTAAAAAATAAAATTTTAAAAAGATGATTAAACCAAGACAAGTAGTACCCGATTTAACTATTAACTTAGTTAACGACACAAAATGGAATTTAAAAGACCAAAAACCAGAAAATTTTACTTTGATATTTGTTTACAGAGGAAAACACTGTCCGGTATGTAAAAAACAATTAGAACAAGTAGAGAAAAAGATAGCAGATTTTAAAGAAAGAGGCGTAAACTTAATTGCAATTAGCGCCAACACAGAAGAAGTTGCAAAAGATACTTACAAAGAATGGGAAATAGAAAACTTACCTATTGGATATGACTTTTCTATTGAAGAAGCCAAAAAATGGGGGTTGTTTATTTCTAACGGAATTAGTGATAAAGAACCAAAACAATTTATTGAACCAGGTTTATTTTTAATTGATAAAGATCATAAAATGTATTGGCAGTCTATACAATCAATGCCTTTTGGACGACCTAATTTAAAAGATGTTTTGGGCGGAATAGACTATATTTTGAAAGAAGGATACCCTGCTAGAGGAGAAGATTAAATACATTTAAACTTCCAATATCTATAAAATGATATTGGAAGTTTTTATATTACACCAAATTATAATAACGTGCATTTAAAAAGACTTGTTAAAGATTTACCTAGTTTATTAAAAAAAACAGGCACAAATTGGCTTAATAGTGAACCTTTTGAGCTTAGTGCTATTGTTGCTTATTATGCTATTTTATCTTTACCTGCATTACTAGTTATAATTTTAAATTTAGTTGGTAATGTTTGGGGCAAAGAAATAGTACAAGGAGAATTGTTAGACGAAATAACCAAAGCAGTTGGTGTGCAAACTGCCGAGTCTATTAGATTGATGATGTTAGATAGAGGAGATGAAAGTGTTTCTATTTTTACAACAATTATTGGTTTTGGAACATTATTTTATGGTGCAACTGGTGTTTTTTACCAACTACAAGCTGCATTCGATAAGATATGGAAAACCCCAGAAAACAAACAAGAAAACGGTTTTATAAAAATGATTTTTAGCAGAATAAAAAGCTTTGGTTTCATTTTAATAATAGGTTTTTTATTACTGATAAGCTTTGTGTTAACAGCTTTAATTAGCACTTTTAATAAAAGAATCGAAAAATTCTTACCAGAAAGTTTATTCGAACATATTTATATTATAGATTTTTTAATGTCTGTTATTTTTATTTATGTACTTTTTGCAGCAATGTTTAAATACTTACCAAGCATTACTGTAAAATGGAGAGCTGTAAAAATTGGTGCTGCAGTAACCGCAATACTTTTTGTAATTGGAAAATTTTTAATGGCGTGGTATTTTAATGAAATGGAACCAGGCTCAACCTACGGTGCGGCAGGTTCTATTATCTTAATTATGCTTTGGGTATCTTACTCTAGTTTAATTCTTTTTTTTGGTGCACATTTTACCAAAGTATATGCAGATACTTATTTTATAAAATAAACTTCTAATAGGTAAATAAGATTATTTACAGAATTATACACTTTAAGCAAGAAGTCTAACTATCTTTGTAGCCTATTTAATTCTACAAAACTGCAGTAATGGCAAATCATATTAAAGATCAAAAGGAAATTTTACAAAAACTGAATATTAGTCAGTTAAATCCGATGCAAGAGGAAGCTATTGCTACAATCAAAAAAAATACAAATACAATTTTATTATCTCCTACAGGAACTGGTAAAACATTAGCTTTTGCTTTACCTTTATTAGATTTTCTAAATCCAGAAATAGAAGAAATTCAGGCGTTAGTATTAGTTCCGTCTAGAGAATTGGCTATTCAAATAGAACAAGTTATTCGTTCTATGGGTTCTGGATATAAAGTAAATGCAGTTTACGGCGGAAGACCCATGTCTAAAGATAAAATAGAATTAAAGCATTTACCAGCGATCTTAATAGGAACTCCTGGTAGAATATCAGATCATTTTGCAAATGAACGTTTTTCAAAATCATATATTAAAACTTTGGTTTTAGATGAATTTGATAAATCTTTAGAAGTAGGTTTCGAATATGAAATGAGAGGTGTTATTAATCAATTAACGGCTTTAAATAAAAGAATCTTAACTTCTGCAACACAAGGTGTTGAAATCCCTGATTTTGTAAGAATGGATAAACCAAATACGGTAAATTATCTTAAAGCTACAACTTCTAAACTTCAAATAAAAACAGTTGTATCGCCTGCTAAAAATAAGCAAAACACACTTTTACATTTATTGAATCATTTAGGCAATCAACAAGGAATCATTTTTTGCAATCTAAAAGATAGTATCAATACTGTAAGTAATTTTTTAGAAAGTAAAAATATTAAGCATGGTTGCTTTAGTGGCGGAATGGAGCAAAAAGATAGAGAAAGATCTTTAATTAAATTTAGAAATGGTACCAATCAATTATTAATTGCCACAGATTTGGCTGCAAGAGGAATTGACGTGCCAGAAATGAAATTTATCATTCATTATGAATTACCAAGTGCCGTAGAAGAATTTACACACAGAAATGGTAGAACAGCTAGAGTTTCTGCTAAAGGAACTGCTTATGTTTTAAAATGGAAAGATGAAAGAGTACCCGATTTTATTAAAAATGTTGAAGTAGCAAACATATCTAAACAAGCGGAAAGAAAAGCTGTTTTTTGGGAAACACTATTTATTTCTGGTGGAAGAAAAGACAAAATCTCTAAAGGTGATATTGCCGGTTTATTTATAAAACAAGGTAAACTAACTAAAGACCAACTTGGTGTTATAGAATTAAAACAAGATTGTGCATTTGTTGCTGTGCCTGCAAGTTTAACTGCGGATTTAGTTGATAAATTAAACAATTCTCGTTTAAAGAAGAAAAAAGTTAGAATTTACGAAGTCTAATTTTTTTTTAATTTTAAGTTTCATTTTTCCATCAGAATTAAAAATAAAGAAACCTAACTACGGCAATTATATAAACTAAAAACAGTAGTACATTTGCATAAAATATTTTTTTATGTTAAAACAGTTTTCCGAATTAGGAATTAATAATGAATTACAAAAGGGTTTAATAGATTTAGAAATTTCTAAGCCTACAGAAATTCAAGAAAAAGTGATTCCTATTGCTTTAAATAATAGTGAAGACATAGTTGCTTTGGCTAAAACAGGTACTGGTAAAACAGCTGCTTTTGGCTTGCCATTATTACAATTAATAGATACAGATAATTCGAATATACAAGCTGTAATTTTAGCACCTACAAGAGAGTTAGGCCAACAAATTGCTTCTAATTTAGAAGCTTATGCTAAATTTTGCCCTTCAATTTCTATTGCTACTATTTGTGGCGGAATACCAATAAAACCACAGATAGAACGTTTAAAAAAACCAACTCAAATTGTAGTTGCAACTCCTGGTAGACTTGCAGATCTAGTAAAAAGAGAAGCTATAAACATAAAAAATATCTCTTACTTTATTCTAGATGAAGCAGATGAAATGGTTAGCGCTTTAAAAGAAGGTTTAGATAGTATTATTAAGGAAATTCCTAAAAAAAGAAGAACACTACTTTTTACAGCTACAATGCCAGGTTCTATTAGACAAATGGTAAATAACTACATGTCTAAAAATGTTGTTCAAATTGAAGCTGATATGGCAACAATGGGTCATCAAGGAATTAATCATAAATATGTAGTTGTAGAACCGATAGAAAAATTAGAGGTTTTACTTCATTTTTTAAATTCTAAATCGGGCAAAAGAGGTATAATTTTTTGTAAAACTAAAGCTGCAGTAAATAAATTAGCCAAAAAATTAGCGATAAATAAATTTTCTTCTGGTGCACTACACGGTAGTTTAACTCAAGGAATTAGAGATCGAATAATGGATCAATTTAGAGAAGGACATATTGATACATTAGTTGCTACAGATTTAGCTGCCAGAGGTATCGATGTTAAAGATTTAGCATATGTTGTAAATTATCATTTACCAGATACGTATGACGCTTATGTTCACAGAAGTGGAAGAACGGCTAGGGCAGGAGCAAGCGGATTATCGTTATCCATCATTCAAAAGGAAGAAGAACAAGATATTACAGATTTTGAAAGAGAATTAGACATTAGGTTTGAAACTTTTAAAAAAGCAGATGCTAAAAGTATTGAAGAAAATAATGCTTTAGTTTGGGCAAATAAAATTTTTAAAACAAAACCTAACCGTTCTGTAGATGAAGATTTTAAAGCTCAAATTAAAACCATCTTTCACCATTTAACAAAAGATGAATTGGTAGATAAAATTTTAGCAAACTATTTAGCGAATACAAAAAATACATCATCAGAAACCACAAAAAATAAAAGGAAATAATAGTTTTAGTATTTTATGAGCAAAGAAATTAAAGAGAATAAAGAAGTTGCTGTTTGTATAGAAACTATTCAGAATTTATTAAAAGATACAAATCAACTTTTCGAATTACCAGAAGCACAAAGAATTGCTCTTTTTAAGGTTGCTGGTGAATTGTCTAGACCGAATAGAGACGAGTTTCAGCGAAGACGAAAAGATGCAAAAAAAGCTGCAAAACGTAAAAAAATTGAAAGTGATAAACATGCTAGAAAATCTACCGGAATAAGGTCTGCTAGAGAAGCTGCATTATTTGTTGCTCCTAAATTATTAGGCGCAGCTCAAATAGAAAAAGACACACCAGAATTAGAGTCACCAAGAAACTGTTACGTATGTAAAACAGTGTATACTAAATTGCATCACTTTTACGACACAATGTGTACAGAATGTGGCGATTTAAACTATGCTAAACGTTTTCAAACTACAGATTTAAAAGATCAAGTTGCTGTAATTACAGGTTCTCGTTTAAAAATTGGATATCATATAACCTTAATGTTATTAAGATCTGGTGCAACAGTTGTTGCCACTACTAGATTTCCTGCAGATTCTGCAATCCGTTTTTCTAAAGAAGAAGATTATAAAGACTGGAGCCATCGTTTACATATTCATGGCTTAGATTTAAGACACATACCGAGTGTAGAAATCTTTTGTAACTATATAGAACAGAAATACGATCGTTTAGATATATTAATTAACAATGCGGCTCAAACCGTAAGAAGACCTTCTGGTTTTTATTACCATTTAATGGAAAATGAAAAAAAGCCGGTAGATCAATTACCTAAATTAGCACAAACGCTGCTAAAAGATCATGAAGCTTGTCTAGAGGAATTGTCTAGCTTAAGTGTTTCTACAAACAAAACGAGTAAAAATAACGTTTTACCTGTAACATGGCATGGTCCAGAACCAGGAATTGGTTTGCGTAATTCTGCAGAATTATCTCAAATACCGTATAGTTTCGATAATTCTTTACAAGCAGCAGAAGTTTTTCCTGAAGGAAAATTAGATGCAGATTTACAACAAGTAGATTTAAGAAAAACCAATAGTTGGCGTTTAAGATTGGGGGAAATTGAAACAACTGAAATGGTAGAAGTTCAGTTGGTAAATGCTGTAGCTCCTTTTGTTTTATGCAACCGATTATCATCTTTAATGATGAAAGAAAATACGGGTAAAAAACATATAATTAATGTAACGGCAATGGAAGGGAAGTTTCATCGATTTAAAAAGGAAGATAGACATCCGCATACAAACATGGCAAAAGCTGCATTAAATATGTTAACGCACACTTCTGCATCTACATTTGCTAAATCTGGTATTTATATGAACGCTGTAGATACAGGTTGGGTTACAGATGAAGATCCGGCAGAATTATCAAAAAAGAAAACAGAAATTCACGATTTTCAACCACCACTAGACATTGTTGATGGTGCTGCTAGAGTTATGGATCCGTTAATTGACGGAATAAATACAGGAAAGCATTGGTGCGGTAAGTTCTTAAAAGATTATTTTCCTATCGATTGGTAAAACATTTTTTTAGACATTAAACATAAAAAAGCCCATCTTAAAAGATGGGCTTTTTAAGTTTAAAAAAATAAACTTTACTTATTTGATTTACTTAGTAAACCTCCTTTTGCACTGTCTACCGTGATTGTAAATTTAGAATTTCCTTTTACAATCCATCGTACTTTAACAACGCCGTTACCAGGTATATTTCTTACTCTTAATTTAGCCGGATTTACCTTTTGTTCTTTGTTAACGTTAAAATCTTCGTTAGAAACCAACATACCTGCAATTACTTTTACACCAGAAATTGATATATAATCTGGTCTTGTAATATTGTATTTTAAATCTTGACTAGCATGCGTTGGCATTAATCTATCATTTTTAATTGTAGCTGTAATTTCTTTTAAACCACCACTAATTTTCTTTTCAGATATATTAGAAATTGATAAATTAGGCATATGTTGTGCATGGTAAAATGTAAATGCCATGTTTCTATGTGCTTCTTCTTCTAACATAAAACCAGGTGTTGCTCTACCAAAATTCTTTTTAAAGCCACCAACTTCTATTTTGCCATAAGTAGGATGATCGTATTCCTTCCATGGTGTAAAAGCATCTCCCATTAACAACTCTTTATCAAAATCATAAGTTTGATTTCTATCTCTACCTCGTTTTTTATAATACGCAAAAGAAGTAAAAATCTCATTTGTAAAAGTGTAAATTCCTCTACTACCATAAAACCAATCTAATTCGCCACCAAATACCGAGTATAAGTCTTTATATACAGTTAAGTAACGATAACCAGGTAACATTTTTTCTCCTTTTTTACCAATAGCATCATAAATTCTTATGTCTTGTCTGTTGTATGTTGCTAAATCCTCTTGTGCACCAGGACCTCTTAAAATCATTCCGCCAGAGTTATGAAAACTTTGTGCACCTGCAATATTAGGATGCGCTAAAACAAAATCTGCAACGGCTCTTGTTTCTGGTAACGAAAAAGGATGCTTGTAAGCACCACGCTGAATATAATCTGGTTGCCATTTCCAACCCCAATCTCTATTTGGATCGTAATAACCATGTGTATCTTCATTTATTCTTCCGTCACCATCATTATCAATTCCTTCATTACCAAGATATTCATATCGCTGTGTTGTAACTACATCATCTGGCCCAATTGCAATCATTTTTCTAGGATCTAAAGGATCTACAATATAATTACCATCATCACTTTTTCTTCTCATTCTAGTAATAGAACCATCACCATCAATATCATCATAACCATCTTCATCAAACTTACCATCTCTATCATCATCCAAAGGAATCATACCAGATCTTGGGCTACTTCCGGTATTTGCTTCTTTCATAAAGTCGTTTCTAGCATCTGGATTTATAGTTGGTACAATGTAAAATATACGATCATTTAACATATTTGTTATGTACTCGTTATCATTAAAATTTTCTGTTAAATACCAAGCAGTGTAAATACTTATTTCTCCTCCTTGAATTTCATTTGAATGAATGTTTCCGTCTAAATAAAAACCAGGTTTTCTATCTGCTTTTCCTTCTTTATAATTTGTAATTGCTAACATCCAAATATCTTTACCTAAAGCAGATTTACCAATTGATTGCCTTTTTACTAAATTAGGATGCGCATCAGCAATTTTTTTACTTAAAGCAGCTAAACCTTCTGATGTATAATATCTATTAAAAGAAATTTGAACTTTTGGATTATGAGGTGAACCCGCAGCTCTAAAAACTTCTGAACTATTTTGTGCACCAATTGCTAATGGAAATAAAAATAATAGCAACAATGATTTTAATATATTTCTATTGAATTTCATCTTTTCTAATTTTTATTTATTTCAATTTTATTGTTGCAGAATCTAAGCCTGTATGCGATGTTCCTGCTTCTAATGTTACACTACCATTCCCTTTTATTAACCAAGAAAATTGTACAGAACTGTCACCATCTATACTATTTAATAATGTAATTTCTTTACCGCTAATAATTTCTTGATTCTTTTTTA
This sequence comes from Polaribacter marinaquae, assembly GCF_038019025.1. Taxonomy (NCBI): domain Bacteria; kingdom Pseudomonadati; phylum Bacteroidota; class Flavobacteriia; order Flavobacteriales; family Flavobacteriaceae; genus Polaribacter; species Polaribacter marinaquae. The sequence continues at coordinate 467,319 of NZ_CP150496.1, forward strand.
AACCTATGGCGACTTTAATTTTTCTTAGCCATCTAGATCTTTTACCCATTTCTGTATGTGTTGGTAATAAACCGCTATTGTGCACGTCTACAGAAATTCTTGTAATTCCGTTTCCTACAGCTTCTGATGTTAAATTTTGAAGTGTAATATTAGGTTGCATTTTTGCCAATTCTATAATAAAATCTGTATGCTTTTTACTAATATCTGCCACTAATTTATAGGGCGGATTTATCATTTTATAAGGAGCAATACCACCAACTTCTACTTTTTTATTAGGAAAATCTGGATGAGAAACCGTTGTCCAATCTACAAATGCATTTTTAACATTTTCTTTTTCTGCCCATCTTAAGTAATTTACTACTTTATTTTTTGATGCTTTTTTAGCAGAATCTTTTACTTGAGGCACCCACCAACCCGGAGTTGACAATGCTAGTTTACCAAAATGAAAGTAAGACCATTGGAAAAAATCACCACCTTTGCCTTTAGAACTAGGAGCATTTTTAGCTTTAATAATTTTATTATACTTATCTGATAAAAACTTATTTAAAGCTGCATCTTGTTTTAAAACACTAGTTACAACTCGTTTTTTGGCACCAGAGGCACTATATTTTAAAGGTGTAGATAAATTGTTTTCTGGCCCTAATGTTACAATGGCAAAAATATTCCATCGATCGTATAAAAAAGAAAGTAAATCTCTATTTTCTTTTTCAGAAACAGGATGTTCTCCGGCACCAGGTGTAAAATATTGATAATTATAGCTAAAATTTTTATTGAATAAAATTCCGCCTTTACCGTCTTCATTAAAAGCGCCATCTTTATCATTATCAATTCCTTCACTTAACAATTTATAAGTTCCTTTTTCGCCTTTATTAATATCGGCTTTTACAAGAACTCTGTCATCTTCTTTTAATGTTGTGTAATCGCCTGTAATATCTTCTACACGCATCATGGTTATCAAACCATCATTATTTAAATCGTCAAAAGAATCTTCATTTACAGCACCGTCTCTATCATCATCTGTCTTTTTAGCATTACCATTTTTATAATGTTTTAAAGACGAAAAATAGTTTTCTGTAGCATTCGGACTCATGTTCGGAAAAATGTAAAAAGTAGTTTTTTCTAAAACATTTGCATGATTTTTTAAAATGTTATCTGCAATATTAACAGCCATTTCTGGTCCTAAAATATGAGAACCATCTACACCACTTACAATTGCAATTGCTGGTTTATTTTCTGCATTGCCTTTAGATAATGTTAATGCCCAAATCTTATGCCCACCAATTGTAGTGGTTAATGCTTCTAATTTAGTATTAGCAGCATTCGATTTTTGAAGTGTTTTGATTTTTTGAGTAAGTTTACTGTAATTACTATAATCGGATTGTGCCGAAATTTGTAACGTAGTAAAACAAATTGTCATCCCTATCAAAAAGAGAGATGCTCGTTTTTTATTAAACATAATAGTTAAGTTTGGTTAATTTAAATAATTATGTTTAAATATATAGTTTTCTATATATAATGCATTCTTTAGTGTCTTTTACACCTAAATATTAAGGATTGTTTAACAGATTTTAACATTTTTAAACTAAAAAGTTGTAATTCTTTAAAGAATTACAACTTTTATTGATATTATAAAGAAGTGTTATTTTTGGATTGAAATAGGTTTTAATTTTATAAAGCCTAAAAAATCTAATACTTTAATAATTTGATATGTTACATCAATTTCGTGCCACTTTACGCCAAAATTTGCACTACTAGCATGTTTGTGATGATTGTTATGATATCCTTCTCCCATCATTAAAAAATCAAAAGGAAATAGATTTTTACTCGTATTTGTCATTTTATAATTTACGTAACCATAAATATGACCAAACCAATTGATAATAACTCCGTGAATTGGTGCCATTAAAAGTGCAATTGGTAATAAAAACCATTGCCATAATGCAGTTGTAAAATAAGCAAAAAATAAGATGTAAAAAGCAATCCAGAGTAATCTAGAAAAACGAGAACTTGCATAGCTATCAAAGCTTTTCCATTGTGGTACGTTCTTGGTAAACTTACTATCTACTGGTATTTTTTGTTGATTAATTTGCTGATAAATTGTTTTAGTTTTCCACATCATTGCAAATAAATTAGAATCGTAAGAAGGTGAGTGCGGATCTTTTTCTGTGTCTGTATATGCATGATGCATTCGATGCATTATACCATAACCATAAGCGCTTAAATAACTAGAACCTTGAAAAAACCAAGTTAAAACAAACGTAACACGCTCCATGGTTTTAGACATTGTAAAAACCTGATGTGCAGCGTACCGATGTAAAAAGAAAGACTGAAAAAATAAGCCTCCGTACCAAAGAATTACTACAAATAAAACTATAATCATTAATGTTTTTTTGCAAAGATAAATTGATATCAAAAGCAAAACAATGAACCCAAATCAATAAAAAATTATACTCTTTTTCTTATTCTACTTAGGGCTTGCGCTGTTACACCAATGTAAGAACTAATATATTTTAACGGTATTACTTTTAACAACTCTGGTCTTTCTTTAAAAAGCTGCAAATAACGTTCTTCTGCTGTTAAGTTTAGCAAATTTTGTTCTCTTTTAGATTTTATTAAAAAAAGTCTTTCTGCTGTTAACCTACCAATTAAATTACCAATTTGTGTCGTTTTATAAACTTCTTGTAAATCTTTATATGTAATGCTTAAAATTGTAGTTTTTGTAAGCGTTTGTAATTGATATAACGAAGGTCTTTGTGTTAAAAAAGAATCATAAGCACTTACAAACTGATTTTTAAAACTAAAACCAAATGTAATTTCTTTTTCTGGATTTTCTTTAGGTATAAATAACCTAACAACACCAGATTCTATAAAAGAAATATGATTTTCTATTTCGTTGATTTTTAAAAAAGTGGTTTTCTTCGGAATTACTCTTCGTTGTAATTTAGAGGTAAAAAAGTTCCAATCTTTATCAGAAATGTCTGCAATTTGATTGATATATTCTTTTATTTGATCCACTTTTTTAAATACTTAAAATTAGATGCAAAGATAAGCTTCTTAGTATTAATCCTAATGGAGTAGGAGCTTTAAATTTTTAAAATCCTGCGGCATATAATATCAAGAAAACACCAATCATAATTCCCGCTAAAGGCACTAGTTTTTTACGTTTATTTTTTTCTTTGAATAAAATACCTCCAATAACAACCGCAATAATTAACTGACTTCTTTTAATTGCTGATAAAAGCATTATCAAAGCTTCTGGATCTTGTAAAGCTTTAAAATAAAAATAATCTGCAGCTTGTAATAAAATACCAACACCAATAATTGTATATCTAAATTTAAACGCTTTTCTTTTTTCGGAATACGGAAACCAAGTTACCGCTAAAATTATCAACAAAATGAACACCGTGTAAAAACAAAACCAGAATTGCAATGTCTGCGGATTTAATAACAAACTCTGAATTAAAAACTTGTCATACAAACCACTAGAAGCACCTAAAAAAGTAGCACCAATAATAGCAAATATCCATTTGTTTTTTTTAAAAATAATTCCTTCTTTTTTACCAACTCTAGAATAAAGAATTACAGAAAATATAATTAAAAAAAAGCCAATCCATTGTAAAAAAGTAGGTTGTTCATTATAAATTATAATAGCACCAATAAAAGTAAAAAAAGGTCCTGCAGATCTAATAGGTGCAACAATTGTTATTGGTAAAAATTTTAATGCTTGATATGCCAATACCCATGAGGCAGCCATAATCATCGATTTTATAAAAATAAATCCATGAGTTTTTAACGGAATTGAAATGATGTAAAAACCAATTTCTTTTGTGTAATCTGGGTAAAAGATTGACATAAAATAAAAAGGCAAAAGCACTAAAAAACCAGAAGCTATTGTACCAAATAATACCGGAAAAACCTCATTACCTTGTACTGCATGTTTTTTGCATAAATTATGTAATCCTAAGAAAAGTGCAGCCAATAAACCTAAATACATCCACATGGCGCGAAGATAGTTTTTTGAACTATTTTATTGAAAATAATTACATAAAAAAAGGTTGCCGTTAAACGGCAACCTTTATAATTTATTTTAGTTTAAATTATTTTAAACTTTCTAATAATTTTTCTGCTACTAACTCAGAAGAAGCTGGATTTTGACCTGTAATTAAATTACCGTCTTGAATTGCATAAGCAGCCCAATCTTCTTTTTTAGAATAGATTCCGCCATTTGCACTTAGCATATCTTCAACTAAAAATGGTACCACAGAAGTTAATCCTACAGCATCTTCTTCAGTATTTGTAAAACCAGTTACTTTTTTTCCTTTAACAAGTGGTTCTCCGTCTGTTCCTTTTACGCTTTTTAAAGCAGCAGGAGCGTGGCATACAAATGCTACAGGCTTTTCTTGAGAATTAAACTTCTCTATCAAAGCAATTGAAGTTGCATCATTTGCTAAATCCCATAATGGTCCGTGACCACCAGGATAAAATACTGCATCAAAATCATCTGCATTCATATCAGACAACTTTTTAGTATTCGCTATTTTAGTTTTTGCTTCTTCATCTTTATTAAATCTATCTGTGTCTTCTGTAGCAGCATCTGGTGCATCACTACTTGGATCTATTGGTGCAGCTCCTCCGTTTGGTGTTGCAATTGTAATGTTAGCACCTTTATCTAATAATGTATAATATGGGTTTGCAAATTCTTCTACCCAAAATCCTGTTTTTTTTCCTGTATCTCCTAATTTGTCGTGAGATGTAAGTACAAATAATACGTTCATATTTTTATTTATTTTAGTTTTTATTGATGTTTCAGAATCATTTTCTGAAGTTTTTTTTGATATTTTATCTTTACAACTTGATGCCGTAACAATAGTTAACGCGATGGCAATAGTTTTTAGTAATTTCATATTAATAAGCCATTTTTACAATTTTTTCAACTCTTTCTGGAGACAATGTTTGATGTTCTCCTAAACCTGTCCAACCACGATCTGTAAAACGTTGCGCAATTTTTTCTGCAGTACCTTCATACTCTTTTGTATAATCAGATAGTTTTGTATCGATACCTAAATTATTAAAAAATGCTTCTGTTTTAGTAATTGCTTCATATGCTTTATCATCTGTACTACCTTCGGTAATTCCCCAAATTCTTTCTGCATATTGTGCTAACTTTTCTTTTTTATCTTCAAAGTTAAACTTGTAATGGCTAGGTGCAATAACTGCTAACGTACGTGCATGATCTATACCAAATAAAGCTGTAAGCTCATGACCAATCGCATGAACTGCCCAATCTGTTGGCACACCTTTCTGAATTAAACCATTTAAGGCCATTGTACAACTCCACATAAAATTAGAAGCTGCTTTGTAATCTGTAGGATCTTCTAATACCTTAGGAGCAATTTCTATCAGTGTCTGTAAAATACTTTCTGCAAATCTATCTTGCAATAATGCACCAACAGGGTACGTCATGTATTGTTCTAAAACATGTGTAAACGCATCTGTTAAACCATTAACTAATTGACGTTTAGGAATAGACGTTATTACTTGAGGATCTAATATCGAAAAAACAGGAAATAAACCAGGACCACCCATGGCTAATTTTTCTTTAGTTTCTTCTCTAGTAATTACGGCTCCAGAATTCATTTCAGAACCCGTTGCTGGTAAAGTTAAAACAGTACCAAAAGGCATTCCTTTTTCTGTTCTAATATTTTTAGTTAAAATATCCCAAGGTGTTTCGCCATCATAAACTGCTGCAGCAGATAAAAATTTTGTTCCATCTATTACAGAACCACCACCAACAGCTAATAAATATGTAATATTTTCATCTTTAATAACTGTTAAGGCATCCATTAGCTTTGCATATTCCGGATTTGCAGGAATACCTCCAAACTCAGTAACATCAACATCAGCTAAAGCAGTTTTTACTTGCTCATAGATTCCGTTTTTCTTAATACTTCCACCTCCGTAAAGCAATAATACTTTTGCATCCGCAGGAATTTCTTCTTTGATATTTTTTATTGTGTCTTTACCAAAAATAATTTTGGTAGGATTTTTAAAATCGAAATTATTCATTTTTCTTTTTTTTGGGTTGATACTTCGTAATATTAAATTACTACTCTATAACAGTTACTAAATCTTTCATTGGCTTTCTAACTTTAACTAAGTTCACCAACCAATCTTCATCTTCTTTTCTATAACCTAAAGGCAATAAAACTGCACTTTTTAAACCTTTTTCATTTAAGTTTAAAATTTCATCTACTGCAGCAGGGTCAAAATCTTCTAAAGGTGTTGCGTCTACGCCTTCATAAGCAGCAGCAATAATTGCGTGTGCAAAAGCAATGTATGCTTGTTTTGCAGCATGATTAAAGTTTTCGTCTGCATCTTTTTGCGGATAAGAACTTAACAACATTTGTCTGTAATTTTCCCATCCTTCGTTTTTAAAACCACGAATTTCATTGGTTAAATCGAACATATAGTTAATTCTTTCTTCTGTATACGTGTCCCAAGCAGCAAAAACTAAAAGGTGAGAACAGTCTGTAATTACAGATTGATTCCAAGCAATTGGTCTAATTTTTTCTTTAATTTCTTGATTTTTTACAACAATAATTTCAAAAGGCTGCAAACCACTTGATGTTGCTGCTAATCTAGAAGCTTCTAAAATTCGCTCTATTTTATCTTCAGATACTTTTTCACCGTTCATTGCTTTTGCGGCGTATCTCCAATTTAATTTATCTAATAATTCCATGTTATTCTAATTTATATCTATTTGTTTATTTGATCACTTTTATACTGTTCCATGCCGATTCGTAGGCGTCATCTAAATGCGTTTCATTTAAAGTGAACGAACCTCTTTTTTGAGAAATCATTAAAAATGATAACGGATTTATTGCATACGCATACAATAAATAATCTGACATGGGTTTGATTAAATTTTGTTCTTTTCCTTTAGTCCATAAGTCGAGTAGGGGCTGTAAATGTTTAATACCTTCAATTCTACTTGGCTCATCAATCATTGGTGTGTTGTCGCATTGTGCTAAAAACATTGCATTTTCACATTCTTTCAATTTAAACTCTGCAATTCTGTGCCATATCAATTTAAATCCTTCTTCTACAGGCATATCTGCACTATAATTTTCGAAAGCGTAATCTGTATATTTTGCTTTCACTTCTATGTACGTTTTATTTACCAAGTCTTGTTTATTCTCGAAATATAAGTAGATCGTTGCAGGAGAAACCTTAGCCATTTTAGCTATTTTACTCATAGGTGTTGCATGAAAACCGTTGTTGTTAACCAACTCTATAGTGGCTTTTATTAACGCGTTTCTTTTGTCTATGCTTTTCTGAAGTTTTACCATTGTTTTCTAATTACGATGCAAATATAGTAAAAAAATGAATGTTCATTCTTTTTTTTAACAAAACTTAACATAATACTTAATAAACTGATAACTAAACCCTAATAACCGATTTTATAAACGGGTATTTATACGTTAAAGCAAAAATTGGATAATAAATAAGTTTGTATCACTTAAACTTTAATTAATAATTATGAGCTATTTACCTTTTAGACCCAATGCAAAATCTATCGATATTGATAACAAAAGAGAAAATTCTGTTAGAAATGCTTTTTCAGAATTTTTGATAGAAAACTATGGTAAAGATTATCAAAGTACAGTCGAAGAACATAGAAGTAGACCCAAAGCAAATCATTTTAACGAACACATAAATTCTGAAAAAGCAGACAAACCAATAGTCGGAATTATTGGTGGCGGTTTTGCAGGTTTATATTCCGGATTGATACTACAGTCTTTAAATATAGAGTTTGAAATATTTGAAAGCTCAGAAAGGGTAGGTGGTAGAATAGATACTTGGTATTCTACAAAGTATGATGCAAAAGATACAAACAAAGCAGGTTTGTACGGTGAAGTAGGTGGTATGAGAATTCCACAGTTTTCTAATGATATGCTACCGGTACAACAACTTGCATTGTCTGTAAATGCAGTTCTAAAAAGAAACGATTTAGAAGATACCATGTTAATTTGGAGAAAATTCTATTACAATTCTCCGGTACAAAGATTGCGCTATAACAACATGAAAAATCCAATTTTAGCAGAAGATTCTAATCTAAATGCTTTAAATTTTGGTGTAGATAAAGGCGGAGATATCCCAATGGTTTGGGTTACTAAAACAACGCTAGGTTCAGAATCTTTTTTACCAATTAATAAAATTTTAAATAAAGTGAATGAACCTTTTATCACGGCAATTAATCATTCTTTTTCAAAAGGATTTAAGAAATTAATGAAGTTTGACAATTTTTCTATGTGGGCGTATCTTACCAATGTTTTTACACTTGGCGATTTAGGTGAATACTACAATCCTGCAATGGGAGAAAAAACAGCTCATTTACCTTACAATATTGCCAGTTATCTAGAAACCTTAAATGTTGGTACGGGCATGTATTCTGTATCTTTTGTAGAAATTATATTGGCAAGTTATGATTGGGATGGTAGCAAAAACTCGTACGATGCCACAGATCAAAATATTTATATGATTACGATGGATAAAGGAATGCAACATTTTCCTGATGCTTGTAAAACTGTTTTAAATTTAGAGAAAGGTATTTTACCAGAAGACGGACAAAGAGCACAAGAATTAATTGGTATGAAACCGGGTTTAAATGGTAAAGTTGGGTACTCTCCAGATAATTTAACAATAGCCGCAGAACCACCAAAAACAGTTCCGGCTGCAGATGCTTCTGCACCAGTACAAGGTTCAAAATCTAAAAAGAAAGAACGTGTACATTTAGAACACAGAGTTACTCATATTAATTATGATGAACACTTATACGAAGGTCATGGTGGAGTTAAAATGACCATTAGAAATCATGGTGAAACTAAAGAAAAACAGTATCCGTATGTAATTACAACATTGCCAAACGGAGCGTATTTAAACGGAGATTTAAAAGAAAATTTCTTTGATAATTTATCTTTTTCAAAAGCAAGAGCTATTAGAGAATGTAATTATATGCCGTCTTTTAAAGCTTTTATTACATTTAAAAAACAATTTTGGGCAACTTTAGGCGAAAGACAAGGTAAAGGTTTGGGCGTTGCAGTGTCAGACAAATCGAACAGACAAATTGTATATCCTTCTTATGGCTATGATGCAGAAGGTGGTGTTTTACAAATTTACTGTTGGGCACAAGATGCCGAAAGAATAGGTGCGCTTTCTGATGAGGAAAGAGTAAACGAATGTTTAAAAGGAATTCAATATTTATATCCAGAAGTAGATATTTACGAACATTTTGCCGGCTATAAACCAGAAGAAACTACCAAAACTTGGTTTTGGGATAATCATGCCAATGGTGGTGCCTTTGCTCTTTTTAAACCAGGCCAGTTTAAAAGTTTATATCCAACCTTGTTAACGCCAGAATTTAATGGTTCTTTACATTTTGCGGGAGAATGTTGTTCTGTTCACCATGGATGGATTGTTGGTGCTCTAGATTCTGCATACAACGCCGTGTTAAGCATTTTAAAACAAGCTGGCGCGCACGATAAAATTAAGCAAATGGAAACTACTTGGGCAACCTTATCATCACCCGATGTGGCCTTAACCAAAATGAGCAAACAATTGGTTTAAACAGATATTTTTTTAGAATACTCCATAAAATTAGCTTCAAAACGTTTTAATGTAGCATCTAATTTTTCAGCATAAATTACAAACTGACATTTATGAATGCTTTGTGTAATAGAAATTATATCTGTGTATGGAGATTTTTGAGATAAAAAAGAAGCATCATCAACACTTAAAATTTTTACTTGTGTTGTGTTTAATCCTTCTAGTAGTAATAATTTATTTACAATTTTAGGTGTTGAAATAAGAATGTCTATTCCTTCAAAAATTTCAGATTTTAAAAGGTCTATATGTTCTTTTTCATTACCAAAATAAACTCTTAAGCTTGTATGTCTTGTATATAATAAAAAAGCATTGTACAGTTCTTGTGCTTTTTCGTTGTCTTCTACTAAAACAATAGCTCTTGGTGCATCACCTTCTTCTTCACACTTTAATTTATGTAATGTTGTAAGTATTAATGTTGTTGATTTACCACTGTTTTCTGAAGCTGTACAATATAAATTTGCGCCACTTTTAATAGCAGGAATTGCTACTTTTTGAAATTCTGTTGGTACAGAAATTTCGAAAGAAGTTAATTTTTCTTTTAAGTGATTGTGTAATTTTTTAAAAGGCTTTTCCATTTAAAATACTATTTAGAATACAGTTATATAAAGTAAGGGCAAATATACAATTTAATTCATGTTTGCTATCTATTAAATACCTTAGTTATCGATGGTTTTTGTATTTTATATTTTCCAAGTAAAACTGATGGTTAGCCCTTTCCCTTTATCAGAATCTATGGTAATTTCTCCTTTATTCTGAGTAATAATCTTTTTAACAATAGCCAAACCAATTCCTGTACTTTCTACATCTTCATTAATTTTTAATTGACTAAATATTTTAAAGATTTTATCGTGGTATTTTTCTTCAATTCCGGGTCCATTATCAGTTACACTAAACAAATACCCTTCTGCTATTTCTTTAACATCAATCTTTATAATTGCCTTTTCTTTGTCGTTGTGCTTAATTGCGTTGCTAATTAAATTTTGAAAAACATGACTTAGTTCTGTTTCATTTGCATAAATATCTACATCTTTTTCAGGTAAAAGGATGCTACTTTTATGCTGATTATCTACAACACTAGATACCTTGTTTAATAGTTGATGTATGCTAAAAAAGGCTTTTACTTTATTGCCTTTTGCGGCTTTAGAATATGCTAATAAACCATTGATTAAAGATTCCATTTTAGAAACAACATCTTTTAAAAGTTTTAAATGATACTTTGTATTATCATCTAAATTGTCTTTTAAATCTTCTTCTATAAAAGAAGCCAAAGAGTACACCGAAACTAACGGAGATTTTAAATCGTGAGAAACAATATGATTAAAATCGTCTAACTCTGTATTGTAATTTTCTAGAAGCAATAAATTTTCTTCTAACTTTAAGTTGGCTTGCGATAATTTTTTTGATTGCAACGAAATTTCCTTTTTTTGTTTAAGAGCCAATTCTTTAGAAATTTCTAACTGTTTAAAAGAAATCGAAAAACGATTCATTAAAAGCATAGACAATAATAAAAAAGCAACAACATAACCAAAGTTTACAAAAATTATGGCAAAATCATTTTCATCAATAAAGAAAAATATATGAATGATAAAAATTGCAGATCCTAATAACATGCTTATCAAAAGTAATATCGATTCAGATTTTTTTATAAAAATAACTTTAATAATTATAAACGCTACATACGTTAGATTTAAAAGCATTAAAACTAAAAATGGCATTAAGAGATATGTAAAGTAGGGTGCTGGTAAAATGATTGCCAAACTTGTAAGCGTCCAAAAGCTAATTTTTATAATTTTAGCGTACATAGCATGCCTAAATTTTTTATAAATATCATTAAAAAATAAGCTTGCTGCAGAACCGCCTAAAAATAAAGCAACATATTCTATTCTAGTTAATAATAACCAGTTAGCATTTTCAAAAAGGTGTGTAAATGGCGCATAACGATCACTTAAAGCCATGTAAGACAAAGCAATACACATTATTGCAAAATGTAACACCGCTTGGTCTTTGCTCCAATACCAAAGGTAAAAAAACAAGAAAAAGACTCCTATAAAACCAAGGCAACCAATAAAAATCATATCGGCAACAATACGTTTCGTTTTCTTATCAAATAATTGTTTTGTGGGTGCAATAACTAAAGGTTCTGTAATACCACCTTTAGAGTGATAAAAGTTAGCAACTTGCAAAACGATTTCGAAAGTAGACTCGTTTGTATTTAAAGGAATAATCTGCGAAAACCTTCGATGTAAGGTTTCTTTTCTATTGGTACCCACAACACCTATCTCTGAAATAAACTCTCCGTTAATCCAAAGTTTTGAAGCAGCGTAAATTTTAGGAATGTATAATGACGATGCAACTCGATCACTAGGTATGGTCACCGTTTTTGTATAGGTTGCAAAACCCAAAGAAGGTAAACTTTTTTGGTTGTTTAAAGTAAAATTTGTCCAATTTTGTAGAGAAACCTGCTTGTAAATTGTAGCAGATTTAACACTTTCTGGTGTTAAAAGTTGATTCCAATAAAAGTTCCAATCGGTATCTAAAACAATCTTATCATTTGATCTTAAACTACTAGAATCCTTAGCAACATCAATGTTCTTATTTACTTTTTGAAAACCATAAAGATTTATAAACGTACTTAAAAATATAAAAAGAAAGCTTACTAACTTCAATTGTAAAATGTTTGTTAAGATTGCAAAATACAATAAAGATTTTGTTTACTTTTTAAATAATTTAACTTTCTAAAGCCTAAGCGCATCAAACTTCACATTTACATACTATTAGCAATTTAAAGTGTTCAATTTGTATTATCTATGTTTTAAAAGAAAGCATTCTTATTTTTTAACATAAACATTTTGACAATTGTATTCTACATATTGATTAAAAAGTATAATTTTAGATTTTTAAAATAACCAACACTACTTACATGAAATTTATCCATTTTATATGTCTATTTCTGTTATTTACAGCTTGTAAAAAGACAGAAGTACACCTTACTAAAATTACTGCAAAAAATATTGCGATTGATAGTACCCTAGAATCATCAGCAAAAATTGATAGTATCATTGCACCTTATACTAGAAATATGATTGGTGAAATGGAAAAAGTATTAAGTTATGCGCCTTATAATTTTACCAAAAAAAGCGAAAACAGACAAAGCGCTTTAGGGAATTTAATGGCAGATATGTGTTTTGAAATGGCAAATGCGATGTTTAAAGATAAAACAAACGCAGCAATCGATTTTTCTATGTTTAACAGTGGTGGTTTGCGTGCAAATATTTCTATGGGAGACGTAACACAAGAAGACGCTTTTAATTTAATGCCTTTCGAAAATGAGTTGGTTGTTGTGCAACTATCTGGTGCTAAAATAGAAGCGTTGGTAAGCTATTTTATAGCTTCTAAAAGTGCACATCCTTTGTCTAAAGAAGTTGCATTAAACATCCGTAAAGATGGTTATCAATTAAAAATTAAAGGACAAAATTTTGATAAAAACAAAACCTATCATGTCTTAACATCAGACTATTTACAAGGTGGTGGCGATAGCATGAACTTCTTTAAAAATCCTATAAAACTAACAAAGTTAGATTATAAGGTTAGAGATGCCATCATCCATTACTTTCAACAAACAGATACCATAAAAGCCGCAATAGATAACCGTGTAACTTTATAATTATGAAAAGAAGAAAATTTATAAAACAATTAGGTGGCGCTGCAGCTTTATCTATGGTAGATGGTTTGGTTTTACCAACACTTGCTACGAACCATAAGCGTCATATTACTATTTTACATACCAACGATACACATAGTCATATAGAACCTTTTGATGCAGATCATAGCAGAAACCCAAATAGAGGTGGAGTGGCAAGAAGAGCTACATTGGTAGAACAAATTAGAAAGGAAAACAAAAACACGTTATTGTTAGATGCTGGTGATATTTTTCAAGGAACACCGTATTTTAATTATTTTGGTGGCGAGCTTGAGTTTAAGCTAATGAGCATGTTAAAATATGATGTTGCAACCATTGGTAATCATGATTTTGACAATTCTATAGAGGGTTTATACAAACAATTGCCCAATGCTAAATTCGATTTTGTTTCTGCGAATTACGATTTTAAAAATACCGTTTTAGATACGCATGTAAAACCTTATAAAATTATTGTAAAAGATGGTATTAAAATAGGAATCTTTGGTTTAGGTATTGAGCTTGAAGGATTGGTAGGCAAAAAAATGTATAAAGAAACAGGATATTTAGATCCGGTAGAAATTTCTCAGGATATTACTAAAAAGCTTAAAAATGAAGAAAACTGCGATTTAATTATCTGTTTATCTCATTTAGGGTATTATTATAAAAATAATCCGAATAAAATTTCTGATCTAAACCTTGCGGAAGCAACCAAAGACATCGATTTAATTATTGGCGGACATACACATACCTTTTTACCGAAACCAACACTGGTAAAAAACCTAGACGATAAAAATATATTGGTAAATCAGGTTGGTGCTTATGGTATCAATTTGGGTCGTATTGATTTTTATTTTGACGAAAACAAAAATAAATCTGCGAATGGTACCACAATTTTAGTTTAAAAAATTCTTAAACTGCTTTACCTATATATAAATGAAAAATTAAGTTGAAAAAATTATAAAAATTTTAGGTCGTTTATAAAAACTTTGTATATTCGCACACCTTAAGAAAACAAGGTTGTTTTTTTACAATAAAGGCTACTTTAAAACTAGCTGTATATCGTATTAAAATAGCACAAAAAGGGGAGATACTCAAGCGGCCAACGAGGACGGACTGTAACTCCGTTGACTATGTCTTCGCAGGTTCGAATCCTGCTCTCCCCACAACTTGTTTTTCACTTCAAAACACCCCAAAAATCAATATAATTTATCATAATAGTTTGCTATCACTAAACAATCTATGTTTTGATAGTACGCTAAGATTTTAGCAAATTGTATACAATTTTTAGCGGATATGCTATCTCTAGTATTTGCATAATTGTAGGTAGCTTTTAACTTTGTACGCAACCCCGTATTTATACCTATAAAACAAGACTTAAAAAAAATTAAGTATATTTAGGCTAACGTACTCTATGTCAAAAGAGTAGGTTACTAAGAAAAAGTACTTATGAAAAAAGAAAAAAAACAACAACCCGCGGTACAAAACAAGCATTTAGCGTATGATGCACATTTGTTAGAAAATGAAGTATGGCTAACTACAGAACAAGCCATGGCGCATTTAAATGTTAGCCGCAGCACCATGTATCGTTTACGCAAACAGCACAACATACCTAGTTTTAAATTAGGTCATAGCCCTATGTATCCAAAACATTTGTTAAATAAATTGTTTATTAACAAGGCATTGGGCAATGTAAAAATCTAAATAGATTTTATACATAATTTGTAGGTTGTTTATAAAAAACACCTGATTTTAAAGTATACAAAAAAGTGTTTGTACACAACTAACTACTCGTTGTGTGC
Organism: Polaribacter marinaquae; assembly: GCF_038019025.1. Lineage (NCBI taxonomy): Bacteria > Pseudomonadati > Bacteroidota > Flavobacteriia > Flavobacteriales > Flavobacteriaceae > Polaribacter > Polaribacter marinaquae. The sequence continues at coordinate 482,463 of NZ_CP150496.1, forward strand.
AAACACCTTATACACATGTTTTAAATTTTAACCTACAGGATGTTACAGCACCGTAACTGCCCCCATATACGTGCTTATCGCAGCAAAGTTGGTTGATGGTTTGCTAAAAGAGGCCCAAATTTCTACATTAAAAGTTGCCATAAAATTGGGTAATGTTACACTGGCTGTGGTAGCGCTTCTATCTGCTACAGTGGTGTTGGTATAAAACAAATTTAGATCGGGTGCATACACCACTACCATTAAAGTATCGGTAGCGGTTGCTTTGCCTTGGCCGCTATTGTCTTGCCAACTAAAGTTTAGGGTTTGGTTTGCTGCAGCTACCACGGCACCGCCATCAATTCCTCTTAAATCGCCTTTACTTATCAACACTTTTGGGTAATCCATTACGGCACCTTGTGGTGTATTTATTACTGCGTTTTTAAGATGGTAAGAGGTTGCCAAATTGGCTCGCGATTTATCGCCTTGCGCACTGCCAAAATAACTATTTAAAATTTCTACAATCGGACTTAAAAACCCAATTACAGTTTTAAATTTTTGGCGTTGTTCTGTTTGTTTTTCTGTTGCTGTATAATTACCACGTTGTGGTAAACTACGCATTACATTTTTACCCCTCCATCTAGAGCCTACTACGTTACCTACTTTTCCAGAAAATCCGCCTAAGATGCCTTTTTCAAATGTTGCCATACTTCTTTTTTTTTATGATTAATAGAAACCAAACATACAGACTAAAGCACACGAAAACAAGTACTTGACACCTGCTGACACGTATTGACACAAACTGACGTTTTGTAAACGCTTTTGAAACTTTATGACCAAAATTGACCTATTAAGACACGTTATGACACATCTTGATACGTACTGACACAGCTACGCAAATTTTATAGTGATTTATTCGAGTTTGCTTCGGGGTTTGTTCGGGTGCGGGTAGGGGTTATTTTTAAAAAATGGACTTTTTACGGAGAATTCTACTAGCAAACTGGTATCAGGCTGCTAACAATTGGTTTAAAAATGCAGGGTGTCGTTTGTATTTTAAGATACCAAACTCTTGGTTAGAAGATTTTATAAAAACAAATTTAAAGTTATGTAAAAACGTTTTTATTACGCAAGCCCTGTAATCATTTGATACTATTGGGATGCGATAATTTAGGTGTTTTTTAATTTTCTGTAATTTCTTTATTGATTTTAGAAATTAACAAAGCCCAAATCGGAATATTTAAAAGAAAGAAATACTATTAAAACTTGAATTTGATTTTATACTTGAAAAAATAAAATGCCTAAAAGAACTCCGGTTAAAAAGAAACCTAAAGCTATTATTAAAATTGCTTTTCTTGTAAGTGCTAATTTTCCAATGAAAATCTATTTCATATTTTTTTTAGTTTTATCGGAATTAACGGTAACGGTTAGTTTAATGGAAAATTAGCAAAAAAAACTATAACTTTAAGTTAAACTCTTAATTGCTATTTTATATATACATTATTGTAAACTGACTTTATATCGCAAACTTGCTAGCGTTGGCGTGAAAGCTCTTTTAAATTTGTGAGGCACGAGCAAACTTTAAATGTGCTTGCACTAGCGTTGGCTTTTTACATTCCGGTTATCAATTCCTTTGCTTTGTCCAACGTAAATGCTCCATCAACTTCCTTCTTGTCAAAAATCATAAAATAAGAAAAGTCGTGTCCAGCTTGCCTTTCCCATTCGTTTCCGAGTCTGCATTTTCCTTCGCTGTCTGAACCATCCAAATGGTCTCCTTTTGTCTCGATTAAAATGGTTTTCCCAGATTTAGTTCTCAAAATAAAGTCAGGATAATGATTGGCTTTAAATCCGTTGATGTAAAATCCTTTCCCTCTTTCTAAATTTCTATGCCAAAACTCAATATTAGAAGAAGTTCCGATTTCCATTATTACTCTTTCCTCAAAGTTGTTCATTGTTCCTTCTTTTTCATACAATGAATTTCCGATTGAAGAACCAACATTTCCAGGAACAATTTCCTTTGCTAATTTCCAGTTTTCTTTTGCAGTTATTCGCTTTGATTTAATTAAATCCATAAATCTAGTTTCTGCGTAAGCATCTGATAATTTTCTAATATGTGCCTTAATTTTATCTGTATAACTCCATTTTCTAACTAAAATGTCACGCATTTGTTCTGCGTTCATTCCGTTTAGTATTCTACCAACATAAACTTTTATTTCTTGGTCTGGAATAGGATACATATTTCCAATAATCTGCATTATTTGATGTGTAATATCGCTTATTTGAGCATCTTTTGGTTTTGCCAAAATATATTCTGCAATTGGGTCTTTTACTTGACTTTCTTCAATTTTCACCCAATCTGGTGTGTAATTATCTTTTACAGTTTCTGTTAAATCTACTTTGTATAAATCAGATGATATTTTGTCAAAGTCGATTTTTGTATCTTCATCTGAAAGTTTGAAATCTTTCAATAAAGATTCTCTGTTTAATAATTCTTGGTCAGTTCCAAAAATATCGCTTGCTGTTACCTTTAGAAAAAATTGAGGAAAATCTATTTTATTAATGATTCCTTTGTTTGCTTCTTTTACTCGATAGCGTTTAACTTTATCTCCCATTTCTTGAAAAATATTTTCGTCAACAGGTTGTTTTTCCTGTTCCTTTATTTGCTGTTCTAATTCATTATTTTCTTCTTTAGAAATTGATTCCATTTCTTGATTGAAAGGATTATTTTCAATTTCCTCTTCACTTGCATTTGGGTCGAATGAAATACGCTTTTTATCAATTGTTTCTTCTTCGGTTTCTTTTTGTTGCTCCGGAAATAGAAAAGACTCAACAGGATTTACAACTTCTGTTTGCTTTTCTTCTTCTGTCATTTTATCTGAAACTCTGTGTTCATTTCCACTAAATCCAGATGCTTTTAGACCTTCAACAATACTTTGTAATGTGTCATTAAATTTTGCCGAAGCTGTAAGAACATAAGAAAGGTTTAATTGAAACGCTTTATGTTTTTGAACGTAAGGTTGACGAAGTACACGACCTAAAATTTGCTCAACATCTACTGCACTCGATTTATCTGCCAATGACGCTAATATGTATGCAAATGGACAATCCCAACCTTCTTTTAAAGCGTTTATTGTTATGATATAACGAACTTCACAATCTTTACTTTGTAAATTTGGAATGCTTTTAAGTTCGTCAATATTAGCAGTCTTGATTTTTATTTGATTTTCTGGAATGCCTAAACCTAATAATTGTTCTTTTAATTTCTCAAAAGTTGTGTTGTCATTTTTTGTTTTTGGCTGTGCCTGAAACAAAACGATTGGTCTAATGTATTTTCCACCATCAGCTTCTTCTTTTTTTGCAAGTATTTCTAATTTGCGTTGTAAATGTAAAGCGTTGTTAATGACTTCTGTTTTATCGTGATTGTTGTAAACGATAACAGGAAGTTTAACCATATGTTCTTTTTTTAGTTCAATTGCAGGAACTAAACTCACAATATTACTATTGTCTTTTGGCGTTGCAGTTAAATCTAAAATAAAAGATGGATTTAAGTTTTTAAGCATATCTACGCTCAAATCACTTTCTGCATTATGGCTTTCGTCAACCACCAAAACAGGATGTAAACTTCTAATAACATTAATTAAAGCAGTATCGTCAACATCTTCCAAAATATGTTTTCTATTTGCGTATTGAGGAACAAAAGAAGCCAATTCACCATTTTCTTGATATACTTTTCTATCTTCTTTTTTCCTAGCTCGTAAACTGGCGAAACTTAAAACAAATATGCTTAACTGTTCTTTTACTATTGTAGGATTGAAATTTGAACCTTGTAGTAAATCCTCTTTTTGATAAATTTCAACTTTGTGATTAAAAAGTGCATTTAGTTTTTGGCGATATGGATGGTCTGAACTTGACAAAGCATTTACCGTTTGTTGTAATAAATTGCTCCAAGGTACTAACCAAATAACTGCCTTTGTTTTACTTGTATCATAAGCCGAAAAAATTGAATTCAATGCATTTACAGCAATAAAAGTTTTTCCACCAGCAGTTGGCACTTTTATACAAACGTGTGCTGAATTTGGAATGTTATTTTTGTAAGGTTGCATTCCTGTATTATCCAAAGGATTATATGGCCCAATTTTATCTTCCCAGTATTGGTTAAATGCAGTTGCTACATTCTTATGTTCTTGAACATATTCCAAATATTCTTCAAGATTTTCTATTACTTTCTGTTGATAGCTTTTTAATTCCATAATTTAAAATCTTGTAATATCTCTTGGTATTTTTTTAAAAATGATGTTGTTTTTTGCCATAAAATCTCTTGGTAACAAACAGTTATCTGCATATATAACATATTGTTCACCTTTTGTCTTTATAATTTCTAAAGCATCAAAATCTAAAGTAGTTAGCATACTTTTTTCGTAGATGAAGTAATAAACTGAATTGTCTTTTTTACCTAAAAAGTAATTTGCTCCTTGTGATTCTTTAAAATGTGTTCTGGTTTCTGAAAACCAAATATATTCTCGGATTTTACCTATTCCAACCTGTTCATTTAAGTTGTGATTTTCATCAAAAAGAGGTAAGCCCAATTCGTAAAAATCAAAATCTCCACCAGTTCCTTCAATTTTTTTGTCTCCTTTGCCATAACCTTTTGAAGCTCGTTTATTCCTTTCTGCTGTTATATCATTGGCATAATCTTCCATTTCTACTAAAATGAACTTTCTATTACCATTGTCTTTTTTATTTAAATTTAGAACAGCATTACCTGTGGTACCTGAACCAGCAAATGAATCTAGAATTATTGCATTTTTATCCTTGATTGCTATGTTGATTAGATATTCTACAAGTTTTGATGGTTTAGCAAAATCGAATTTGATACCAAGTTTTAATAATTCTTTCGAACCGTGTCTGTTCTCATATTCAGAAATCAAATTTGTTGGCGTTTGACCTTCTTCCTGTCTTTTTTTGAGCCAAATTTTAGTATATATATTCCATTTTGCTGGGTTACCATTAGAGTCAATTAATACTTCATTTTTTGTTTTCTTAAAAACGATATTTCCTTCTTTCTTTTCTTTTAAGTATCTTTCTGCTGTCCATCTCCAAACTTTGTCATTTTTAGTTTGAGGTGGTATTGAAGCACCATCTGTAACTTTATCGGGAAAAATGTTTCCATTTGGTATAACAAATGTTCCATCAGGACATTCTATATAATATCTTTGGTTTACGCATCCTCTCAATGGGTCTAGAGTTGATTGATAAAGACCAAAAGCTCGATAATTTTCACCTTTTCTTTTTCCTTCTTTCTCTACTTGATTGTATAATTTTTTTACCAACTTTTCATCTAATTCAGCTTTGAAATCAGAAACGTTTGATTTATTTCTAGCATACACTAAAACATAATCTATATTTGGCGAAAAATAGTTTCCTTTATTTCCTCCTGATTTCATTACTCTGGAAACTATACCGCATTTATTTAGACCTCCAAATATTTCATCACATAAAGTTTTCAGATTACTAATTTCATCTTCTCCTATACTAATAAATATAATGCCATCTTGAGATAATAATTTATGAAGTAATTGTAAACGAGGATACATCATACACAACCATTTATCGTGTCTGGTTAAATCGTCACCATCTTTTCCCACGACTTCTCCCAGCCACTTTTTAATTTTTGGATGGTTGACATTGTCATTATAAACCCAACTTTCGTTCCCTGTATTGTAAGGTGGGTCAATGTAGATACATTTTACTTTTCCAGCATATTCAGGTAATAAACTTTTGAGAGCTTCTAAATTGTCTCCGTGTATTATTTTATTTCCGCTTTCTGTTGGTTCGGTTTGTTCTCCTTTTTTAGCAGTAAAGCCGTATTTGTGTTCCAAAACTCTGTAAGGTACATCTTGATGATGGCTTATAACTTTGTCTTTTCCTATCCAATTGAGTGTTGGCATATTATTGTTGGTCTTTATTAGATATTATTAATTCTTTCACGTCCACATCTAAAATATTGGCAATCTCCATTAAGGTTTCCAATCTTGGTTGTTGTCTGTTTTGAGCATAAGCATTTACCATATTGTAGCTTTTGCCTAGTTTTTCAGCCAACCAAGTTTGCTTTATTCCTTTCTGTTCCAACACTTCCTTAATTCGGTTCATTTCAGATGTTATTTTTCAGCCACTAATTTACATTTATATCTCAAAAAACTGTGTATTAAATCAAAATATTTTCAGGTGGAGGTGTGTAAGGGTAAGCTCTTTTTATTTTGTGAGGCACGAGCAAAATGAAATGTGCTAGACCGTGCGGTTACTTTTCAGAGCTTGTAGTGACGTTAGGTTCTTCTTTTAAATTTGTGGTAATAGTGTTTATATATATATAAGTTACCTGTTTGTATGAGAAGATAATTTTAAGTAGGGGAGAACGTATTTGTGTATGGCTCGTTGAGGAAAATCAGCTATGATTTTCCGCCGTAACCGAAAGATAGCAAATTGCAATGAATTCCGATTAGGAATTCAGTCGCAATGAGCTATACACGTTGTTGTAGCTAGTTATTTTTTAATATTCGTTAATTATCACTTTATCTCCATTAGCATCTGAATCAATTTCATAGGCGTAAGATTCAGTTGTCCATCCTAAATCAGTCGTGTACATTACAAAAAGTCTATTCTCATCGATTTTGAATTCTTTCCACTCAAGTATGGACTTTTCATCAAAATTACAAGGCCAAGATAAAGCTGGGAAAAAGTATGAATCTTCGTTTAGCCAATATTTTAAATGAATGAATTTAATTTTCTCAAAAGCTTGGTCTGAACTAATTCTTTCATCATTATACTGTTTGTTTATTTCAAGTTTTTCTTTGTGAAATTTTTTTATCAGTTCAATATTTTGTTCATCTTGAATTGGGATTGTATGATTTTTAGGTTCAATTATCGAAATTTCATTTCCGTCTTTGAATATTTTGATATCTAAAAGAGAATAATATATAATTGCATTGTCTTGACGTTTCGAGTCGAAACCATTTGAATTGAAGTTATAGCTAAAAAGGGATAACAAGTTTGAATTGAATTCAGTAGTAGATTTAAATTTATCTTTTTGATATTTTTTTGGTAGCGTCTTTCTAAATGAATTTACTTTACTATTAAGTTTTTCATTAATTGAAGGGTTTTTGTCCGACCATAAAAAGGTTTTATCGTCTAGATTAAATGTTCCTAATATCTCTGGTTTTACAATAACTTCGAATCCATTTTCCTCAACAATATATTTTACTTCTCCTTTAGTTTGGTCAAATAAATATTCATTTGTTGGTTGCATCTGCCAAACTATTCTTTGATACATATTTCTTAAATTCATATCAGAGTTAGATTCTAAAAACTTGGCTTCCAAGTTCGATTGACCTTTAGAAAAGAATGAAAACATAATTAATATGATTGTCAAGTTTGATTTATGCATTTCGTTTAATTAGCTACGACTCGTTATATAAAATCAAATATATTGCATTTAGATTTTATTTATTTGTATGGCAGTACTTTTTTATTTGTAAAAATAAAATATCTTTTAGTTATCAAATACAAACAACATTTGTTTTTTGGCAATATCATCAACTAAATAATGCTGAAGTCTTAAGAAAGTTATTTCTACTTAATAATTTATTAAAGTTCTGTTGATGTTAGGTTTTTTTTTAAAATTTGTGGTATTAACTTTTATATATATAAGTTACCTGTTTGTATGTGTGGATACTTATAAGTAGGGGAGAACGTGTTTATATATGCTTTGTTACGTGTTTCAAGCACCTAATTTAGTACATACAAACCAAATAGAAAGTCTGCGAGGACTTTCGTAAATTGGCTTATACTAGCAATTTTGGTTATATGGTGTTGGCATGGTGTTTTTATTCAGTCAACTTATAATTTCGTCCAGTTTTAAATCCGCTGTATACTATCAATCCAACTATTATTATTTGTAATGAATATAGAACTGTTGAAACATTGTCAAATATTTTGTTAGTTACAAGAAGATTATATTCTGTAGTCTCTGTTACTCCGATATAAGAATTGACAAATGAAATCATTCCAGTAAGAATCCAAATACTCAATACTCCACTAATAACAAAAATCATATTAGCAGTTAAGTTTTTAAAATTCTGTTTTAACATTCGTATAAGATAAACGCTAAAAAAAATCAGAATGGATAATGGCAGAATAAAATGAATATTCGCAATTACAAAATAAGTGTCGTGAACATTTATGTCAGTTACAGATTCAGATTTGAATCCGTCAACACCAAATAGAGAAAAATTTATAATCAGCACAAAAATTGCTGTTCCAATAAGCCAAAATATTTCTTTGCGTTTCAATTCAGTCGTTAGTTTTTAAGTTAGTTCTCAATATTATGCACAACGTGTTTGTGTTAAGGAAAGTTGCGTTTAAAGTGAACGGCTATTTTCCGCAGGAAAATATGAGTTTACATAAATGCGACTAACTTTGATTAAGTTAAAATTAAGCAATTTTTTTTACACGGTGTTAGGGCAAGTTTTTTATTTTCTATGGAACAAATAATCTAACTCAATTTCAATTCGTGGTTTTTCAAATTTTTCATCAGTTAATGGTGAAAACAGAATTTTATAAGGTAATCTTAAATCTTCAAAAGTCTTGAAATATGCAACATAATTTTCTCTTTCAACATAATCGCCTCTGTCTATTGATGAACCGTGAATTAAAAGAGTTGCTGTAATATTCTCAATTTCTCCGTTTGAACCTTTTACAACGAAAATATTTTCTAAATACTTTTCTATTGGTTCATTATTTGTAATTTCAACTTTATATTTTGAGCCTAAACTATCTTTTTCGATTATAATAGCCTTGTCTGTAGATTTGAAAAATGGCAAAGAAACAACATCTCCAATTCTGTTCATTTTTCCAATATAAGATTTTATATTCTTATCAGTATTTAACCTTGGATATTCATTTTGAATTTCTCCATTCAGGTCATAAGTTCTTACGTATGTCTTTTTAATTCTTTCAATTTTGAAATATTGGTCAATTTTTTCTTGATAATCGAAAAATGAATTTTTAAACCCCTCTGTGTTGTTTAAAATCCATTCAGTTTCTATTTCTCCATATAGGTCAAAACTTATTAAAGTCATTATATTTTTCTGGATAGTTGAATAAGGAATTTTAAGTCTAAATCTACCAAAGATATTTTTACCTAATTTTCCTTCGTTATCTTTTAATAATTCCATATCATCAAATAATGTTCCATAAAAATTGAATTTATCGATTGTTTTTGAAATTAGTTTTGAATATTCTGAAATTTTAAAAAAATCAGTTTTATTTTTATGATTTACTATATCTAACAAATAGATATTATTTCTTGTTAAATTTTTAGAATAAATACTTTTTGATGGATTCCCTCTTAAAATATAATGTTTAATAATTTTTTTATTTTGAATAAGTTGAAAGTCATAAATTACATTATTAAGTATGTATTCATTCCATTTTTTTTCTTGAATTTTAGGGTAAAGACTTTTAAATTCTCGATCTTCTGACATTAAATGTTCGTATGGGTCGAAAAATTTAACTTTTAGCTCATAGTTATCAAACTTTATTTTCTCAATTGTTTTGGATTTCTGTGCAATTGAAATATTCAATCCAAATATGAAAAGTGTAATTAATAGGACAAATTTTTCTTTCATAGTTTAACTCTGCGTTTTGAAGGGGATTTGCCCTAACTCGTTATATAAAATCAAATATATTGCATTTAGATTTTATTTACTTGTATAACAGCACTTTTTTATTACTTAAACTAAATATCATGTAGTTATCAAGTAGAAACAGTAATCTATTTTGGCTATATCATTAACTAAATAATGCTGAAATCTTAAGAAGTTATTTCTACTTAATAGTCTATTAAAGTTCTGTTGACGTTAGGTTCTTCTTTTAAATTTGTGGTAATAAGGTTTATGTATATAAAAGTTACTTGTTTGTATGTAGAGATAATTATAAGTAGGGGAGAACGGAATTGTGTATGCTTTGTTGCATGGTTTAAGCAGTGAATTAAATAAATAAAACACGAACAAAGAAAATCCAAGAGGATTGTCGTAAGTTGGCTAAAACCAGCAATTAATTTTATACTGTGTTGTATGTAGTTATTTTTTAATTTCATTTTGAATATCCACTAATTTCAATTCTTTATGGTAGTTTTCTATTCTTGAGTGCGCAGTTCCGTCAACTAATAAAATGACTATTAGCATTGCAATAGCTGTAATACAAATTGCTCTCGAGGTAGGTGTATTTACAAACAGCATTATTAATGCGGCTATGATAATTAATATTGGAATTACTTTAAATACAACTGTATATTCTTTTAAAGTACTTTCTGAACGTTCAATTTCAGATTGATAAAAAGCAGAAGCGTCTTCATTATAATGTTTTTCAAATTGTTTAACTCTTTGAATGTTTGTGTAATTAAGACCGCTACCAATTATTAAAAGTAATATACCTGCCACTAATGTTGGAATGATATAGGCTTTTGCCAAATCTGTTTTTCCTAATTGCCAAAATCCAACACTTGCAAATAAAAACCCTATAGAAAATAAGATAAAAAAACGTGTTGAAAATACTTCGGATTTTGCCCATTCTGTTGCTAATTTTAATAGTTCCATTTTAATTTAGTTTGTATTTTTCTCTGTATTCTGTAGGACTTATGCCTTCTTTCTTTTTAAATAGTCTCGAAAAATAAGGCGGATATTCAAATCCTAATTCGTAAGCCACCTCTGAGATACTTTTATTGGGTTGTAAAAGTATATTTTTAGCCTTGTCTATTAAGTGTAAGTGTAAATGTTCGGTTGTAGTTTTACCTGTTTCTTTTTTTAAAGTGTCACTTAAATAACGTTGTGAAAAGGACATTTTATCTGCAATTTGCTCAATACTTGGAATTCCTTTTTCTTGTAATTGTCCAGACTCTAAATATTCCGTTAAATGCCTATTGAATTGCTCTAACAAATTATTGGATATTTCTTTTCTATTTAAAAATTGCCTTTCATAGAAACGATTGGCATATTTTAATAACGTGTCTAATTGCGAAATGATTATTTCTTTGCTAAAAGCATCTTGGTTATTTTGATACTCAATTTCAATATTTTTAACAATAGATGCTATCTGTTTTTCTTCTTTAGGCGAAAGGTGTAAAGCTTCATTTACAGAATACGAGAAGAAACCATATTTTTTAATTTGTTCTGCCAATTCTGTGCCTTTCAAAAAATCTTCGTGAAAGTTTATCGAAAACCCTTTTTGTTCAAAAACTACGCTGCTATCCCATTGCAAGACTTGTCTTGGTGCAATGAAAATCAAAGCACCATTTGTGAAATCATATTTAGTTCTGCCGTAGTTTAAATTCCCTTCTACATATTTTTTAAAACTTATGGAATAACAATCGTTTGTAATTGGTGGCGAACTTTGTCTTGGACAAGGCAGATGCCCATCTTCTTTAGAGTTAAAAACGCTCAACATGGGATGTTCTGAGCGAGGAAGATCTAAATACTCTAAATAAGATGATAATGTTTTAAAATGTTGCATACTACAAATTTAAATATTCCATTTTACACCTGTCTCTTTTTCAGAAATTTTCCATAGACGCTTTGCCACTGCTTTATCTTTAGCGTGCGGTTCTATTTTGTGAGCGCCAACTGGTCCTACCCAATTGCTTCTTCCTGTTGGTCCATAAAAACCGCTTTGGTCTAAATTTGGTTCTGTTGCACACATTAATTGCGGATAAGCCCCTTTTTCTGCTGACTGTGTTAATGGAGATAATTTCATCAAATTAAAGATGAATTTCATCATAAAACTACCACTTGTGTTTATCAAGTTGGTTCTCGAAGAACCAGGATGACACGCATAGGCTTTAACTTCTGTTTTTTCTGCTGCTTTTAATCTATCTTGTAATTCGTACATTGACATTATTTGAGCCAATTTACTTTGACTATAAGCATTGTTAGGCGTATAGTCTTTATCCCAATTTAAGTCCTCAAATTTTATGGTTTTAATGCCCATATCGTACCCCATACTTCCAACGGTTACAATACGTCCTTTAGATTTTTCAATAAGAGGAAACAATAAAGCTTGCAATGTCCAATTTCCGAAATAATTCGTTCCCATCTGGCTTTCCCAACCGTCTATTGTAAGGGTTTGTTTAGGTACTTGGGCAATTGCTGCATTACAAATAAGCGCATCTATTTGAGAAACTGTTTTTAACACTTCTGCTGCTGCTTTTTTTACAGAAACTTGCATAGACAAATCCATTTGAAGGTTTATTACATCAATATCATTTCCCATTTCTTGTTTCAACATTGCAATAGTGTTTTCTGCTTTTTTAGGATTTCTATTAAGCATAACCACTCTTGCACCTTTTGATAGTAATATTTTCGCTGCTTCAAATCCTGTTCCGCTTGTAGTTCCTGTTATAACGTATGTTTTACCATATAATTTTTCAATCCTGTCTGGTGTCCAACCTTTTTTACCAAATTGATTTGTATTCATTTTATCTATTTTTTAAGGTTAAAATTTTAATACAAAGGTCGGGTAGTAGTGGTCTTAATTGCTTATACATATTTTCAGATGTTGGATACTTTTTGGTTAAAGTACTTATTATAAGTAATATAGTTGTATATGTTTTGTATTTCAAGTAATTAACTTAGTAAATAATTACTGACGAATAAAGTCCGAGAGAATTTATGCAAATTGAGTAAAAACAAGCAATAAATTATAGATGATATCGGCAGTAATAAATCTTTTAGATAAATACTAATCAAGTTAATTTGAATGTCATCTTTTTGATTTTTTACAAGTTTTAGTGCTTTAAAAATTGTTATCAAATAAAAACAGAAACTATATAATCATAATTACTCTTAAAACAATTATATAGGAAACCTAAAGCACTATATCTATAATTATTCGTAAATAGCCATAAAATGGTTATAAGTAAATTATTATGTATTTGTTCTATAATATTCTGCGTTATGTAACTTTGCTTTGGTGAAAAGCGAAGTTCTTTAACCCAATTTTCTTGGATTTTTTTCTTTCTAAAAGTTTCTTTAAAAATGAAATGGAATACGCTTTGCTCGAAGCGACGATAGGAGTGAAATGGTAATGTGTATGGAATGGGTTAAGATTGTATACTTAAAGATTTATTTCACAAACTAAACTTATTATAGGTTAGTTTTCCTAAATACATTTGGAGATATACCTTTTTTCATTTTAAATTGTCTGTTAAAATTAGAGATATTGTTAAATCCCGATTTAAAAGCAATTTCATTAATAGATAGATCCGTGTTAGTATTTAATAATTTACAAGCATTTTCAATTCGTAATTCAGTCAAAAAGCTAATGTACGTCTTGTTCGTTCGTTTTTTAAAATATTTACAAAACGCATTTTTTGTCATATTTGCAACTTTAGAAATGTCATCTAAAGATATTTTCTGACGCGCATTTTCTATTGTATAATCAAATACATTTCGCATTCTTTTTCCTTCTAAATCAGAGTATTTTTTATTGTAAACAAAAGTTGATAATGGTTCTGAATTTGAAATAGTAACCGTTTTTAAAATTTCTAAAAACAAAATAAATCGATTTAATTTTGATGCTTCTTTTAACTGTTTAAAAGCCTTAATAATTACTTTTTTATTAGTTTCGACCTTTAAACCTTGTAGCGATTTAGAAAAAAAATGACTGACTTCAGAAAGCTCTTTCAACTTAAAAAAAGAATCGCCAAAAGAAGATTCAGTAAAAAACAAACTCATCATTTTAGAGGTTTCATCTGTGTTTTTATCACTTTTAAAAGCGTGAGGTAAATTGCTTCCAATTACAATAATATCATTATCACTATAGCTATAAATGCTATCACCAATTAATAGAGTTCCTTTGCCTTTTTCAATAAGGCTAATCTGTATTTCGTCATGTTGATGTAACTTATCATAAAAAACTACCTCAATATCTTCTTGATAAATCAAGGAGTTGTTCTCTGGTTTTGGTATTTTAAAGGGTAGAACTTTCATTTAAAAATTTCATTTATTAACAATATTATGTAAATAATATGCTTTTTTGCGAATTATTGTGTAAAAAAGAATAATATAGTATCAAAAGTGATTAATTTATCATTATTTAAGTATCTGTTAACTCTTTAATTTTGATAACATTAAAAACAGAATTATGAATGTACATTGGAATGGGGTAATGCCAGCAGTTTTTACATGGTTGAAAGAGTCAAAATCTGGCTCACTTGAAATTGACTTTGATGCAACACAAAAACAGGCCGCAGGTATTTTAAAAGTTCCAGGAAAAGGAGGAAGCAGAATGAGCGGACTTGTAGGTTCTGGAACTCTGGGTGAGAATAGCTATCTGAGCAACAAGCAGCGTCTTTCTTTACTTAAATCACTTTCTGAGGTTGCTGAAGAATACAATGTTCCGTTGATTAGCGGAGCAACAGCAGAAACTAAGGAAGAACTTGCCAAAATCATTGAAGGACTTGCAACTGTTGGCGTTGATACAGTCATGGTGATGCCACCAAAAACTAAGGAGATTCCTTCTGAAAAAGAAATGTATGAGTACTATGCACTTTCTGAAGCAACTGCAAAAGATGTAGGTGTAACAATTATGCCTTATAACAATCCTGATGCAGCCGGTTATCATTCGCTCTCTACAGACCTTCTTAAAAGACTTTCGGTTCTTTCTATGGTAACTGCTCTTAAAATATCGACTATAGATGTTTCAATTATTGAAACCTTGTTGTTAGAGAACAAAGATTTAAAAATTTTGGCAGGAGTAGACACCGTTACTGTATATGCAGGACTCGCTGGTGCAAGTGGAGGGATTACAGGTGTAGGTACAATTTTTCCAAAAGCAAGTGTTACTATGCAAGAGTGTGTTTTAAATGGAGAATGGGCTGAGGCAAACAAAATTTCCCAGGCTTTAAATTCATTATCATATCTGGATGCTCAGCCGCTGCTTATGGAATATCTTAAGCTTGCTATGGGAATTCATCATAATGATGTTGCTGGAGGGCTTCGTACTTTTGGTAAGAAATTAACTCAACAGCAAATTTATGATGTCCGTGCAAGATATATTCTGGCAAAAGAAAGACTTGAAATTCTGGACTTAATAGGTTAAGACTTTTTAAACATTCAAAAAAAGTAGCTTACTATCCAATAAAATTGAAAAAAAATACATAAAAATGATTACAGGAAAAAACTACATAGGTAACCAATTATCTGCCATCGGAAATAAAACATATACTACTTTCAATCCAGAATTGAATGAAGAAAATACAACTGTTTTTACAAAAGCAACTTCAGACGAAATAAATGAAGCTGTAGCATTATCTTCAGAAGCATTTAAGGAATTTAGAAAAGTTTCTGGAGAAAGAAAAGCAGCATTTCTAAACGCAATTGCAGACGAAATTTTAACCTTGGATGATTTATTAATTCAAACATATTGTTTAGAAACAGGTTTGCCAGAAGGAAGAGCAAAAGGAGAAAGAGCTAGAACTATTGGGCAGTTAAGAAGTTTTGCAAATCTAGTAGCAGAAGGTTCTTGGGTAGAAGCAACTATAGATACAGCTCAACCAAATAGAGAACCAATGCCAAAATCTGATATCAGAAAAATGTTAATTCCTTTAGGTCCAGTTGTGGTTTTTGGAGCAAGTAATTTTCCTTTGGCGTATTCTACTGCTGGGGGAGATACAGCTGCAGCTTTAGCATCAGGTTGTCCTGTAATTGTAAAATCGCATCCAATGCATGCAGGAACTGGAGAATTAGTAGCTTCAGCAATTATAAAAGCTGCTGAAAAAACAGGAATGCCAAATGGTGTTTTTTCTAATTTAAATTCTAGCGGAATTGACGTTGGGCAACAATTAGTTTCGCATCCAAATGTAAAAGCAGTTGGATTTACAGGAAGTATAAAAGGAGGAAGATCATTGTTAGATTTAGCAGCAAAAAGAGAAGAACCAATTCCGGTTTTTGCAGAAATGGGAAGTATAAATCCTGTGGTTATTTTACCAAAGGCATTAGAAAATAGACAAAAAGAAATTGCTAAAACCTATGCAAGTTCTATAGCTTTAGGAACTGGTCAGTTTTGTACAAACCCAGGCTTGTTGTTAGGTGTAAAAAGTGATTCTTTGTCAAGTTTCATTAAAAGTCTATCACATGAAATTATGAAAATCAATCCTTCTTGTATGTTGCATCCAAATATCAAAAAAGGATATATCAATAATAAAGAAAAGGTAATTTCTCAAGCAAATATTTCTGTTACAGCTAATTATACATCAGAAATAAAAAACAATTATGCAGAACAGGCAATTGTTAGTGTTACAGGAAAAGATTTTTTAGAAAACCCAACATTACATTTAGAGGTTTTTGGCCCATTTTCTATGGTTGTTCAATGTGAAAATGAAGTTGAATTAGAATCAATAATATCAAAAATAGAAGGACAATTAACAGGAACTGTAATTTCTGATGATAATGAAGTTTCTGAATATTCAGAAATAATTGCTGCATTACAAAATAGAGTAGGACGTATTATTTTTAATGGAGTTCCAACAGGTGTAGAGGTTTGCGAATCTATGGTTCATGGAGGTCCTTATCCTGCATCTACAGATAGTAGGTTTTCTGCTGTAGGAATTACTTCAATAAAACGTTGGGTAAGACCATTCAGTTATCAAGATTGGCCTAATAATTTGTTGCCAAAAGAATTACAAGATGACAATCCGTTATCAATTTTTAGAATCAAAGACGGAATTAGATCAAAGTAAAATGGGTAAGCATATTTTTGTTTGTATTGATGCTCATACTTGTGGAAACCCAGTAAGAGTTGTAAAAAGTGGAGGTCCAATTTTAGTTGGAAATTCCATGAGTGAAAAACGACTTCATTTTTTAAAAGAATTCGATTGGATAAGAAAAGGTTTAATGTTTGAACCTCGTGGGCATGATATGATGAGTGGTAGCATCTTGTATCCACCACATAATCCAGAAAATGACTTTGCTATTTTATTTATTGAAACTTCTGGTTGTTTGCCTATGTGTGGTCATGGAACCATTGGTACTATTACAATTGCAATTGAAGAAGGTCTAATACAACCCAAAATTCCAGGAAAAATAAAAATGGAAGCGCCTGCAGGTTTAGTAGAAATTGAATATCAACAGACAAATAAAAAAGTAGATTGGGTAAAATTAACCAATGTTAAAAGTTATTTAGCGGAAGAAAATTTAACGGTACATTGCCCAGAATTAGGTGAAATTACTTTTGATGTTTCTTATGGTGGGAATTATTATGCCATAGTAGATCCACAGAAAAATTTTAGCGGGATTCAAGATTTTACAGCTTCAAAAATTATTCAATATTCGCAAGTTGTTAGAGATAGAATTAATGTAAAATTTCCTAATTTGTTTGTGCATCCAGAGAATGAATCTATAAAAGATGTAACGCATATGTTGTGGACAGGAAAACCAATTGATGAAAAATCTGATGGTAGAAATGCAGTTTTTTATGGTGATAAAGCTATAGATAGAAGCCCTTGTGGAACAGGAACTTCAGCAAGATTAGCGCAATTATTTGCCAAAGGAAAATTAAAAGTTGGTGATGAATTTATTCATGAAAGTTTTATAGGAAGTAAATTTGTTGGTTGTGTAGAAAAAGAAACTACTTTAGATGGCAAAAGAGCAATAATACCTAGTGTAAAAGGTTGGTCAAAAGTTTTTGGACACAATATAATTACTATAGATACTGAAGATGACCCTTATGCTTTAGGCTTTCAAGTGATTTAATATGAATAAAAACGTCATCATCATTGGAGGAGGAATAATAGGTTTATGTACAGCTTATTATCTTTTAGAAGAAGGTAATCAAGTATCAATAATTGATAAATCTAATTTGTCACATGGTGCATCTTATGTTAATGCAGGTTATATAACACCTAGTCATTTTATTCCGTTAGCTGCTCCAGGGATGATTAATAAAGGGATTAAATGGATGTTTAATTCCAGTAGTCCTTTTTACATAAAACCGCGTTTAAATTCAGATTTTTTAAAATGGGCTTGGGCGTTTAAAAAATCGGCTACTACGTCAAAAGTAGAAAAAGCAATTCCAGTTATTAAAGCTATTAATATTTTAAGTAGAGATTTATATGAAGATATTAAAGCTTCTAACGCGTTTAGTTTTCATTATGAACGCAAAGGTTTGTTAATGTGCTATAAATCGGATAAAGTTGGTGAAGAAGAGTGGAAAATTGGTCAACGTGGAATTGAAGAAGGTTTAGGTGTAAAAAAATTAACTAAAGAAGAAGTTAATGTTCTGGAGCCAAATGCAAACCTGAATATTAAAGGTGCCATTTATTTTGATTCGGATGCTCATATGACTCCAACAGATTTTATGCCAGAAATGGTAAAGTATTTAAAGACAAAAGGAGCTGTTTTTTTTACCAATGAAGATGTAAAAGATATTGAATTAATAAACGGAACAATTTCAAAAATAATAACAAATAAACAAGAATTAAAAGCTGATGAAGTTGTTTTATCTGCAGGAAGTTGGAGCCCTTTATTGACTAAAAAACTAGGATTACAAATTCCTATACAAGCAGGAAAAGGATACAGAATTAATGTAAACAGAGAAACAGGAATTACAATTCCTGCAATATTATGCGAAGCAAAAGTAGCAGTTACACCAATGGACGGATTTACACGTTTTGCAGGCACGATGGAAATCGCAGGAATCAATCATAACATTAATCCAATTAGAATACAAACTATTGCCAATGCTGCAAAGAATTATTATACTGATCTGAATATTTCTAAAGAAGAAAAAGAAGCCGCAGATTGCGGTTTAAGACCTTGTTCTCCAGATGGTTTACCATATATAGGCAAATCTTCTAAGTGCACTAATTTAACAATTGCAGCAGGACATGCAATGATGGGTTGGAGTTTAGGACCAGCAACAGGTAAACTAGTTTCTGAAATAATTTCAGAAAAAAAACCTAGTTTAGATTTAAATTCTTTTAATCCAGATAGAAAATTTTAAGAACCAATGTTTTTTTTCAGATGAAGCGTTGGCAAAATGGCCTCAGAAAACTTTGGTTAAAACACAAGACTTTCTGGGATATTTTACATAATATTACATTATAGCTATCAAATGGCATAACAACTGGATATTATCTAAATATGATATTTGTACTATAATTTATATTATGTTAAATAGAATATTTCAAACCATACTTCTATTTTTATAAAATATAATAATTACATGTTCTGAGTGTAAAAATTATAATCTTTTAAAACAACAGATATAAACTCTCTATCACTTTTATGAATAGATTTAATCTGCGTAACTTCTATAATTTTATTACGTAATTTTATTAAAGTTTTATAATCATTAAATTTAATAGCAGTCTTAAATGTATTTTTAATTATTCGTGCATCATTATCAGACAATTTAATCACGTTCGGATATGTTGGTACGTATTTATCAGCTAATTCTTCTAAAATGGTTTCAGAAAACTTTACTTCATCTTTTAAATAAATAACAACGGTGTTTGCAATGATATCGCCAAATCGTTGATTATTGGGTGTAAATAATATCAACAATAATCCTACTAACTTCCCTACAACAAATGTCAATCCTAAAAGAAAATCAGAATCATTAATGGTAATAGATTGAATGTATACTGCTAAGAGTATAAATAAATTAAAATCTACTATTCGTAAAAACCAACGCATTGTATAATCAGAAACCGAAGGTTTAAATCCATCTACATTTATTACTTTAACATGTAAAAGTTTCTTCCCTAATGTTTGTCCGTCCATTAAAATTTCTGAATATAATGTGTAAAAAGTAACCGGAATTAACACTAAAATTCCGACCGCTTGTACCGTCCAAGTATCGCCAGAAAATGTTTCTTCCACCGCTTGAAAATCAAACACATAATACACAAAATAGATATAAGCAAACTTAAGAATATTGTCAAATAAAAACGCTAATAACCTTTGACCAACGTTGGCTACCGTAAAATTTATATTTATATTTTGTGCGGTTTTTATTTGGAGTGTTTTCATGCAATGGTTAAATTCGCTCTTAATGAGAGAGGTCGCTTTTATAAAGCAAAATAAAGAAAAATGGCTCGAATTTGAACAAGTTATTTCAAATAAAACGAAAAAAAGTCCAGATGACATTGCCAACTTGCATATAAAAATCATGAATGATTTGGTATATGCCCAAACCTATTACCCAAAAAGTAAGGTTACTTCGTACCTAAATAAATTAGCTAAAAGCAGTTTCGACAAAGTTTATCATTCTAAAAGAAGAGATCAAAATATATTTTTATATTTCTTTTTTGATAAAGTACCACTTCTCTCCTATCAATACAGAAAATTCTTTTATTTATCATTTACTTTTTTCTTTGTGTGCTTTTTTATCGGTTTACTTTCTACTTTTAATGATGATAGTTTTGCTAGACAAATTTTAAGTGACGAATATATAGATCAAACACTAGAAAATATAGAAAGTGGTGATGCTATGGCGATTTACAAAGGCGGTAGCAATTGGGGTACTTTTATTGGTATTTATAATAATAACCAAAGAGTTGGCCTAAATATGTTTCTTTCTGGATTGTTTCTAGGAATTGGAACAGGTTATTATGTTGTGATGAACGGAATAATGGTTGCTGTATTTCAGGCATTCTTTTACCAACAAAATAGTTTTTTTGATAGTATTAAAGGAATCTGGATTCATGGTACTTATGAAATCTTCGGAATGATTATCGAAGCTGCAACAGGTTATATTATTGGTGCAAGCATTTTGTTTCCTGGAACATTAAAAAGATTCGAATCTTTTAAAAAAGGAGTACGAAATGCTTTTTACATCTTTTTAAGTACCATACCATTTACAATTATGGCTGCTTTTTTAGAAGGTTACGTTACAAGATATTCTAATATTATGCCAACCTTTTTCTGCTTTGCAATCATTCTATTTTGCTTAGCAACCATTAGTTATTACTATTTAATTTTGCCTTTTAAAGTGGCTAGAAAACATCAATTAAGATAATGAAAAAAGTTATTTTATTATTGATGATTTTTACAAGCTTAATTGCCAAAGCGCAAGAAAAAAAGCTTGATAGTATTGTAAAGTACAAAGACACAACCAAATACATTAAAAGTATTGAATACAGTACCTTAAGAACTTTTTCTGATAGTTTACATACAAAATACACAGGTAAAGATTTTATTTATAAAGAAGAAAAAGAAAAGAAAAGATCTAATACCGATTTAAGTTTTTTAACAAGTATTGCCTCTTTTTTAAAAGTAATTTTTCCTTTTCTATTAGGCGGAATTGTAATTTTTATCATCTTAAAAGTGGCTCTTGGTTCTAGAATTGGTTTTTTCAATTTTAAGAAAAATCCTAAAAAAACGTTAGAAAAACTAATTTATGAAGAAGATGATATTAATGAATTAGATCTAAATGCACTTTTAGAAAAAGCAATACAAACAGAAAATTATAAATTAGCTATTCGTTATTATTTTTTAAAAACATTAAAAGCACTTGCTACCAAAAAACTAATTAATTATCATAAAGACAAAACGAATTCAGAGTACAAATTTGAACTTAAAAAAGGTACAATTAGAAATCAATTTTCTTATTTAACCTATGTATATAGCTACGTTTGGTATGGCGATTTTGCCGTGTCTAAAAGTGAGTTTTCTATATTACAAACTAAATATGAATCATTTATAAAAAACATTTCTTAAATGATGTACTTTAAAAACATATTTAGAATTTTCTTAATTATTACCTTGGTTTTTATAACAGGTTGTACAAAAACCAATTGGAATGAAAATTACAGAGAAAAAGAAAAAAGTCCGTTTGGAAATTATATAATCTCAAAAGAAGCTTCTAACTTATTTCCAGATACAGATGTTACAATTCTTAAAGAAAATTTTTACGACACAACTATTTTTTCTTTTGATGGCGATACGATCGGTAAAAAAAATTATGTTTTAATAAAAAATAGTGCTTTTAAACAAACTAAAGAAGGTACTAAATCTTTGTTAGATTTTGTGTCTAAAGGAAATGCTGCATTTATATCTTTACATTATTTTAATGCCGATTTTAAAGAAGCTTTAGAGTTTAGCATCAATAATTTAGATAAAAACACTTTTGGCAATCAAAACTTAAAAAAATTAAACGGAGAATTTTACCTAAAACATCCAGATTTTGGTAAAAAACCATATTTGTATTCTAGAAATATTAAAAGAAATTATTTTTTACAATACAACGAAGGTAAAACAATGGTTTTAGGTACAACAAAGATAGATGGCGAAGAAGTACCTAATTTTGTAAAAATCTATCATGGTAAAGGTGCTTTTTATTTACACACAAACCCTATTGTATTTACAAATTACTACTTATTAGAAGGTAAAACAGATTACGTGGCCAACCTACTCTCCTATTTACCAAACAATAAAGTTTTATGGGACGAGCATATTAAATCGAGTGAATTTTCACAGAATCCAGATGATAAACCATCCGTATTTAATTATTTCTTAAAACACCCAACGCTTACTTGGTTTTTATATGTATCAATAATTGGCTTACTATTTTTTATGCTCTTTAATGCACGCAGAAAACAAAGAGCAATACCAGTTCTAAAACCTTTAGAAAATACCACTGTTGCTTTTACCCAAACAATTTCTAACTTGTATTTAAGCGAAGAAGATCATCAAAATTTAGTTGACAAAAAAATTACATTTTTCTTAGAAAAAATTCGTTCGAAATACTTAATTGATACAACAATTTTAAATGCTGATTTTATTAAAAAACTAGCAGCAAAATCTGGTAACGAACTGCAGAAAACAAAATACTTAATACATACAATTATTACTTTAAATAAAAAGACAGAATATTCTAAAGAACAATTAATTGTATTGCATAAAATGATAGAAAATTTCTTTAAAAAATAACTATGGAATCTTTAAATACAGCACAACCAAATTCATCAGAAGAAACGAATAATATCGAGTTTAAAAATCGATTAGATGTAAGTGAATTACAAGAAAATGTTTTTAAAATTAAAGAACAATTGCAAAAGGTAATTGTTGGGCAAAAGGACATGTTAGAACTGTTAATTGTTGCCTTATTATCTGATGGCCACGTTTTAATTGAAGGTGTACCTGGTGTTGCCAAAACAATTACTGCAAAACTCTTATCTAAAACTATTGCTGCAGATTTTAGTAGAATTCAATTTACGCCAGATTTAATGCCTTCGGATATTTTAGGAACTTCGGTTTACAATCTACAAACCTCTGAATTTGAGTTTAAAAAAGGGCCTATTTTTTCGAAAATGATTCTTATTGATGAAATTAATCGTGCACCTGCAAAAACCCAAGCTGCTTTATTTGAAGTGATGGAAGAAAAACAGGTAACTATTGATGGTAAAACCTATAAAATGGAAGAACCTTTTATGGTTTTAGCTACGCAAAACCCTATAGAACAAGAAGGTACTTATAGATTGCCCGAAGCGCAATTAGATCGTTTTTTATTCAAAATAAATGTAGCATATCCAAATGCAGAAGAAGAATTTGAAATCATATTAAAAGAACAAGCCTTAAATAATACCACAAAATCTAGTAAAATAGAAACTGTAATTTCTGCCTCTAAAATTAAAGAATTTAGAAATTTGGTAAATCAAATAGCAATAGAAGAAAATTTATTAAAATACATTGCTAATATTGTTGTAAACACAAGATCTAATTCTTTTTTATACTTGGGCGCTTCACCAAGAGCAAGTATTGCTATCTTAAATGCATCTAAAGCATTTGCAGCCATAAATGGTAGAGATTTTGTAACACCAGAAGATGTTAAAAAAGCGACAATACCTGTTTTACAACACAGAGTTATTGTAACACCAGAAAGAGAAATGGAAGGTTTGGGAAGCAAGCAAATTATAGAGCAAATTATAGAAGCAGTAGAAATACCAAGATAATTTAAAGAGAAAATCAAACCTTGAAAAACTTTTACAATTCACTCTTTTTAAACAATAGATTTTTCTATTTATTAGGCTCAATTGCAGCACTTTTTGTTGTTGGCTTTTTTGCACCCGTATTTTTCGAAATTTCTAAAGTGCTACTTTTTATACTTTTAACAATTTCGTTAATTGATGTAATTCTTTTGTATAAATTAAGAAATGGTATCGAATTTTCAAGAAATTTACCCGAAAGATTATCTAACGGAGATGTGAATACTATTCGTTTAAACTTTACAAATACTTATGGTTTTAAAGCACATTTAAATATTATTGAAGAGTTACCCTATCAGTTTCAAAAAAGAGATGCCAATTTCAATTTAAAAATTGCTACTGGTGATAATAAATCCCTTTTTTATGATTTAAAACCTAATCAAAGAGGAGTTTATAACTTCGGAAAAACAAACATTTATACGAATACTCCGCTACAATTAGTAACTAGAAAATATGTTTTAGGAGAGGAGAAAATCTTAAAATGTTACCCTTCATTTTTAAAACTAAAAGAATTCGATTTTAAAGCTTTTACCAACAGCACAGTATCTTACGGCACAAAAAAAGTGAGAAGAATTGGGCATTCTTTAGAGTTTGAGCAAATTAAAGAATATGTTTCTGGAGACGACATTAGAACTTTAAACTGGAAAGCAACAGCAAAAAGTAATCAACTGATGGTCAATCAGTATGTAGAAGAAAAGTCGCAACCTGTTTATGCTATAATCGATAAAGGTCGTGCAATGCAAATGCAATTCAATCAGCTTTCTTTATTAGATTACGCTATAAATGCTACACTTGCAATTAGCAATATCGTTTTAAGAAAACAAGACAAAGCCGGAATGTTATCTTTTTCTAAAAAATTAGAAGATTGGATTGTTGCTGAAAAAAGAAATTCTCAAATGAATTTGATTTCTGAATCACTATATAACCTTAAAACTGATTTTTCTGAATCTGATTTTAGTACGCTATACGCAGTTATAAAAAGAAAAATTACGCACAGAAGTTTGTTAATTATCTATACAAACTTCGAAACTATGGATGGTTTAAACAGGCAACTACCCTATTTACGTGCTTTAGCAAAAAATCATTTGGTATTAATTATATTTTTTAAAAACACCGAATTGCAAGCTCTAATTAATACGGATGCAGACAATATACAAGATGTTTACGACAGTATTATTGCAGAAAAGTTTATGTATGAAAAGGTTAGAATTGTTAATGAGTTGAAAAAATACGGAATTCAATCTGTTTTAACTGCACCAGAAAATTTAACAGGAGATGTTATTAATAAATATCTTGAATTAAAATCTAGAGGATTGTTTTAAAAAAACTATTTTCGTCAAAAAAAAGCAATGAATTATTATAAGTACTGCATAAAAAACTATGCAAATTTTTCTGGTCGTGCTAGAAGAAAAGAATATTGGATTTTTCTTCTTTGCAATCTAATTATATTTACAATACTTGGGTTTCTTGCAGAGTTTATAAATACATTTACTTCAACTAACGAAGGTTTTTTATTAATAGGAATTTATGGACTATTTATAATTACACCACATTTAGCTTGTGCAGTTAGAAGATTACATGATGTTAACAAATCTGGTACTTATTGGTTTGTTCGCTTTATTCCGTTAATTGGGCCTATTTGGCTCTTAATTTTATTTTTAGAAAACAGCTGGGAAGGACAAAATAAATACGGAATGAATCCGAAGAAAATGGATACATCAGAATTAGAAAATATAGGAAAAGAATAAAAGCAAAAAACTATGGATTGGTATTTAAAAGTATTAAAAGACTATTTTAAATTTTCTGGCAGAGCTAGAAGAAAAGAATATTGGATGTTCTTTTTATTTCATTATTTGTTTACAGGACTTTTATTGTTTCTTTTTATATATTCTAACGAAAATCTTTTTGATTATAACCAAGAGTTTGAAACTGAAAACACTTCATATCTATTTTTAATACTTCTATTAATTTATACATTAGCTACCATTATACCATCTTTAGCTGTAAGCTCAAGAAGAATGCACGATTTAGGTAAAAGTGGCGCATGGTTTTTTATCAACCTTATACCATACATTGGTGGTTTTTGGTTTTTGATATTAACTTGTATGGAAGGCGAAAATAAAGTGAATCAATACGGAGAAAATCCAAAAGGAATAAACAATAACAGAGAAATAGATTTTATAGGAAAAGAATAAGTTCACTTAAAAATAAGAAAAATGAATTGGTATTTAAAAGTTTTAAAGCAGTATACAGATTTTAAAGGAAGAGCAAGAAGAAAAGAGTATTGGATGTTTGTATTGATAAATTCAATAATATCATTTTCGCTTAAGTTTATAATGCATGGTTCATTAGTTTCTCCTGAAACATCGCTTATTGAAACCATATATTCTATTGCAGTATTTTTACCATATTTAGCAGTAGGAGTTAGAAGAATGCACGATGCTGGTAAAAGTGGTTGGTTTTTATTGATTCCTTTTTACAACTTGTATTTAGCTTGTACTGATAGTGAAAATGGTGAAAATAAATGGGGATCAAACCCAAAAGGTTTAGGAAACAGCAATGAAATAGATTTTATTGGAAATGAATAATTTCTTTAATTTATACACAATAAAAAGGACTGCAATTTTGTAGTCTTTTTTTTTATGTAAAAAACGAATATTTACAGAATTATAAAAGTGAATAAACTACTTTTGCCGAATGAAAATTAGACAAAAATCTGAAATAGAATTTATTATTGTAATGGCTTCTTTAATGTCTTTAGTGGCATTAGCTATAGACGCTTTATTACCTGCAATAACAGATATTGGTATGTCTATTAATGTTATAGATTCTCAGAATAATCAGTTATTAATTACCATGATTTTTCTAGGTTTAGGTTTTGGACAGTTAATTTCGGGTCCGTTATCAGATAGTTTTGGTAGAAAACCTGTAATTTATGTAGGTTTTATTGTCTTTGCTTTTGCAAGTTTGGTGTGTATCTTTTCTAAAAATTTAGAAATGATGATATTTGGTAGAATTCTACAAGGTATTGGTCTTTCTGCACCTAGAACTATAAGTATTGCAATGGTTAGAGATCGTTTTAGCGGTAATTATATGGCCAAAGTAATGTCTTTTGTTGTGGTTATTTTTATTCTAGTTCCTGTTGTTGCACCTGCTATTGGTAAAATAATGCTAGATTCTTATGGCTGGAAATCTATTTTCTATAGCCAATTAGTGTTTGGTTTGTTTGTAATGCTTTGGCTTTGGAAAAGACAACCA
Source organism: Polaribacter marinaquae (assembly GCF_038019025.1). Classification (NCBI taxonomy): domain Bacteria; kingdom Pseudomonadati; phylum Bacteroidota; class Flavobacteriia; order Flavobacteriales; family Flavobacteriaceae; genus Polaribacter; species Polaribacter marinaquae. The sequence goes on from NZ_CP150496.1 coordinate 509,731, forward strand.
GAAACACTGAAAGTAGCAAATAGAAAAAAATTTAAATTATCTTTATTTGTTTCGGGAACAAAAGAATTTATAAAACATAAAAACGCTGTAATTTTTACTTTATTCTCTGGTTTTATTACTGGCTCTTTTATGGTTTATTTAAGTGCAAGTCAGCAAATATTCGAAAAACAATATCATTTAAAAGAAGAATTTCCGTTTATTTTTGCAGGTTTGGCAATTAGCATTGGTATTGCAACATTCTTAAACGGAACTTTAGTTGTGAGATTAGGAATGTTTAAATTGGTTAAAATTTTTACAGTATTATTTACACTTATTCCAATTATCTACATATCGCTATTTTATGGTGAAAGCAACCCAAGTATTTATGTGTTGATAACATTTTTTGCTGTACAATTTTTTGCAATTGGCTTTTTATTCGGAAATACGCGTGCTTTGGCCATGGAACCTATTGGTCATATTGCTGGTATTGGTGCAGCAATTAATGGTTTTTTCTCTACCATAATGGCAGTTCCTATTGCTACATATATTGGTGGATTTTTAGATAAAACTGCATTACCATTATTTATAGGTTTCTTTATCTGCGGATTAATTGCTCTTTGCTTAATTCAGTATTTGAATATTGCTAATAAGAAAGCAAGTTAAAACTTAGTTATTACTGTTTTCGGTTAATACTTTCCAATTTCCGTTATAATAAATTGTTGATCTATGACTGCTATTTACATTCAAACTACAATTGCTGTTTGGGTATAAAGTTAACGTAGCATTGTAACCTTCGTCTTTTGCATTTAAAGTATACTTTAAAATATAAGCTCCTTTTTTAGCATCAAAAGTTTTTTTAACAACCTTTGGCTTGCCTTCAAATTTAATTCCTGCATCTGCATTGTAACCCCTAGACAATTGCTGCTGACCGTAAAAAGGCAAATCTACATGAACACTATCATTTTTAATTCTAAAAAAATTAGCATTTCCAGATAAATTAATATTATTTGTAGAGCTACCTGGCGGTAATAAATTTTCTAATCCTCCTACATTATTATTTAACCCCATTGGCTGCGCCCAATCAAAAATTGCTTCTATATTTTTACTAGCTACGGTTTCTTTTAAATTATCAATTTCTGCTTGTGTAGCGGTACTTTTTAAACTAGAACAACCAAAGCAAAAAACTAATAAACTTACCAATACTATTCTCATAATTAAATATTTTATTGATTATTAGGTATCTAAATTTACAAAAAAGGAATTTAAATTCATTTAAAGATATCACAAATTAAATGGTATTTTTGAAATCTAAATAATAGAAATGAGTGTACACATTATTTTTGAAGATGATTATATCTTATGCGTTAGTAAACCTAACAATGTTGTGGTTCATCATGCGCATCACTCTAGAAACGTTGCTGATGAAGCCTCTCTTTTACAATTAGTTGAAGCGTTGAAAGGAATAAAAACGTACCCGATACATCGTTTAGACAGAAAAACATCTGGTATTATTTTATTAGCAAAAGAAAAACAATACGTTTCTAAGTTTCAAGAATTGTTTACTAATAATCAAATTGAAAAAACATATTACGGTTTGGTTAGAGGTTTTGCTCCAGAAGAAAAAATAATAGATTCGCCAGTAAAAGGACGTGATGCCAATGTACACAAAGATGCATTAACAGTTTTAAAAACTTTAGAAAAGGTAACACTAGAAATTCCTGTAAAACCCTACGATTCTTCTCGTTATAGTCTTATTGAAATGAAACCTAAAACAGGTAGAATGCATCAATTAAGAATTCATACCAATAAAATCAGCAATCCGTTGATTGGCGACCCTAAATATGGCGATAAAAACCACAATGTAATGTTTGAAAACAACTTTGGTTGGTGCAAAATGTTTTTACACGCTGGTAAATTAGAATTTAAGCATCCTTTTTCTGAGGAATCCTTAAGTTTAAAAGCAAAGTTTCCGGAAGATTGGCAGCATGCTTTTAAAGAATTCTCTTGGAAAAATCCATTAGCAAATTAAGCACTTAAAATCGGTATAGAGCTATTGTTTCCAAAATTTCTTAGCCCTGATAGAGCGGTTTGTTTGAGCTCTTTTTAGATTTTTTTTATAAAAAGATATTTTTATAAAAACAATCTAGCGAAGCGAAAAAAAGCGAGTAGCGAAAGCAGGAAATAGCTTCTAAAAATTATTGTTCGATACTTTGTGTATTAAAGGCTATTAATTCTCCTGCCTCAAAAGTTGGTGTAACTTCTATAGGATTACAGCAAACCTCACAATCTTCTATATAGGTTTGCTGATGTACGCTTGCATCTAAAATCATCGATACTTCTTCCCAACAATATGGGCATTGAAAAAAATGCTCTTGCTCCACTACTCTTTTACTTTTAAAACTAATTTTCCGTTTTTATTACCCGTAAAAAGTCTATTATAGGTTTCTTGAAAGTTTTCGATTCCGTTGTAAATATCTTCTTTCGATTTTAGTTTCCCTTCTTGTAACCAGCCACTCATTTCTTTTACAGCTTTACCAAAATCTTTGGTATAATCCATTACCATAAGACCTTGCATTGTAGAACGTGTTACTAACAATGATAGATAATTACTAGGACCTTGTACTTTACTTTTGTTGTTGTATTGAGAAATTGCTCCACATATAATTACTTTTGCATGCATTCTTAATTTGCTTAATGCTGCATCTAGTATTACACCACCTACGTTATCAAAAAAGACATCGATACCTTTAGGACATTTCTTTTTTAAGGCAGAATAAATATTCTCGTTTTTATAGTCTATAGCACCATCAAAACCTAACTCATTTACAATGTAGTCACATTTTTCTTTTCCGCCAGCAATACCAATTACTGTACAGCCTTTTATTTTAGCTATTTGCCCAACAATAGCACCAACAGCCCCTGCAGCACCAGATACCAAAACGATATCTCCTTGTTTAACTTTTCCTACTTCTAAAATACCAAAGTACGCCGTCATTCCTGGCATACCTAAAGTACCCAAATACATTGGCATCGAGGCCAAACTTTCATCTACTTTAAACCAGCCATCTCCGTTTGTAATAGAATATTGTTGTACGCCACCCCAACTTGTTACACAATCTCCCACTTCAAATTTTGGATTGTTATTTGTTTTGATAACTTTACCAATAGCACCTGCTCGCATAACGTGATCTAATGCTACTGGCGGAATGTATGATTTTGAATCATTCATCCAACCGCGCATTGCTGGGTCTAATGATATATAATGATGTTCTATTAAAATTTCTCCGTCTTGTAACTCAGTAATTTCATTACTTTCTAATTGCCAAGTATTTTCATCTGGATAACCTTTTGGTCTATTTTTAAGTATAACTTGTTTGTTAATCATGAATACTAATTTTTAACTCTAAAAATACTAATTTTTAATAATTTAAAAGCACTTCTATAGCTTTATCTAATCGACTTTTTCCTAAATACTGATTTTCTAATTCCGCTTGAAAAGGTATAGGAGTTTCTAAGCTTGCAATTCTAGCAACCGGTGCGTCTAAATATTCGAAACAGTTTTCGCTTATTAATGCAGAAATATCACTAGCCAAACCACCAAACATAGAATCTTCTTGTACAATAATTGCTTTACCTGTCTTTTTTACAGAACTATATATTGTTGCAACATCTAAAGGTTGTAACGTTCTTAAATCGATTACATCTATATTTTCTATTTGTTGCTTTTCTAAAGACTCTAAAACCCAATGTATTGCAGCACCATAACTAATAATTGTTAATGCATCACCTTGTTTTACAACAGCTGCTTTACCAATTTCTGTTGTATAACTATTTGTTGATACCTCTTGATAAACAGAACGGTACAAAGCTTTATGCTCGAAAAACATTACAGGGTTTGGATTCTCTATTGCCGAAGCTAGCAACCCTTTTGCATCTGATGGAAAAGCCGGATAAACAACAATTAAACCAGGAGTTTTGGTAAACCAAGCTTCGTTTGTTTGACTATGAAAAGGCCCTGCATTAACACCTGCACCGCAAGGCATTCTTACTACAATGTCTGCTTTTTGTTGCCAACGATAATGTGATTTTGCTAGTAAATTTACAATAGGATTAAATCCTGATGATACAAAATCTGCAAATTGCATTTCCATAACAGCTTTAAATCCGTTAACAGACAAACCATAAGCAGCAGAAACAATTGCAGACTCACAAATTGGAGTATTTCTTACACGTTCTTTGCCAAATTTCTCTAAAAATCCATCAGTAATTTTAAAAACACCGCCATAAGCTGCAACATCTTGCCCCATGATAATCAAATTACCATTTTTTTCCATTGCTTGCTCCAATCCTTCCGAGATGGCATCAACAAATCTTATTTTTTTCTTATCAAGAGACGGAACTATTTCTTTATAACTATAATCTTTATAAACGTCTTTTAACTCCTCTTCTAAATTTGGTGTAATTTCTTCCTCATTATACGCTATATCTAAATTTGTATTTATTTCTGATGTAATTTCAGTACGAAAAGACGCATCTAATGTTTCTGAAAGAACACCTTCTTCTAATAAAAATTCTTTAAAATTTTCTAACGGATCTTTATCTGCCCAACTATCTAATAAATCTTGTGGTACGTACTTTGTTCCACTCGCTTCTTCGTGGCCACGCATTCTAAAGGTTTTAAACTCTAACAATACTGGTCTTGGTTTTTTTCGAATACTTTCGGCTATTTCAGATACTTTTGCATACACCTCTAAAATATTATTCCCATCAATTACATAACTCTCCATGCCATAACCAATGCCTTTATCGGCAATATGATTGCATTTAAATTGTTCTGATGTAGGCGTAGACAAACCATATCCATTATTTTCTACACAAAATAATACCGGTAAATCCCATACAGAAGCAACATTTAAGGCCTCATGAAAATCTCCTTCACTTGTACCACCTTCTCCTGTAAAAACTGCACAAACTTTGCCATTTTGCTTTATTTTATTTGCTAATGCAATACCATCTGCAACCCCTAATTGTGGCCCAAGATGTGATATCATACCAACAATATGAAATTCTTGTGTGCCAAAATGAAAACTTCTATCTCTACCTTTAGTAAAACCATTTAATTTACCTTGCCATTGCGAAAAAAGTCTGTATAAAGGAATTTTACGTGTTGTAAACACTCCCAAATTTCTGTGCATTGGTAAAATGTACTCGTCATCGTACAAAGCAGCCGTTACACCAACTGCAATAGCCTCTTGCCCAATGCCAGAAAACCATTTAGATATTTTACCTTGACGCAAAAGAATTAACATTTTTTCTTCTATCAATCTAGGTAACAACATTTCTTTATATAAATGTAAAAGTTGTTCTTTTGCTATAGAATTTGCGATAAATTTAATTTTACTTGCCATACGTTGTATATTTCATAACGTTAACAAACATAAACAATCAAAAGTAGAATCCACAAAAAAATCCTTATCATTTTAATGATAAGGATTTCTAATTATTAATAAGTAAAATACTCTACAATTCTTTAAAAATTGCGTGCATCATTCTCTTTTTATCGTTTATACTTTCTTCTAAAGCAATCATAGTTTCTGTTCTATTTACTCCAGGAACATCGTCTATTTGATATATAATGTCTTTTGCATCATTTGTTCCTTTTGCTCTAACTTTACAGAAAATATTATATTTACCTGCTGTTACATATGCAACAGTAACGTTAGGTATGTTTCTTAAATTTTCTATAACACTCTGTGTCATAGACGTTTTTTCTAGATATACACCAACATGTGCTATAAAAGAATAGCCCATTTTTTCGTAGTTAAGTGTTAAAGTAGAACCTTGAATAATACCTTCATCCTCCATCTTTTTTACACGAACGTGAATGGTTCCTGCAGACACTAATAATTGTTTTGCAATATCTGTAAATGGTGTTCTAGCATTCTCTATTAAAATGTCTAAGATTTGATGGTCTATTTCGTCTAAAATGAATTTTTTCATAATTTATATATTATTCAATTATAATCGCAAATTTATAAATTTAATTTAAGAGAACAATGAAAAAAATGAGAAATATCTAATGTTTTTAGATTTCGAAAACGATTTCGTGGTGACCAATTTTGCCTTTTAAGCTACTTTCTTCTACTTTAACCAATGTCGAAACTAACTCACCATCAACAATTTGATCTTTATATTGGTAGGCAATATCTTTCTTTTCGCCTGAATATCGATGAATTATATCATAAAAATCTTTTGCGTTGTTTGGGATAGTAAAGTAGTCTTTATACTCACTAAAATCTTCGGTAATTGCAATATGATACAATCCTTGTAAAATAGCATAAAAAGTATATTCTCTAGACACTTCTCTTACATAATCATCAGGATAGTGACCAGATTCTATTAAGATAGTATTGTAACCTAACTTTTGAAAATTATCTCCGGTAGCAGTTGGGTAAAACTCATCAGTGTATCTACCTATATAATTCGGAATCATTTTTTGCAAAACAGCATTCATAGCTACAATTACATTCATTGTCTGTTTTCTACCTTTAGTTAACGCCCTTGTCACTTCTTCTGATGGCGCTAAGAAAGATATTGTAGCAGGATTTTTAGTGTTTTCTACATTAAAAATAGTTCTTTGGTCGTGTAAATTAAAACAAAACTGCGGATTAAAATCTTCCAAAACACTTCTTAATAACTTGCTTTCTTTTGCAATTCGATCTACAGCATCTCTATTAAGATCTATATTATTACCATTTACTCTTGTATAAACTTCTGCTCCGTCTGGATTTAACATAGGTATAAAAACCAATGTACATGCATCTAAAATTGTTTGTAATTGCTCTTTATTTGTGTTTAAAAAGCAATTAAATAGATCGAATAATGCTTTTGTACCCGTACTTTCATTTCCGTGCATTTGCGACCACAACAATATTTTTTTCTTACCAGTACCAATTTTAAGTTTATAAATAGGTATTCCTTTTTCTGATGTACCTATTTCTTGCACAAGAAATTTTGATTCATATTTCTGAAACAAACTTTCTATGTCTTTAAAACGAATCCATTTTCCAGAAATAGAAGTTTCTTTTTGTTCTTTAAAAATGGTCTTCAAAAAATCTACTGCTAACAAGCTCATAATAATCGGTTGTAAAATCTTTGTAAAAATAAAGCAATCACATTTGTAATCAAACTAAAATGTTACAAATGTAAATTACCCAATTGTTACAAATGTAAACCTGCGATTCTGTTTACAAAGTTACTTTTGTAAACAGGATTTCTATTTTTTAATTCAGAAAACTATTTGATTAAACATCAATATAATAATTTCCTATGTAAAAATTTTAAATATATGTTTTTTAGTGTTTTATATCGATTAACTAAAGTTTTACTTTACTACTTTAAACACATAATAAAACTAGATATAAATTTACCTTTGTGGTTACAATAATATATTTTACATTTGTAAAACAACAAGTTGTTACAATGATAAACACAGCCAATTTTACAAGTAAACTGAAAAAAGTAATGGAACATCATCAACTTTCGGCATCTACGTTTGCAGATAAAGTTGGTGTGCAACGTTCTAGCATCTCTCATATTTTATCTGGAAGAAACAAACCAAGTTTAGATTTTATATTAAAAGTAACATCAGAATTTAACGACGTAGATATTAATTGGCTTTTAAAAGACGAAGGTGTTTTTCCTAAAAATGCAGTTCAGAAAATAAAACAGCACACCCCTTCTTCACCTACTTTATTTTCTTCAGAAAAAAATAACAGCGGAAAAAATATTCAACGAATTGTAGTTTTTTATGATGATGGTACTTTTGAAGAATATCAAAAATAATTTTACGTTTACTTTTCGTTTTCAACAAAAAGCTAATTTTTACAACAAACTTGTTTAAATAGTATATTTTAGTACTTATGAATAAAATTGATATAAGAACAGTAAATGTGGTTCAGTATTTACAACCTTTAAGAGAAGGTGGTTCTTTGCCTGCAATTGTAAAAGCAGATAATGGCTTTTTGTATGTCTTAAAATTTAGAGGAGCCGGACAAGGAACCAAAGCTCTAATTTCTGAATTTATTGGTGGCGAACTTGCGAGAGCTTTAAACCTGAAAGTTCCAGAACTAGTATTTATGAATTTGGATGATTCTTTTGCAAAAACAGAACCCGATGAAGAAATACAAGATTTATTAAAATTTAGTGTGGGTTTAAATTTAGGGCTTCATTTTTTATCGAGCGCAATTACTTACGATCCTTTGGTTTCTAAAGTTGATGCTTTTACGGCATCAAAAGTTGTATTGTTAGATAGCTTGATTAGTAATATCGATAGAACAACAAAAAATACAAACTTGCTGCATTGGAATAATGAACTTTGGGTAATTGACAATGGCGCTAGTTTTTACTTTCACCATAATTGGAGTACTTGGGAAAATCATTTAACAAGAACGTTTCCGTTAATTAAAGACCATGTACTTTTAGAGAAAGCAACAAAACTAAAAGAAGCTGCACTAGAAATAAAAAAAGAAATAAACGAATCTATTATAAATGAAATCGTTTCTAAAATTCCGGAAGATTGGTTAGAGAATGAAGGTGAAGTTTTAAAACCTAACGAAATGAGAAATGCATATATTACTTTTTTAAATGCAAAATTAAAGATGTTAGATTCATTAGTAAAAGAAGCAGAAGATGCAAGATAGATTTACATTTGAATATGCAATTATACGTGTTGTGCCAAAAGTAGAACGCGAAGAATTTTTTAACGTGGGTGTAATTCTATTTTCTAAAAGAAAAAAGTTTTTAGGAATTAAATACCATATAAACCCAGACAAGTTAAAAGCACTTGCCCCAGAATTAGATCTTAATTTTTTAAATAATTATTTAGCAGCTTGGGTGCAAATTTGTGAGGGCAATAAAGCTGGTGGTAAAATTGGTGAATTTGAAATTGCAGACAGATTTAGATGGCTTGCTGCTTGCAGAAGTACAATTATACAAAGCTCTAAAACACACCCTGGTTTGTGTGAACAACCAGAAGATTCTTTAAATGATATTTTTAAGAAATTTGTAATGTAACTTACAATAGTTCATAATTATACTTAAATAATTATTGAATTGATGTTGCCTCTTTATCAAAGACAACTTACAACAGGTATAAAAATTATGATTAACTAATATTTCTAAAAAAAATCTACTATATTTTTATAAATATACTAGATATTTTTTTTTGCTAAATCATGTTAGCGTATTTACGTTTACAAATAAAAACTATTTTTTGATTCTTTACTTAAGTAGCAAACAAGTTTAGCCCTGATTGTAGCATTTGTTTGAGCTCTTTTTTAGTTTGTTCGTGAAAATTTGTGAAGTATGAACAAATTTTCACGAACAAACTAAAAAAAGCGAGTGCGAAAAGCAGGAAATAGCTTCTAAAAAAATCTATAAATGACTAGCGATTAAATTATTTTTAACAGTAACCTCTGGTACTTTAAAATTGAAATAATTAAACAACGGAATTTTGAAACCTTTATGATTTAAATAATTATTTAATGCAATATTTAATCCTTCGCTATAAAGATGATGCTCTGCCCCTGTTGGATCTTCGTGAAATAAATCGTTTTCTGCAAAACCTTCAAACTTTGGTCCTGTAATTTTAATTTTAAATTCTTCTGGATTTTTACCTACCGGACTATGACTTGTACAAGCAAATTGATGCCAAAAAGCAGATTGAATACAATTGTTATAAAACAACTGACGCACAACTTCTAAAGAATCGATAGTTTCTTGCGCTGTTTCTGTAGGAAAACCAAACATTAAATAAGCATGAACCATTATATTTTCATCGGAAAATGCTTTGGTAACTCTTGCTACTTGCCCAATGTCTACTCCTTTTTTCATTTTTGCTAACAACCTATCGGATGCAACTTCTAAACCACCAGTTACTGCAATACAACCAGATTTAGATAAAAGTGCACACAGTTCTGGCGTAAAAGTTTTTTCGAATCTAATATTTGTCCACCAAGTAATAAACACTTTACGTTCTAGTAATTTATTGGCTAATGCTCTTAACATTTTTGGTGGTGCTGCTTCGTCTACAAAATGAAAACCAGTTATACCTGTTTCTGCAATTATCTTTTCGATTTTATTTACCAAATCGTCTGCAGTAGTGTTTTGATAATTGCCGATATAATCTAAAGTAACGTCACAAAACGAGCATTGTTTCCAATAACAACCATGAGAAATAGTTAACTTATTCCATTTACCATCAGACCACATTCTGTGCATCGGATTCATAACATCTAAAAAAGATAAGTATTTTGCTGTTGGCAAACCAACATAACTTGGTGCTGGTAAATTTTTATGATGAAAAATTGTATTCGGAGTTTTATCTGCATAAACAACTTTGTTTTCTCTGCAAATAAAAGTTCTTTCTAAAGACTCCTCTCCTATTTTATTTTCTAAATATTCTGTAATTCTTAACAACGGCCCTTCACCATCATCTAAAGTTATAAAATCTACGTAATTAAAAATACGCGTGTCTGATAAACGTCTAAGTTCTGTATTGCAATAACCTCCGCCAAAAGCAACCTTAATTGTTGGATATTTTTCTTTGATAAATTGCGCACATCTTAATGCCGAAAACAAGTTACCAGGAAACGGAATTGTAAAACAAACCAAATTATAAGCATCTTGTTGTAATTGTTCTTCTAACAAATACAACATTTCGTCTTCTATTAAAGTGGTTTCATATTGCAAACATTCTTCTAAAGTATTAAAACTAGATGCTGCTCTACCAATTTGTTCTGCATAACGTGTAAAAGAAAAAAACTCGTCTACATTGGTATTAATAAAATCACCCAATTCTTCTACAAATAAAGTGGCAATGTGTTTTGCTTTGTCTAAAATACCTAGTTTACCAAACTCTTTAGATAAATCTTTGTTTAGTTTTACACGCCTGTGCCCGTGTGGTAAAAAATCTTTGTGCACAATTTGATAAGCTGCAGTAACTTCTTGTACACGTAAATAATTCATTACAGTATCTACTTTGTCTATATATGCTTCTCTTTGTTGCCAAACCAAAGGCAACGCAGTATTACCAAGCATTTCTGCTTGTTTAAAAATGGCATCTATAAATTCTTTAGTAAAAACACTTGTAAATAACTCGATACTTAAATCTAGCTGCTTCGTTTTAACATCTTTAGCATCTAAAAACCCTTTAATATATGCTGTAGCAGGATAAGCAGTATTTAACTGCGTAAATGGCGGAGTAATTAAAAGTGCGTTAGTAGACATCTAATTTATTAAAATGCAAAGATACTACCTCAATTATAATTACTCTTTAAATTTTTAATGCTTTTTATTAAGATTGATTTTCTTACAAAAACAGGTATTTATACGTAAAATCTTTGCCAACTAAAAACTTACATTCGTTTTATAACTTAAAAACAATTTAATTTTGAATAGTAACCCTAACTTTATTGAAATTAAAACAGAAACCACAAAACTGTTAGATCCTGAAATTACTCAGGAAAATGCTAAAATTAGTTTAGATATAATTCATCTTAAATTACAAGAAACAACTGCTATTACAGGTTCTGATTTCTCAATTGAAAATTTAGCAGCAATACCCACATCAAAAGGAAAAGCGTTGGGTTTAAATTATGCTGCTTTATGTTTATTAGATTATAAAAGAACAACTCTTTTTTTACAAGCAATATATACTGCTATTAAAGAACTGCAAGACAAAAAACCTAAAAAAAAGATAAAAATATTCTATGCCGGTTGCGGACCTTACGCACCTTTTTTTACATTGATATGTACTCTTTTTAAACCAAGTGAAATTGAGTTTTCTTTGCTTGATATTAATATTGCATCAATAAATTCAACAAAAAAAATAATTCATGCCTTTAACTTATTTCCATACATAAGTTCAATTTATACTGCAGACGCCACAACTATAAAAGTACCTAAAAGTGTATGTTATAACATTTTAATAAGCGAAACTTTAGATGCTGTTTTATATAGAGAATGTTATGTACCTATTTTAATGAATTTATTACCTCAGTTTAAGAAAGACGTAATTTTGATTCCAGAAAATGTGCTACTCACCTCTTCTTTAATTAATACTGATGAACCTGATAAAGAAGAAGAACTTTTAAATGTTATTTTTGATGTTAGAAATAGCATACTAAATAATACAATTTCAGATAATTTCAATCCTTTAAAAGTTGCTATTTCTAAGAAAACAGAACACTATAATACTTTGGTAATTGATACAAATGTTCATATTTATAAAGACTATTGGTTAAAAAGATACGATTCTACTTTAACAACACCTTACGCCTATCACCTAGAAAAACCATTTACTAAGCAAAAAGCTGTTTTTACATATCATTTGGATCCAGAAATAGAAATGAAATTAACTTTTGAGTAACTAAATTATTCTGTTTCATCGTAGATACTTCTTTACATATTGTAGTTTTTTTTAAATTGGAAAAGAGAAAAATTTCACAGATGATGATCATCTTTTTTTCTCTGATATATTTCTGATTTAAAAAAGTAGTAGTTTTGCAAACTAAATTTTTAATACACACAAATTAAAAGCATCTAAACAAAAATTTATTTTGCAAGAAGAAAGTTATAATTACAGAATACAATGTTACAAATGTATGAGACCAAATAGTACTTGTATTTGTAAACACATCCGTTCTTTTGATACAAAAACTCGTTTTATTATTTTAATGCATCCGAAAGAATATAAAAAAGAGAAAAACGGAACAGGAGTTATGACAAATCTTCAGTTAAAAAATGCTGAAATAGTAGTTGGTGTAGACTTTACCAACAACAAACGAATTAATAATATAATTGATAATAAAAAAAAATCTTCTTTCTTATTATACCCAGGTAAAGAAAGTTTTAATTTATCTACTAGAAAAAAACCAGAAATAGAACGTTTTTTAGATAAAAAACCTCATATTTTTATTCTTGATGGTACTTGGCCTTGTGCAAGAAAAATGCTGAAGCTAAGTAAAAACTTACAGGAATTAAATAGAATAAGTTTCGACAACAAAATAAAGTCTAAATTTATTATCAAACAACAGCCAGAATCGCTTTGTCTTAGTACGATAGAGTCTGTTTACACGGTTTTAAATCTACTTAAAAAAGCAGAAATAGAAAATTGTGATACTTCTAATTTTCTAGTTCCTTTTAAAAAAATGATTGGGTATCAACTTGATTATTTATTAAACCCAAAAAGTAAAAATTATCTTCCGGAAGCTAGTAATATTATTACACCTAAAAATAGTTATAAGAAAGAAACTCAAAGAAGTATTATTTACGAACAAGAATAATTTGCGTTCTTAAATCTACTTTTTTTACTCTTTTTAAACTTCTAAAAATTATTTGATAAAACAAGACGCTAACATCTTATATAAATCTGGGTGTTTTCTTTTCATTAGTTTAGGTCTTTCAAAGAAATACTCTCCAGCCACAGCTAAAAATTCAATTTCAGATGTTCCTCCGTAATTTCTAATATCAGAATCATCATTATTAATTTCTTCGATTTTTTTATGAATTAACTGTAAATAAGGAATCGTGTATTGTTTGTCTAGTAAAACTTCTGGAATACCATCAATAACACCATCCAATTTATCGAGAAGATGAATAAACTCGTGAATAGCTGTGTTTCCTTTATCTGTTTTATTCTGAAAACCATGATGCAGTGCTTTTCTTGATAAAATCATTTGATTTTCAAACCTTCCTGTACCCACTAAACCACCAATATTTCTGTGTGCTACCTTAGAGTCAAACTGTAAATCATCATCAAAATAATCTGGATAAATTAAAACCGTTGTTAAGTTTGTATACTGCCAAGAAGGAAATCTAAATACCGGAATTACAGCACTGGCAGCAACTAACAACGTATCTAACTCTTCCAATTCAAATTTAATAGCCCTAATATGAACGGATGCTAAAAAGCCTGCCATTTTTTCTCGAAAAAGTTGTTGCTCTTTTTCTGTAAGTTTTTGATAAAATAAAACGTTATCCTTTAAAACACTATGCCAATGGTTGGGTACAGAAATTTTTTCAATGTTTTTAATCGCTCTTTTTTTATTACTTCTAATAGTAAATATTAAAAGTATTAATAATAAAGAGATTGCAATAATATAAAGCATTCTACTATTTTTTAATAAAAAATATTACAAGAGACCCGTCATTGCTTCTTTTACAATTGCAATATTTCTATCTTTATTGGTATTTGTAGATTTTTCTTGTTCTTTTATTATTGTTCTCATTAAGTTGATTACTACCTTATCGAAGCTAAACTTTTTATATTGATTTCCTTTGGTTACCATATCTTCTACTAAATTCTGAATTGCCAACATATTATTGCTTTTAGAAATCATTTTAAAAGCTTTTTCATACATCACTTTTGTTGATCCTTGTCCAGATAAAAACATACCAGAAACAACACTTTTTGCAATAAATGGTAATTCTGTTTCGTCTTTAGACTCAATAAATATTTGTGTTAAGGGTGTTGCCAATATTTTACGAACATCGTCTGGTAATTCTTTAGATTTTTTTAAAGCCAAATCTTTATCTATATAATACATAGCAACTAAAGATTTTCCTAAAACTGCATACGATTTACTTTGCAAACCTTTTGTAAAAATAGATTTTAATTCTGGGTCTGTTAATTTCCCTAAAGTTTCTATAGCAGCAGCTTTAACTAATGTTTTAGCATCATTATTAGCCAATTGCATAATTTTTCTAATGGCATCTTTCTTAGAAAATTTATTAATTAAATCGATATTTTCTAAAGCTAGTACTCTAATTTTATATGAAGAATCATCTAAAGCTGATACAACAGCATTAAATGCAACTTTATCGTCTTGTTTTTTTACAACTTCTAAAAGAGCCTCTCTTCGATGCATAAAATGTGTTGCATTTTTTAACTGAAAAATATAATCACTTAAAACTTTATTTTCATTAAACTCTGCCAACAATACACCATCAGAATTTATCTGAATTAAATCTGGCATTGTATTAAAAGGAAATGTGAATGAAGCATCCTTATTCTCTACAAAAACAGTTTCTCTTCTACGCTTATTACCTTCAAAAATATCTAATGTTAAAGGAAATTGAAAATTTTCTGGTTGCAGTTGTAAAATGTTTACTGTCACAGTTTTTCTTAACTTATTATAATCATAAGAAACATCTATTTTTGGATGATTTGCACCAAAATACCATTGATTAAAGAACCAGTTTAAATCTTTACCAGTTACTTTCTCGAAAATTAAACGCAATTGATGTGCCTCTGCTGCCTTATATTTATAGTCATTTAAATACGTTTTTAAGCTTTCGAAAAAAGCTTTGTCTCCTAAATAGTTTCTTAGCATGTGCAAAATAGCGCCACCTTTGTTATAGCTAACTATATCGAACATATCTTCTTTATCTAAATAATTAAAACGAACCAAATCTTTATCAGATTCTTGACCTTCTAAATATAAACTAACATTAGAATGCATGTACATTTCTGCTGCCTCTTCTCCGTATTTATATTCTTGCCATAAATATTCGCTATAATTCGCAAAAGACTCGTTAAGTGTTAGATTAGCCCAACTCTCTGTTGTTACTAAATCGCCAAACCAATGATGAAAAAGTTCGTGTGCTATAGTGTTTTCATGAGTGTTTTCGTCTATTAATTGTCCGGGTGTTTGGTAGGCTTGTTCACCATGAACAACTGCTGTGGTATTTTCCATAGCACCAGAAACATAATCTCTAACAACCATTTGGCTGTATTTATTCCAAGGATAAGCAACGCCCAATTTTTCTGAAAAGAATTGTATCATTTCTGGTGTATTACCAAAGATATCTTTTGCATATTGTGCATATTCTTTTTCTACATAGTAGTTTACCGGAATATTTTTATAAGAATCTTTTACTATCTCGAACTCGCCAACACCCATAAAAAATAAATAAGGTGCATGTTTTTGATCCATTTTCCAGTAATCAGTTCTTAAATTGCCATTATTTGTTTGATTTACAAGTGATCCATTAGATAAAGTAACAAATTTGTTAGGAACTGTAATGTAAATTTCTTGTGTAGTTTTTTGATTGGGCGCATCTATTGTTGGAAACCAACAACTGCTTCCCTCTGTTTCTCCTTGTGTCCAGATTTGTGTTGACTTATTTTTATCTGCACCATCAGCATTTATAAAATACAAACCTTTTGCACCAGTAATTGCCGCACTACCTTTGTCTTTAACTTTTTCTGGCCTTGCTGTATATTTTAAATAGATCGTAAATTTTTCTTCTTTTGTATACTTTTTTGGAAGTTTTATTACTATTTGAGCATCATCATAATCGTAATTTAATTTTGTTCCGTTTAAAGAAACTTCATCAAACAACATTGCTTTTGCATCTAACGTAAAAAGGTTTGTAGCATAGAAATGAGGTTTTGCAGTAACCCAAGCTTCACCGTTTAATTCTTTTTTATCAAAATTAAAATTAACTTTTAGTTTGGTATGAATTAAGTTGTGCGTTTTTTCTCTTTCTGCCCTATAAATGGCATTATTTTGTGAGAAACTTAAGGTGCTTATTGATAGGAATGCAAGTAGAATCCAGATTTTAATCTTCATAAATAATATATTCTTCTAAACTTCAAAAATACTAAATATGAAGATAGAACGTGTTAATGAGCAGTTAAATTCAAAAAACGTACCAAAAAGCCTTAAATTACATAAAAAAATGAGTTGTATTTGGTACAAAAATTCAATAAAAATTACAACTTATAATTTTATAAGAAACTAAATATCATTGTTGATTATTTTACTAATTATTTTTCGATCTCATTTAAAATCCAATCCAATTCTGGATCTGTTTTATTTAATCTATTTTTTATTGTTGGTATAATTTCTACATCTGGTTTAACACCATAACCATCGGGGTTTTCTTTGTAAGGAGTTGCAATATGTAAAACTCCGTACCTCACTACTACTTTGGTATTAGATAATTTATGCTGCCTCATAAAACCAGCAACAGTACCGTTATAAGAGCCTCCTGTTTCTTCACCCACAAAAAACGCTCGTTTGCTACCATGCAAATATGTTGCTAATAATGCTGCAGCAGAATATGAATATCCATTAATTAAAACATATATTTTACCTTTAAAATTCAAAGGATTAGGTTTCTCATTTTTTGTACCATAATTAAAATATAATTGACCGTTTTCTTTTTCGACACTAAACATTCTATGCATAGCAATAAAAGGTGAAACTGCACCAAAAATTATTTTAGTAAATGCAGGTGTACTGTTACTATAAATTACTTTTAATAACGGCATTCTAGTTTTTACTTCACTTCGTGTATAAAACTGGAATTGTTTATCTGTTAAATAAGAATATAAATTTTTAATTTCTTTTGCTTTACCACCTCCATTAAAACGTAAATCTAAAATTAAATTTTGTGTTTCATTCTGAGCTATTTTTGCAAAGGATTGCTCATAAAACTTTTTGAAATTTCCTTTAGTGAAACTTCTAATTTTCATGTATGCAATTGTACTATCTTTTCCGATAAATTCTAAATTTCTATTATAAGTTTTGTCTCGATAATTATAGCCATGAATTTTATTATACTTTCGTTTTTCTTTCCATGAAATTTTATTTTTTTCTTTTGTATTCGGTTTAATTTTTAGTGAATTTTTTTGCTTATC
The DNA here is from genome assembly GCF_038019025.1 of Polaribacter marinaquae. Taxonomy (NCBI): domain Bacteria; kingdom Pseudomonadati; phylum Bacteroidota; class Flavobacteriia; order Flavobacteriales; family Flavobacteriaceae; genus Polaribacter; species Polaribacter marinaquae. Next base: position 527,420 of record NZ_CP150496.1, read on the forward strand.
GTTGCTATTCGTTTTTTTTCTTAGAACTCTTTTAAAAGTTCTATTAAATAAAGAATCTTTTAAACTTAAAATTAATTGAATACTATCTTGTCTACCATTATTTTTTAAATATAATTCTTTAAAGTGTTTACCAATTGCTTTATCGTAAAATGTGGTATTGAAGCCATCTGAAGAAAAGGTTTTTCTATAATTTACATAAATATCAGAAATGTCCTCATCATTTATTTTAAGAACTTGTGCTCCTATTAGTAAACTATCAGATTCTGCCCCTTCACTTATAAATAATTTAGAATTTAATGTTTCAAACTTTAACTCATTAAACTCGTTTTTCATTTTTAAATCAAGTTTTCTCTCCTTTTTGGTTCTTATTTTTGCAGGCGGACTAATAGCAGTATGTCCGTGCCCCATTTGAGAAATAACTACCACTGCTTTTTTATAGAAATCTCTACTATTTAAAGGTTTATTCAGTGAATTTTTTAAACTATCAAACTTATAATCTAAAACTTCTTTAGTTCTATACTGATATAATCTTGGATGGTATTTTTTAAGTTCAGAATACAATTCATCAATATCCTTTCTTAAATCTTTTACCGAATGTAGTTTAGAAATTTGTTCGTTGTGTTTTTTAATACTCACGCAGGAAGTTAGTAGCATTAAAAATGCTACATATAGTAATCTTATTTTCATTAGAATTTTTTCTAAAAATAACTAAAAAAACCTCAACTTCTTTCGAAATTGAGGTTTTTTGTAAGTTTAAAATGCTAACTATTTGTTGAACATCTTAGAAAACTGTTTTAAAGAAGTACTGTCTCCGTCTACATTTACGCTATTTAGCATATCGATTATCTTAGAAGGATTCATATTTTCTCCTAATAATCTTGCCACTCCTACTCCGGCTTCTTTACCGTATCCAAAAGCGATAACTTCGTCTATAGAATTTGTATCACCAGAATAGTAAACTTTTACATTCATTCCTTTTGCCTTCATAGACATCAAGTTTTTATAAGTTTCGTTGTTGGTAAATATCTTTTTTAATTTTCCTTTTTCAGTTTCGTAAGCAACAGAATTATCCGCAGTTTTAGGTAAAAAAGCTACATTAATTTTCTTGATACTTTTCATGGTTTCTTTTACATCATCAGAAACATCTGAATTTACAGTTAGTAAAGAGCTTACTGGTAAATCGCCCGTATAAAAATCTTCTTTACCGCTTGTGTCTACTAAATAACTTTGTAATGATTTATCGTTTTTACATGAGCTTGCTAAAACTAATACAAAAAGTAAAGAAAGTATGGTTGTTAATTTTTTCATTGATTAAGTTTTAAAAAGTACAATCTAATTTTAAAAAAACTAGATTGTACATGTTTTATATTATTTGTTTGCAAAAGTATCTGCTAGATCAGACATTTTATTAATATCTATGTTACCTGTTAAAGAGACAATAACTGCTTCCGACATGCCATTTGTCTTTTTATCGATACCTTTAATAAACATTAAAACTTCATTAACAAAGTCTTTGTTTTTAGATGCTTTTACATAAATCTTAACTCTAGAATCGTCTTCTTTAATTCTCATTAACTGTGTTAAGTTTTGTTTTTTAATAGAAGCATTTACCATGCTTTCCATTTTGTTTGCAATGACCTTGTCTTCTGTAGAAAACATTTTGAATTCTTTTAATTCTTGTATCATTTGAAACACTTTCATTTCATCGCTATCTTTAAATTTTTCTGAATTAAATTTCGATAAAATTTCAAATGCATCTTTGGTAACAACTACCATATCTACTTCTTTTATGTCTTCTAAAGAATCATATAAAGACTGCGCATTGCTTAACAAAGGTGTTACTATAAATGCGATTAATAATAATATTTTTTTCATCTTTTCTTGTTTTACTTGGTTTTACTAATATTTACTTGGTTTATCTTAAAATCTTTTTTACTGAGTTATCATAAGTATGTAAAGTTGCAACTGCTTGTTCTCCTTTTTTTAAGTTTTTAGACAATAATTTTAATCCTTTACTTACTTCTGCATAAATTTTTTCTGCTTCTTTTCTTTCTTGGTACTCGCTGTATTGTTGTTTACCAACAAATACACTAAATAATAAGACTACAGATGCTGCTACAGATAACCATTTAAAGTTTTTCTTTTTAGATTTTTTAGTTTCTAACTTAATGGTTTTTGTATACGTTTCATCTTTCGATACAGAAAAGTAGGTAAACATATAAGCATACTCTTTCAAATGTTGTGCTACATCACCTTCTTTAAAATAGTTTCTTAAGGTTGCCTCTTCTTGCAAAGTAGTTTCTGCGTTTTCGTACTTTTCTATTAATTTTTCTATGTTAGCTAACTCCATAGTTGTGTTTTTTAATTAATTGTTCTCTAATTGTTTTTCTTGCTCTAGATAATGCCACTCTTACTGCGGTTGGCTTCATATCTACCATTTTACATATTTCATCAAAATCATATTGTTCAATATCTCTTAACTGAATAATAATCTTTTGCTGTTCTGGCAACTTTTCTATCAATTGGTGCACTTGGTTTACACTGTCTTGATGTTCTAGTTTTTTATCTAAAGACGTTTCTTTCTCTTTATAATTACTGTGTACTAATGTTAAATTACTTGCTTGCTTAGATTTTAGTCTATCATAACAATAATTTTTTGTCATTGTCATTGCAAATGCTTCTACATTTTTATAACCAGCTATTTTATCTTTACTACGCCACAACTTAAAAATAAGCTCTTGTGTAGCATCTTCTGCTTCTTCTGTAGACACCAATAATCTTTTGGCTAATCTAAAGACCTTATCCTTAAAAGGTAAAACAACTTTTAAAAAGTCTGATTGGTTCATTTTTGTTTGGTTGATTAATGGTAAACCTGTTAATTAAACTTATTTTATTATCGGGTTTACATCATTACGACGAGCAACAATATATTTTGTTACACAAGAATTTAAAAATAATACTATTTCTATTTATATTGCGTTAGATTATTAAAACAATTCTTATTTTTTATAAATGAAAAACCTCTTAAAACTCTTTTATTTAGGCGCAATTACACTATTACTTATCAATTGTTCTAAAGAGTACCAAATACCCAATAATTTAGTTGTGCACGATTTTGTTTGGAAAGGTTTAAACGCATATTATTTGCATCAAGATGAAATTGCTGATTTATCTGACAGACGTTTTAACTCAGACCAACAACTAAATGCTTATTTAACTGGTTTTGCAGATTATAATACACTTTTTTCTAGTTTATTATTAAGTACAGATGAAAAGTCTATGCTTATAGAAGATTATACAAATTTAGATTTAGATATACCAAGATCTGCTTTTGTAAACGGAATGGAATTTGGCATTGTTGCGCAACCTAACACTACTACAAATACTGTTATTGGTTATGTAACACATATTTTACCTAATTCGAATGCAGCTTCAAAAGATTTACAAAGAGGTGAGTTTTTTAATGCTGTAAATAACATCTTATTAACAGAAGATAATTATTTCGATTTATTAATAAATGGCGATACATCTTATACTTTAAGTATGGTAGATTTTGACGGAACAACTGTTACACCAAACGCAAAAACGGTTGTTTTAGATAAAGAAAATTACGATTATGATACCACATTTTTAGAAAAAACCTTTAATATAGGTTCAGACAATATTGGCTATTTAATGTACAATAACAATTTATCTAAATCGTCAATTAACAATTTAAACAACACTTTCTTAAATTTTAAAAATCAAAATATTAACGAATTGGTTTTAGATTTAAGATACAATATTACTGGTGGTAGTTTCGCTAAAAACATTACCAATTTGGCAACTATGATTACCGGGCAATTTACAGATGAAGTTTTTATAAAAGAAGAATGGAACTCGAAAGCACAACCTTGGTTTTTAGAAAATCAACCAGATTCTTTACTAACTAAATTTCCTGCTAAACTTAATCCTTCAACAGATTTTAATAGTTTAAACCTAACAGAAGTTTATATAATTTTAAATGGAGATTCTTTTAGCGCTTCTTCTGCAATAGAACTATTAATAAACAGCCTAAAACCTTATATAAACGTACATATTGTAGGTACAGCTACTAATGGAAACAATACAGGTTCTATAACTTTATATAATTCTCAAGACTACGATATCGAACTAAAAAACAATACACATACAGTAGCTTTACAACCTGTTGTGTTAAGTTTTTACAATAAAGACGACCAAACCTACAACGAGGGTTTTACACCAACAATTGCAACTTGTCCAAATGAAGATATTTTAAATCTAGGTTTTATTGGTGAAAGGTCTGAACCTATTTTAGATAAAGTATTAGAATATATCTCAACAGGAAATCTTGGTACAAATGTTACTTGTAATCCTAATAATTTTATATATTTATACAAATCTATAGATACACAGAGAGAATTAGATAATGGTGTATTTATTAAACAAGATTTACCTAACACATATTAATATGAAAAAATACTTTTTAGCAAGTTTACTATCCTTATTAGTTTTAACTGCATCGTGCAGTAAAGAAGAAGTTAATAATCAAATTCCAGAAGAGGTTGAAGAATTTATTATTACCACAGATGATGAAATAAATTATTTTATCTGGAAAGGATTAAACTTGTATTATTTATGGCAAGAAGATGTGCCAGATTTAGCTGATAACAGATTCAATAATTTTGAGGATTTATACACACACTTTAGACAATACGACTCACCAGAAGCTACTTTTAATAGTTTATTAAGTCAACCCGGAGTTGTAGATCGTTTTTCTTGGATTGTTGATGATTATGTAGCTTTAGAAAATTCTTTTCAAGGAATTAATTTAAGTACTGGTTTAGATTTTGGTCTAGTAAGAGATGTAAACAGTAGTACAAAAATATTTGGTTACGTAAGATATGTAATTCCAAACTCTAGTGCTGCAACAGCTGGGGTTACAAGAGGTACTTATTTTAGTACTGTTAACGGAATTCAATTAACAGATACCAATTTTAGAGATTTATTATTTAATGATGATGCTTCAATAACACTAGGATTTTCAGATTATAATGAAGGTAGTCCTATAAGTAATAACAGCACTGCTGTTCTAGAAAAAACAGAAGTTCAAGAAAACCCAATTGCAGTTTCTAAAGTGATTACAGATGGAACTCAAAAAATTGGTTATTTAATGTATAATCAATTTGCAAGTTCGTACGACCAAGATTTAAATGCTGCTTTTAGTAATTTTAAAGCAGAAGCTGTAAACGATTTAATTATCGATTTAAGGTATAATGGTGGTGGTTCTACAAATTCTGCCGGATATTTAGGAAGCATGGTAACTGGTCAATTTACAGGAGAAGTTTATTCTAAAGAAGTGTGGAATAACAAAGTTTTAAGCGCATTCTCTTCAGATAATTTTACCAATAATTTTCCAACAAAAATTACCAAAACAGATGCTAATGATAATATTGTTGTTGATGAAGCTATAAACAGTTTAAACTTATCTAGAGTTTATTTTATAGTTTCTGGTAGCTCTGCATCTGCATCAGAATTAGTTATAAATGCTTTAGATGCATACATCGATGTAAAAATTGTTGGTACAACAACTGTAGGTAAACAAGTAGGTTCTATTACTTTGTACGATTCTGATAATTTATTTAGAAGTGGAGACAATTTAAACACAGAGCATACATATGCAATGCAGCCATTGGTTTTAGAAATTACAAATAAAGATGGTAAAAATTACCCGAACGGAATTGTCCCTGGAACAAATTTTACAGGTATTAATTTAGGTGAAGATATTGGTAACTTAGGTGTTTTAGGTGAAAGATCAGATCCTTTATTAGATAGAACTCTAGAATATATTTCTACTGGCGCTAAATCATCAGCAAAAACAAAAGACTTTATTAAAACAGAAGAAATATTTAATTCTAAATTGGCTACACCGGCAAAGAATAATATGTATTCCGAATTAAAATAACAAATTAAAAAATCCAGCTTAATTGCTGGATTTTTTTTTGCTAGATATTTAAATTTTCTGCCTCTTCTGCAGAATCTTCCATTTCTTGATCGGTAAGAATATCTGGTCTAAATTCGCTCATCTTCTCTTCTTCTTTAGATTTAGCATAATTAAACCCAGATTTCCACCATTTTTTCATTAGTTTTTTATCAAAAACCAAAGAGTTGGTGGTTAAAACTGTTGGTGTATAATATAAGTTTAGTTTGATATCTTTATTTGAAGCCGCTAATTTACCAATAGTAATATTGTGCCTTTCTACATGTACCAACATAAAATCCATGACATCAAATAATAAAGAAAACGGATTCTTTGCAGGCAACCTGTTAATTTGAGTAACTTCTGTCTCTAAAATAATTGCATCAATTTCTGTAGCTCCTCTTAAAATAGCTTCTCTAATTGGTATTAAAGAACCAAAACCACCATCGGCATATTGACAATGATCTTTTTCTAATAAACTCATAAACGGAACATAGTTGCAAGACCCCCAAATCCAATCACAAAAATCTTCATAACTACAATCGTTAATTGATTTATACTCAATTTGATTTGCTGTTAAATTAGAAACAGTAACAACAACTTCTTTATTTGCCGCTTTAATTTTAAGATACATTTCTTTGGTAACATTTTTCTTAATTAGAGATCTTAAATTTTTACTTTCTCCAAAAGTTTTTCTACCATTTAAAAAATTCCAAAATGTATTTAAGTGGTTGATGCTTATCACTTTTTCACCAGCAACTTTTCTAATTTTAAAAGGATTGTTACTAAAAATAGTTTCTTGATTAACATTGGTATACAACTCTTTAAGTTCATCTAACATATCCATAGCCAAATGAGATACCATTAAACTTCCTGTAGAGGTTCCTAAAAACAAATCGTATTTTTTGTTTTCATGTTTCATTAAGTACTGCGCAACACCTCCTGCAAATGCTCCTTTACTTCCTCCGCCAGAAATTACCAATGCTTTTTTCATTATCAATTATGATTTGATTACTTTAGTCGTATAAAAATATCAAAAATGAGAAGAATATTCGGTATTATTTTAATTTTCCTTTTTTTAATCTCTTGTAAACAAGAATATCAGCCAAGAAATATTAGTGCAATTTCTATTGAAGCATATAACATTGATACTACTAGTATAAGAGCAATTCAAGTAATAGATTCGACAACAGTTGTTTATGCTGGCTCTAACGGAACTATAGGAACAACTGTAGATAATGGTAAAACTTGGTCTATTTTAAATATAAAATATAAAGACTCTATAATTCCTAACTTTAGAAGTTTAGCATTTAATGGCTCAGATTACTTTGCATTATCCATAGCCAATCCTGCATTGCTTTATAAAATTTCTGATATGGAAGCTACTTTACAATATACAGAAGAAGGTGCCAAAGTTTTTTATGATGCAATTGCATTTTTTGATGATAATAAGCACGGTATTGCCGTTGGTGATCCTACAGAGAACTGTGCTTCTATTTTAATTACTGATGATGGCGGAGAAAACTGGCATAAAATTCCGTGTGAAAATTTACCTGAAATAGCCGAAGGTGAAGCTTTTTTTGCTGCAAGTAACACCAATATTAAAACAATTGGCAGTACCGTTTATATTGCCTCTGGCGGTAAAAAATCTAGAATTTTAAAGTCTAATAACTTCGGAAAAACATGGCAACTATTTGAAACCCCAATAATACAAGGTAACGGACCACAGGGAATGTATTCTATCGATTTTTATGATAAAAATAACGGAATCGCAATTGGCGGCGATTACTCGAAATCATTAGAAAATAAAGCTAACAAAGCAATTACTGCAGATGGTGGTAAAACTTGGACTTTAATTGCAGATGCAGAAAATCCTAATTATAAAAGTTGCGTACAGTTTGTACCAAATACCAACGGAAAAGAAGTTTTTGCTGTAGGTAAAACTGGTATTTCTTACTCTAAAGATGGTGGATTAACATGGAACAAAGTTTCTAATGATAGTTATTATACCATTCAATTTATAAATAAAAATACTGCTTGGTTAGGTGGTGCAAATAAAATAGGAAAACTTGAATTGTAAATTTCTTTTTAAATACGCACTTATTTTAGGAGCTTTACTCCTACTTTTTAATTGCAATAAGTCATCAGACCTAAAGCAAAACCTTACTTGTAATGAGATTTATTTTAAGAATTTAAAAGAAATTTCAGATGCTAAAAACAACTTTAAAATAAGTTTGCCTAATAATTGGAAAACAAGCAATTTTACAGACAATTATCAATCTTCTATTTATACAGCAGATACAACAAAGCAACTTACCAAAAGCTTGCTTTTAGATGTAAACTTTATCAATAACGCTATAGAAATAGATGATATTTTTAAGCTAAAAATAGAACACGAAAACTTAACTAATAAACTAATTCAAAAAGAACAGAAAGAAATAACTTTTTTAAATAGAAAAAGTTATTATGTTGTTTCTATTGGTAAAAAACAGAATTTTAAATACAAATCTTTACAACTATTTGTACCTTTAAATAAAAGTAGTTCTTTAGCTATAAAAGCAGAAGTTTATGGCGATTCTTTAGTACAAAAAAGAATTTGTAAGGCTTTAACTTTAATAGATAAAATTAAAATTGAACAGTAAATGATTGATAAAAAACACATTACAGATAGGTTTATTAAGTATGTAACTGTAGATACAGAATCAGATCCAAATAACCCAGCTTTTCCTAGTACAGAAAAACAATGGGATTTAGCAAAGATTTTAGTTGATGAATTGAAAGAAATTGGAATGCAAGATGTAAATTTAGATGAAAATTGCTATATCATGGCAACTTTGCCAAGTAATATAGAACATCGAGTACCTACAATTGGCTTTGTTGCGCATATTGATACAAGTCCGGATTTTACTGGTAAAAACGTAAAACCACAAATAGTAGAAAATTACCAAGGAAATGATATTCTTTTAAACGAAGAAAAAAACATCATATTATCTCCAGATTATTTCGAAGATTTACTACAATATAAAGGGCAAACTTTAATTACTACAGATGGTACAACTTTGTTGGGTGCAGATGACAAAGCTGGTGTAACAGAAATTGTAACCGCTATGGAATATCTAATTAAACATCCAGAAATTAAGCATGGTAAAATTAGAATTTGTTTTACACCCGATGAAGAAGTTGGTAAAGGTGCACATAAATTTGATGTAAATAAATTTGATGCAGAATGGGCTTACACTATGGATGGAAGCCAAATAGGAGAATTAGAATATGAAAACTTTAATGCTGCTAGTGCAAAAGTAACTGTTACAGGTAAAATTGTTCATCCTGGGTATGCAAAAGGTAAAATGATAAACTCTCTTAAAATTGCAAATGATTTTATGGCAGCCATTCCGCAAGAAGAAGTGCCAGAAAAAACAAGTGGTTACGAAGGTTTTTTTCATTTACACGACATGCATGGTAATGTAGAAAAAACAGTTTTAGAATACATTATTAGAGACCATGACTTAGATTTATTTGAGAAAAGAAAATATTTGATGCAAAAAATAGCATTCGATTTTAATGAAAAATTGGGTGAAGAGTTAATTGAAGTTTCTATAGAAAATCAATATTTTAATATGCGAGAAAAAATTGTACCCGTTATGCATATTGTAGATTTGGTTGAAGAAGTAATGAAAGACTTAGAAATTACACCTATAATTAAACCAATAAGAGGTGGTACAGATGGTTCTCAATTATCGTATAAAGGTTTGCCATGTCCTAATATTTTTGCTGGCGGACATAATTTTCACGGAAGATATGAATATGTTCCTGTAGAATCTATGGTAAAAGCTACAGAAGTAATTATTGGTATTGCAGAAAAAGTTGTAGAAAAAAATTCATAAAAAAAGTCTTCAGCGAACTGAAGACTTACATCATAGCATATGCTATAAAGTAAATTTTTAATAATAGAGCCCCTAATCTCTATTAAAAACGATTTACTAATACAAACTTAGTGAATTTTATTTATTAAAACTACATTCTTTAAAATAATTCAGGGTTTTTCCCCTTAATATTCTTAAAAAAACTCTTAAAATTATCAAAATCCTTCTCTAAACTGTCTGTTGGGTAATAAGGTTCGGATATTTTAACTGTCTTATTTTCAAAATCTAACGTTGCCATAACAATTGGCACATTAGCTCCTTTTGCAATATAATAAAATCCTGTTTTCCATTTTTCTACCTTTTTTCGAGTTCCTTCTGGCGAAATGCCTAACCTAAATTCTTCTTTAGAATTAAAAAGTTTAATAACAGCATCTACCATATTATTACTTTTAGATCTATCTACAGGTGTGCCTCCTAGAATTCTAAAAAAATAACCAAAAGGCCATTTAAATAGAGAACTTTTTCCTATAAAATGAACCATTATACCTTCGCTCATTCTTGTTAAAATTGCAATAGGAAAATCTACCCAACTTGTATGTGGTGCGGCAATAACAATATATTTCTTAGGCTCTTTCGGAAAACCATTTTCAATCTTCCAACCCAAAATAGTATGTAAAATAAACTTAGATATTGCTTTCAAATTGTCGTGATAAGTTAATTGTTTACAAAAACCTAAAATAAAGGTTTTGTGTTCTTTTTATAAATGATAAATTTAAGGACTTAATTCGACATGATGACAGAAATAATCATATACTTAATAATTGCTGTAGTTTTTTTAATATTTGGCTTTTTAATCGGTAAATTAATTTCAAAAATTAATTTTGAGAAAGAAAAATCGATTTTAGAAAAAGTAAATGCCACATTAGAAGAGAGATCTATTAGGTTATCTCAATCTAAAGAAACTTTAGAAAATAACTTCATAGAAAATCAGCAAGAATTAAAAAATAATCAACAAGAAAAAGAAAAACTTCTTGGGATAACATCAAAACAAGAATTTGAGATTGAAAATCTTCAGCTTAAATTAAAGGAAAATAAAACCGAAGTAGAAAATTTACAGCAAAAGTTCACCAAAGAATTTGAAAATTTAGCGAATAAAATTTTAGATGAAAAATCGAACAAATTTACTGTTCAGAACAAAGAAAATATTCAAAATATATTAAATCCTTTACAAGAAAAAATAAAAGGATTTGAAGATAAGGTTGAAAAAACTCATAAAGAAAGTATCGATTACCATGCCGCGCTACGTCAGCAAATACTTGGTTTAAAAGAATTAAACCTACAAATGAGTAAAGAAACTATTAATTTAACAAAAGCTTTAAAAGGCGATAATAAAGTTCAAGGTAATTGGGGTGAACTCGTTTTAGAACGAGTTTTAGAAAAATCTGGCTTAGAAAAAGACCGAGAATACTTTGTGCAGCAAAGTTTTACAAATGACGATGGCAAAAGGGTTTTGCCCGATGTAGTTATTCATCTGCCGAACAATAAAAAAATGATTATCGACTCTAAGGTTTCTTTAGTGGCTTATGAACAATATGTAAATGAAGAAGACGAAAGTTTAAGACAAACTTTCTTAAAAGAGCATGTAAATTCTTTAAAAAGACACATTACACAATTAAGTGATAAAAAATACGAAGACATATATAAGATAGCATCTCCAGATTTTGTATTGCTTTTTATTCCGATAGAACCTGCTTTTGCAATTGCTTTAAATGAAGACACGCATCTATATAACAAAGCTTTCGATAAAAATATTGTTATTGTTACACCTTCTACCCTATTAGCTACATTACGTACCATAGATACGATGTGGAACAATGAAAAACAACAAAGAAATGCACTTGAAATAGCAAGACAAGCGGGTGCTTTATATGATAAATTTGAAGGTCTTTTAAATGATTTAATTGGAATTGGTAAAAAAATTGATGACAGTAAAAAAGAATATTCTAATGCCATGAATAAATTAGTTGATGGTAGAGGAAACCTTATTAAAAGCGTTCAGAAATTAAAAGAAATGGGAGCTAAAGCTAAAAAATCTATTCCGGAAAACTTATTAGAACGTTCTAAAGAAAACTGATTTTATTTCTTTTGAGTCATTATTTAATCCTTATTAGTTAATACATCTGTACAATTAAAATTAATTTTGATGTATTATAACTTAAAGAAAAATATTATGTCAAATAAAGAAAGACCAAGTGCCGAAAATGTAACAAAAGGAAACTCTGGAGATGTTCATGAAAGAGGTTTACATCCCTTAAAAGGAACTGTAAAAAAAGGCTATAAAGATACTGATAGCTATAAAGATAGATTAAAAGGAGAAGATAAAGATAAATTAAAAGATCAAGTACATAGTGTTACTAAAGATAATGACAAAGTTGCTGATAAAATTCAAAACTCAGAAAAAAGCAAGTAATATTTCATATGAGTTATTCTTTCGATTGATACCACTAACATTCTATATATAAAGGTTTTAAATTTGTAGTATTATTAACCAGTACTAGAAATAGTACATAAAACTAAATAATATGAATACGGATACAAACGAAGGTAAGTGGAAACAAATAAAAGGTGAATTTAAAGAAGAGTTTGGTAATATTACTAACGATAAATCTACCGAAACTGATGGTAAATTTGATAAACTTGTTGGACAAATTCAAGAAAAATACGGTGAAACCCGAGAAAAAATAGAAAAAGAAGTTAAAAGCTGGTAAAAACAACTTTTAAGTATTTAGCATAAAAAAAGCATCAAGAAATTATTCTTGATGCTTTTTTATATAATTTTTATAGAAAATTACATTACAAATAGTCTTCTTGCGCTCATCATATCAGAAACACGTTCACCTATTTCATGTAAAGCCTCTTCGTTATCTGCGTTATTAATCGCTTCATCAATAAAATCTACAACAGCTTTCATATCTTCTACTTTTAAACCTCTTGTTGTAATTGCTGGCGTACCAACTCTAATACCAGAAGTTACAAAAGGAGACTTATCATCAAAAGGAACCATATTTTTATTAACCGTAATATCTGCTTTACCTAAAGCAATTTCTGCATCTTTACCAGAAATATTTTTATTACGTAAATCTATTAGCATACAATGGTTATCTGTACCACCAGAAATAATTTTATAACCTTTTGCTACAAATTCTTTTGCCATTGCAGCTGCATTTTCTTTTACTTGAATTTGATATTCTAAAAACTCATCTGTTAAAGCTTCGCCAAAAGCTACTGCTTTTGCAGCAATAACATGTTCTAACGGCCCACCTTGGTTACCAGGAAAAACTGCCGAATTTAATAATGTCGACATTTTTTTAGGTTTACCACTTTTAAGTGTTTCTCCGAAAGGATTTTCAAAATCTTTACCAATCATAATCATACCACCTCTTGGGCCACGTAATGTTTTATGAGTAGTTGTAGTAACAATATGACAATGAGGCAAAGGATCATTTAAAATTCCTTTTGCAATTAAACCTGCAGGATGAGAAATATCTGCTAATAAAAGTGCACCAACACTATCTGCAATTTCTCTAAAACGTTTAAAATCGATATCTCTAGAATATGCAGAAGCACCAGCTATAATAAGTTTTGGTTGTTCTTTATTTGCAATATCTTGAATTTTATCATAATTTAAAATTCCTGTTTCTTCATCTACACCGTAAAATGTTGGGTTGTATAATTTACCAGAAAAATTTACAGAAGAACCATGAGTTAAATGTCCACCGTGCGATAGATCGAAACCTAAAATAGTATCACCAGGTTTTAAACAAGCTGCAAAAACGGCTGTGTTAGCCTGTGAACCAGAATGTGGCTGTACGTTTACATACTCTGCACCAAATAATTCTTTAGCTCTATCTATTGCTATTTGCTCTACAATATCAACTATTTCACAACCTCCATAATACCTTTTACCAGGATATCCTTCAGCGTATTTATTCGTTAAAATAGAACCTTGAGCTTGCATAACTTGGTCGCTTACAAAGTTTTCTGAAGCGATTAATTCCAAACCATTTAATTGTCTTTCTTTTTCTTCCTGAATAAGGTCAAAAATTTGATTGTCTAATTGCATTGTAATTGTTTTGAATATATATCAAATGTAACAAAAAACAAAATCCTATTAAATAACTTTTTCGTATATTTTTAAAGAACTTATTAAGATTTATACAATTCAAAAAAAAGCATTGTTAAAAATAAGTTATTCGTTAAATTTCATTTTAAAGATGAGAAAAAATTGCATAAATTTGAACAAAATAAAGATTTTTATAAGATGATCATAACAGCAAATAATCCGAATAGAAAATCATGGTTAAAGGTAGAAGAAGATTCAGATTTTCCGATACAAAATATACCGTTTGGGGTTTTTATTACAAGAGATGATATTATTACAATAGGAAGTAGAATTGGCGATTTTGCTATTGATCTAGGCGCTTTACACCAATTAGGTTATTTTGAAGGAATACCATTAACAGATGATATTTTCTTACAAGATAATTTAAATGATTTTATTGCAGATGGTAGAAAAACTTGGCGTTTGGTTAGAAATAGAATTGCAGAAATTTTTGATGTAACAAATGGCAATTTAAGAGACAACGCAAACCATAAAGACAAAATTATCTTTAGAATGGATGAAGTTGAAATGCTTTTACCCGTTTCTGTAGGCGATTATACAGATTTTTATGCAAGTAAAGAGCACGCTACAAACGTTGGTTCTTTGTTTAGAGATCCAGAAAATGCATTATTACCAAACTGGTTACATATACCAATTGGTTACCATGGTAGAAGTTCTTCTATAATACCTTCTGGTACACCAATTAGAAGGCCGTTAGGACAAACAAAACCTGCTGAAGGAAGTAAAACTCCTGGTTTTGGACCATCTAAATTATTAGATTTTGAATTAGAAATGGCATTTATTACTACGGATGCAAATGTACTTGGAGACAGAATTCCTATCGAAGAAGCAGAAGAATATATTTTTGGTTTAGTACAATTTAACGATTGGTCTGCAAGAGATATTCAAGCTTGGGAATATGTGCCATTAGGCCCTTTCTTAGGAAAGAATTTTGCTTCTACAATTTCACCTTGGATTGTTACTTTAGATGCATTAGAGCCTTTTAGAACAGAAAACCCGAAGCAAGTGCATGAGCCTTTACCTTATTTAAAGCAAGAAGGAAAAGGTAGTTACGATATTAATTTGCAAGTTGGTATTCAGCCAGAAAATGGTGAAGAAACAATTGTTGCAAACTCTAATTTTAAATATATGTACTGGACTATGGCACAGCAATTAGCGCATCATACCGTTAATGGTTGTCCTGTAGAAGCTGGTGACATGATGGGTTCTGGTACAATTTCTGGACCAACCAAAGATAGTTTTGGTTCTATGTTAGAGTTAACTTGGCGTGGACAAAACCCAATTACTTTAAAAGACGGAACTACACGTAAGTTTATAAACGATAACGATACTGTTATTATGCGTGCACATTGTAAAAATGATACCATAAGAATTGGTTTTGGAGAATGTATTGGTAAAGTTTTACCCGCCAAATAAATAGCATTTATATTTTAGAAACAAAACCTCATTTTTAAATTAAAAAATGAGGTTTGTTTTTTTATGATCAAAATAAAAACACTTAGTTAGAAGATTTTACTATCTTATAAACTTAACAATCAACTACAAATCTTGAAAGAGAAATTAAAACATTTAGAGTTATTCTTAAAAAGTTCTGATTTTAATCGAGGCATTAGAATTGGTGTTGCAATTGCAATACCATTTGCCCTACTCTACTTTTTAGGATATTTTGAATACGCACCTGCAATTGCAGTTGGTACTTTTTTAAATTCACCAAGTGATATACCTGGAAGTATCAAAAGAAAAGTAAATGCTATTTTAATAAGTATTCTATTATCAATGGTTATTACGGCAGCAATATTATTTGCTAAACCTTTTTTAGTGGTTTTAATTTTAGTAATTACAATTATTTCGTTTATAGTTTCTTTGTTATCTGTTTATGGTTTTAGAGCTTCGTTGGTTTCTTTTTCTGGTTTATTAGCAATGATTATTGCTTTTGCCATTCAGAAACAAACTACTCAAGAAATATTAGTACACCTTGGTTTAATGACTCTTGGCGGGTTATGGTATTTAGTGGTTTCTTATGTTTTTCAAAAACTAGCTCCTAAAAAAGATCAAAATCAATTATTATCTGACTCTTTATTACTAATTGGCGAATATTTAAAATTAAGAGCAAAACTTTTAACTAAAAAAACAAAAAGAGACGAGTTACTTAAAAAAACTTTTGTTCTTCAGAATCAAATTAATGAAAAACACGAAACTTTAAGAGAAGCATTACTTACCGCAAGAAAACGCTCTGGTAGATCTAGATACGAAGAAAAACAATTACTGATTTTTGTTTCATCAATAAAAATTTTCGAATTAATTGAAGCAAAGCATTTAGATTATAAAATGATTGATTCTATTTTTGGGGAACGAAAATCATTTTTAAAAGCATCTAAAAAACTAAACAAAATTATGGGAAACCATCTTATTGTTTTATCTGAATTATTAATTCAGAACGAAAAAATACCTAATAAAGATGTTTTATTAAAAGCTCTTTCAAAAACAAAAGAATCTATTAATCAATATGTAGAAAGTGTTCAACTGCCAGAAGCAAGAGAAGGTGCTTTAGTGTTGCAAAACTTATACGATTATCAAGAGCAATTATTAGAAGAAATAAGAGTAATTAGACGTGTAATGGCCAATGTACATGATGCATCTAAAATTTCTTTAAAAAGAGAAAGTTCAAATCAGTTTTTAACATTACAAGAATATCGTTTTAATGTATTATTGCAGAATTTAAGCTTAAAATCTACCATTTTTAGACACTCTCTAAGATTAACATTTGCCTTGGTTTTTGGTTATCTCTTCGGATATTTTCTAGAAATACAAAATACCTATTGGATTTTATTAACCATAATCGTAATCATGCGACCAAGTTACGGTTTAACACGTTTAAGAACCAAAGATCGAATTATAGGAACTTTAATTGGTGCTGCAATTGCTTTAAGTATTGTTTCTATAACTCAAAATATTGTAGTTTATAGCATTTTAGCTTTTTCTTCATTAATTTTTGCTGTTTCATTGTTGCAACAAAATTATAAATCTGTAGCAGCTTTGGTAACAATAAGTATTGTATTTGTATACTCTTTAATGAACCCTGATGCATATGAAGTAATTCAGTACAGAGTTTTAGATACTATTATAGGAGCTATAATTGCCATTGTAACTAATTATTTAATACTTCCTACTTGGGAAATCGATAATCAGAAACAAATTTTAGTAAATGCGCTTAAAATGAATAAAAATTATCTTTTAGCAACGCAAGAACTATATAAAAACCCAGATATCAATAAATTACATTATAATTTAGCTCGAAAAGAAGTATTTTTAGCAATAAGTAATTTAAATGCTTCTTTTCAAAGATTAACTCAAGATCCTAAATCAAAACAAAAAGAATTTGAATTGGTGTATGAAATTGTAACCATTAACCAAACTATGGTTTCTGCAATTGCTTCTATTGGTAACTTTATAATCAATCATAAAACGACACCAGCTTCTAAAGAATTTGATATTTTAATTGATAAAATTAGCAACTCTTTACAACTAGCTTGTACCAATTTACAAGTAAAAACTAGCAATGCTAAAGTAGCAGAAGAAATTGTAGAAAAAGCAGAAAACAAACTTTTAAATGCGTATCAAAAATTATCTAATTTAAGAGATGAAAGCATTAAAAAAGGCAATACCGAAATAGACCAAAAAACATTGCATGCACTGCAAGAAGCCTATTTAATTTCTAATCATATGGTTTGGTTAAAATCACTATCAGAAAGTTTAAAAAAAGCTACAAATAAGTACAAAAAAACTATTTTAGAAAACCAATTAACTCACTAAAAAACAGTAAAATAAATTTTTAACAATTCGTTAAATCAATTCTTTTTTTATCTAATTTTGTTTTAAGAAAATGGTCTATTTTAAAAAACCATTGCATTAAAAATGATACAAAACATAGAGAATATTGAGCTTCATTATTTAACATTAAATGACTACAAACAGTTAAAAGAAGCAATGATTGAAGCATATGCAAGTATGCCAGATTCTTATTGGAAAGAAGACCAAATTAAGGCTTTAATTGATAAATTTCCAGAAGGACAAGTAGTGATAAAAATTAACGGAGAATTAGCGGGTTGCGCTCTTTCGATAATTTTAGATTACGATAGTTTTGATGACCAACATACGTATAAAGAAATAACAGGCGCATTTACATTTAATACGCATAATACAAGCGGTGATGTTTTATACGGCATTGATGTTTTTATTAAATCTGAATATAGAGGTTTACGTTTAGGTAGAAGGTTGTATGATTACAGAAAAGAATTAACAGAAAAACTAAACTTAAGAGGCATCGCTTTTGGCGGTAGAATTCCTAATTATCACAAGTTTTCTAATAAATTATCCCCAAAAGAATACATAGAAAAAGTAAAAAGAAAAGAAATTCATGATCCTGTTTTAAATTTTCAAATTTCTAATGATTTTCATCCTTCAAAAATTTTAAAGGGATATTTAGAAGGTGATGAAAATTCTGGTGAGTTTGCTGTATTACTAGAATGGGATAACATTTATTATCAAAAAAAATCTAAAAGAGCAACGAGTAATAAAAAAGTGGTTCGATTAGGATTAATACAATGGCAAATGCGCTTGTACAAAGATTTGGAAGAATTAATGCAACAAGCAGAATATTTTGTAGATGCCGTTTCTGCATACCGATCGGATTTTGCGCTTTTTCCAGAGTTTTTTAATGCACCTTTAATGGCTGCTAATAATCATTTACCAGAATCGCAAGCCATAAGAGAATTGGCTAAATATACGCCAGAAATTGTTCAAAAATTCTCTGAATTAGCTATAACATACAACATCAATATCATTACCGGTAGTATGCCAGAAATTAAAGATGGCTTATTGTATAATGTTGGTTATCTATGTAAAAGAGATGGTACAACAGACCGTTACGAAAAACTACATGTTACACCAGATGAAGCAAAGGTTTGGGGAATGCAAGGTGGTAATGAATTAAAAACTTTTGATACCGATTGTGGTAAAATAGGTATTTTAATTTGTTACGATTCTGAGTTTCCAGAATTAAGTAGATTGCTTGCAGATGAAGGTATGGATATTCTATTTATTCCTTTTTTAACCGACACACAAAATGGCTATTCTAGAGTTAGACATTGTGCGCAAGCAAGAGCTATAGAAAATGAATGTTATGTGGCCATTGCTGGTAGTGTTGGTAATTTACCAAAAGTAAATAATATGGATATACAATATGCCCAATCTATGGTTTTTACGCCTTGTGATTTTTCTTTTCCGGCTAACGGAATTAAAGCAGAAGCAACTACAAACACAGAAATGATTTTAATTGCTGATGTTGATTTAGATTTATTAAAAGATTTAAACAAATTTGGTTCTGTTAGAAACTTAAAAGACAGAAGAAAAGATATTTTTGAATTGAAAAAGAAGAAATAATTAGATAATAAATAAAAAGCTCCGAAAATTTCGGAGCTTTTTTACTTATTAAGAATCTAAATCGTTAAATTGAAATTCGTCATCAAAAGAATCTTCATCTTCTGCATAATCTTCCATTGTTTGCTCTAATTTAGTACTAATCTTCACCAAATAAATGGTTTCCTCTGTCCTAACTTCAACAGCTTTTATATACTCTCCTTTTGCATTTTTAAAAGATAAAATATCCGAATAATCATATCCATCAGGATATTTTTCTATCAACAAATCTAAAATATCTGTTGTTAGTTTTGCATAATCTACAATTACTCTTTTCATATATATAGTTTTTAAATTGGCCTAAAAGCAAAATTTAAGTG
This sequence comes from Polaribacter marinaquae, assembly GCF_038019025.1. Lineage (NCBI taxonomy): Bacteria > Pseudomonadati > Bacteroidota > Flavobacteriia > Flavobacteriales > Flavobacteriaceae > Polaribacter > Polaribacter marinaquae. Next base: position 547,244 of record NZ_CP150496.1, read on the forward strand.
TTACATTTCTAGTAAATAAGCAAATATTAAAGGCGCCACAATAGTTGCATCACTTTCTATGATAAACTTAGGTGTATCTATATCTAATTTTCCCCAAGTGATTTTTTCATTAGGAACTGCTCCAGAATAGGATCCATAACTTGTTGTAGAATCAGAAATTTGACAAAAATAACTCCAAAATGGTGTATCAGTTCTTTCCATATCTTGATACAACATTGGTACAACACAAATAGGAAAATCACCAGCAATTCCACCACCTATTTGAAAAAAACCAATGCCGTTTTTAGAATTCTCTGTATACCAATCGGCTAAAAAGGTCATATACTCTATTCCAGATTTTACTGTAGAAGCTTGTAATTCTCCTTTTAAAACATAAGATGCAAAAATGTTACCCATTGTAGAATCTTCCCAACCAGGTACAACAATTGGCAAGTTTTTTTCTGCCGCCGCATACATCCAAGAATCTTTTAAATCTATTTCATAATGCTCTTCTAAAACACCAGAAAGTAACAACTTGTACATATACTCGTGCGGTAAATAACGTTCTCCGTTCGCCTCTGCATCTTTCCAAATTTTTACAATATGCTCTTGAATTCTTCTAAAAGCTTCTTCTTCTGGTATACAAGTATCTGTAACTCTATTTAAGCCTTTTTCTAATAAATCCCATTCGTCTTGCGGTGTTAAATCTCTATAATTCGGTACACGCTTATAGTGAGAATGTGCTACTAAATTCATAACATCTTCCTCTAAATTTGCGCCTGTACAAGAGATAATATGAACTTTATCTTGACGAATCATTTCTGCAAAAATTTTACCCAATTCTGCCGTACTCATTGCACCAGCTAAAGAAACCAACATTTTGTTTCCTTTATTAAGTTGCGTTTCATAACTTTTTGCAGCATCTACTAAAGCCGCTGCATTAAAGTGAAGAAAATACTTTTCTATAAATTCTGATATTGGTTTTTGATTAGTATTCATCTTCATCATTTTTAAATTTTGCCACTTTTTTAAACACATTTTCTTTTGTAAGATCTTCTCCTATATCATAAGAATCTTCATTTGATGAAAACTTATAACTTAACATTTTGTAAAATAATTTTGCTGCTAAAAAATCAGATGATTTTTCATTTTCATTTGGGCAAAGTTCAACCATATCAAAACCAACAACATTTTTTTGCTCGAATACTGTTTTTAAAAATTCTAACGTTTCATAATAAAACAATCCACCTGGTTCTGGTGTTCCTGTAGATGGCATAATCGACGGATCTAAAGCATCCAAATCAAACGTAATAAAAACATTTTTACCTAATTGGTCGATAACATCTTCCATCCAATCTTCATTTACAGCCATATCGTGTGCAAAGAATACCTTATCTAAATTCATATTTCTTTTTTCAGAAATATCCATACTTCTAATACCAACTTGCACCAAATTTGTATTTTGATTTGCCTCATAAACAGCACAAGCATGGTTACAAGAAGAACCTTCATATTCTTTTCTTAAATCTGCATGTGCATCAATATGTAGTACTGTTAAATCGCTAAAACACTCGTTAAATGCTCTAATTGTCCCTATAGAAATAGAATGTTCTCCACCAAAAACAGTTACAAATTTATTTCTATTGATATATTTTTTTGTTATTTGATGTACTTCTTCTACCATTGCTTCTGGAGATGAATTTTCAGTAATCGCGTCAGCTAAATAAACGCCTTCTTTGTAAACCTCTGTATCTGTTTCTATATCATACAGCTCCATGTTTTCTGATGCATTTAAAAATGCTTCCGGACCTTTGTCTGCACCTTTTTGCCATGTACTTGTGCCATCATAAGGAACAGGGATAATTACTATTTTTGAAGTTGACAGGTTTCCGAACTCCTGCGGAATTCCTGCATATGTTTTATTTGTGTTCATTTTATTTGAGATACTTGTAATTGTAAAATCAATTAATAATTAAATTTAAAATCTAATTGATTATTTTCTTTTTAATAACCTAATATTGATAATAATTCGTTGCTTTTTTGTTGTTCTTTAAAAACGTTAAAAGTTAATTCTCCGTTTTCATCTCTATCGATTAATAAGTGTTTTGGGTGCGGAATTAAACAATGTTGCAAACCACCAAAACCACCTATAGATTCTTGATACGCACCGGTATTAAAGAAACCGATGTATAACGGATTATTCTTCTCATAAACAGGTAAATAAATTCCGTTTATATGTTGTTCAGAATTGTAATAATCATCACTGTCGCAAGTTAAACCGCCCAACAAAACTCGTTCGTACTGCTTGTTCCACTTATTAATTGGCAGCATAATAAAGCGTTTATTAATTGCCCAAGAATCTGGTAACGTTGTAATAAAAGACGAGTTTATCATGTTCCATCTTTCTCTATCGTTTTGTTTTTTCTGATATAAAATTTCATAAATAGCAGCACCGGATTCGCCAACAGTAAAGCTTCCAAATTCTGTAAAAATGTTTGGTACATCTACATCTGCTTCTTCGCAAGCCAATTTAATTTGATTGATAATTTCATCAATCATATATTGATAATCATATTCAAAACCCAAAGAGTTTTTTATGGGAAAACCACCACCAATATTTAAACTATCTAAAGACGGACAAACTTTTTTAAGGTTGATATAAACGTTTAAACACTTCATCAACTCGTTCCAATAATAAGCATTGTCTTTTATGCCTGTATTGATAAAAAAATGTAGCATTTTTAAATCTACTTGAGTATTATTAGCAATTTCTCTTTCATAAAAAGAAACAATATTTTTATAGCCAATACCTAATCTAGATGTGTAAAATTCGAATTTTGGTTCTTCTTCGGATGCAATTCTAATACCAACCTTAAAAGGTTTTTCTGTTTCTTTTTGCAACAACGGTAACTCCTCAAAATTATCAATAATAGGAATTACATTTTTATAATCAGAATTAATTAAATCACCAATATTTTTAATGTATTGATCCCTTTTAAATCCATTACATATTACAAATGTGTTGTCTTTAATTTTACCTTCTGCTTTTAATTTTTTTACAATATCGATATCAAAAGCAGATGAAGTTTCTATATGAATATCATTTTTTAAAGCTTCATTTAAAACATGCTTAAAATGAGAACTTTTAGTACAATAACTATAAAAATAGTCTGCTTTATAGTTATGCTTTTGCATACTATTTTCAAACCATTCTTTTGCTTTATTGATGTTTTCTGATATTTTTGGCAAGTAGGTAAACTTTAACGGTGCACCATATTTGGCTGTTAATTCCATTAAATTTATTCCGTGCCAGAATAATTTATTGTTTTCAGTTTTAAATTCTTCTTGAGGAAAATCGAACGTTTGTTCGATTAAATCTTTATATTTTGTGTTCACTTGTATTTTTAAATTAATTGTACGATAAACCTGTCTGAACTAAAACATTTTTAAGTTTTAGAATAGATATTATAACCTTTTAAAAAAGGGTTTATCACTGTAATATTTGCAAGTAAACTACATGCAACTTAGAAAAAAGCTGCAATTCTTGAAGAATTGAAAATGGAGATACCTTAATTTTTTCGTTGCATTTCCAAAATGCGATATAATTTTCATTCTCCGTTAGAAAATTATTTCCGAAATAAGAAAAACTAAACATTTTACTTAAATAAGTTAATCAAATGTATATTATTTTTCAATACAAAAAACAAAAGTGAAAAAAAATTTACTTTTATTTAATATGCAGTATTTCTTCTTTTAAACACTAAGGTTGTTCGACTTATTATTATCAAAAAAAATAATATTTAATGTAAAAAGTGTTTTTTAATTACTTTAAAAAAGTCTAAAACAAAAAAAAGCTCTGAATTAACAGAGCTTTTTATATTTATTCTTCAATTGGCGGATGCCCATGAATTTTTTCGAAATCTTCGTCGAAATTTGCACGTAAATATGCATTTAATTTCTTTCGATAATCATCTTTTAACCAAGTAACAAAATTGTGTGTACTTTTAGAAATACATTTAGCATATCTATTAATTCTATCATCAATTTCTTCACCTATCATTTTTGCTAAAATTAAAGCATCAAAAACATCTTCACTATTTTCGATACACATTTTTGCATGATGTACTATCGATTTTTCTAATACTCGCTTTGAAGATTCACCTGCTTTAATTGTATCTATATATACTTTTTTCATATCGAAATAAGTATCTGTAGATTTTGCAAATTCTTTTTTAATATCTGCAGGTAGTTCGTATTTAAAAGTACTTTCGATTTCTTCATCAGAAAGTATAGAATCTAAATAATAATCTGGCGCTCTAAACATTTTTTGCCAATCTAAATCTGCACCCCAAGGTCCAAATCTATGAAAGTTGTTACCTAAATCGATAACTTCAAAAGTTTTCTTGTCTCCTAAAATACGAGAACCACGACCAATCATTTGGTAATATAAAGTAAGCGATTTTGTTGCTCTATTTAAAATAATGGCTTCTATACTTGGCTCATCAAAACCTGTAGTTAAAATACTTACAGAAGTAATAATAGCGTTTGGTGTTTTATGAAACCACTTTAAAATAAGCTCTCTTTCTTTTTTAGTATTTGTATTATCTAAATGGGCAATTGGGTACCCCGCTTTTTTAAATGCATGAAATACTTGTATCGAAGTATTAATACCATTATTAAAAATAAGTGTTTTTTTACCTTTAGCTGTTTCTTCGTAAGCGCTTACTAATTTAGTAAGCATGTCTGTATTCATATACAAATCTTCAGAAGATTTTACTGTATAATCTCCGTTAGCACCAACTTCTAAAGAAGTTAAACCAACATTGTAAGAATACATATTTGCTTGTGCTAAATAACCACTTTCTATTAAATGATGAATTGGTTCTCCTACAAAAAGTTCTTGGTAGTTCTCGTACATTGGTAATTTAATGTTAGAACTTAAAGGAGTAGCTGTTACACCTAAAATAAAAGAATCATTAAAAAACTTAAATATTTTAGTAAAAGAGTTATAATGCGCCTCATCTACAATAACCAAACCGATATCAGAAATGTCTAACTTATCATCTGTAAGTCTATTCTTTAGCGTTTCTACCATGGCAACAAAACAATTAAAATCGTTTTGATCGTCTAATTTGGCTGTAGAATTAATAATTTTATTGTGCACACCAAACTCATTAAGCATCTTAGATGTTTGCTTGCTTAATTCTATTCTGTGTGTTAAAACTAATACTTTCTTCTGAAATTTTTCTATGTAACGTCGAACAATTTCAGAAAAAATAACAGTTTTACCACCTCCTGTAGGTAATTGATATAATAAATGATAATCTTTTGGTGCAGTTTCAAAACGATTAAAAATCTCTTGAAGTGCATCTTTTTGATATCCGTATAATTCTTTTCCTACCTTTACTTGTGAAGTGTTTGTTTCTGCCAAAAGTTTAAAAATTTTAAGCTACAAAAGTAAGACTTAAAATAGGTTTTTCCCAAATTTAAGCTATATAAATCTTGATAAGTTTGTTTGAGTGATATCATAATGCGATGCGTTATGCACAGAAACACCATTTTTTACCACAATTAGTTGTGGTGATTGGTGCATAATTTGAAACTTATACCCTACTTCATCAGAAATATTTCTATAACTTAATAAATCTAAATAATAGACTTTTAAATTTTGATGTTCTTCTAAAAAAAGGTTTTCAAACTGTTTTATAACCATACTACTAATTCCGCATCTAGTAGAATGTTTAAAAATTAAAACAGCCTCTGTTTCAGATTGTTTCTCTATAATCTCTAATTGATCTATACTATTTAAAGGAATCCAGTTTAAATATGACTTTTTTTCTGGTTTTGATTTTTTATCACTATTTCCTCCAAATACGTTGTTAAATATACCCATTTACTTGTTTTTTTACTTTGTCGATACAAATATAAGAAACTTTCATCAGTCAAAAAGTCAGTTAAAATAAGTGATTTACAGACATTTTGACCTATTTAAAGTTAAATAATCTAATGGTATTAAAATTGCTTTAATCTTATCAAAAAAACAAAAAAATAGAAAATGAATTTTAATAACTATACAACAAAATCGCAAGAGACCATTCAAATGGCGCAGCAAATTGCGCAAGGTTTTGGTCATAATCAAATAGAAAATGAACACATATTTAAAGCATTAACACAAGTAGACGAAAATGTTTTGCCTTTTCTATTAAAGAAATTAAATATAAATACAGCAATTTTAGAGCAAGTAATAGATAAACAATTAGAAAGCTTGCCTAAAGTTTCTGGTGCAGAATTAATGCTTTCTAGAGAAGCTGGTAAAAGTTTAAACGAAGCATCAATTATTGCTAAAAACATGAAAGATGATTATGTTTCTATTGAGCATTTAATTTTAGCAATCTTTAAATCGAAAAGTAATATTGCACAAGTTTTAAAAGACCAAGGTGTGAGTGAAAAAGATTTAAAAGCTGCTATTGACGAGTTAAGAAAAGGAGAAAGAGTTACTTCTCAATCACAAGAAGAAACGTATAATTCTTTAAATAAATTTGCTAAAAACTTAAATCAATTAGCGCAAGATGGCAAACTAGATCCGGTAATTGGTCGAGACGAAGAAATTAGACGTTTACTACAAATTTTATCTCGTAGAACTAAAAACAACCCAATTTTAGTTGGGGAACCAGGAACTGGTAAAACGGCTATTGCAGAAGGTTTAGCACATAGAATTGTAGATGGTGATGTACCAGAAAATCTAAAAGATAAATTAATTTTTTCTTTGGATATGGGCGCATTAATTGCTGGTGCAAAATATAAAGGTGAGTTTGAAGAACGCCTAAAAGCAGTTATCAAAGAAGTTACAACTTCTGATGGAGATATTGTACTTTTTATAGATGAAATTCATACGTTAGTTGGCGCAGGTGGCGGACAAGGTGCTATGGATGCTGCTAATATTTTAAAACCTGCTTTGGCTCGTGGAGAACTACGTGCAATTGGAGCTACTACTTTAGATGAATATCAAAAATACTTTGAAAAAGATAAAGCATTAGAAAGACGTTTTCAAAAAGTTCAAGTTGATGAACCAGACACAGAAAGTGCTATTTCTATTTTACGCGGAATTAAAGAAAAGTACGAAACTCACCATAAAGTTCGCATTAAAGATGAAGCCATTATTGGTGCTGTAGAATTATCTCAAAGATATATTACCAACAGGTTTTTACCAGATAAAGCCATCGATTTAATGGATGAAGCTGCATCTAAATTGCGTATGGAAATCAATTCTAAACCAGAAGAATTAGATGTTTTAGATAGAAAAGTAATGCAGTTAGAAATTGAAATTGAAGCCATTAAACGAGAAAAAGATGAAGTTAAATTAAAATCTTTACGTTCTGATTTGGCAAATCTAAAAGAAGAACGCAATGAAATTAATGCAAAATGGAAATCAGAAAAAGAGGTAGTAGATAATATTCAGAATGCAAAATTAGAAATAGAAAACTTTAAACTAGAGGCAGAAAAAGCAGAAAGAGAAGGTAATTATGGCTTAGTTGCAGAGTTGCGTTATGGTAAAATTAAACAAGCTCAAGAAAATTTAGAGCTTTTACAAAAAACATTGCAAGAAAATCAAACTGAAAGTTCTTTAATTAAAGAAGAAGTTACTTTAGATGATATTGCAGAAGTTGTTGCAAAATGGACAGGTGTTCCGGTTACAAAAATGATTCAATCCGAAAGAGAAAAATTATTAAAACTAGAGCAACAACTGCACAAAAGAGTTGTAGGTCAAGAAGAAGCAATTGTTGCTGTTTCTGATGCCGTTAGAAGATCTAGAGCAGGTTTGCAAAACCCAAACAAACCAATTGGTAGCTTTTTATTTTTAGGTACTACAGGTGTTGGTAAAACAGAATTAGCAAAAGCATTGGCAGAATATCTTTTTGATGATGAAAATGCCATGACTCGTATTGATATGAGTGAATATCAAGAAAAACATTCTGTTAGTAGATTGGTTGGTGCTCCTCCTGGTTATGTAGGTTATGATGAAGGTGGGCAACTTACAGAAGCGGTTAGAAGAAGACCTTATTCTGTGGTGCTTTTAGATGAAATAGAAAAGGCGCATCCAGATACTTTTAATATTTTATTACAAGTTTTAGACGAAGGTAGGTTAACAGACAATAAAGGACGTGTTGCAGATTTTAAAAACACCATAATTATTATGACATCTAATATGGGAAGTCATATAATTCAAGAGAAATTCAGCGACCCTAAAGCAGATTTAGAAGCTGTTACAGAATTGGCTAAAATTGAAGTTTTAGGCCTTTTAAAACAATCTGTTAGACCAGAATTTTTAAACAGAATTGATGATGTAATTATGTTTACACCACTTAAACAGTCTGACATTTTTGAGATTGTAAAACTTCAAATTGAAAGTTTAAAGAAAATGATTGGGAAACAAGAAATAACTTTAGACGCTACAGATGAAGCTATAAGTTATTTGGCTAAAAAAGGATATCAACCAGAATTTGGTGCAAGACCTGTAAAAAGAGTTATTCAAAAAGAAGTTTTAAACCAACTTTCTAAAGAAATTCTATCAGGAAAAATCACAACAGATAGTATTATTCTTTTAGATTCTTTTGATGACAAATTAGTGTTTAGAAATCAATCAGATCTGGTAGAAAAGTTATAGTTTAGTTAGGTTAATTAGTTAGTTAGTTGAAAGCGGTACTTTAATAAGTATCGCTTTTTTTTTATTTATATTCGTACATCAAAACAAATTATCATGAAAAAATATATTCTAGTATTTGGCTTAATTTTTAGTTTATTAGTTTCTTGTAACTCTCAAGAAACAACAACCTACTATTTAATTCGTCATGCAGAAAAAGACAGAACAGATAGCGGAAATAAAAATCCAGATTTAAATGAAAATGGATTAAAAAGAGCTAAAAAATGGGCAGAATATTTTAAAAACATCGATTTAGATGCCGTGTATTCTACAAATTACAATAGAACACAACAAACTGCAAAACCTACTGCTAGCAGTAAAAATTTAAATATTACAAGTTACAATCCTGGTAAAATGTACGACTCTGTATTTAAAGCAAATACCAAAGGTAAAAAAGTGTTAATTGTTGGTCATAGCAACACAACACCTGTATTTACAAATAAAATATTGGGTAAAAAGATGTATGAAAACATGAGCGATAATGACAATGCCAGTTTATTTATTGTTACTATTTCAGGTGATGATAAAACTAGTAAAATTGAAAAAATTGATTAGCATAATGTTTTCTAACACTAGAAAAGACTTGTAATTAGATATCTATCAAACTACAAGTCTTTTTCTTTTTTAAAACTACTTAAGTAATTTAACTTCAATATTTTCTAAAATAATTTCTGATACTTTTTTAAGCTCATTTTTTTCGAAAGCTTTATCAATATCAATAAGAGAAATTTCTTTATGCAACGGTTTGTAATTTTCGAAATCTACAAAACGAATTCCGTTTTTTATTGACTCTTTTTTTAAAGCTCTAAAACGTTTTCCACCACCGTTTGTGTGGTAAGAATACGCCAAGTAATCAATTAAAAAATCTTCTTTACCAATCCAATAAATAAATACATCTTCAAAGTCTTCTCCTCCTCCATCTTTAGAAAAAGTAACTTCAATTTTATGATAATCTTTACCTTTAATTTTTGATGATGCCAATAATTTCTTATGAACAGCTTTGTCATTTAAACCAAATGGTAAAACAGAAAAATAATGTACAGAATTTACCGCATTAGCAATAACATTTGCTATAGAATCGTTTGTTTTAACTAATTTACCATCAACAAAACGCTTAAATCCATTATTAGAAAGTACATCTTCTACAGTTTTATTATCAGAATTATTTGTAAATCGAAATAACTCAAAATTTCCATTTTTACGAACCGCAGCGTAATCTACATCTCTAAACTTAAACCCAATTTTAGAGTTTTTAACTTTATCTGCACCAGAAGAAACCATTGTTTTATCTATAATTTCTTGTGCATTCAACTCTTTCTTAGCAGGTTTACAAGAAATTGCAATCAGTAAAAAAAGTAATACTATTTTTTTCATTTTATAAGAATATTAGTTCTAGAATAGAATTCAAAATTACGTTTCTTTCCCGAATGTAAAAATGTATCTTTGTTAAAAATTTTTAAACATAAAATCAGTCTATGGCTGTACAGAAAAAAATAAACATACAGAATAAAAAAGCGAGATTCGAATTTGAAATTCTAGATAAATTTGTGGCCGGAATTCAATTAACCGGAACAGAAATTAAATCTATACGACTAAGTCAAGCAAGAATTACAGAGAGTTTTTGCGAGTTTAATGATCGCGGAGAATTGTTTATTGTAAATATGTACATACAAGAATACATGTTTGGGCATCATTTTAATCATAAGCCAAAAAGCGAACGTAGATTGTTATTAAACAAACGAGAATTACGAAGTTTAAAAAAAGATGTTGAAGCAAAAGGAAACACAATTGTGCCTCTAAGATTATTTATTAATGATAGAGGATTTGCAAAACTAGAAATTGCCTTAGCCAAAGGAAAACAAATTCACGACAAAAGAAATACGCTAAAAGACAGAGATAATAAAAGAGATTTAGCTAGAATTAAAAAGAACTTCAACTAAAATGCCTATTTTTTTAAAACTGATTCGTTATAAAAACCTCTTAATGGTTTTATTGACAATGGTTTTGACTAAATACGCATTATTAGAATCTAACTTTTCAAATACATTATTATCGCATTTTAATTTTATTATTTTAACGACCGCTGTACTTTTAATTACCGCAAGCGGATATATTATTAATGATATTTTTGATATTGAAACTGATAAAATAAACAAGCCATCAAAATTATTCTTAGATAAAAACTTTTCGATTAAAAAAGCTTGGTCTTTTTATATTTTACTTAACGTCTTTGGTTTAGCTCTTGGTATTTTTGTTTCCATCGCAACAAATACACCTTTAAACTCATTATATTTTATTGTAACTGCGATCATCCTGTTTTACTATTCTAAAAGTTTAAAAAAAATCGCTTTAATTGGTAATCTTATTGTAAGTTTCTTATGTGCTTTAGTGATTTTTTTAGTTTCTGAATTCGAATTTATTGGCACAAATTTAGAATCTAGTTCAAAAATTTCTTCTGATTTAATAATTGCTATTTATTTATTGTTTTCTTTTACAATAACATTAATTAGAGAGATTATAAAAGATATTGAAGATGTAAACGGAGATTTAAAAATAAAAGCTAAAACATTGCCTATTCTTATAGGAAGAAAAAGATCTGCAAGAATTGCTTTTTTTATCAGTTCTATGATGTTAGTTTTTATACTGATTATCTTACAATCAATAAAAAACGAATCATTATTCTTTTGGTATATTTTATTCTTAATTTGCATACCACTACTCTATTTATTATCTAAAATATGGTTTGCAAGAACTAAAAAAAACTACAATGTTATTAGTAAATTACTAAAAATTATTATGTTTTTAGGAATTTTATCGATGCTTTTATTTAGGTTTTAGAAGTACCTGTAACATTTTTCACTTTTCTTTTTCTTGAAGTGATAAAGTAAACTCCAGATAACAAAACTACAGATGCAATTATAGATTGAGTAGTTAATTCTTCATCTAAAAAATACCAACCTAAAACTAAAGCCACAATAGGATTCACGTATGCAGAAGTTGCTACTTTTTCTGTAGAAACTACTTTTAGTAAATAATTAAAAGCTGTAAAAGCAATAATACTTCCAAAAATTATCAGCATAATTACCGAAAACTGAACTTCTATTGCCCAATTTAAAGGAGAAGACATTGTTTCATTAAAAGAAAAACTCATCAATAATAATAACAATCCTGCAAATAGCATTTGGTATCCTGTTGTTACAAAAAAGTTTTTGGGTAAATCTGCTTTAGAAACAAAAACACCACCATAAGCCCAACTTAACACACATGTAAGAATCATAAAGATTCCTAATAAACTACCTTCTGAAGTTGTAATTGATTTTTGACTAACCAAAAGATACATTCCTACAATACCTAAACCAACACCAATAATCGATTGTCTTTGCATTGGTTTTCTATCGATCAATCTTAATAAAATTAGCACAAACAATGGTTGCGTAGCAGCCAATAATGCAGCAAAACCACTGTCTACATATTTTAAAGCCCAAACAAAAACTCCGTTACCATAAACCAAAAAAAAGAATCCAGAAACAGCACAGTTAATTAATTGCTTTTTAGAGATTTTTAAGTTTAACTTCATAATTTTAGAAATTATAAGTATTAAAACCGCAGAAATTAAAAACCTTACAGATGCCATAAAAAAAGCTGGTAAAGCAGTTACAGCAATTTTATTAAACAAATATGTAGACCCCCAAACAACGTAAATTGTAAAAAAAGCGAGAACTATTAATATTTTAGAATTTTTTAAAAACATCTATTTAAATTTAAAAAGCGAAAATACTACTATTAAAAATAAACAATGCATAAATTTTCGTCAGTTCTTATACTGACAAAGAAAATATAACTAAACATTAAAATTATTTTAAAGAAAACATAAGTTTTATCTTCTTATAAATATATTTTAAACCTATTTTTAAGAAATTTTAGAAATAGTATATTTAATTTTATATATTTAATTGAATAAATGAAAGGAGAAATTTTTGATAAACAACGTGTAATAAGTTTTAGTGATGCTGTCTTTTCTATTGCAATTACTCTTTTAGTTTTAGACATTGTAGCACCAACTTATAAAGAGTTAAAAGCAGCAGATACTTTACAAATTCTACAAAATAGAATTCCAAGTATTATTGGTCTAATAGTTAGTTTTATTGTGATAGCTCTATATTGGGTAGCACATATGAGAATTATGAAATATGTTTCTACAATAAATAAAAAGATATTACGATACAATATTTTCCTTTTATTTTTTATAGTTCTTCTCCCTTTTTCAACTGCTTTTTATGTTAGAGGCTTTATGTTAAAAGGCCCATTTGCTTTTTACTGCTTTAACTTATCTGCAATTGGTTTTTTTAATTATTTGCTTAACATTTACATTCCTAAAAAAGAAAAAGGTTTAACTGGCATAACCTCCGTTTTAGCCAAATATTTTAAATACCGAGCTTTAATTGCATTTATTATTTGGGTTTTGGCGGGTATTTTTGCTTTTTTGCTTCCAATGTTTGCCAGATTGTTATTCTTATTTATTTTTATATTAGAAGCTATCTTAGTTAAGATCTACAAAAAAAAACTAATTAGTGAAAAAACTATTGTATAGAAAATATCCTTTTGATCCATCAATAAAAAACCATTGTATTGTTGCTTTTGGTTTGGCTATTTGGGTGTTTATATTCTTGTTTTACACAGAACCTTTTGACGTTAATCAATTTAAAGATGATGAAATGCCACTTTACATGTCTTTATATGGATTGTTGGTAGGAACTTGTTATTTGGTATTTATACCAATACAAGAGATTTTATTTAAAAAGTATAAAGAAAATTGGTATGTTATATCAGAAATATTATTTCTATTAACTTATGTTATAATAAGTATTATAGCTGCAAGGTTATTTTATTTATATGCAGTTGTACCCGGAGAACCATACCCATATACCTTGGGTTATCATTTAAAAGCAATTTTAATACCTGCTTTTTTAACAATTTTACCAATTGTTATTTTTGGAAGATTTGCTTTTGGAAAATATAAAAATAAAAAAACTGAAGCAAAAAAAATTGAAATAAAAGGCGAAGGTAATTACGAAGGTTTGCGTTTACTTTTTAATGATGTAATTTGCATACAATCATCAGACAATTATATAGAAGTTTTTTACTTAAACGGTTCTATTTTAAAGAAGACTTTAATTAGAAATAAACTTTCAGTGATTGCAAATGAGTTTCCAGAATTATTAAGAACTCATCGTTCTTATTTGATAAATCCTTATCACTTTTTACAATGGAAAACAGAAAAAAGCAAACTATTTATTCTCTTATTTCACCACATAGAAGTACCCGTTTCTAAAACGTATCAAAATAATGTAAAAAGCATTTTAAATTCTACCACAGAATAGCTGTATTTCGCCCCAAACACTTATAAATATTGAGTTTTTTGTTGATTAGTTTATAGTTTTGTATCAGAAAGTTTAATCAATTAAAACCTCATTATGAAAACTCTAATTACATTAATTATCGTATTTATTTTATCAATTTCTAATTTATCAAGTCAAGAAAATCAACAAGAAATTTTAATTGTTGGCACAATGCACACAGTCCCTAAAATTGTAAAAAATAGCTACAAACCTATGTTACGATTTGCAAAAAAATACAAACCAGAAGCAATCTATGTAGAATCGCCAATGGCCAACGATTCTATTTCTTGGGAATATTTAAAAAAAGGTTGGTCTAAAGGATATCAAAAATTTTACAAATTATCAGATTCTTTACAAAAGACTTTTAATTATAACAACGTTAAATTTAACGCTACTATTGGAAAAAATTTTTCAAGTATGAGTGATGATGATTTAGATTACCTTATTAAATCATTTATTTACAAAAGAGATAATGGAAACTATGAATTATACACCTATTTAAAAAAATATGGTGTAAATGGATCTAAAAACCCAACAAGACATGAAGACGGAGATTTGACATATAAATTAGCATTAGCTATGAACCATAAAAGAGTGATTAATATGGATGATCAACAAACCAATAAAGAATATCATTTAGCTTGGAATAAGTGTAGTAAAGAAAGTGCTAAAAATGGCAATAACACAGCAAATTCTAAATTGTATAAAAAAAGTTATAATAGCGCTATTTTACCTGCTGTTTTTAGAAAATTGGGTAAACATACAAATAAAAGAAAATCATTGCAGCAATTGCATGATATGGCTTCATTTTCTTATGTGATTAAAGACACTGAAGGCTGTAAAGAAGGAAGGAAATATTTTGACGAAAGAAATATGAGAATGGCTAAAAACATTGCTAAACAAATTTTAGTTTCTAAAAAAACAAAAAATATTATTATTGTTGGTGCAGCACATGTAATTGGTTTAGAAAAAGAGTTTAAAAAAAACTATCCTCACCTTAAAGTAATTCTAATGAATGAGTATTAAACTTTCTATTTTTACTTTTAATTAGAAAACGCTCACAATATTTTGTGAGCGTTTATTTTTTAAACCTCATAAGTTTAAGCTTATGAGGTTTTGGTGTACAAACCATTATCAAACTAACTATTTTCTTCTTCAGTTTTAGTTTTGATAAAATCAAGATCTCTAGTATTTTTTTGAACAGTAATTGCACCAAATAAACTTAATAAGTAAGATATGGCGTAGAATCCTTTTTCACTTAAAAGTAAATCAGCATTTCTCAATCCAACTATTAATAATAGTAAAGATGCAATTACAATAACCCAACTAATTCCATAATAAATTTCGCTTACTTTTATGTCTTCAGCTTTATCTCTTACTGCTTTTTGTAGAGAAATAACAGCATAAATTCCCATTAAAAGAATAGCAAAATAATACCCTTTTTCATTTAACTGCATGGTTGCATTCCAGAGTCCAATACAATAAGAAAGTAATCCAATAATTACAACTCCCCAAGTTGCACCTACATAAGCAGATGTTGGTTTTTGGTTCAATTCATTTTTTAATTTGTTCTTTGCTCTTTTGTTCTTAGTCTCTTCTTTTGATGAAACTGTTGTTTGATAATTCATAATATTTAGTTTAATAATTATGATACAAATTTGCGACAGTTTTGAAGTTCTTAGAATTTAATTTCAATCAATTACTGACGATTAAAAACAACCAATAACACAATCAAAACAATAATAAATTATATTTACATATATTTTACTGACGATATAATGATAAATTTAAAAGAAATATTAGAAACTTTTACGAAAGAAAATCGGCAAGAGTTTATTTTATACTTAGAGAAAAAGAACAAAAGAAAAGATGCAAAAAACATTGCTTTAGTTCGTGTTTTATTGTCAGACAACTTTTCTTCTACAGAGATTTCTCTCAAATTATATGGCAAACAAAATAAAGTAGCATTAAACGCTTTAAGAAAAAGGTTATTTAAGTCTTTGATTGATTTTACAGCAAATCTAAGTATGAAAGAAGAAAATTCAATTGATATACAATTGATTAAATATATTCTTTCTGCAAGAAATTTTCTTAAAAAAGGACAAATTAAAATTGGATATCAAATTTTAGACAAAACTGAAAATATTGCTATTGAACATCAACTTTTTACAATTTTAAACGAAATTTATCACACTAAAATTGAATATGCTCATTTAAATAAAACTTTAAATTTTGATAATTTGATTTTAAATTTTAATGACAATCAAAAGCAGTTAATTATAGAAGACAATATTAATATTGCCTGTGCTAAAATTAGAATTTCATTAGCCGAATATCAACAAAAAAAATCAAAAGAAGATATCAAAACACTGATTCAAAATGTTTTAAAAGAGCAAAATATTATCATTTCAGATTCATTATCATTCAAATCTTTATATCAAATAATTCAAATTACTAGCATTTCTTCAGCGCAAAAATTTGATTACTGGAATATTGAAAAATTTCTGGTAGACACTTATGCTATTATTAAGCATCATACATCTAAAGACAAACAACTTTACTATCATATCGAAGTGTTATACCTTATTGCAAATGTTCTTTTTAGAAGCAAAAAATTTACAGAATCTAAGAAGTATTTAGCGTTAATGTATTTTTATATGAATGAAAAAAAGCAAAAATATTATTCTGATTTTGCTCCAAATTATCATTTATTATTGAGTTTAAATTATAACTATCATAATGAACAAGAAAAAGCTATAGAACTTTTAGAACCCTATATTACTAAGAAAAATATAAATCTTGTTTCTCAATTAGACATTTTACTTTCACTGATTGTTTATTATTATCAAAACAACTCTCTAGAAAAAGCTAAAAATTTGTTGGCTACTTTTTATCATACTGACAATTGGTATATAGATAAAGCAGGAATTGTATGGACCATTAAAAAAAATCTTATAGAAATTTTACTTCATATTGATTTAGGAAATATTGATTTGGTAGATTCTAGGTTTATAAGTTTTAAAAGAAACTATTTTAAACATTTATCTGAAATAAACCAAGAAAGAGTAATCTCTTATTTAAAATTGATTGAAATCTATTATAAAAAACCAGAAATAGCTACAACTATTGAATTCTACAATAGAGTAGAAAAATCATTTAATTGGATAAATAGAAATAATGAAGATATTTTCTTAATGAGTTTTTACGCTTGGTTAAAAGCAAAAATGACCAAACAAAATATTTATTTTGTTACTTTAAACTTGATAAATAATTAACTTTTTTACATATAAAATGGATTATATGCTCTTGGCATAATAGTTGGTTAAAAACTATTTAAAATCAACAATCATGAAAAAAATCTATGTATTCCTTTATATTTTCACCACATTATTATTGTTTAACTGCAGTAAAGAGAACAACGAAATAGATTTTAAATATACAGCAGCAGATTTAAAAAAAATAAATGATGATTCTTCTAAAACCTGGACAGTAAATCAATTTTATTTAAATTTTGCAAATGATGTATTAAGTGAGTTTAATGATTGTTATGTAGATGATACTTTTACTTTTTATCATGATAAAGAGCAAGTTGAAGCCACATTAGGCAACACATCTTGTTTCTATCAAAATCCAACAGAACAATACGCTACATTCACTTTAAATTTTTACGAAGAAACGGGCAAAATATTTCTAAATGTTTCTCGTGGAGAAAGTTTAGAGAATAATTTTAAAACCCGTTTATTTATATTACAATTAAAAGAATTATCAGAAACAAAAATGATTTTTGCTACAGGAGATGCGCCTAATAATTATGGAAAAACAATTGTTTTTACTGCTAATTAACAAAGTTTATTTCTGCCTTTTTATTAACTCTGCTTCAATATCTTTCAAGGTAAAACCTTTGGCTTGTAACAACATTAAATAATGAAACATTAAATCTGCAGATTCATACAAAAACAAGTCGTCATTGTTATCCATTGCTTCAATAACAGTTTCTACTGCCTCCTCACCTACTTTTTGGGCAACTTTATTAATTCCTTTAGAAAACAAACTGGCTACATAAGATTTCTTTGTGTCTTTATTTGCAACTCTTTCTGTAATTACATTTTCTAAAGTAGAAAAGAAACCATAATTTGGTGTGTTTTCTTCTCTCCAACAAGTATCTGTTCCTGTATGACAAGTTGGTCCATTTGGGTTTACTTGAATAAGAAGTGTATCATTATCGCAGTCTAGCTTTATATCAACTAGATTTAAAGTATTCCCGCTCTCTTCACCTTTAGTCCACAAACGATTTTTAGTTCTAGAAAAGAAAGTGACTAACTTTGTTTCTTCTGTTTTGTTAAACGCCTCTTCATTCATATACCCCAACATCAAAACTTTTTTTGTTGTTGCATCCTGAATAATAGCTGGCACTAATCCGTCATTATTTTTATTGAAATCTATATTCATTATCTTAATTTTAATTCCATTTTTATATCCTCAGTTACAAAATGTGTATCCTTAATTTCTACATGCTTAAAGCCTAATTTTTCATATAAACTTAGAGCTTTTTCTAATTTTGTACTAGATTCTAAAATAATTGTTTCAACATTATTTTGTTTACATAAATCAATACAAATTTGCATTAATTTATAACCTATTCCTAAACCTTTATAACCATCAATAACGGCAAATTTTAAAATTTCGCTACTATTTTTATTTATAGGATTTAAACATATAGTTCCAACAATTTCATTATTAATTCTAGCTAAAAATACATGTGCACCATTCTTTATAAATAAACTAGGATTATCTAATAACAGATCATCTGCTTTTTCATAAAGATCAAATTTCTTTAACCAATGTAAATTTATACTTTTAAACTCTTTTTGATATTGATCTTGATATTCTATAAACTCTAAATCTTTCATATTGGTAAAATTTAGAACTTAAATTCTTACTGGTATATTTTGTTTTTTTAAAGCTTCTTTTAATTCTAAAATTGGTATTTCACCAAAATGAAAAACACTTGCTGCAAGTGCTGCATCAGATTTTCCTTTAGTAAAAGTATCTGCAAAATGCTCGATAGAACCAGCGCCACCAGAAGCAATAATTGGTATGTTTAGTGTTTTTGATAAATAAGCCAATGCTTCATTTGCAAAACCTGCTTTTGTACCATCATGGTCCATAGAAGTAAATAATATTTCTCCAGCACCACGTTTTTCTACTTCTTTTGCCCAATCAAATAGTTTGATATCTGTTGGTATTGTTCCGCCTGCCAAGTGCACAAACCATTCGCCATTAATTTGTTTCGCATCAATAGCAACAACAACACATTGGCTACCAAATTTATCTGCCAATTCGTTAATTAAATCGGGTCTTTTTACTGCAGAAGAATTTATAGAAACTTTATCTGCGCCACATTGTAATAATTTATCTACATGCTCTACAGAAGAAATTCCGCCACCAACTGTAAACGGAATGTTTACTTGTTCGGCTACTTTTAAAACCATATCTAAAGTGGTTCCTCTATTTTCTAACGTTGCTGCAATATCTAAAAAAACCAATTCGTCTGCACCTAATTCTGCATATTGTTTTGCTAAAACCACCGGATCTCCTGCATCTATTAAATTAACGAAATTTACACCTTTTACAGTTCTTCCGTTTTTAATATCTAAACAAGGCACTATTCTTTTTGTTAACATTATTTATAACTTTTGGTTCTTGGCTTTTGGCTTTTTGCAAATAGCAAACTGCTAAAAGCAAATCACTATTTTTTTATTATAAAGTTTTCTAATTGTTTTAAGCTGATTTTATTCTCATAAATCGCCTTCCCTATAATTACTCCTTCACAACCATTTTCTGCTAATTTTGGAATTTCATCAAAAGAAGAAATTCCGCCAGAGGCGATTAATTTTAAAGGTTGTACTTCGGTTAATATTTCCTGATACATTTCAAAACTTGGTCCTTGCAACATACCGTCTTTAGAAATATCTGTACAAATTACATACTGAATTCCTTTTTTTTGATAATCAGCAATAAACGGTATTAATTCTAAAGAACTTTCTTCTTGCCAACCATTGGTTGCTATTTTACCTCCGGAATTATCAGGATAAAAATCGGCACCTAAAATAATTTTTTCTGATCCGTATTTAGCAATCCAACTTTCAAAAATTTCTTTATTTTTTACAGCAATACTTCCACCTGTTATTTGATTTGCGCCAGAATTAAAAGCAATTTCTAAATCTTTATCAGATTTTAAACCACCACCAAAATCAATTTTCAAATTTGTTTTAGAAGCAATTTGCTCTAATACTTTATAATTAATAATTTGACTTGCTTTTGCGCCATCTAAATCTACAACATGTAAATATTCGATACCTGCATCTTCAAATTCTTTAGCAACTTCTAACGGATTTTCGTTATAAATTTTCTTTGTATCGTAATCTCCTTTTGTTAAACGAACACATTTTCCGTCTATAATATCTATGGCTGGTATTATTCTCATTATTTTAGCTTTTAGCTTTTGGCTTTTAGCGAACTGCTAAATGCAAATAGCAAAAGGCATAATTTTATAAATTTAGAAAGTTTTTTAAAATTTGTTCACCTGCTTTTGAGGACTTCTCTGGATGAAACTGTACACCGTAAAAATTATCTTTTTGTAAAGCTGATGCGTATTCTAATTCGTAATCTGTTGTTGCTATTGCTTCTTTACAATTTTCTGCATAAAAACTATGTACCAAATACATAAATTCTTTTTCTTTAATTCCTGTAAATAATTCTGAATTTAGATTATAAATTACATTCCATCCCATTTGCGGGACTTTTACAGCTTTAGAAAACTTTTTAACATCAACATCAAAAATACCCAAACCTTTTGTGTTACCTTCTTCGGATGAATTACACATTAATTGCATACCTAAACAAATACCCAAAACAGGTTGTTTTAAAGTAGGAATTACTTTATCTAAACCACTTTCTTTTAGCATTTTCATTGCAGAACTTGCTTCTCCTACTCCAGGAAAAATAACTTTATCAGCAGCTTTTATTTCATCAATATTATTAGATAAAACAGCATCTAAACTTAATCGTTTAAAAGCAAACTGAATACTTTTAATATTTCCCGCTCCGTAATCTATAATTACTACTTTCATTTTTATTCTTTTAACTTTTAGCTATTAGCAAACAACTAACAGCTAAATGCAATTTTATAACACTCCTTTTGTAGATGGTAAAAACATTTTGTTTGCATCTCTTTTTACGGCCATTTTCATTGCTTTTGCAAAAGCTTTAAAAATTCCTTCTATTTTATGATGCTCGTTATCGCCTTCTGCTTTTATATTTAAGTTACATTTTGCACCATCTGTAAACGATTTAAATAAATGTAAAAACATTTCTGTTGGCATGTCTCCAATCATTTCTCGTTTAAAATCTGCTTCCCAAACCAACCAAGGTCTTCCTCCAAAATCTACAGCAGCTTGCGCTAAACAATCATCCATTGGTAAACAGAAACCGTAGCGTTCTATGCCTAATTTATTACCAAGCGCCTTATGAAATAATTCACCTAAAGCAATCATTGTATCTTCTATAGTATGATGCTCGTCTACTTCTAAATCTCCGTCAACTTTAACTGTTAAATCCATTGCACCATGACGACCAATTTGATCTAACATATGATCGAAAAACTTAACACCTGTATCAATATCATTTTTACCAGAACCGTCTAAATTTAACTTGATATAGATTTTAGTTTCGTTTGTATTTCTAGTAATTTCTGATACTCTATCTTCTAATTTTAAAAACTCATAAATCTCTTTCCAATCTGTAGAAGTTAGAGCTATACAATCAAGAATTTCTTGTTTTGAAGTTTCAATTTCATCTGCGCCTAATTCTGGGTTTTCTGATAAAAAGATTCCTTTAGCACCAAGATTTTTTGCTAATTCCATATCTGTGATTCTATCACCTAAAACAAAAGAATTTTCTAAGTCATAATCCTCAGAAAAATATTTAGTTAACAAACCAGTTCTTGGTTTTCTTGTTTCTGCATTTTCATGCGGAAAGGTTTTGTCTATGCAAACTTCAGAAAAAACAACACCTTCTTTTTCGAAAGCAGAAATCACCTTGTTTTGTGCAGGCCAAAAGGTATCTTCTGGAAAAGAATCTGTACCCAAACCATCTTGATTGGTTACCATAACCAACTCAAAATCTAATTCTTCGGCAATTCTTGCCATGTATCTAAAAACCTTAGGATAATATTCTAACTTTTCTAAACTATCTAATTGGTAATCTACTGGCGGTTCTAAAACTAAAGTTCCGTCTCTGTCTATAAATAGTACTTTTTTACTCATTTTAATAAATTTTATCGAATTCTAAAACTCAGAATTACTTTATACAAGAGATTTTAAAGCTCTTAATAATTTTTGATTTTCTTCGCAAACACCAACACTTATTCTTAAACAGTTTTCGCAAAGTGGTTGTGTTGTTCTATTTCTAATAACTACACCTAATTCTATTAATTGATTGTATCGTTTTGTGGCATTATCTACTTTTATCAATAAAAAATTCCCATCAGAAGGATACACCTTTTCAATAAAATCGACACAACATTCTAGTTCCTTTTTTAAGCGATCTCTTTCACTTTTTAATTGAGAAATTTCATTATCAATTTCATCCATTTTTTTCAAACGACTTATAGCTCTTTGTTGTGTTAATTCGTTTACGTTATATGGTGGTTTAATGGTATTTAAAATATTGATGATTTCTATTGATGCATAACAAATACCTAAACGTATTCCTGCTAAACCGTATGCTTTAGAAAGTGTTTGAGTTACTATTAAATTAGGATATTTTTGCAAGCTTTGCAACCAACTTTCTTCTTCAGAAAAATCTATGTAAGCTTCATCTAAAACTACTAAACCTTTAAACTTTATTAATAATTCTTTAACCGCTGGCACTGTAAAACTATTACCTGTTGGGTTATTTGGCGAACATAAAAATAAAATTTTACTATTATTATCTGCAGTTTTTAAAATTTGTGAAACTTTTGGTTGAAAATTTTCATCTAATAAAACTTCTCTGTTTTCTATTGCATTGATATTTGCCAACACATTATACATACCATAAGTTGGCGGTAATGTTATAATATTGTCTTTATTTGGTTCGCAAAATGCTCTAAAAATTAGATCTAAAACCTCATCACTTCCGTTACCCAACAAAATATTTTCTTTTGAAACATTTTTAATTGTGGCTAATAAATCTTTTACAGAGTTTTGCTGAGGATCTGGATATCGATTTACACCATTTTCGAAAGGATTTTCATTTGCGTCTAAAAAAATCATTTCTGTTGTAGCAACATCTTTATACTCATCTCTTGCCGAAGAGTATGGTTTTATTCCTTTGATGTTATCTCTAACTAAATCACTAATAATTTTACTTGTTTTCATACCAAAATAACTCTAAAAAAGAGCAACATTATTTATTTTACAAATCTTTTAAACGAATAGAAACTGCATTTTTATGCGCTTGTAAACCTTCTGCTTCTGCCATTAACTCTATTGCATTACCAATAGTTTTTATACCTTCTTTAGAAATTTTCTGAAAAGTAATACTTTTTGTAAAACTATCTAAATTTACACCAGAATACGATTTAGAAAAACCGTTTGTTGGTAACGTATGGTTTGTACCAGATGCATAATCACCAGCACTTTCTGGTGTATAGTTTCCTATAAAAACAGAACCTGCATTTTCTATATTATCAACATAAAAATCGTTATCACTTGTACAAACTATAAAATGTTCTGGCCCGTATTCATTAATTAATTCTAAAGCAATTTTTTCATTTTCTACAAAAATAGATTTCGAGTTTGCAATGGCTTTAGACGCAATTTCTTTTCTTGGTAATTTATCAAGTTGACGCTCTACTTCTTTTGAAACTTCTGCTATTAATTTTTCTGATGTAGAAACTAAAATAACCTGACTATCTACACCATGTTCTGCTTGACTTAATAAATCTGATGCTACATAACTTGCATTAGCTGCATCATCTGCTACTACTAATAATTCACTTGGTCCTGCTGGCATATCTATGGCAACCCCAAACTTTGTAGAAAGTTGTTTGGCCACAGTAACAAATTGGTTTCCTGGTCCGAAAATTTTATAAACTTGCGGAATAGTTGCTGTACCAAAAGTTAAACCCGCAATTGCTTGAATTCCGCCAACTTTTATAATTTTAGTAACATCACATAAATTGGCTGCAAATAAAATTGCCGGATTTATTTTACCTTCTTTATTTGGCGGAGAACACAATACAATTTCTTTACAACCCGCAATTTGTGCTGGAATTGCAAGCATTAATACAGTAGAAAATAAAGGTGCTGTACCTCCGGGAATATATAAACCAACTTTTTGAATAGCCCTTTTTTCTTGCCAACAAGAAACTCCGTTTGCTGTTTCTACAGAAACTTTATCCGTTTTTTGAGCTTTATGAAAATTTGTAATATTCGTCTTTGCTAATTGTATTGCTTCTTTTAATTCTGAAGAAACTAATGCAATTGCTTCTTCTATTTCACTTGAAGAAACCAATGTATTATCTAAAGAAACACCATCAAACTTAGTTGTGTATTTATTAACAGCTGCATCTCCGTTTTTTTGAACATCTAAAAAAACTTCATTTACAACACCTTCGATATCATCAACGGTTTTTGTTGGTCTTTCTAAAATTTTATTCCAATCTTTTTTTGATGGATTATTAATGATTTTCATAATTTACTATCTCTTATAAATGTGCTCTAGCGTTAGGGATTGCAGCAATTGTTTGAGCTCTTTTTTCTTTTGCTGAAAAAAAGCGAGTGCGAAAAGCCCGTTAAAACGCCCAAAAAAACATTTTTATTTCTCTTTTAAATACTGAAACGATTTTAAAGTACCATTTTTTCGATTGGACAAACTAGAATTCCTTCTGCACCATTTGCCTTAAGTTCATCTATAATTTCCCAAAATTCATTTTTATTGATAACTGTGTGCACAGAACTCCAACCTTTTTCTGCTAAAGGTAAAACAGTAGGACTTCTCATGCCTGGTAATAAATTTAAAATATCTTCTAATTTATCGTTTGGAGCATTTAACAACACATATTTAGAATTTCTACCTTTTAAAACAGACTGAATTCTAAATTGAATTTTGTTTAAAATTGCTTTTCTTTCTTCAGAAATTTTTGGTGAAACAGCTAAAACTGCTTCAGATTTTAAAAGAACTTCTATTTCTTTTAAACCGTTTTTAAACAACGTACTTCCACTAGAAACAATATCACAAATTCCGTCTGCTAAACCAATATTAGGTGCAATTTCTACAGAACCATTAATTTGGTGTAATTGTGCATCGATATTTTGTTCTTTTAAAAACTTTTTTACTGTTTCTGGATATGATGTTGCTATTCTTTTACCTGCTAAATCTTTTAAAGAGTTTGCATTAGAATCTTTTGGCACAGCAATAGAAACTTTACATTTAGAAAAACCTAAACGTTCTACAAATTCTATATCGCTTCCTTTTTCTATTAATACATTTTCACCAATAATAGCTGCGTCTACAACACCATCTTTTAAGTATTGAGGAATATCGCCATTTCTTAAATAAAATACCTCTACCGGAAAATCTCTGGCTGCTGCTTTTAATTGATCTTTACCATTATCGATAGAAATACCGATGTCTTTTAAGATTCTCATTGAATCTTCGTTTAACCTTCCTGATTTTTGTACTGCAATTCTTAAATTACTCATTTTGTTTTATTTGATGTTTGAACAAATACGGTTTTAAAATGAAAAAACCCGTTTGATTTGCTCAAACGGGTTTATAAATATCTTGATTTTATTCAATACACTTTTATATCGCTTGATTGCAATTGTAAAAATGATGATGATGTGATTGAATAAAATTCATGTTCTTTTTTTATATATGCAAATATTCTAAATTTATTTTCAATTAAACAAACTATATCTGTAAAATTTTAATTAAAGTTGAATATTTATCAAAATTTAATTTTTTGTTGAAATTTAAAACAAAAAAAACAGCACTTATTTGTGCTGTTTTTAATATTATTTATGAACAAGAATTAAGCTATTTGAGCAGCTATTTTCTTGTAAGTACCGTTTTCTAATTTTTCTCTAATTGCAGAAAAAGCAGTAATTGTTTCGTCTATATCTTCTTGTGTATGTGTTGCAGTAGGTATTAATCTTAAAATAATTAATCCTTTTGGTATTACAGGATATACAACAATAGAACAAAAGATTCCATGATTTTCTCTTAAATCATTTACCATAGCCATTGCTTCAGGAATATCTCCTTTTAAGAATACCGGAGTAATACACGTTTGTGTTGTACCTAAATCGAAACCAGCATTTCTTAAACCAGATTGTAACGCATTTGTGTTTTCCCACAATTTAGTTTTTAACTCTGGCATTGTTCTAATCATATCTAAACGTTTTAAAGCACCTTTTACCATTGCCATTGGTAAAGATTTTGCAAACATTTGAGATCTTAAATTATATTGTAAATATTGTATTACATCTGCATCACCTGCTAAGAATGCACCAATACCTGCCATAGATTTTGCAAAGGTTGCAAAGTAAACATCGATATCATCTTGTACTCCTTGTTCAAAACCAGTACCTCTACCGTCTTTACCTAAAGTACCAAAACCATGCGCATCATCAACTAAAAGTCTAAAATTATATTCTTTTTTAAATGCAACTATTTCTTTTAAACGACCTTGCTCTCCTCTCATTCCGAAAACACCTTCAGAAATTACAAGAATTCCTCCTCCTGTTTTCTCTGCCATTTTAGAGGCACGTTTAATGTTTTTCTCGAAACTTTCCATATCGTTATGACGATATACAAATCGTTTACCAGAATGTAAACGTACACCATCGATAATACAAGCGTGCGTATCCATATCATAAACAATGATATCGTTTTTAGTAACCAACGCGTCTATTGCAGACATAATACCTTGGTAACCAAAATTTAATAAATATGCTTTTTCTTTATCAACAAACTCTGCACATTCTCTTTCTAATTGTTCATGTAAAGGCGTGTGACCAGACATCATTCTAGCGCCCATAGGGTAAGCCATACCGTGTTCTAATGCAGCTTCACCGTCAACTTTTAGTATTTCTGGATGATTTGCTAAACCTAAGTAATCATTAATACTCCAAGTAACTACTTTTTTTCCATTGAAAGACATTCTATTAGAAATTGGTCCTTCTAGCTTTGGAAAAACATAATATCCTTCTGCTTTATCTGCCCATTTACCTAAAGGGCCTTTATCTTTTACAATTCTATCAAATAAATCTGTCGTCATTTTGTCTTCTGTTTTTTGAAGTTTGCAAAGTTAACAAATTTTAACAGTTTATACAATTAAGCTAAAAAGAGAAGAAAAAGAAAAAAATTAATCTAAAAACCCTTGATTTTTCATCCAAGAATCGTTGTAAATTTTATTTAAATATCTAGAACCGTGATCAGGAAAAATTACTACAACAAAGCTGTCTTTGTCAAAAAAGTTCATAGCATCATATTGTTTAGTAGCCTGCATTACAGCGCCACTTGTGTAACCACAAAACAAACCTTCTTGTTTTACAATATCTCTTGCGGCAAATGCAGCATCCTTGTCTGAAACTTTTTCATAAACATCAATCACATCAAAATCTGTTGCTGTTGGAATTAACGTTTTTCCTAAACCTTCTATTTTGTATGGTTTGATCTCATTTACATCGAATTCACCTGTTTCATGAAATTTCTTTAAAACCGAACCAATGGCATCTACACCAAGAATTTTAATATCAGGATTTTGTTCTTTTAGATACTTACCTGTTCCAGAAATAGTTCCTCCTGTTCCGCTTGCTGCAACAAGATGTGTAATTTTACCTTCTGTTTGTTTCCAAATTTCTGGTCCGGTAGATCTATAATGTGCTTCAATATTTAACTCGTTAAAATATTGATTGATGTAAACAGAATTCTTTGTTTTTTTATGAATTGTTTTGGCAACTTCGTAATAAGACCTAGGGTCATCTGCAGCAACATTTGCAGGACAAACGTGTACTTCTGCTCCCATTGTTTTTAACAAATCAATTTTATCTTGAGAAGATTTATCGCTAACTGCTAAAATACATTTGTACCCTTTAACAATACTTATCATTGCTAAACTAAAACCGGTATTACCCGAAGTTGTTTCTACAATTGTAGCTCCTTTTTTAAGAATACCTTTTTTTTCTGCATCATTAATAATATGTAAAGCAATTCTGTCTTTTGATGAGTGACCAGGATTAAAAGCTTCTACTTTAGCAAAAAAATTACCTTTAAAATTCTTTGTAATATTACGAAGTTTAATTAATGGTGTTTCTCCTACTAATTCTAAAATACTATTATTAATTGCGCTATTCTTTACCATTCTACATGCATAAATAAAACATCATTACTGATAAATAATGATGTTTGATTGTCTTTTTACCGTCTGCAAAAGTACATTTTCGTTTTGAATTACAAAATTGAATTAAAATTTAATTATTTCGCATCAATTTTACCTTCTAAAGCTAATAAAAACGAATAATCTTTAGCGGTTTCTTTTAATGCATTAAATCTACCAGATGCACCACCGTGTCCTGCTTCCATATTTGTTCTTAGCAACAATATATTATCATCAGTTTTTAAATCTCTTAATTTTGCAACCCATTTTGCAGGTTCCCAATATTGAACTTGAGAATCGTGAAAACCTGTAGTTACTAAAATATTTGGATAATCTTGCGGTTTTACTTGATCGTAAGGTGAATATGATTTTATATAATCGTAATATTCTTTGTCGTTAGGATTTCCCCACTCATCATATTCTCCGGTGGTTAACGGAATCGATTCATCTATCATTGTAGAAATAACATCTACAAAAGGAACTGCAGCTATAATACCGTTATACAATTCAGGATTCATATTTACAATTGCTCCCATTAACAATCCGCCAGCAGAACCACCCATTGCATATAAATGCGCTGCAGAAGTGTAATTATTTTCAATTAAAAACTTAGAACAATCTATAAAATCTGTAAACGTATTTTTTTTGTTTAACATTTTACCATCTTCATACCAGTTTCTACCTAAGTATTCGCTTCCTCTAATATGCGCCAATGCATACACAAAACCTCTATCTAATAAACTTAATCTAGTTGATGAAAATCCGTCTGAAATTGTATAACCATAAGACCCATAAGCATATTGTAACAATGGCGTATTTTCGTTTAAAACAGTGTCTTTGTGATATACTAAAGAAACTGCTACTTTTTTACCATCTCTGGCAGTAACCCAAACGCGTTCGCTTTTATAATTTTCTTTGTTGAATTTCCCTCCTAAGATTTCTTGCTCTTTTTTAACTTCTTTCGATTTATCTTTCATGTTAAAATCGATAATAGAAGCAGGAGTTGTCATCGAATTATAAGAATAACGTATCACATCTGTATCAAAATCTGGATTTGCATAAACACCCACAGAATAGGTTTCTTCTGTAAAAGGTAAATAATAATCTTCTACATTATCCCAACGTTTAATTCTAATTTTATTTAAGCCGTTTGTGCGTTCTTCTAGAACTAAATATTCTTTAAAAATAGAGAAATCTTCTAATAATGTATCTTCTCTGTGTGGAATTACATCAACCCAATTTTCTTTTGCTGTATTGGTTACAGGCGTTTTCATCAACTTAAAATTAGTAGCATCGTCTTTATTAGTTAATAAATAAAAATGATCTTCGAAGTGAGAAACACTATATTCTAAATCTCTTTCTCTTGACTGCAACATTGTAAACGAACCAGTAGGATTATCTGCATCTAAAAATTGTGCTTCTGTAGATACTGTGCTACTAGCACCTATGATGATATACTTGTCTGATTTAGATTTTGTAACATACGCATTAAAAGTTTCGTCTTTTTCGTGATAAACTTCTACGTCTGCAGAAGTTGGTGTTCCTAAAATATGTCTATAAATTTTTTCGCTTCTTAATGTATGCGGATTTTTTTTAGTGTAGAAAATAGTTTTATTATCGTTAGCCCAAACAGAGGCTCCTGTAGTATTTTCTATGATATCTTTATAAATTTTACCGGTTTCTAAGTTTTTAATTCTTAAAAAATATTGTCTTCTACTTACAGTATCTGTAGCAAAAACCACTAATTTATTATTTGTAGATATATTTAAGCCTCCTAATTGAAAATAATCAAAATCTTTAGCCATCTCATTTACATTAAACATAACCTGCTCTTCTGCATCTAAGTTGTCTTTTTTTCTACTAAAAATAGGATATTGCATTCCTTTTTCGAAACGCGTTATATAAAAATAACCATTACTCTTGTAAGGTACAGAAGAATCATCCTCTTTAATTCTGCCTTTCATTTCTTCAAATAATTTCTCTTCGAAATTTCTTGAAGACGCTGTAACTTTATCGTGATAAGTGTTTTCTTCCTCTAAATAATTTATAACTTTGGTTGTATGCTCATCTCTAACTTCAGATAGTTTTTGAGCGTCAGACAAACGCATCCAAAAATAATTATCTTCTCTAACATCGCCATGCTTTTCTAAAATTTCTAATTCTTTATCTGCAATTGGTGCTTTTGTATCTATATTTTTCATTACTTCATTTTTTAAAGCAATTGCAAAAATAAGATTATTAAAGTGAGTTTACCGTAAATATTTTCTCAATTTTAGCCTATATTTTTCTATAATGAATTCGTAAATTTGTAATCTAATTTTAAATTGAAAAAAGATGTTTGGAGATATTTCTGGAATGATGAATAAGCTAAAGGAAGCGCAACAAGAAGTAGAAAAAACAAAAACAAGATTAAACTCTGTTTTGATTGATGAAGTAACAGCAGACAAAAAAATTCAAGTAACACTAACTGCAAATAGAGAAATTAAAGCAATTACGATAGATCCTTCTTTACTTTCTGATGCCGAAGAATTAGAAGATTACTTAATTTTAACTTTAAATAAAGCAATTGCCAAAGCTTCTAAAATTAACGAAGACGAAATGGCCGCTGCTGCCAAAACAAACATGCCAAACATACCTGGTATGGATATGTTTAAATAACAATGCATTATCATTAATAAAAAATTAACTCAATTGAGTTACTTTTAACAGTATATAAACTAAAATACCTCTTTTAAAAGAGGTATTTTTGTGTGTATTAATTTATAATAGTACTTATTATGATGAAAGATAAAAACCAAACTTCTCTTGGTAAAAAAATATTAAAATGGGCAGCAATTACAATACTAGTTTTATTAATTGCCTTAATATCTGTTCCGTTTTTATTTAAAGATAAAATTGTAAAAATGGTTTCTAATACCATTAACAATAACGTAAATGCAACTGTAACTTTTAAAGAGACAGATTTAAGCCTTTTAAGAAACTTTCCTTTAGCCAGTTTAAAAGTAAACGACATCAACGTTACAAATAAAGCTCCTTTTTTAGGTGATACTTTGTTTAATGAAAAAAGAACTTAATTTAAATTTAAAAATTACAGAACTTTTTAAAAGCGCATCAGAAACTTTAGAAATTAATAGTATTTCTGCAAATAATGCCGCCGTAAACATCATACTAAACAAAGATAATATTGGTAATTATGATATCGCTAAAAAATCTGATAACAGTGCAAATAGCAGTGACAGTTCTCTTTCTTTAGCAATAAAAGAATATGAATTACAAAATGTAAATTTTAGCTATTTTGATGAAACTACCAAAATTAAATTAGCTGTAGATAGTATTTATCATATTGGTAAAGGTAATTTTGCCCAAGACATTCTAGATTTAGATACAGAAACTACTGCTAAAGTTTCTTTAGATATGGATAATGTAAATTATTTAAATGATGTAAATATAAAGCTTAACGCTGTTTTAGGAATCGACTTAAAAAATTTAAAATATTCATTTAAAGAAAATACAGGTTACATTAATCAATTGCCATTAGAATTTAACGGTTTTATACAATTAATAGAAGAAAATCAATTGTATGATATCACTTTTAAAACACCAACATCTTCTTTTAAAAACCTTTTAGCTTTAATGCCGAAACAATACGCTGGTAATTTAAACACTATTAAAACTGAAGGTAATTTTGATTTAAAAGGTATTGTTAAAGGTACATTATCAGAAACTACAATTCCGACTTTAGACATCTCGTTTGTATCTAAAAATGCAATGTTTAAATATGCTGAATTACCAAAATCTGTAAATAACATATATTTAGATGCCAATATTATTAATAAAACAGGTTTAGCTAAAGACACTTACATTGCAATTAATAATACTTCTTTTAAAATTGATAAAGATGTATTTAATGCAACAGGTAAAGTTGCAAACATTACAGATAACGCAACAATTAACCTAAAAGCTAAAGGAACAATTAATTTAGATAATATCAGTAAAGTTTATCCGGTAGCTTTAGAAAATGAATTAGAAGGAATTTTAACTGCGGATGTTACAACTAATTTTGATATGAATTCTATCGATAAAGGCAATTACCAAAACATTAGAAATAAAGGAAAAGTAGCTGTTTCTAACTTTAAATATTCTGGTGAAGATGTTGCAAATCCTTTTATTATCGATAAAACTGCTGTAAATTTTAATACAAATACAATTTCACTAGAAGAATTTGATGCAAAAACAGGAAGTTCTGATTTATCAATTAAAGGGAATTTGGAAAATTTTTATGGATTTTTATTTAAAGATCAAAAGTTAAAAGGAAATTTCAATCTAAACTCAACAAACTTTAAAGTTGATGATTTTCTAACAAAATCTGATAAAAATACCACAACAAATACAACCAGCAAATTAAAAATACCTGCTTTTTTAGACATTACTTTAAATGCAAATGCTAACACCGTTGTATACGACAACATTAATTTAGAAAAAGTTTCTGGTAAAATTTTAATTAAAGATGAAACCGTTAGTTTAAAAAACTTAGAAACTAGTGTTTTTGGAGGAAATATTGGTTTTGATGGAGAAGTTTCTACAAAAGGAACAACTTCAAAATTTAATATGGATTTAAACTTAAACGAATTAAATATTGCCGATTCTTTTAGCAAATTAGAAATGTTAAAAGCTATTGCACCTATTGCAAAATCTGTAGAAGGTAAAATTAATTCTAAAATTAAGGTATCTGGTAATTTAGGTGAAGATATGACGCCTCAATTAAAATCTATTTCAGGTGATTTATTAGGGCAATTATTAAACACAAAACTAAAGGCTAGTAATTCTAAAGTATTAAGTTTATTAGGTTCCAAAGTAGATTTTTTAGATGTAAGTAAATTAAATTTAAACGATGTAAGCGCTTTATTTACGTTTAATGATGGTGAAGTTAGCGTAAAACCATTCGATCTTAAATACAAAGATGTTGCAATTAATGTTGGTGGTTCTCATGGTTTTGACAATTCTATGAATTACAATATTACTTTTGATGTGCCAGTAAAATATCTAGGTTCTTCGGTAACAAATGCAATTGCAAAACTAACACCTAAAGACGCGGCAGAAGTTAAAAGTATTCCAGTAAATGCGACTTTAACGGGTAGTTTTTCGAGTCCTAATTTTTCATCAAACATTAAAAGTGCAACAGAAAATTTAGTGAAAAGCTTGGTAGAAAAACAAAAGCAAAGTCTAATCAATCAAGGTAAAGATAAATTGAAAGATTTATTATCTGGATCAGATAAGAAAGATTCAACATCAACTACAGATAAAACAAAAGATAAAATTAAAAATGTTTTAGGTGGTCTTTTTAATAAGAAAAAAGATACTACCAAAAACAATTAAAAAAAAAAACCGGAAGCTATTGACTTCCGGCTTTTTTTTTTAGACTAGAAAGCACTTGTCATGCCCAGAATACCTACTATAATTCCTAAGAAATATATAGATATTATAATAATGGTTAAAACACCAATAAATTTATAATGCGACTTTAACATCTCGAATGCCTTTGCCAAAACAGCATCATCTTTAGAAATTAAGGCTTTTTTCATTTTTACTGAAAAGTTGTATAAATAATAAACTGGTAATATGTAAATTAAAGCAAAAACAATATAAGTTATTGTTATAATTAAGCCCATATCTACAGGTGCAGGTTGTGCTGCAGGAAAGTTATTGTACATAGAACCTATAAAAAAACTTCCAAAAATCATTAAACCAATTAAAATAAAACCTAGAATAGATAGAAATTTACACCAACTCGCTGTTTCTTTTAGAAACTTTCTGGCAGAATTTGTTAAAGTTAATTGCTCTAATTCGGTAATTGCATTTTGCATACTAAAGTTTGTTTTAAGTTAGAAAAGCATCAAAAATAATAAATTTATAAAAAGAAAGCCACAAAAGTAAATTTGTGG
The DNA here is from genome assembly GCF_038019025.1 of Polaribacter marinaquae. Lineage (NCBI taxonomy): Bacteria > Pseudomonadati > Bacteroidota > Flavobacteriia > Flavobacteriales > Flavobacteriaceae > Polaribacter > Polaribacter marinaquae. The sequence goes on from NZ_CP150496.1 coordinate 581,696, forward strand.
CTTTTTATATATTGATACAGTAAGTTTTTTAAAACTCAGAAATTGTTTTCTTAATAATAGAAATACAATCCATTAATTCTTCTTCTGTCATCACTAAAGGTGGTGCAAAACGAATAATATTACCGTGTGTTGGTTTTGCTAACAAACCATTATCTCTTAATTTAATACAAATATCCCAAGCCGTAGAACTTTCTTCAGAATCGTTAATTAAAATTGCATTTAACAACCCTTTTCCTCTCACAGACTCTACTAAGTGATTATTTTTACAAAACTCTGTTAATTCTGCTCTAAAAATCTTTCCTAATTTATCTGCGTTAATTGCCAATTTCTCGTCAGTAACAACTTCTAATGCTGCCATTGCAACAGCTGCCGCAATAGGGTTTCCGCCAAAAGTAGAACCATGATTTCCTGGTCTAATAACACTCATTACGCTATCATTTGCCAAAACTGCAGAAACAGGATACGCGCCACCACTTAATGCTTTACCTAAAATTAAAACATCTGGCTTAACTTCTGGTGTACCAGAACAATTTTTTTCTGGACAAGAACAGTTACCACAAGTAGCTAATAATCTACCTGTTCTTGCAATACCAGTTTGTACTTCGTCTGCAATAAATAATACATTATGATCTGCACACATTTTTTTTGCAGCTGCTAAATAACCTTCAGAAGGCACATACACACCAGCTTCACCTTGAATTGGCTCCACTAAAAAAGCGGCAATATTATTACTACTTTCTAAAGTTTCTTGCAATTGCTGTAAATTATCATATTCTATTTTATGAAAACCTTTTGTATACGGACCAAAGTTTTTTCTAGCAACCGGATCATTAGAAAAAGAAATAATTGTAGTTGTTCTACCATGAAAATTGTTCTCGCAAACTATTATTTCTGCTTTATTTTCATCGATTCCTTTTACTTCATACGCCCATTTTCTAGCAATCTTTAAAGCCGTTTCTACAGCTTCTGCACCAGTATTCATTGGTAAAAGTTTATCAAAACCAAAATACTCTGTTGCAAATTTTTCGTATCTACCAAGCATATCATTATAAAAAGCTCTAGAAGTTAAGCTTAATGTTTTTGCCTGATTTGTCATTGCATCTACAATTTTTGGATGACAATGCCCTTGGTTAACTGCAGAATATGCAGATAAAAAATCGTAATATTTTTTACCTTCAACATCCCAAACATAAACACCTTCTCCTCTACTTAATACTACCGGAAGTGGATGATAATTATGCGCACCATGTTTGTTCTCTAATTCTATCGCTTCTTGCGACGTAAGTTTGTCTAAAACAGCCATTTTTATTGTTTTAAGTTTATAAAATAACCATTCCTATTCTACCTTTATCCTTCTGAAAAATTATCAGAAATTCAGCGTGGGAAAGAAATCATCCCCGAAGTTTCACAAAAGTAATAAAATAAACCTTTTAAATACAAAATTTTTGGGCGTTACCTAAAGGTCGCGCTTTCCACTAAATCTTTTTGTGAAAAACAAAAAGGATACCGTTTCAATCGCTAACGCGTATTGCAAACCTGTAAAGTTTTGTTATTTATAATTAATTAAAAGAATTCGTAGCAATAACAAGTACACTAATCAATATCTTTTACTAATTTTGCAGACCAAAATATTTTAAAATGCCACGTAGAGAACGAAACAAGTTTGTAAAAAAAAATCAGGTTTTAGAATTAAAAATTGAAGATTATGCTTTTGGCGGAAAAGGTATTGCAAGAATCCATTCCGAAGAAGGTAGTTTTGTAATTTTTGTTCCAAATACATTACCTGGTCAGTTGGTAAAAGCGCAAATAAGTAAGTCTAGTAAAAAATACGCAGAAGCAAAATTAATAGATGTTTTACAACCATCAGAAGATGAAGTTGCAGTTCCGTATCAAGACATACCTGGTGCACCTTACATTCAATTACCTATAGATTTACAGCATAAATACAAACAAGAAAGTACACTTTCTCTATTTAAAAGAATTGGTAAAGTAGAAAATATAGAAGATTTATTCGACGAATTTGTAAAATCGCCAAACGCATTTCATTATAGAAATAAAATGGAATATGGTTTTTCTGCAATTGGTTATGATAGAATTAATAAAACAGATAAAGACGAGTTTACACTAGGTTTTAAAAGACGCGGTGTTTGGTGGATGGGTGATAATCTAGAAAAAGATTCTGGCTTATTTGACAAACAATTAGAAGACAATCTAAAAAATATTAGAGAATATTGTAAAGCAACTGGTTTAGAACCTTGGCATGGTCCTAGAAAAACTGGTTTTTTTAGATATTTTGTAGTAAGAAAATCTTTTAAAACAGACGAGTTATTGTGTAATTTAGTTACAACTTCACCAGAATTAGAAAATTTTGATTTAGATAAATTTGCAAAATTTTTAAAAGATATTTTCGGAGATCGTTTAGCAGGTTTATTGCATACAATTAACGATGAAACTGGCGATAGAACTATAGCAACCGCGGGTAAATTAGACCTTGTGTATGGTAAAGATAAAATTGTAGAAGAATTATTAGGGCTAAATTTCGAGATTAGCATGAAAAGCTTTTTTCAAACCAACCCAAAATGTGCAGAAAAATTATACTCTAAAGTTGTAGAGTACGTTTTAGAAGATAAAGACAAAGTAGACAACACTGTTGTAATGGATTTATTTTGTGGTACAGGTACAATAGGTCAAATTGTAGCTTCTAAAAGCGAAAACGCAAAAATTGTGGGTGTAGATATTGTTGCTTCTGCCATAGAAGATGCAAAGAAAAACGCGAAAAGAAACAATATAGAAGGTTTACAATTTTATGCAGCAGATGTTGGTAAATTTTTAATTGCGCATCCAGAATATCAAAATAAAATTAAAACGATTATTTTAGATCCTGCAAGAGCTGGTATTGCACCAAAAACGCTTAAAAAAATCATCAATCTAAATGCAGATAGAATGGTGTATGTTTCTTGTAATCCGGCAACGCAAGCAAGAGACACAGAGTTATTAAGAGAAGCGGGTTATCAAATGAAAAAGATTAGTTTGGTAGATCAATTTCCGCATACAAGTCATATAGAAACTGTTGTTTTATTTGAGAAATAATAAACTTGTTTTAACATCTTTTTAATTCACTTTAAATTCACAAAGTTTATATTTAGAGGAATTAATTTAAATTTTACAAAAATGAAAAAATTAACAGAATTCGAAATTTCTAACAAATTAGAAAAATTAGTAGATTGGGAGTATTATGACAATGCTTTGCATACAGACTTTGAATTTGATAATTTTAAAGATTGTATGTCTGCAATGAATAGAATTGCTTTTGAATGTGAGGCTCTTAATCATCATCCAGAATGGACAAATGTTTACAATACCTTAGATATTACATTAACAACACATGATGCAGATGGCGTTACAGAATTAGACTTTAAATTAGCGACAGCAATTAATAAAATTGTAGAAGTTGAAGAAGAAGATTAATCTGTAGAAATAAATTAAAACATTTATCTAAATGATAAAAAAACTGATTCCTTTCTTATTGCTTACAATCGCTATTTTCTCAGCATGCGAAAAAGACGATTTTTGTTTACAAAACCCGGTAACACCAAAGTTAATCATAACTTTTTATGATGAAACCAATAGAGAAACATCTAAAAATGTGCAAAGATTATCTATTTGGTCGGGCACAAAAGATACGATTGCACAGTATACAAGCGTTACACAAGATAGTATTGCAATACCGTTAAACTCTTTAACAGAAGAAACAGTTTATTCGCTTAAAAAAAATGCAACAAACGGTTCTACAGCTGCAAATGAAATTGCAACTTTTACCATTAAATATAATACAGAACAAGAATTTGTTTCTAGATCTTGTGGTTTTAAAGTTATTTTTAACAACGTTTCTTTTTCATCAGAAAATAATACTTGGATAACCGATTTTACACCAGCAACAATTACGAATTTAAATGACCAAACTACAGCGCATGTTCAGATATTTCATTAGTTTTTGTTTTGTTTTTAGTTTTATAAATGGTTATTCTCAAGAAGAAAAAGAGAATGATAATTTAGACAAAGTTTCAGATTCTATTGTTTATAAAACCAATTATGGATTACGTTTAGGTGCAGATATTAGCAAACCAATAAAAGGTACTATTGATGGTGCTTACAGCGGTTTTGAAATAGTTGGAGATTACAGATTAAAAAAGAATTTTTATTTAGCTGCAGAAGCTGGTTTCGAAGAAGAAACTTCTAATGAAGATTATTTAAACACAACTTCAAAAGGAAGTTATATCCGTTTAGGATTTAATTACAATGCTTACAAAAATTGGTTAGACATGAATAACGAAATTTTTGTAGGTTACAGATATGGCTTTAGCTTATTTGAGCAAACGCTTAACAATTATACACCCAATGTTTCTGATGCTGAAAACGGTAATTACTTTCCTGCAGAATTAAATACGAATGCTGTAACAAGTACTGGTTTAAACGCACATTGGTCTGAACTTATGTTGGGTATCAAAGCAGAAACCTTTACCAATTTTTACATCGGCTTTAGTGTTTCTTACAAAGTAATGATGAGTGTTAAAGATCCCGACGGAGTTAAAGCCTTATTTTCCCCTGGTTTTAACAGAATTTTCGAAAGTAATACTGGTTTTGGTTTTAATTATACCTTAAGTTACTTAATTCCTTTTTCAAAAAAATAAGAACACTTTATCAATTACTGATTTTTTAGTAACTTTATAGGCTGTTTTTAATAAAAAAACTACAAAGATGAATAAAATACCAAGTGTAAACTTAGCCGATTTTTTATCTGATGATAAAAATAGAAAGCAAAAATTTATAGACGAAATTGGTCACGCTTATGAGAACATAGGTTTTGTGGCTTTAAAAGGTCATTTTTTAGATGATAAATTAGTAAGTGATTTGTACGAAGAAATTAAAAACTTTTTCGAACTACCTGTTGCAACTAAAGAAAAATATGAAATTCCTGGCATTGGAGGTCAAAGAGGTTATGTTTCTTTTGGAAAAGAATCTGCTAAAGGAAAAAAAGAAGGAGACTTAAAAGAATTTTGGCATTTTGGTCAATATGTAGAAGATGATCCTGAAAGAGCCAAAGAATATCCAGAAAATGTTCTTGTAGAAGAATTACCAAAGTTTAACGAAGTTGGTAAAGAAACTTATAAAATGTTAGAAAAAACTGCAAAATATGTTTTGCGTTCTTTAGCATTGCATTTAGGTTTAGAAGAAACGTATTTTGATAATTTTATTAAAAACGGAAACAGTATTTTAAGACCTATTCATTACCCACCTATAGAAACAGAACCAAAAGGAGCGGAAAGAGCTGCTGCGCACGGAGACATTAATTTAATAACATTATTAATGGGTGCACAAGGTAAAGGTTTGCAAGTACAAAATCATAATGGCGATTGGATTGATGCTATGGCAGAACCAGACGAATTAATGATTAATGTTGGTGATATGTTATCTAGACACAGTAACAATAAACTAAAGTCTACAATTCATAGAGTTACAAATCCGCCAAAAGAAATGTGGGGAACTTCAAGATATTCCATTCCGTTTTTTATGCATCCAATATCAGAAATGAAATTAGATGTTTTAGAAAATTGTGTTGATGAAAACAATCCTAAACAATTCGAAGATATTACTGCCGGAGAGTTTTTAGATCAACGTTTAAGAGAATTAGGATTAAAAAAATAATCTTTAAATCAAAAGTGTAATTTAAAATTAAATTACGCTTTTGTGTTTTAAAAAATTAATATCAAATTATTTAAATGGATTTAAAAGATCAATTAAAAAACCTTTTTCCAGAGCATAAAGAATCCGAAGAACCAAAAAAAGAAAAATCGAATGTTTGGTTACAAGACGATCCTATAATTTGTAAATACGAAAAAAGAAAAGGGAAGCCAATTACAATTTTAGAAGGTTATAATGGTGCAACTTCAGATTTTAAAACCTTAGCAAAAGAGATAAAAACAAAATTATCTGTTGGCGGAAGTTTTAAAGATGATAAAATTATTATACAAGGAGATTATAGAGACAAAATTATGACAATGCTTAAAGACAAAGGCTTTAAGGTAAAAAGAGTTGGTGGGTAATTAAATGTTAAACAAAACTTTACATATAACTAACGGAGATTGTACAACAAACTATCTTAAAAAACTTCAAGTAAAAGGTAAAATTATAACTTGGAGAGAAATGTTATGTGAAGGTAAAACGTTAACAGATGTTGGTAGCGAAAAATTTTGGAATACAAGATTTCAATTCTTTAAAAAAAGCTATAATGTTTCTAAAGAAATGTTTATCAATTTAACTTTAAAAGAATACAGAAGCCTTTGTAATACAAAAAATAATAAAGAAATTGTTTTATGGTTTGAGCATGATTTATTTTGTCAAATTAATATGCTAGCTGTACTTTCTTGGCTAAAAAAACATAGAAAAGGATATACTATATTTTTAGTTTGTAGCGGTAAAATTAAAGGTTCTGATAAAATGTTTTCGCTTACAGATTTGTCTGAAAATCAAATTTTGGAACACTATAAAAATAAAATTGAATTAGATCAAAATGATATTGAATATGCAGATTATATTTGGCAATTATACTGTTCTAATAGCCCATTACGCCTAGAAACTGTAAATAATTTTAAACCAAATAAAGCCTTTAAATATTTAGTTGATGCTTTAAAAGTTCATTTAAAAAGGTTTCCGTCTGTAGAAAATGGTTTAAATAATACTGAAAATTTTATTTTAGAAACGGCCAATAATTACACTTTTTCAACAAAAAAACAATTCATTACAAAATTATTAGAATTGCAACAAGTTTTTGGGTTTGGCGACATTCAATATGAAACAGCTATAAATAACCTTAACAATGCGTTTGATTCTATAAACCCAACAAAACTCTCTAAAAGAGGAAAAGAACTGCTTGTAAATGAAACGAATTATTACAGAGAATTACGTTCTGATAATTCGTACCTTGGCGGTTCTAAAAAATATAGCTTTTTGTACAGCAATGCTTCAGAAAAACTATTACAAATAACAAATTAGTATGAGTATACAACAATCGGAATTAATTTTAAATGCAGATGGTAGCATATATCATTTGAATTTAAAACCAGAAAATATAGCTAACGATATAATTTTTGTTGGCGATCAAGACAGAGTAGATAAAATTACAGATAGATTTGATTCAATTGAATTTACAACTCAAAAAAGAGAATTTAAAACAACAACAGGTGTTTATAAAGGCAAAAGAATGTCTGTAATTTCTACAGGTATTGGCCCAGACAATATAGATATTGTATTAAACGAATTAGATGCGTTGGTAAATATCGATTTAAAAACAAGAAAACCTAAAAACCAATTAACAGCTTTAAATATTGTTAGAATTGGTACTTCTGGTTCTTTACAAAAAGACATACCGGTAGATTCGTTTTTAATGAGTTCTTTCGGCTTAGACTTAAACGGAATGCTTCACTCCTATCAAATTGATGAAATTTCTAATCCAGAAATTGAAAATGCTTTTATAGAACATACTAATTGGAGTACAAAAAAATCGAATCCGTTATTAGTAAAAAATAGCAGTTCTTTAGAAGAAAAATTATCTTCGGATAAAATTTTTAAAGGAATTACTGCTACTGCTGGTGGTTTCTACGGACCACAAGGTAGAGTTTTACGTTTGGCTTTACAAGATGAAAAAATCAATAGTAAAATAGATTCTTTTAACTTTAATGGTAATAGAATTACAAATTTAGAAATGGAAACTTCGGCTATTTACGGTTTGTCTAAATTGTTAGGCCATAATGCCGTTTCTATGAATGCAATTATTGCAAATAGAGCAAACGGAACATTTAGTGAAGATTACAAAAAAGTTGTAGAAAATTTAATAGAATATTCGCTTAATAAATTAGCTGAATAAATGACGAATTTAAAAGTTGGTGGTGTACCAGAACACTTTAATTATCCTTGGTATTTAACACTTAAAAATAAAAAATACACAAAAGAAAACATCAATCTTAGATGGCAAGATTTCCCTGGCGGAACTGGTGCCATGTGCAAAGCATTACGTGCAGGAGAAGTTGATATTGCAATTGTTTTAACAGAAGGAATTATTAAAGATATTGCTGCTGGTAATCCATCTAAAATAGTGCAAACATTTGTAGAAACTCCGTTAATTTGGGGAATTCATGTTGCTAAAGATTCTAAATTCAAAAAAATTGAAGATTTAGAACATGCAACAATTGCAATTAGTAGATATGGTTCTGGTTCTCATTTAATGGCAATTGTAAATGCATTTAACCAAGGTTGGAATGTTGATAAACTTAAATTTAAAGTTATAGGAAATTTGCAAGGTGGTATTGATGCACTAACAAATGGTGAAGCAGATTACTTTATGTGGGAACATTTTACAACAAAACCATTGGTAGATAATGGTACTTTTAGAAGAGTCGATAATTGCCCAACACCTTGGCCATGTTTTGTTGTTGCTGTTAGAAATGAAGTTTTAGAAAACAATGCCAACGAAGTAAAAAAGGTTTTAGACATTATAAATGCCCAAACTAATAATTTTAAGGAAATCGAAGATATCGATAAAATTTTAGCAAAAAGATACGAGCAAAAACTAGAAGACATTCAGAAATGGTTAAAAATAACCGAATGGAATGACGGAAAACCAATTACCAAAAATTTAATTACCAGAATTCAAAATAAAATGGTAAGCTTTAACGTTATAGAAGAGAAGAAAAACTCAACTGAGTTCGTAAAAAATATGTACATTTAAATATTAAAATTTTTAAAAGATGAAAAAAGTAGTATTTGTTGCAATTTGTATAGTAAGTCTTATGTGTTTTTCTTCTTGTAGAAGTACTTCTAAACCTTGTGGTTTGGCAGATACTATAACAACAAACCAAACGACATTAAAACAAATAAATATTTTATAATTTATTTGTTTCTTAATTCCAAATTCAATGAATCCGCTTTTTACAGCGGATTTTTTGTTTCAATTTAACAATACTATTAATATAATAGTCTTAAAGTTTTGCTATTAAACCTCTAAGAAAAACACTGTAATTCTCTAATTCTAAAGGAACATCAGCATTTTTTTCCATATCATGAAAGTGATGAGTAGCTAACAACTTCATACCTGTAAAAGCATTCATTTTATGAAAGCCAAACATTGGGCCTTCATCTACATTCTTCTGATTAAAAAATTCGTTTTCAAGTGTAAATGCAGTTTTAGGAGCATTCCAACTAGTTGTAAGGATGTATTGTTTACCATGCATTAAACCACCTGTACCGTAGTTTATATTAGGATTTTTTCTACTTCTACCATCACTTGCATAAATTCCATTTTGATGTCCTTCCGTAAAAACTTCATCAATATATTGTTTAAAACCAAACGGAATTTGAAACCACCAAATTGGTGTATGATATATCACTATATCTGCCCACTTAAATTTTTCAACTTCATTTTTAACATCATAATTTTCACCAACTTGAGTAAATTTAACATCAAACCCTTCTAGTGTATCAAAATGTGAAATTGTAGTTTTAAAAAGTGTTTCATTAAATCTTCCTCCAGAATGTGCAAATGGATGACTTCCATTTATAATAAATATATTTTTCATGTTTCTAATTTTATCCGAAGCAAAATTAAAGCTACATTTACTATTGTAAAAATAATACAAATTATACCTTTGTATTAATATTATAATGATTATGGTAAGTTTAGAATGGTACAGAACTTTTAAAGAAATATATGAAAACGGAACTTTAACCAAAGCTTCTGTTGCACTTTACGCTTCTCAACCCGGTGTTAGTGTGCATTTAAATGCATTAGAAGCCTATGTAGGTAAAAAACTGTTTGAACGTACTTCTAGAAAGATGATTCCTACCGAAGATGGTAAGTTCTTATATGAATATATTATAGAATCGCTAACAAAATTAGAAGTAGCAGAGCAACATTTTAAAAAAACAACTCAAGAAAAAAACCCGTCTTTAAACATAGGAATGTGTTCTGAAATGTTTCAATTGATTCTAGAACCCGAAATTAAAAAATTAAGCTTTGATTTGGTTGCTAGGTTTGGTGCGCATACAGATTTAATAAAAGATTTAAATAATGGTATTTTAGATTTAGTAATTACTCCTAAAAAACAAGTTGAAAAAAAATCATTGGTAGAATATATTCCTTTTTCTAAAGAAAGAATTGTATTAATTGCAGGAAATAAAACAGATACTTCAGTAATAACAAACCATATCAATTCTAAAAATTATAAAAAACTAGAAGAAGAATTACTTAAAAATTTATGGTACAGTTCGTCAAACGAAATGGAGCATTTTAGACGCTTTTGGTTTGAAAACTTTAATAAAAAGCCAAGTTTTAAACCCAATTATATTTTACCAAATATTACTTCTATAATTAGATGTTTAAAAAATGGTAATGGACTTGCATTAGTTCCTGATTTTTTATGTGAAGAACAAATTTTAAAAAAGGAAATAAAATTAGTTTGGAAAGGTAAAATTAAGACAGAAAACACCTTATATTTTGCATTAAGAACAGACTTAAAATATAAAAAAGAATTAGATGTTATTAGAAAAATATTCACATCAAAATTAAAATAATTACCTAATAATTAAAGCACTACACTTAACACTTAGCTTACAATTTATAAACTTTTTAATAAGAATTAACTTACTTTTTTTTCATTATTAATTTACCATAACAAAACACAGTGTCTGTAAGTTTGATAAACTATATACAGAATGCGTTTGCGTACATTTTATTTAACCTTACATAACTATAAGTATCTTCTAAATACTTTATGTAACCAAAGAATAACTTCTAAACATTTACCTTTTTAAGATGAAAAAAAACAAAAAACGTAAGTTAGACTATGTTGTAATTTCTGATGTGCATTTAGGCACTTATGGCTGTAAAGCGGCAGAATTATTAAACTATTTAAAATCTATAGATCCAAAAGTTTTAATACTTAACGGAGACATTATAGACATATGGCAATTTAACAAACGTTATTTTCCTAAATCTCATATGAATGTAATTAAACACATTACCGGACTACTTTCTAAGGGAACAGAAGTGTATTACATTACCGGAAATCATGACGAAATGCTTAGAAAATTTAAAGGTTTTCAATTGGGGAATTTTAAAATTTTGAACAAACTTGTTTTAGATATTGATGATAAAAAAACATGGGTTTTTCATGGTGATGTTTTTGATGTAACCATGAAACATTCGAAATGGCTGGCGAAATTAGGCGGTAAAGGCTACGATTTACTTATTTTGATTAACACATTTATAAATTGGATTAGTAGATTATTAGGTTACGGAAAACTATCCTTATCAAAAAAAATTAAAAACAGTGTAAAAAGTGCTGTAAAATTCATCAATCATTTTGAAGAAACCGCTTCTGATATTGCAATTGATAACAACTACGATTATGTAGTTTGTGGTCATATTCATCAACCAGAAATAAGAGAAATTGCGAACGCTAAAGGAAAAACAACTTACTTAAACTCTGGTGATTGGATAGAAAATTTAACTGCATTAGAATATAAGAAAAAGCAATGGACTTTATACGAATATAATAAAGATGAAATTGTAAAAAACAATACAGTAAAGTTATCTAAAAAAGAGTTAAAAGCTTTAAAAAAACAAGATTCTCAAAACTTTATTTTTAATGAATTTTTAAAAGAATTTGACATAAAAAAACCGGTAAAATAATTTATGAAGATATTATACGCTATACAAGGTACAGGAAACGGACATTTAACCAGAGCAAAAGAAATTATACCAATTTTACAACAAAAAGGAGATTTAGATATATTATTAAGTGGTAACGAAAATAATATTCCGTTGGGTTTTGATGTAAAATACAATTTAAAAGGTTTAAATTTTACTTTTGGTAAAAACGGTGGAATAGACTTTATAGCGAGTTATAAAAAAATGAATTTATATCGATTTTATAAAGAAATAAAAAACTTACCTGTAAAAGATTACGACCTAATTATAAATGATTTTGAACCAGTTTCTGCTTGGGCTGCTCGGTTAAATAATGTAAACATCATTTCTTTAAGTCATCAAAATGCTGTTTTAGACGCAGCTTCACCAAAAATAGGTAAATTTAAAATTGAAAAGCTAATTTTAAAATATTATGCACCTTCTAAAGTAAGATTTGGCTTTCATTTTAACAGTTATAGTTCAGCAATATTTTTGCCAATTATCAGAAAAAAAATAAGACACAAAACAGTAAAAAACAAAGGCCATTTTACTGTCTATTTACCTTCTTATCATCATGATAAAATAGCAAAAATACTTTCTAAAATTCCGATTGTAAAATGGCATATTTTTTCTAAGGATACTACGAAATTAATCTTCGAGAAAAATATTACTATTTTTCCTGTTAACGAATTTGATTTTATAAAAAGTATGGCAAGTTCTAGTGGTGTCTTGTGTGGTGCGGGATTCGAAACACCTTCTGAAGCCTTATTTTTAAAGAAAAGGTTAATGGTTATACCTATGAAAAATCAATATGAACAACAATGCAACGCACTTGCGCTAAAAGAAATGGGGGTTCATACAATAAAAAAACTAAGTAAAAAACAGGTGCCTAAAATTGCAAAATGGATTCGTTCTGAAAATATTATTGAAGTAAATTATGCTGACACTACAGAAGACCTTTTAGAAGCTTTATTGTTGCCCTATTATAAATCTTCTTCTTTACCTACCATTTTATCGTAGTTTTCTGTAATTTTTGAAGAATTTTATTGGTTTTAGAAAAATGTTTAGAACCAAACCAACCTCTCCATGCGCCTAAAGGAGAAGGATGTGGCGCAGTAAGAATTGTATGTTTTTTTATATCAATCAATTTAGATTTACTTTCAGCAAATTTACCCCAAAGTAAAAAAACTACATTTTCTTTTTCATTAGAAATTTGTTTAATTATAGCATCTGTAAAGGTTTCCCATCCTTTTTTCTGATGACTTCCGGCTTCGTGCGCTCTAACTGTTAGTGTTGCATTTAATAATAAAACGCCTTGTTTTGCCCATTTTTCTAAGTTTCCACTTTCTGGAATTTCTTGATTTAAATCCGTAGAAATCTCTTTAAAAATATTTTTTAACGAAGGCGGGTGTTTCATATTATCTTGTACAGAAAAGCACAAACCATTTGCTTGATTTTCGTCGTGATATGGATCTTGACCAATAATAACAACCTTTAAATCATCGAAAGAACAATAATCGAAAGCAGCAAAAATATCTTCTTTTTTAGGAAAACATTGATGATTTTTATATTCTTCATCTACAAAATTGAGCAACTCTTTAAAATAAGGTTTATCAAATTCATTTTGTAAAATATTTTTCCAGCTATCAGCTATTTTTAGTTGCATTGTTTCTTATTTTTGTAGTACATCAAAATTACAAATTTGAGAACAAATATTTCAGAAAAAACATTACAAGATTTAGAATTTACGACTGTTTTACAGCATGTTTCAGAACATTGTATTAGTGGTTTAGGTAAAGAAAAAGTTTTTAATACAACACCTATAGAAAGTAGAAAGCAATTGTTTAGAGAATTGCATTTGGTAAACGAATATTTATCTTCTTTTGAGAGTGAAAACAGAGTGCCAAATCATGGTTTTGATAATGTTACAGAAAGTGTAAAACGTTTGGCAATAGAAAACAGTTTTATAGAAACAGAAGCTTTTTTAAAAATTGCAACAACTTCTTTAACTGTAAATGAATTGATTAAATTTTTTAAAAAATTTAAAGTTCAGTTCCCAACCTTTTTTGAAGTTTCTCAAAAAATAGAATTTACAACCTATGTAGATGATGAAATAAAAAAAATTATTGATATTTCTGGTGAAGTAAAAAACAATGCTTCTGCCGCATTAAAACAAATTAGAAGAGATATTAATAACATTAGAGGTAAAATTGGTGCAAGTTTTTCTAGTGCTTTATCAAAAGCAATTTCCGCAGGTTATTTAGATGATATTAAAGAAACAATTGTAGATAATCAGCGAGTATTGGCTGTTTCTGCAATGCACAGAAGAAAAGTTGCTGGTAGTTTATTGGGCGCTTCTAAATCTGGTAATATCGTTTATATAGCACCACAAGCAACTTTAGCATATAGTAGAGAATATCAAAATTTAGTGTACGAAGAAAAGCAAGAAGTAATTAAAATATTACGTGCTTTAGCAGAAACAATTCGTCCTTTTACGCCACTTCTAGAAGAATATTTAGATTTTTTAGTTCATACAGATGCTGTTGGTGCAAAAGCGAAGTATTCTAGAGAAATGAATGCTGTGTTACCTAAAATTACGAAAGAAAAAAGAGTTTATTTTAAAAATGCTTATCATCCCATTTTATGGAAAAAAAATAATGCGCAAAACTTAGAAACCATTTCGCAGTCTATAGAATTAAATGAAAAACAGCAAATTATAGTAATTTCTGGACCAAATGCAGGTGGAAAAAGTATCACTCTAAAAACAATAGGTTTACTGCAATTAATGTTGCAAAGCGGTTTGTTAATTCCGGTTGATGAAAGAAGTCAAACCTATATTTTTGATACAATTTTAACTGATATTGGAGATAATCAATCCATAGAAAATCAATTAAGTACTTATAGTTATCGCTTAAAAAATATGCGCTATTTTTTAAGAAAATGTAATGAAAATACGTTGTTTTTAATTGATGAATTTGGTACTGGTTCTGATCCTGAGTTAGGTGGTGCTTTAGCAGAAATTTTCTTAGAAGAGTTTTATAATAAAAAAGCATTCGGTATTATAACAACACATTATTCTAATTTAAAAGTTTTAGCAAACGAATTAGACAATGTTACCAATGCAAATATGCAGTTTAACGAGAGAACTTTAGAACCGTTATACAAACTATTTGTAGGACAAGCAGGTAGTTCTTTTACTTTTGAAGTTGCACAAAAAAACGGAATTCCTTTTAGCTTAATTAATAAAGCTAAAAAAAGAGTAGAAACAGAAAAAGTTAGATTAGATAAAACAATTTCTAAACTGCAAAAAGAACGCAGTAGATTGCAAAGAACTTCTGATAATCTTGAAAAACAAAAGTCTAAAGGACAAGAACATTTGGATAGTTTACAAGAAAAAGAAGATAAAATTCAGTCTAAACTAGCTGGTTTTCAAGAGTTATATGACAATAACCAAAGAATGCTTTCTCTTGGTAGAAAAATTAATGAGTTTCTAAACAAATACTTTCAAAATAATAATAAAAAAGAATTAAACACTAGTTTTAATAAATGGGTTGCAGACGAAAAAGTTAAGTATGCAAAGAAAAACCCGATAAAGCCTAAAACCAAATCTCAAAAACAAAAAGCAAAAGTTGTAGAAAAACAAATGCAAGAGGTTATAAAAAAGGTAGAAAAAGAAGTATTAAAAAAGGTAGTTGAAGTTAGAAAAGAGAAAAAAATAGAAGAAATTAAAGTTGCAAAAGAAAAGGCTTCTTACAATTATAAAATTAATGATCGTGTTAGAATTATAGACTCTAATTCTGTAGGAACTATTGATAAAATTGACAAGAAAAATGTTACTATTAATTATGGCGTATTCACTACAAAAACAACTTTAAATAAAATTGAACTTGTAGAAAAAGCTAAAAAATAGAAGCTTCAAAATTTAAAATACTAGAATTAGGCATAAAAAATTAATATAAATTTCAATTCAGTAATAATTTTGAGCCTTTTTTGTAAAATCAATAAAAATTTACAAACCACTTCCCTATTCTGTAATTATCATTATTTTATTCAGATATTTGTTTTAACAACACCTATTTAAAAAAGAAAATGATTCAAAATACTGTTTTAAAACAACTTCATAATTCACTTTCTGGAGACGTCTTATTCGACAATTTACATAAAACATTGTATGCTACAGATGCATCTGTTTATCGAAAAATACCTTTAGCGGTTGCTTTTCCTAAAAATGATAAAGATTTAAAAACATTAATTGAATTTGCAAAAAAAAACAACACGACTTTAATACCAAGAACAGCAGGTACATCTCTTGCAGGCCAATGTGTTGGTGATGGTATTGTAGTTGACGTTTCTAAACATTTTACAAAAATTATTTCTTTTGATGCAGTAAATAAAACTGTAACACTTCAACCTGGTGTTGTTAGAGATTCTTTAAATGTTTATTTAAAAGAATTCGGATTGTTTTTTGGACCAAATACTTCTACGTCTAATCGATGTATGATTGGCGGAATGGTTGGTAACAATTCATCAGGAAGCACTTCTATAAAATATGGTGTAACTAGAGACAAAGTTTTAGAAATTAAAGCCATTTTAAGTGATGGAAGTTCTGCTACTTTTAATGAAATTACTTCTGATGAGTTTCTTGAAAAAATAAAAGAAAATACGCAAGAAGGTAAAATTTATAGAGCAATTTACTCTGAGTTATCTCAAATTGAAAATCAGAAAGAAATAAAAAAAGAATTTCCGAAAGAAACAATTCATAGAAGAAACACAGGTTATGCAGTTGATGAGTTTTTATCTTCAGATTTATTTGGCGGAACTGAATCTACAATTAATATTGCTAAATTTCTAAGTGGTAGCGAAGGCACATTAGCTTTTTCTACATCGATTACACTTCAATTAGACGATTTACCACCTACTGAAAGTATAATGGTTTGTACGCATTTTAAAAGTGTAAACGAAAGCTTAATTGCTACTGTAACTGCAATGAATCATAATTTATACAATTGTGAGCTTATGGATAAAACCATATTAGATTGTACTAAAAACAATAGAGATTTGGCAAAAAATCGATTCTTTTTAAAAGGTGATCCAGAAGCTGTTTTAATGTTAGAAGTTTCTGCAAATTCTTTAGATAAAGCAGAGGTTTTAGCCGATAATTTAATTAAAGATTTAGAAAAAAATAATTTAGGTTATCATCACCCTAAAGTTTACGGTAAAGACATTGCAAAAGTTCATTATTTAAGAAAAGCAGGTTTAGGTGCTTTAGGTAATATGATTGGCGATATGAAAGCGGTTGCATGTATAGAAGATACAGCGGTTGCCCTAGAAGATTTGCCAAATTATATAGAAGAATTCACCCAAATAATGTCTAAATACAAGCAAAATGCTGTGTATTATGCACATGCTGGCGCTGGTGAATTGCATTTAAGACCAATATTAAATTTAAAAAAGAAGGCAGATGTTGTTTTATTTAGAAAAATAACTACTGAAACTGCAGAATTGGTAAAAAAATACAAAGGTTCCTTTAGCGGCGAACATGGGGATGGTATTGTACGTGCAGAATTTATTCCGTTAATGATTGGTGAAAAAAATTATCAATTGCTAAGAAGAATAAAAAAAGCTTTTGATCCCGATAATATTTTTAACAAAGGTAAAATTACAGATGCTTTTTCTATGGATGAGAATTTGCGTTATGAAATTGATCGTGATGAGCCAGAAATTAAAACAATTCAAGATTTTTCTGACAGTGAAGGGATTTTAAAATTAGCAGAAAAATGTAATGGTTCTGGCGATTGTAGAAAACCCGTAGAAGCTGGCGGAACAATGTGCCCTAGTTATAGAGCAACAAAAGACGAAAAAGATACCACACGTGCAAGAGCAAATACTTTACGTGAATTTCTAACAAATTCTAAAGAAGCAAATAAATTCAATCATAAAGAGTTAAAAGAAGTATTTGACTTGTGTTTAAGCTGTAAAGCCTGTGCTTCAGAATGCCCAAGTAATGTTGATATTGCTACTATGAAAGCAGAATTTTTATATCAATATCAAGAAACAAATGGTTATTCTTTTAGAATTAAATTATTTGCAGAAAATGTAAAATACAATAAGTTGGGTAGCATTGTACCTAGTTTAACAAATGCTATTTTAAATACACCGTTTGCAAAAGCTGCCATGGGTGTTGCTAAAGAAAGAACAGTACCTAAATTAGCAAAATCAACTTTAAAAAAATGGTATAAAAAACAACCAATTACAAAACATAAAAAAACAGTTTATTTATTTTGTGATGAATTTACTAACTTTTATGATGTAGAAATTGGTAAAGATGCTTATTACTTATTAGATAAACTTGGCTATAATTTAAAAATTGTAAATCATGAAGAATCTGGAAGAAGCTATATTTCTAAAGGATTTTTAAAACAAGCTAAAGCTGTTTGTAATTTTAATGTAACTATTTTTAAAGATATTATTACAGAGAAAACCCCTTTAATAGGAATAGAACCTTCTGCTATTTTAACTTTTAGAGATGAATATATTCGATTAGCAGATGACAAAAAATCCGCAGAAAAAATTGCAAAAAATGTGTTTACTTTTGAAGAATTTCTTGCAAAAGAATTAGAAAACAAAAAGTTTGATACTAATGTATTTACTAATAAAACTAAAACTTTAAAGGTTCATGGGCATTGTCATCAGAAAGCTTTATCTGGTACACACGCAAGTTTTCAAATTTTAAATATTCCTAAAAATTATAACGTAACAATTATAAACTCTGGTTGTTGTGGTATGGCAGGTTCTTTTGGTTATGAAAAAGAACATTACCAAATTTCTATGCAAGTAGGCGAAGATACTTTATTTCCAAAAATTAGAAATACACCTAAAGAAACAGAAATTGCCGCTGCGGGTACAAGTTGCAGACATCAAATTTACGACGGTACAAAACGAATTGCCAAACACCCAATAACTATTCTAAAAGAAGCATTATCTTAGTACAATGCAAAACAAAAATAAAATAGCTTCTATGCTTACGCTAATTATTGCAGGCGAAGCTATTTTTTTACTTCCGTTTATTTTAATGCGTGTTTTTAAACCAATTATTAGAGATGTTTTTGTAATTTCTGATGCTGAAATTGGTGAAGCCCAAGCATTATATGGCTTAACAGCTGTTATTTCTTATTTTCCTGGTGGCTTTCTAGCAGACAAATGGCAAGCAAGAAAATTACTTACGCTATCTTTAATTTTAACTGCTTTTGGTGGATTTTGGATGACTATGATTCCATCTATAAATAGCTTAAAAATATTATATGGATTTTGGGGAGTTTCTACAATATTATTATTCTGGGCATCGCTTATAAAAGCAACTAGGCAATGGGGAAATAAGAACAATCAAGGATTATCATTTGGTTTATTGGATGGTGGTAGAGGCTTTTTTGCAGCTTCAATCGCTTTGTTTGGCGCAAGTATTCTTACATACTTTTTTCCTAAAAATGCCCTAGAAATTAGCCAAGAAACTAAAATAGAAACTTTACAATACATAATTGGAGCAATAACCTGTATTGTTTTTTTAATTGCCTTTTTAGTTTGGAAATTCTTACCAAAAGATGATGTTAAAAATTTAAATACAGAAGCTAAATTCAATTTTAAAAAAGCTTTCTCTTTACTAAAACAGAAAAAAATAATTTATCATTCATTAATTATTTTTTGTGCATATTGTGCTTATAAGCTTACAGGAGTTTATGGTACTTATGCAAAAGATGTGTGGAATTTCAGTTTGCAAGAAGCTACATATTTTGCTGTTTTTATTCAGTTTTTAAGACCATTATCAGCAATTTCGATTGGGTATGTTGCTGATAAATTTTTACCTTCAAAAATTTTAATTCCTAGTTTTATACTATTAATCTTCTGCTCTTTACTATTAGGTTCTGGTGTTTTTAAAAACCAAATAATTGCATTTTCTTTTACAAGTTTTATTTTAATGGCTTTTGGTACTTATGCACTAAGAGGTTTATATTTTGCAATCATAGAAGAAACCAACACGCCTTTACAGTTTACAGGTACTTTAGTTGGTATTATATCTGTAGTTGGTTTTACACCAGATATTTTTATGTCTCTTTTTAACGGTTATATGTTGGGTGAAAATCCGACAATTAACGAATATGAAAATTTATTTTTAACATTTACCATAATCCCTATTATAGGCTTAATTGCAGCTTTGGGATTTAGAAAATCTATACAAAATGAGTAAAAAACAAAAGTACGCTCCTTCTAAAGAAAGGTATGACAAAATGAATTATAGAAGAACTGGAAATAGCGGATTATTACTACCGGAAATTTCTTTAGGTTTATGGCATAATTTCGGAGAAAATGACGATTTTAAAAATGCTAGAAATTTAATTAAATGTGCCTTTGACCACGGAATTACTCATTTTGATTTGGCTAATAATTATGGTCCACCATACGGTTCTGCAGAAACTACTTTTGGAAAAATCCTTAAAAAAGATTTTAAAAACTATAGAGATGAAATGATTATTTCATCTAAAGCAGGTTACGATATGTGGGAAGGACCATACGGGAATAATGGTTCAAAGAAATATCTAATTTCTAGTTTAGACCAAAGTTTACAGCGATTAAATCTTGATTATGTTGATATATTTTATCATCACAGACCAGATTACAACACGCCTTTAGAAGAAACAATGGGCGCCTTAGATTTAATGGTTAAACAAGGTAAAGCTTTGTATGTTGGTTTATCTAATTACAAACCAAAAGAGGCAAAAAAAGCGTTTGAAATTTTAAAAGAGTTAGGTACACCTTGTTTAATACATCAACCACGTTATAGTCTGTTTGACCGTTGGGTAGAAGATGGTTTATTAAATTTATTAGAAGAATCTAAAGTTGGTGCCATTTGTTTTTCTCCGTTAGCACAAGGTATGTTAACTGATAAATATATTAATGGTTTACCAAAAGATTCTAGAGCTATAAAAGATGGTAGATATTTAAAAACAGATATGGTTTTAGAAAATTTACTAAAGATTAAAGCATTAAATGAAATTGCAATAAATAGAAACCAAAATTTGGCTCAAATGGCTATTTCTTGGATTTTAAAAGATGAAAGAATTACATCTGTATTAATTGGAGCAAGTAAAACTTCTCAAATTTCTGATAGTTTAAAAGCTTTAGACAACATCATTTTTGATAATGATGAATTAGAACAAATTGAAAAAGTTTTAAAAATGAAATAATTTTTTAAACCAAATCAAAAAAAATAGTACCTTTATGTGCATAATAAAGTAAAAATATGATTCTGAAAAAGATAACCCCCATCCTATTTTTAGCTATATCTATAGCTAGTTGCTCAATATTAAAAGCACAAAATTCTGTAAATCTTTCTTTACATCAAGACATGAAACTTCTTATTTGGGGTGATGAACTTGGTAACCGAGCAGGAACTTTAAATTATAACTTTAGATTAAAACACGAAACCCAAGACAAAAAATACGGATATTTTATGTACGGTTTAGAGTTTGAACAAGCTCTTTTAGATGATATTTATACTCGATTTGGCGCTTTTGGCGGATTTTCTTTTATGGAAGTCTTAGATGATTACAATTTTCATGTAACACCAAGTATTGGCGCTGGTATTATCAACCGAACAGGTAAAAATTTATTTAGTTTATCTGCAGGTTTGCAATTTGAATACTTTTTAGGAGACAGATTTAGATTAAGTGTATTAAATCAAATAACTCAGAGAACAGATTTAGAATATTTATACGATGATTTAAAATATCGATATAGTTTCTTTATCGGTTTTGAATACACTTTATTTGAATTGAAAAGAAAAAGAAGGCCTTAATTTTTAAGACCAAAACTCTCTTTGCTTATTTAACTCTTCTTCTTCCTTAGTTAATTGTTCTATCTGCTCTACAGTTAAAACTTTTAAAAATGAAGGATGTTGTTCGATCGCATATTCAATTTTAGTTACAATTTCTGCAACCGTTTCGTTATCATAATCAATATCTAAAGGCTCTTTAATAACCATAGATTGTAAAACATTTCGCTTTTTTATAGACAAGCCTTTTTTATCAAAAGAACGTCTAAAACCATCAATAACAATGGGTACAACTACTGGTTTACAAGTTTTAATAATATGTGCTGTTCCTCTTCTAATTGGTTTAAAAGGAGTTGTTGTTCCTTGCGGAAATGTTATAACCCAACCATCTTTAATGGCTTTCTGAATATTAGAAATATCAGAGTTTTTAACTTGCCTGTTTACATTTTTACCAGCACTTCGCCATGTTCTATCAATAGAAACAGAACCGGCATAAGCAAATAATTTAGGTAAAATACCAGATTTCATAGTTTCTCCGGCAGCAACAAAGTAAATATTTAATTTCGGATTCCAAATGTAACCTACATTTTTAATCGAATCATCTCTACCTTTTAAGGCTGCATTAAAAACATGAAACATTGCAGCAACATCTGCAAAATACGTTTGATGGTTCGAAATAAATAAAACATTTCTATCTGGTAAATTTCTTAATATTTCAGATCCTTCAATTTGTAAATTATTAAACTTACGATATCTTCCATGAGAAATTACACCAAAAATTCTAATAATCATTTTTTTTAAAAACAAAATATGACCAAAAGGATTTCTTTTAAATAAAGGCATTATAGATTAATTTTTAATACTTGGTTAACTGCAAATTTACAAAACAATTTACAAACCTTATTGTTTTAAAAGTTCTTTAATTTCTGATAACATCATTGCTGTTGCACCCCAAACAACATAACCATTTAGTTTAAAGCAAGGTACATCTGTGTTTTTCATATATGAGGTGCTTAAATTGACCGTTGTTAGCGATGTATCATTTAATAAATCTTCTAATAAAACCTCTATGGTAGTTTCTACTTCGTAATTTGTAATAAATTTTGGTCTTTTAGATAGATAACCTATAAATGGTGTTGCTAAAAAATTACTTGGCGGAATGTAAACATCTGTAAGTTCTCTTATAATTTCTACCGATTCTGTTTTTATACCAATCTCTTCATTTGCTTCTCGTACAGCTGTAGCTTCTAAATTTTTATCAGAAATATCAATTTTACCACCAGGAAAACTTATTTGTGCAGAATGTGTGCCTTTATAACTTGCTCTTTCTGTTAAAATAAATGTGGTTTCATTATTTTCATTAGGGTAAAATAATGCCAAAACTGCAGCTTTCTTTGGATTACTCGCTTTTATTTTATCTGCATCATATCTTAATCTAAGTTCTGGTGCTAATTTAAACTGAGCATCTAAACCACCTAATTTGCTTGTTTTAAAAGAGTTTATATTTGATTTAAATTGATTAAATTTCACTTTGAAATGTATTTTAGAATTAAACTAATGCCTTTTAAATATAATAATTATTTTTTGGCAAGAATTTTGAATAGATATTAAATATGAATAATAAATACAAAAAATTAATAGCAAGTATTGCATTAGATGCTTTTGGCTTAATACCAGTACCTTTTTTAGATTTTCTTTGGGCGCCAATATCTGGTTATATAATGACTAAGATGTACAAAGGTAAAGAAGGTAAAGTTGCAGGTATAGTTTCTTTTTTAGAAGAGATTTTACCTTTAGATATAATACCAACTTTTACCATTATGTGGGTTTATAGCTACATCATAAATAAGAGAAAAAATGAAGAATTAATAGAAAATTAATCTTCTTTTTTAAATAAAAATCCTAAACCTAATCTACTTAAAAACTTTTTTTCGAAAGCCCAAAAGAATTTAAATTGCCCAAAAAGCCAACCAACTATTGGTAACGTTAATTGATAAACCGGAAAAATAAGTAATATTCTTAATGGCCAGTATATAAAACCTGATATTGTTTCTCTGTCTAATCCTAAAAAAGCAGTAATTGGTTTTGCAACCCAAGCGGCAAAAGAACCGTTTATTGCAAAAACAATAAAAATAGCAACTACAGACCAGTTACTTTCTATATTCCAACGTTTTTTTAATTTCTCCATAAAAATAATTAAGCTTTAGTTTTAGATTTTCTAAACATTAGCCAAACACCTATTAAAACTAAAGGTATACTTAAAACTTGTCCTGTATTTAACGGACTAAATATCCATTCTTCTCCTCTTTGTTGAACTTGTGGTTCTTTTAAAAATTCTATTATAAACCTTAAAGACCATAAAACAACCATAAACAAACCAAATAAAAATCCTGTTTGTTGTTTTTTATCAGTTTTCCAGTACAAATACCACATCACAAAAAATAGTGCTAAATAACTAAAAGCTTCGTATAATTGCGTAGGATGTCTTGGTGCAGTTTCTCCTGCTGCTTTAAAAATTACACCAAAATTACTTCCTGTTTCTTTTCCATAAATCTCTGAATTAAAAAAGTTACCAAAACGAATAAAAAATCCTGCTAAAGCAACCATTATTGCCAATCTATCTAAAATAAACAACCAAGGTTTTTGTAAATGTTTTTTTGCATAAAAATACATCGCAATTGGAATACCAATGGCAGCACCATGACTAGCAAAACCTGTAAAACCAGTAAACTTCCATCCTTCTGCAGATTTTTTAAATGGTAAAAATATTTCTAATAAATTATGCTGATAATAATCCCAACTGTAAAAGAAAACGTCTCCTAAACGCATTCCTATTAACATCGATAGAAAAACATACATAAACAATGGATCCATTTTTTCTACAGGAATTTTGTCTTCGATATATATTTTTTTCATAAAACGCAAGCCTAGTAAAAATGCTGCTACGAACATTAAACTATACCAACGAACTGTAAAAAAACCTAAATCTATTCCTATAGAAGGATTCCATTCTATCGCTAAAAAACTCATATTTTTATTTTTTCTAAGTGCGAAAGTAATAAAGCAATCGCTGTTTTAAATAAATTAATTGTTATTCTTTCTTTTCTGGCACAGGATCATAACCACTACCGCCCCAGGGATGGCAACTAAATATTCTTTTTAAAGCTAACCAACCACCAGAAAACAAACCATGTTTTTGCAACGCTTCTATTGTATAATGAGAACACGTTGGACTATATCTACATGTTGCTGGTGTAAACGGAGAAATGGCCGTTTGATAAAAACGAACTAAAAGAATAAATGGATATGAAAGGATTTTTTTCAATATTAAATTTTAAAAAGCATTTTAATTTTATAAACCAAAATCTAAAAAAATTAGTTTAAACTAAAAGTTGTACCATCTTTACCGTCTTTTAATTGAATTCCTAATGCAATTAATTCATCTCTAATTTGGTCTGATAATGCCCAATCTTTATTTTCTCTTGCTTCTTTTCTTAATTTTATAAGCAACTCTACAACACCATTTATTTTTTCTGAACTGTCTTGCGAATTTTCATTCATCAATCCTAAAACATCAAAAACAAATGCATTTATAGTTGCTGTAAATGTTGCTAAATCATCCGCAGTTAAACTTGCTTTATTTTCTTTAATTTGATTGATCACTTTTACAGCTTCAAATAAATGTGAAATTAAAATTGGTGTATTAAAGTCATCATTCATGGCTGCGTAGCAATCTTTTTTCCAAGAATCAACATTAAAAGTAGATGTTTTTTTAGCTTCTATTTTATCTAAAAAAGTAACGGTCTCCATTAATTTAGCGTGTCCTTTTTCCGAAGCTTCTAAAGCTTCACCAGAAAAATCTAAAATACTTCTGTAATTTGCTTGCATGTTAAAAAAACGAACAACACTTGCAGAAAATGCTTTTGGTAAAATATCGTTCTCTCCTGATAAAATTTCATTCGGAAGAATAAAATTACCCGTAGATTTAGACATTCTTTGGCTATTTAATAAAAGCATATTTGTGTGCATCCAATAATTAACAGGAGTTACACCACTACATGTTTGAGATTGTGCAATTTCACATTCGTGATGTGGGAATTTTAAATCCATTCCGCCACCGTGAATGTCAAAATTTTCTCCTAAATACTTTGTACTCATCACAGAACACTCTAAATGCCAACCAGGAAAACCATCTGACCAAGGAGAAGGCCAACGCATAATATGTTTTTCATCAGCTTTTTTCCAAAGTGCAAAATCTTGCGGATTTTTCTTGTCTGATTGTCCTTCTAAAGTTCTTGTATTATTTAATAGATCTTCTACTTTTCTACCAGATAAAATTCCGTAATTTTCTTTTTTATTGTATTCGTGTACATCAAAATACACAGAACCATTTACCTCATACGCAAATCCTTTTTCTATGATTTCTTTAATCATTTCTATTTGCTCTACAATATGCCCTGTTGCAGTTGGCTCTATACTTGGTGGTAAAAAGTTGTAATTTTTTAAAACATCATGAAAATCTACAGTATAACGCTGTACAACTTCCATAGGTTCTATTTGTTCTAAACGTGCTTTTACAGCAATTTTATCTTCACCTTCATCTGCATCATTTTCTAAATGACCAGCATCTGTTATGTTACGTACATAACGTACTTTATAACCTAAGTGTAATAAATATCTATACACCACATCAAAAAACATAAAGGTTCTTACGTTACCTAAATGGGCGTTGCTATATACGGTTGGTCCGCAGACATACATGCCTACGTATCCTTCTGTTATCGATTTAAAATCCTCTTTCTTTTTAGTAAGAGAATTGTATACTTTCAATTGATTTTCTTTGTAGAGTTCCATTAAAAAAAGTGACTAATTACAGCGGATAAAGATAGGCACTTTATTAAGAATAGAGAAATGGAATTTGAGTGAAGTTTACTTAAATATGTGTTTCTAATTTTACTTGATTGTAATAGTACTAAATTGCCCATTTACTTTTAACAAGTTATTAGTTGTTGCATCATTTTTAAAATATTTTACTCTTTCGTTTTTCAAATTAACCTTATTTACTTGATATTTATATTTAGAGTGCACATTACCAAAGTTTAAGATTGCTTCTGAGTTACTTAAATCTAAAATAAACTCTTCGAAATTTGCATCAAAACCTTTAATAGTAATTTCGCCAAACTTATCTGTTACTGAGACTTTTTTATTGATTTTATCGATTTCTAATTTCGAAAAATTATTAAAAATATTAGTATTTGTAACCGATGCTATTTTTGCATCGGTTACATTGTTTAAAAATAAAGTACAAGCGTTTAAACTGTTTATGTTAACAGGTGATGAATCTATATTTAGCTTACCTCCTATTAAGTTATTTGCATTGAAAGTGCCATATTTTAAGCTACCAGAAGCAACTGAGTTAGGTAAATTTACTTTACAATGACGAGTATTTAATTTAAAAGTAGCGGCTTTGGGTACTTTTATTTCTATCGTTTTTTTAATTTTTACATTTTTACCTTTTGTTTCTTTTTCATCAGAATTAAAGTTGAAATTAAATTTCATGTTTTTTAAACTTTCTTGTGCTTTCAACAAACCTTGTTTAATCTGCTCTTTATCAATATTTTTGATTTGGAGTTTAGCCTCATTTAAAGCTTCTTTTAACTTTTGCTTATCGATGTTTTTTAAATGATTTTTAGAATTTCTTAATTCAGCTTTAATTCTTTTGCCAGAATTGTTAAGTTCTTCTTCAATTTCTTTAAATCGTTTTGTTTTTTTGAATTCTTCCCATTCTTTTTTAGACTTAATAATGATGTGTTCGTTATCATTATGATATTCGAAAGAGTATTTATTTTCTCTTATCATTCTTTTTTCAATATCTTCTAAAGAATCAAAGTCAAAGTCATAATCGAAGTCCATTTCTGGAATTTCTATATCTTCAATTTCTGGTATTTTGATATCAGCAATATTAATATCAGGAATATTTATATCCATATTTTCAAAAAAGACAATATTATTTAAGCCTAAAGATTTACCAGAATTCGAGACAACACTTACTTTTTTCTTGTTTCCGAGTGCTTCAAAATTCCATTTTTTAAAGTACTCTTCTGCTTTTTTCTTAGAAATTCCCTCTACTTCTATCGTTGCAATTACAGAAACTTCATTTTTATTCCAAGTAGTTACGTTTATTGTAGAATTAGATGCATTAATGTCTAATTGTACATCTTTATTTACGGTAAAAGTTTCTGTATATTTTTTGTCGAATTTTTGCGCATAAATATTACCGAGTAATAGAAATGCAACTAAAAAACTGAATGTATTATATAATTTGATTTTCATTTTGTGTTTTATTTAAATTTTTAAGTTGTTGTAATTGCTTTTTCAAGCGTTGTAACAGCTGTAATCGTAATTTTAAATTACTTATTAATGCATTTATGGTAACATCATTAACCCCTTTTGTATTGAGCTCTTGGGTTAATAATTTATATTCTTTTGTTAATTCTGATATTTTAGATAAATAATCATCTATAACCTCTTTATTCTCTTCTGTTAACTCTAATTGACTAATTTCTAAACTAATACTACTTTTATAGTATTTTTCTATGGTTTCAAATTCTGGCGATATACTTCCTAAACTTATTTCTTTAGTTATTTTTTTTGTTTCGTTAATAGATTTTGAAGGATAAAACTGCACACAAATACTAACTAATAAAGCTACAGTTGCAGCAATACTTAACCATTTATAATTGATTTTAGTTTTCTTTTTACCATGCAATTCTTTTTCTAATAAAGCTTCAAATTTATTAGTATGATTAACAGACAAAGCAATTTTTTCTTCTTTATATTTCTTTACAGAATCTCTTATATCTTGCGGCATACATCGTGTTTTTTAGTTTTTCTTTTAATACTTTTTTACCTCTTAACAATTGTGTTCTAGAAGTGTTTTCTGTAATATTTAATATTTCAGAAATTTCTTGATGATCGTAACCTTCTAACAAGTACAAGGTTAAAACCAGTCTGTATTTTTCTTTTAACGAGTTTATATTTGCTACAATTTCATCTACAGAAATTGTGTTTTCTACTTGCCAATCTTCTTCTTCTAACTTTGTAATAACATCGTTATTTATGGCTATTAATTCTAATTTATTTTTCTTTAATAAATCGATACTTTGATTGATTACAATTCTTTTTAACCAAGCACCAAAAGCAACTTCATTTTTGTAATTTTTGATATTTTTAAAAGCCTTAATAAAAGCATCTTGCATTACATCTTCTGCCAAAAACCTATCTTTAACATATCTATTTGCAACCATAAACATAGCGTTGCAATATAAATTATACAATTGCATTTGCGACTTTGCGCAATTGTTTTTGCATTTATTAATTATAGGTTGATGTAATTGTTTGGTTGATGTCATTACTTCTTTCTTACTCTAAAGACGATACATTTTTTGAAGTGTTGCAAAATTTGTAATTAATTATCTTTAAATTTACATATTATCTTAAACAATGAACAAAAATTCTTCTGCTTTACACGAAAAAGATGGTGTTTCACAACCAGAAACTACTAGTAGATCTTCTGCGGAAAAAATTAAACTAAATAGAGTAAAACAAAACTCTGTTAACGAATTTGTTTCTAAAATTTTAGAAGGAAATATCACTTTTTTAAGTAAAGCAATCACGCTAGTAGAAAGTACTAATTCGAAACATCAAGAAAAGGCAAACCAAATTTTAGAAAAATGTTTGCCACACGCAAATAAATCTATAAGAATTGGTATTACTGGTATTCCAGGTGTTGGTAAAAGTACATTTATAGAGGCTTACGGTAAATATTTAACTTCTAAAGGTAATAAAGTTGCTGTTTTGGCGGTAGACCCAAGTAGCTCTGTAAATAAAGGTTCTATTTTAGGCGATAAAACAAGAATGGAACAGCTTGTAACAGATAAAAATGCTTTTATTAGGCCTTCGCCTTCAGGTACGTCTTTAGGTGGTGTTGCTCAAAAAACAAGAGAAAGCATTATTTTATGTGAAGCTGCCGGTTATGATACTATTATTATAGAAACCGTTGGTGTTGGGCAATCGGAAACCGTTGTGCATTCTATGGTAGATTTCTTTTTATTATTAAAATTAGCCGGTGCCGGAGATGAATTACAAGGTATAAAAAGAGGAATTATTGAAATGGCAGATGCAATTGTTATTAATAAAGCCGATGGTGAAAATGAAAGAAATACAAAAATTGCAAAAGTAGAATTTAATAGAGCTTTACATTTATATCCTTTAAAAGAAAGTAAATGGCAACCAAAAGTATTAACTGCTAGCGCACTTCATAACAAAGGTATTGATAAAATTAATCAAATGATTTTACAATACATCTCTTTAACAAAAGAAAACAAGTATTTTACACAAAAACGAAACGAACAAAATAAATATTGGTTGTTATCTACTATCGATCAGCAATTAAAAGCAAATTTTTATAATAATCCACAAGTTAAAAATGCCTTACAAAATGAGATTAATAATTTAGAAAACGGCATTACAACGCCTTTTAATGCTGCAAAAAAATTATTGAATCTATAAAGCTTATCATTATGACTAAATACTACATTTTTTTTACGTTAATTTTATTGATAACTAGTTGTACTCAAAAAAAAGAACTGAGTTCTATAAATCCAGAAAACTGGACCAAGAGAGCAATTAACATTTCGACTAAAGATTCTCTAGAATATGGAAAATCTTACCTTTCTATTTATTCGCAAATCTACAGTTTGTCTGAGCACAAAAAGCATAACTTAACGGCAATGGTTAGTTTAAGAAATACAAGCGACAAAGATTCTATTTATATTTTAAGTGCTAAATATTACGACACGCACGGTAAAACAATAAGAACTTACTTTGATTATCCTATTTATTTGGCGCCAATGGAAACTACCGAAATTATTATTGATGAAATTGATATAACTGGTGGCACAGGTTCTAATTTTTTGTTTGAATGGAAATTACCTAAACATAGTTCTGAACCACTTTTTGAAGGTATTATGACTTCTACAATGGGCCAACAAGGATTATCGTTTACAACACAAGCCAAAAGAATTGAGTAATATCTTACAATTAAAAATGCCTGCTACTAAAAAAGTAACAGGCATCTATCCAACTAAAATCAACCAAAACAAACATGGTCAAAATCTTAACATCATTTTTTAGAAAGTATAAGTAATACTTGCTTTTGCAAAAAATGGTGTACCTGGTGTAAAATGAATTTCTTCTACAGGGTTTTGTTCGTTTTGTAATCTAGATTCTGTAGCAAACTGAGTTTCGTTCCAAGCTACATCAAAAATATTTTCGATTGCCAAACCTAATGTTACATCTTTCATTTTATAATTTACATTAAAATCTGCAACAAAATAACCTTCTGCAACAATAGAATTATCTTCTGTTGCTGGTCTATCATCTATATATCTATATTGAAATCCTCCAGAAAAATTACCTAAATTATTAACAGATAATCCACCTACTGCGGTAAAATCTGGTGCTAAAGGAATGTAATCTTCTCCTGGTATGTTTTCTAAACTTCTAGCTTTTGTAAATGTTACATCTGTATTAAAATATAACCAATCTGTAAATTGATATCTTACGCCTAAATCTAAACCATAACGCTCAGATTCTCCAGAAGGTTCTACAATACCAGCATCACCTACATAAACAAACTCTTCTTCAGATAATAAATACCAAACAGCCGTATTAACAACCATATTTTTTGTTGGTTTCCAGATATTACCAAAATCTAAACCATATGCTTTTGGTAAAACTTTATCTGCATTTTGCTGTAAAACAACTCTTGTATCATTACTATGAAATCCAATTCCAGATTTTAAAAACCATTGTAAGTTATCGTTTTGAGAGTACAAGAAATTTAATTTTGGTGTTACAATAGCTTTGTTTTTTGTTAACGTATTGTAGTTCGTTTGCAAAGCATCGTTGTAAATAAATTTAAAATAATCTAATCGAACTGCTGGTGATATTTTAAATTTTCCTATTTCAAATTCTGAATTAAAAAATGCATACATATTTGTTTGTCTTACATCTCCTAATTGAATTCTATCGATAATTTTTTGTCTATTTTTTGTGTGAGACAATTCTATATCATTAATAATATCATATCGTAAACCTGCACCTTTTGTAAATTTAGCTTCAACGTCACCAAATAATTTATTTGAAATTATTTGTGCATTTGCACCAAAAATATCTCTGTTTTCAAATTGTCTAATTTGATCTCCGTTTACAGGATCTTCTAAAAAGAACGTAAAATTAGAAAATAGTTCGAAATTGTATTTAGAATAAAACACATTCGATTTTAAAATACTTTCTTCTGACAAGGTTTTATTTAACTCAACATTAAAATTTGTTCTAGATGTTGTACCTCCTTCTGTATCGTCTATTGCACCATAACGAGTAATATTACCATTATTTACTTCTCTTTCTGGTATTTGCCCTGATGCATCCCAAGTACTTGTAAAGTGAGAAGCTGTTACACTAACTCTGTCTTTACCGTTTAAAAAGGTATTGTATTTACCAAATAAATTTAATCTGTTAAAATTCTGAGGAGATTCGAACGGACCATCTGTAGCAATATATTCTACTGCAACATAAGCATCATCTTTCTTATTACCTTCTAAAAGGTCGAACATACCTAAAAAACGTTGTGAGTTAAACTGCCCTACTTCCATAGAAATCATGCTGTTTTGTATGCTTTTTTTTGTAGAAAAGTTAACATAACCAGCCGTATTAAAGTCACCTTGTTTTGCATAATAAGGTCCTTTACCAAAATCAATTTTTTGAATTGTTTCTGGTATTACAAAGTGTAAATCACTATAACCTTGACCATGTGCGTGCGAAACCATGTTTATTGGCATACCATCTACAGAAAGTGTAACATCTGTACCATGGTCAATATCAAAACCACGTAAAAATATTTGTTCTGCTTTTCCGCCACCGGCATGTTGCCCTATAATTAAACCTGGTACTTTTCTTAAAATTTCTTGTGAATTGTTAACAGGATTAACTTCTAAATCTATTTTAGATATCGTTTGTAAAGCATTAATTTCTTTTCTTAAAACCAACTCTTCTAATTGAAATACCTTAGTTTTTAAAACAACTTTAAAATCATTAAAATTTTCTGCTGTCAAAACAACTTCTTGTTTTTGAAATCCTAAAATACCTATTTGAATTGTATCACCAATATTTGTATTTAATACTTTAAAATTTCCGTTTAAATCTGAATGTGTATGCGCATTAGAGCTAACATTGAACACATATGCATTTTCTACAGGATTATTATAAGTATCTATAATTTTACCCTTTAATTCTTGTGCTTTTGTTTGTAAACAAGTTGCAAGAAAAATAAATACGAATAGTAAATTTCTCATTTTTATATTTTTTGCAAACTTATATATTTAAAATATCTTTTTCAGCTAAAGGCCCCAATTCGTAGATACTTTCTACCAATTCTTCTTTTAACATAATGGCTTCTTGTATTTTACCATTTGCTTTTAAAATATATGCGGCATGTAATAACGCTTCTGGTTCGTAAGTTTTATTTAAAACAAATTTTTCTGTAATTTCTAAAGCCCTTTTTATTTGTCCGTTTTTAAAATAAGACCACGCTAATAAATCATAAGATTGTGTTGTTGGTCTTTCTCTTACTTCTTGAGCAGCTATATTTAAAGCTTTCGATTTTAAATCTTTATTATCTGCATACAATAAAACGTCGTATTTATGATACATAACTCCGTAATTAGAGTCAGATACTTGAGTAATGTACTTTTCGATTTGTTGTTTTTTTTCTACTGAGTTTTCCATAAAATCTAAAATTTCTGCTTTTAATAAGTGGTAATCTGGGGATTTGTTTTCTTGAGTTACTGTTTCTAAAATTCTTAAAGCTTCCTTAGGATTTCGCTCGTAAGAATACACAATCCATGCAATTCCTTTTTTAGCGTAACTATCTTTAGGGTTTAGTTCTAAAGCTTTTAAATAAGCATTATAAGAGTCTTTTATTCTACCTGCATGACCATAATAATCTGCTAGGTTTGTATAATTCCACTGAATTAAAGTTTTGTTATTTGAAGATTTTGCTATTTCTAAAGATGCTTCTAAATATGCTATTGCTTTATCTAAATTACCAATATGATCGTTGTATTTAGAAAGTCTTATTAAATAATCGAAACTCTTAAAGTTTTTAACTTTAGATAAGTATTTTTCAGTTTCTTTAAGATTGCCTAATTCTAGGTTAACATCTATTAACATAAACTGAGTCTGTTGAAGTTTTTCTCCGTTTTTTTCTGCTTTTTTTAATAAAAGCAACGCCTCATTAAACCTGTGCTGAGAAATGTAGTTTCTTGCCAAACCTCTTAAATAATCTGCGTTATTATAAAATGTTTTTTCATTGGCTATGGTTAAGTTTTTTTCTGCACTTTTTAAAGATTCAATTTCTCCTGTTAACTTAAACATTGCATTGTTTGCTGATGCTAATTTTGCATAATAAGGAAATTGATTCGGAGTCTTTTCTAACTTCTTGGACCAAAAATTAGAATCTAATTGTATGTTTTCTAAAGAGTTATTTTCTGTTACTTCTAAATAAGCATTATAATCTTTAGTATTTGTTATTTTTTTGTCTGTTGAATTACTGCAACTCGTTGCGATTGAAAAAGTTACAAATAATAAAATTAGTTGGATATATTTCATTGTTTGTATTTTATGTTGGTTAAAAATATCTGATGTATTATCAGAGAAAATACATCGAGATATTAGAGAGTTAACTTTTTAATAAAATGACACATGCTCCCTTAAACATGTGCCATTTCTATAAGCTTCTTCTACCAAGGAGAAGCTAAATATGGAAAACTTGTTAAAAAGTCTTTGTCATTTGCATCTACATTATCATTTGATAAAGTTGGATTTTCCATAAAATCTTCTCCACCAAAAATCAATAATAATTCAACAGTAATTACATCATCTGCTAAAGCTCTTCCTGTTAAAACGTTTTCTCCGTCGTAAAAAGTAGTTGTACCATCTAAAGAAACATTTAAAACATCTGTTGCTAATAAACCAGTAAAAGCTGCAGCATCTAAACCTAAAGCATTTGTATCTCCTTCATTTGCATACGCAGGACTTAATCCTTTTAAATTAGCTTCAAACATAGATTGAAACTTTGCGTTTTGTTCTGATGGAATTGTATTATTAAATTCATCTTTATTATCCGAAGAAACAAAAACAGTATTTACTGCTGGTCTTCCCATTTGGTCTTTTTGCATAAAAGTTCCAGAAAAATCTGTTGCTACAACTCCAACCACATCATCGTCGTTATTATTACAACTAATAAATACTATAGAAGACATTAATAAAGCTGCTGTATATTTTATAAAATTAAATTTCATGATATTTTGTTTTTAAATTTTGTTAATTATTGTTTTACTTTAGCTTCTACCCAAGTATTAATTGTACCAGAAGTACCAACCATACTTTTAGGAACTTCTACAACTATAGAAAGTACATTTGAACCTGCAAAAGTATCAGAACCCGGGTTATTAAAACCAGGAGCAGTTCCGCCAACAACCTCATTATATCTAGCAAAATCCATAAAGAAAGGATCATCTCTTGGTCCTGCAAACATTTTCATTCCTGCACTATTTTCTGCAATAATTGCTGATGAACCATACGCCGTAATATCTACTTCTCCTTTTACAGAAGACATTGTAGCAATATCACTTGTTAATCCTGGAGAAGAAGGTGCTACTGGCCCAAAGAAATACATTTTACCATCTCTAGGAATTGCTTGAATTACCAAATCTTCTACAGCGTCACGATCTGTATCAATATTAAACTCTATCAAAACATTTTCATCAAAAGATGTTGTTGATGTGGCAGAAGGACTTAAAAGACCTTGAACATTTGCTACAAATACTAAATTATCTGTGTTTTCTCCTTCGAAAGCATAAAAATCTGTAATATCTGCAGATGTTCCTTGAGCTGCAGGTGCATCAATATGATCTGCCGCTACTGTAATTAAACCAATAATTGCAACAATTACGGTTCCTATTAAAATTTTACTTTTTTTCATTGTGTGAGTTTTATAGTTAATATTTAATTGAATCTCACACTACTTACGAGGTTATTAGATATACGGTTTTTTAAAATGTAACTTTTTTTCATATTTTTTTCTAATCCCTTATAAACACTGCTAAAAATAGTTGTAAAAATTTTTTAAACATGGTAAATAATCGTAGTATTGTATTAGAAAATTATAATTATTTTGAATAAAAACGAAAAAAAATCTTCTTGGAAAGAAAAACTTCATGAAATTATTTATGAAGCAGACACCAAACAAGGAAAGCTTTTTGACGTTGCATTACTTATTGCCATAATTGCCAGTATTTTATTGGTAATGCTAGAAAGTGTAGAGAGTTTTGATAATGAATATCATGATTTTTTAAACATTGGCGAATGGATTATTACAATTTTCTTTACAATTGAATATATAATTAGAATTATATCGATAAGAAAACCATTTAAATACATCTTTAGCTTTTATGGTGTTATTGATTTACTTTCTACCATTCCTAAATATTTATCATTTATATTGATAGGCTCGCAAAGTTTAGTGGCTTTAAGAGCTTTAAGATTGTTAAGAGTTTTTAGAATTTTAAAATTAGCAAGATATATTGGCGCTTCAAACAAATTATTATTAGCATTAAAATCTAGTAGAGCAAAAATTGCTGTGTTTTTATTTTTCGTTTTAATAGTTTGTGTAATTTTAGGTACAGTTATGTATATGATAGAAGGTGCCGAAAATGGTTTTACAAATATTCCTAAAAGTATTTATTGGGCAATTGTAACATTAACTACAGTTGGTTTTGGTGATATTGCACCACAAACACCATTAGGCCAATTAATTGCAAGTGTAATTATGATCTTAGGGTATTCTATTATTGCAATTCCAACCGGAATTGTTAGTTCTGAAATGACAAAAGCAGATGAAGATATAGACACAAATACACAATCTTGCCCAACGTGTTTAAAAGAAAAACATAAAAAAAACGCAACATTCTGTTACAATTGCGGTAGCATTTTAAATTAAATGAACAAATACAAAAACACTTTAATAACAATTGTTGGTCCTACCGCAATTGGTAAAACTGCTTTAAGTATTAAACTTGCCAAAGCATATAATGCGAGCATTATTTCTTGTGATTCTAGACAGTTTTATAAAGAAATGACTATTGGTACAGCCGTACCAGAACCAGAAGAATTAGCCGCAGCAAAACATTATTTTATTCAAGATAGAAGTATTTTTGACACTTATAATGTTGGTGAGTTCGAAAGAGATGCTTTACAAACTTTAGACAATTTATTTCAAGAAAACCCAATACAGATAATGGTTGGCGGTAGTGGTTTGTATGTAGATGCTGTTTTAAAAGGATTGGATTATTTTCCGGAAGTAGATGCTAATATTAGAAAAAAGCTAACACAACAATTAGAGTCTGAAGGAATCGAAGTTTTACAACAACAATTAAAAGAGTTAGATATTGCTACTTATAATACTATCGAAATTGAAAATCCGCATAGAATAATGAGAGCTTTAGAAATTTGTATTGGTACAGGAACGCCTTATTCTACTTTTAAAAATAAACCTAAAAAACCCAGGGATTTTAATAGCATTAAAGTAGGTTTAAATGCAGAAAGAGAATTAATTTATAATAGAATTAATTTACGAGTAGATTTGATGATAAAAAATGGCTTAATTGAAGAAGCCAAAAAACTTTTTGAGTTTAAACATTTAAACGCCTTACAAACTGTTGGTTACAGAGAACTTTTTAATTATTTTGAAGGCAACTTTACTAAAGATTTTGCAATATCAGAAATAAAGAAAAACACCAGAAGATTTGCAAAAAGACAACTAACTTGGTTTAAAAGAGATACTGATACCTTGTGGTTTGATTATTTAACAGACATTCATAGTATTCAAAAAGAAATTGATTCGAAACTTTAAATGAAAGATAAAATTTTTACATTATTAAGTAAGGTTTACAATTTAAAAAACAAAATTGCCTTCTACCCTTCTATTATTGCTTTGGGCGGAGTTTTTTTTGCTTATTTAATGATGTTTTTAGAAAATCTAGGAATTTCTGATTATTTTCAAGAAATTTTACCAGAATTAGTAGTGAATGACGAAGAAACTGCAAGAACTATTCTTTCTACTTTTATTGCAGGATTAACATCAATAATGGTTTTTAGCTTTTCTATGGTTATGATTTTACTTAACCAAGCGTCTAGTAATTTTTCTCCTAGATTATTACCTGGTCTAATTTCTAACAGAAGACATCAAATTGTTTTAGGCTGCTATTTATTTACCATTATTTACTGTATTTTAATTTTAGTTTTTATAGAACCAAATGGTAAAGATTATCAATTACCAGGTTTTTCTGTGGTACTTTCTATCGTTTTCATGATAAATTCTCTTGGCGCTTTTATCTATTTTATCCATTCAATTTCACAAGAAATTCAGATTAACAATATTTTACTTAAAATTTATAGAAAAGCAGAAAAAAGCTTAAAAAGGTTAATCGAAATTGAAAAAGAAGTCAAAGATAAATCTGACACATCAAACTGGATTGAACACAAGACGAAAAAGTCGGGTTATTTTAAAACTGTATCTACAGATATTTTAGTTGATATGGCTTGCAAACATAAATTTGAATTAGAAATTTTATCAAACCAAGGCTCTTATTGCAGTGAAGGTGATGTATTGTTTAAATCGAATATTAAATTAAGCGAAGAAATTTTAGAAAAAATATACAATAATTTTGAATTTTCTAAAGGAGAGTTAATTGATAACAATTATCTTTTAGCTTTCAAACAAATTACAGAAGTAGCAGTAAAATCAATGTCACCAGGAATAAATGATCCTGGTACAGCTATAAATGCAATAGATTATTTATCTGAATTATTGGCGCTTAGAGCACAACTTACCAATTTTGAAATTAAACAAAAAGAAAACACAGATGCTTTAATAATAAATACGTTAAATTTTAAAGATTTAATTTATAATATTATGGCGCCTTTAAGAACCTATTGCTCGCATGACATAATTATAGTTAAGAAATTACTTATCTCTTTATTAAGAACAAAAAACAAAACGAATATTACATCTTACAAAACAATTCTTTCTTCTGAAATAGAACTGTTAATTACAGATGCCAAAATAAATATTAAAAACACCGAAGATCTTAAAAATTTAGAGGTTTATTTAAATTAATAATCTTTTATACATTTGTTATCCTAAAATTAAATTATGAAATTAAAAATCACATTATTGTTTATCGCTTTTATAAGCACAATTTCTTTTGCTCAAACCAAAGTTGGATCTATAGATAGCGATTACATTATTAGCCTTATGCCAGAAAATAAAGTTATCTTAAAAATGGCTCAAAAATATGGTGCGAAACTAGATTCTTCTTTTACTGTGAAAGTCGAAGATTTTAGAGCGAGATTAAAAGATTATCAAGCCAAAGAAAAAGAAATGGGCGATTTAGAAAAAAAGACTGTTCAAAAAGAATTGGCTTCTTTAGAACAAGACATTAACCAATATCAAAAAAATGGTAACACATTAATGGGCTTAAAAAGAGACGAATTAATGCGTCCGCTTTACAAAAAGCTTTCTAATGTTATTGCAGAAGTTTCTAAAGCAAATGGTTATACTCAAATTCTTACAACTACCGGAAATCAATTTGCTTACTTAGATCCTAAATTTGATATTACAGATTTAGTCATTAAAAAATTAGGAATTACAGTTCCTAAACCAACTAAACAATAAGAAATAGATAAATAAAAAGCCTCATAATTATTCATTATGAGGCTTTTTTTTATAATCAGAATATAATATTACTCGTACTGCTTCATTTCTTCATCATAAAAAATACCTGCTTTATCCATTAAATCTGCTAATTCTGTAGCAATATCTTCTTCATTTTCTCCTGTTAAATCTTCAAACCACTCAATTTCATCATCTTTTAAATTAATTATAAAACGTGGGAATTCTGTGTGCAACACAAATATATCTTCTGGTGCGTTGCTATTATCTGCAAGTAAAAACTTTGGTAAATCCATTATTTATTTTTTAATATTTTAAAACTTATCTATCAATGTTACTTTAAATTTAAGCAACAATTATTTTTTCATCTTTCTCTTTAATCAACTTTAAAGTTAAGGAATTAAACCTTATAAACAGTAAAACAGATGCTGTTGTTAAACCTGCCAACAAACCTAACCAAATACCAAAACTGCCGTACATGCTTTCTTGTCCTAAATAATAAGAAACCGGAAAACCTACAACCCAATAAGATATAAAGGTTAACACCGTAGGAATTTTCACATCTTGCAATCCTCTTAAAGCTCCTAATACTACAACTTGTATACTATCTGAAATTTGAAAAAATGCCGCCGCCAATAATAAATTTGCCGCAATAGATAGTACCTCTTTATTATCTACATAATTTGCTGTATCGCTTAAATCTACATATAAATTTGGTAAACTTTTATGAAAAATAAAGAATAATAGCGCAAAGAATGTGGCTAATAAAACTCCTAATAAAAATATAGAGAAAGCTATTCTACGCAACTCTCTGTAATTTTGTAATCCTTTTTGATTACCAACTCTAATCATAGAAGCTACACTTAAACCCATGGCAACCATAAATGTCATAGAAGATAAATTTAACGCTATTTGGTTTGCTGCTTGCGGATTTTTACCCAACAAACCACTTAACCAAATGGCAGCAGTAAAAATTGCCACTTCAAAAAACATTTGCATTGCACTTAAAGAACCTAGGTTTATAATCTTTATAATCATTAAAAAGTCTAAAACAAAAAACTGAATATTTTTTACAATTCTTTTAGATCTTTCTTTAAAACGTAAAAGAACCCATAAATAAATAACCATTATTATTCTTGAAGCTAAAGTACCATAGGCAGCACCAACAATTCCCATTTCCGGAAAACCAAACTTACCAAATATTAGTAGATAGTTTAAAAGCACATTTACGATATTTGCTAATAAAGTAGCGTACATAGGGTATCTTGTCATCGACATACCATCACTAAATTGTTTAATTGCCTGAAAAATTATTAACGGAATTAGTGAAAAAGCTACCAAATCTAAATACGGTATTGCCAATGCTACAACTTCTTCGGGCTGTTTCATTAAATACATAAGTGGCTTAGAAAAATAGACTAATAAAAACAATAAAATGCCTAAAGTAGTACATAAAAACAAACCATGTTTATAGGTAGATCTTGCTTGTTTTAAGTTGTTAGAAGAATCTGCTTCTGCAATTAATGGTGTTATGGCTGTAGAAAAACCAATACCAATAGACATTGCAATAAACATAAAACTATTACCCAAAGAAACCGCAGCTAACTCTGCCGTACCTAATTGACCAACCATAATATTATCTATAAAACTAACAAATGTATGCCCTAGCATACCTAACATAACTGGTGCTGCTAGTTTTAGGTTGTAATTAAATTCTGAGGTGTATTGAGATAGATTCAACTTTCTTTGTTTTTCGGACAACAAAAGTACAATTAGTTCATAAATTATATATATGTGCGAACAGAAGTTATACACAAAAAAAAAGCTACCTTAAAAAGGTAGCTTTTTTATTTAAGAATTATTTTTAATTACATTTTAGCTTTAGGCAATAATACGGCATCAATCACATGTATTACTCCGTTAGATTGGTTTACATCTGCAATTGTAACTTTTGCTTTTCCTCCATTTTCATCAGAAATATAAACATCTTTTCCTTTCATCCAAGCAGTAATTTCTGCACCACTTACTGTTTTAATTACAGCTTTACCATTTCCTTTTTCAATAAGGTTTATAATTTCTGTTGCACTCCAGTTACCAGCAACAACATGATATTTTAAAACAGACTGTAATTTCATTTTGTTTTCTGCCATTAACAAAGCATCTACAGTTCCTTTTGGCAACATACCAAAAGCTTTGTTTGTTGGTGCAAAAACTGTAAACGGACCATCGCTAGATAAAACACTAACTAAATCTGCAGCTTTAACTGTCGCAACTAATGTTGTATGGTCTTTAGAATTAACAGCATTTTCTACGATGTTTTTAGAAGGATACATTGCTGCACCACCAACAATTTTCGTTTTTTGTGCCATAAAAGATTGACCTAAAAACATTGCAAAAATAAATACTGAGGCTTTGATAAAATTTAATTTTTTCATAATTTGTAAATTGAGTTATTAATTTTTTGTTCTCAAAAACACTTACGATATTCATTTGCTTTTGGTTTTGTTAAAAAAATCCCAAAACAAATATTTCTTAGGTTTACATCTATATAATTACTCGAATAATTTAATTATTATTACTTTTGATTTCTAATTAAAAAAACAAATAATGGCAGATATAACTTTAAAAGGAAACGCAATAAATACAATAGGAAATTTACCAAAAATTGGTTCTAAAGCTTCTAATTTTTCTTTAAAAACAGTAGATTTATCAGAAAAAACGTTAGAAGATTTTAAAGGTAAAAAAGTAGTTCTTAATATTTTTCCTTCTATAGATACTGGTACTTGTGCTACTTCTGTAAGAGAATTCAATAAAAAAGCATCAGAATTAGAAAACACTGTTGTTTTATGTATTTCTAAAGACTTACCATTTGCGCAAGCTCGCTTTTGTGGTGCAGAAGGTATTGATAATGTTGTGATGTTATCTGACTTTGCAAACGGAAGTTTTGGTAAAGATTATGAACTTGATATTGCTAACGGACCTTTAGCGAACTTACACTCTAGAGCAGTTGTAATTTTAGATGAAGAAAGTAAAGTTATTTATACTGAACAAGTTTCTGAAATAGCAGATGAACCTAATTATGAAGCTGCATTAAAAGCAATATAATTTAATGAAAAACCCAAACGACGGCTTTGTTAAAGGTAGATTACGCAGTTTAAAATTTGCTTTTAGAGGTACATGGTTGCTTATTACAACAGAAGATAGTATTAAGGCGCAAATTGCAATCGCAATAATTGCAACTATTTTAGGCTTTTATTTTAACATCTCTAATATAGAATGGATGTTTCAATTTATGGTAATAGGAATGGTTTTAGTTGCCGAATCTTTAAATACCGCTGTAGAAAAAATTGCAGATTTTATTCATCCAGATTTTCATGTTAAAATCGGATTTATAAAAGATATTGCTGCTGGGGCACCTACCTTTGCAGCTATAATATCTTTAATTATTTCTGGGTTCATTTATATTCCAAAAATCATTTTACTATTTTAGCATAACTCACTTATAATAATTCATTTACTTAATGGCTAAAAGAAAACCTAGCGTAAAAAAACACACGAAAACATTAGAAAATAAACCCCCTATTTTTGCTTTTTTAAAAACAAAACAGGCACAGACAATTTTTGGTTTTTTTTTAATATCGTTTTCTGTTTTTTTATGCATTGCTTTTATATCATTCTTTTTTAATTGGCAAGAAGACCAAAGCACATTAGATCAATTAACAAATAGAGCCGTTAAAAGCAGTAATTTATTAGGTAAAATTGGCGCAAATTTAAGTCACTTTTTTATATACAAAGGTTTCGGAATTGCTTCTTTTATAATCGCAATTCAGTTATTTTTAATGGGTTTAGATGTATTGTTTAAAAGAAAACTTTCTAAAATTATTCTTGCTTGGAACTGGAGCTTAGTTGCGATGGTTTTAATATCGATTTCACTTGGATTTCTGCATGTAAAGTTTGCACTATTATCTGGTATTGTTGGTTTTGAAATCAACCAATATTTACAAGATTTTATTGGTAAAACTGGTTTAGCAATTGCATTAATCTTTCTATTTGCTGCCTATATTGTAGTTCGATACAAGGTTACTTTTGACCTTTTTATTGAAAAGTTAAAACAAAAAAGAGCGGCTAAAGAACAAGAAGAATCTTTAATTGTTGAAGAAAACATTTCTAATGCAAAAGAAGATGAAAAGACTATTGAAAAGGAAAAAACAAATGAAGTTGTAAAGAAAACGGTCGAAGAAACATCCGAAGATAAAGAAAAGTCTAATTTCGAAAAATCTGTAATCGATTTAAAACCAACAATTTCTAAACATTCTGATGTTGAAACAAAAAAAGAAGAGTTAACTTTAACTGTTGCGCATGAACCAGAAGCAAATATTGAAGAAACTGTAGAAGATTTAAACGACGTAGGCATCGATGT
This sequence comes from Polaribacter marinaquae, assembly GCF_038019025.1. NCBI lineage: Bacteria > Pseudomonadati > Bacteroidota > Flavobacteriia > Flavobacteriales > Flavobacteriaceae > Polaribacter > Polaribacter marinaquae. The sequence continues at coordinate 625,542 of NZ_CP150496.1, forward strand.
TGCAATTGGTAGAGAAGAAGAATCTTCGACTCAGAATTTATCTGATAAATTAGTAAAAGATTTTGGTGAATTTGACCCAACCTTAGAACTTGCAAATTTTAAGTTTCCTACTTTTAATTTATTAAAACAATACAACGAAACAATATCTATAGATCCAGAAGAATTAGAAGCCAACAAAGACCGAATTGTAGAAACTCTAAAAAATTATAAAATTGGTATTGCAGAAATAAAAGCTACTGTAGGACCAACAATTACCTTATATGAAATTGTACCAGAAGCTGGAATTAGAATTTCTAAAATTAAAAATTTAGAAGACGATATTGCACTTTCTTTATCTGCATTGGGTATTCGTATTATTGCCCCGATTCCTGGAAAAGGTACAATTGGTATTGAAGTACCAAATAAAAAATCTACAATAGTTTCTATGCATTCTGTAATTTCATCAAAGAAATTTCAAGAATCGCCAATGGAGTTGCCAGTTGCCTTAGGTAAAACCATTTCTAATGAAACGTTTGTAGTCGATCTTGCAAAGATGCCACACTTATTAATGGCGGGTGCAACAGGTCAAGGTAAGTCTGTAGGTTTAAATGCTGTTTTAACTTCCTTACTTTATAAAAAACACCCGGCAGAAGTTAAATTTATTCTAGTTGATCCTAAAAAGGTAGAGTTAACACTTTTTAATAAAATTGAAAGACATTATTTAGCAAAATTACCAGACGTTGAAGAAGCCATTATTACTGATACGACAAAAGTTGTGCATACTTTAAATTCTTTATGTATCGAAATGGATAACCGTTACGATTTGCTAAAAGCTGCAATGGTTAGAAATATTAAAGAGTACAATGCTAAATTTAAAGCTCGAAAACTAAATCCTAACGATGGACATCAATTTTTACCCTATATTGTTTTAGTTATTGATGAATTTGCAGATTTAATTATGACTGCTGGTAAAGAAGTAGAAACACCAATTGCGCGTTTAGCACAACTTGCTAGAGCTATTGGTATTCATTTAATTGTTGCAACCCAAAGACCTTCTGTAAACGTAATTACAGGTATTATAAAAGCCAATTTCCCTGCAAGAATTGCTTTTAGAGTAACATCAAAAATAGATTCTAGAACAATTTTAGATGCTGGTGGTGCAGATCAATTAATTGGTAGAGGAGATTTATTATACACCGCTGGTAATGATATCAATAGAATACAATGTGCTTTTGTAGACACACCAGAGGTAGAAAAAATTACCGATTTTATTGGTTCTCAAAAAGCGTATTCAGAAGCATTTTTACTGCCAGAATATGTTGATGATGAAAGTGGCACAACTGTTGATATAGACATTGCAGACAGAGACAAACTGTTTAGAGATGCCGCAGAAATTATTGTTACAGCACAACAAGGTTCTGCCTCTCTACTACAAAGAAAGTTAAAACTTGGTTACAATAGAGCTGGTAGATTAATAGATCAATTAGAAGCGGCAGGAATTGTAGGTGGTTTTGAAGGTAGTAAGGCCAGACAAGTTTTAGTACCAGATTTTGTAGCACTAGATCAATTATTAGAAAACGAAAAAAAAGTATAATCTCATAAAAGAGTTTACAATTATTAAATTATGAAGAAATTAGGAATCTTATTTTTAAGTCTTTTTATTACAACTATTACATTTGCTCAAAACGATGCAAAAGCAAAATCTTTATTAGACGAAGTTTCTACTAAAATGGGCGCATATAAAAATATGTACATTGGTTTTAGTCAAACGTTAAGTAATGAAGATGCGGGAATTAAAGAAGGAGATGAACCACCAATTAGAGGTGAAATTAATTTACAAGGAGAAAAATATAGCTTAAATTATTTAGGCAATCAGTTTATATATGACGGTAAAAAATTATATGTAATTAATCATGAAGAAAAAGAAATTTCGATTTCTGATAGCGATTTAAGTGGAGATGACGGCTTTATTTATCCTTCTAAACTGTTAACTTTTTATAAAGAAGGTTACAATTTACAATGGGGTAAATTACAAAACATTAAAGGTAGAAAAATACAATTTGTTACTTTAAATCCTATAGATAGTGCTTCAGAAATTGTAAAAGTAGAGTTGGGTATCGATGCCAAAACAAAGCACATTTACAAGCTTATTCAAACAGGAGCAAATACTTCTAAAACAACTTTTACAATCACAAAATTTAGAAAAAACGAAGAATTGTCTAAAAACTTCTTTTCTTTTAACAAAGCAAAGTTTTTAAGCAAAAACTACACAATAGACTAATTTTATCGATTAATACAAAATTAGTAGCATATTTATATTTAAGAAACTACTTTTGCTACAATGAAAATTTTAGATAAATACATCTTAAAAACCTTTCTAAAACCTTTTGCTGCAACATTTTTAATTGTATTGTTTGTCTTAGTAATGCAATTATTATGGCAAACTTTCGAAAACATTGCAGGTAAAGGTATTAGTGTTGTGTTTATTTTAAAATTTTTATACTATACATCATTAAGTATTGTGCCACAGGCATTGCCAATAGCCGTTTTACTTTCTTCGATTATGGCTTTGGGTAGTTTAGGTGAAAACTACGAATTTGCCGCTGCTAAATCAGCAGGAATTTCTTTACAAAGATTGGTTAGACCTCTTGTGTTTTTAACACTAATATTGAGTGGTGTTAACTTCTTATTTTTAAATAATATTTTTCCTTATGCTATTTTAAAACAACAAAATTTATATTACAATATAAAAAAGAAAAAACCCGCACTAGCTTTAGTTCCGGGAAGTTTTAATAGCGATTTACCAAATTATCAAATTAAGTTTGAAGAAAAATATGGTGAAGAAAAAAATCTCTTAAAAAAAGTTTTAATTTATGATTTAAGTTCTAGACAAGGCAATCAAAAAGTAATTACTGCAGAAAGAGGTAAAATTATTTCTGAAGAAGGTTCTAGATACATGACTTTTATATTGTACGACGGTTATTACTATGAAGACCATACCAAGTCTCAAAGATCACCAGACAAAAAAGCAAAAATGCCTGCTTCTCAAGCAACATTTAAAGAATATGAATTCAATATTGATATTTCTGATTTAGTTGGTGACGGACAATTGGATGAACAAAGGTTTAAGAATAGCTTTAAAATGCTAAAATTAAACCAATTACAAGACACCATACCTGTTATTAAAGATTCTTATAACACAATTCTTTCGTTAAGAGCCAAAAGTATTGCTACAATTTCTAAATCTAAAGAACTTTATAAATATTCCGATACACTAAATATTAAATACTTAGATTCAACAAAAATATTAAACAACTTTTCACTTAAAGATAAAATAGGTATTTTAAATGGTGCAAAAACCAAAATGAATAGTGCCTTAACCAATGTGAAAAATAATATGACGACTATAAAAAGGAAAAGAAAAACTCTTAACTTTTTTGATTCTGAATATTACGGCAGAATTGCATTATCTTTCTCTTGCTTAATTTTATTTTTTATCGGAGCACCATTAGGTTCTATTATTAGAAAAGGTGGTTTTGGTTTACCCATGATTTTAGCCATTTCTATTTATGTATTGTATTTCTTTGGTAATACATTTGGTAAAAATTTAGCAGAAGAAAGCTCTATATCTTCTTTATTAGGTTCTTGGGTTTCTGCAATGATAATGGTTCCTTTTGGTATCTTATTAACCAGAAGAGCAACCAAAGATAAAGGCTTGTTTAATGTAGATGCAATTACACAACCTATTAAAAATTTCTTTTTAAAATTTAAGTCTAAAAAAGACAACTAAAATAAATATGACTTCAATATCAAATAAAAATAACACACAACTAGATAGTATTGCAGCGGCAATAGAAGATGTAAGAAACGGTAAGGTTATTATAGTTGTAGATGACGAAAACAGAGAAAATGAAGGTGATTTTTTAGCAGCCGCAGAAAAAGCAACTCCAGAAATGATTAATTTTATGGCTACTCATGGTCGTGGATTAATCTGTGCTCCTTTAACAGAAAAAAGATGTAAAGAGTTAGAATTGGGAATGATGGTGAATAATAACACAGACCCAATGGAAACAGCTTTTACAGTTTCTGTAGATTTAAGAGGTAAAGGAGTTACTACAGGTATTTCTGCATCTGATAGAGCTTTAACAATGCAAGCGTTGGTAGATAAAGAAACGAAACCTTTCGATTTAGCAAGACCCGGACATATTTTTCCGTTAAGAGCAAAAGAAGGTGGTGTTTTAAGAAGAACTGGGCACACAGAAGCGGCAATAGATTTTGCACGTTTAGCCGGTTTAGAACCTGCAGGTGTTATTGTAGAAATCATGAACGAGGATGGTACAATGGCACGTTTGCCACAACTTTTAGAAGTTGCCAAAAAGTTTGACATCAAAATTGTTTCTATCGAAGATTTAGTTGCTTACAGAATGGAGCACGATTCTTTAATCGAAAAGAAAGAAGATTTTGATATTATAACACGTTTTGGAGAATTTAGATTAAGAGCTTATGAGCAAACAACTAATAATCAAATTCATATTGCATTAACAAAGGGTTCTTGGTCTAAAGAAGAAGGTGTTTTAACTAGAGTAAATTCTACCTTAGTTAATAACGATATTTTAGGTACCTTAACTAATAATGCAGATAAGAAATTAGACCAAATGTTTCAAGTGATTAATGATGAAGGAAAAGGTGCAATCCTTTTTGTGAATCAACAAAATCAATCGCAAAACTTGTTAACTAGATTAAAAATATTAAAAGAAAATCAAGAACATGGCGAAATAAAAGCACCAGACATTAAATTAGATAATAAAGATTTCGGAATTGGTGCACAGATTTTACATGATCTAAATATTAGTAAATTAAAATTAATTACCAATTCGCAACAAACAAAAAGAGTTGGTATGATTGGTTATGGTTTAGAAATTGTAGATTATGTAACCTATTAATCTATGCTTTGGATATCTTTATTAATTATCATTTTAATGATTTTGAAATACTTTAATAAAAGTAAACCCAGCAATTCTAAAAGAAAATCTTTTTATTTTAAAAGAAAACTATAGAAATAAAAAAACTCCCAATTCATGGGAGTTTTTTTATGTTTGATACTATCTAATTTTTAAACAACTACTTCTACTCCACTTTCCAATTCTATTGCAGCATTATCTTTAGTAAATAACCTTGCCGTATGTGAACCTTTTAAAGTAATTTCATCATTTTTAACTGCTAACCAACTACCTTCTCTTAAACCTAAGACAGGCGTATCATTAAAAACATGAAACTCTTTTATTCTTGTTTCTCTTGTTTCGCCCATGTGCGTAGAACCTTCTTCTGGATCTAAATAATGTGCGTTTATGTTAAAAGGAATACAACCTAAAGTTTTAAAACTTGGCGGATACACAATTGGCATATCATTAGTGTTTTTCATGTTAACACCACATATATTACTACCGGCACTTGTACCTAAATAAGGCGTTCCGTTTTCTAATACCGCTTTTAAAGTTTGTAAAATATCATGTTTGTAAATTTGATTTACCAACTCAAACGTATTTCCACCTCCGGTAAAAATTCCTTCAGCATTTTGTAAAGCTTCTTTTTTATTTTCAAACTCATGCAACCCTTTTACGGCAATATTAATGGTAGCAAATGCTTTATTTGCTATTGCAGTATAGGCGTTATACGTGATTCCGCCTGGTCTTGCGAAAGGTATAAAAACTATGGTTTTTACATTTTTAAAATGCGTTTTTAATGTTGGCAATAAATATTCTAAATATGTACTTCCAAAAACTGTAGAAGTACTTGCTATAATCATGTTTTTCATACATCAAAAATAATAAAATTGTACTAGAATTTAGGTTTAACAAAAATTTACAATTGCATTAATACAATTTTAAGACGATTACTAATTTTCTTTGTAGCATGAGAAATTGTATCCTTTTCATTCTTCTTATTACTTTTATCAGCAAAACTTATACACAAAGTAATCGATTAGAAATTGCCGGAATTGTAAGCTTAGATAGCTTACCAATTAAAGATGTACATATTATAAATTTAAATACCAATATTGGTACTATTTCTAATGATTTAGGCGAATTTATTATTCCTGTAAAATTAGGCGATAGCTTATCTTTTTCTCATATCAATTTAAAAAATAGCGTAATTAATATCACAAAAAAGGATTTAAAGAGTTTAAAAATAGACATCAATTTAACACAGCAAATTATTAGTTTAAAAGAGTTTACTTTAGAAAAACCACGTAGTATTTTCGAACAAGACAAAGATATTTTTGTGTACAAAGGTCCGGTTATAAATGCAGCAACATTAAATTTACCATATGCCAATACTGTTGCAAAAGAAGACAAAGCTATTTTTAAATTTAGTAGTGGTGGCGTTGTAAATTTAGATAATTTAATAAATGCTTTAAATGGCAATAATCGAAGTGCGAAGCTTCTAAAGAAAATTCAATTAGAAGATAGCAGATTGTCTAAAATTAGAAAGTATTTTTCTGATGATTTTTTTATAACAGATTTGCAGATTAAAGAAGAACAAATTAATCCTTTTTTAAATTATTGTATACAGCAAAATATTATTTATCATTTTAATAAAAAGGAAAATTTAAAAGTAATGGCAATACTTTTAAAGCAAAGTAAATCTTTTCCTTTAAAAGAGGCATCTGATATTAAAGTGACTCTAAAAAAGGATTAATTTTAACATGCTTTTACAATTGCTTTAATAGATTTTTAAGACTGGTTTCTACTTACTTTGTAGAAAATCAACCACATGCCTAAAAAATTACTTTACATTTTTATTTTAATTCCTCTGTCAATTTACTCACAAAAACAAGCTTCTATATTTAAAGGCAAAACTATTGATTCTACTACCGTAGTAAAAGATGTACACATTATCAATTTAAATACTAAAGCAGGAACATTTTCTCTAGAAAACGGAAAATTTCAAATAAAAGCTAAAGTTAACGACACTTTACAATTGAGTTCTATAGGTTATCAAACAAAAAAAATGATTGTAAAAGCCTATCATTTTATAGAAAAAGAAAATTTGATCGAAGTAAAAGAAGCGATTTATAATTTAGATGAAATTGTATACAAAAGAACCAATTTAACAGGTTTTCTAGCAGCAGATATTAAACAAACACCTAAAAAGAATTATAAAGAAAAAGCCGTTGCCGATTTATTGATAGGTATTAAAAATTTAGATTTAAAAGAAATTGCAAACATGAAAGTAAGTTTGAGTGAAGCTCATTTAATAAAACCAACTAAGTTAAGATTGCCAAATACTTTTGAAGGCGTTGGTTTCTCTTTTGGTGTTGGTAATTCTAACAAGAAAAAGAAAAAGAAAAACTTTAGCGATGTATTAGATGAAGAAGATAAAATAGTTAAGAAAATTTACAACCTATTGGGCGAAGATTTTTTTAAAAATGATTTAAATATTAAAAAAGAACAACATACTCTTTTTATAAATTATTGTTTAAACAAAAACATTATTCAATTATATAAAGATAAAAAGATGTTAAAACTAATAACAATCTTAAAAATAGAAAGCTTAGAATTTTTAAAGCATTAAATCTATGATATATATAAAATCTGAATAACAAATACTTAAGAAATACATTTCGTTTTGTCACATTTTTCTTTTTTACCTCTAGATTTATATATTGTTAATGTAGCAATAATACTCCATAGTAAATTAGTAACAAATGGCGGAATAGCATTATAGTAATAACAATTAATAGCTATTAAAACTCCGCCAACTAAATTTAAATATTTACCATAAGTAATAAACTTTTTATTTTCTAATAGGGTTATTGCATAAGCAAGAATTATGAAACCAGAACCAGACCAACCAAGAATATCTATTAATATTTTCATATTACACATTGTTATATTTCGATATATCGAAATGATTAATTAAATTTTTTTATTTTAAAAACATTACAAAATTATGTATCACTTTTTCATTTCTTTTAAAATAAGACCACTTACCATGCCTTGTAGAGATTAATAAGCCACATTTTTCCATATTTGTTAAATAAGTAGAAATTGTAGATTGAGACAAACCTGTTTTTTCTTGAATATAAGTTACACAAACACCATCATTAAAATGCTTTAGTGTTTCATGTGGCGGAAAATTATTTTCAGGATCTTTTAACCATTCCATTATCTGAAACCTCACTTTGTTAGATAAACACTTCCCTATTTGCGTCGCTAATTTTAAATCCATACAACAAACATATCTATAATTTTAGATATGTCAAAATGATTTAAGTTAATATTATCGAAAAACTATAAACTAGTTTAAAATGAGTATCTTTTAACAGAAGTTTATAAAAATAAACAGTAATTTTAATCAATGTAATTCCGTAATTTGTAAACAACCAACTCAATTAAATGGCAAAAAAATTACTTTTCCTCTTTTTATGCTTTACTAGTTTCTTCAATTTTGCTCAAGATAGAAGAACAATAATCAACGGAAAAGTTAACGATTCTTTAAAGTTGGTAAAAAATGCCAATATTATCAATCTTAAAACAAATCAAGGTACTTTTTCTGCGGATGATGGTACTTTTAGGCTTTTTGTAAAACAAGGAGATTCTGTAAGAGTTTCGTCTATACAACACATTACCAAAATAATTACTATTACAGAGCAAATTATTAGCACAAAAAAAATGGATGTTAAATTAGCTTACAATACTGTAGTTTTAGATACATTCGAGCTTAAAAGACATAATTTACTTGGCAGTTTAGAGGCCGATTCTAAATCTGTTCCAATAGATAAAAAAGAAAAAGCATTAAAAAGTATTTTAGATTTTTCTGATATCGATATGTCTATCGCAGCACCAGATGATCTTATAGATAAAATGAAACCCGATTTGGTTACCACAGACCCAACTGCAAGATTTGCTGGCGCGGGTGCTGGTTTTAGCATGCCTTTTAAAGATTCTGAACGTTTATGGGCTTTGCGAAAAAAGTTAGCGAGACAAAAAGCTTTTCCGTACAAAATATTATCAGAGTTAGGTGATAAATTCTTTTTTGATGAATTAAAAATTCCAATCGATCGCTATTTTCATTTTCTTGAATATTGCAATCCTTTAGGGATAGAAGATTTACACAAAGAAAAAAAGATCTTAGAACTTATTAAAATTTTACAATCAGAAAGTAAATCTTACTTATTAATTATAAAAAAAGAGTAATTTGGCTCAGTAATTGTTTTTTAAAACTATATGAAATTAAAAAAATATATTTTATTACTATTCGTAATAACCCTAAGTTCTTTTTCTGTACACAAATATTATTTAAGCTTAACTCAAATAAAATACAACGAAGAAGGTAAATCTGTACAGGTAATTATAAATGTTTTTATGGATGATATTGAAACTGCTCTAAATAAAGACAATAATATCGATTTGCAGCTTACCACCAAAAAAGAACTAAAAAATAACGATATTTATTTTGAAAACTATTTAAAAGATAAATTGCATTTTAAAATTAATAACAACGCTAAAAACTTTAATTATATTGGCAAAGAATACGAAGGCGATTTGGTTTTTTTCTATTTAGAAATAGAAGATGTAAACGCTGTTTCTTCTATAGAAATTAGCAACAAAATACTAATGAAACACTTTCCAGAACAACAAAACTTAATAAAGTCTAAAGTTGGTAAAAAAAATAAAAGCGTTTTATTAGAAAAAGATAATTACACAGAAATACTAACATATTAACTATTATTAATCAATTCAAATTTCAAATTATGAGAAAAATAGGGCTACTAATCCTTTCTTTTGTATTTGTAATTGGAGCAACTTTTGCACAAGAATCTGTAACAAAAGAAGGCCATACAAATCAAAACAAATTTAGACAGTTAAAAGAAATTTTACCAACTCCTAATTTACAAAGAACTGCTTCTGGTGCACCAGGAATAAAATATACGCAGCAAAAAGTAGATTACAATATGGATATTGTTTTAGATGATGAAAACGCAAGAATTTATGGTGAAGAAACAATTACATATCACAACAATTCTGATGACACGTTGCAATATTTATGGGTGCAATTAGACCAAAATATGCGTGCTGCAGATTCTAAAACTCCAGATATTCAATCAAGTAGAATTCCGGGTAAAACTTCAACAGCAAGATTTAATAAATCTTATATCGATGCACCTTTTGATGGTGGTTTTAAAATTGAACACGTTAAAAATATAGATAATAGCAATTTATCTTATACGATTAACCAAACAATGATGCGTATAAATTTAGCGCAACCATTGGCTTCTGGAGAAAAGTTTCAGTTTAAAATAAAATGGTGGTACAATATCAACAACCACAGAACAGATGGTGGTAGATCTGGTTACGAGCATTTTAAAGAAAACGGTAATAATAATTATGTGATTGCACAGTTTTACCCAAGAATGTGTGTGTATGATAATGTAGAAGGATGGCAAAACGACCAATTTTGGGGAAGAAGTGAATTTGCTTTAGAATTTGGAGATTTTACAGTAAACATTACTACGCCAGACGACCATATGTTAGGGGCAACTGGAGTTTTAAAAAATCCAGAAGATGTATTCTCTAAAAAAGAATTAAAAAGAATTGAAAAAGCTAGAAAAACTTTTGACAATCCTGTAGTTATTAGAACACAAGAAGAAGCAGAAAAAATTGAAAAAAAGAAGTCTAAAAAAACAAAGACTTGGCAATTTTATGCAGAAAACGTAAGAGATTACGCATTTGCAACTTCAAGAAAATTTATTTTTGATGCAATGGCTGTAAATATTAATGGTAAAACCGTAATGGCAGAATCTTTATATTCTAAAGAAGCAAATCCGTTATATGGCGACCATTCTACTAGAGCAGTTGCACAAACTTTAAAAACGTATTCTAGATATACTTTTGATTATCCTTATCACAAAGCTATTTCTGTAGACGGACAAATGGGTATGGAGTATCCACAAATTTGTTTCAATCCAGGTAGACCAAATCCTGATGGAACTTACTCTGATAGAGTAAAGTATAGAATGATTAAAGTTACCATTCACGAAGTTGGACACAACTTTTTTCCTATGATTGTTAATTCTGATGAAAGACAATGGACTTGGATGGACGAAGGTTTAAATTCTTACATGGAAATGCTTGCAGAATTAGACTACGATAAAGATTTTCCAATTACAAGAGGTTATCCTAAAAACATAGTTCGTTATATGGCCGGCGATCAATCTAGAATTGCGCCAATTATGTCTAAAGGAGATAATGTGTACAGTTTTGGTAACAATGCTTATGGTAAACCAGCAACTGCTTTATGGATTTTAAGAGAAACAATTATGGGTAAAGAATTATTTGACCATGCTTTTAAAACCTATGCAAAAAGATGGAAATTTAAGCACCCAACGCCTGCAGATTTCTTTAGAACAATGGAAGATGCTTCTGGTGTAGATTTAGATTGGTTCTGGAGAGGGTGGTTTTACACAACAGATGTTACAGACATCGGTATCGAAGGTGTTAAAAAGTTTTATGCAGAAGAATCTAACAACGGAAGTGTTAATTTTGTTGAAGATAAAAGTACTGGTTTAACAATTAAAAAACCAAAATCTGCTAAACCAAAGTATTTCTATGAAGTTACTTATAACAAACCAGGTGGTTTAGTAATGCCAATTATAGTAGAATTAACTTATGCAGATGGTACTAAAGAAAAGAAAACGTATCCTGCACAAATTTGGCGATACAATGACAAGCAAGTAACAAAAGCAATTCATTCAGATAAGCAAATTACTAAGATTGTCATCGATCCAGATTTAGAAACTGCAGATGTAGATGTATCTAACAACAGCTTTCCTAGAGAAAAGAAAGATCAATTTAGTAAGTTTAAAAAGAAAATGAAGAACTAATTTTTAGCTATTCAATTACTATAAGCGGTGTAAATATTAATTTACACCGCTTTTTTTTATAAAGGTTTGTTAAAATTTTAACAATATTTAACAGAACTGCACTTATATGCTTAATTTAGGCGACATAATTAATTCAATTCAAACAAAATGAAAAAACTTTCTTTACTAATGTTTTCTCTTTTCTTTGTTAGTTTTGCAACAATAGCACAACAGAAAACAACAGAAAAAAAGAAAACTCAGCAAGGGCACACAGACGAAAACAAATTCAGACAAATGAAAGATGTTTTCGCGACTCCAAACGATCAACATACTGCATCTGGTGCTCCAGGACATCAGTACTCGCAACAAAAAGTAGATTATATAATGGATATTCGTTTAGACGAAAATGCAAACAAAATCTATGGTGACGAAAACATTACTTATCACAATAATTCTAAAGACCATTTAGAATATTTATGGGTACAGTTAGACCAAAACATGCGTGCAGATGATTCTAAAACACCGTTGGCAAAATCTAACAGTGCTGCTGCCTTTGTTACTCCAGACAACTTTATGAGCTCTTACATGGGAGAAAAGAAAGGTTTTGGATATAATATTACAAAAGTAGAAAGTAATGGTAAGCCATTGTCTCATACAATTAACAGAACAATGATGCGAATTAATTTACCACAAGCATTAGCACCTGGTAAAACTTTCGAATTTAGAATTGAATGGAATTACTTAATCAACGATATCAACAAAGATGGTGGTCGTTCTGGTTTAGAATCTTTTCCTGATGGAAACAAAAATTATACAATTGCTCAGTTTTTTCCAAGATTAGCAGTTTACAATAACGTAGAAGGATGGCAAAACATGCAATTCTGGGGTCGTTCTGAATTTGCTTTAGAATTTGGAGATTACGAAGTAAACTTAACAGTACCAGCAGACCATATTGTAGAGGCTACAGGTTCTTTACAAAATGAAAAAGATGTTTTATCTAAAACACAACGTAAGCGTTTTGAAAAAGCTAGAAAAAGTTTTGACAAGCCAGTTCTAATTGTAACTCAAAAAGAAGCAGAGAAAAACGAAAAAGGACGTGCTACGGGTACAAAAACTTGGAAATTTAAAGCAAACAAAGTTCGTGACTTTGCTTTTGCTACGTCAAGAAAATATATTTGGGATGCAATGGCAGTTAACATTAACGGTAAAACTGTTATGGCTACTTCTTTATATCCAAAAGAAGGAAACCCGTTATGGGAAGAGCACTCTACTAGAGCTGTTGCAACAACTTTAATTGAATATTCTAAATTAACTTTCGATTATCCTTACCCAAAAGCTGTTTCTGTGCACTCAGAAAGACAAGGTATGGAGTACCCAATGATCTGTTTTAACTTTGGTAGACCAAATGAAGACGGAACGTATTCTGACAGAACTAAAAAAGGAATGTTAGGAGTAATTATTCATGAAGTTGGTCACAACTTTTTTCCAATGATTGTAAATTCTGATGAAAGACAATGGACTTGGATGGATGAAGGTTTAAACTCTTTCGTAGAAATTTTAGCTGAAGATGTATATGATCCAGAATTATTTGCTTCTAATCCTGCTAAAAACATTACACGTTATATGGGCGGAGACCAAGCAAACATCTCTCCTATTATGTCTCAAGGAGATTATGTAAAGCAATTTGGTCCTAATGCATATTCTAAGCCAGCTGCTGGTTTATATATTTTAAGAAAAACAATTATGGGTCCAGAATTGTTTGACCATGCATTTAGAACGTATTCTCAAAGATGGATGTTTAAACACCCTACTCCAGAAGATTTCTTTAGAACTATGCAAGATGCATCTGGTATGGATTTAGATTGGTTCTTTAGAGGATGGTTTTACACTACAGATGTTACAGATATCGGAATTAAAACTGTTAAGCCTTTATATTTAACAGATAAGCCAAGTGAAAGAGTAACTAAGTTAAAAGAACAATACAAGCAGTATTTTGACAACTTAGGTGACTTAGTGTATATTACAGACAAAAAAGAAGATGCAAACGCAAATGCAATGAATAAATATGCAAATGGTAAAGAAGTACCTGCGTATATTTACTCTGTAGAATTTGAAAAGCCAGGTGGTTTAGTAATGCCAATTATCGTTGAATTAACGTATGCAGATGGTACTACAAAAAGAGAAACTTTTCCTGCACAAATTTGGATGCGTAGCGATACAACTGCAAGAAGAGTATTTTCTTCTACAAAAGAAATTACAAGTATAGTAGTAGATCCTGATTTTGAAACTGCTGATGTTGATACTTCTAACAACAGCTGGCCTAAAAAAGAAGGTAATAAATTTGAAGACTTTAAAAAGAAACAAAAGAACTAAAACTTCTATTGTTTGTACTTTACAAACAAGTACTATTTAAATTATAAGAAAATCCAGAGAAATTATTCTCTGGATTTTTTGTTTTTAAGATCCATAAAATCTCTCAAAATACTTAAGTACATCATCTTATCTTTTACATAAATCCTTAAAATTTATATCAAAGGATATGTTACTGTTAATTAAATCGTTATTTTTATCATTAATACACTGTGTTAACTAATAATTAGTATACAAACAATTATCAAAGATTAAAAAGTAAGTTTATAAACCTTCATTTAAAATCTATTAAATGAAGTTATTAAATAATAAAAAATGAAATCACTTATCCGTCTTAACTTTATCATTTTATTTTTATTAATATTTGGATGTTCTAAAGATAGCATCAACACCAATCAATTATCTGACTTAACAGTTACTGATATAGATGGTAATATTTATAACACTATTACTGTTGGAAATCAAGTTTGGATGCTTGAAAACTTAAAGACCACAACTTATAATGATGGCTCACCAATCAATAAATATGAATTCGGGAATGATTGGCATAATGGAAATACACAAATAGATTATTATCAATGGGCAGATACCTTTGATTTAAACAGACAATTTGATGAAGAATTACCGTTTGATTATTACGGAGCAATGTATAATCATTTTGCAATAGAATCTGGGAAATTAGCACCTAAAGGATGGAGAATTCCTACTGTTGTAGATTTTATAGAATTAGAAAACTATCTCTCAAACAACGGACAACTAGGAACCGAAGGTAAAGCGCTTAAAACGACAACAGGATGGCTAGACTTGTCAGGAAATGGAACAGATGCTATTGGTTTTAAGGGGCTACCAAATGGATATATAAATGCTTTTGGTGGTCCAACATTGGGTGGCGGAATCTGTACTTGGGCTACAAACACTGTTAACACACAAAATGGCACTAGAGTTACTATTAACCTTTTTGATAAAACGACGATACTTTATGCTAATAATGCAATTCAAATTGGTGCAGGAATAAGATGTATAAAAAAATAATGTTTGTATACTTCGTGTATAAAAAATTATGGAATCAAAACAAATTACTTAAATATTGAAAGTAATTATACGCAACCTTTCTATAGTTTACGCATCTAATAAATATAGAAACACTAAAACTTTAAATTCATGAAAAACAAAATTTTATTATTAATGATAATCGGTACCTTATTCTCGTGTTCTAAAAATGCTGAAAATGACACTGAAAATATATTAGTCGGTAATTGGACTCTAATACAAATGACCGGTAGCATACCAAATTCAGAAACTTCTGGTGCTGAAATGGACTGGCAAGAAACCTATTTATTAAACGCTGACGGAACATTTTTAAAATCAAGAGATAAAGATGGAACTACAATCGAAGTTTCTGGAACTTATAATTTTATTAATAATTCGAACGAAACTTTAGTAGAATTAAACTTTGATTCTGAAAGTGCTATTATTGGATCATGCAATTCGAATAGTAAAGAAACTATGAAACTTGAGTCTGAAACCATTTTTATTAACACTTGGAATGCTTGTGATGGCCCTGAGTTGAAATACGAAAAAACCAATTAGAACTACTTATCCTAATTATTAATTACTAACTTAACATTTAATTTCTAAAGGTTTAAAGTACTTTATTGTCTAGTTAAAAAACTAGCTCAACAACATTTAGTCCTTACAATTACGCAACAGCAGCATGCCCCTAAATTTTAAAATTAACGTTTACGAACTCTATACAAATGAAAAAACTTTTGACATTACTAGCATTAAGTGTTTTGAGTTGTTGTTCTAAAGAAGTAAATGAATATGACATCATTTTAAAAAAAATAGATAAAAGTTATCAAGTAAAACTAGATTCAGGGAAATTTATGCTTAAAACTGAACGTGAATATTCTATTCGATTAGATAGTTTAATGCAAAAAGTTTACAAGAATCTATTAACAACTAAAAAGGCTAAAAAACATCTTATCGAAATTGAACAAAATAAGTGGAGTCTGCAACGTAAATTAAAAATCGAAAATATTAGAAAACAAAACAATAAATTAATTGAAGAAATTGGTTTTATTCCGAATGATGTAAAGTTATTACTATATAATGAAAAGTCACAAGCTACTAGAAAGAGAGTTTTAGAGTTGATTAATCAATTACAAAAATAATTATAACATTAAATCCATTCCGAGATATATTCTTATTGGAAAAGATGGAAAAATAATTAATTCGAATATTACCGAACCTTCTATAGCTATAGAAAGGGAAATCGAAAACGAATTGATAACTAAATAACGAAATGCTTTTATTATAAAATTAATTGATAATTTGGACTAATTACAGCACTATTACAGTATACTGAATAGCTTTTTTTACTAAATTATGCTTAGACGTTTAAGAGCTTGCTTAAATTAAACCTCAAATTCTTACAAATAAAAAAAAGGATACATGCTTTTACATGTATCCTTATTTATATTTAAACGAATTGCTAAACCTTAGTTTTTAGGTGTATCGCTTTTAGATGCTTTGTTCCAAATTTTAATTTCATCATCTTTTGTAACACCTTCTAATACCTCAACATTCACACCGTCTGATGTTCCTAATTTTAGGGTTCTTTTTTCGTAAGTATCTTCACCTGTTTTAACCTCTACATAAGGCTCTTCAGTTTTTTTATCAAACTTTAACAAACCTTCTTTTATAGATAAAACACTATCTTTTTTTACTAAAACGATATCTGCATTTGCACTATACCCTGCTCTAATAAAAAAGTTATCATCTAAAGAAACATCTGCTTTAATCTTAAATTGCACAGCTCCACCTTCTTCTGTTCCTTTTGGTGCAATAAAGTTTAATTTTGCCGGAAATTTCTTTCCTTCAATAGCTCCAATAGAAACTTCTATATCTGAATTCTTTACTAATTTTCCTACTTCAGATTCGTCTACTTTTCCTTCGAAAATCATTTTACTCATATCTGCAATAGACGCAATTGTTGTACCTGCGTTAAAGTTGTTAGACTGAATAACTTGGTCTCCTTCTTTCACAGGGATCTCTAAGATTGTACCAGACATTTGTGCAATAATATTAGTGTTTGCAGCACCTCCAGAACCTGCAGAACCTCTTTTAATAATTAAATAATCGTTCTGAGCATTTTTTAAATCTTGTTTTGCTTGGTTGTATGTAAGCTCTACACCTTCATACTCTGCTCTAGCAATTACGCCTTTATCAAATAAATTTTTAGTTCTTTTGTAAGAAATTGCTGCATTGTTAACACGTAACTTTGCATTGTCTACTCTACCTCTTGCACTAATTAAAGATTGCTCGTTTGGTACAACTCTAACAGTTGCAATTAAATCTCCTTTTTTAACTTTAGAGCCTTCTAACAACATTATTTTATCAATAATTCCTGTTATTTGAGGTTTAATCTCAATTTCTTCTAAAGGTGTTACTTTACCTGTAGCCACAGTTTTTTTAACAATTGTGGTTCTAAAAGGTGTTTCCGTTTCATATGCTACAATACTTTTCTTGTTCTTTTTACCGAACCAAACAAGTGCTGCAATAAAACATACTGCGATAATTATTAAAATAATTTTAGATCTTTTACTCATGATTTGTTGTTAATTGATTTTATTCTTCTCTTAATGCTTCTATTGGTTTTACTACTGTTGCCATATGTGCCGGAATTAATCCTATTAATGTTCCTAGAAAAATTAATGTGGCAAAGGCAATTAAAATTATGGGGATGTTTACTGTTGGATTTATCAACGGAATATCTTCATTACTACTTGCTGCTGAATCTATCAAAAACAGCACAAAACTCCCTAAAATAATACCTAACATACCTGCTGTTGTTGTTAAAAAAACAGACTCTAATATAATTTGCTGACGAATACTCTTTGGTGTTGCACCTAAGGCTCTACGTATCCCTATTTCTTTGGTACGTTCTTTTACTGTAATTAATAAGATATTACCAATAGCAAATACACCTGCTATTAACGTTGCAATACCTACAAACCAAGTTAAAAACTGCATACCAGTTATAAAACCGGTAACCTTACCTATTTCTTTACCTAAGTTTACACTACCAAATGCTCTTTCGTCTTCTGGATGTACTTTGTGCAAACCTTTTAAAGTTAACAATATATCACTTTCCATTTGTTCGATGTTTGTACCTTCATTAGCAGTAATCATCATCCAATCTACTTTATTTGCAGTATTGTATACTTTTCTAAAAGTTGTAAACGGTATGTATGCACAATCTCCATCAAAATTTATTGTATTAGAGGGTTTGTAAACACCAATAACCAAATAATTAATACTATTTATTTTTACATATTGCCCAATAGGCATTTCATCTTTATCAAATAATTGTTTGTACATATCTTCTGATATGACAGTAACTTTTGCGGTTGATAAAATATCATTCTCATTTAAAAAACGACCATATAGCAATTGTTTTTTCTGAATTTGATCTAAAACAGGATAATCTCCGCTTACTTGAAAATTACCAGATTTAAAATCTTTTACAATTAAATTACTAGTTTGATTTCTTGGTGCTAATAATTTAATCTCATCACTATATTCAGTTTTTAAAACCTCAATATCATTCATTGTTAAAGAAAACCTTCTTCCTTCTTGAAAACCTTTAAAAGGTGTATCTGTTGCCTGTGTCCAAACAAAAACACTATTGGTAGCAAAATTACCAAACAGTTTGTTAAAGCCATTTTCTACTCCTCTAGCAGCTCCTAACAAAACTACTAATAAGAAAATACCCCATAAAACTCCAATTATAGTAATTGCTGTTCTAATTCTATTTTTACGGATGCTTCCGTAAATTTCTTGCCAAGTATCTGAATCGAATAAAAATTTCATAATTAATCTGCTCTTAATGCTTCTATTGGTTTAATATTTGCGGCCTTTTTTGCAGGCACATACGCCGCTATTAATCCAGATAGAACTAAAACTATCGTTGCACCTATTACAATACCTGGGCTTACACTTGGGTCTTTTATAAAATAATCTTCTTCTAAAGTGTCGCCAATTAAACTTAATATGTACGTACCTAAAGTAAGTCCTAGATAACCTGCAAGCGTGGTAATTAATACAGATTCTTGCACAACCATACCAACAATAGACGCAGGTTTGGCTCCTAGTGCTTTTCTAATACCAAATTCTTTTGTTCTTTCTTTGATTACAAAAATCATAATATTAGAAATACCTATAATACCTGCCACTAAAGTACCAGAACCAATTAAGATTACAATGGCATATAAAACGCCCATAAACTGCCCAATACCTTTGTTGGCTTCTGCCATATTTCTAACAGAAAGCGCACTTTGATCGTCTGGATGAATATCCATCTTTTTTCTCAAGTCGCGCTCCATTCGATTTCCAAAAGCAACAGCTGCATCTAAACTTAAATTAGGATCGTAACCTAAAGCAATCTGACTAATGTAATCGTTATTACCATACATCATTTGTGCAGTAGTTAATGGTATAAATGCTTTTCTTTCTTCGTTATCTCCGCCTTCATCAGAAAAAATACCAATTACTAAATACGAACTTCCGTTTACATTTACTCTTTTTCTTAATGCAGGTCTTTCGCCAAATAAATCTTTTTTAAGCAACCTACCAATTACAATTACTTTCGATTTTTCTTTTAAATCTCTTTCGTTTAAATACCTACCCTTGTCTATAATTGTTTTTTCTAAATATTGATGATCTGGGTTTACAGCCATTACACTGTAATTACTTGCCTCACTTTTATATTTGATGGTAAAGTTTTTATAAATTCTAGAAGATTTGTACTGAATCTTGTCTCCGTACTCTTCAGAAATATAATCGTAGTCTTTATTTTTTAATTGAACGGTTCTACCTGTTTGCAAACCTTTGTAGGGTTTAGACGTTTTCCAGACTCTAACAAACATGGCATTTTGTGCATCATCTGCAAAAGCACCTTTAAAAGAATTGCTTAATCCGCTTACAATACCAAATAATAAAGTAAACAGTAAAATTGCAAAAGCTACGGTAAAACCAGACATTACAGAACGCAATCTGTTTTTATTTATACTCTGAAAAATTTCTCTCCAACGATCTAAATCAAACATATTAAACGGCTTTAGCTTTTCCTACAGAAGTAATTTCATCACTAATAATTAAACCGTCTTTTAAACGTACCACTCTTTTGGTTTGTTCTGCCACCTCTTCTTCGTGTGTAATTACAAAAACCGTCATTCCTTCATCATTAATATCCTTCAACAAATCCATTACAGAATCTGTTGTGGTAGAATCTAAGGCTCCTGTTGGCTCATCGGCTAAAACAACTTTAGGTTTGGTAACCAAAGCTCTTGCAATGGCAACACGTTGTTTTTGTCCACCAGACAATTCGTTTGGTAAATGATTTGCCCAATCTTTTAAACCAACTTTTTCTAAATAATCTAATGCTATTTGCAAACGCTCTTTTCTTGCCATACCTTTATAATACAAAGGTAAAGCAACGTTTTCTACAGCTGTTTTGTATGAAATTAAATTAAACGATTGAAAAATAAAGCCTAAGAATTTATTACGTAAAATTGCGGCTTTTTTCTCGTTCATGTTTTTTATCAACTGCCCATTTAGGTGGTAAGTACCTTCGTCATGCACATCTAATAAACCAACAATATTTAGTAAGGTAGATTTTCCAGAACCAGAAGATCCCATAATAGAAACAAATTCGCCTTCTTTAATATGTAAATCGATTCCTTTTAAAACGTGTAGAGAATCTTTACCAATAGGGTAAGATTTATGTAGTCCTTCTATTTTAATCATTTGGTGGTTGTTTTGTATAAAAGTATTGATTACCAATGAGTACACTTACTAATTTTTTGTTAAAAGCAAGAATTCACATTTCAAATACACACATAAGACGTCTTAAAATAAATTATGTTACAAGAAATTTTAAAAAACTTAAAGTATCTTTGTTATAAATTTATGAGAACCTTTTTAAATGCTTGATATACCTAAAGACAAGAAGATAATTTTATTTGATGGTGTTTGTAATTTATGCAATAATGCGGTTACAAAAACGATTAAATACGATAAAAAAAACGAGTTTCTTTTTACTGCGCTTCAATCTAAAAAGGGTACAGAAATTATAAACTATTTGGGCATTGATACGCGTAAACTAGACTCAATTATTTTATATGAACCTGGCGTTTCTTATGATGTAAAAGCAACAGCAGCTTTAAAAATTATGCAATCTTTTGGTGGTTTATGGCATGTAACACGCATATTTTACTTATTTCCAGAGAGTTTTAGAAATCATGTGTACGAGTTTGTTGCTAAAAACCGTTACAAATGGTTTGGCAAAAAAGAGCAATGCATGATACCCACCAAAGAGTTAAAAGCAAAATTTTTAGATTAGTTATGAAATTACCTTCACAAATAAAGTGTGTTATTTTTGATATGGATGGTGTAATTATAGATTCTGAAGAGATTCATAAAAAAGCCTATTACGAAACTTTTAATTCTTTAAACCTTACCGTTTCTGATGCTTTGTACAAATCTTTTACAGGATCTTCTACAATAAACGCTTTTCAAAAATTAGTAAAACACTTTCAGCTAAATGAAAATCCAGAAGATTTGGTTTTAGATAAACGCAGGCGATACGTTAACTTTTTCGAAAACGACCCGCACTTGCATTTGGTTGCCGGTGTAGAAGATTTAATAAAATACCTCTACCAGAAAAACATCACATTGGTACTCGCCTCTTCTTCTGCCATGATTAACATCAATCGTGTTTTTGATCGTTTTAATTTACATCAATATTTTGCGGCTAAAATTAGTGGCGCAGATTTAAAGGAATCGAAACCAAACCCAGAAATTTTTAACAAAGCAGCTGTTTTAGGAAATACACCCAAAGAAAACTGTGTGGTTATTGAAGATTCTGACAATGGTGTTAAAGCTGCTAATGATGCCAATATCTTTGTTTTTGGGTATGCTAATATTTTATCCGAAGGACAAACATTAGCAAATGCCGATGCGGTTATTAAAGATTTTAAAGATTTAAAATCGATACTATAACTTTTTGTAAATAGCACTCTATAAGGTACAGTATTTACAAACTGTACTTTTTTTGTATCTTAGAGATTCTACGTTTTTTAAAATACTTTTAAAACCAAGCTTATGAATCTCGAAAACAATAAAAAAAATGCCATTGCATTTTATAAAATGGCTTACGAAGGCAATCCAGAAAAGGCTGTAGCCTTGTATGTTGGTGACACCTATATTCAGCACAACCCTTTGGTAGCAGATGCCCCGCAAGCATTTATCGATTATTTTACTAGAATGCACAAAGAGTATCAAGACAAGTCTATTCAGTTTGTAAGAACAATTGCAGAAGGCGATTTGGTGGCACTACACACACATCAAATTTGGCCAGGAAATGACCAATATGTTACTATGGATTTCTTTAGATTTACAGATGATGGTAAAATTGTTGAGCATTGGGATAGCATACAGCAAGTGCCTAAAACATCTGCCAACAATAATACGATGTACTAATTTTTACACTAAAGAACAGCATACGAATCAGTTAAAAAACAATTACGAATTCTTTAGAAAGCTTTCCAAAAATTAGAATAGCAATTCATGTGAATTTAATGTAATGTTTCTTTTAACTTATGTACTAAGTAGGTAGCAATGCACTATAATTTTAGTAAATTTCACAAAACAATTAAACAAAGACCCCATTATAATTAATGCAGCTAAAAGAAAACTATAAAAAAATTAGAACTGCTACGATAGCCTTTTGCAATCATTTAGAAATAGAAGATTTTGCCATACAAGTGGCAAAATTTGCGAGTCCTGCAAAATGGCATTTGGCACATACTACTTGGTTTTTCGAAACCTTTATCTTAAAAGAAATAGATAAAAACTACCTAGAGTTTGATGCTAATTTTAACTACTTATTTAATAGTTATTACAACAATGTTGGTAGCAGAGTTTTGCAAAACAACAGAGGTAACATGTCTAGACCTAGCACAAATACTATTTTCGAATACAGAAAGCATGTAGATGCTAAAATGCTAGCAGTAATAGATCGCATTACAGATCAAAAAATTATCGATTTAATTGTTTTAGGTTTACAACACGAGCAACAACATCAAGAATTATTGGTTACTGATGTAAAATATATGTTGGGGCACAACCCTTTACTACCAACCTTTGCAGATACATACAATTTGGTTGCCCATAAAAACACAGCGCATACAAGTATTAAAACTGCCGCAGGTGTGTATACTATTGGGCATCAAGAAAAAGGGTTTTGTTATGATAATGAACTCGGCGTGCATAAAGTATATGTAGCAGATTTTGAAATAGACAATTACCTAGTAACTAATAGAGATTTTATAGATTTTATAGAGGCTGGCGGTTATACAGATTTTAACCTTTGGTTAGATGAAGGTTGGTCTTGGATACAAGATCAAAAAATAAATGCGCCTATGTATTGGCATAAAATAAATAACCAATGGCATTATTACACTTTAGCAGGTTTACAAAAAATAGACTTAGATGCGGTGTTGTGCCATATTAGTTATTTTGAAGCCAATGCATTTGCAACTTTTAAAAACAAACGATTACCAACAGAATTTGAATGGGAAATTGCTGCTAAAAAATTAGACTGGGGCTTGCGTTGGGAATGGACAAATAGTGCGTATTTGCCCTACCCTGGTTTTGTTACTGCAAACGGTGCCGTTGGCGAGTACAATGGTAAATTTATGAGCAACAAAATGGTATTAAGGGGTGCATCTACAGCAACCTCTGCAAACCATAGCAGGCACACGTACCGTAATTTTTTTAGTGCAACAGATAGATGGCAATTTACAGGAATTCGATTAGTAAAATAAGATGATAGAAACTTTTAAAGAAGAAATAAAACAAGGTTTAACAGCAACACCTAAAACGTTGCCTTCAAAATATTTTTATAATAAAATTGGCGATGCGCTTTTTGTACAGATTATGAATCTGCCCGAATATTATTTAACAAGAAGCGAGTTTGATATTTTTAAAAATAAAACCCAACAGTTAATAGATGCTTTTGGTATTGATAAAGATACCCATTTCGAGTTGATAGAATTGGGCGCTGGCGATGGCACAAAAACCAAAGAACTTTTAAAGGTTTTAGACACGCAAAATTATCGTTTCGATTATATGCCAATAGATATTTCTGCAAATGCTTTGGCGCAATTAAAAAACAATTTAGCCAAAGAATTGCCAAATGTTTCTGTAAAAACCCAACAAGGAGATTATTTTAACGTACTTCACTCTTTAAAGGAAAACAACAACCCTAAAGTGATGTTGTTTTTAGGTTCTAATATTGGGAATATGGATGATGAAATTGCGACAGAATTCATTTATAATTTAGGCACAAATTTGCAAAAAGGCGACAAACTATTGTTAGGTGCAGATTTGATAAAATCGAAAGAAATTGTGTTGCCTGCGTACAATGATGCACAAGGTATCACGGCAAAATTCAATTTAAATTTGTTAGACCGCATCAATACAGAATTAAACGCAGATTTTAATACATCGCAATTTAAACATCAACCAGAATATAACGAAGCAGAAGGTATTGCCAAAAGTTTTATTGTAAGCACCAGCGATCAAGAGGTAACGGTACAGCAATTAAACACCACTTTTCACTTTAAAGAGGGCGAAAAAATTCATACAGAAATATCTAGAAAGTACAACGATGCTTTGATACAACAAATCATTGCAAACACTAGCTTTACGCTAGATACTAAAATTATGGATACCAATGCCTATTTTGCGGATTACATACTAACTAGAAACTAAAATAATTTGCTATGAAATTAGCACTATACGGTTTGGGCAGCAGAGCAACTGCCTATTATTTACAAGAATTAAACAAACAATACAATTTAAAAAAAGGCGGGTATAGTACTTGCCCTTTGTGGTTGTACAACACAAATTTTAATAACATCAATCCGTTATTGCCAAACACATCAAAAGCCTTAGATGCAATTGTAAAAAAAGATTTACAAGCTATAAAAGCCATACAACCTCATAAAGTTATAGTACCTAATATTACATTACACGAAACAATAGATCGTATTGATACTACTACGGATTTTATACATCCATTGCCTTTAACACTAGAAAAAATTAAGCAACATCAAGTTTCTAAAATCCTTTTAGTTGGCTCTTTACATAGCATGCAAGCAGCATATTTAAATTCGTTTTTTAAAAAAAATAGCATTGCCGTAGTATTGCCTACGGACGAAGAAATGGAATTGATTGATACCGCTAGAAAAGCAATTTATAGCTACACAGAAACAAAAAAACAAGTGAAAGCATATCAAAAAATTTTAAAAAACTATGCAGCCAAACACATTGTTGTTATTGCTTGTACAGAACTTTCTATTTTAAAACCACAAGGCAATCGTGCTATTGTAGACATGGCAGATCTTCAAATACATAATGCTGTACAAATAGTGTTCTAAATAAAAAAGCCTTTGCAAATGCAAAGGCTTTTTTTATAAAATCGCTTAAAGCTTATGCTTCTGTAGCCGTTTCTGTAATGGCTACTACTTCAATATCAAATACCAAATCTCTACCCGCTAACGGATGATTTCCATCAATAACAATAGCCTCTTCTTTTACCTCTACCACCATTAAATTCATTTCGCTACCATCTGGTGCTTTAGATACCAAGCCCATGCCTACTTGTGGCTCCATGTCTTGTGGTAAATCTTTTTTAGCAACCTCTTGTATCAATTGTTCATTTACTTCGCCATACGCATCTTCTTTGGCAATGTTTAATGTTTTTTTCTCGTTCAGCTTCATGTTTAACAACCCTTTTTCAAAACCAGGAATCAAACGTCCTTGTCCTAAAGTAAATTCAATAGGCTCTTTTCCTTCCGAAGTATCAAAAATTTGTCCGTCTGTTAATTTCCCTGTGTAATGTACTTTTACAGTGTTGTTCTCTTTTACTTGCATCATAATACTATGTATTTCATTTATAAGTTTGATAAACTACAACTCTTGCACTTTACAAACTTTTTTAATTTACACTTACAAAGCCACCAAAACCAAGCCAAAGCAGTTCTTTCCAATAAAAGTTTTACCAAAATAGCAAAATGAAAGTTTTCAATTTAAAATTTGAGGCTATCAATGGCTTTATAAAGACTTCACATTGCAAGTAAGTTTGTCAGTCTACAGAAAAGAATAGGCAAACTTGTCATCCATACAAGTACAAAAGACGGTAATAAAATTTATACGATTAATTTTAAATTTCATTTTACCCTTCTTTTACAAACTACTATTTTTGCAAAATGGATACAAAGAAACAGGTAATAAAAAAATTGCAGCGTTCGGTTGCAGAGGCTATCAAGCAATTTTCTATGATTGCAGAAGGAGACAAAATAATGGTGTGTCTTTCTGGCGGAAAAGATAGTTATGCCATGTTAGATATGTTAATGTATTTCCAGAAAGTAGCGCCTATTTCTTTTGAAATTGTTGCCGTTAACTTAGACCAAAAACAACCCGGTTTTCCAGAAGAGGTGTTGCCAACTTATTTAAGCAATTTAAAAGTACCTTATAAAATTATAGAAAAGAATACCTACAAAGTGGTAATGGATAAAACACCCGAAGGCAAAACTACTTGCAGTTTGTGTTCTCGATTACGAAGAGGTACTTTGTATGAAGCTGCCAAAGATTTAGGCTGCAATAAATTGGCTTTGGGCCATCACAGAAATGATATTATAGAAACCTTTTTCTTAAACTTTTTCTTTGCCGGAAAAATGGAAACCATGCCACCAAAGTTTAAAAACGATGCTGGCGATTTAGTGGTGTTAAGACCTTTGGCTTTTTGCAAAGAAAGCGATATCGAAACCTATGCAGCGTATCAAGAATTCCCTATTATACCTTGTAATTTATGCGGATCGCAAGAAAACTTACAGCGTAAAAAAGTAAAACAAATGATTGCAGATTGGGAACAAGAATTTCCGAATAGAAACTCGATTATGATGAATGCTTTACAAAACGTATTTCCGTCGCATTTATTAGACCATAACTTGTACGATTTCGACAACTTAGAAACCAAAGTAACAGAAAATGTATTGTAAAGTTTAAAAACCTTACACTCTATTACTTTCTTTATACACAGTTAACCCGCCTTTTAATTTTCTTTTCATTTTAAGAGCCGGTTGGTAATTGATATGAAATTTTTTAATGTTTCGTTTTACACTTAGTGCTTCTGGTGTAGCTGCCGCAACACCGCTAAACCCCATTTTAAACTTACCTACATCACCAAGATCTACAATTTTACCTTCGCTTAAATGATAATCTAGCTTTTTACCCAATGCCATTAAAACAGCTTTTACATCTACACTGTGTAAAGTACACTCGTTGCTAATACTTTCGCTTAAAGTATCTAAATCTACCGTACCTGTATTTACGGCTTGTAAAATATAATTCGCGGTATTTTTACCAATGCTATTATTTCTTTTAGAAATTCTGTAACGTAACGCCATTTGTAATTTATTTTTTGTATCTTGTTAATTATCTTCTATTTAGCTACCAATTTTAAATCTACAAATTATTCTACAATAATTTTAAAAATATACTAGTATATTTTTAAATAAATAGTACAATAGTTATACAAGAATACTAGTACTTCTGTAAATTTCCTTAGCAGCAAAGCAACAAAACCTACTAAGCAATGCAACAAAACCTACTGAGGGATGCACAAATACATCCTAGTGCAAATAGTAAAACCTTAAGGCGCATAAATAGTTTACTTAGAAACAAATATGTATTTACTATTGGCTTTTACATATAAATACACGAAATTCGCTGACGATGAATATAAATCGTTGAAACGGGAAATAACAATCGTATCAATTTATAGGCAATTTAACTATACCAAATGGCAAGAGTAAAAACCGACATAATAATTAATGCCTTTGCTTTGTTAGAAAGCAAAATCAAACTGTATTCTCATTTAAATCTTCAAGATATAAATATTCATTTGGAAAATATTCTTAGAGATATATTAAATATTATATATTCAGACCGACAATTTATTAATCTAAATACAGAAGAAGGTAATTTTGCTTCTATTGATTTAGGAGATAACATTAATGATATTGCTTTACAAGTGACATCTACTACAACACCCAAAAAAGTTAGAGAAACAATTTCAAAATATAAAGATGAGTATAATTACAAAAAAGTAATTATGTTATTTGGAAAAATTGATAAGCCCAAAAGAACTATAACTTTTGACACCGAAATTGATGGACGTTTTGAATTTGAAGAATGGGATTTTAGTATGTTAATTGAAAAAATAAATGACTGTAAAAGCCATGAAATTGATCAAATTCAACAAATCTTAATAAATGAAGTAATCCCTAAAGTTACTAGTAATTTAAAAACAGAAGATGATTCAGCGACTAAACTCTGGGATAATTTAGAACAAAAAGATATTCGAAATTTCAAAGATAAATTGCTAGACGTAAACTCAAATATCCGTGATGCTAGAATTGAAATGTATTGTAGAGAAATAGCTTCGGGAAAAGTAGAATTGAGCAACTATTCAGAAAGAGAAATTAGTGCGATGAAATATAGAGTTTTTGAAATTTGTCAAAAAGAACTTTTAGACTTCTGTGATGAAAATGAGAAAAAAGAATTATCACACATAGAAATTAATAAACTTATTACAGATTATACAGAACAAGCATATATTGTAATAGAAGAGAGAACAAAAGATTACTCTTATCCATTTAAAAATAAAGACACATTAAAAAAAATAGTGCTAGCATTAATAGACGAGTGCTATCTTTCTTTTGATGAAAAAGGAATTTACGTATGATTGCTACAAAAGAAAATGCAAAGAGGAGATTGATGTACATTCAGAAAGAAGACTATAACTTTCTAGCGTACAACATACTACTTGTGTTAAATCAGTTTAACGCTAATTCTGAAAGTTCAAGCTTCAAAGATTTTAGGAAAATTGCTTATCTAGTGCATTTTATAAATTTGAACCCTAATTTTAATAGCTATGACCAAAATGAATTAGCTAAAATATATTCTCAAGCTCAATTAAAAAAACAATTAATGTCTCATCTTTTAATTATTCTAAGAAATAGAAAATTTATTGGAATGAGTATAAATCACATTCATCAATCATTTGACATTTGGATTAATGAAGAAAACATCCCAAAAGACTTTTTAGATAAAAACTTCTTTGAAAATGAGATAAATAACATCCAATTTTTAAAATCAAATATTAGTAGATTAAAAGGTATTACGGTAAAAAAAATGGTTGACACAATTTTCACAAAAAACAATATTATTACATGGGAAATTTAATAATAGAAAAAGTTAAATATTCTGGTGATAAATATTTTTATGAATCACCAATACTTACCAATGGTATAAATTTAATTGTTGGTGATAATGGTTCAGGAAAAAGTACATTCACATATTTTATAGAGTTTTGTTTAGGTAATAATATCAAGTATTTTGAAAAAGGTACTAATAAAGAATATACCGAAATAGTTAATGATACAAATAATTTTGTAGAGCTAGATATTAAAATTAATTCTAAAAAATATCAGCTCAAACGATTCATTAATAAAAGTGATATTTTCATAAATGACAATAGTGAAATTAGCGTACTACCTATTAAGAGAAATCAAAATAAAATATTTTCAGATTGGTTATTAGAAAAATTAAACATTTCTATTTCTGAACTTAATATGGGTACATACTCTTGGAAGTTAAACTTTAGTGACTTATTAAGACTAATAATTTATGACCAAGACACAGAATCAAAGAAAATATATAAAGCACCAATAAATTCAAATTTCGTTTCTGATTCATTAATAATTAGAAAAACAGTTTTCGAAGTTTTATTAGGTATATCATCTGATGACTATTTCAAAAAACATGACGAATTAAAAGAAATAACTAAGAAAAAAGATACTGCTTTATCTTCACTAAACGATTTTAACGAAAAATATAGTGGTGTAGATTTAGAAAAAAATAATATTGAAAATAATTTAAAAACTTATAAAGAAACATTAGAAAAAGCATATTCAGAGAGACAATTATATTTAAGTTCAAACACAAAAATTGATGATAAAGCTGATTTTATTAATGGAATTCAAGAAGAATTAATCCAGACAGATTTAGAAATTTCTGAGAAAAATTTATTAGTTAATAATTCTCAAATCGAGTATAATAAAATTTCAAAATTATATGAGAACCAACAAAATGAAATTAAAGAAATTGAAAAAATAATTTTCACTAATGACAAATTAAATTTATTCTCATTTAAACTATGCCCTTTCTGCATGTCTAAGCACGAACCTGTAAAAAATCATTGTCTTTGTGGCTCAGAAATTAAAGATGAAAACTATGAGAAATTTGTATATAATTCTAACGAATATGACACTATATTAAAACACAAATCTAAAAGTATAGAAACTCTTCAAATTGCTTTAGATTCGTATTTTAAACAGATAATAAGTATTAAAAAAGAATTAGATTTCTTGTCAAACAAATCAGATGATTTAACCATAAAACTAAAAAAACTTATCAGCTCTATAGAATTTTCTGGTAATACTGAACTAGTAGATAGTTTGAATGATAAAATATTAGAAACACAAAGGGAATTAGATAAGTATGAATATCTTTTAGAAATTTCAATTAAAAAAGAAGGGTTAGAAGAAAAATTTAATTCTTTAAATGAGAAATATAAATCTACAAACAAGGAGTTTAGAGCACTTCACCTTGAATTTGTTTCTCAAAACAAATCATTAATTACTGAATTCAACAAAATCTACTGTGAATTACTTCAAAAGTCTTCAGCAGGTGCAAATATTGCAGAAATTGATGATGATTATATGCCAATCATTGATGGAGGTGTTTATAAAAACAAAAGTGCTGATGTCCCTTTAAGATTAATGTATTATTTTACAATTTTGGCATTATCTTTAAAAAACGTATCCGTAAAACATCCAGGTCTACTAATCATTGATACACCAGAGAACTCTGGTATAGATGAAGATAATTTAAAAAAAGATTTAGATTTAATCAATTTTGCTATTGAAAAAGGTGAAAGCAGTAAAAAAGAATATCAAATAATCTTAACAACTGGTTTAGACAAATATCCTGAATCTTTCAAAGAAAATATTAAAGATGAATTTAATGAAAGTGAAGGGTTCTACATATTAAAAGAGAAGATTTAATAAAAAAGTACTAAAAAACATAAATTCTTTTACTTTTTCGCAATTCAAAAGTTCAAATCATCAAATCGTATTTAAAAGTAATAGTAAATAAATCCTAAATTAAGAATTACTTTCTTAGATAAATACACAACAAAATTACAATTAAAACGATAAATCTCTCACCAAAAAGAACGCAAAAAAACAATACATTTACCGTTTTATAGACTACAACAATGCAAACCACAAAACTAACATCAGAAAGTATTTTACCCCTTACCTGCTCTAGAGCCGGCACATGTTGTTATGGTAAAGCCGTAATGTTAAATCCGTGGGAGTTGTTACAATTTAGCATCGAGAAAAAAGTATCTCCAAAAACGTTTCGAGATTTGTACACAGATTTTGGTGGCGTTCGTTTAACCTTTAACGGAAAAAAAGATAGCAAAGGGCAAAGTGCTTGCAGCCAATACATAGATACCAAAGGTTGCAGTGTACATAATGGCAGACCGTTGGCTTGTCGTTTGTATCCTTTAGGGCGTCAAATACAGTTTAACAAAGCACATTATATGTTCGAGGGCAAAGAATTTCCGTGTTTAACAGATTGTGCCGAGGTTTTAAATTTGCCCAAATTAACGGTGGGTAATTATTTAAAAGGACAAGGAGCCACACCTTTTGAAAATGCCCAAGATGCGTATTTAGAATTGATGCAAAATATTGCAGATGTTGCTTTTCAGTTATTGTTAGAAACAGGTTTGTCTGCTTCCGGAGACACCAAAACACTGCAAATGTGGCAAGCAATGGGTACTGCATCGCCAGAAGACTTAACCCAACGCATTGGTACAGATTGGTTAGATGCTTTAATGTTACCGGCTATAGATAAAACCATAGACAACCCAATTGACTTTGCCACAGCACACAACGAGCTATTAATGGCTAAGATTCAAGATAACTTTGGTGGCTTAGATACATTGGCTAAAATTAGCGATGCCGCCATTCTATTAATTGGCGTAGCCTTACAATTGGCAAGAGGTTTGGGCGCAAATACCCAAGAAATTGCAAGCCATTGGGTAGCAACTGCAAAAAGTCATGGTGCTTTAGACTAATTGTTGTTAACTTTGTTTTTAGAAAAAGATACACTTCTTAAAATTGTAACCGATGAAAATATTGCATACTGCCGATTGGCATTTGGGACATAGACTGCACGAACAATCTCAATTTGAAGAACAAACACTATTTTTAGAGTGGTTAGAAAACTACATCATTCTAAACAAAATAGATGTTTTATTGGTTTCTGGTGATATTTTTGATTCGGGTTCACCATCTAACCAAAGTTTAGAAATGTACTACCGCTTTTTAATGAATTTAAAAGCAACTACATGTAAATCGGTTATTATTACGGGTGGTAATCATGATTCGCCAGGTACTTTAAATGCACCCAAACCTATTTTAGACGCCTTGTCTATAAAAGTAATTGGCAAAGCTACAGAAGACATTAAAGACGAAGTTTTTACCATTGATGTAAACAACCAACAAGTAATTGTTGCTGCCGTACCTTATTTGAGAGACGGTGATATTAGACGCGCTGTTGCCGGTGAAACTTTTGACGAGTTGATAGACAAATACAAAACGGCATTAATACATCATTACGATGCAGCTGCTGCAGCTGCAAAAGCTATCAACACTAATAATGCACCTGTAATTGCTATGGGGCATTTGTTTGCTACCGGTGGCTCTGTTTCTGATAGTGAACAAAATATTTATGTAGGTACTTTAGGCCATATTGGTGCAGAAGATTTTAATCCCTATTTTGATTATGTGGCTTTAGGGCATTTGCACAGACCGCAAATAATTGGTGGCAACGAAAAGGTTCGATATTCGGGATCGCCAACAGTGTTAAGTTTTAGCGAAGTGAGTTACGAGAAAAAAGTTATTGTATTAACTGTAGAGGATAATACAATCTGCAATATTGAAGAAGCCATTGTACCAAGATTTCGCGAATTTTATAAAATTACAGGTACTGTAGCATCTTGCATCGAAACTTTTACAGAGCTTACCACAAACGATTACAATTTAACGCCTTGGGTAGAAATCGTTTTAAAAGAAGACCATACTGTAAATACAGAAGATTTAAAACGAGCAGCAGAACAGCACGCTTTTGAAATCTTAAAAATTGGCTTGCAAAGAGAACGCACTGTAAAAGGGATTGAAGAGTTGTTAGAAAATACAAAATCTATAAAAGAATTGGTACCTACAGAAGTTTTTAAGCTAAAATGCAAAGAAATGGCCTATGATTTAGAGCAAAAACCAGCCATTTGGGATGCGTTTAATGAGATTTTACAATCTGTAAAAAAACAATAAAAGCATCTAGATATGAAAATTTTAAAAATTGAATTACAAAATATCAATTCCTTAAAATCTGATACTCCTATTTGTATCGATTTTGAAAGTGAACAATTTAGAGATGTTGGTTTGTATGCCATTACAGGCGCTACAGGTGCAGGTAAAACCACTATTTTAGATGCAATTACCATTGCCTTGTACCATAACGTACCTAGGTTTAACGGTACAAAAGGGACACTTTTAGATGTGGTAAGCCATGGCGCAACAAACGCGTATAGTAGAATTGTATTTACAAACAAAACGGCTTCTTTTGAGGCTTTTTGGGGTATCAAAATTGCTGACAAAAATGGAAAACGTTACAAAAACGCCAAAGAAGAAGTAAGCTTAAAAAACTTAACGACAGGTGCTATTTTAGCAACTCAAAAAAGACAACTATTAGCAGAAGTGCTAAGAGTTTCTCAATTAGACTACAACCAATTTTTACGATCTGTAATGCTTGCCCAAGGTGAGTTTGCTGCATTTTTAACTGCCAAAGGACCAGAAAAAGGAAAGCTTTTAGAGCAAATTACCGGCGAACAGATTTATAAAAAAATTGGACAAGGAATCTTAGAACGAAAGGCCAAAGAAGAAAATACCTTAAAAGAAATTCAGGCAAAAATTAATGCGGATGATATTTTAAGTGAAGAACAAAAAAAGGAATTATTAGAAGACAGTAAAGGGATTGATTCCGCGATTCTAACAGCTGCAAATGTTATTAAAACATCGCAAACCGTTGTAGACTGGTATACAGAGTTTTCAAAATTGACAAAAGCAAAGGAAGAGAATGAAAAAAATGCCGATGCTATTGAAAAATACGTTAAAGAACAAAAACCGAAATTAGACGCCTATGCTTTGCACGAAAAAGCATTGCCTTTTAAAGAAAAGATAAAAGAATTAAAAGAGCTAGATACTGCTATTCTAGAAAAAGAAAAAGCAAAGGGCAATTTAGATAAAGAATTAAAGGATTTACATCCTAAAATACTGCAACTAGAAAAACAGGTAACCGCAGATACCTTGGCCTTAAAAAAAGAAGAACAAAACTTTACTGCTTGGTTGCCAAAGTTTGAAGAAATTACCAAATTAGATGCTACGCTTAAAACCGAGAAGCAGGCAAAACTGAAAATTTTAGAAGATAAAAAGGTTTTAGACGCGCAAATAAAACAAGCTACTGAAGAAAGAAATCGATTAAAAGAGCAATTAAATACTATTGAGGCTAAAATTAAGACCGCAACGAATTACATCGAAAAGAATTCTTTTTTAACCTCAGTAGCTAAAGAACTCACCAATTGGCGAGAAGATTTTTCGGCGTTAAAAACTCACCATACGGCAATCACCGAAAGTAACGAGGCTATCATTAGAGTTAACAAAGAAATTGACGCATCCGAAGAATCATTAAAAAACAAAAAACTACTTTTTGACAAAGAAATCAATGTCAAAAAAGAGCTAGAAAATAAAATAAGTCTTTTAAACAAAGACTCAGAAAAAAACACATTACAAGACATTTTACAGCTGCAAACCATTGATGCAAAAGCAGCAGAGAACTGGAAAGAATTAAAAAGCCTTTCGGAACAATACAACCTTTTACAAAAACAGGTAGCAAATACGGTTTTAGACGTAAACAAATTAACTACAGAAGAAAAGGAAGTACAAAGCAACCTTAGTGCTTTAGAAAAAGACCTAAAAACACAAGAAGCGTTGGTTACAGATGCTACTAAAATTTTAGAATTAGAGCGCAGTGTTGCCAAATACAAAGCAGATAGAGCTAATTTAAAACCAGGAGAACCTTGCGGTTTGTGTGGTGCTACAGAACATCCGTTTGCAGAAAACTCACCCGCAATTCAAATTAGCGAAGCAACCGCCACGTTAACGAAACGAAAGGAAGATTTGGCAAAACTGAACGCAAAGCAAAACCAACTTTTACAACAAAAAACTAGCATAACTACCCGAATAGAAAATACAACGCTACAATTAAAAAATAAAAAAGAAGAAATAACAGCATTAACTACAAAAGCAGACAAAATACCTGTTGCTGCTGCATTGGCTGATTCAGAAAAAATTGATGGTGAAATTCAATTGCTAGCGCAGAAATTAAAAGTTCATCAAGAAAATATACAAAAAGCCCAAGAAACTCAAAACGAAAAAGACAGACTTAGCAAAGCAATGCAACTGCAACAGCAAACATATAGTGCATTGCACACACAAATTGTTGCTTTAGAAGAACAAGTTAAACATGCTAAAAAATCAATTTCAGCGCATAACGAAAAAGTTATTACCCAAACAAAACTTAGCAAAGAAATAGAAGAACGTTTAAAAATTTCTTTAGCCAAATATGCTTTAGAAATGCCTGCTATCGCTGCTATAAACCAATTTCTAAAAGATACAGAAAACAGCATCTTAACTTTTGATGCCAAAGAAAAGGAAATAGCCTCGTTTATATCTGAACAAAAGGTATTATCCGCTAAAATAGAAGCTATAGATAGTACTTTAAAGGTAAAACATCAAGATATGGAAACCTTGCAAAAAACCTTTAAAGAAAAAGATGCAATTGCGAATAAAATTCTAGCACAAAGAGTAGCCATATTACCAATAGAAACCTCTGTAGATTCTAAAAGAAAAACATTACAATCACTTATTGAAAAACAATCGAAAGAAGAACGAATTGGTAAAGAAGCACTGCAGCATTTACAAAATTTAAAAACCAAACAAGAAACGTCTTTAGCCAACACAACAATTGATTTAGAAAAGCTAAAAGATACCAAAATTAAACTAGAAAGCAACTTTAATAAAGAAGTTGAACTTAGTGAATTTTTAACCCGTACAGCTATAGAAATGGCTCTTTTATCTGACGAGCAAAGTGTAAATTATAAAAAGTTAAAAGAAAGAATACAAGAAAATTTAGTAAAGATTAAAACCTTAAAAGAAAATAATTTAAAGGAATTTAACGCTTTAAAGGCTGCGAAAAACTTTACAACTACCGAACAAGAAAGCAAACAGTTATTAGCCACTGAAAAAGCCAAAAAAGATGCTCTTTTAACTAAAAAAGGTAAAATTGAAGAAACTTTTAGAAAAGATTTAGAAATTAAAAACAGAAATAAAGAGGTTTATAAAAAAATAGATGCTCAATCCGAAATTTGCAACGTTTGGCGCGAGTTGTTTAAAATTATTGGTAACTCAAAAGATGCGTTTAATGTGTATGTACAACGTTTAACATTAAAACAATTGTTAGATTTAGCAAATGTGCATTTGTATAATTTGAACAAGCGTTATTCTTTAAAACTAGAAGACACTTATAAACCCAAAGAAGAACTGAACTTTAATTTAATAGACCATTATCAAACAGATAGAGCTAGATTGGTAGACACTTGTAGTGGAGGTGAAAAGTTTATTATAAGTTTGGCATTGGCATTGGGGCTGTCTGATTTGGCAAGTAAAAATGTAAAAATAGATTCTCTTTTTATAGATGAAGGTTTTGGTACTTTAGATGGCAATACTTTAGAGACGGTAATTGCTACATTAGAAACTTTACAATCTCAAGGGAAAACAATTGGTATTATTTCTCATGTAGAAAACTTAAAAGAGCGCATACCCACACAAATTCAAATTACCAAAAAAAGTAGCGGAGTAAGTACAGTAAAAATTGTGTAACGCAGTATGTGCCTTTATTAAAAACAAACAACGGCTTTAAAAAG
Source organism: Polaribacter marinaquae (assembly GCF_038019025.1). Classification (NCBI taxonomy): domain Bacteria; kingdom Pseudomonadati; phylum Bacteroidota; class Flavobacteriia; order Flavobacteriales; family Flavobacteriaceae; genus Polaribacter; species Polaribacter marinaquae. The sequence goes on from NZ_CP150496.1 coordinate 663,062, forward strand.
ATTAAAGCCGTTGATTGATTGAGAAAAAACTTCATTACGACCCTACTTATAATTTAGTAAAAACCCCCATTTCGACTAATCCATAGAAAAAAATTTCGTACGTGCAGGGTCAGTAATGCGTTTATTTATAAATTTTAGCTAATTATTTTCTTTAAAATGCTAAAACCTTTTTTTTCATGTTCATCTACAGTTCCATCTGCAAAAAACACTTGTTTTATATTCTTTAATAATTCTTCTTTTTCGATTTGAGTAAATTCATTATCTGAAACAAAAGATTGTATTTTATCTAAATTTTCTTCATCAGAATCTACAACAACCTCTGTATGCATTCTATGAAAAGTTACTTCATCTACTTTGGTTCGGATATAATCTTGCTCTGCAATATCTTCTACATGGTTACAATGAGCTGCATATAATAATACGTAGGCTTCAAAGTCTTTTTTAGTCCAATCTAAATTCATACTTCTTTTACAATTGGTAAATTACCATTACTAGCCCATTCCGTCCAAGAACCATCGTAAACAGCTGTATTTTTAATTTCTAAAACTGCTGCTGCTAAAGCTAAAATTGAAGCCGTTATACCTGATCCACAGGTAAATATGATTTCATTTTCGTTTTCAAATTTAGTAAAAATTTTAAATAAATCATCAAAAGATTTCATTTTTCTGCTTTCTAACACAAATTTGAATGGAATATTTATAGAATTAGGAATATGTCCACTAGATAATTCTGGTCTAGGTTCTGGCGCTGTTCCTAAAAATCTTTCTTCTGAACGAGCGTCTATAATAACACTGGTGTCGTTAGACATTGCTTTATAAACAGCTGCTGTATTTTTGAGTTTATTTGGCTTAAAATCGACTGTAAAGTTCCCTTTATCACTTTTAATAGAATAGTTAGCAACAGTTGGATAGTTGTTAGCATTCCATTCTGGCAAACCACCATCTAAAACCGCTATGTTTTTAAACCCCATTAGCTGAAACATCCACCAAACTCTTGGCGCACTATAAATGCCTAAATCATCATAACAAATTATTACAGAATTGTTATTTATACCTAATTCTTGAGCTTTCCTTTCAAATACTTCTGCCGTTAAAACTGTATTTGGTAACGTTGCATTTTGATCTGAAAAAGTCTTTTTTAAATCAAAAAACAGGGCACCTTTAATACATTTCTTTGCATTGTCTGTTGTAGCAACATCCGTCACTTTAGGGATTGTACAGTCTAAAACGACAAGATTTGTATCGTTTATATGCTTGTACAACCAATCTACAGTTACTAACGGTTTTGTTATTTTTAAAGACATTTTGTAGACGTATTATTTTACTTCGTCGTAATGATCGTCCCAGTTTTTTGGAGTTGGATTGTCGTGTAATTTACCAACAGATTTGGCAACTAAAGAGGCAACAGTTGCATCTCCGGTAACATTTATTACGGTTCTACACATATCTAAAGGCCTATCTACCGCAAAAATTAATGCCAAACCAATGGCTAATTTATCTGCCGGAAAATTAACCGATTCTAATACAATTACCAACATTACCATACCTGCACCAGGAACTGCAGCAGAACCAATAGAAGCTAATAAAGCTGTAATTATAATTGTTAATTGATCTACAAACGTTAAATCGAATCCAAGCGCTTGTGCAATAAAAACTGCTGCAACTGCTTGATATAAAGAGGTTCCATCCATATTAATGGTAGCACCAACCGGTAAAACAAAACTAGATACTTCTTTATCTACACCAATGTGCTCTTCTACACGCTCCATAGTTACAGGTAAAGTAGCTGCACTAGAACTTGTAGAAAACGCCAATAATTGCGCAGGACTTAATTGTTTTAAGAACCAAAAAGGATTCTTTTTTGTAAACACTTTTACCAAAATCATGTAAAAAACAACCAATAAAAATAAACCACCAACAACGGTTGCTGCATACTTTAAAAGTGCAATTAATAAATCTGGATCATTTGAAGAAACCACTACATTAGACAATAAAGCAAATACTGCAATTGGCGCAAATAACATAATTAAATCGACCATCTTTAAAACAACTTCATTCAAAGAATCGAAAAAGTCTTTTAAAGGCTTCGATCTTTTTTCACCTATTAAAAGCATAGAGATTCCTAAAAATATTGTGAAGAAAATTACTTGTAACATCGATTTGTTGTTACTCATAGCTTTCATGGCATTATCTGGCACCATGTCTACTAAAAACTGTAAAGGCCCGCTACTTTTTTGCTTTGAAGCTTCGGCAATTTTTGCTTGCACACCACCACTATTGGCATATGTTTCTGTTAATTTTGTAATAGTTTCTTCTGATATACCATCACCTGGCTTCACAACATTAACCAATAATAAACCAATGGTAATCGCTATAACTGTTGTAAAAATATAGATTCCGATTGTTTTTAAACCAATATTTTTAAACTTAGAAATGTCTTTTAAATCTGAAATACCCTTCACCAAAGAAGCTATAATTAAAGGAACCGCAATTAACTTTAATAATTTTACAAAAATGCTTCCAAAAGGATTTATCCAATTGGCAACAAAAGTAGAACCACCGTCTACTGTTGTCATTAACAATCCAAAAAGGATACCTACAACCATTCCTATTAAAATCTTCCAGTGTAATGCTAGTTTCTTCATCTATTTGTTTAAAATTATTTCAGTGGTGAAAGATAAAAAAATAATTAAAAATTTAAGTGACTTTATTTGTATATTGTGTCATATTTTTAGAAAACATTCATATTAATTATTAAAAACATAAAAATGTCAGGTATATTAGACTTATTAAACAGTGATTTAGGAAAACAAATTGTTTCTGGTGTAGCAAGTTCTACAGGTAACGATACAAGTAAAACAGGTAGTGCATTAACAATGGCTTTACCCGTTTTAATGAAAGCAATGGAAAGAAACGCTTCTTCTCCTGAGGGTGCAGCTGGTTTAATGGGAGCTTTAACAGGTAAACATGATGGTAGTATTTTAAATAACTTAGGTGGTTTATTTGAAGGTGGTGTTGATGAGTCTGTGAAACAAGATGGTGCTGGTATTTTAGGACATATTTTAGGTAGCAAACAACAAGGTGTAGAACAAGTAATTAGTCAGAAATCTGGTTTAGATGCTGGTTCTGTAGGAAATATCTTAAAAGTTGCTGCACCAATTTTAATGGGTGTTTTAGGTAAACAAAAACAAGAACAAAACATTAGCAATTCTGGAGATTTAACAGGTCTTTTAGGTGGTTTGTTAGGTGGTAGTTCTGCGAACAACGATCAAAGCTTTTTAGAGAAAATTTTAGATGCTGATGGTGACGGAAGTGTAATTGATGATGTTGCAGGAATGGTTTTAGGAGGAAATAAGAGTAAAGGTGGCCTTGGAGGAATGTTAGGTGGTCTTTTTGGAAAATAAGTTTTCTACATTTTTAGATATAAAAAAAGCTCAAACATATTGTTTGAGCTTTTTTTATAAAGTTTAAGTGTTACTTTTTATAACAAGACTTGTATATTTCTTCGTACACAGGTAAAATACTATCTAAAGAAAATTGTTTGGTATGTGCTTTTGCATTTTGTTTAAACTGCTCTAAAGTTGCATCGTCTTTAACAATTGAAATGGCGTTTTTAGCCATGTCTTCTACATCTCCTAAATTACTTAAGTATCCTGTTTGGCCGTGAATGTTTACTTCTGGCAATCCGCCTGTATTGGTAGAAATAACAGCTGTACCTGCTGCCATTGCTTCTAATGCTGCCAAACCAAAACTTTCTGTTTGTGATGGTAATAAAAACACATCTGTATAACATAAAATTTTAGCAACTTCTGTGCTATTTCCTAAAAAGAAGACATCATCAGTAATTTTTAAATCTTTTACTAATTTTTCTGCTTTTGCTCTTTCTGGCCCTTCACCAATCATCAATAATTTAGAAGGAATTTCCTTTCTTACTGCGGCAAAAACCTTAATTACATCTTCTACCCTTTTTACAGGTCTAAAATTACTAACATGCGTAAAGATTCTTTCGTTTGGTTGTGCCAAAGCAATTCTTTTACATTCTTCTTTATGTGCATTGTCGTACTTTTCTACATCAATAAAATTGTAAATTACTTTTATATCTTTTGTAATATTGAATAACTTATTGGTAGTATCTTTTAAATTGTTAGAAACAGAAGTAACTACATCAGAATTATTAATACTGAATTCTACGGCTGTTTTATAGGTTGGATGACTACCAACCAAAGTGATATCTGTACCATGTAATGTAGTAACTACACGCACATCTAAACCTTTTTCTTTTAACATTTGCTTTGCCATATATGCAGCGTAAGCATGCGGAATTGCATAATGTACATGTAAAACTTCTAAATCGTGTTTTCTTACGACTTCTACCATTTTACTTGACAACGCCAACTCATAAGGTTGATATTCGAAAAGAGGGTATTCTTCGATAACAACTTGATGAAAATGTAGATTGTGAGATAAAAAATCTAAACGAACTGGTTGATTATATGTTATAAAATGAACTTCATGTCCTTTATTAGCCAATGCCATACCTAATTCTGTAGCTACTACTCCACTTCCTCCGAAGGTTGGATAACAAACAATACCTATTTTCATGTAATTTCTAAAAAGGTTAAAAAATTAAATTCTTAGTTGTAAAGATACTTTTAATCTTACACTATTATTCTAAATAAAAATATAAAAGAGTTTTTCAAATGCATGAAAAACTCTTTTTGTGATTTATAGTAATAGTAAATGATTAGTAATCTCCTAAAGTTGCTGGATTTTGAGCTAATGCAGTTTCCAATTGCTCGTCACTTGGTGCTTTACCATGCCACGCATGAGTATGCATCATAAAGTCTACACCGTTCCCCATTTCTGTATGTAATAATATGCAAACTGGTTTTCCTTTACCGGTTAAAGCTTTTGCTTCTGCTAAACCTGCTAAAATTGCTTCGATATCATTACCTTCTTTAACATCTAACACGTCCCAACCAAAAGCTTCAAATTTAGCTCTAATACTTCCCATGTTTAAAACATCGTCTGTAGCACCATCAATTTGCTTTCCGTTTAAATCTATAGTTGCTATTAAATTGTCTACTTTTTTTGCTGATGCATACATAATTGCCTCCCAGTTCTGACCTTCTTGCAATTCACCATCACCGTGTAAAGTATATACAATTTTAGAATCGTTGTTTAGTTTTTTTGCTTCTGCAGCACCAATACCTACAGATAAACCTTGCCCTAAAGAACCAGATGCAATACGCACACCAGGTAAACCTTCGTGTGTTGTTGGATGCCCTTGTAATCTAGAATCTAGTAATCTAAAAGTATTTAACTCTTCTACAGGAAAGAAACCACTATGAGCCAAAACACTGTAAAATACAGGTGAAATATGACCGTTAGATAAAAAGAATAAATCTTCATTTTCACCGTCCATTTTAAAATCTGTAGAATAATCCATTACTTCTTGATATAAACAAGTAATAAACTCTGCACATCCTAAAGAACCTCCTGGATGACCAGAATTTACTTTGTGCACCATTCTTAATATATCTCTACGAACCTGTTGTGTAAAATCTTGTAATTGTTGTGTTGTTGGCATTCTGTTGTTTTTGTTTTAGCAAAAGTAATTTTTTTTAATACAATAGACAACTTAAAAGCGAAAGTAAAAGAAGGGTTCGAATATTTCTTTTTCACGTAAATTTTCCCTTTTAATTATCTAAGTTTGATAATAAACCCTTCTTCAATTACTCTTCGGTGTAAATGTATTTTTTTTTGAAAGGAAATTCTAATGAAGCTAGTCGGAATTCATGAATTACGGCATACTAGGTACAAATGGGAACTTTAATCACCTGATAGCTAACTGAATAAAATTTCATTAAAATTATGTGATAAATTAAGTATTTTTGCTAAAAAAAATTAAAATTGCACATTTCTAAGTTCGTATCACTTCTATTATTTGTTGTTAGCTTTAACACAATTTGCCAGAATTCTAAAAAAATTGAAAATTATACGTTTGATGAATTATCTGAAAAATACTATAAGTATAAATTTAAAGACTCTATAAAAGCTAAAAAGTTTGCCAATTTTTATTTTAATAAAGCTATCAAGGAAAAAGATACTGTAAACGCTATTGACGGGAAGTATTATTTAAGCGAAGTTTATAAGAACGATTCTATTTACCTTAATTATTTAGACTCTTTAATTAGTAAAACTAAGTTGAATCCAAATAAAATGTATCCTACTTATGCATTTTTAAAAAAAGGAAATTTATACTTTAATAATGAATTGTTCAATGTCTCTTTAAAAAATTATATTTTAGCATCATCTAATTTAAAAAAAAATAAAAATGATAGTTTAAATTATCTTCTTAAAATTAGAATAAGTACACTTAAAAACTTTGATCAAAAAAATTTAGAGTCTCTTAAAATCTTATTAGAGTGTAATCAATACTACATAAATAATAAAAATAAAGTTTCTGATAATAAACATAGTGCTGTATTAATGAATATATCCATATTATACGCTAAGTTAAAAAAAATTGATTCTAGTAATATTTTTATAAATAAAGCAATAGAGTTTGCTTATGAAAAAAATGACAATTTCTTAAAAGGTTATTGCTATTACCTAAAAGGAAGATGTTTTTTTGAAAATGGTGCTTACAAAAAAACAATTTTAAATATTAAAAAGTCAATTCCCTACTTAATAATTGATGAAAACTATAGGAATTTATCACTTTGTTATAGTTACATTGCGAAATCTTATGAAAAACTGAACAATGAGAAAAATGCTTTAAAATATCATTTTTTAGTAGACTCATTATATATTACAACTAAAATACCTTCTAAAAAGGTTAAAAATAGTTTTAACTATATTTCTCATCATTATAAGGATAAAGGAGATTTAAAAAACCAACTTAAATATATTGAAAAACAAATTTTTGTTGATAGTATTCAAGCGTCTGTTGGAAAAAACCTCTCTAAAACATTTACAGAAGAATACGATAGACCAAAATTAATTGCTGAAAAACAAAAAATTATTTCAGAATTAAATAATGAAGTTTCTTTTTACAAAAAATTACGAATTTATATTGCGATAATTTTAATTCTATCATTTATACTATTTCTATATCAATTTAGAAAACGAAAAAAACAAGAACAAAAATTTGATAACCTTACAATCAAATTAAAGAATAAAAAAGTAGTTGAAAATTCAGCAAACTCTAATACGAATGTTCAGAAAAACTTATCAGAAACTATTATTACAGAATTGCTTGCTAAGTTAGATTCTTTTGAACAACAGCCAGAAAACTTTACAAATAATAAGCTTACCCTGAGTATACTTGCTAAAGAATTAGAAACAAATTCTAATTATCTTTCTAAAGTTATCAATCAGAAAAAAGGTTGTAATTTTTCTACGTACTTACGAAAATTGAGAATTGATTATGCACTAGATTTATTAGAAAAAGATGCTACCATTCGTAAATTTAGTATTGATGCAATTGCGAAGGAGGTCGGTTTTAAAAATGCAGAAACATTTTCAAAAGCCTTCTTTAAAGAAACTGAATTGAATCCTTCTTTTTACATTAAACAACTAGAAAAAAAGAAGTAGTGTTTTTAAAATAAACTTAAAACTTAAGCACTTGTTTACGAAAATAAATAAAAATGTATTTTCGCATTGAAAAAAGAAAAAGCACTCCTTTGAAAATAGTTTTATACATAACATCATTCCTTTTGTTTCTTGGCAGTTTTAATACAATTGCACAGAATTCTAAAAAATTTGAAAATTATACGTTTGATGAATTAAGTGATAAATATTATGAATATAAATTTACAGACTCTATAAAGGCTAAAAAGTTTGCCAATTTTTATTTTAATAAAGCGGTCAAGGAAAAAGATATTGTAAATGCTATTAGTGGAAAATACTACTTAAGAGAGGTTCATAAAAATGATTCCATATATATTGATTATTTAGACTCCATAATTAATATTTCAAAAAGTAACCCTACAAAAATGTTTCCTGCGCTTGCTTATTATCAAAAGACTTTTTTTTATTATAACAATGAAAAAACCAATGAATGTTTAAAAAATTGTCTTTTAGGATTTAAATATTTAAAACAGAATAAGAATGATAGTTTAAAATATCTTTTTCAAATAAAACTGGCAAGTATTAAAACTCTAACACGTAAAATAAATGAGTCAAACAAAATATTATTAGAAATAATTGATGAAAATAATTTAAAGCATAATATTATTAATTCAGAGAACTATTTTATTACACTTTTTAATATATCTAGAAATTATCTAAAATTAAAAATCAATGATTCTAGTAGGTATTATAATAAAAAAGCTTTACAGTTTTCCAAATCAATAAAAGATAGTTTGTTAATTGGATATTCACTGAATAATCAAGGTTTAATTCACTACTACGAAAAAGAATATTTAAAATCTATAAAATATTATTCTAAATCTTTGCCATATTTAATAGAGGATGAAAATTATAGGGCAATTTTTGATGCTTATAATTTAATAGCAAAATCATACATAAAATTAAATAAAACTAAAAAAGCTTTAAAATATAATTTACTTATAGACTCACTGTATCAAAAACAAAAAATCACTTTTTATGCACAAAAAAATAGTTATTCTTTTCTAATTAAATACTATAAGAATAATCAAGACATAAAAAATCAACTCAAATACATTAATAAATATTTAAAAGTCGATAGTATATTAAATGTTAGAAATAAAAACCTCTCTAAAACATTTACAGAAGAATACGATAGACCAAAATTAATTGCTGAAAAACAAAAAATCATATCAGAATTAAACAACGAGGTTTCTTTTTACAAGAAATCACGAATTTATATTGCGATAGTTTTAATTCTATCATTTATATTGTTTCTGTATCAATTTAGAAAACGAAAAAAACAAGAACAAAAATTTGATAACCTTACAATCAAATTAAAAAATAAAAAAGTAGTTGAAAATTCAGTAAACTCTAATACAAATACTCAGAAAAACTTATCAGAAACTATTATTACAGAATTGCTTGCTAAGTTAGACTCTTTTGAACAACAGCCAGAAAACTTTACAAATAATAAGCTTACTCTGAGTATACTTGCTAAAGAATTAGAAACAAATTCTAATTATCTTTCTAAAGTTATCAATCAGAAAAAAGGTTGTAATTTTTCTACGTACTTAAGAAAATTGAGAATTGATTATGCCTTAGATTTATTAGAAAAAGATGCTACCATTCGTAAATTTAGTATTGATGCAATTGCGAAGGAAGTCGGTTTTAAAAATGCAGAAACATTTTCGAAAGCATTCTTTAAAGAAACTGAACTGAATCCTTCTTTTTATATCAAACAACTAGAAAAAAAAGGATAATTATGTTTTTTGCTTTTTCTTCTTGGCTGCCGGAAATAAAACATTGTTTAAAATTAATCGGTAACCAGGTGAAGTTGGGTGTAAATCTAATTCGGTTTTAGGGTCTCCTACTCTATGCGTGTAATCTTCAGGATCATGTCCGCCGTAGAAAGTAAACATTCCTTTACCTTTTGTTCCGTGAATATATCTTGCTTCTCTATTCACTTTATTTTCTCCTAAAACTAAGACATTACTTTTAATTGTATTTCTATCAAAAGAAGTAGTTTGTCCCATAAATCCTTTTACTAAAACTGTATGGTTTTGTGTTAACATCGTTGGCACAGGATCCCATTTTGCAGAAAACTCTACCAAAGAAAAATAATCTGAAGTTTTAGGTATTTTACGTTTTCTTGTCATATCAATAGAAGAAAACTCGTAAGTTGTTGGGTTTTTAATTAAATCGAAATTTTTAAATGCAAAAGTTTTGTTATAATTTATTTTCGATTGATAATTTGGCGTAGACGCATCTCCATCAAACATTGCTTCTGCAATATCAATTCCGTCTGCAGATAAAGCGATATCAAAGCTATCGGTAGCAGAACACATTGCAAACATAAATCCGCCACCAACTACATAATCTCTAATTTTCTTTGCTACAGCTAATTTTTCTTCAGAAACCTTATTAAAACCTAATTCGGTTGCTAGTTTTTCTGCTCTTTGCTTTCCTTCTATATACCATGGCGTCGTTCTAAAAGAACCATAAAATCGGCCATATTGCCCTGTAAAATCTTCGTGATGCAAATGCAACCATTCGTACAACAACAACTTATCGTTTAAAACTTCTTTGTCATAAATTACATCAAAAGGAATTTCTGCATAGGTTAAAACCATGGTTACAGCATCGTCCCAAGGCATTTTGTCTTTAGGAGAATATACCGCTATTTTTGGCGCTTTTTCTAAGGTAACAGCATCTTGATTTGAAGAAGGTGCAGCAATTTCCTGTAAAATTAATTGTGATTTTGCATCTGAAATTACTTGATAAGAAACACCTCTAATTTTGCATTCATTTTCTACAATCTTATTGTTTTCAATTAAAAATGCGCCACCATCATAATTTAAAAGCCATTTAGATTTTAAACCTGCCTCTAAAGAATAATAAACAATTCCGTATGCTTTTAAATGATTTTTTTGATTATCATCACTCATAGGAACATATATAAATGATGCCCAAATTGAGTTGGAAACGAATAGAAATATAAATATTGTTAGAAGTTTCTTCATATTAAAAACTAAAATACACAATTACTTTAGAAGCAATTGTGTATTTCTATAAATTTATAAATACTTTAATACTTAAAAAGGAACATCATCATCTCCAAAAGCATCTTTTGGATCTACACCACCTTCTCCGGCAAATGGATCTTCTGGGAAATCTGCATTCATAGAAGATTGAAATTCTGAACTAAATCCTTCTTCTAAATCTGAGAATTTTGCTAAATGACCTGTAAATTTTAAACGAATATTATCTAACCCACCATTTCTGTGTTTTGCTACAATAAATTCTCCTTGTCCTTCACACGGTGAATGGTCATCGTCATCCCATTCTGTCATTCCGTAATATTCTGGACGGAAAATAAAACTAACAATATCGGCATCTTGTTCAATTGCACCAGATTCACGTAAATCTGATAATAAAGGTCTTTTACTTCCACCACGAGTTTCTACCGCACGAGATAATTGAGAAAGAGCAATAACTGGTACAGAAAGTTCTTTTGCCAAAGCTTTTAAATTTCTTGAAATCATAGAGATTTCTTGTTCTCTATTTCCGCCTGCTTTTCCTCCTGCAGTCATCAATTGTAAATAATCAATTACTAAGATTCTAACATTGTGCTGCGACACCAAACGTCTTGCTTTTGCTCTTAAATCGAAAATAGATAAAGATGGCGTATCATCAATAAATATTGGGGCATCAGACAAACGTTTTACTTTTACATTTAACTGTTCCCACTCGTGTGGCTCTAAATTTCCTTTTCTTAATTTTTCTGAAGTCAATCCTGTTTCCGAAGAAATCATACGTGTAATTAACTGTACAGAAGACATCTCTAAAGAAAAAATAGCTACACCATGATTAAAATCTATCGCCATATTTTTAGCCATCGAAATTACAAATGCTGTTTTTCCCATACCGGGTCTTGCAGCAATAATAACTAAATCTGATGGTTGCCAACCAGAAGTTAACGCATCTAATTTTGTAAAACCTGTAGCCAAACCAGACATTCCTTCTTGGTTACCAATTTCTTGAATCTTTTTTAATGCTTGCTTAACAAGCGATCCTGCATCTTCTGAACTCTTTTTTAAATTTCCTTGTGTTACTTCAAATAACTTACCTTCGGCATCATCTAAAAGGTCAAAAACATCTGTACCTTCATCATAAGCATTTTCTATAATTTCACTTGATATAGAAATTAATTTTCTTTGGATGTATTTTTGAAGAATAATACGAGCATGGAACTCGATATGCGCAGAAGAAGCTACTTTTTGTGTTAAACGAATTAAATACAAATCTCCGCCAACAAAATCTAGTTTAGCATTCTTTCTAAGTAAGTTAGATACTGTTAATAAGTCGATTGGTTCTGAGTTTTGAAACAATTCGTAAATAGCAGCGTATACTTCTTGATGCTTTTGATCGTAAAATGCTTCTGCACTTAAAATATCAATTACATCATCAATTCCTTTTTTATCAATCATCATTGCACCAAGAACAGCTTCTTCTAATTCTACTGCCTGTGGCGGGATTTTCCCTTTTTCTAGACTAATAATTTTACTCTTGTCTATCTTTTTTCCTGCGATTGCACTCGTTTTTTCCATGATTGCAAATGTACTTTTTTACTTTGTTAGATGTTTGTAATATATAACATTTATTTGTTGACAAATATTGTAAACTAAATTGTTATTATCTTGTTAATAACCAGTCAACTTCTATTTTGAATTCTTATTTTTACACATATGAATTTTAATAAAAAACATTTATTTTTAGCCTTTTCTTTGCCAATAATGATTCTTTTAGTGCAGCTTTCGGCAAAGAATAATGCGTTTATAGAGCATTATTATTCAAACGGAATTTACCCTTACATTTCTAAATTTTTAAGAATATTTTTAGGTTGGATTCCTTTTTCTGTTGGCGATCTTTTAATTACCTTTTTACTTTTTATTTTCCTTCGTTTTTTATTTCGATTAATTAAAACTCGATTTAAAAATTTTATTCCGAAAATGATTCATTTTACTGCAATTATAGCAATAATTTACTTTTGTTTTTATCTTTTCTGGGGATTAAATTATTACAGAGAACCTTTGGCTAAAAACTTAAATTATCATCAAAATAAATATACAACTGCACAATTAATTTCTACCACAACATTAATTATTAATAAGTTAAATAAATATCAATTTGAGCTAACAAATAACGATTCTTTAAAAGTTAAAAATCCGTATAGTCAAAAAGAAATGTATAAAATGGCTATTAATGGGTACAAGAACTTAGAAACCGATTTTCCGCAATTAAAATATCAATATAAATCTGTAAAAAGTTCTTTAATGAGTTTGATACAAACCTACAACGGCACATCTGGTTATTTGAATCCGTTAACAGGTGAAGCGCAAGTAAATAGTAGAATTCCGAAAACAGGATACCCAACAACTATTTGTCATGAAATGGCGCATCAAATTGGTTTCGCAGCCGAAAATGAAGCGAATTTTATTGGTTTTTTAGCGGCAAATTATAATGACGATTTATACTTTAAATATGCCAGCTACAGAATGGCTTTTAGTTATTGTATATCAGAAATTAGAAAAAGAGATTTTAAACAATATAAGGAACTTTGGAAAACGGTTAACCCTGGAATTTCGAAAGATTTTAATGCGAGCTATCACTTTTGGCAAGAATACAAAAACCCATTTGAACCAATTATAAAAAAAGGCTATAACTCTTATTTAAAAGCAAATAATCAAACAAACGGAATTGAATCTTACAATTATGTTGTCGATTTATTAATCACCTATTTTGATGATATTGAGTAGATTTCATTTTCTTAAATTTATGTTAAATTAACCACATTTAACAGTTAACAAAATGCTACTAATTAAATTTAGGGCAATTAATTCAAATAACTATTTCAAACTCATGAGAAAATTACTCTTATTATTCTCGTGTATGTTGGCTTTTTCTATGCAAGCGCAAGATTATTTTCCAACAGACGCAGGAGTAAAAATTACAGACAACACATTAGTTGCATTTACCAATGCTACTATTTATGTGACACCAGAAAAGGTGATTAAAAAAGGAACTTTATTAATAGAAAATGGTAAAGTTACCAATGTTGGTAGATCTATTAATGTGCCAAAAGGTGCAAAAATTGTAGATTTATCTGGCAAAACAATTTATCCTTCTTTTATTGATTTATATTCAGATTTTGGTATTAAAAAACCAAATAGAGCATCTGGTAATTCTAGAGGAACGCAATATGCTGCTTCTAGAGAAGGTTATTATTGGAACGATCATATTAGACCAGATGTGAATCCTATTAAAGATTTTTCTTTCGATTCTAAAAAAGCCAAAGATTTAATTAACGCTGGTTTTGGTGTAGTTAATACGCACATGAATGATGGAATTATTCGTGGAAACGGTTTATTAATTGCTTTAAATCCTAATTCTTCTGATGCTTACAGAATTTTAGATACTAAATCTGCTCAATATTTATCTTTTAATAAAAGTGTAACTTCTAGACAAGCATATCCTGGTTCTAGAATGGGTGCAATGGCTTTGTTAAGACAAACTTATAATGATGCTAATTGGTACGCTAATGGTAACATGAAAAATAAAGATTTGGCTTTAGAAGCTTTAAATAGTAATAAAAATTTAGTACAAATTTTCGAAACTAGCAATTTACTAGATGCTTTAAGAGCAGACAAAGTTGGTGATGAGTTTGGGATACAATATACAATTGTAGGTTCTGGAGACGAATTTGAAAGAATAGCGGATATTAAGAATACAAATGCGAATTTTATAATTCCTATTAATTTTAGCAATGCATATGATGTTTCTAATCCTTTATTAGCGCAACAAATTTCTTTAAGAGATATGCGTAAATGGAATCAAGAACCTTCTAATTTAAAAGTATTATCAGAAAACGGAGTAAATTTTGCTTTAACAACGCGTTCTTTAAAATCTGTAAAATCTTTTCATAAGAACTTACAAAAAGCAATTAAATACGGTTTTGATTCTAAAAAAGCATTAGCTTCTTTAACTACAATTCCTGCAACTATCATTGGTAATAGCAATATTGGTAATTTAAATCAAGGTAGTTATGCAAACTTTATTATTACTTCTGGTGATATTTTTGATGCTAAAACAACAATTTACGAAAACTGGATTCAAGGAGATAAAAATGTAATAAACGATATCTCTATTAAAGATATAACAGGAAATTACATGCTTTCTGTTAATAATAAAAGTTACGATTTAACCATTTCTGGTAAAGGAGCGAAACAAACAGCAGTTATTAAATTAGGTGACAAAAAGATTAAATCTAAATTCTCATTTAAAGATAATTGGATTTCTATTACTTTAAATGAAGATAGCGGATATACAAGAATGATGGGTAAAATTATAAACCCAGCTAACGTAATGCAAGGTGCTGCTTTTGATACTTTAGGTAACGAAACAGCTTGGTCTGCAAGTAAAAAAGTAAAAAAAGATAGTAAAAAGAAAAGTAAAAAATCGAAAGAGCAACCTGTTGTTGTGCTTCCGGTAAGTTACCCAAACCTTGGTTTCGGAAATTATTCTTTACCAGAAACAAAAACGATTTTAATTAAAAATGTTACTGTTTGGACAAGTGAAGATGCTGGTATTTTAGAAAATACAGATGTATTATTAGAAAATGGAAAAATTGCAAAAATTGGTAAAAATTTAAAGGCAAGAAGAGCTACAGAAATTGATGGTACTGGTAAACATTTAACTGCAGGTATTGTAGATGAGCATTCTCATATTGCTGCATCTGCTGTAAATGAATGGGCACAAAATTCTTCTGCAGAAGTTACTATGGAAGATGTTATAGATCCTAATGATATTAATATTTACAGAAACCTTTCTGGAGGTACAACATCTTCTCAAATACTACATGGTTCTGCAAACCCAATTGGTGGTCGTTCGGCAATTATTAAATTGAAATGGGGAGAAAATGCAGAAAATATGATTTATGACAACTCGCCTAAATTTATAAAATTTGCTTTAGGTGAAAATGTAAAACAATCTAGAAGTCCTAACGGAACTCGTTTTCCTCAAACAAGAATGGGTGTAGAACAAATGTTTACAGATTATTTTACAAGAGCAAGAGAATATGAAGCTTTAAAGAAAACTGGTAAACCATACAGAAAAGATGACGAAATGGAAACATTAGTAGAAATCTTAAACGGAGAACGTTTTATTTCTTGTCACTCTTATGTTCAATCAGAAATTAATATGTTAATGAAGGTTGCAGAAAAATTCAACTTTAAAGTAAACACATTTACACATATTTTAGAAGGATATAAAGTAGCCGATAAAATGGCAGCGCATGGTGTAGGTGGTTCTACTTTTTCTGATTGGTGGGCTTACAAGTACGAAGTTAATGATGCTATACCATACAATGCGGCAATTATGCATAATGCTGGTGTAACTGTAGCAATTAATTCTGATGATAGAGAAATGTCTAGACGTTTAAATCAAGAAGCTGCAAAAACAATGAAGTATGGTGGAATGTCTGAATTAGAAGCTTGGAAAACCGTAACCATTAATCCTGCTAAATTATTACATATAGATGATAGAGTTGGTAGTATAAAAGAAGGTAAAGATGCTGATGTTGTTTTATGGAGCCATCACCCAATGTCTATTTACGCAAAAGCAGAAAAAACAATTGTAGATGGTAGAATTTTCTTTGATAGAAAAGAAGACATCAAAAAAAGAGCCGCTATAAAAGAAGAAAAAAGCAGATTAATTAATATGATGCTTAACGAAAAAATGAATGGTGGTAAGACAAAAGTACCAATGAAAAGAGCAGATAGAGATTTTCATTGTGATACTTTAGAAGAAATTTAAAACTAGAAAACATGAAAAAAATTATATATAGTTTACTATTCTTCTTTGTTATAGGAAATAGTATCGCACAACAAACACCCGCAGATAAGCAAACAAAAGCTTTTTCAATTGAAGGTGCAACGGCTCATATTGGTAACGGAAAAGTTATTGAAAATTCGTTAGTAATGTTTAACAATGGTAAAATTACTTTTGTTGGTAGTGCTAAAATGAAAATAGCTAGACAAGGAACTATCATAAACGCAACCGGAAAACATATTTACCCAGGTTTTATTGCTGCCAACGCAACTTTAGGTTTGGTTGAAATTGATGCTGTAAAAGCCAGTGATGACCAAAGAGAAATTGGTAGAATGAATCCGCATATTAGAAGTTTAATAGCCTACAATGCAGAAAGTAAAATTGTAGAATCTATGAGACCTAACGGAGTTTTAATGGCACAAATTACGCCAAGAGGCGGTACAATTTCTGGAACTTCTTCTATTGTACAATTGGATGCTTGGAATTGGGAAGACGCTTCTATTAAAACAGACGACGGAATTCACATGAACTGGCCTTCTAGTTTTACAACTGGTAGATGGTGGTTAGGCGAAGATCCTGCTTTAAAACCAGATTCTAGATATGCTGGTAAAGTAGATGAAATTAAATCTTATTTTAAAAATGCTAAAATCTATTTAGCTGGTAAAAAAGCTAAAACTCATTTGCCATATCAAGCTACAGAAGGTTTATTTAACGGTTCTAAAAAGCTTTTTATTCACGTAAACGGACAAAAAGAAATTACAGATGCAGTTACCATTGCTAAAAATTTAGGTATTAATAATATTACAATCGTAAATGCGGAACATGCAGATAAAGTAGCCGATTTGTTAGTAAAAAATAATGTGTCTGTAATTTTACAAAGACCACATAGAAACCCAGGTAACGAAGATGATTCTTACGATTCTACATACACTGTTGCAAAAACACTTTTAGATAAAGGTATTATTGTAAGTGTTGGTATGGAAGGACAAATGGAACGTATGAATACTAGAAACATACCGTTTTATGCAGGTACTTTTGCAGCTCATGGTTTAACTAAAGAAGAAGCTGTACAATTGATTACATTAAATACAGCTAAAATTTTAGGAATCGATTCTTTTGCAGGTTCTTTAGAAGTTGGTAAAGATGCTACTTTGTTTATTTCTGAAGGTGATGCTTTAGAAATGAGAGGAAACATTTTATCAAAAGCATTTATACAAGGTAGAGATATAAGTTTAGAAACGCACCAAACTAAACTTTGGAAACGTTATTCTAACAAATACAAAACCAAATAAAAATTTTCTACAAATAAAAAAAGGCTCGCAATTTGCGAGCCTTTTTAATCAAAAACAGTTAACAGTAATAAAACATACTTAAATTCTCCTTTTTCTTAGCAATCGGATCTTAAAACAATCTGTCTAACAATTTAAAGTAATTGTTTTATTACAACACAAATATTGTATAAAATCTTTATTACTACAATACCTATAAATAGGTATATTTGTATTGATGAAAGAAATTACAAGCATACAAAACACATACGTTAAAGACCTTTTAAAACTTCAAGAAAAGTCTAGAGAACGCAAAAAAAAAGGATTATTTATTATAGAAGGTAAAAGAGAAATTTCTTTAGCAATTGCTGCTAATTATAATTTTGACACTGTTTTGTTTGTAGAAGATATAATTACAGAAAAAGAAATCTTACATCTATTTAACGAAAACATTCACCGTATTAAAATCTCTACAGAAGTTTATCAAAAATTAGCTTACAGAGATAGTACAGAAGGCATTATTGCGGTTACAAAATCTAAAAACTTTTCTTTAGACGCTATTAAATTCTCTTCTAGTAATCCGTTAATTTTAGTAGCAGAAGGTGTAGAAAAACCTGGAAATATTGGTGCTATTTTAAGAACTGCGGATGCCGCAAATGCAGATGCCGTTTTTATCGCAAATCCTAAAAGCGATATGTACAATTCTAACATTATTCGTTCTAGTGTTGGTTGCGTATTTACAAATCAAATTGCTATAGGTTCATCCGAAGAAATTATTGCTTTTTTACTAGAGCATAACATTAAAATATTTGCGACTACTTTACAGAATTCTAATGAATATTATAAAGAAAATTATACAGAAGGAACTGCAATTGTTGTGGGTACAGAAGCTACAGGTTTAACCGAAGTTTTTAGAGAAAAAGCAACACAAAATATAAACATACCAATGCAAGGAAAAATAGATTCTATGAATGTTTCTGTAGCAGTTGCAATTGTTTTATTTGAAGCAAAAAGACAAAGAAATTTTAAATAAACTCATCAAATAACAATGCAACCTACAACTTTGTTTTACATATTAATTTCGATTCTAATTATTAGTTTTATAATCGATAAGGTTTTAGATTACTTAAACGCAAAACGTTTTGATGATACAATTCCGGTTGAATTAGCAGATGTTTACGAAGAAACTGCTTATAAAAAATCTCAAGCTTATAAAAAGACAAATTCAAAATTCTCTAATCTTACAAGTACATTTTCATTTGCTTTAACCTTACTTTTTTTTATTTTCGAAGGATTTAGCTATGTAGATAATTTTGCCCGTAGTTTTACAGATAATAACATTCTTGTAGCTCTAATTTTCTTTGGTGTAATTATGTTGGGTTCTGATATTTTAACTACGCCATTTTCTTACTATCAAACTTTTGTTATCGAAGAAAAATTTGGTTTTAATAAATCTTCTAAAAAAACTTTTTGGTTAGATAAATTAAAAGGTTGGCTAATGACAATTATTATTGGCGGACTTATTTTATCGATAATTATTTGGTTTTATCAGCAAACAAAAGAAAATTTTTGGCTGTATACTTGGCTCTTAGTTGCTGTCTTTTCTTTGTTTATGAATATGTTTTATGCAAAATTAATTGTGCCAATTTTTAATAAACAAACTCCGTTAGAAAACGGAGAATTAAAAACTGCTATCGAAAAATACGCAGAAAAAGTTGGCTTTAAACTCGATAATATTTTTGTTATTGATGGCTCTAAACGTTCTACAAAAGCAAATGCGTATTTTTCTGGTTTTGGTTCTCAAAAAAGAATTACACTTTTTGACACACTAATAAATGATTTAGAAACAGATGAAATTGTTGCCGTTTTAGCACACGAAGTTGGGCATTACAAGAAAAAACATATCATTTTTAATCTTGTTACGTCAATTTTAATAACAGGATTTACACTTTATTTATTATCGTTATTTATTAATTATCCGATATTTTCTGAAGCCTTAAGTGTTACAAAACCAAGTTTTCATATTGGTCTAATTGCTTTCGGAATTTTATATTCACCAATATCAGAAATAACTAATTTAATAATGAATTTTATCTCTAGAAAATTTGAATATCAAGCAGATGATTTCGCAAAAAAAACCTATGCAGCAAAACCATTAATAAGCTCTCTTAAAAAACTTTCTAAAAATAGTTTAAGTAATTTAACACCGCATCCTGCCTACGTTTTTATGCATTACTCGCATCCTACTCTATTAGAAAGGGTTTTAAATTTAAATAATAAAAGTTAGTTTTTCTTTAATACTGATTTTACAATATCCTTAATCATTTCTTTATCTGTTTTTAATGCATTTACAGGCAACATTGTGGTTAAGGATATACAGAAACTATCTTGCATACTAATAATATATTCTGATTTTACATACCGTTTATCAGATTTACTAATTTCGTAATTCGTAGTATATACTTTTTTACCATAAGCACTTTTTTCTGCCCAAACTTTATCGTTTTGTTTACTAGCTATTTTTAGCTTTTGATCTTCATAAGAATTCGGTAAATACAAAGCTATAACTACGGCATCTTTATTTTTAGATCCGTACATATTTGTTGCAAAATTTTCAAAAAGAGCTGTATCTATATCAATATTAATTTTCCTTTTTTGGATTTCGAAAATCGAATGCTTCTTATTATTTTCTTGCGCATAAAAATTAAAACTAAATAAAGTTAGTAAGGTTACGAGTAATAGATTTTTCATTTTTCAAAAATAATAAATAATACTGCTATTAATTTAGAAAACGAAATGCTTGTTTGTTAAAATTCTTATTCTTAAATTCACTTTAGAATAATTCATTATCTACAAAGTAATATATGCAGTACACAGCAACTATAGAAGAAGAAAATAAGGAAATTGCAAATAGATATAAAGATCTATTAAAAGGTACTTATGAAATTTTATCTGCAGATGATAAGAAGTTGATTAGAAAAGCTTTTGAGATTGCAGTAGATGCCCATTCGGAACAAAGAAGAAAAACAGGAGAGCCTTATATATTTCATCCTATTGCTGTAGCTAAAATTGTTGCTATGGAAATTGGTTTGGGTGCAACTTCTATCGCAGCTGCCTTATTACACGATGTTGTAGAAGATACTGACTATACTTTAGATGATATGGAGCAATTGTTCGGAGAAACAATTGCCAGAATTGTAAACGGTTTAACTAAAATTTCTCGATTGAATAAAGAGCAAGATGCTTCTATACAAGCAGAAAATTTTAGAAAAATGCTCTTAACTTTAAATGATGATGTTCGAGTTATTTTAATAAAAATTGCCGACAGATTGCACAATATGCAAACTATGGATGCAATGCCTGCACACAAACAGGTTAAAATAGCCTCTGAAACCTTATATATTTATGCGCCACTAGCACACAGATTAGGTTTGTATAACATTAAAACAGAACTAGAAGATTTAGGTTTAAAATATACCGAACCCGAAGTCTATACAGATATTGTTACTAAAATTAAAGAAAGTAAAGAAGAGCAACAAAAATACCTAGAAACATTTGCCGAAACGTTAAAAAAAGGTCTAGACAAAGAGAACTTTACGTATGAAATAAAAGGTAGGTTTAAATCCATTTATTCTATCCGTAGAAAAATGAGAAAGCAAAATGTTACTTTTGAAGAAGTTTACGACAAATATGCAATTCGTATTATTTATAAACCTACTTCTGATGATGATAAATTTGATGCTTGGAAAATTTACACAATTGTTACAGATTATTTTAAACCAAACCCAACAAGGCTAAGAGATTGGATTTCTCAGCCAAAATCTACAGGTTATGAAGCTTTACATATTACTGTAGTTGGGCCAGATGCACAATGGGTAGAAGTGCAAATTCGTTCTAACAGAATGAATGAAATTGCAGAAAAAGGTTATGCTGCACACTTTAAATACAAACAAGGTAATTCTAACGAAAGTGGTTTAGAAACTTGGTTAAATAGACTAAAAGAATCCTTAGAAAACCAAAGTTTAAATGCAGTAGATTTTGTAGAAGAGTTTAAACTGAATTTATATGCAAAAGAAATATACGTTTTTACACCAAAAGGAGAATTAAAATCGTTGCCAAAAGATGCGTCTGCTTTAGACTTTGCGTTTACAATACATACAGATGTTGGTTTAAAATGTAGAGGAGCAAAAGTAAATGGTAAATTGGTTCCTTTAAGTCATAAATTAAAAAGTGGCGATCAAATAGAAGTAATTACTTCTTCTAATAACAAACCAAATGCTAGATGGTTAGATTTTGTAATTACTGCAAGAGCAAAAACAAAAATTAGAGCGGCTTTAAAAGAAGAAGAAAAGAAAATTGCAGAAGAAGGTAAAGCAATTTTAACAAGAAAATTAAGACATTTAAAAATACCTTTTAACGAAAAAACAATAAACGAACTTGTAAACTTTTTTAAGATTAGAACTAGTTTCGATTTGTTTTTTAGAGTTGGTAATGGTGCTATAGACAATACTAGCTTAAAGGCATATGTTGCACAAAGAAACAGTACTATTTTAAACTTTTTCAAAACAAAGTTAAGAAGGTCTCCATCTAACAATAAAGAAACTGTAGACACAGAAGAAGTTACAAGCAAATACGATGCTTTAGTGTTTGGTAAAGAAGAAGAAAAATTAGATTATAAACTTTCTAAATGTTGTAACCCTATTCCTGGTGATAATGTTTTTGGCTTTTTAACAATTAACGAAGGTATAAAAGTCCACAAAAAGAATTGTCCTAATGCAATTTCTTTGCAATCTAATTATGCCTACAGAATTATGCTTGCCAAATGGATAGATTCTACAAAACAAGACTTTAAGGTTATTTTACACATTAGCGGTGTAGATAATAGAGGTATTATAAATGACCTAACAAAAATTATTTCTAGCAATATGGGTGTTTTTATTAACAGTATAAACATTGCGGGTAATGAAGGTATTTTTGATGGTAAAATTAGTTTAAGTGTTAAGAATAGCGGACAATTAAACAAACTAATTAACAGCATTCAGAAGGTAGAAGGTGTTAAAAAAGTAGACCGTGTTAATAGTTTATAAATATACTCTTCAAAAAAGAAGTTATTTATTCAGAAATAACTGTATTTTTGCTTTTTCGTAAAATTTTAAGATAATGAGTAATTCTCTTGAAAATCAAGAAGTAGTAAAAAAAGTATTTACAGCATATTTAGAAGAAAACAAGCACAGAAAAACACCTGAACGCTACGCTATTCTTCAAGAAATATATGACGCCGACGAACATTTTGATATAGAATCTCTCTATATTAAGATGAAAAACAAGAACTATAGAGTTAGTAGAGCCACACTTTACAACACTATAGAAATTCTGTTAAGTTGCGGTTTGGTAAGAAAACACCAATTCGATGGGCAATCTATGGCCCGTTATGAAAAAAGTTATTTCGACAAAAATCACGATCATGTTATTTTTACAGATACAGGTGATGTAAAAGAATTTTGTGATCCAAGAATTCAAATTATCAAAAAAACCATAGAAGATATTTTTGATATTGATATTCAAAATCACTCACTTTACTTTTACGGTACAAAAAAGAAAAAATCTTAATTAACAACAATACACAACACAAACAACAAATTACACAACTAATGGCTGTAGATTTATTACTAGGACTGCAATGGGGAGATGAAGGAAAAGGAAAAATCGTAGATGTTTTAACAACAAACTATGATATTATTGCTCGTTTTCAAGGAGGCCCAAACGCAGGACACACTTTAATTTTTGATGGACACAAACACGTTTTACATACAATTCCTTCAGGAATTTTTCATAAAACTGCATTAAATGTAGTTGGTAATGGTGTTGTAATAGATCCTGTAATTTTTAAAAAAGAACTAGAAAATTTAGATAAGCATAACATAGATTATACTTCTAAATTATTAATTTCTAGAAAAGCACACTTAATTTTACCAACACATAGATTGCTAGATGCTGCATCAGAAACATCTAAAGGTAAAGCTAAAATTGGTTCTACATTAAAAGGAATTGGCCCAACTTATATGGACAAGACTGGTAGAAACGGAATGCGTGTTGGTGATTTAGAATTAGACAACTGGAAAGAAAAATACGATGCTTTAACAGAAAAGCATATCAAAATGTTAGAATTCTTTGATGTTCAGATAGAATATGATTTAAAAGAATTAGAAGCAGAATTTATCAAAGGAATCGATAAATTAAAAACATTAGCTTTTATTGATAGCGAAGAGTTTTTAAACCAAGCTATTAAAGATAAAAAGACAATTTTAGCAGAAGGTGCTCAAGGATCTTTATTAGATATCGATTTTGGTACATATCCTTTTGTAACATCATCTAATACAACTGCCGCTGGTGCTTGTACAGGTTTAGGTGTTGCACCAAATAGAATTGGTGAAGTTTTCGGAATTTTTAAAGCCTACACTACTCGTGTTGGTTCAGGACCTTTCCCTACAGAACTTTTTGATAAAGATGGTGAAGAAATGGCTAGAGTTGGTCATGAATTTGGTGCTACAACTGGTAGACCAAGAAGATGTGGCTGGTTAGATTTAGTTGCTTTAAAATATGCTGTAGATGTAAACGGTGTTACGCAATTAATGATGATGAAAGGAGATGTTCTTTCTGGTTTTGATACTTTAAAAGTTTGTACATCTTACAATTATAAAGGTGAAGAAATTTCTCACTTACCATATAACATCGAACCAGAAAATGTTTCTGTAAATTATTCTGAATTTAAAGGTTGGGATGAAGATTTAACAAAAATGACTTCTGCAGATCAGTTACCAAAAAACTTAATGGATTATGTTGCTTTTATTGAAAAAGAAACCGGTGTACCTGTTAAGATTGTTTCTGTTGGTCCAGACAGAAAACAAACTATTATGAGATAGTTAATTTCTAAAACTATTTAATTTAAGCATCTTTTATTCATTTAAAAGATGCTTTTTTGATTTTTAAATCTGTTTAAATGCCTTAATTATTTTCACTTTTCTTTAGTAATCAACTACTATCTTTTCAGTATTTTTGCCTAAAACAGTAACTTTTGAAAAAAATACTATTATTTACTTTTCTTTTAATTAGTTTTTTAGGTTTCTCACAATCAAAAAAAATGATTTATTCTGCAGAACAACAATATGTAGATGAAAACAAATATCCTGGAGCAACCGTATTAATTGGTAATGTAAAAATGACGCATGAAGGCGCGATTCTTACATGTAAACAAGCTTTGTTTTATCAAAAAGAAAACTTTTTTAAAGCATTAGAAAATGTAACTATTAAACAAGGTGATACGATTACGCAAACTAGTGATTATCTAGATTATGATGCTAATTCTAAACAAGCTTTGTCTTGGGGAAATGTAGTTTTAAAAGATCCGGAAATGACTTTAACTACAGATACTTTGCAGTTTGATAGATTAAATCAGAAATTATATTACAGAAGTTATGCTACTATAAAAGACCAAACAAATACTTTAAATAGTAAAAACGGAAACTATTATTTAGAAACTAAAAAGTTTACAGCAACTACAAGAGTTACCGTTGTAAACCCAGAGCATAACCTAGAATCTAATCATTTAGATTATTATACAAACTCGGGTTTAACCTATTTATATGGTCCTTCAACAATTACAAATACTCAAAATGAAAATAAAATTTATTGTGAAAGAGGTTTTTACAATACAAAAACAGATATTTCTTATTTTGTAAAAAATGCAAAACTTTTTTTGAAAGAAAGAACTGTAGAAGGCGATAGTTTGTATTATGATAAAAAACAAGGTTTTGCCTCTGCTACAAACAATATTCAGGTAATAGATACAGTTAAAAACTTTGTTACTCGTGGTAATTATGCCGAAATTTTTGAAGAAAAAGATTCACTTTTTATCATTGAAAAAGCTGTGGCAATTTCTATTGTAGACAAAGATTCCACATTTATTCATGGTGATACACTTTTGATAACTGGTGCTCCAGAAAAAAGAATTGTAAGAACTTATCATGATGTCAAAATTTTCAAATCAGATTTGCAAGGTAAATGCGATTCTATACATACAGATCAAAAAACAGGTGTTACAAAAATGTTTAGAAACCCTGTGTTATGGTCTGATGGCAACCAAATAACAGGTGACACTATTCACTTAATATCTAATGTAGAAACTGAAAAATTAGATTCTTTAAAAGTATTAAATAACGCTTTTATAGTTTCTAAAGATTCTCTTTCTATAGATGAATATAACCAAATAAAAGGAAGAAATATGTTTGGTAAATTCAAAGAAAATAAACTTAAATTATTGTTGGTAAAAGGAAATGCCGAATCTGTGTATTATAACAGAAACGAAGAAACTGGTGTTATAGAAACAATTACCAAAGAAATATCTAGTAATATTGAGTTTACTCTAGAAAACGGACAAATTGCTACAATTAAATATTTAAAAAAATCAGAAGGAAAAACATATCCTCCTTCCCTATTTCCATCAGAAGATAAAAAATTACAAGGATTTATTTGGCGAGAAAGCGAGCAACCAAAAACAAAAGAAGATATTTTTAAAGATGATAAAAATCAAAAGTTACCTGTAAAAAGTGATAAAGATTTTATAAAACCTTTAATTATTGACGATCCTAAAAATAACACAAGAGAAAGTACTTCTAAAAATAAGTAAATGAAAGAAGATTTCTTTAAATATCAAGCGCAAACGTCTCCTCACCCATTTGCTTTAGAAATATCACATGCAAAAGGAAGTTATATTTTTGATACAGATCAAAAAAAATATTTAGATTTTGTTGCTGGTGTTTCTGCAAATAGCTTAGGCCATAATCATCCGAAGGTTACAAATGCTATTAAAAGTCAATTAGACGCTTATTCTCATGTTATGGTTTATGGTGAGTTTGTACAAAAACCGCAAGTAGACTTATGTAAAATCTTGGTAAAAAATTCTCCGGAAAAATTAAATTCAGTATATCTTACAAATTCTGGCACAGAAGCTACAGAAGGTGCTTTAAAATTGACAAAGAGAGTTACAAATAGATCTGAAATAATAGCAGCAAAGAAATCTTATCATGGCAATACTATGGGCGCAATGAGTGTTTCTGGAGTCGAAGAACAAATTCAGGCTTTTAGACCTTTAATTCCTGGTTCTAAATTTATTGAATTTAATAATGAACAAGATTTAGACAAAATTACAACCAAAACAGCTGCTGTAATTTTAGAAACAATACAAGGTGGCGCTGGTTTTATTGCACCAACAAACAATTATTTAGCTAAAGTAAAATCGAAATGTGAAAAAGTAGGTGCACTTTTAATTTTAGATGAAATACAAACAGGAATAGGTAGAACAGGAACCTTTTGGGGCTTCGAAAACTACAATATAATTCCAGATATTATTATCACGGGTAAAGGTTTGGGTGGCGGAATGCCAATAGGTGCTTTTATTGCTGACTTTAAAAATATGGTGCTTTTAAAAGAAAATCCAAAACTTGGTCATATTTCTACTTTTGCAGGAAACCCTGTTATAGCAGCTGCGGGTTATGCCACAGTGACAGAGATTTTAAATGAAAATTTACTTGAAGAAAGTTTACGTAAAGAAGATTTAATTAGAAAGCATTTAAAACATCCAACTATAAAAGAAATTAGAGGAAAAGGTTTAATGCTTGCTGTAATTTTAGAAAATCCTGATATTACAGCAAAAGTAGTTTTTGATTGTTTAGATAAAGGTCTTATTCTTTTCTTTTTACTTTTTGAAAATTGCGCACTTCGTGTTACTCCTCCTTTAAATATTTCTGATGAAGAAATTATTTTAGGTTGTAATATAATTTTAGATAGTTTAAATAATAACTCGAAATAACTTATTACCAATATTTATTTAATAAAAATAGTTATTTGAACTTTTAAAAACTTTAAAAAACCTCTTAATTTTCTTAAATTCAGTTAAATAGCGTTAATAAAATCATAAACTAGTACTTTGTGTGAAACCTTTTTAAGTTAGTGTAGTCTTTACAGTATAACATTAATCTCACACACACTTATTATGAAAAATTTTAAAACAATTATCGCAGTATTAGCAATTAGTTTATCAACAGTATTTACAGCCACTGCAACAGATCCAGTATTAAAAAAGACCAAAGAAAATTCTAACTTAAGAACAGAAATGTCTTCTTATTTAGGAAATAAGATTCCTGTTGTTTTAAAACAAACTACCTCTGCAGAAGTATCTTTTATAATTAATAATAAAAACGAAATAGTTGTTCTGTCTGTAGATTCTAAAGTATCAGAATTAAACACCTATTTAAAAAGTAAATTTAATTACAAGAAAGTTAATTTAAAAGGAATTAAAAAAGGTGAAATTTATTTGATGCCTTTAAAATTCGAAATAAAATAATACAACTTGGTTGGTTAGTTGGTGCTCATTTAAAATTTATTTTTACTTGAGCATTTTTTTTGATAAAAACTGAAAGAGCAACTCAAAAAAATTGAATTGCTCTTAATAATCTACCATTAACAAAATTAAATAGTAGATATATTTTTTCAGTTATCTAGTTACTGTTCCAGATAAATTTACAACAGGGCCTGCTCCCATTGTTAAAACTGTATGGTCTTTTGCGGTACTTGGCACTAAATGCGCTAATGGTTTTAATGTAAATGGAGCTGAACTATTATCTGGACTTGGCTCTACCGATATTACAATCGTTGCTCCTTTTAAATCTGTAGGAAAATCTACACCAGCTGCAGAACCCATTACATAATCTTCTCCAGGATATCCAGGACCATTATTTAAAGTTCCTTTAAAAGGAGATGTTGCAGCGTTATCATCGGCTCCTGAACCCGTTAAAAATGTTCCGGTACTAACAGGTGTGCCATTTATTACCACCCAACCTTCATATTTCCATCCATCTGTTAAAGCAGGTAAACCTAAACCAGCTGTAACTGTTGGAGCATCTGAATTGTCTAAAAACCAAACTCCGCTTGCTTCATTTGTATCATCGTCATCAGTTGGAGTAGCTAAAATATATTTTCCGTAAGATTCTCCTAAAGTTTTTAAATCTCCAGAAGCATCAACTACAATATTATCTGAATTTACACTTGCTGAATTTCCAGAAAAATCACCAGCTAAAATTTTAGTTGCTGCAGGTGCTGGGTCAGAATCTACTGCTGGCTCAATAGATAGCACAAACTTAGTAGCGTCTTGCAAATCTGCAAGGTCTACAGTGTAACTCTGCGGAAAATTAACACTAGTAAATGTACCAGTACTAACCGGAGATCCGTTTACAATTAACCAACCTTCATATACAAAATCTGCACCTAATTCTTCTAATCCTGATAAATTTACAGTTAAATTACCTGTGGTTGGTTCATTTTCATTGTCGCTACATGCAACAAATAGTGTTGTTAAAGCAAAAATAATTGCTAAGTTTAAAACTTTTTTCATCTTATTAAATGTTTATTGTTAATGTTGATGACAAAGTTAAAAGCTAAAGAAATATTTAAATGTTAGCTAGCGAACACTTAAGCCATTTTTTGTAAAATTCTAAGTTCTTTTCTATTAAAGTTTATAATATTTTCATCTTTAAGTTCGTTCATTAAAACATTTAAATTAGATCTAGATGTACCTATTAAAGATGCAATATCTTTTTGGGTATACGGATGAACTATTATTTTATCTCCAGTAGATTCGCAATCGTAGCCATATTCTTCACAAAGTTCTTTTGTAAATTCTAAAAAACGAGTTCTGGTATCCTTAAATAAAATTAATTGTAATCTTCTCTCTAACTTTTTAAATCTAAGTCCTAAGAATTTATAAATTTTTAAACTAAATGTTTTATTATCACGCATTAAATCATGCATTGTTTCTACACTTATTGGGCAAATAGACGTTTTCATATCTATAGATTGTGCAAATTCATTTCTTTTTTCTTCTCCCAAAATAGCCTTTTCGCCAAATAGCTCTCCTTTTGTTAAAATTGCATTGATAATTTCTTCACCAGCTCCTGTGTAATAACCTATTTTAACTTTTCCTTTTTCAATAAGAAAAACTTTATTTGCTGCATCTTCTGTAAAATAGATATAATCACTTTTTTGATAAGTATCAAAACTGTGGCATTTTTTGTAGTCTTTAAATTTATGTGGACATAAAAGATGAAACAAATTAACGTGATCAAAAAACCATATATTTTTCATAAGGGTAGTGTTTTAGACAATTATTATAAAAGTCTTAAAACAGCTTATATACTTACAAAAAGTATGAATTAATCGTTAATTTTTAATAATAAGTTAGGGTTTGGGCAGTTCTCTTTATAAAAATCTAAATCTTTACTAGAGGAAACACCTGGATAATCACCTTTATTACCTTGTAAATCTTTTATAATTTGAAAATGTAAATGTGGTGCATAATCTCCGTTTACTGTAGCATTTCCTAATTCTGCAATTACTTCTCCTTCATTAAATTTATCGCCAACTTTTAAATTTTGAATCGAATTTTCAGATAAATGTCCATATAAAGTATAAAAGTTATAATCTGCGATTTTATGTTCTAAAATAATTGTTGGTCCGTAATCACCGTGATTTTTATTAAAATTAAAACTATGTACTTTTCCTTTTAAAACGGCCAATACTTTGGTTTTTTCTTTACACCACAAATCAATACCTAAGTGTATATTTCTTTTATCTTCTTCACTTAAATTTTTAAAATACGCACTTCTGTCATATAAATTTCTTTTTTCTAAATAACCACCATAAGCTACATGCTTATTTTCTTTTTTTAAAAAAGCTTCAATATAATTTTCCCAATCTTTCGAAGAAGAAACATCAAAACTTAATAAGTCTTTATTTGTATTAGAAATGTTTATTGGTACATAACTAGATAGATGTATTTTTTTTTCTATAGCTAATAAAGGCGTTTCTGATATATTCTTTAAAAAAGATTCAAAAGGATTTAATTTCATAAATTAAAAGTAAAAAAAAACTCTCGAAATTCATCGAGAGTTTTATATTAAATTGACTTAAATATTAAGCATTTTCCTTTTTTATTAAGTTTAATGCAGAACCTTCATTATACCAATCTATTTGACTTTGGTTATAAGTATGATTTACAATAATAGTATCTTTAGATCCATCTGCATGTACTAATTCTATAGTTAAAGGTTTGTCTGGTGCAAACTCATTTAAATCTAAGAAATTAAATGTATCATCTTCTTGAATTAAATCATAATCAGCTTCGTTTGCAAAGGTTAAACCTAACATTCCTTGTTTTTTAAGGTTTGTTTCGTGAATTCTTGCAAAAGATTTTACAATTACAGCAACTACCCCCAAATGTCTAGGTTCCATTGCAGCGTGCTCTCTAGAAGAACCTTCACCATAGTTATGATCTCCTACAACCACTGTTTTTATTCCTGCTGCCTTATAAGCTCTGGCTGTATCTGGCACTCCACCAAATTCTCCTGTAATTTGATTTTTAACAAAATTTGTTTTTTTACCAAACGCATTTACTGCACCAATTAAACAATTGTTAGAAATATTGTCTAGATGCCCTCTAAAACGTAACCAAGGTCCTGCCATAGAAATATGGTCTGTTGTACATTTTCCGAAAGCTTTAATTAATAATTTTGCTCCAGAAATATCATTTCCAATTGGCGTAAATGGCTCTAATAATTGTAATCTTTCAGAATCTTCATTTACAGCAATTTTAACGTGACTTCCATCTTCTTCAGGCGCTAGATAACCATCATCTTTAACTTCAAAACCTTTTGGCGGCAATTCCCATCCTGTAGGTTCATCTAACATTACTTCTTCTCCGTTTTCGTTAATTAATTTATCTGTAATAGGATTAAAATCTAAACGACCAGCAATAGTTACAGCTGCAACCATCTCTGGCGAAGCAACAAATGCATGCGTATTAGGGTTACCATCTGCTCGTTTTGCAAAGTTTCTATTAAAGGAATGAATTATTGAGTTTTTAGGAGCATTTTTTGGATCTTCATAACGTGCCCATTGCCCTATACAAGGTCCACAAGCATTTGTAAAAATCTTAGCATCTAATTTTTCAAAGATTCCTAAAATACCATCTCTATCTGCAGTATATCTAACTTTTTCAGAACCAGGATTTATTCCAAAATCTGCTTTTGTCTTTAAACCTTTGTCTATAGCTTGTTGGGCTATTGAAGAAGCTCTTGATAAATCTTCGTAAGAAGAGTTTGTACAAGAACCAATCAATCCCCACTCTACTTTTAAAGGCCAATCGTTAGCATTGGCTGCTTCTGTCATATCTGCACCAGCTTTTGTAGATAAATCTGGAGTAAAAGGACCATTTAATAACGGACTTAGTTCTGATAAATTAATCTCTATTACTTGATCGAAATATTGCTCTGGATTCGCATATACTTCTTTATCTCCTGTTAGATAATCTTTAACTTCATTTGCAGCATCAGCTACATCACCTCTGTCTGTAGCACGTAAATAACGTTCCATAGATTCATCATAACCAAATGTAGAAGTTGTAGCTCCTATTTCTGCTCCCATGTTACAAATTGTACCTTTACCTGTACAAGACATAGAAGTAGCACCTTCTCCAAAATATTCTACAATAGCGCCAGTACCTCCTTTAGCAGAAACAATAGCAGCAACTTTTAAAATAACATCTTTTGGCGCTGTCCAACCAGATAATTTACCTGTTAATTTTACACCAATTAATTTCGGAAACTTTAACTCCCAAGGCATACCTGCCATAACATCTACTGCATCTGCACCACCAACTCCAATGGCAACCATACCTAATCCTCCAGCATTAACTGTGTGAGAATCTGTACCAATCATCATTCCTCCAGGAAATGCATAATTTTCTAAGACTACTTGGTGTATAATTCCTGCACCTGGCTTCCAAAAACCTAAACCATATTTATTAGAAACAGATTCTAAAAAATTAAATACTTCATTACTTGTATTTAATGCATTTTGCAAATCTGAACTTGCGCCATTTTTAGCTTGAATTAAGTGATCGCAATGGGTAGTGGTTGGTACCGCTACTTTAGATTTACCAGCTTGCATAAATTGTAACAATGCCATTTGTGCTGTTGCATCTTGCAAAGCAATTCTATCTGGAGCAAAATCTACATAGTCTATTCCTCTTACAAACGCCTTATCAGAATTACTATCCCATAAGTGAGAATATAAAATCTTTTCTGCTAAGGTTAGTGGTTTTCCTGTAAGTTCACGAGCAGCATCAACACGTTCAACAACGGTTGAATACACTTTTTTAATCATATCAATATCAAATGCCATAAGAATTATAAATAATTTAAAGGTTTTTGTTATAAGTTTTACTAATTCACAAGATACAAAATTTATAATTATTTGATAAATGATTTATTTATTAATAAAGATTTAAAACTTATACCTTAATAGAAAAATTTGATACACACTTTAGATGTAAACAAAAAAATCCTGAGTTTAAAAACTCAGGATTTTCTATTTATATAGATTTTTAATTATCTAACTAATTGTTTTTGTGAAGGCTTAAATTTAGTTAAAACAATACCATCAACAGCAGCTTCATATTCTGCCATAGTTGGTGTTCTTCCTAAAATTGTTGATAAAACAACTACGGGTGTAGATGATAATAAAGATTCTCCTTTTTTCTCTCCAGAATCTTTTACAACTCTTCCTTGAAACAAACGTGTAGATGTTGCCATTACAGTATCTCCTGGTTCTGCTTTTTCTTGGTTACCCATACATAGGTTACAACCTGGACGCTCTAGGTATAGCAGGTTTTCGTACTTTGTACGTGCTAATCCTTTTGGTGCGCTATCGTCAAATTCAAATCCTGAGTATTTTTGTAATACTTCCCAATCTCCTTCTTCTTTAAGCTCATCAACAATATTATATGTTGGTGGTGCTACAACCAAAGGTGCTTTAAATTCTACTTTCCCATTTTGAGCTTCGACATTTTTAAGCATTTGAGCTAAAATTTTCATGTCTCCTTTGTGAACCATACATGATCCTACGAAACCTAAATCTACTTTTTTAGTTCCTCCGTAATATGATAATGGTCTGATGTTATCGTGTGTGTAACGTTTTGAAACATCATCATTATTTACATCTGGATCTGCAATCATTGGTTCTGCAATTTCATCCAAATCAATAATAACTTCTGCATGATAAACAGCATCTGCATCTGGT
Organism: Polaribacter marinaquae; assembly: GCF_038019025.1. NCBI lineage: Bacteria > Pseudomonadati > Bacteroidota > Flavobacteriia > Flavobacteriales > Flavobacteriaceae > Polaribacter > Polaribacter marinaquae. Next base: position 697,023 of record NZ_CP150496.1, read on the forward strand.
CTTAAAGAAGGCTTAATACCTGTTTTAAGCTCAGTGATTCTAGTTTCGGCTTTTTCTACAAGACCTTTCAGCACTTGCTTATCATTATCCATTCCTTTATCAATCATAATCTGAATACGACCTTTAGCAATTTCTAATGACTCTATTAAAGTATCATCTTCTGAAATACAGATAGATGCTTTAGCTTTCATTTCTGCTGTCCAATCTGTAAATGTAAATGCTTCATCTGCCGTTAAAGTACCAATATGTACCTCAATTACACGACCTTGAAAAACGTTTTCACCTCCAAATTGTTTTAACATTTGTTGCTGTGTTGCGTGCACAACATCACGGAAATCCATATAAGATTTCATTTGTCCTTTAAAGGTTACTTTAACTGACTCTGGAATTGGCATTGATGCCTCACCTGTTGCCAATGCTAAAGCTACAGTACCTGAATCTGCTCCAAAAGCAACACCTTTAGACATACGTGTGTGCGAATCTCCACCAATAATGATGTCCCAATCACCTACAGTAATATCGTTCAATACTTTATGAATAACATCCGTCATTGGGAAATATTTTCCTTTAGGGTCACGACCAGTAATTAAACCAAAATCGTTCATAAAGCTCATTAATCTCGGTATGTTAGCTTTAGATTTATCATCCCAAACTGATGCTGTATGACAACCAGATTGGTAAGCACCGTCAACAATTGGAGAGATAACTGTTGCAGCCATCATTTCTAATTCTTGAGACGTCATTAAACCTGTAGTATCTTGCGAACCTACAATGTTTACCTCTGCACGAACATAAGAACCTGCGTGTAATGTAGCGCCTGATGTACCTACTGCATTTTTATTAAATATTTTCTCAACAGCTGTTAAACCTTGACCTTCTATAGATACTTCTTTTGAAGGTGCATATACTTGTGGCACTTCAATTCCTAAAGTTTTACAAGCAAATGTTTGTAATTTTTTACCGAAAACAACAGCGTAAGAACCACCTGCTTTCATAAACTCCATTTTTTGCGGAGTAAAGGCTGCAGAAATATCTTTTAATTCTGTTTTACCGTGGTATAATTTTTTTTCTTTTGTATTGATCGTTAAAACAGTACCTGTTTCTACAGAATACATTTGTTTTAAAACTGGTTCTCCATCTTCATCTACAATAGTATTACCTTTTTCATCTTTTTGAATTACCCAATTTTTAAGATCTAAACCGATACCTCCTGTTACTCCAACCGTTGTTAAAAAAATCGGAGCAATACCATTTGTACCAGCAATTACTGGTGCAATGTTTATAAAAGGTACATATGGACTTGAAGGAATACCTGTCCATAATGCAACGTTATTTACACCGGACATTCTAGAAGATCCAACTCCCATAGTTCCTTTTTCTGCAATTAACATTACACGTTTATCAGGATGCTGTTCCTTTAAAGCTAATAATTCATTTTGCATGTCTTTGTTATGTTCAAACATACATTGCCCATGTAACTCCCGATCAGAACGTGAATGTGCATCACCTCCCGGAGATAATAAATCTGTAGATATATCACCTACACCAGCTATGTAAGTAACTACCTCAATTTCTTCTTCTATTTCTGGCAGCTTTGTAAAGAATTCTGCTTGGGCATAACTTTCAATAATATCTTTAGCGATAGAACTTCCGTTATTGAAAGCTTCTTCTAAACGATCTGTGTCTGCTTCATATAAAAATACTTGAGTTTTTAAAACTTTTGCAGCTTTATTCGCTATTACTTCATCAGCTCCTAAAGCTAAATCAAGTAATACTTTAACCGATGGTCCACCTTTCATGTGCGATAATTGCTCGAAAGCGAAATCTGTAGAAATTTCTGGAACAATAGATTCACCTAAAATAATCTCTTTTAAAAACTTAGCTTTTACAACGGCTGCACTTGTTGTACCCGGTAAAACGTTATAGATAAAAAAGTTTAGAGATTGTTCTCTATACTCATTTTCTGTATCTTTAATTTGCTCAATAATTGCGCTTAATAAATCTGCACCATCAATTGGTTGTGGATGAAGTCCTTTCGTTTTTCGTTCTTCAATCTGTTTTAGGTAATCTTTATAAATACTCATGAAAGAAATCTTTTATTACTGTAAGTCTTTTGTTAAAAATTTTAAAAAATTAAGTTTTAAACTCTTTAAAATTTATTCTCGCAAACTTACATTTTTTATATTAATTTTAAAAGATAAATAACCGATTGCAATAATTAATAAATAAAAAAAGGCAAATTTCTAAATAGCTGAATATTATTCAATAAAAAAGAAGATAATCTGTTTTTTATTAAGGATATCGTAATCAATTAAAAAAAAGCAGGCTAATAAGCCGAATTCTGTTCCTTATAAATAAGGCTCTTATCATTTATCTAGTTCTAAAATTACTCTTAGAATCAATCTGTCTACCCTTTAGAATCGAGCGAGTAGCTCTCAAGTTCTAATATACATGACATTGCACCTCATAGAGTTTACCTGGTTTCACTACAGCCGAACTGTACTTGCTTTCTGTTGCACTTGTCCTCAACTTACGCTGGACGGATGTTATCCGCTATGATACTCTTTGGTGTCCGGACTTTCCTTCTTAATTAAATTAAGACGATAAGATAAGCCTGCTTTAAATTATATTGTACGATTTCTATTTGATAAAAAAAACCCACTCAATAAATTGAGTGGGAAAAATTGCTATGAAAAAGAAAAAGTGTTGTTGGCGAACCAACAACACTGCAAATATATATTAAATCTAGTAAAAAAAGTATCCTTTTTATTTAATATTCATTTTTTTACTGATTTTTTTAACATATGTCTACGAAAACATATCTTTAACTTTCTCAAAAAATGATTTATCAGATTTATTTGGCGCAGGAACAAAGTTATCATCGTTCATCATTTTATCGAAAAACTGCTTTTGTTCTTTGTTTAATTCTTGCGGTGTCCAAACATTAATATGGATTAAAAAATCTCCTGTGCCGTATCTTTCGATGCTAGGTAAACCTTTTCCTTTTAATCTTAAAATTTTTCCAGATTGTGTACCTGCATCAATTTTAATCTTTACTTTACCAGTTACAGTTTCTACCTCTTTACTAGTACCTAAGACTGCTTCAGAAAAGTTTACATACAAATCGTAATGAATATTTGTTCCTTCTCTTTTTAAAGAATCATGTTGTATTTCTTCGATTAAAACTAATAAATCTCCTGCGATAGAATTTTTACCAGGAGCTTCGTTTCCTTTACCTCCTACTTTTAATTGAACTCCTTCTGTAACACCTGCTGGTATATTTATAGAAACTGTTTCTTCTGCAACAATTAAACCTTGCGCGTCTGCTCCGTTTGGTTTGCTACTAATAATTTCTCCTGCACCAGAACAAGTACCACAAGTAGTTGCAGTTTGCATTCTACCTAATATTGTGTTCGTAACACGCATTTGTTGCCCAGAACCATTACAAGTTGTACAAGTTTTGTACTTAACACCGTCTGCTTGAACTTTACGTTTTACTTTTACTTTTTTCTCTACTCCTTTTGCAATTTCTTCTAAAGTTAGTTTTACACGAATTCTCATGTTACTTCCTTTAACTCTAGCTTGACGTTGACCACCGCCACCGCCAAAACCACCACCAAAGCCGCCGCCGAAACCGCCACCGCCAAAGATGTCTCCGAATTGACTAAATATGTCATCCATATTCATACCACCGCCACCAAAACCGCCTCCGCCTTGAGGACCATCAAAAGCAGCATGACCGTATTGATCGTATCTTGCTTTTTTGTTTTCGTCACTTAGAACTTCATAAGCTTCTGCAGCTTTTTTAAAATTTTCTTCTGCGGTTTTATCATCAGGGTTTTTATCTGGATGATATTTTATAGCCATTTTTCTATAAGCCTTCTTAATTTCTGCCTGAGTTGCAGATTTAGAAATACCTAATATTTCGTAAAAATCTTGTTTTGCCATTTTTATTTCAATTATCAATTAACAGTAATCAATGATCAATGGTAATTGTGCATTGTTAATTGTAATTATTTACTGTCCGATTACCACTTTTGGGTATCGAATAATTTTATCTCCTAATTTGTATCCTTTTTCTACACAATCAATTACTTTACCTTTTAAATCTTCTGATGGTGCAGGTATTTGAGTAATTGCTTCATGAATTTCAGCATCAAAAGTATCGCCAGCTTTTGTTTCTACTTTTGATAAACCTTTTTGCTCTAAAGTGTTGTAGAATTTTTGATAAATTAACAATACACCTTTTCTTAATTCTTCTGCTTCTTTATCTTCTTCAATATGTGTCAGTGCTCGCTCAAAATCATCAATAATTGGCAGTAAAGATGTCATTAATTCTTGTCCTGCAGTTTTAAATAACTCTATTCTTTCTCTCGATGTTCTTTTTTTGTAGTTTTCAAACTCTGCAAATAAGCGTAAAAACTTATCTTTTTCAGCTTGAATTAACTCTTCTGCTGTAGGCTCTTCTTTAGCAACATCTGCTTCAATCTCTTGATTTTCTTCAACTTGAGAAGTACTTTGTTCGTTTTTAAGTTCTTCTTCCTTTATATTTTCTTTCTTACTCATTTCTTTGTAATCATTTAATTGTCTATTAGTTAATGGCAAAAATGTTGCCAACAAAAAAAATAGTGTCAAACTGACACTATTTTCATTTTATATACTTAAAATTAATCTTCTATTCTTTCAATTTTCGCTCCAATAGATTTAAGTCTAGCTTCTATATTTTCATAACCTCGATCTATTTGTTCGATGTTATTAATTATTGATGTTCCTTTTGCAGAAAGTGCTGCAATTAATAAAGAAATACCTGCTCTAATATCTGGCGAAGTCATTTTTGTTGCTTTTAATTGACTCTCAAAATTGTGCCCAATTACTGTTGCTCTATGCGGATCACATAAAATAACTTTTGCGCCCATGTCTATCAATTTATCAACAAAAAACAAACGACTTTCGAACATCTTTTGATGTATTAAAACAGTTCCTTTTGCTTGTGTTGCAATAACTAAAACAATACTTAGTAAATCTGGCGTAAAACCAGGCCAAGGTGCATCTGCAACTGTTAACACAGAACCATCTATATAATTCTGAATTTCGTATGATTCTTGTTCTGGAATATAAATATCGTCTCCTTTTTTCTCTAGAGTGATTCCTAATTTTCTAAAAACGCTAGGTATTTGTCCTAAATCTTTCCAGCTAACATTTTTAATTGTTAATTCTGATCTTGTCATAACCGCAACACCAATCCAAGAACCAATTTCTATCATATCTGGTAAAACCGTATGCTCGCAACCTCCTAAAGACTCTACACCTTCAATTACTAACAAGTTAGAACCAACACCTGATATTTTTGCGCCCATCGCATTCAACATTTTAGATAATTGTTGAATATAAGGTTCACAAGCAGCGTTGTAAATTTTAGTTTCTCCTTTTGCTAATACTGCAGCCATCAAGATATTTGCTGTACCAGTTACAGAAGCTTCGTCTAACAACATTTCTGTTCCTTGAAGTTCATCGGCTTCTACTCCGTAAAAGTATTCTTCTTTATTATATCTAAATTTTGCGCCTAATCTAATAAAACCTTCAAAATGTGTATCTAATCTTCTTCTACCAATTTTATCGCCACCAGGTCTAGGAATATAACCTTTACCAAATCTAGCTAATAACGGTCCAACAATCATAATAGAACCTCTTAAAGAACTTCCGTCTCTTTTAAAGTCTGCCGATTCTAAATACTCTAAATTAATATCATCAGCTTGAAAAGCATAAGCATTACTACTTAACTTCTCTACCTTTACACCTAATTCTCCTAAAATAAAAATTAGTTTATTTACATCAATAATATCAGGAACGTTGTTTACTACTACTCTATCCGGAGTTAATAAAACAGCACAAAGTATTTGTAAAACTTCATTCTTTGCTCCTTGAGGTGTAATTGTTCCGTTTAATTTATGTCCGCCTTCAATTTTAAATGATGCCATAAACGTTTATCTTTTTCTATTTTTATGTTGATTATTGTGTTGCTTCTTGTAATTACTCTTCGAATTATTCTGACCTTGAGAGTTTCTTTTTCTAAGTAAGTTTTTACTTTCTGAAAGTGGTTCTGTTGTTTCTCTTAGATCTATTTTACCGTCTGATAAATCGAATAAATGTTTAAAAATAACTTTATCGTCTACCGTATCTTTGTTCCAGTTTAGATAACATTTTTTCATGTGATTGGCAATTGTATAAACTAATGCCTCCTTTTTTTCTCCTTCTTCCCAACTTAAAGCAACATCTATCATGGTTTGTATGTTATTACCATAATAACGATATCTAGATGCTGATTTTGGATATGCCAAACCTTCTGGTTTCTCTCTAAGTTCTTCTTTAGAAGGCTGCGGATAAGGAGATTCTACATCTAATTTAAAATCAGCCATAATATACAATTGATCCCAAAGTTTGTGCTTAAAATCTGGCACATCGCGTAAATGAGGTTGTAAATTACCCATTACATCTACAATTGCTTTGGCCATTTTGTCTCTTTCTTCTTTAGTTTCTAAAGCAACACAATGGTCTACTAATTTTTGTATATGTCTGCCGTATTCTGGTATAATCATTAACGGTCTTCCTGAATTGTACTCTAAATCGAATGTCATTTATATTTTTTTGAGAAGTGTTCTCGATACATTTTCCTTTATCATTTTATCAAAAGAAAACACTAGAACTGACAAGTTATATTTTGTAGTTTTTTAAAGTTGCAAAATAGCAATTTATTTTTAGTTATTTACCCAATCACTTTTAATTTAGCAAATTGTAATAGTAATTTCTTTTTACCTGCGGTAGCAAACTGAATTTCTGCTTTTTTATCGGGCCCTTTACCTTCTATACCTATAACTGTTCCTTTACCAAATCTATTGTGTTCTACAATATTTCCTTTTGATATTTCTCCATCAAAAAGATTCATTTTAGGAGAAACATTTGAAACTTTTTTTAAGTTTTTAGGTATTACTATTTCTTTTTTCTTCGCCAAATCTCGCTCCATTTTTTTTCTTTGAATTGGTTTCTGAAAACGAATTCCTTTTGGCGCATCATCAAAAATACTTTTGTCTAAAAAGTTATTTACTGCCGGACTCGGACTTTTTGGTGTTATGTAATTTAAATATTGATCGTCTATTTCTTCTAAAAACCTACTTGGTTCTGCATCTACTAACTTTCCCCATCTGTATCGAGTTTGAGCATACGTTAAGTACGCTACTTTTTCTGCTCTAGTTAATGCAACATAAAACAACCTGCGTTCTTCTTCTAACTCGCTTCTGGTATTCATGCTCATTGCAGACGGAAATAAATTTTCTTCTAATCCTACAACATAAACATACAAATATTCCAACCCTTTAGATTGGTGAATTGTCATTAAAGAAACGGTTGGTTTGTCATCATTCTTTTCTGAATCAAAATCTGTAGCCAACGCAACATCCTCTAAAAAAGTAGTTAAAGATGCATCTTGTCCTTCTTCAATTTTATCAGTAATAAAATCTTTAATTCCGTTTAAAAGTTCTTGTACATTTTCTACTTTACTTACAGCTTCTGGTGTACCATCTTTTTCTAAATCTTTAATTAATTGCGTCTGTTTTACAACAGTTTCTGCAATTTCAAAAGCATTTTTAGTTTTAGCTTCTATTTGAAAACGTAGCATCATGTTCATAAAATTCTGAAGCTTATTCTTTGTTCCAGAATTTATTTTAAGGTCTATTTTATCTATATATTTTATAATATCGAAAATAGATTTTTTATAATGATTTGCTGCGATTGTTAGTTTATCTATTGTTGTTGCACCAATACCTCTTGCAGGATAATTGATAATTCTTTTTAAGGCTTCTTCATCATTAGGGTTGATTAAAATACGTAAATAAGATAAAATATCTTTAATCTCTTTTCTTTGGTAAAAAGAGATTCCTCCGTAAATTTTATAATCAATATTTTTTTTACGTAAGGCGTCTTCTATTGCTCTCGATTGTGAGTTTGTTCTATATAAAACGCAAAAATCGCTAGGTTTAAGTTGATGATTCATTTGGTTTTCCCAAATAGATTGAGCTACAAACCTACCCTCTTCTCCGTCGGATATTGTACGCATTACGTTAATTGCGTCTCCGGCGTCGTTAGAGGTCCAAACTTCTTTATCTAACTTTGTTTTATTTTTTTCGATTACAGAATTTGCTGCATTTACAATATTGCTTGTAGAACGATAATTTTGCTCTAATTTAAATGTTTTAACTTCTGGATAATCTTTTTGAAAATTTAAGATATTCTGAATATTTGCTCCCCTAAAACTATAAATACTTTGCGAGTCGTCTCCTACCACACAAATATTACCGAATTTATCTGCCAAAGCACGAACAATAATGTATTGAGAATGGTTTGTATCTTGATACTCATCTACCATTATGTATCGAAATCTGTCTTGGTATTTTGCTAAAACTTCTGGAAAACGCGCTAACAACTCATTGGTTCTTAACAACAAATCATCAAAATCCATTGCGCCAGCTTTAAAACATCTATCTACATATGCTTTATAAATATCACCTACTTTTGGTCTGCTTGCATGCATATCTGCTTCTTGCAAATCAGAATTATTAAAATATGCTCTAACGGTTATTAAACTGTTTTTAAATGAAGAGATTCTTCCTAAAATCTGTTTCGCCTTATAACGCTCTTTGTCTAAGCCCATTTCTTTAATAATGGCACTTATTAACCTAACAGAATCTTGTGTATCGTAAATTGTAAAATTAGTTGGAAAACCAAGTTTATCTGCTTCGGAACGTAAAATTCTTGCAAAAACGGAGTGAAAAGTTCCCATCCAAAGGTTTTTTGCCTCACTTTGTCCTACTACAGAAGCAATTCTAGCTTTCATTTCTTTTGCAGCTTTATTGGTAAAGGTTAAAGACAAAATATTAAAAGAATCTACACCCTGCTTCATTAAATGAGCAATTCTATAGGTTAATACACGTGTTTTACCAGAACCGGCACCAGCAATAATTATCATTGGTCCATCCTTTTGTATAACAGCTTGCCTTTGCGGCTCATTTAAAGATTCTAAGTAATTATTCAAGAGATATTTTTTTGAAGTATTTAAGCGTTAAAATTAACGAAACTAATTGTGATTTTATGGAATGAACACTATTATTTATTCACAAATTATTCCACATTTATAATTTCTAATTTTTTATAATTTTAGCAAACAATTAAGTTTTATCAACTTTAATAACATGAAACAGATAAAGTAAAATATCTGTAAATAGACAGATAAAATACAATATCTGCTTTAAAACAGATAAAATTAATTTATTACTATTAAATTTTAGTATATTTACTTAAATTTATTTGCAAATATATGACTAGTATTTTAACCGGAGACATTATCAACTCTAGAAAAACAACCAATATCGATTGGCTAAAATCTCTAAAAGAAATTTTAGTCAATTTTGGCGAATCACCAAAATACTGGCAAATCTATAGAGGCGACAGTTTTCAAGTAGAAATTAAAAAACCCGAAGAAGCCTTTTTAGCTGCTTTAAAAATAAAATCGGCCCTAAAAAGTATAGCAAATATAGATGTTAGAATTGGTATAGGAATTGGTAAAAAGGAATACAATGCTGATAAGATTACAGAAGCAAACGGAGAAGCTTTTATAAATTCTGGTTTTGCTTTTGATAACTATTTAAAAAAACAAAGTTTAGCGATAAAAACACCATGGCAAGAAATAGATAAAACCTTTAATATTGCTTTTGATTTGGCATTATTAACTATAGATTCTTGGTCTGTAAATTCTGCTGAAGTATTTAAAATTGTTTTAGAAAACCCTGAAATAACTCAAAAAGAAATTGCAAAAATGCTTAGTATTACACAAGGCAGGGTTAGTGAAAGACAAAAAAGAGCTGGTTTAGAGCCTGTGTTAAAACTAAACAACCTTTTTAAGATTTTAATAGCACAAAAAATAAAGAATTAATATGCTTTTATTTTTAAAACTTTTATTGGCTCATATTTTAGGTGATTTTGTTTTGCAACCTAACAAATGGGTAAAAAACAAAGAAGAAAATAAATTAAAGTCTTCAAAGCTATATCTACATACTGGCATACACGCAATTTTACTATTAATTCTTCTTGAATTTAAATTGAATATATATTGGCTTGGTATTCTAGTAATTGTAACAACACATTTTTTAATTGATGTTATAAAACTATATTTTCAGAATGATAAAACTAAAAGAAATTGGTTTTTTATAGATCAATTACTGCATATAATTGTATTGATAATCACAACTTCTATCTACCAAGGTTTACATATAGAATTAGCAAATATATTTACACAACAAAATTTGCTATTAATAGTTGCATTACTGTTAGTCACAAATGTATCTGGCATCATTATTAAAGTTTTTATAACACAATGGAATCCAGAATCAAAAACAAATAATGATGATTCTTTGGCAAAAGCTGGTAGATATATTGGTATTTTAGAACGTCTTTTTGTTTTTACTTTTATTGTAACAAATCATTGGGAAGCTATTGGTTTTTTAGTAGCAGCTAAATCTGTTTTTAGATTTGGTGATCTAACCTCTTCTAAAGACAGAAAATTAACCGAATATATTTTAATTGGTACTTTATTAAGTTTTGGACTTGCTATTATAATAGGAATCTTATATTCGTACTTACTAAATACAACATAATTAATGGAAGATAAATTTATAGAAAGCGTTGCATATATATTGCCTGCAGTAGTTACAGGTTTTGTTGCTTATTATATGTTTAATGGCTTTATTGCAAATAGAATTTCTGAAAAAAAACTCGAACTTTTAGCGCAACAAAAAAAGGAGTCATTACCTATTAAACTACAAGCTTACGAACGTTTAATGCTGTTTTGCGATAGAATAAACCCTGTAAAAATGCTTATGAGGATTCCGCCAATATCTACAAACACAGAAGATTATTTACAATTATTGATAGCGAACATAGAGCAAGAATTTGACCATAATTTAGTGCAACAAATTTATGTGCAAAATGAAACTTGGACAGCTGTTTACGCTGCAAAAAATGCTGTAATAAACAAATATAAACAAGTTGCAGATCAAGCCAAATCTGCAAACGAACTTCGAGAAATTATTCTTACAGATTATAGCACTACTACTCCGCCAACAGAAACTGCCATCGAATTTATTAAGAAAGAAGTTAAAATTTTATTGTAAAAAAAAAACTCCGTTGATTACATGCGTAACAAACGGAGTTTTTACTTTTTCTTTTTTAGAAACCTTCTTCTTAGAATTGTAATCGAACTCCTAGTTTATAATTTCTTCCTCTGGTAGCATATCCAAATACATCATCATAATCTTCATTTAAAAGATTTGTTACTGCCGCAAAAAATGTAACTGTATCTCCTAAAACTTTATAATTTGTCATAAAATCTAATACTTGGTAGTTTTCTAATACAACATCTTTACCTGCTGTACCAAAAGAACCATATCTATCAAAAATTGTTCTTTCACCTACATTTCTATAAGTAAAGTTAAAAAATGCATTTTCAAACGGAGTAATATCTAAACCAGCAACCAACTTATTTTCTGGAATGTAATCATTAAAATCTTCGGTTACATCTCTATCTGTATACGTAAATGATGTATTTATTGCTAAAAATGAAGTTGGTACTACTTTAGCACTTACTTCAAATCCGTTTGCTTCAGAAGAACCATTACCATATTTAAACGTAGAAGCATCATAAATAATAGCATCTGTTTCTTTTCTATTAAAGTAAACTGTTTCTAATTGCAACCAATCTTTAAAGTTTAAATCGAAACCAGCTTCAAATGTTTTGTTAGACTCTGGGTTTAAATCAATATTACCAGAAAAACCATCGTATAATTGATACAAACTTGGTGCTATAAATGCAGTACTATAAGAAGTAAATAGCTTTAAAGCTGTATCATTAGTATTTAAAAGTGCGTAAGCTAAATTTGCGTCATAAACAAAATGGTTGCCATAAACATTATGTATATTTAAACGACCACCAACATTTACGCTTACACCAAAATCAGAAATATAAACTAAACTCGCATAAGGATCTACCGTATTAAAATTAGCCAATCCTTTTTCTATCTTACCAAAAGGAGTAATTGTATTGTTACTATGAATTTGATAATTTAAACCTGTAATTAATTGTAATTGCTCTGTAAACTCATATCTATTTACTAAATCTACATTTACACTTCTACCTACAAATTCATAATCTTGTAAAACACCCGCAAAAGAATTAAACTGGCTTAAATCTCTTTCTATCACATTTGCAGAAGCTAATAAATAAAGTTGTCCTTTATTATAAGTATATGTTGGCTTAAAACCAACTCTAAACTGCTCTTGACTACCAATATTAACTTTACTATCAGCAAAAGCACCAGCATCGAAATCATAATCAAATTCATCATAATTTAAAAAAGTCTCTAAAGTTAACTTCTCATTTACTTTATAACCTAACTTTACTAAAGCGTTTTTAGAATAAAATGCATCGGTTTCAAAAGCAGTATTTGTGTTACTTTTTGCTGATGAAATGCCGTTAACTCCTGTTAAACTAAAAGATCCTAAAAAATTAATTTTACCTAAAGTACCGTTAACATTTAGGTTTTGGTTTCTATCAGACAAACTTCCATTAGAAGAATTTGCAGTATTATTAGTACCTAAACTTGTTTCAAAAGAACCAGAAACTTTGTCTGTAGAAGCCTTTTTTAAGGTAATACTAATTACCGCCGTTGCAGCACCAGAACCATATAATGTAGATGATGCACCTTTTAAAACCTCGATACTTTCTATTTGATTAACCGCTAATAAACGTAAATCAAATTCTTGATTAATTGCAGATTGATCTGTAACTGGTACTCCGTCAATTAAAACTAAAACTTGTCTAGCTCTACCACCTCTAATATTAATACTTCTAGGTTCTGATGGATTTGTATTTACTCCCTTTACATCAATACCAGCTAGGTTATTTAAAATTTCTACAACCGTTTTTCCTGAATTCTGAAGCAACATTTCTTGGGTAATTTTATGAATTACCTTACCAGTATTTTCTTTTTTTAAATTAAATTTAGTTGCAGTAACTACAACCTCTTTTAAAGTTTCTACATTTTCTTTTTGTTTTTGAGCAAAAAGATTTGTGCTGACAAAACTACATGCCAACGCACCAACAATAATAAATTGTTTTTTCATTTCTAATAAATTTGATTTACAATAAATCAGGTAAATTTTGTGTACGAAAATAGATTAGTACATAAACTTTTATCCCGAAAGTTTTTTTAACTCGTGATAATGGCAGGTTTCCTGACTTGCGTCTTGTAACAAACCTTCCCAACAAAAAAATGTCAGTGGTAAAAGAATAGTTACAAGCTTTGTAGCTTACAGTTGCGGGAACAGTTCTAGATTTTAACTAGATTCCCTTTTAATTTGATGCAAACCAATTTTTACATCAAAACCAAAATCGGCACAAATGTAGACTATAAATTGATATTAGAAAACATTTTTGTAATCTTGTCTTAAAATTAATTTTCATGAATAATAATTTCTCAAAAATATTACTTGTCACTTTTTTATCAATAATTGTATCATGTCAAAAAAACAACAAAGAAGTTGATAAAAATTATAGCCTAAAAAGTAAGATTAAATACGCTAAAGGTTTTGACATTATTAATGAAAATGGGTCAAAAAAATTAATTATTAAAACAGCATATCAAAACTCTAATAACGTTTTTAAATATATTATAAGAAACAAGCAAAACAAAAAAACGATAACCACAAATGGAACTGTAATCTCTACACCAATTCGAAAAATTGTAGTTACCTCTACAACTCATATACCAATGGTTGAGTTATTAAATGAAGAAACATCTATTGTAGGCTTTCCTTATTCAAAATATATTTCTTCAAAAAAAACAAGAAAATTAATTGAAGAAAATAAAATTATAGAGATTGGAAAAGAAAGTTCTTTAAATACAGAAATACTCCTTAATCTTCAACCAGAACTAGTAGTTGGTTATAGTGTTTCTAGTGCTGATAAAAGCCTAACAACCATAAAAAAAGCAGGTATAAATGTTATTTACAATGGTGATTGGCTAGAAGAAACTCCGTTAGGAAGAGCAGAATGGATTAAATTTTTTGGGGTTTTATTTGATAAAGAAAAAGAGGCTGACAGTATTTTTAATAGCATCGAAAAAAATTATTTAAATGCAAAAAAAATTGCTTTATCAGCAAAAAGCAAACCTACTGTTTTGTCTGGTGCAATTATGAGTAAAGATATTTGGAATTTACCAGCTGGAGAAAGTTACGTTGCACAATTTTTAAGAGATGCAAATTTAAATTACTTATGGCAAGACACAAAAGGTAAAGGGAGTTTGTCCTTAAGTTTCGAGAGTGTTTTTGATAAAGGTCAAAGTGCAAATTATTGGATAGCTCCTGGTTATTTTACTTCGAAAGATCAACTTTTAAAAAGTAATAAACTTTATGCGAAGTTTAATGCTTATCAGCAAGGTAAAATTTTTACTCCAACAATAAAAAAAGGAAAAACAGGTGGTGTAATTTATTATGAACTTGCAGGTACAAGACCAGACTTGGTGTTAAAAGATCTTATAAAAATCTGTAATCCGGAATTGCTACCAGATTATAAATTAGCTTTTTTTGAAGAAATGCCATAAAAAATAAAGCCTTTAATTTAAAATTAAAGGCTTTATTAATAAAGACTGGGGGAATGCTTTTCTTATAGTTCAAATTTAGACAAAAAGTCAGTAATTATTAAAAAAAACAAGGGTGTTTTATGGGTAGTCGACGGGTAGTAAACGGGTAGTAAATCGATGTAAACCTTTGTTTTTACTGGTTTTTATCAATTGTCAGCACCTCTTTCCTACTTTTTATATTTAGTTTCCCGTAAATATTTTTTACATGAAACTTTACCGTATTAATAGATACATTTACCTCTAAAGCAATTTCTTTATTAGACTTACCAATTACAATTAAATCGAAAACCTCTCTTTCTCTAATACTTAAATTCTCTATATCTTTAATTTTAGATTCTTTGTCTATATTACTCGTTAATAAATCTATCTCTTTATTAAAATTAATTATTTCGTTCTTCATGTAAGAATTTCTTTTTCTTAATGTCTTTTCTCTATATACAACTGCAAAAGATAAAGTAACAACTTGCACAAGGCCTCCAATTTTCATATTGAAAGGGGCATTGTCAAAAAATGAAATTCCGAAATTCTTTAGGACTGTAAAATTAATTCCATTAAATAATATAATAACAAATGCAATTGTAAATAACTTAATGTGCGCACTCTTATTAATTAAAAGTACACTTACAATCCAATAGGTTAAAAACAAAAGAAAAGTTAATATATTTAAAATAACAAACAATTCTGATTTTCTAAAGAAATAGAATAGTACTACAAACAAAAATATATTGACTATAATAATATGTGAATATTTTTTTAACCCAGGATAATAATTATCAACTAATAAAAAGTTATGAGCAAACTTAAAAGAGAAAAAACCAAGAAAAAAATAATTGAATAAAATTAAATTATCAATAATAGTATTATTAAAATTAAAAAAGTTAAAAATACCATCTGATGCCAAAAAGGCAAATACTAAACTCATTAGTAAAAAACAGTGATGAATAAAAGAGTTATCTTTAAAGAAAAAATAATAAACAATACTAAAAACAATAATTAAAAAAGCAGCACCATAATAAAAACTGTTAATTAAAATTTGGACACTTTCATCAAAATGATACTCTTCTTCTAATTTTAACTCGACCGGATAATATGCACTATACTCTGAACTAACTTTTATAAAAACAGGATAATCTCTTTGTATTTTATATGAAGTAAATCTAGAATTTTTTATTTTTTCTAATGGCCTTCTATTTTGATATGCTATAGAGTTGTTAGCTCTGTAATTTTTTATTCTAAAAATATAATCCTCTTTAGAATTAGATGCTGGTATTTTAAACCAATAAATAGCGTCTGATTGTTTTTCTAAAATATTATACTCTAACAAATTAAAAGTTTTATCTTCTATATCTAAAACTTCTAAATTGGCTTCAAAATCTTTATAATAGTATATTTCTGACTGAGAAAGGGCAGTAAAAGTAAAAAAGATAAATACTAGTATAAGCTTATTTTTCATGGCTACTTTTCTAAATCTTTAAAAATTGAATGTAAAAGAAATTATTTTCCACAGAAAAACCTAAAAATGAATTTATTGAAATCTTTTACATTACCTAAGGTACAATTTTAAATTTATCTTAACATTATATAGTTAATATTTCATTTTTTTTAACTTAATATTAAGATATTGCCTTATTAAAATAATTTTGTTTGATTCTCATCATCTCTCTTCTTTTCTTCAGCCTTTTTTTTCGCTATCGATTTTTGCAAAGCTATTTTTGCTTTTTCTTCTGCAGAAAGTTCCTCTAAAATTGGCTTTTTTGTTTCAGGTACTGGTACATCAATTGGTAATTTGTCATCTACTGCCTCTTCATTTTCTTGATCTGAACCGCTACTTTCAACCTCTTCCTCTTCTACTTCATATGGTAAAGATTCTAAAAGATTTACATTTTTAATCTTATCTGTAGTTAACTGGTTTCCTTGCGCTTTGATTCCTTTTACAGCTATAAACTCTTCAAAATTAACTTCTTCATTATCTAAACTCCTTTTAGAAAACTGAATTTCTGCTACAGGTCTGTAATCTGTTGCTACAATTTCTAGTTGAGACTTTGCATGTTCTGAAATAAAAACCTCTTCCTTGTCAACTGATTCAATTAAAAATCGTTTTACATAATAACGTTCTTTTTCACCATCAAAATAAATAGCAGAAATTGGTTTTTTAGGTTGCCATTTTTCTAAAACGATCATATCGTCTTCAAAATGCATTGTTAAATCTGGCTTTACAGCTTTTGCTTTACCAGATTGTGTTATAATTAGCAATTTATCTTCTGCTCTAAACTCACCTAAAAGCTCTCCTCTTTCGTCGACATTTAAACGTTGCACTGTATCATCAAACCAAATTTTTCGTGGTTTTAGTGTAGAAACTCCTTCCGATTTAAAATCAATAGATTTAATTGAATACTTTGTAATTCTATTTCCTCTTACTGATCTACCTTTTACTGCTAAATCTGCAAAATCTATATCCCATTTTAATTTCTTAACACTTCCAACAGAACGCAAATTAACTGTTACAACTTCTGCTTCTCCGTTAGGATTTGCAGTAAAATAATGCACAATAGAACCTTTATTTCCGTTTGTTAAATCGTACTCTTTATCTCTTGTAACAGAAGTTACGTTAAAACGTTTCATGTAAGATGGTCCTCTTGCACCATCTCTGTACATAAAATTATAAACAGTTCTTTTATCTTTCTTTTTAAAGACAGCTACGTGTATAACATCTTTACCAACAAAGGTTTTAGAATCTACTTTTGTTACCATCATTTTACCATCTTTTCTAAAGATAATAATATCATCTATATCAGAACAATCTGTTACAAATTCGTCTCTTTTTAATGAAGTACCAATAAAACCTTCTGCTCTATTTACATAAAGTTTGGCATTATTCATTGCAACTTTAGAGGCCACAATATCATCAAATATTCTAATCTCTGTTTTTCGTTCTTTTCCTTTACCGTAAGTATCTTTTAAACGCTTAAAGTAAGTAACTGCAAACTCAATTAAATTATCTAAATGCCCTTTTACCTCTGCAATCTTTTCTTCTAAACTTTCTATAAATTGCTTCGCCTTGTCAATATCGAATTTTGATATTTTCTTAATACGAATTTCTGTTAAACGCGTAATATCTTCTACAGTAATTGCTCTTTTTAAATGTTTTATGTGTGGTTGTAAACCTTTATCAATTGCTTCTATTACACCGTCCCAAGTTTCTTCTTCTTCTATATCTCTATAAATTCTATTTTCAATAAAAATTCTTTCTAAAGATGAAAAATGCCACTGCTCTTCTAATTCGTTTAACTGAATTTCTAATTCTTTTTTAAGCAATTCTACCGTTAAATCTGTAGAGTGCTTTAACATTTCTGATACACCTGCAAATACTGGTTTATTATCTTGAATTGTACAAGCTAACGGAGAAATAGATGTTTCACAATTTGTAAAAGCGTACAACGCATCTATAGATTTATCTGGCGATACGTTGGGTGGTAAATGCACTAAAATTTCTACTTCTGCAGCTGTATTATCTTCTATCTTCTTTATCTTAATTTTACCTTTATCATTGGCTTTTAAAATACTATCAATTAAAGATGTTGTAGTTGTAGAAAAAGGTATTTCTGAAATTACCAAAGTCTTTTTATCTAACTGAGAAATTTTTGCTCTAACACGTACTTTTCCACCACGCTTACCATCATTATAATTGGTAAAATCTGCAATTCCGCCCGTTAAGAAATCTGGTACAATTTTAAAACTTCTTCCTTTTAAATATTTTATAGAAGCGTCTATTAACTCAATAAAATTATGTGGTAAAACTTTTGTTGATAATCCTACAGCAATTCCTTCTGCTCCTTGGGCTAGTAATAACGGAAATTTTACAGGTAAATCTATCGGTTCTTTTCTTCGTCCATCATAAGACAACTTCCATTCTGTTGTCTTCGGATTAAACACAACGTCTAACGCAAATTTAGATAAACGAGCTTCTATATAACGAGAAGCTGCTGCACGGTCGCCGGTTAAAATATTACCCCAGTTACCTTGCATATCGATTAGTAATTCTTTCTGACCAATTTGCACCATCGCATCTGCAATACTTGCGTCTCCATGCGGATGATACTGCATTGTATGACCAACAATATTTGCTACTTTATTGTAACGTCCATCGTCTAAATCTTTCATAGAATGCATAATTCTACGTTGCACTGGTTTTAAACCGTCTTCTAAAGAAGGTACGGCTCTTTCTAAAATTACATACGAAGCATAATCAAGAAACCATTCTTTGTACATTCCTGTAACCTTAGTTATGGTTTCTTCTTGAGGCGAATCTAATTGTTCTCCTTCATTTGTTAATTCTTCTTCGTGTTCGTTTTCGTTTATTTCTTCACTCATGTAAAAAACGTTTATTCGTTTAAGAGTCTATTTATTTATTCTTTGGACGTTTTAACAGGCTTTACGTTATATCTTTTTAGTTTTGTTCTCGATAAAAATTTGCTCATTCTTCACAAATTTACTCGAACTGACAACTAAAAAGGATGCCACTTCAATCCTTAACGCAAAAAATACATATTTACTAAATATCAGTTTTTTAAAAAAATAACATCTAATAAATTCTTTATTTCTTTTCTTTTACTCCTCTAATAATCAACTGCAACGCTAAAGACATCATAGCTGATGATAAAATTCCTAAATAGGCAGAAGCGTTTTCTTTGTAAGATAAATCATTATAATTAACCTGTGTTATCCAGAAAATTAAAATGATTAGAAAAATTATTGAAAATATATTAAAAACTGTCTTTACTTTTTTCATCTATGCTTCGTCTTCTACGTAATCTAATTCTACCTTTAAATTCTCAATAATAAATTTCTGTCTGTCTGGTGTATTTTTACCCATATAAAACTGCAACATTTGTTCTATAGACATTTCTTTATCTAACATCACAGGATCTAATCGAATATCATTACCAATAAAATGTACAAATTCGTTTGGTGAAATCTCACCCAAACCTTTAAATCGAGTTATTTCTGGTTTCCCTCTTAATTTTTCAATTGCCTCTCGTTTTTCTTCATCAGAATAACAATAAAAAGTTTGTTTTTTGTTTCTTACTCTAAATAACGGAGTTTCTAGAATGAACAAATGTCCTTCTTTTATCAATTCAGGAAAAAACTGCAAGAAAAAAGTGATCAATAATAAACGAATATGCATACCATCTACATCGGCATCGGTAGCAATTACAATATTATTATAACGCAAATCTTCTAAACCATCTTCTATATTTAAAGCTGCTTGTAACAGATTAAATTCTTCATTTTCGTACACAATCTTTTTACTTAATCCGTAAGAGTTTAAAGGTTTTCCTTTTAGACTAAATACGGCTTGAGTATTTACATTTCTAGATTTTGTGATAGAACCCGATGCAGAATCTCCCTCTGTAATAAATAGTGTTGTTTCTAGATAGTTCTCTTTTTTAACATCACCTAAATGTATTCTACAATCTCTTAATTTTTTATTATGTAAACTTGCCTTTTTAGCTCTATCTTTTGCTAATTTTCGAATACCAGATAATTCTTTACGCTCTTTTTCTGCCTGAATTATCTTTTTCTGCAGTGTTTCTGCTACATAGGCATTTTTGTGTAAAAAATTATCTAACTTGGTTTTTAGAAAATCATTAATATAAGTTCTAACGGTTGGTAAATCGCCTCCCATATCTGTAGAACCTAATTTGGTTTTTGTCTGACTTTCAAAAACAGGTTCCATTACTTTTATGGCAATCGCAGAGATAATAGATTTTCTAATATCAGAAGCTTCAAAACTTTTTCCGTAGAAGTCTCTAATAGTTTTTACAACTGCTTCTCTAAATGCCGCTTGGTGTGTACCACCTTGTGTTGTATGTTGACCGTTTACAAAAGAATGATATTCTTCTGAATATTGTGTTTTACTGTGTGTAATTGCAACCTCTATATCATCTCCTTTTAAATGAATTATTGGATACAACATGTCCTCTTTATTATTGTTGTCTTCTAATAAATCTTTCAATCCGTTTTTAGAAAAGAATTTTTCTCCATTAAAAATAATGGTTAAACCAGGATTTAGATATACGTAGTTCTTTAGCATTTTAGCTACATATTCATTTCTGAACTTGTAGTTTTTAAAGATCGTTTCATCGGGTACAAATGAAACTTTGGTACCTTTTCTACGCGAAGACTCTTCTAAAAACTCTTCATTTTCTAGATTACCTTGAGAAAATTCTGCTGAAGCAGATTTTCCTTCTCTAGAAGATTCTACTCTAAAATAAGAAGAAAGTGCATTTACAGCTTTTGTACCAACACCATTTAAACCTACAGATTTCTTAAAAGCTTTCGAATCGTATTTACCACCCGTATTCATTTTAGAAACTACATCGACTACTTTTCCTAAAGGAATACCTCTACCGTAATCTCTAACAGTAACTTTACTACCGTGAATAGAAATTTCAATGGTTTTTCCGGCACCCATTACATACTCGTCAATAGAGTTGTCTAACACTTCTTTTACAAGAATATAAATACCATCATCTGCAGAAGAACCGTCACCTAACTTACCAATGTACATTCCGGGACGCATTCTTATATGCTCTTTCCAGTCTAAAGATCTAATATTATCTTCTGTATATTTTGTTTCTTGACTCATATAATCTCTTGCTACTATTGGTTTGGCGTATCGTAAAAATAAGTTTTAAGCACTAAAAAATAAACATTTTTAGCAATTAGTTATCAACATCATTTTAACGAACTAAAACCTAAAAATAAGGGTAAAAATCACAATAAAAAACAATTTGTTGTATTTTTAAACAAAACATAATTTATTAAACAATTTATTTACTTTTGACACTCTAAAATTATTTAAAATTGGAAAGTACACAATTAACAGCGTTGGCAAATAAATACGGAAGTCCTTTATATGTTTACGATACAGACAAAATAGAATCTCAATACAACAGATTAATAAATGCTTTTAGCAGCGTAAAAAACTTAAAGTTAAATTATGCTGTAAAAGCACTATCTAACATTAATATTTTACAGTTTTTCAAAAACTTAGGTTCTGGGTTAGATACTGTTTCTTTTCAAGAAGTTCAGTTATGTTTAGCTACAGGTATAGATCCTAAAGATATTATTTACACACCAAACGGAGTTTCTTTATCTGAAATTGAAGAAGTAGCCAAATTAGGTGTTCAAATTAATATTGATAATCTTTCTATTTTAGAGCAATTTGGTCAAAAACATCCAAATATTCCGGTTTGTGTTCGTATAAATCCACATATTATGGCTGGTGGAAATTCTAAAATTTCGGTTGGTCATATCGATTCTAAATTCGGAATTTCAATACACCAAGTACCACACATTAAACGTGTTGTAGAAAATACCGGAATGAACATTAACGGAATTCACATGCACACAGGTTCTGATATTTTAGATATCGATACTTTTTTACGTGCTTCGGATATTTTATTTGATGTTGCAAGACAATTCGAAAATATAGATTTTATCGATTTTGGTAGCGGATTTAAAGTACCTTATAAAGAAGGTGATATTTCTACAGACATCGAGCAATTAGGTTTACAATTATCTGAAAGATTTAATGAGTTTTGTACAGAATACGGTAAAGATATTACTTTAATGTTCGAACCTGGTAAATTTTTAGTTTCAGAAGCTGGTGTATTTTTAGCAAAAGTTAACGTTGTAAAACAAACAACTTCTACCGTATTTGCACACGTAGATTCTGGTTTTAACCACTTAGTTAGACCAATGATGTACGATTCTTATCATCATATTACAAATATTTCGAATCCTACAGGTAGAGATCGTTATTATTCTGTGGTAGGTTATATTTGCGAAACAGATACTTTTGCATCTAATAGAAGAATTGCAGAAATTTCTGAAGAAGATATTTTATGTTTCCATAACGCTGGTGCTTATTGCTTTTCTATGGCTTCTAATTACAATTCTCGCTATTTACCTGCAGAAGTTATGGTGCATAAAGGGCAAGATTACCTTATCAGAAAAAGACAAACAATTAAAGACATTTTAAACAATCAAGAAACTATAGATTTCTCTAAAACAAAGGCTTCTAAAAAAGAAAAAGTAGAAGCTTAACAAAAATATAAACCATTAAAAATCCACCAAAGCAATTGTTTTTGGTGGATTTTTTTATATTTACTAATCCATAAACAAACAATAACCACAATGAAAATATTAGGAATAGGTAGTAATTATGTTACCGATTTAAAAGACATTGAAGAAAAGAAAAAAGGTAAAAAATTCATCTTTTCGAAACCAGAATCTAGTTTAGCTATAAATCGTGATGTAGCTTACCCAAGTGAAATTACAAACGAGTTAATTTACGAAGTAGAATTGGTTGTAAAAATTGGTAAAGAAGGTAAAAATATTACCAAAGAAGATGCAAACACTTACATTTCAGAAATTGCCGTTGGTATCGATTATACAGCTACGGATATCCTAAAAAACGCGAGAGAAACTAAGCATCCTTGGGAATTTGCAAAAGGTTTTGATGGTGCTGCTCCTATTTCTAGTTTTAAACCTGTTTCTAATTACAATTTAGCAGATATAGACTTCGATTTAAAAATTAACGGAGTAGAAAAACAAAAAAGTAATACAGCTTATATGATAAATGATTTTGCTGATATTATTGTGTTTATTTCTAAATATATGACCTTACAACCTGGTGATTTAATTTTTACTGGCACACCCTCTTTAGGTAAAGGAGAAATCTTTAAAGGAGATCATTTACAGTGTTCTGTAAACGGAGAATTACTATTAGATTTTAAAATGATTTAAGTAAATATTGATGAAGATTAGACTTTCTAAAATTGAAGACATTCCAGAAATTGCTATTATTATTGATGATGCAAAAGCGTATTTAAAATCACAAAAAATAGATCAATGGCAAAACGGATATCCAAATGCAGCACAAGTTGAAAACGATATCAAAAATAATGAAAGTTATGTGGTTGTAAATGATGAAAATAAAATTATGGCAACTTCTATGTTCACTTTAAGAAAAGAACCAACTTATAAGGACGTTATTGATGGTGAATGGATGGTTTCTGAAAATGAAAAATACGGTGTAATTCATAGAATGGCAATAAAAAAAGAATTTAGAAAATTTGGGCTAGCCACTTTTATGTTTCATGAGTTTCATTTACAATTATTAGAAAAAAAAGTTAGAAGTTTAAAAATTGATACACACGAAGATAACCTTAGCATGCAATCTTTATTAAAAAAACTAGGTTACAAATACTGCGGAATTATATACACCAATTACAATGCAAAAAGATTAGCTTTTGAAAAAGTAATTACTTAAAACACAAAATAAAACTATATTTACATCCTCATAAAATTTATTTTTATGAGGTTTTTTTTCGCTTAAACTCAATTTAAAAATGCAGTTACTTCAATATATAACACAACAAACACAATTTTCTTCTAAATCTGTAGAGAATACAATTTCTTTATTAAATGAAGATGCTACAATTCCTTTTATCAGTAGATATAGAAAGGAAATGACAGGTAATTTAGATGAAGTAGAAATAGGCGAAATTGTAAAATTTAAAGAAGCTTTCGAAACTTTAGAAAAACGTAAAAAAAGTATTTTAAAGGCGCTAGAAGAACAAGCTGTCTTAACACCAGCATTAACCGAAAAAGTAAATAATTCTACAGATTTAATTTCTTTGGAAGATTTGTATTTACCTTTTAAGAAAAAGCGAAAAACAAAAGCAGAAACTGCGAGATTACAAGGTTTAGAACCGTTGGCAAAAATGATAATGAGTCAACGTGTGAATGATTTAGAATTTACGGCTTCAAAATACATTAAAAATGATGTTGAAACTCTTGAAGCAGCTATAGAAGGCGCTCGTTATATTATTGCAGAATGGATTAATGAACGTACAGACATCAGAAATAATATTAGACTAGAATTAGAACGTTTTGCTACAATTTCATCCAAAGTAATAAAGTCTAAAAAAGACGATGAAAAAGCACAAAAGTTTAAAGATTATTTTGATTGGAATGAGTCTTTAAATAAAATTCCTTCTCACAGATTTTTAGCAATTTTAAGAGCCGAAAATGAAGGTTTTATCAGAATTAAAATTGAAGTTGATAGCGAAAGATTATTGCAAAGAATTGAAAATAGAATTATTAGAACGCAAAATGAATGTTCTGCACAAATAGAATTCGCTATTAAAGATGCCTTTAAACGATTACTATATCCTTCTTTATCTAACGAGAGACTTTCACTAGCAAAAGAAAGGGCAGATAATGATGCTATTTTAGTGTTTTCTAAAAACCTAAAACAATTACTTTTAGGAGCACCTTTAGGTGAAAAAAGAGTCTTAGCCATCGACCCGGGTTTTAGATCTGGATGTAAAATAGTATGCTTAAATGAATTAGGAGAATTAATGCATAACGAAACCGTTTTTCCGCATGAACCTCAAAATAAAAAAATTGAAGCCATTCAAAAAATTAGTTCGTTAGCAGAAGCATATAAAATTGATGCTATTGCTATTGGTAATGGTACTGCATCTCGTGAAACTGAACAATTGGTCAAGAAAATTCAATTTAAAAATACTGTTGATGTTTTTGTTGTTAGTGAAGCTGGTGCTTCTATTTATTCAGCATCAAAAATTGCAAGAGACGAATTTCCTAATTACGATGTAACCGTTCGTGGATCTGTTTCTATAGGTAGGCGTTTGCAAGATCCGTTGGCAGAATTGGTTAAAATTGATGCTAAATCGATTGGTGTTGGCCAATACCAACATGATGTCGATCAAACTAAATTAAAGAAATCTTTAGATGCAACTGTAGAAAGTTGTGTAAACACCATCGGAGTAAATATTAATACGGCAAGCGAATCTTTATTAAGTTATGTCTCTGGAATCGGGCCAAAGTTAGCTGAAAACATTGTAAATTACAGAAATAAAAATGGTTCTTTTTCTTCTAGAAACGACATAAAAAAAGTACCTCGTTTAGGAGGTAAAGCTTTTGAGCAAGCGGCAGGTTTTTTAAGAATTAAGAATGGTAAAAATCCGTTAGATGATTCTGCTGTGCATCCAGAAAGTTATGCTTTAGTAGATAAAATTGCAAAAGACAATAAGATAAAAGTTGCAGATCTTATTGGAAAATCTGATTTGATAAAGCAAATAAATCTAAAAAACTATATTACAGAAACCATTGGTTTGCCAACTTTAACAGATATTGTAAAAGAATTAGAAAAACCTGGTTTAGATCCAAGAGAAAAGGCCAAAGTTTTCTCTTTTGATGCAACTATTAAAACAATTTCAGATTTAAGAATCGGGCAATTATTACCCGGCATTGTAAATAACATTACCAATTTTGGTTGTTTTGTAGACATTGGTATTAAAGAAAGTGGTCTAATTCATGTTTCTAATCTATCGGATACTTTTGTAAAAGATGTAAATACTATTGTAAGTTTGCAACAACAAATTATAGCAAAAGTTTTAGAGGTTGATGTTGTGAGAAAACGAATTCAATTAGCTTTAATTAAATAACATTTTTATTCTTAAAATATGAGCAAAAAAGAAAAAACAGCGTTATGGGATGACTTAACGGATTCTCAAAAGAATGAAATACAACAAGAAGTTATTAATTCTAATAAAAAGAAAAAATCTACTTGGGAAGATCTTAAAAAAGAACTGTCTAAGCTGAAATAAAATTTAGATAATAGGTATGTAAAGTTTAAATTATATAAAACTTCAAATTTATTAACAATCGTAAAAAGAGCTTAATTAAATATATAATTATTTACTACTTTCGACCACACAAAAATAATTAATGAAAGTCTGCATCGCTGAAAAACCATCTGTAGCAAGAGAAATTGCTAACATTCTAGGAGCCAACACAAAACGTGACGGTTTTTATGAAGGAAATGGTTATGCGGTAACTTATACTTTCGGGCATTTGTGTACACTTTTAGAGCCTAAAGATTACAAACCACACTGGAAAAGTTGGGATTTGAACAACTTACCAATGTTACCAGATCGTTTTGATACAAAAGTTACTGGAGATTCCGGAATTAAAAAACAATTTAACATCGTAAAATCTTTATTCGAAAAAGCAGATGTTATTATAAATTGTGGGGATGCCGGTACAGAAGGAGAACTGATACAACGTTGGGTAATTAACCAATGTAATTATAAAGGTAAAGTAGAACGTTTATGGATCTCTTCTCTTACAGAAGAAGCTATAAAAGACGGATTTAAAAATTTAAAACCTGCAGAAGATTACGATAATTTATATTATGCAGGTTATTCTCGTGCTATCGGAGATTGGTTATTGGGTTTAAATGCAACTCGTTTATATACAGTAAAATTTGGCGGCTTTAAACAAGTTTTGTCAGTTGGTAGAGTGCAAACTCCTACGCTAGCCATGTTGGTAAACCGTTATTTCGAAATACAAAATTTTAAACCACAACCTTACTGGGAACTGCAAACTACCTACAGAAATACGCTGTTTAATTATGAAGATGGACGGTTTTTAAAGAAAGAAGATGGTGTAATTTTAGCAAATAAAGTTGCAGAATCAGATTTTGAAATTGTTTCTGTAACGAAGAAGAAAGGAAAAGAATATGCACCAAAATTATTCGATTTAACAGGTTTGCAAGTATATTGTAATAACAAGTTCGGTTTTTCTGCAGACGAAACTTTAAAAATCGTACAGAAATTATATGAAATGAAAGTAGTAACCTACCCAAGAGTAGATACTACTTTTTTACCAAACGATTTGTATCCAAAAATACACGGTATTTTATCTAAATTAACCAATTATAGCGAATTAACACAACCACTTTTAGGTCAGAAAATCAAAAAAACAAAGCGTGTTTTTGATGATAAAAAAGTTACAGATCACCATGCAATAATTCCTACAGGAATTCAAGGTAATTTGCAATACAACCAACAACAGGTTTACGATATTATTACAAGAAGATTTATTGCAGTATTTTATCCAGATTCTGATGTTTCTAACACATCTGTAATTGGTAAGGCAGCAGAAGTTCCTTTTAAAACAACCGGAAAAGAAATTTTAAATAAAGGTTGGCGTGTTGTTTTTGAAACTAAAGAAAGTAAGGTTAAAAAAGAAATGAATGAGAAAATGACGTTGCCTTCTTTTGTAAAAGGAGAAAAAGGAACTCATGAACCTTCTTTTTTAGAAAAAGAGACAAAACCACCAAGAAATTACACAGAAGCAAGTTTATTACGCGCCATGGAAACTGCAGGAAAGCAAGTTGATGATGACGAAATGCGCGAATTAATGAAAGAAAACGGAATTGGAAGACCGTCTACAAGAGCAAGTATTATAGAAACTTTATTTCGAAGAAAATATATTGAGCGTAAGAAAAAACTGGTATTACCAACACAAACTGGCATCGATTTAATTAATATTATTGACAACGAATTATTAAAATCTGCCGAATTAACCGGACTTTGGGAAAAACGTTTGAAAGAAATTGAACGAGGCGATTTTAACGCAGGAACGTTTATCAATAATATGAAAAAAATGGTTGATGAGTTGGTGTATGAAGTCCGTTCTAATAAATCTAAAAAAAGAATTTCTTCTGCAAACACAAATCAAGTAAAGCAAACAGAAGCTGCGAAACCAAAAGCTAAATCGAAAAAAGAAGTTACGGGTAAAACCTGCCCAAAATGTAAAAAAGGAAAGCTTTTAAAAGGTACTTCTGCTTATGGCTGTTCTGAATACAAAGCTGGTTGCGACTTAAAAATACCTTTTGAAATTTACGGTAAAAAAGTTTCTGAAAATCAAACTATTCGATTAATTGATAAAGGTTGTACAACAAACTTAAAAGGTTTTGTTTTAAATGATAATAAAGTTGATGGTTTAATAAGGTTTGATGAAAATTTCGCTTTAAAACTAGAACCTAAACAACAAGCTGTTAAAAAAGTTGCCACAAATTCTTCGGATACAATTAGCTGCCCGAAATGTAAAAAAGGAACAGTTTTAAAAGGAAAAACGGCTTACGGATGTTCTAATTACAAATCTGGTTGTGATTTTGTTTTTACATTCGAAAACATAAAAAAAATAGCCAATGGGCAACCTTTAACTAAAGAATTGGTTCTTAGTATTATTTCTAAGTAAAGTAAAATATCGTTTGCAGATATTTAATTTAATTACTTAAATGGTTAAAGTTCACAAATAATTCTAGCCCTGATTGTAGCATTTGTTTGAGCTCTTTTTTCTTTTTCTGAAAAAAAGCGAGTGCGAAAAGCAGGAAAAAGCTTCAAAAAAAAATTATAACATATTTCTTTCGTAAAACTTTTCTACTTTTTCTCTAGCCCAAGGTGTTGTTCTTAAAAACTTTAAAGAAGATTTATATGTTGGGTTATTTCTAAAAGCATTTATGTTTAATCGATCTCCTAATTCTTCCCAACCATATTCTTTAAACAATTGTTCTAAAATTGTTGCCAATTTTATACCGTGCATTGGGTTGTTTGGTTGTTCTTTACTCATTATTATTAGAATTTGCTATCGTTAAAATTAAGTCTGAATTTATAATTGATTTGTTATTAGAAGTATTTGCGACCGTTTTCATACAAGTTGCAATTTTATCTGGATGAATCATTTTGAACTTTTTTAAAGGCCCGATAAACAACGGATTTAAGAGTTTCATAATTCCTTTACCGATACTTTCTCCTAAACGAAACTCATCTCTTTTACCACCAATTAAAGAAGGTCTTAAAATATGTGTGTTTTTTATTTTTTGACCTAAAATATCTCTTTCCATTTCGCCTTTAATTCTGTTGTAAAATACAGAACTTTTTGCGTCTGCGCCCATAGAAGACATCACTACAAAAGTAGCAATATTGTTTGCTTTGGTTAATTTTGCGGCAGTAACAGGTATGCCATAATCTATAGATTTGTACTTTTCTTTGTCTTTTGTTTTTGCCGCTGTTGTGCCAATACAACAAAACACTTGATCTGCTGTAAAAAGTGTTTTTTGCGCTTCTAACGCAAACATATCTATTAAATGCTCTTCTATTTTACTTGATGATATATTTACAGCACTTCTAGAAAAAAGTTTGATTTTTGTATAAGAAGCATCTGCAATTAACTTTTGTAAAAGTAAATTACCCGTTAAACCTGTTGCACCTAATATGATTGCTGTTTTACTCATTTATTTATCTAAATCTGGTAAAACAAAATCGTCTAAGACAGACTTTTTAGCCATCATTTTTTCGATTTCTTCTACGGTTCTTGGTGCTTCGGCAGAAAGGTTTTTAGGCCCACTTTTAGTTATCAAAATATCATCTTCTATTCTAATACCAATTCCCCACCATTTTTTATCGCAGTTACTTCCTTCCGGAATGTATATTCCTGGTTCCATAGTAACCACCATATTTTCTTCAAAATTACCATAATTTCCTGGATCGTGCACGTCTAAACCAATATGATGTGAAGTTCCGTGAGGATAATATGGATGTTTTTCGTCAATAGATTTTATAATGCCCAATTTAAACAAACCTTCGTCTACAATTTTCTTAGAAATTAGATTTGGTTTCGCCATACTTTCTCCTATCTTATAAGCCGCAATACCTGCTTCTTGAGCCTTGTAAACTATTTCGTAAATGGCTTTTTGTTCTTCTGTAAACTTACCGTTTGCCGGAATTGTACGGGTTACATCTGCCGTATAACCTCGATACTCTGCGCCTAAATCCATTAAAACTAAATCGTTACCAACTTTTGTTTTATTATTTTCTATATAATGTAATATACAACCGTTATTTCCTGCACCAACAATAGAAGGATATCCTTCATATTCTGCACCATATTTTTTATAAACAAACTCGTGTATACCTTGTAATTCTGTTTCAGACATATGAGGTTTCATGGCTTTCATTACTTCTACTTGCCCAATTGCAGAGATTCTTACTGCCTTAGTTAATAAAACCAATTCTTCTTTTGTTTTAACCTCTCTTAAAGTTGCTAAATTTCTAGATAAAAAAGTTACATCAATATTTGTTTTAGCATTTAATTTTAAGGCTATCTTTTGCTGTAAATCTTTCTTTAAATTAACATCTGTAGCTTCTTTAAATTTCATTAAATCCTCATCATTTTTTAAAGATGCATCATAAGCAACTGCTCTACCAATTATCTGCGCAACATTTGCACTGTTTTCTATTGGTGTAGATTTTACCATTTCGTAAATCTGCTTTTTTAATGGTGACAAAAAGTTTTTTGGATTAAAATCTGCTTTTTCTTTAAAAGACAATACTAAATCATACACCTCTGCTTTTTCTCTGGCAGAATTTCTATAATCGTCATTAAATTTTTCGATAAAAACTCTATCAAATTTTTTAAAATCTAGTTTATCATTTATAAAATCTTCGCCATTTTTTGCTACTTTAAAACCTAATTCATTTATTGCTCCTTCGACTCCTAACCTTTTACCATTCCATTGTTCTGCTCTTTTATTTTTCTTTTGAACATATAAAACTTCGTTATAAACTAATCCGTTTTCATCGGTTTGATTTTCAGAAAACAAAACTAAAACTCCGTTTGGTTCTCTATAACCAGTTAAATAATAAAAGTTAGGATCTTGATGAAAAACATAATCAACATCATTAGCTCTGTTTCTTAAAGGGTTTGCAAATACTACGGCTACAGAATTTTTTGGCATTTTTGCACGTAAAGCATCTCTTTTACTTTTATGAAAATCTTTGGATAAAAAATCTGATGGTGTTTGTGAAAATCCGTTGCATGTAATTGCTAAAAAAGCAATTAAAATAAATTTGAATGGCTGCATTGTAGCTGATTTATAAGTTGTTTACCCAAATGTAACATTATTTATTTTTTAGTTAAAAATATTAACAAAATATTAGTGATTGATAATTGCGAATTTTTCAATAATTTAGCGCTAAATTTAAGAAATCTATACATGAAAAATATTGCATTACATTCAGTTCACGAAAAATTAGGCGCTAAAATGGTACCTTTTGCTGGTTACAATATGCCGGTTCAATACGAAGGCGTTACTGCAGAACATTTAACGGTAAGAGAATCTGTTGGTGTTTTTGACGTAAGCCATATGGGTGAGTTTTTAGTTTCTGGTGAAAATGCTTTGGCACTTATACAAAAAGTAACTTCTAATGATGCTTCTAAATTAGAAATTGGAGATGCACAATATAGCTGTTTACCGAATACTGAAAACGGTATTATAGATGATTTAATTTGTTACAGAATTAAAGAAAACGAATATCTTTTAGTGGTAAATGCATCTAACATAGAAAAAGACTGGAACTGGATTTCTTCTTACAATAAAGAATTTAATGCTGATTTAAGAGACTTATCAGAAGATTATTCTTTACTAGCTATTCAAGGTCCAAAGGCTGTTGATGCAATGCAATCTTTATCTTCTTTAGATTTATCTGAAATACCATTTTATAAATTTAAAATTGGTGATTTTGCAGGTATCGAAAATGTAATTATTTCTGCTACGGGTTATACCGGTTCTGGTGGTTTTGAAATCTATTGCAAAAATGAAGAAGTAGAACAAATTTGGAATAGAGTTTTCTTAGCTGGTGCAGAATTTGGTATAAAACCAATTGGTTTAGCTGCAAGAGATACTTTAAGAACAGAAATGGGTTATTGTTTATACGGTAATGATATAGACGATACTACTTCGCCAATAGAAGCAGGTTTAGGTTGGATTACAAAGTTTTCTAAAGATTTTGTAAATTCTGAAGCTTTGGCAAAACAAAAAGCAGAAAAACCAACAAAAAAATTAGTTGCTTTTGAATTAAATGAAAGAGGTATACCAAGACAAGGTTATGATATTGTTGATGTTGAAGGTAACGTAATTGGTAACGTAACTTCTGGTACCATGAGCCCTAGTTTAAATAAAGGTATTGGTTTAGGATATGTACCCACAAATATTGCAAAAAGTGGTACTCGAATTAATATTCAAATTCGAAAAAAAATAATACCAGCCACAATTGTAAAACTACCTTTTTATAAAGGATAAATATTTTAGAAAAACCTCACATATTTGTGAGGTTTTTTAGTTTAAAGAACTAATTTCACTTTTTAATTACTTCAAAAAAAAATTATATGAATTGTTTATTAACTGGCGGTACAGGAATTGTTGGTAGTCACATTATATTCGAATGGTTACGCAAAGCTATTGTAGATAAAACAGTTAATCATCTTTATGTAGTAATTCGAGCTCACGAAAAAACTGCAGAAGAAAGACTTTTAGCAATTCTTAAAGATAAATCTCGTCCTGAGTTTTTGAATAATTTTACAATAGAAGCTTGTTTAGAAAAAATCACCGTTATTTCTCATGATCTAGAATCTATAGATCAAACGGTTTTAAACAAATATAATTTCGATACTGTTATACATTGTGCAGGCTCTACAAGTTTATTACACACAACAGATTCTAAACAAATTGTTCATGCTCAAAATTATTTAGTAACTAAAAATCTTTTAGAAGAACTACCTAAAAATGTAAAACGATTTTTATACATAAGTACTGCATATTCATTTGGTATTCAAGATAAAAAAGTAAACGACACTATTGATAATTATAACGTCACAAATTTTAGAAATCCGTATGAGAAATCTAAATATGAAAGTGAATTTTATGTAAAAGAAACCTGCAAATTAAAAAATATAGACGCACAAATATTAAGACCAAGTATTATTTGCGGTAGATTATTAGATGCACCTTTTTTTGAAACTCCTAAATTTGATGTATTTTATTCTTGGGCAATCTTTTTAGACAAGTACGCTAAAAAATCTAAAAATAATTTTAGAATTTGGATTGATAAAGAAAGTGGTTTAAACATCGTTCCTGTAGATTTTGTTTCTAAAGCAATTTTACATGCTTTTTTAAATCCGACTATAAAAGAACTAAACATAGTAAACCCTAAACAAATTCTGCACAAAAATTATGTAGGTAGCGTTTTAGAATCTTTTAAAATAAATTCTTACGAATACGTTTCTGAAAAGCCAGAAAACCTTAATAGTTTTGAACAGCTTTACTACAAAAGTATTGGTAATCTTTTTGAAAAATATGTTTCTGTACCAGATTTGCAGTTTAAATCTACCTTAATTTTAAAGTTTATTGAAGAATTAAAATTAGACATAACACTTGGTGTGCATGAAAACTTTATGAACTTAATTGACTTTTCCGTCGAAAAAAAATTTAGAAAAAGTTATTACTAATTAAAACTCTAAACCTATGGATTCTTTAACTCAAATAGTCTTAGGCGCTGCTGTTGGTGAAGCCGTATTAGGCAAAAAAATTGGCAATAAAGCAATGTTGTATGGTGCTATTGCAGGCACAATACCAGATTTAGACGTAATTTCTAGCTTTTTTACAGATACCGTAACTGCTTTAGAAATCCATAGAGGTTTTACTCATTCTATTTTGTTCTCTGTAATATTTGCTCCAATTTTTGCTCTTGTAGTTTTAAAATTCGAGAAATATAAAAATTTTAAAGATTGGACTTTGCTCTTTTTTTGGGCCTTTATAACACATCCTATTTTAGATGCACAAACAACTTGGGGTACACAACTATTTTGGCCTTTAGATATAAGATTAGCATTTAAAAATGTTTTTGTTGTAGACCCACTATATACATTACCTTTTATCATTTTTGTGCTTTTAGCAATGTTTCAAAAAAGAACTTCTAAAAAGAGAAAAACTTATAATAATTTAGGGTTGATAATAAGTACTTCTTATTTAGCTATTACCTTAATTTTAAAAGGTCTTTCTTACAAGAAATTCACCAAAGAGCTAAATAATCAAAACATTATCTATTCTAAAATTGCAACCAAACCTGCGCCCTTAAATACCATATTATGGTCTGCAAACGTAGAAACTAAAAATACTTTTTTAATTGGGCATTCATCTTTTTTTGATAAAAACCCAATCAAATTTTCGCATTATCCCAAGAATCATCACTTATTAGGAAATTTAAAAAATAATAAAAAAGTAAAACGAATGATTTCAATTTCTAAAGGTTGGTACACTATTAACAAACAAAATTCTGATTTATATTTTAATGATTTAAGATTCGGAACTCTAAGCATGCGTCAAAATGCAGAAAATTTTGTTTTTAAGTATAAAATTAATGTTGATGAAAACGAGAACGTAACTTTTATAGAAGTAAAAAAAGATAAAAATGATGCTAAAAACCTAATGTCTGATCTTTGGATGAGAATTAAAGGAAATTAGTCTTAAAATTTTGTAAGGCTTTGAGCATAAAAACGATTAATCATTTTTAAATTAAATTTTCAATTAAACTAACATGAAGAAATTACTTTTTACAGCCATTATTGGTGCTGCAATTATTACAGGTTGCAAACAACAACCTAAAACCGAAAAAACAACAGAAATAGTTAAAAAAGAAACTGTTTCTAAAAATTTTGCTGAAGTTATAGAAACTGCACACAAAAAAGATATTTTCTTAGCAAAAGAAGCTATACAATACGATGCTGTTATAAATTTTGGAGGAAATGAAATTTTAAACGCTAACATTACCGTTTCTACTTCTTCTGATATTGCTAAAATAGCATATAAAAAAGGTGATGAAATCTATGTTAACAAACAAGATATTTTTGTTTCTGATGGATTAAAAGCAAATCCTGGAGTGCGTTTTCATGCCTATACTTGGAATTATTTTTTCCTATTTCCTTATAAGTTAAACGACAACGGTACAAAGTGGGATTTTAATCATAAAACAGAAGAAGCTAACAATAACTTAAAAACGGCTAAACTAAGTTTTGAGGCAAATACAGGTGATGCACCAGATGATTGGTATGTTGTTTATAAAAATAACGAAACTGATTTACTAGAACACGTTGCATATATTGTAACTGCTGGTAAAACTAAAGAAGCTGCAGAAGCAGATCCTCATGCTATAAAATATACAGATTATACAGAAATAGAAGGTATTTCTATTGCTACAAATTGGGATTTCTACGGATGGAATTCTAAAGATGGTTTAACAGATAAAATTGGAAATGCTAAAATTACAAACATAAAATTTGTTGAAGGTTTTAGAGATAGTTTTTCTATTCCAGAGAATTATATCAAGAAATAAATATCTATTTCCTATAATTTAAAAATCTCATTATCTATTTACAGATAATGAGATTTTTTATTTTTAATCTGTAAAATCATTTACTAATTATACCTTATTAATTTTAAATAGAAACTCCTTTATCAATCAACAAAATAAGTTTTTACATTAGATATTTATTTACAGATTAAAATGACTTAAATAGCGATTATTAAAATTCACGTATTTATACTCATTTTTATCTTTATTATAACCTCTATTTTCGAGTAGTAAATAATTTTAAGTATAAATTTATGGAGACTCAGAATAAAATTTTAGAAATAACTAAAGACAGAGTACAACTGCCTTTTAATTTTGATATTGAAAAACTATCGCAAGAAGCAAAAATTTTATGCCATGAAGATTTTGTTTATTATAATGTAATCCAATTACGAGGTCCTGCTCATATAGTAGATTCGTCTTTACCTTTTCCGCCACCTGCGAAAGATTATGCCGATGGTTCTTGGACAAAATGGCTAAATACAAAGTCTTTAGAAAAATCAGTATATCTAAAAAGTATTGTTGAAAAATTTCAAAAAAATACAACAGTAACTTTAGTTAGATTATTAAGGCTTGCACCATATTCTGAAGTAAAAGAACACACAGACCCAACTTTAGGACTAACGGTAGAAAAATCTGTAATTAGAATTACAATACCTATTTTAAATAATGATAAAATGGTTTTTAATCTAAACAAAACACCTGTAAATATGAAACCGGGCGAATGTTGGTATTTAGATTTAACAAAGCCTCATCAAATTACTAACAATTGTAATGAAGAACGCATAAACTTAACAATAGACATGATACCTAATGATTGGTTGAAAAACTTGATAAAAAAATCCCAATAATTTCTTATTGGGATTTTTAATAATTTTATTTAAAAAGTAATTATACGTTAAATCTAAAGTGCATTACATCACCATCTTTTACAATATAATCTTTACCTTCTACTCTCATTTTACCAGCTTCTTTCACTTTAGCTTCGCTACCAAAAGTAACATAATCTTCATAAGAAATTGTTTCTGCTCTAATAAAGCCTTTTTCAAAATCTGTATGAATTACTCCTGCTGCTTGTGGTGCAGTAGAACCAATAGGTATTGTCCAAGCTCTAACTTCTTTTACACCTGCTGTAAAGTACGTTTGTAAATTTAATAATTTATACGCAGAACGAACTAACCTAGAAACACCAGCTTCTTCTAAACCAATATCAGCTAAAAACATTTGTCTTTCTTCGTAATCGTCTAATTCTGTTATATCTGCCTCTGTACCAACAGCTAATACAATTACTTCTGCATCTTCTTCTTTTACAGCTTCTTTTACTTTTTCAACATATTCGTTACCAGAAACTGCAGAACCTTCATCTACATTACAAACATATAACACAGGTTTTGCCGTAATAAACTGCAAAGATTGTACAAATTCTATTTCTTTTTCAGAAAAATCTAAAGCTCTAACAGAAGTACCTTGTAATAAAGTTTCTTCAATTTTTAATAAAACAACCAATTCTGCTTGCGCTTCTTTATTACCAGTTTTAGCAGTTCTTTTTACTCTTTCTAGTCTTTTTTGAACTGTTTCTAAATCTTTTAATTGTAATTCGATGTCAATTGTTTCTTTATCTCTAACAGGATCAATAGAATTATCTACATGAATAATATTATCATTATCAAAACAACGCAAAACGTGTAAAATTGCATCTGTTTCTCTAATATTTGCTAAGAATTGATTTCCTAAACCCTCTCCTTTACTTGCTCCTTT
This sequence comes from Polaribacter marinaquae, assembly GCF_038019025.1. Lineage (NCBI taxonomy): Bacteria > Pseudomonadati > Bacteroidota > Flavobacteriia > Flavobacteriales > Flavobacteriaceae > Polaribacter > Polaribacter marinaquae. The sequence continues at coordinate 734,659 of NZ_CP150496.1, forward strand.
TACCAAACCTGCAATATCTACTATTTCTACTGTAGCTGGTAAAACTCGCTCTGGATTCACAAGTTCTTCTAACTTTTCTATTCTTTTATCTGGCACATTTACTACACCTAAATTAGGTTCGATTGTACAAAAAGGAAAGTTGGCACTTTGCGCTTTTGCATTAGATAAACAATTAAATAAGGTTGATTTTCCTACGTTTGGTAATCCTACAATTCCGGCTTTCATGTGTAATAAATTTAATAAAAGAAAGATTTAACCTAATTTTTGTTAATCTTTCATAAATTTTTGAGAGTGCAAATATAATACTTTGTTAAACTTTTTAAGGTTTTATTTTACAATAATAAAAAATGATACTTTTAGAAATAAAAGCATCCTATGAAAATAAAATTACACCTATTTTTAACAGTTTTAATTGTTAATTTCTCTTTAAACGCCCAAAAAATTTCTGGTTACGTATTTTCGAAAACTTCTAATAAACCAATTGATCGTGTTGCAATTATAACAAACAATAAAACAGGTACAGTAAGCGATAAATTTGGCAATTATAATTTACAACTTAAAAATGCTACAAAAATCACTTTCTCTTCTTTGGGTTATCAATCTTTAACATTGACTATTAATGATTTAATCAACTAAAAATACAAAGTCTACTTATTAGAAAATATAAATCAATTAGCAGAGATAGAGCTAAAATTTGATAAAATATCCTTAGAAAATTTAATACAGAAAACTTTAGACAGTATGCGTAAAAATTATATTACTTTTAGTAATAAACAAGATATATATGTTTACGAAAATCAAAAAATAGATTTTAACAAACTAGAATTAGATTTAGAATCTAGCTCTCTACTTAATAAACAAAATAGAAAATTGGCACAAATAGACTTTGAAAATTTTTCTAAAAATTTAAAAAATATAAGCCCTGAGTTTTCTAAGGAATTTTATGCTAAGATTAATACACAAAGTATAAAACCAAAAAAGACTAATAAAAAAGTTTCTATTGTTAAGGTTGATAATGTCGAAGGATATCGAAAAAAAGAATTGTCTAATGGCATAACCTTAAATAATATTCAAAATAAAATTCAGAATATTGTTTTAACACATTTAGATAAAAATAAAACATATAAAGTAAAAACAGGATTGTTTAAAGTTGAAGACTCTTTATCTTTTAAAGAGGTTTCTAAAAAAACCGATTCTCTAAAAAACGACAATTCTTTTGGCAATTTTAGAATAACAAATAACAAAAGAACTATAGAAAATAAAGGTTCGTTTTTTTTAAATAATGACGAAAACAACTTTTTAAACCGCAAATTTTACAGTCAATATTTAGAAAAAAGCGAAATTATAAATGGTAGCAAAATGTACGTTATATCGTATAAACCTAAAAAATCTAAAGCAAAATATTCCGGAAAAATATATATTAATCCTGTTAATTTTAGCATACAAAAAATAATTTATCAATACGCAAAAGGAAAACGAGGTGAACATGTAAATTTAAAATGGCTTTTAGGTATTAAATATTCAGAAAACGAAGATGCCACTACTCTATTTTATGAAAAAGACAAAAATGGTAGCGTTTACGCTTCTTATCTAAAACAGGAAATAAAAAACTATGCGTACATAAATAGACCTATAAAATTTATTGAAAACTCAAAAAATAGAGAAAAAATAAAATTCAATATTAAAGTAGAAGTTAATCTAAATGATGTAACAGAAGTTTTATTAAACGAGCCGACAAAAACACTAAATAAAAATCTAATACCTTACACAAAAGAAGATTTCAAAAAAAAATCTACTTATATTTCTCATGAAAAACACAACGCATCGTCATGGAAAAACAGACAGCTAATAATAAATTATTTAGAAAAGAATTCATAAAAAAATCCTGAGTAAAAAACTCAGGATTTTAAAATTTTATACTTAAAAAAGATTAATCGTTGTGTAAAAACTTTTGTTTTGCTAACAATTCTTCTTCAGTTTCTACATTATCATCATCTGGTACACAACAATCTACAGGACAAACTGCTGCACATTGTGGCTCTTCATGAAAACCTTTACATTCTGTACATTTATCTGCTACAATATAGTAAACTTCATCAGAAATTGGTTCTTGATCTTCATCTGCATTTACTGTTTTACCATTTGGTAACACTGCGCTTCCCGATAAATCTGTTCCGTCAGAATATTTCCAATCGTCTGCGCCTTCATAAATTGCTGTGTTAGGACATTCTGGTTCACAAGCACCACAATTTATACATTCATCTGTTATTATAATTGCCATAATTTTCTTTTCTGTTTTGTACCTTTGCAATTGCAAAAATAACGCCAAAAATAGTTACAACCAAAATAAATGGATAGTATTCAAAATAGAATTACTGCTTTTGTAAAATTAGGAGCATTTTTAAGTCAGTTTTCTCAAGAAAAAATAGCAAAAAAAGAAAGTGTAGAATTTAACGATCTTTTTTTTGATGGATTTAAACATCAAATAAAATTAGCTCAAGAAAATAATACTTGGTTTACTAAAGATAATATTTTATTCTCTTTAGAAAGTTGGTCTAATGCATTAACAAAAAACAACTTAGAAGAATGGGTTTCTAAAAATTCGATAAACGATGCTACTGCTAAAACTGTGGCAATCGTAATGGCAGGTAATATTCCTTTGGTTGGTTTTCATGATTTTTTATCAGTATTAATATCAGGAAATGCAGTTTTGGTTAAACAATCTTCTAATGATAAACATTTGCTACCTTTTTTAGCCAAGTATTTAGAATATGTAAATTCTAGTTTTAAAGGAAACATCTCTTTTACAGAGCAGAAATTAGAAAATTTTGACGCAGTAATTGCTACTGGTAGCGACAACACGGCTCGTTACTTTGAATATTACTTTAAAAACAAACCAAATATCATCAGAAAAAGTAGAAATTCTGTAGCGGTTTTAACAGGTAAAGAAACTGAAGAAGATTTTGCGAAATTATCTAATGATGTTTTTCAATATTTTGGTTTAGGTTGTAGAAGTGTTTCTAAACTATATGTGCCAAAAGATTATAAATTTGATGCTTTTTTTACAGGAATGTATGCTAAAAAAGACATTATAGGCAATGCAAAATATGCCAATAATTACGATTATAACAAAGCTGTTTATTTAATGAGCGAGTTTGATTTATTAGAAAATGGTTTTTTAATGATTAAAGAAGATGAAAGCTACGCATCTCCTATTGCCACAATATTTTACGAATATTATGACAACGAAATAGATTTAAAAATTAAACTACATCAAGATAAAGAAAAAATTCAATGTATTGTTGCAAACAACTTTATAGAAAATGAAATTGCTTTTGGCGAAACTCAGAATCCTAAATTATGGGATTATGCAGACGGAATTAATACATTAGAATTCTTATCTAAAATATAAAACAACAACACAACCAACTATAAAAATGAAAAAGCATAATTTTAGCGCAGGACCTTGTATTTTACCAGATGAAGTTCTTAAAAAAGCATCTGAAGCAATTTTAAATTTTAATGATGATAATTTATCTTTAATCGAAATTTCTCACAGAAGCGAATCTTTTGTAAACGTTATAGAAAAAGCGAGATCTTTAGCTCTAGAATTATTAGGTTTAGAAAATAAAGGCTACAAAGCTTTGTTTTTACAAGGTGGCGCTAGTTTAGAGTTTTTAATGGTTGCTTATAATTTATTAAACAAAAAAGCTGCGTATTTAAATACGGGTACTTGGTCTAACAAAGCTATAACAGAAGCAAAAGCTTTTGGCGAGTTAATAGAAGTTGGTTCTTCTAAAGATAAAGGTTTTTCTTACATTCCTAAAGAATATAATATCCCAGAAGATGTAGATTATTTTCATTGCACAAGTAATAATACTGTTGCTGGTACACAAATGAAAACTTTTCCAGAAACAAATGTTCCTTTAGTTTGTGACATGAGCTCAGATATTTTTTCTAGGCAATTAGATTTCGAAAAGTTCGATTTAATTTATGCAGGTGCTCAAAAAAACATGGGTCCAGCGGGTGCAACTTTAGTTGTTATTAAAGAAGAAATTTTAGGAAAAGTAGAAAGACACATTCCTTCTATGTTAAATTATCAAGTACATATAGATAAAGATAGTATGTTTAATACACCTTCTGTATTTGCTGTTTATGTTTCTATGTTAACTTTGCAATGGCTTAAAGATTTAGGCGGAATTCCATTTATTGAAAAAGTAAATGCTAAAAAAGCCGATTTATTGTATTCAGAAATTGATAGAAATCCGTTTTTCGAAGGAATTGTAGCTAAAGAAGATAGAAGTATTATGAATGCAACTTTTAACATTACAGATGATTCTTTAAAAGAAGCTTTTGATAAAATGTGGAAAGAAGCTGGTATAAATGGCTTAAACGGACACAGAAGTGTTGGTGGTTATAGAGCAAGCATGTACAACGCATTACCTTTATATAGTGTACAGGTTTTGGTAGATGTAATGCAAGAATTTGAGAGAAATCAAAAATAAAATACAAACCGTTCTTATTTAATTACAAATTTGAACAGACTGAAATAAAAGAATGAAAATATTAGCAAATGACGGTATTTCTAACAGCGGAATAGACGCTTTAGAAAAAGGAGGTTTTGAAGTATTAACTACTAAAGTTGCACAAAATCAATTAGAAAACTTTATAAACGATAATAATATTGATGCAATATTGGTTAAAAATAATACGCAAGTAAGACAAGAGTTAATAGAAGCTTGCCCAAGTATTAAATTGATTGGTATTAGTGGTGTAAATACAGATAATGTAGATGTAGAATTTGCAGAAGATAATGGTTTACACGTTATAAATACACCAAACGCAACAGCAAATGCTGTAGCAGAATTGGTTTTTGCACATTTATTCGGAATGGCAAGGTTTTTACACTCTTCTAACAGAGAAATGCCTTTAGAAGGCGATACTCGCTTTAAAGATTTAAAGAAAGCTTATGCAAGCGGTTTAGAGTTGCGCGGAAAAACATTAGGTATTATCGGTTTTGAAAAAACAGGACAAGCTGTTGCTAAAATTGCATTAGCTTTGGGTATGAATGTAATTGCTTCGGATGATAGAATTACAGGAGCACCAATTTCTATAGATTTTTTTAACGGTCAAAAAGTTACTATTAATATAGAAACTATAGATAAAGATGATGTTCTAGAAGCATCTGATTTTATTACTTTACATGCACCAGCACAAGAAGAATACATTATTAGCGGTGTAGAAATTGAAAAAATGAAAGATGGTGTAGGAATCATCAATACTGCAAAAGGAGGTATTTTACACGAAGTAGATTTAGTAAAAGCTATAGAAAGTGGTAAAGTACAATTTGCTGGTTTAGATGTTTTTGAAACAGAGCCAACACCTGCGGTACAATTATTAATGAATCCGGAGATCTCTTTATCACCAAACATTGGTTCAGAAAGTATAGACGCACAAGAAAGAATTGGTGCAGAATTAGCATCTCAAATTATTGCACTTTTAAGATAAAATATGGCAATTGTTAAACCTTTTAAAGCGGTAAGAGCTAAAAGAGATAAAGCAGCTTTGGTTTCTTCTAAATCTTATGAAGTTTATACACCAGAAATGCTAAATTCTAAATTAGCTTTTAATCCGTATACATTTTTGCACGTTATAAATCCTGGTTATAAATATCACAAACAAGATATTACAGGAGAGTTACGCTTTAAATTGGTTCATAACAGATATTTAGAATTTAAAGAAGACGAAATTTTCTTTCAAGATGAATTACCTGGTTTTTACATTTATCAAAAAATTACTGCAACAAATTCTTTCTGCGGAATAATCTCTGCAACTTCTGTAGAAGATTATCATAACGATGTTATAAAAAAACACGAAGGTACTTTAAAAGAAAGAGAACTGTTGTTTGAAAATTATTTAAAAAACACTGGTTTTAATGCAGAACCAGTGCTTTTAACATATCCAGACAATGATGATATATCATCAATAATAAAAAAATACACTAAAGAAAGAGCAGAATACGAGTTTTCATCAACAGATAAAACTTCTCATCTTTTGTGGGTTGTTAATGATAAGACAGATGTTGCAAAGATAGAACAAGGTTTTAAAGAGGTTGATACGTTATATATTGCCGATGGTCATCATAGATCAACATCTTCTTGTTTGTTGGCAGATCGACTAGCAAAAGAAAACCCAAATCATACAGGTAAAGAAGCTTATAACTTTTTTATGAGTTATTTGTTACCAGAAAGTCAATTAAGTATTTACGAATTTAATCGATTTATCAAAGACTTAAACGGCCTTACTCCGCATGAATTTTTAATAGAATTAGACACTATTTTTAGAATAGAAAACAGAAAACAAGAGTTGTACAAACCAAAAGAGAAACACCATTTTAGCATGTATCTTAATGGAGAGTTTTATGCTTTATACTTGCGCAAATCTTTATATAATTTTACAGATTCTTTAAGTAAATTAGATGCCCAAATATTATATACAACGGTTTTAAAACCAATTTTGGGTATAGAAGACATCAGAAACGATTCTAAAATAGTATATTCACAAGATAAATCTGATAGTTTAGAATTGAAAACAAAAGTAGATTCTGGCGAGTTTAAAGTTTCTTTTGGCATGTTACCAACAACCATATCAGAATTAAAAGAAATAGTAGATGCTGGTTTGTTGATGCCTCCAAAAACTACCTATATAGAACCAAAATTAAGAAGTGCATTAACTATTTACGAATTTTAAAATGATTACAGAAAATCTAAATCAAATAAAAGAAAGTTTACCAAGTTCTGTAACTTTAGTTGCTGTTTCTAAAACAAAGCCAGTAGAAGACTTACAGGAAGCATATGATGCTGGTCAGCGTATTTTTGGTGAAAATAAAATTCAAGAAATGGTAAACAAATTCGAGGTTTTACCAAAAGACATTAAATGGCACATGATTGGCCATTTGCAAAGCAATAAAGTTAAATACATGGCTAGTTTTGTAGATTTAATTCATGGTGTAGATAAATTTAAGACACTTAAAGAAATAGATAAGCAAGCCAAAAAAAATAACAGAGTAATTAATTGTCTATTACAAGCCAAAATAGCAAAGGAAGAAACTAAATTTGGTTTATCTTTTGATGAAATTGAAAAAATATTAATTTCTGAAGAATTACAAAATTTAAAAAATATTAAAATTGTAGGTTTCATGGGAATGGCTACATTTACAGATAACAAGAAACAACTAGAAGAAGAGTTTTTATCATTAAAAGCCTTTTTTAACAAACATAAAACTGCTACAATTAAAGACAATTGCAAGTTAGAAACTCTTTCTATGGGAATGAGTGGCGATTATAACTTAGCTATCGATTGTGGTAGTACTATGATTAGAGTAGGAAGTTCTATCTTTGGTAATAGAAACTACAACTAATTAATTGCTTAAAAAGATATAGAATTTGTACGTTATACTAGACATTGAAACAACAGGAGGTAAATTTAATGAAGAAGGCATTACAGAAATTGCTATTTATAAATTTGACGGACACTCGGTTGTAGATCAATTTATTAGTCTTGTTAATCCTGAAAAAGAAATCCAAAAATTTGTTGTAAAACTTACCGGTATAAACAACAAAATGCTACAAAATGCACCTAAATTTTATGAGGTTGCTAAAAGGATTATAGAAATTACTACAGATTGTACTTTAGTTGCGCATAATGCTGCTTTTGATTATAGAATTTTAAGCACCGAGTTTGATAGATTAGGTTATGATTTTAATAGAAATACACTTTGTACTGTAGAATTAAGTCAGAAACTAATATTAGATCAACCTTCTTATAGCTTAGGTAAATTAACAAAAGCCTTAGGTATACCAATGACAGATAGACATAGAGCTTCTGGTGACGCATTGGCGACCGTGCAACTTTTTAAACTTCTGTTAGAGAAAGACATCGACAAATCTATTATTCAAAATTCTGTAAAATACCACGACAAAAGAGTTGAAAAAGAGAGGTTACAGAAACTTATCGATTCTGTACCAAAAGAACAAGGTTTATTTTACATTCATGATGCAAAAGGCAAAGTGATTTTTTTAGGTCGTGGCAAAAATGTAAAAGCAGAAGTAAATAAATTGTTTTTAAAACAAACACGTAGAGCGGTAAAAATTCAAGATAGAGCTGCTGCAATTTCTTTCGAAAAAACTGGCAACGATTTATTTACTAGACTTAAATATTATATAGAATTAGATATACTTTCACCAAAATTTAACTTCAGAAAAAAAAGAAAACCAAACTTACGCGAGTTTAACAACGAAGATTTTTTAATTTATGAAAAAGGAAGAGAAGTCGAAGAGCACGCTGTTATACTTGTAGAAAACAAAGAGGTTTTTGGTTATGGTTATACAAATTTAGCTTATCAAGAAAATCGTTTAGATATTTTAAAATCTGTATTAACACCAATAGAAGATAAAAACCTTGCAAAAACTATTGTTAAAAACTACTTAAATACAAGCTCTGTTAAAAAAATTGTTAGACTTTCAAATGAAAAAGATTAAAATTTTACTACTACTATTACTTACACACACATCTATTAACATTGCACAAGCAAAAAAATCTACTAAACTAGGTAAAACTACACTCAAAGAATTAAAAATGTCTATTTATGACAAAGATTCTACTGCCGCTGCTGTAGTTTTATATGAACATGCCAATGTTTATCTAGATCCAAATAACGATTATAATACTAGAACAGATTATTATTACAGAATTAAAATCTTTAATAAATCTGCCTTCGATTTAGCAAATATTAGCATCGATTTATACAAAAAAGAAAGATTAGTTGATTTAAAAGCAATTACATACAATATCAATGATGATTCTAGAATTGTAAAAAATAATCTTATGGATAAAGATGTTTTTACTATCGAAAATAGTGAAAGCTGGAAAACTAAAAAATTTACACTTTCTAAAATTAAAGAAGGTAGTGTTATCGAATATAAATACAGTGTTTTATCGCCATATTTAGGTTTAGACGATTGGACTTTTCAATCTGAAATACCAAAAATTAAAAGTGAATTTGACGCAGCTGTTTTGGGTAATTATAAATACCATGTTCGATTAATTGGCTATTTAAATTTAGACAAAGATAATCCATCTATAAAAAAGAAATGTGTTTATATAGATGGCGTTGGCGAAGGTGCATGTATTATATATTCTTATGGTATGAATAACGTACCGGCCTTTAAAAAAGAAGAATATATGCTAAGTAAGAAAAATTATTTGGCAAGAATTACTTTCGATTTAATCTCATACACAGATGTGAGAGGTGATAAAACAAGCTACACAACTACTTGGAAAAAAGCAGACAAAAAGTTAAAAGCTCAATTTTTTAACAATCAAACTTCAAAGAAGAGTTTTTTTAGAAAAAATTTACCAGAAAATTTATTCTCAATAGAAAATGAACTTAAAAAAGCAAAAGAAATTTACAAGTTTATTCAAAATCATTATACATGGAATGATAAAAATTGGACCAATGAAGACGCAAAAGTAAAAACAGCTTTTAATGAAAAATCTGGCAATGTTGGCGAAATAAACGTATCACTTTATAATAGTTTAACGGCTGCAAACATAAACACAAATTTAGTTGTATTATCAACAAGAAATAATGGTATCCCGACAAAACTACATCCTGTTATTTATGATTATAATTACGTAATCGTTAAAGTAAATATCGATGATAAAGATTATTATTTAGATGCTACTGATAAATTTTTACCCTTTGGCTTGGTTCCGATAAGAACTTTAAACGGAGAAGCAAGGGTTATAAATTATGAAAAAGAAGGAAACTGGACTTATTTAGAGCCAACGATAAATTCAAATAAAAATATAAATAGTAAACTTACTTTAAATGCAGAAGGTGTATTTACTGGAAACTTATTTATAAGAAAAACAGGATATTACGCACAAAAACAAAGAAAAAAACTAGCAAGTTTATCAAAAGATTCATACTTAGATGAAGTAGAATCTAAACATGTTGATCTAGAAGTAGAAGACTATAAAGTTGTTTCTAAAGATTTAATTGAGAAACCTATTACAGAAGTTTTTAAAGTTAAGATCTTTATGAATGAAGATTTAGGAAACACGGCTAGAATTAACCCTTTTATTTTTGAAAGAATAAATGTGAATCCTTTTAAATTAAAAGAAAGAAATTATCCGGTAGATTTCGCACACCCTTTTAAAAGTACTTTTTCATTAAGTTTAACAATTCCAAAAGAATATAAAGTATCTAAATTACCGAAAAACAAAGCAATTGCATTACCTAATAAAGGAGGTACGTTTATTATAAAGTCAGAACAAAAAGATAATACAATAAATTTATATGTTAGCTTTAGTATCAATAGAAAAACATATACGAGTGAAGAATATTTCGCTTTAAAAGAATATTTTAAACAAATAATTATTGCCGAAAACTCTTTTATTCTATTAGAAAAAAATAAAGTTTAACAGTTTAAGAAGATTAAAAATAAAAACTACTGACCCACAAACAGTTAAGCTTAAAAATTGATTTTAAAAATAGTAAACAGCTATTTTAAAAATGTTAATATTTGTTAAATTATCAATTATATTTAATAGATTAGCAATTAATAGAAATTATGAATTTAGATAAACTAGTTATAGATTTTCAACAAAAGGATGTAAAAGCCTATGAAAAACTTTACAATATGTATTGTAATAGTATTTCTGGTGTTGTTAATACTATCGTAAAAAATGACGATGTTGCCCAAGAAATAACACAAGATGTTTTTATAAAAGCTTGGAACAAATCTGATTCTTACTCCTCTAAAAAAGGTAGATTTTTTACTTGGATTTTAAATATAGCAAGAAATGCAGCTATAGATTACACTCGTTCTAAGAAGTTTAAGCAGTCGAAACAAAACCTTAACTCAGATTTTTTCGTAGATATATTAGAAACAAGTGATAATCTAAATAATTCTACAGATGCAATAGGCATTAAAGAGTTTGTAAAAAACCTTGGTGATAAATGTAAATCTGTAATAGAATTGTTATTCTTTAAAGGCTACACACAAAAAGAAGCATCAGAAGAATTAGACATACCACTTGGTACAGTAAAAACACGCAATAGAAATTGTATTGCAGAATTAAGAACAATGGTAGGCGTTTAATAATGGATATACAAAAATACATAGAATCAGGAATTTTAGAACTGTATGTAGCAGGCTCTCTCTCTGAAAAAGAGAATGAAGAAGTGTACAATGCAGTTAAAAAAAGCCCAGAACTTTTGGCCGAAGTTACCTCAATAGAAAATGCTATTGTAAAATTAACTGCTGCTGCAAAAAAAGATTCAACTTATTTATTTACAGATATTTTAAAGGGCATAAATAATAACGATACAAAAGTAATTAAAATTGCAGAACGCAAAACTAACTGGACTCAGTTTACTGGTTGGGCAGCTGCTGTACTTTTAGGAAGTACATTAATTTGGTCTATTTCTAAAAACAATAAATTACAAGAACAAGTTGCATCAGAAAAAGTACAACTTGAAGAACAAATAGAGAAAGCTTCTAATAGTTTAGCAGAAGCAGAAAAACTAATTACAGTTTTTAGAGATAAAGAAATTATATCAGTACCACTAGACGGACAGAAAGTTTCTCCGGATTCTTACGCTAAAGTTTATTGGGACAAGAAAACAAAAAGTATTTATTTAGATGCTAAAGGATTACCAGAACCACCAAAAGGTAAAGTTTACCAGGTTTGGTCTTTAAAAATGAGTCCTTTAACACCTACAAGTTTAGGTACAATCGATACTTTTACAGCAGATACTAATAAGATTTTCACTATTGAAAACGCAAATGAATCTGAAGCGTTTGGTATTACTTTAGAAGATGAAGGTGGTAGCGAGTCTCCAACTTTAGAGCAATTATATGCTTTAGGTGCTGTGGTAGCTTCTACTCCGTAAAAAATGAACTAAAAGTTTAACTTATATTTGACCAAATCTTAGATGATTTGGTCATTTTTATATATGCTTGTTTTATTGGTAAGTTTTCTTCTTTCGATAAATTACTATCATCTTGTAAAACAGAAATAGCTGTATTTCTAGCGGCAACCAAAATTTTAGAATCTTTGACTACATCTGCTATTTTAAGATTTAAAACACCACTTTGTTGCGTTCCCATAATATTTCCCGGACCTCTTAATTTTAAATCTACTTCAGCAATTTTAAATCCATCGGTGGTATCTACCATTGTTTTAAGACGTGTTTTAGCTTCTTCAGATAATTTATAACTAGATAGTAAAATACAATAACTTTGATCTGCACCTCTACCTACTCTTCCTCTTAGTTGATGCAATTGTGAAAGTCCAAATCTTTCGGAACTTTCAATAATCATTACACTCGCATTAGGCACATTAACCCCAACCTCTATAACAGTTGTGGCTACCATGATTTGTGTTTCGCCTTTTACAAAACGTTGCATTTCAAATTCTTTATCAGCAGGTTTCATTTTACCATGTACAATACTTATTTGGTATTTTGGTGATGGAAATTCTCTTGCAACACTTTCATAACCATCCATTAAATCTTTATAATCCATAGCTTCGGATTCTTCTATTAACGGATACACTAAATAAACCTGCCTGCCTTTATCTATTTCATCTTTCATAAATTTAAAAACAGACAATCTATTGCTATCAAACCTGTGTACAGTTTTAACTTCTTTTCTGCCAGGAGGCAACTCATCAATTACAGATATGTCTAAATCACCATAAACAGACATTGCTAAAGTTCTAGGAATTGGTGTAGCCGTCATTACTAAAATATGAGGTGGCAATGTATTTTTTGCCCATAATTTAGCTCTTTGCTTAACTCCGAATCTGTGTTGCTCATCAATAATTGCTATTCCTAAGTTTTTAAAAACAACTTTATCTTCTAACAAAGCATGTGTACCTACTAATATATGTAAAGTGCCATCTTCTAAATTTTGATGAATTTCTCTTCTTTTTTTTGTTTTTACAGAACCTGTTAATATATCTACCTTTACATTTAAGCCTTCTAATAATTCTGATACTGCTGTAAAATGTTGATTTGCTAAAATTTCTGTTGGCGCCATAATGGTTGCTTGATAGCCGTTATCGATAGCTAAAAGCATCGATAAAATTGCAACAATTGTTTTACCAGAACCAACATCGCCTTGTAAAAGTCTGTTCATGTGTGCTGCAGAGGCAACATCTTTTCTAATTTCTTTTAAAACTCTTTTTTGTGCATTTGTTAAGTCAAAAGGAAGTTTTTCTGAATAAAAATTATTAAAAATTGGTCCTACATTTTCAAATACAAAACCTTTAATTTTTGTTTTATTAATTAGCTTTTTTCTAACTAATTGTAATTGAATAAAAAATAATTCTTCAAATTTTAATCTGCTTTGTGCTTTGGCTAAACTTTCTTGATTTTTAGGGAAATGAGCATTTAAAAGTGCCTCTCTTTTGGGCATTAACTTGTATTCTTCTAAAATATCTTTAGATAAACTCTCTGTAATAATATCAAACGCCTGTTGAATTAGATTTTGCACATAACCTCGAATCATTTTATTAGAAACACCCGAATTTACTAATTTTTCTGTGGAATGATAAACAGGTTGCATTTTGCTTTGCAACTTTTTTTTATAATCTTTAACCAATTCTAAATCTGGGTGCGGAATACTAAAATTACCATTATAATGGTTTAATTTACCGTAAACCACGTATGGCTCGTTAATTTTTAAAGCATCTTTAATCCATTTTTGCCCTTTAAACCAAACTAGTTCCATGGTGCCAGTAGCGTCTTGAAATGTTGCCACTAACCTACTTCCTCTTTTTTGAGCCACAGATTTTACTCTAGTAATCTTACCAACAATTTGAACTTCTGCTGTACTTGGTTGTAAATCTTTTATTGCGTAAAAAGTAGTTTTATCTATGTATCTAAAAGGATAAAAATTAAGTAAATCATTACATGTTTTAATACCCAATTCTGTATACAAAAGAGCAGCTCTTTGCACACTTACACCTTTAATATATGTTATTGGATAATCTAAATTCAAAATTAATTTTTAGGAGTAACGAAAATACAGATTATCCTTTAAAACTAATATAGAATTTTTCGTATTATTTAATCATCAGAATTTGCAATGGAATCGAATTCATTTTGTGCATTGTTAAATGTAAAAACTTCTGTTTTATTTATCTTTAAAATACCTTTTTCTATAATGTTTGATGCTAATTTTAAGGTAAACGATTCGCCTTGTTTTATTTGAACCGTTCCAAAACTCCATAAGCCAGTTTCTGGATTGTATAATGTATTATTTGGAATAGAAGAAGAACTTTCATTATAGGTCAATCCTTCTGGTAAAACATCTTTTACAACAACATTATTCGCAATTAAACCTCCGTTATTTGTAATCGTAATATTAAAAATTACGGTCTCGCCAAGTTTAACAACAGGATTTTCTACAGTTTTAACAATAGATAAATCTATAAAACAAGAGTAATTATCTAAATTATCACGAACTGCTGGTGTTATTCTTTGAGAAGCCAAAACACCATTTAACAATGGAATGCCTAAACTTGTTCCTACAGATGTTTCTGCAATTGTTCCAAAATTATTATTTACCAAATCATCAAAAATAAAATTCCCTGCACCCTCAATAGCATCCGGACATCCATCACCATCGGCATCTGTATCATGTTGATCTATAATTCCGTCTAAATCTAAATCAAATCTATCATCTACTCCGTCTAAATTAGAATCTACAAAACCAGGAGTATCAGAATCTTTGTAATCTAAAATTGTGTCTCCGTCTGAATCTAAAATAGGATTTATACCTCCGTTTTCTTCAGCATCAATAATACCATCATTATCATCATCTAAATCATTAACATCAAGCACTGTATCTTTATCTGTGTCTAAACAAAACTCAAAACCAGCACCTGTTGCGCCTCGCGTGTCTACAAAAGCACCGTAAATATCTAAATCATTATTATCTGTTAGATCTAAATTTGTATTTACGTCTACCAATTTTGCAACAGTAATTTGAATTCCGTAATATTTCTGTGTGGTTTCAAAACCTAAATTATAAATTCCGTTAGGTGTTCCTCCTAAAAGATTAATTAAAACAGTTAAATCAATTAAGTCTGAACCAGAAGCAGATTCTAGTACATTACCATTTTGGTCTAAAGTTTCTATAGTTATACTATCAAACAAAGAAACTTCTACTATTGAAGAATTTGATTTAACTACAAAACCTGCAGTAGAATTTGCTGGATAAGCATTTGTAGCGTCTCTAACTGCCAAACTACCAGTTGCAGCAACACCTGCTGTAATATTTATTGATGCAAAATCTGAATTTGAAGCAGATAATATCGCGTCTGTATTAGAAACATTACAGCCTACACAAACTAAACCAGAAACGCCAGATTTTGAATAATCTACATAAGTAGAAAATTCTGGCGAATTCAAGTAATAGGTTTCGCTACAGGCTAATTCTTTAGTACACAATTTTTTTATCGTAGAATTATAAATTCTAAAAACACCTAAATTTGCACCTACCGTTGTATTAAACTCTAATCTTACTTCATCAAAAATATTAGAAGTAACCATACCAATTGTTTGCTTATTTAACCCCACTAAAAGTGGTGCACTTAAAAGTATATTAGCGCCGCTAACACTATCACCAGTTGCAACCCCATTTAAGTAGGTAGATAATGAAATGTTATTTAAAAGATTTACATCTAATAAAGTTGCTGTTTCAATTTCGAAACCTACAAATTGAGGCCCTGAATATTCTTGCAAAACATCATAAACACCAATTTCTAGACTAGAAATTACACCAACGCTTAAATCTATTTCGGCATAATCTGTAGTATCTGAATTTATAATATTATCGATATTATCTATGGTTCCGCCAGCAGCAACCAAACCATTGCTATTTACAGTAGAGATTTCTACCGGATGATTTGAATTAACCCAAGAAACTTGCTCATTACAGTTAAAAGGATTGCTAACGCAATATTTTTTTACAACAGGATAATTCACTTGAATTTCACCTAAATTTACACCAATTGGTTGTGAAACAGTTATTCTAATTTCATCATAAGGCTTTGTTGTAACAAAACCTACATTTTGAGTGTCTGAACTTAATAATGGTAGATTTACCAAAGCGTTGTAATTAGAATTATCTTCTTGAAAAACATTATCTAAATATGTAGAAATAGTGATGTTACCAATTACATCTGCGGTTAATAAATTAGCCGAAGTTATGTTAAAACCAGCATAAGTATTTGATGAGAAAGGAGTAACAACACCTGTTGAAAAATCTGCTTGTTTTGCTATTGAAATATATGAAGTTGCTAGAACACCTACCCCAACTAAACCTGCATTTAAAGTTGCATGATTTGTTAAATCTGAATCAATTAAAAATTCTTGATTTTGAATAACATCACCTAATAAAGACACATTAACACCTGTTACACCCACATCTACAACTTCTACTGGAAATTGTGGATTTGTAATTGTATTTACATCATTACAAGTTAAAGAAGTTGAATTTTCTTGATAGAGTTTTATAAATGGATAGAAAACATCTAAACTACCTGTTTTAAGCAAATCTCCGCCAAATACAATTTCTATTGTTCTAAAATTACCCGTAGTAACAAAACCTACATTAGTAGCATTACTAAAATCTAGTGCCGATATTAAACTGCCTTCTAAATTATAAGTATCTACAATATCTCCATTTACATCTCTTGTTCTAATAGCAGTATTATTACTTAACAAACTTAATAGTGAAGCATTTCTAATTCTAAAACCAGCATATGAACCTGCAGGAATATCTTCTGTAGGATATGTAATTGATAAAACCTCAGCATCACCACCTAATAAAATTGATGCTCTAGAAAAATTATCGGTATCGCCATCAATTACATTTGCTCCGTTTCCTGTCCAATCATCTATACAACTTCCAATGATTGGGCAAAATTCAGTGCCTGTAACGGTTAATGAAGTAAAATTTGTAGTATCATTTATTAAAGGTACAATCGTATTTTTAGGCAATAAACTAATATCGTTTACTGCAGGGTTTATTTTGTTGGTAGATATTTTTAAAGAAGCTAAATCTTTACTTAGTAAACTAGATTTTTCTGAAAAAGAAAAAAGAATCGTAGTTTTTAAAACTAAAAAAAATACCATCAAAATTTTAATAATCTCTTTTTTCATGTCGAGAGTTTTAGAATTAATTAGAATAATTTAAAGTAACAGGGAATTCATTTTATTGTTGGGGAAACAATAAGATGATCATATACAAGCCTTGAAAAAGCTAATATTTGGATCTAAAAAACTATTGAAGTACTAAATAAAATTTAGGAAGGAAACTCTTGTAAAGTTTTCGAAAACTCATTTATAACGATATTTTCGTTTTCTAAATTTAAAATCGAAGAATTCAACAAACTATATCTACAATTTGTTAAAATGTTACATGCTATGCTTTTCATCTATATGGAGGATTAAGAATTAAACAAATATAATACAAATTAAACAATAAACCAAGACTTCTTTATTATGTGTATTTTAATTTAAAATAATATTAATGTTAAAACTAGAATCTAGTAATAGATATTTGTAACTTTGCCCCTTGTACAAAATTATAAAATGAGATTACATAGAAATTTAACTTTTGCTGTAATAGACAGTATTAGAGATATATTTAACGAAGGTGTTTATGCTGATAAAGCTGTAGAAAAAGCCTTAAAAAGAGACAAACGTTGGGGCGCAAGAGACCGTAAATTTGTTGCAGAAACAATTTACGACATTGTAAGATGGAATAGACTTTATGCAGAAATTGCCGAAGTAAAAGTACCTTATGATAGAGATAATATTTGGAGACTCTTTTCTGTTTGGTGTATTCTAAGAGGAATTGCTTTACCAGACTGGAACCAAATTGGTGATGTACCAGAAAGAAGAATTAAAGGTCGTTTTGCAGAACTTTCTAAAACAAGAAAATTTAGAGAATCTATACCAGATTGGATGGATGAATTATGCGAAAAAGAATTAGGAAATGAAGTTTGGACCAAAGAAATTGCCGCTTTAAACGAGCAAGCAAAAGTTATTTTAAGAACTAATACTTTAAACATTTCTAAAGAATTACTTCAAAAAAAGTTACGAGCAGAAAACGTAATTACAGAATTTGTACCAAATCATCCAGATGCATTGGTATTACCAGAAAGAGCAAATGTGTTTAAAACAGAAGCTTTTCACAATGGTTTTTTTGAAGTTCAAGATGCTTCTTCTCAGTTGGTTGCTGCTTATTTAGATGTTAAACCCGGTATGAAAGTAGTAGATACTTGTGCAGGTGCTGGTGGTAAAACTTTACATTTATCTGCTTTAATGAAAAACAAAGGGCAAGTTATTGCTATGGATATTTACGAAAGCAAACTACGTAAACTAAAAGTAAGAGCAAAAAGAAACAAGGCCCACAATATAGATTTAAGAGTTATCGACTCTACAAAACCTATAAAAAAATTACACGGTAAAGCAGATAGAGTTTTAATAGATGCACCATGTTCTGGATTAGGTGTTATTAGAAGAAACCCAGATTCTAAATGGAAATTACAACCAGAATTTATAGATAATATTAAAAAAGTTCAACAAGACGTTTTACAACAATATTCTAAAATGGTTAAACCAGGCGGAAAAATGGTGTATGCTACTTGTTCTATACTTCCTTCAGAAAATCAAGATCAAGTTAATAATTTCTTAACATCAGAAGCAGGAAAAGACTTTACTTTTGTAAAAGATAAAAAAGTTTTAGCTCAAATTTCTGGTTTCGACGGATTTTATATGGCGCTTTTAGAAAAAAAACAAGCTTAATATATTGCTAGTATTAAGGTTTAATTGCAGAAAAAGAAATATCTATTTTTTAATTTTTAATAAATACATATGATGAAAAAATTACTTTTTAGTATTCTTACTTTAACCTCTTTAATTTCTTTCTGTCAAGAAGCTTATTATAGTGATGTTAATTTACAATTATCTGGTACAGATTTAAAAGATGCTTTAGCAACAAAAATTATTAGTACACACACAAATACATTAGATTATACTCCTGGGGTTTGGGAAGCGTCTAAAGTTACAGATGTTAATCCTACAAACTCTAGTGAAGTATTATTAATCTATGGATGGGAAAATGGGTCTGATAGCGGTATTACAAATGATCGTCAAAGAGGAATTAATAACAACGGTGGAGGAAGTACACAATGGAATAGAGAACATGTTTTTGCACGTTCTTTAGGAAACCCAAATTTAGGTTCAGTTGGTCCAGGTGCAGATGCACATCATTTAAGACCTGCTGATCCTTCAACAAATTCTTCTAGAAGCAATAGAAAATTTGGAAGAGGATCTGGAAATTCTGGATTTTCAACTGTAGATTTTCATCAAGGAAACGATGGACCAAACACAGCTGCTTGGTATCCTGGTGATGAATGGAAAGGAGATGTTGCAAGAATGATGATGTACATGTATGTTCGTTATGGCGATGTTTGTTTACCAACCGCAGTTGGTGTGGGTAGTACTGCTTCTACTCCAGATGATATGATTGATTTATTTTTAGTTTGGAATGTTGAAGATCCCGTATCAGATTTTGAAAAAGCTAGAAATACATTTCATGAAAATACAGCAAATACATATGCGCAAGGAAATAGAAATCCATTTATTGACAATCCATTTTTAGCTACAAGAATTTGGGGTGGAGATTCTGCTCAAGATTTATGGGGTATTTATACAACAAATGATACAGAAGCTCCCTCTATACCAACTAACGTAACAATTAGTAATGAAACTTTTACAACCCTAGATGTAAGCTGGAATGCTTCAACAGATAATGAAGCTGTAACAGGTTATAATATATATGTTAACGGAATTTTAACAAAGCAAACTACTTCTGCTACTTCTGTAACTTTAACAGATTTAGTTTCTAATACAACATATGCAATTACTGTATCTTCAAAAGATTTAGTAAATAATCATTCAGAACAAAGTGTCGCAGTAAACGGAACAACATTACAAGATACTGCAGCTCCTTCTGCTCCAACAAATATTTCTGCTAGTAATATTTCTGATAGTTCATTTGTGTTGACATGGAATGCTTCGACTGATAACAATGCAGTCGCTGAATATGATATTTATGTTGATGGAACATTAAATAGTACAGTTTCTGGACTAACAGAAACAATTACTGGTTTAACTTCTTCAACAGCTTACACTGTTTACGTTATTGCTGTTGATTCAGCTGGAAATGAATCTACTCAATCTAATACAGTAAATGTAACAACTACTGAAGCAGGAACTGGTACAGCAACTGAATTATTCTTTTCAGAATATGTAGAACCAAATGGCGGAAATAATAAAGCTTTAGAAATTGTTAACTTAACTGGTGGTACTGTTAATTTAGCAGGTTATTCAATAAAAAAACAATCTAATGGTGCTGGTGGTTGGATTGATGAATTTGATATCTCAACAGGAAATGTAAAAAGTATAATTCCTGGAGATGTATTTGTAATAATTCATGAAGGTTCTGATGATCCTACTTTGGTTGCCGAAGCAGATTTATTGCGAGTAAGTAATTCTTCTAGTAATAACGGATCTCCTATTAATTTTAATGGTAATGATCCTGTAGGTTTATTTAAAAATGGTGTATTAATTGACGTTATTGGTGAAAAAGGAAACGCTAGTAAACACATAGAAAATGTAACTTTAAGAAGAAACGGAGATATTACTGCACCTAACACTACTTTTGACAAAACAGGTGAATGGACTGCTTTTCCTGAAAACACATTTAACGGAATTGGAAGTCACACTGTAACTCTAAGTACAAATTCAGAGACTTTAAACGGTTTCAAAATGTATCCAAACCCTGTTACAGGTAACAAGTTATTTTTTAATATCAACGAAAAAGCAACTATAAATATTTATAATGTTTTAGGTAAATTGGTGCAATCAGAAACAATAGAAAACGCAAACAGTTCTATAAATGTTTCTAAGTTATCTAAAGGGATGTATTTATTAAAATTAAATACGCAAAACCAATCGATTACTAAAAAGTTTATCAAGCAATAAGAAATTACTTAATAGAATTTAAAAGACGACTATTTTTAGTCGTCTTTTTTTTTGTTAAAAACTATATAATTTCGCGTAAATAAATAGTTAAAATTAAGTTGAAAAAAAGTAAATTTGTCATTTACAACAAACGCTAACACAACACAATAATGATTCATTTCTTTGGAAACAAAAACAGTAAAGTATTCGCTGTTCAAACAACAAAAGAATTAACAACAGAAACAATTGCAAAATTGACTTGGCTTTTTGCCGATCAACCAAAAATAAATGAGGCATCAATAGATGCTTTTTTTGTTGGCCCTAGAGCTGCAATGATTACACCTTGGAGTACAAATGCAGTAGAAATCACTCAAAACATGGGTATTTCTGATATCATTAGAATTGAAGAATTTACAGCTATTTCAGAAGATTTTTCTGATTTTGATCCAATGATTTCAGAAAAATTTAAGAGCTTACATCAAGACTCATTTGCTATTGATATTCAACCAGAAGCAATTATAGAAATTGATGATATTGCTGCTTATAACAATCAAGAAGGTTTGTCTTTAAGCGAAGAAGAGGTTGAATACCTTGAAGGTGTAGCAAAAAAAATAGATAGAAAATTAACAGATTCTGAAGTATTTGGGTTTTCTCAAGTAAACTCGGAACACTGTCGTCATAAAATTTTTAACGGAACTTTTGTTATTGATGGAGAAGAAATGCCAACTTCTCTTTTTAAATTGATAAAAGAAACATCAAAGCAAAACCCTAATGACATTGTTTCTGCGTACAAAGACAATGTTGCTTTTATAAAAGGACCAAAAGTTGCACAGTTTGCTCCTAAAACAGCAGATAAACCCGATTTTTATCAAACACAGGATTTTGATTCTGTAATTTCATTAAAAGCAGAAACTCATAATTTCCCAACAACTGTAGAGCCTTTTAACGGTGCCGCTACTGGTTCTGGAGGAGAAATTAGAGATAGACTTGCCGGTGGTAAAGGTTCTTTACCTTTAGCAGGAACAGCAGTTTATATGACTTCTTACTCGCGATTGGAAGAAAAAAGACCTTGGGAGCAAAAATTTGAAGCCAGAGATTGGCTATACCAAACTCCGATGGATATTTTAATAAAAGCTTCTAACGGAGCTTCGGATTTTGGAAACAAATTTGGGCAACCATTAATTACAGGTTCTGTTTTAACTTTCGAACATAAAGAAAATGCAGCTTCTAGTGATGCTGAGGCAAGAAGATTAGGTTTCGATAAAGTAATTATGCAAGCTGGCGGAATTGGTTACGGTAAAGCAGAACAAGCTTTAAAAGATACACCAAAAGATGGTGATGAAATTGTTATTCTTGGTGGTGAAAACTACAGAATAGGTATGGGTGGTGCTGCAGTTTCGTCTGCAGATACTGGAGAATTTGCGTCAGGAATTGAATTAAATGCTGTACAAAGATCGAACCCAGAAATGCAAAAACGTGCTGCTAATGCAGTTAGAGGTATGGTAGAAAGTGATGAAAACTTTATTGTTTCAATTCACGATCATGGTGCTGGCGGACATTTAAATTGTTTATCAGAATTGGTAGAAGATACTGGTGGTAAAATCGATTTAGATAAATTACCTGTTGGTGACCCTACTTTATCTGCAAAAGAAATTATTGGTAACGAATCTCAAGAAAGAATGGGATTGGTAATTGCTAAAAAACATACAGAGACACTTCAAAAAATAGCAGAAAGAGAACGCTCGCCAATGTATACTGTTGGTGAAGTTACTGGTAATAATCGTTTTACTTTCGAATCTAAAACTACTGGCGAAAAACCAATGGATTTAGCTTTAGAAGATATGTTTGGTTCTTCGCCAAAAACCATAATGACAGACAAAACTGTTATCAGAAAATATAAAAATCCTCGCTATAAAACTAAGAATTTAAAAATCTATTTAGAGCAAGTTTTACAACTAGAAGCTGTTGCTTGTAAAGATTGGTTAACAAATAAAGTAGATAGATGTGTTGGAGGTAAAGTTGCCAAACAACAATGTGTTGGTCCGTTACAAATACCGTTAAACAACGTTGGTGTAATGGCTTTAGATTATAACGGTAAAGAAGGTGTAGCAACTTCTATTGGGCACGCTCCTATTTCTGCATTAATTAATCCTGAGGCAGGAAGTAGAAATGCAATAACAGAATCATTAACAAATATTATTTGGGCGCCTTTAAAAGATAATTTAAGTTCAATTTCTTTATCTGCAAATTGGATGTGGCCTTGCAAAAACGAAGGCGAAGATGCTCGTTTATATAAAGCAGTTAAAGCTGTTTCTGAGTTTTCTGTAGATTTAGGTATCAACGTGCCAACTGGTAAAGATTCTTTATCAATGAAACAAAAATATCCTGATGGGGATGTAATTTCTCCGGGAACTGTTATTATTTCTGCTGCCGGAAACTGTAATGAAATTTCTAAAGTTGTAGAGCCTGTTTTAAAAGTTGATGGTGGAAATATTTATTACATCAATATTTCTCAAGACGAATATAAATTAGGTGGAAGCTCTTTTAACCAAGCTTTAAATGCTATTGGTAACGAAACACCAGATGTTACAAATTCTTCTTATGTAAAAAAGACATTTAATGCAATTCAGAATTTAATTAAAGCTGATAAAATTAAGGCAGGACACGATATTGCTTCTGGCGGATTTATAACAACTTTATTAGAGATGTGTTTTGCTGATGTAAATTTAGGTGCAGACTTTGATATTTCTGTTTTAAACGAAGAAGATTCTATAAAAGTATTATTCTCTGAAAATGCCGGAATTGTATTTCAAGCAGATGTTTCAGTAGAAAAAGAATTAGAAGATAAAGGTATTGCGGTATTTAAAATTGGTACTGCAAATAACTCTGGTACTGTAAACATTAAAAATAATACAGATACATTTTCTTTTGATGTTGCAGAACTTAGAGATGTTTGGTACAAAACTTCTTTCTTATTAGATCAAAAACAAACTGCTAATAATTTAGCACAAGATAGATTTGATAATTATAAAAAACAGCCTTTAACATATAAATTTCCAAAAAACTTTACAGGTAAATTACCTAAAATTGAAACTGAGAAACCAAAAGCTGCAATTATTAGAGAAAAAGGATCTAACTCAGAACGTGAAATGGCGAATGCTATGTATTTAGCTGGTTTTGATGTAAAAGATGTACACATGACAGATTTAATTTCTGGTCGTGAAACTCTTGAAGACATTCAATTTATTGGTGCTGTTGGTGGTTTTTCTAATTCTGATGTTTTAGGATCTGCAAAAGGTTGGGCAGGTGCTTTTAAATATAACGAAAAAGCAAATACAGCTTTAAAAAACTTCTTTAAACGAGAAGATACTTTATCTGTTGGTATTTGTAATGGTGCACAATTATGGATGGAGTTAGACTTAATTAATCCAGAACATAAAGTTCATGGAAAATTGGTACACAACGATTCTAAAAAACACGAAAGCTCATTTACATCAGTAAAAGTTCAAGAAAACAATTCTGTAATGTTATCATCTTTAGCAGGTACAGAGTTAGGGGTTTGGATTTCTCATGGTGAAGGTAAATTTAGCTTACCAGAAACTGAAAATAATTATCATATTGTTGCTAAATATGGTTACGAGGGTTACCCAAATAACCCAAATGGTTCTGATTTTAATACAGCAATGATGTGTGATAAAACTGGTAGACATTTAGTAACAATGCCACATATAGAACGCTCTACTTTTCAATGGAATTGGGCAAATTATCCTGCGGATAGAAAAGATGAAGTTACACCTTGGCTACAAGCTTTTGTAAATGCAAAAGACTGGATAATCAATAAAAAATAAATTAAAAATAGCTTTATAGGATTTTTTTTTTATTTTTAAAATTATAATTAAAATTCTATGAAGCTAACTTATTTTGATGTTACAAAAACTTCTCATTTAATCCAGGAGTTTTTTTTAATTGATTATCAAAAAAAAGACGTACCGTTAGAAGCTATAATTCCGCCTTTAAACTTTTCTGGTTTAGCCTATTTTTATAGTAAAGGTCAAAGAATATCTCTTGCAAAAGAAGTTACAGATTTACATAAGCTTAGTGTTTATGGGCAATTTAGCAAATCTTATAAATTTAATTTATACAAAGAAGGTATTGTTTGCGGTATGAATTTTAAAGCAACATCTTTACACAAATTAACCAATATCGATGCTTCATCAATAACTAATAAATACAAGTGCTTTCATAAAATAAACCAAGTTATAACTTCAGAACTTGAAAACATTTTTTTAAAAGGAAAAGATGAATATCACCAAGTATTCGATAAACTAGAAGATTATATTCTAACCTTACCTTTAACAGAAAATAAAAATACTTTAATTATAGATGATCTTGTAAAAAAAATTCATCTTAAAGAAGGAATGATTTCTGTCAATGAAATTTTAGAAGACTTACCCTTTGGTCAAAAAACTTTAGAAACCAATTTTAAAAAAACAGTAGGCTTAACACCTTCTAAATATATTAGAATTCATAGATTTAAGAAATTAATGAAAGAATATGAAGGAAAAAAAATTGACCTGAAGGACCTAATTTATATGTATGATTATTACGATGAATCTCACTTTGCCAAAGATTTTAAATCGTTTACGTCAAAATCTTTAAAAGACTATTTTAAAGACGAATTCTTATTAATAAAAGAGATTTTTAGAAATACCAAGTACGATTATTTACATTAAATCCACAGTTACTCTTTGTATATTTATATTAGATTTTCATCAATGGATATTGGGGGGCTGATATTTATATATAATGATGTAAAATTTATTTTAGTATTTTAGTTTTAGGCAAAAGACCGAGATGTATTCTCGGTCTTTTAATTTTTAAAAAAGAAAGTGTCACAAATCAGGTTTTACAAAGTCATTATATAAAACACTAAAACTTTATAACATGAAAAAAATAATTACTCTATTAATCTTAACGATTTGTATAAACAATTCTATTTTTTCTCAAAAGAAAATAGAGGCATCAACTATTTTAAATGATATAAAAAATGGCAAAAATATCTCAATCGAAAATGCAACAATCATAGGAGTTCTAGATTTAACATTTATGGATGATGCTTTAAAAAATGTACCAAAAAAGAAAAAAAGCAGTTGGTTTAACTGGAGCTCTAATAACAACAGTAATACCAACGAAATCAAAAAACTAATTAGCGTAAAAATTTCTTTTAAAAACTGCACTTTTAAAAATGATGTTTTGGCTTACATACCTACAGAAGAATCTGGTTATACTTTTACAGCAAGTTTTGAAGAAGAAGTAATTTTTAAAAACTGTGAATTTACTAGAAAAGCAATGTTTAAATATTCTGATTTTTACAAAGATTCAGATTTTTCATACTCAACTTTTAATGATGATAACACTTTTAAATATGCTAAATTCCTTCAAAAAAGCAACTTTTATAAAACCAAGTTTAATGAAGTTGCAACATTTAAGTATGCTAAATTTAGTGAAAATGTAAGTTTTGCAAATGCAATATTTAAGGATACCGCTACATTTAAATATACACAATTTAAAAACGGAGTTTCATTTAGCAACACTCAATTTAAGGAGGATCTTAATATAAAATACATGAATGTTTCTGGTGGTTTTGATATTACAGGGATGGATGTTAATTATGAAATCGACTCTAAATACACCAAAATAAACGGTAAAAACTTCAATAAATATTTAATAAATAATAAATAGGTATTTATACGTATATGCAGTTTTTTAAATCTTTGTAAATTGCAGTATAATGGAAAAACGGTTAGATTAGGGGCTGACCAAAACCAATTAAACCTAGCTTTTTAATCAAAAAGCTAGGTTTTTCAATTTTAGAATAAATCATATATTTTAAGAATTTTTAATTTTATTAAAACGCAAACTTTTAAAAATTAAGCAGTTAAATGCAATAATAATTTAAACCTTAATTGTCAAAAAAAACGCATTAATTATATATTATCAAAAATAATAATAGACTAAAAATAAAGATTTAATAATTTATAATCTCTTAAAATAAGTATTTGCTAAATAGCTGTAATTTCCCTAATTTGCATTTTACAAAATAGAACTTATGCCGATAGAAATTACCAGGTTATTTGACATCCCTTATTATCAATTAGAAACGTATAATTTAAATAAATCGTTATCAACTAAATTGAATGATAAATGGGTAAGTACTTCGACCAAAGAATATGTAGAAAAAGCAAACCAATTAAGTAGAGGATTATTAAAATTAGGTGTTCAACCTAACGATAAAATTGCAGTTATATCATCAAACAATAGAACAGAATGGAATATTTGTGATATTGGTGTTTTACAAACTGGTGCACAAAATGTACCAATTTATCCAACAATTAGTAAAGAAGATTATGAATATGTTTTAAATCATTCTGAAGCTATTTATTGCTTTGTTTCTGATGAAGAAGTTTTAGAAAAGCTTAACCAGATTAAAGGAAATACAAAGTTAAAAGGTATTTTTACTTTTGATGATATTGCTTCAGAAAAATCTTGGAAAGATGTTTTAGAATTAGGAAAAGATACTGCAAATCAAGATGAAGTTGAACAAAGAAAAAAAGCTGTAAAACCAACAGATTTAGCAACACTTATTTATACATCTGGTACAACAGGTAGACCTAAAGGTGTAATGCTTTCTCATGACAATATTGTTTCTAATGTTTTGGCCGCTAAAGAGCGTGTTCCTTTAGACGATGGTAAAGATTTAGGGTTAAGCTTTTTACCTGTTTGTCATATTTTTGAAAGAATGATTTTGTATCTATACCAATATTGTGGTGTATCTATTTATTTTGCAGAATCAATAGAAAAATTATCTGAAAACGCTCAAGAAATTAAACCAAACGTAATGACTGCGGTGCCTCGTTTGTACGAGAAAATTTACGATAAAATTATTTTAAAAGGAGAAGCTCTTTCTGGAATTAAAAAAGGACTTTTCTTTTGGGCTGTTAACTTAGGGCTAAAGTTCGAGCCTAATGGTGCAAATGGCTGGTGGTACGAAAAACAACTAAGTTTAGCTAGAAAACTAATATTTTCTAAATGGCAAGAAGCTTTGGGTGGAAATTTAAAAATTATGGTTTCTGGTAGTGCAGCATTGCAACCAAGATTAACTAGAGTTTTTGCTGCTGCAGGCATGCCAATTATGGAGGGTTACGGGTTAACTGAAACTTCTCCTGTAATTTCTGTAAACGACCAAAAAAACGAAGGTTTTAAAATCGGCACTGTTGGTAAAACGATAAGTAAGGTTGAAGTTAAAATTGCTGAAAACGGAGAGATTTTAGTAAAAGGACCAAATGTAATGTTGGGTTATTACAAAGACCCTAAAAAAACATCTGAAGTTTTAAAAGATGGTTATTTTCATACAGGTGATAAAGGTGAATTTGATAAAGAAGGCTTCTTAAAAATTACCGGAAGAACTAAAGAAATGTTTAAAACCTCTGGTGGTAAATATGTAGTACCACCATTATTAGAAGGAGAATTAAAACAATCTTTATTTATAGAACAAATAATGGTTATTGGTGAAGGTGAGAAAATGCCGGCAGCAATTATTCAACCAAATTTTGAATTTATTAAAGATTGGATTGATAAAAAAGGTTTATCAATTGGAAAAACGAACGAAGAAATTATCAGTTCTGAAATAGTGATTAATAGAATTCAAAGAGAAGTAGATAAATGTAACGAACAATTTGGTAAATGGGAACGTATTAAACGTTTTGAACTTACTAAAGATGTTTGGTCTATTGATGGCGGTCATTTAACACCTACAATGAAAATGAAAAGAGCTATAATTAAAGATATTTACAAAGATTTATACGAAAAAATATATAGACCTTAAAAAAAGAAAACCGAGCTAATGCTCGGTTTTTTTATTTTAATTTTTTAAACTCCGAATTGAGTTAAATGATGATCTAAATGTTTGTAAAAGGAATTATTCCATTCTTGTGAAGTTAATGCACCAAAAGAATGAGATTCTTTACCCTCAAAATGTTTAGCGCCCAATTCTTGGGTTTGATTGATATAATTTATCAATCTTGTTTTTTCTAGCTCAAAATCTTTTTCTTCAACAATTATAAATTGAGGAGCTGTTTTTCCGTTTTTACTATAAGGTTTAGTAGAAACAACTGCATTTTTAACAAACAATTTCAGCATAAACTTCATAAAAGCATTTGGCTTAGGATGTTTATCGGTATACACCATTTCATAAGTAACATTGCAATGTGCCAACATTTGCGAAACAGACATTTTACCCCAATGTGGTTGGCTAGATGTTGTTAATTTATCGATTCTAGCAATAACCTGATTACTAACCTCTTTTTCAAAAATATTTTTCATTTTAATTTATATTTTAATGTAAAATTTTAAATAACAATTCTTTTAAAATATCATGACTTGGTTGATTTGCTCCTACTCCTTTACTTTTAACATCTGCCTCTCTTAACATAGCAATAACCTGTGCTACTTTTCGCATTGGATAATTTCTAGCTGCCAAAAAATACTCATCTACAAAATACGGATTAACGCCGATTGCTTTTGCCACAGAGTTTTTTGATTTATCTTTTAAACCATGAAAAGAAAGTAGTTGCGTAAAAAAACCGTTTAATAAAGATATAGTCATTATTAAAGGATTACTTTTTGGATTTTCTGCAAAATAATTAATAATTCGATTTGCTTTTACAATATTCTTCTCTCCTACTGCTTTCCTTAACTCAAAATTATTAAAGTCTTTAGAAATACCTATATTTTCTTCGATATGCTTATCGTTAATAATTGTTGCCTCTGGTAGTACAAGCATTAATTTTTCTAATTCATTAGAAATTTTACTTAAGTCAGTACCTAAAAACTCAACTAACATTAAAGCTGCTTTTGGTTCTATTTGGTATTTTTTACCGCTTAAAACTCTACGAATCCAATCTGAAACTTGATTTTCATACAATTTTTTACTCTCGAAAATAACACCTGTTTTGGCAATCGCTTTATGTAATTTTTTACGTTTATCTAACTTTTTATATTTATAATTTAAAACTAAAACTGTTGTTGGTTGCGGATTTTCGGCATAAGAAACTAACTTTTCTATATTTCTACTTAAGTCTTGTGCTTCTTTAACTATTAAAACCTGTCTTTCTGCCATCATTGGGTAACGTTTAGCTGCAGAAACAATATCTTCTATACTTGCATCTCTACCATACATTACTTGTTGATTAAAACCTTTTTCTGCTTCATCTAATACATGTTCTTCAATATAATCAGAAATCTTATCAATATAATATGGTTCTTCTCCCATTAAAAAATAAATGGGTTTTATAGTACCGCTTTTAATATCTGATACAATGGCTTTAACTTCGTTCATTTATTCTTTTATAATTATTGCATTTTGTAATTCCTCTTCTGTTGGCGTTTCAAACCAGTTTTCCATAAATTCAAAATTAGCCTCACTAACTTCAAATTCAAAAGTAAACCCTTTATTTAAGTTTCTTTTTAATACTCTTTCTTTTCTAATTTCTTTTGAAACATCTAAAAAATGAAGTTGAAGATTAATAGAATTATCGTTGGCGAATTTTCTATATTTTTCTCTGTGTAAAAACTTAGAAAGTCCTACATCTAAAATACTATCTACACCACTATTTTCTAACTGTAATATCAAATCTTCTATTATAATTTCTGCTCTGTCAATTCTTTCTAAAAACCAATCTAAACCATCTATATCTTTCTTATCAGGAAAAAATAAAACTTTATTCCATTTATCCAAAGTAAAAATAATACCAGAAGTTTCTTTTTTTAAATTACTTGCGTATGTAGATTTACCTGCGCCAGTATTACCAACTAATAAATGTATCATAACTGTTTTTTAATTACTTTTGACCGATGCAAAAACTGAACCTACCCAACTACAATTTCCGTCTCAAAAGTAACGAAAATAACATGCTTATTTTTGATATTTTAAGAAAAAAATTCTTGGTACTAACACCAGAAGAATGGGTAAGACAACATTTTGTTTTATATCTTTTAGAAGAAAAAAAATATCCAAAATCTCTTATTGCCTTAGAAAAACAATTAACGATAAACAATAGAAAAAAAAGGACAGATATTTTAATTTTTAATGCAAAAGGTGAACCAGATATTATTGTGGAATGTAAAGCGCCATCTATTAAAATTACGCAAGCTACTTTTGATCAAATTGCGAGATATAACTTAAAATTAAAAGCAAATTATTTAATTGTTACCAACGGTTTGCAACATTTTTATTGCAAAATGGACTTTGAAAATGAAACTTATATTTTCTTAAAAGACATACCAGATTATATTTAGTTATTATCTTATTAGAATTAACCATTTTCTAATAGTTTTAAATAAGATTTATAACGTAAATTTGCACCCTTGAAAACAGCAATCGTCATATTAAATTGGAATGGTCAAAAACTATTAGAACAGTTTTTACCATCGGTAGTTAATTTTAGCTTAAATGAAGCAGAAGTTTATGTAGCCGATAATGCTTCTACAGATAGTTCTATTTCTTATGTCAAAGAGAATTATCCGTCGGTAAAAATTATTGAAAACCCAACCAATGGCGGTTATGCAAAAGGTTATAACGATTCTTTACAAGCTATTGATGCAGATATTTATTGTTTATTAAATTCTGATGTTGAAGTAACTAAAAATTGGTTAAAACCGGTATTAGATGTTTTTAATAATGATGATAAAACAGCTATTATTCAACCTAAATTATTAGATTTTAAAAATAAAACTAAATTTGAGTATGCTGGTGCTGCTGGCGGATTTATAGATTTATACGGATACCCTTATTGTAGAGGAAGAATTTTTAATTCTCTAGAAATAGATCAAAATCAATTTGATGATACTTCAGAAATATTTTGGGCTTCTGGCGCTTGTTTGTTTATTCGAGCAAATGTTTATCACAAACTTGGTGGCTTTGATGAAGATTATTTTGCACATCAAGAAGAAATAGATTTATGTTGGCGAACTCAAAATATTGGTTATAAAGTAAAATATGTTGGCGAGTCTACTGTTTATCATGTTGGCGGAGCAACTTTACAAGAAACCAATCCGCATAAAACATTTTTAAACTTTAGAAATAGTTTACTAAATGTTGTAAAAAACGTGCCCAAAAAGTGGTTTTTATTTGTAATTTTTTCTAGATTAATTTTAGACGGAATTGCAGGATTAAAGTTTCTAATCGAATTAAGACCCGTACATACTTTTGCTGTTGTAAAAGCGCATTTTAGTTTCTATAAAAATTTTTATAAATATTTAAAGAAGAGAAAGTTATTACAAAAGAAACAACAATACAATTTACATACAAGTGTTGTTTGGCAACATTTTATTTTAGGTAGAAAAAAATTTGAAAACTTAAAATAAGAATTAAAGAATATCTAAACTTCCTTTTCCTTCTCTAATTACTTCTGGCTCTTCTGTTAAATCGATTACGGTAGACGCTTCATTACCGCCATAACCACCATCAATAACAACATCAACTAGATTTTGCCATTTTTCAAAAATTAACTCCGGATCTGTAGTATACTCTAACACATCATCATCATCTCTAATAGATGTAGATACAAGTGGGTTACCAAGTTCTTGCACTAAGGTTCTAATTATCGAATTATCAGGAATTCTAATACCAACCGTTTTTTTCTTTTTAAAGACTTTTGGTAAGTTTTTACTGCCTGGTAAAATAAAAGTATAAGGACCAGGCAAAGCTCTTTTAAGTATTTTAAAAGTAGCTGAATCTATTTGTTTAACGTAATCAGAAAGGTGGCTTAAATCGTTACAAATAAAAGACCAATTGGCTTTTTCTAACTTGATACCTTTTATTTGAGCAATTTTTTCTAAAGCTTTTGGTTTTGTGATATCGCAACCCAAACCATAAACCGTATCTGTAGGATAAATAACCAAACCACCAGCTTGTAAAACTTTTATAACCTTTGCAATTTCTTTTGGGTTTGGATTTTCGTTATAGATTCTTATAAATTCTGCCATAATATAAAAATACAAAAAACTCAGCTTGAAATACAAACTGAGTTATTTTATTTGGGAAGAATTTTAGAAATTAAGATTTATCTACTAATCTAAATCCTTCTCCGTGAATATTTAAAATTTCTACTTTTTCGTCTAATTTTAAGTACTTTCTTAGTTTAGCAATGTAAACATCCATACTTCTAGAAGTAAAATAGTTATCGTCTCTCCATATTTTAGTTAATGCTAACTCTCTAGGCATTAAATCGTTTTTATGAAGCGCTAACATACGCAACAATTTACTTTCTTTTGGCGATAATTTTACAGGCTCTCCATCTTTACCAATAGATAAATGACGTAATTTAGAATTGAAAAAGAAATTTCCAATTGTAAACTCAAACTGTTCGTTTTCTGTAGAATTATCTGTTTCTTTTCTTTGCAGAATAGCTTTAATTTTGTGTAATAAAACTTCTGAATCGAAAGGTTTATTTAAATAATCATCTGCACCAACTGCATAACCTTTTAAAACGTCTTCTTTAAGCGTTTTTGCAGTTAAGAAAATAATTGGTACTTCTTTATTTGTTACTCGAATATCTTGTGCTAAAGAAAAACCATCTTTACGAGGCATCATTACATCTAAAATACATAAATCGTAATCGCTGTTTTTAAACATAATTAAACCTTCTATTCCATCTTTTGCATGTGTAACGTTATAATCGTTTAATGCTAAATAATCTTTTAGAACTGTTCCAAAATTTGGATCATCTTCAACTAATAAAATCTTTTTACTTCCCATTATTATTTCTTTATTTTAAATTAAAGGTAATTTTACTGTAAATATGCTACCTTTTCCTTTCTCACTTTCCACAAAAACTGTTCCGTGGTGTTTTTCTACTATTTCTTTTACATAAGCCAAACCTAAACCATGGCCCTTAACATCGTGTATGTTTCCTTTTTGTTCTCTATAAAACTTTGTAAAAACCTGTTTCTGAACATTTTTACTCATCCCAATACCAGAATCTTTTATTTTAAACACAAAAAACTTACTTGTACTTTCTGTATAAACATCTATAATTGGTGCGCCTTCAGAATATTTAATTGCATTTTCTAACATGTTTACAACCACGTTGGTTAAATGAAATTGGTTTCCTGGTAATTCTGATACAATTGCTTTAAAATGAGTAGAAACTTTACCTTTTCTATCTTCTATTAACAAGCTAACATGTGTAATTGCGTCTTCTATAATGTCGTGTAAGTCTATGGTTTCCTTACTTAAATCTATCTGATTTTTTTCTAATCTAGATATTCTTAATACATTTTCTACTTGAGAATGCATTCTTTTATTTTCATCACGTATCATTTGCACATATCGCAAAACCTTAGAATCGTCACCCAAAATCTTAGGGTTTTTTATCGAATCTAATGCCAAATTTATTGTTGCTATTGGCGTTTTAAACTCATGCGTCATATTATTGATAAAATCAGTTTTAATCTCTGATATTTTTTTCTGACGAATTAATTGATATAATGAACTTGAAAAAGCAATAATTATAATGAATATAAAAAACAACGACAGCAATAATATATTTGAAATTCCTGCCAAAATATGATCATTTTTATCAGGAAAAGTAACATGTAAATTATAAGTTGTGTTTCCTAAAGGATCAAAAAACAACGGATATTTAAAACTATCTTTTGTATCGATTGTGTAATAACCAGATTTTAATTTTGTTGCCAAACCATCAGAACCATAAACACCATATTTAAAATCTAATACAATATTTCTTTTAACAAGTTCTTCTTTTATAATTGCATTTAAATCTTTGTTACTTAAACGCTGGTGAATTAATTTTCTATTATTAACAAAATTTAGAATCTCTATAGTCTGTAATCTATCAAACTCTGTGTATCTTCTTGTAAAAGAAAACCTTTGTTCGTCTAACTTCGGAAATAATTCATCTGGACTTTTAATTAAAGATAATTTAGAAAAATCTGTTCTACCTGTAACTCTCTTATAAATAATAGAATCGTGATTTAAAAAATCTGATGTTAACTTAAAATTTTCTTCTAAAAAAGTACCACCAACTGTAATTTTAGTGTTTGTTGATGTATCTATTTGCTGAATTAAATGTTGCTTCAATTCGGCTGTTCCAGCCAATCCTTCTTTAGAAATTATTTCGTTAATTTTTTTCTGAAAAGTAGAAATTTCTTTTTCGTTAATTCGCTCGGTTGCAGCACCCAAAGATTTTTGCACATCATTTTTAAATTGTGCTTGTTTACTTTCTAGCGCATTGTTAATCCAATAGAGTTGTACAGCAATAATTCCTATCAAGGAAATACTCATTAAAACAACAATAAGAATAAACATTTTTTTACGCATAAATCAAATTTACTACTTTCAAAAGTTGTAGTTATCGATTTTAACCTAAATTAACTGTTTTATTAGAACTTTAAGACTTATTTAACAGAACTGATAGGGTTCCTTAAATTGAGCATTGCTTTTTTGTTAAAATATTATGAATCTGTTTAACCAAAATCTCGGTGTTTTTAACACTATAATTATCAATAACATAGTTAGATAAAAGCATTTTTTTATTGTCTTTCCATTGACTATTTATTCTGTTTAATACTTCTTTTTTAGTAGTATTATCTCTTTTTATAATTCTATTGATTCTTTCTTCTAAATCAGTGTAAACAGTAATTATAAAATCGAATTGATTTTGAGTATTATTTTCGAATAAAATTGCACTTTCATACACAATGTAATCTTTATCAGAGTTATTTGCTACAAATTTTTTAAAATGATTTTTAACTTCTGGATGCACAATATTGTTAAGAACCTTTAACTTTTCTTTATCTTTAAATACAATATTTGCTAAAAATTCTCTATTTAAAACTGCATTTTTAAACACATCTTCACCAAAAGATTTAATAAGATTTTCTTTGATAACTTTTGATGTGTTCATTAACTGTTTTGCTTCTATATCTGCTATATATATTGCAACTGTAGAAAACTCATTAAACATTTTAGCCACTGTAGATTTTCCACTTCCTATACCTCCTGTTAAGCCAATTATCATCTTATTTCTGAATTAAAAAATCTATTTTATTTGGTGTTATCTTATAACCTTTAATTACTGATGGTTTATGCACTAATTTAGGAATTAGATATCCTAAATTACTTGCAGTTGTTTCGCTGTAGTCACATTCTATTTTAATTACGTTTTTATTAATTTTATTAAAACTAGAAAGACCAACGACATAAGTAAATTCTACTTCTTTAGAAAGCGTATTTATTACAACTCCTTCTGGTACATTTATAATTTTATATTCAATATTTAAAGACCCTTCAGTAAACTTTTCTACTTTTCCAGAAACAGTAATTTTATTGGTTTTAAATTTTAAATTTTTGTAATTTTCTTTGGGTTTTATTGATAGTTGTTTGGTGAAATCAACTTTTAAGTCTTGCAAAACTAAAGGTTCAAGTTCTACATTGTTCAATTTTGACAACAGCATTTCTGGACCAGAAACAGTAATACTATCTGGCGTAATTTTAACTTCTTCAGAAAGATCATATCCAACATGAAAATTTAATTTTAAATTGGGTTTTACGGCTATTTTCTTTGAAACTAAACTACCAACATCTAAAAACACTGTGTCTTTTACAATTTCTTGCAATTCTATACCAGAAGGTAATTGTTTCGCTATATTTTTTTGCTGCTTATTTAAAAGTAAAAAATGTTTGGTGCCTTGTTTTTTAATCAATGAGCTAGCATCAATAACAATTGTTTTTGCGTTAAACCTAGTTCTAAGAATCTTAAAACCATTTGCTTTTACTAAAACTTCTAACTCTTTGGTTGGTGTAGCTTGAAGTAATTTATTTTGAGAAATATTACTATAATCTACCGGAAAAATAATGGATGTATTGTACTCTTTAGAAAATGTAATTAAAAGCCAAATTAGTAAAGAAACTAAAAGGAAACTAATAAATGTTTTGGGTATTTTCTTTGTTGTTTTCAATAGAAATTTTTTGTTACTGCAATCTACACAAAAGCGTACAAACAAAAAAGTGAGTATTATCTAATTTAGACAATACTCACTTTAAATTATTTGTTAAGCAAAATTATTTTTTAGCAGGTGCTGCGTATTTTTTACTTAATTCCATAGAAATTGCAGAACGTTCGAATTTAATTTTTCCTGCTCCTGTTTCTATAGTTATTGTATTATCTGTATTATTTACATCTGTAATTTTACCGTGTATACCACTAGAAGTAATCACTTTTGTACCAGTTTTAATTTCTGCTTGAAAAGCTTTTTCTTTTTTCTGACGATTCATTTGTGGTCTTATCATAAAAAAATATAAGACTAAAATCATTGCAGCAAATGGCAACATACTTGCCAAACTACCAGAATCTAATTGTAATAAAATTGAGTTAAACATTATGATTATTTAGCTTTAGGTGTAACAGAACCTCTTAATGTTAAAACTTCTCTACCAGATTCTGTGTTTGTAGTTAAAGTTACAGTTTTCATTTGTCTGTTTGGTTTACCATTTGTGTTAAACTTAACAGCAACTTCACCAGTTTCTCCTGGCTTAATTGGTGCTTTTGGCCACACAGGAACCGTACAACCACAAGAACCAGTTGCGTTTGTAATAACTAAATCTGTTTTACCAGAGTTTGTTACTTTAAATACAGTTTCTACAATATCCCCTTCGTTTACAGTACCAAAATCGTACTCTTTTTTGTCTAAAGAAATTGTAGCTACTCCTTTTTTAATTTCTGCATCTCTAGATTTTGCATTATCTAAGTTAGCTTTGTTAATTTTTGTTGTTGCACTTCCGCTATCGCAAGAAACCATAAAAGTTGATGCTATTAAAAGTGCGAATAAGAATGATATTTTTTTCATTGTAAATCTATTTTTTGTAAAATTAATAAAATATTTTGTGTTTACATATTTTAAATAAGTCCTCTACCTATTTTAACAATTTTGTTATTTGCTATAAACTCTTTAGAAATCTTATCTAAAACTCCGTTTATAAAATAACTACTTTTAGTTGTAGAATAGTCTTTAGAAATTTCTATGTACTCGTTAATTGAAACTCTAGTTGGTATCGACGGAAAGTTAAAAAACTCTGCAATAGACATTTGTAAAAGAATCATATCTATTTCTGCAATTCTATCAGACTCCCAATTAGGTGTCTTATCCTCTATAATTTGCTTATACTCTGCTTGTTTTAAAACTGTTTTTCTAAAAAGCTTAGACACAAACTCTTCGTCATCTTTATCTTTATATAAAGAACCTAAAACAAACAATCCGTTTGCTTTTTGTTTGCTTAAAGTTTTAACAACCCAAGTATTTACAAAAGGAATATCATCTACCCAAGAAATCATTTCATCTTCGTAAAACTCTGCTAACTTCTCATTTGGTGCAATAATTTCTTTAAAGAAATCGATAACAAAAGCTTTGTCTATTTTAAAAGAATCTTCTTCTGTAGCAATGTATTTTTTATATAAATCGCTGTTTTGAAGTTCTTCGAAAATAATCTTTACATACTCATCGTTGTCTTCCCAATGTTTTAGGTTATTTAATTCTAAATATCCTTCTACACTTACACTTTCGGCAATAATATTAATTATCTTATTGTCTATAAATTTTGTGTTTGGTTTTAAATCTGCTTCTGTAGCAAGAATTTTCTTTTTAGAAAGTGCAATTTTCTTTGCAGCTAATTTTTGTACTTCTACTAATAGCTGCATGTTTAACACATATAAATCAAACATTTTTAAAACACTGTGTTTTAAGAATTTTTCTTCTCTAATAATGTCATCATTATGAGACTGCAACATTGCGTATACAGATTGCATTACTTTAACTCGAATATGTCTTCTGTTAATCATTTTTTCTAAAGAACTTTTATGAAATAAAACACGATGGTTTTGGTTTTTAACGAGCCACAAAAATAATATTATTTTACTTCTAAATACACATCTATTTTAATTTCTTTTTTCAATTTATTATATCAAGATTCCAAAGGCAAAAAAAGCAGTAAATTATTTATAAAAATGTATCTTCGTACTTCATTAAAAAGTACTTCTTATTTGTATTTCTTTTAACATTAATTAAATAAATACAATTGCAATAAGTAGTATTTTTATCTCTAAAACTTCAAATTAAAAATTGAAAGCTCTAAAATATATAAATAAGTACTTTATAAAGTATAAATGGCGTTTATTAATTGGTATTTTAATTACCATTTTATCTAAATTACTTGCACTTAAGGTTCCGCAAATTGTTGGTGATTCTTTAAATATTGTAGAAGATTATCAAAACGGAACAATTACCGATATCGAACTTGTAAAACATCAACTTTTAATTAATGTATTGATAATTATTGGTGTAGCAATTTTAGCTGGTTTTTTTACTTTTTTAATGAGACAAACCATTATTGTAACTTCTAGATTAATAGAGTTCGATTTAAAAAACGAAATCTATCAACAATACCAACGCTTATCTTTAAATTTTTACAAAAAAAATAGAACAGGAGATTTAATGAATAGAATTTCTGAAGATGTTTCTAAAGTAAGAATGTACGTTGGTCCTGCAGTAATGTATAGCATGAATATGATTGTTTTGCTTGTAGTTGGTTTTACTCAAATGATAAATATTGATGTAAAACTAACCATGTATACATTAATACCTTTCCCTGTTTTATCAATTTCTATTTTCGTTTTAAGTAAAGTAATTCACAAAAGAAGTAGTATCGTACAAGAATATTTATCAAAATTAACCACTTTTAATCAAGAGTTTTTCTCTGGAATTGGTGTGGTAAAATCTTACGGAATAGAAAAATCTATTATCAAAGATTTTGATGAAATTGCTGATAAAAGCAAAGAGAAAAACATTCATTTACAACAAGCAAATGCACTTTTTTTTCCTTTGATGGTACTTCTTATTGGTTTAAGCAATATTATTGTTATTTACATTGGTGGGCAACAATATATAAATGATGAAATTCAAATTGGTACAATTATAGAATTTATGCTCTATGTAAATATTTTAACTTGGCCTGTTGCAGTAATAGGTTGGGTAACTTCTATGATACAACAAGCAGAAGCTTCGCAAGTTCGAATTAACGAGTTTTTAGAACAAGTGCCAGATATTGAGAATAATAACACAAAACCAACAGTTTTAAACGGTAAAGTAGAATTTAAAGACGTAACCTTTACCTATGAAGACACAAATATTACGGCATTAAAAAATATTAATTTTACCGCAGAACCTGGTGAAACAATCGCTATTTTAGGTAAAACCGGTTCTGGAAAATCTACAATTATAGAGCTTATTGCAAGATTATACGACACAAAAGAAGGTTTAATTTTAATTGATAATAAACCAATTGAGCAAGCAAACCTAAATGATGTTAGAAATCAAATTGGTTTTGTGCCACAAGATCCGTTTTTGTTTTCTGAAAGTATTGGTAACAATATTAAATTCGGAAAAGAAGATGCAACAGAAGAACAAATTATACAAGCTGCAAAAGATGCGGATGTTCATAAAAATATTATCGATTTCCCGAACAAGTATGATACTGTTTTAGGAGAAAGAGGTGTAACATTATCCGGAGGACAAAAACAAAGAGTTTCAATTGCAAGAGCAATTATTAAGAATCCTAAAATTTTAATTTTTGATGATTGTTTGTCTGCAGTAGACACAGAAACTGAAGAAAAAATACTAACAAATTTAAAAAGAGTTTCTAAAAACAAAACCACTTTTATTATTAGTCATAGAGTTTCTTCTGCTAAAAATGCTGATAAAATAATTGTGTTAGACGATGGTAAAATTAGTCAACAAGGTACTCATAATCAATTAATAACAGAAAAAGGCTATTACAAAGATTTATATGAACAACAACTTTTAGAAAAAGAAAATTAATCTTTAACATTGCTAAGTAAAATATTTTATTAGATTTGTTACTAATAATAAACTACATAACTACTATTTAAAAGAACATGGCAGAGAGAGTTGAACAGGAAGAAATTTTTTCACAGGTATTAAGAGCAGGAAGAAGAACGTATTTTTTTGATGTAAGAGCAACAAAAGCAGACGATTATTATTTAACGGTAACAGAAAGTAAAAAGTTTACTCACGATGACGGAACTTTTCATTACCAAAAACATAAAATTTATTTATATAAAGAAGATTTTACAGATTTTCATGAAATGCTAAAAAAAGCAACAGATTATATAATAAATGAAAAAGGAGATGAAGTAATTAGTGAGCGTCATCAGAAAGATTTTAAGAAAGAAGAGCCTAAAACTACTACAGAAGAAACTGCTTCTACAGAAAGTTTTACAGACATTTCTTTCGATGATATATAAGTTTATTCAAAAAATTTGCTTAAATTTAACAACTCAAAAGAAATAGATAATAAATAAAGAGTAATTAATCTCTTATTACATTATATACAATTTCAATTCAAATTCAAATTTTACACAAAAATTAAAAAACCGCAAATTTACTATTTGCGGTTTTTTTATATTTATATTTTAGTTTAAAACACGTTTCATGGTTTTAGATTTCGAAACTGTTTCCTCCCACTCTTTTTCTGCGATACTATCTTTTGTAATTCCGCCACCAACATAAATATAAGCTGTATTTTCTTTAATTTTCATACATCTTAAGTTAACAAATAAAGCTGTTTCTCGAATTGCTGTTTTAGAAACATTAAAGTTTAACTCACCTAAAAAACCTGTATAAAATGTTCTGCTATAACCTTCATTAGAATCTATAAAATTACTAGCTAAATTTCGAGGTAAACCACAAACCGCAGGTGTTGGATGTAAAGCTCTAATCAATTCTTTTAAATTAGATTTTTCGCTTAGAATTCCAGATACTTTAGTTCTTAAATGCAAAAGACTTCCAGCGTTAATTGTTTCTGTTTTATCAATAATTAAATTATTAGAAATTGGTTGTAATTGTGTTTCTATAAAATTAGTTACCAATTGCTGCTCTTCTAATTCTTTAGACTTCCAAATTATGTCTTTTTTGTTGATATTTACTTGAGTGCCTGCTAAAGACATTGTTTTAAAATTAGTGCCTTTTAAGTTTAATAACGTTTCTGGTGTAGCACCGAACCACAAACCAATTTCTGGGTGAAACCAAACATAAACAAATGCATTTTTGTAGGTTGATAGCAATGTTTTGTAAATCTCTAAAATGTTTACAGGATTTAATTTCACAAGTTCTTCTCTAGAAATAACAACCTTTTGTAAATTACTAGTTTTTATAGTTTCTACAGCTTTATCTACAATATTTATGTGTTTGTCCCTAACAGAATCAACTAAACTAGTTGCTATATCATCTCTTAGAGATTTTTCTTGTGTATCTATGTTTTCAGAAATAATTAAAGCTTTTTTATCAGAAAATAAAATTGCCTTTTCTTCTTTTTTATAAGGCGCAAAAACAAAACCACTTTCTGTAAATTCTGATGTAAATTCTAAACTATTATCTTTTAGCAAAAAAGCAGTAACCAAACTTTTGTTCGGTTTTCTGTATGCAACAAAAGGCAAATTATTAGAAAAATGTTTAGCAATTGTATCGAGTAAATTATTCAAATTGAAATTATTTTTTACGAATATCTAGAACTATGTTTGTCATTTTAGCAACAGAAATTAAAGCATCGTTTTCATCAACAATTTTCACTTCCCAAAGATGTGTTGTTTTACCTTTGTGAATATTTTTAGCTGTTGCGTAAACCATACCTTCTCTTTTACTTTTTATATGATTTATAGACAATTGAATTCCGTTAATAAATTGAGTTTTATTATCAATAAAAAAGTTAGAAGCTGCACTACCAACACTTTCTGCTAACGCGGCAGTTGCACCACCATGAAGCTGCCCATAAGGTTGATGTACATTAGAATTTACTGGCATTTTGGCTGTTAAAAAATCGTCTCCAACAGCAACATATTCAATATCAAGAGTTTCCATTAACGTGTTTTTAGAACGCTCGTTAAATGATTTTAAAATACTTGTTTTATCCATAATCTATTATTAATTATGTAAAAATACGTATAAAAAATTGTATTTTTGCAACTGAAAAGTTAAACCATTCTATGTACAAAATACGCGTAATTTTAGACACTAAAGAAGACATTTTAAGAACAATAATTGTAAGTAATTCTTTTAATTTAGAAGATTTACATTTTACAATTGCAAAATCTTTTGGTTTTGAAGGGCAAGAAATGGCGTCTTTTTATAGAACGGATGACGAATGGAATCAAGGAGAAGAAATCCCGTTATTTAACATGGCAGAAGCCGGTGAAGGTATTTCGATGCAAACATGTGTTTTAAAAGAAACATTACCTAATGTTAATGACAAGCTTATTTATGTTTACGACTTTTTAAATATGTGGACTTTTTATGTTGATGTTGTAGATATTTCTTCGGATGAAAAACAAGATTTACCACAAACTATATTATCGGTAGGAGAAATTCCAAAAGAAGCACCAGAAAAAGAATTTGTGGCAGAAAAATTAGATTCAGAATTTGATGAAGATGAAGATGATTTTGATCCTTTTGATGATTTTGATTTCAACGAATATTAATATCCTATTATTCAAAAAAATCTCAAATCACTTAAAATAAGCAATTTAAATAAATACCTTTTTTTTAAGTAACAAAATTGTAAATTAGTCGTCTTACTATCATAACCGACTAAATTCAACTTTTTGGAAACTATCTTATCTTTAAAAAACCTCGATAAAAAATACGGAACCGTACATGCAGTAAACAATCTTTCTTTTGATATTAAAAAAGGAAATGTATACGGAATCTTAGGTCCCAACGGAAGTGGAAAATCTACCACTTTAGGAATTATTTTAAATGTAGTTAATAGAACTTCTGGAGAATTTTCTTGGTTCGACGGAAAATTATCTACGCACGAAGCCTTAAAAAAAGTTGGTGCAATTATAGAGAGACCTAATTTTTATCCTTACATGACGGCTGTACAAAACTTAAAATTGATTTGTACTATCAAAGGAATTTCAACAGATAAAATAGACGAAAAACTTAAAACTGTAAATCTTTTCGAGAGAAGAAATAGCAAGTTTAAAACATTTTCTTTAGGTATGAAACAACGTTTAGCAATTGCATCTGCTTTGCTAAATGATCCAGAAATTTTAATTTTAGACGAACCAACAAATGGTTTAGATCCACAAGGAATTCATGAAATTAGACAAATAATCAATAAAATTGCTAGTACAGGTACAACAATTTTATTAGCATCGCACTTACTTGACGAAGTAGAAAAAGTTTGCTCGCATGTTGTTGTAATAAGAAAAGGAGTAAAACTTTACAGCGGTAGAGTTGATGAAATGACCGCTTCTAACGGTTTATTTGAATTAAAAGTTGAAGAAGATGAAGCAAAATTACTTTTAGAATTAGAAAATCATCCTTCTATAAATAAGGTAACAAAAGAGCACGAAACTATTATCGCTACTTTAAACGATGCTATTTCTGCAACAACACTAAATACTTTTCTATTCGAAAAAGGAATAACTTTAAGTCATTTAGTGAAACGTAAGCCAAGTTTAGAACAGCAATTTTTAGATTTAA
Organism: Polaribacter marinaquae; assembly: GCF_038019025.1. Classification (NCBI taxonomy): domain Bacteria; kingdom Pseudomonadati; phylum Bacteroidota; class Flavobacteriia; order Flavobacteriales; family Flavobacteriaceae; genus Polaribacter; species Polaribacter marinaquae. The sequence goes on from NZ_CP150496.1 coordinate 779,414, forward strand.
CAAACAACAACTAATTCATTGTTTTAGCAGCGTTTTAAAACATTCATCAACTTTCAAAAAACACCAAACATCATGTTAAGATTATTAACTATAGAGTTTCATAAATTAAAACATAATAAAGCTAGTAAAGTACTTTCACTTATCTATTTTGGGCTTTTAACTTGTATTGCATTAATTGCTGCAATTAAGTTTGATATTGGCCCGATAAAATTTCATTTGGCAGAAATAGGAATTTTTAATTTCCCATACATTTGGCATTTTAACACCTACATTGCTGCAATTTTAAAGTTCTTTTTACTCTTAGTTATTGTATCTATGATGGCAAATGAGTACAGTTACAAAACTTTAAAACAAAACTTAATTGATGGTTTAAGTAAAAAAGAATTTATACTATCTAAATTTTATACAGTAATTGTTTTTGCATTTGTTTCAACAGTATTCGTATTCTTTGTCTCTTTAGTATTAGGTTTAATTTATTCTGATTATAATGAATTGGCAATTATAACTTCTGATTTACAATATTTATTAGCCTTTTTTATCAAGTTAGTAGCCTTCTTTTCTATGGGTTTATTCTTCGGAATTTTAGTAAAAAGATCTGCATTTGCAGTTGGAGCAATGGTTGTTTGGTTATTTGTAGAAAGCATGTTTAAAGGATATTTATTCTGGACTTTTAAAGATTCTGAAAACACAAGCGAAAAAGTAGATAGCGTAATGCAGTTTTTACCTTTCGAATCTATGGCAAATTTAATAAAAGAACCTTTTACTAGATTAGGTGCTGTTAGGTCTGTAGCAAACCAAATAGGAGAAACCTTTACAAAAAGTTACACAGTTGATTTTTCTGCAGTTGTAATTGCTTCTGTATGGACTTTTATTTTTATTTATTTATCTTTTACATTGTTAAAAAAGAGAGATTTGTAGTACATTTTAAATATATTTGATGAATTCATAGTAATTACATCAAATGAGGAATTTATTTACATTTTTTATATTAATCTTTGCTCTTAACTTTTACGCGCAAAAAGAAGCAAATTTTTGGTATTTTGGAGAAAATGCAGGTTTTAGATTTTAGTAGCGGAGAACCAAAAGCTCTCAACAATGGTAAATTAAGTACAGATGAAGGATGTTCATCAATTTCTAATTCAGACGGTGATTTATTATTTTATTCAGACGGAATAACTCTTTACAACTCGAAACATGAAATAATGACTTTTTCTGATGGCAGACTAGCTACTTCTTTAGAAGGAAATCCTTCTAGTACGCAATCTGCTTTATTTGTGCCAAACCCAACGAATAAAAACATTTATTATCTTTTTACAGTTGGTACTAATTTTGTTGGTAACACATCATATCCTGTTAATCCTGGTTTTAACTTTTACACCATAGACTTATCTTTAAACGGTGGTTTAGGTGAAGTTACATCTGGCCCCGTTAGTTTAGATACAAACCCATATACTGGTGAAGACTTATCTTATTCTTGGTCAGAAAAAGTTACTGCAGTTCAAGGAAGCTGCGGTTCTATCTGGGCTTTATCAGTAGTAGAAAATCATTTTTTTGCCTATGAAATTACCAGTTCAGGTGTCAATATTAATAATCCTGTAATTAGTCGCGTTTTTTACAACTTAACTGATAAAAGAGGTTACTTAAAAGTATCTCCAGATGGCTCTAAAATTGCAATGGCAGATTACAATGAAGGATTTGGTTCATTTGGAGGTGGTAGCTTAGTACTTTTAGATTTTGATATTAATACAGGGGTAGTAAGCAGAAATATAAAAAGACTAACAGAACCAAATACTGAAGGAGCTCCTTATGGAGTAGAATTCTCTAAACAATCTAATAAGTTATATGTATCTACATTTAATTCACAAAACAACATTTACCAATTTGATTTGACAAAAACAGATGTAGCTGATACTAAGGTGTTAATTAGCTCTCAAACGGGTTATAGAAGTGGTTTACAATTAGGTCCTAACGGAAAAATTTATAATTCAATACCGGGAACCCCTTTTCTTGGTGTTATCGAAAATCCAGATGCCGATGCTAGTGATGTTATTTATATTAATGATGCTGTCGACCTAGGCACAGGTAGAACTACCCAAGGCTTACCTCCTTTTATACAATCTTTTTTTAAACCTGTTGATATTGTAGATGTAAACGACCCTACTATTGTTTTAAGCAATAGTAAACAGAATGTTTGTGCTGATCAAAGTTTAAAATTAGAGCCAGAACTAGAAGAAGTTTCTTTAGGCACATACAAGTATCTTTGGACAAAAGAAGGAGATCCTTCAATTATAATAACCACTAGAGGCTTAGAAATTACAAATACTAATTTAGGCTCTGGAAAATATAATTTAGAAATTAAATCTACAGATAGTTGTGGTAATGACAAAACATACAATAGTTCTGTAGAAGTAGAATTTCAATCGATTCCTACAATAAACAACTCAATAATTTACACTCAATGTGATTATGACAATAATTCTTTAGACGGAAAAACATTTTTCAATTTAGAAACAAAAGAAATCGAATTATCAAATAACGCTACTGATGTATCTGTTGAGTTTTTTGAATTAGATGATACACCGATAATTAATAAAGTTGGCTACGTTAATAAAGAAGCTGCAATAACAAGCTCACATGTTTTAAAAGTAAAAGTTACTAATAATACAACTGGTTGTTCTGTATTTGGTCAAATAGAATTAAAAGTTACACCAACAACTTCTGGCTTTAATCAACTTAAAAACATTTACAAAGCAGAAATAAACGCATCTACAGATTTAACAAATTATAGTGAAGGGTCTAACGATGCCGCTTTTAATTTAGATGAGAAAATCGATAAGGTAATTTCTAATTCATCTGGTGTTTTTAATAGAAGTGAATATCAATTTAAATACTATTTAACTTCAGAAGATGCAGCAAAAGAAACTAACGAAATAACGGCACCTTACACTGCAAACAGATACGGAAATAACACAAAAATTTATTTAAGAATTTCTAAAGGAAATTCATGTGAAGGTATTGCAGAATTTAGCTTGTTTGTTAACAAGCTTCCAGAACCGTTAAATGTAATTAACCCTAATATTATATGTTTAAATTTCCCAGACAATTCTCCTGTTTTAGAAACTAAAAGTATTGTTTCAGAAACTGGTAACTCTATAGATAGTTACAAATGGTATTTAAACTCTGTAGAAATTCCTAATGAAACAAATTCGTCTTTAACCATTAATAAAGGTGGCGATTACAAAGTAATAATTAATAGGTTTTATGAAAACGAACCAGGAAATGAAGATAATATAGAAACTACTGGTTATAAAACATTTTCTGTTCTAGAATCTAGCATCGCAGAAAACATTTCAATAAAATACATTGATAATCAAGATGAAGGATTTAACAATAGTATTACTATAAATGTAGAGGGTTTAGGTGATTATGAATACGCCTTAAATAACAACTCTTTAACCGAATTTAAAAAAGGTGATACTAATTTATCGTATACTTTTACCAATGTACCAACCGGTCTTAATAAAATTTACATTAGAGATAGAAATGAATGCGGAATTGTAAATACAAATGAAATTTCATTTATTTATTTTCAGAGACATTTTACACCAAATGGAGATGGTGTTAATGATACTTGGAACATTTCTGGAATCGATAATAATTTTTATACTGATGTTGATTTACAAATATTTGATAGATTTGGTAAAGTTCTTAAAATTATAGACTTAAAAACAGAAAATGGTTGGAACGGAACTTACAATGGTAAGCTTTTACCCACAAATGATTATTGGTACAACGCCGTTCTAAAAGATGTAAACGGAAATATTAGAAAACAAACTGGTCACTTTTCGTTATTAAGAAAATAAATTCTCATTTAGTATCCGTATTTTTACAACATGGATTTTAAATTAGTTTCAAACTTTTCTCCTACCGGAGATCAACCACAAGCAATAAAAGAATTATCAGAAAGTGTTAATGCTGGCGAGAAATTTCAAACGCTATTAGGTGTAACAGGTTCTGGTAAAACATTTACAGTTGCAAATGTTGTAAAAGAGGTTAAAAAACCTACTTTGGTTTTGGCTCATAACAAAACTTTAGCAGCACAATTATACTCTGAGTTTAAACAATTTTTTCCTGACAATGCAGTAGAGTATTTTGTTTCTTACTATGATTATTATCAACCAGAAGCATATATTCCGGTAACCGGAACTTATATAGAAAAAGATTTATCTATAAATGAAGATATCGAACGGTTAAGATTAAGCACCACTTCTTCCCTACTTTCTGGCAGAAGAGATGTTTTGGTAGTAGCGTCAGTATCTTGCTTATATGGTATTGGTAATCCAACGGAATTTAAAAAGAATGTTATTCCTATTCAAGTAGGTCAACAAATTTCTAGAACAAAATTTTTACATCAATTAGTACAAAGTTTATATTCTAGAACAGAACACGAAATAAAAAGCGGAACATTTAAAGTTAAAGGAGACGTTGTAACTATATATCCGTCTTACGGTGATAATGGATATAGAATTCATTTTTTTGGTGATGAAATCGAAGAAATAGAACTTTTCGATTTAGAAAGCAATTCAGTCATTAACTCTTTTGAAGAATTAAGTATTTATCCTGCAAACTTATTTGTTACTTCTCCGGATGTTTTACAAAATGCAATTCATCAGATTCAAGAAGACATGATGAAACAGGTAGATTTTTTCAATGAAATTGGTAAACACTTAGAAGCTAAACGAATAAAAGAAAGAACAGAATTCGATTTAGAAATGATTCGAGAATTAGGATATTGTTCTGGAATTGAGAATTATTCGAGATATTTAGACGGACGAGAACCCGGTACAAGACCTTTCTGTCTTTTAGACTATTTTCCTAATGATTATTTAATGGTGATTGATGAAAGCCATGTTACCGTACCACAAACTCATGCAATGTATGGCGGAGATAGAAGTAGAAAAGAAAATTTAGTTGAATACGGGTTTAGATTACCTGCCGCGATGGACAATAGACCTTTAAAATTTGAAGAATTTGAAGCTATTCAAAATCAAACAATATTTGTATCTGCAACACCTGCAGATTACGAACTTCAAAAAACAGAAGGAGTTTTTGTTGAGCAAATTATTAGGCCAACCGGGTTATTGGATCCACCAATAGAAGTAAGACCAAGTTTAAATCAAATTGATGATTTAATCGAAGAAATTCAAATAAGAGTTGAAAAAGATGAACGTACTTTGGTTACTACTCTTACCAAAAGAATGGCTGAAGAATTAACAAAATACCTAACTAGAGTAAGTATTAGGTGTAGATATATTCATTCTGATGTTGATACTCTAGAACGTGTTGAAATAATGCAAGACCTGCGTAAAGGGTTATTTGATGTTCTTATTGGCGTAAACTTATTAAGAGAAGGACTAGATTTACCAGAAGTTTCTTTAGTTGCTATTTTAGATGCAGATAAAGAAGGATTTTTAAGAAATGTAAAATCGTTAACACAAACTGTTGGTAGAGCTGCAAGAAATGTAAATGGTTTAGCTATAATGTATGCTGATAAGGTTACTAAAAGTATGCAAAAAACTATTGATGAAACCAATAGAAGAAGAGAAAAACAAATAGCATACAATACCAAGAACAACATTACACCTACTCAAATAAATAAAAAAATAGACGATACTTTATCAAAATCTGCAGTATCAAGTTATCATTATGACAACGCAAAACAAGTTGCCGCAGAGCAAGATTTACAATATTTACCTAAAGAAGAAATAGAGAAAAGAATTCGAGATAAAAGAAAAGAAATGGAAGCTGCAGCTAAAAATTTAGATTTTATTGTTGCTGCAAAATTACGTGATGAAATTGCAGTTTTAAAGGAGAAAATTTAATTCATTAAAACTTTACTAATAAAATACTTTTCAACATCATAAAAATAACCCAAAGTTTTTTTTAAACCTTGGGTTATTTTAATTTTTAATTAGTTTTTTATTAAATCTAAATTTCTATTCCAACGAATATCTGCTGTTCCTCCTTTACACCTGTATCCACCAATTCGAATTCTTGTTTCTATTGGCTCTGCCTTTTTTTGAGTATAAGTTCCGCTAGTTCTGGTATTCTGTGTTGAAATTTCGTGTGTTTTAGTAACTCCATTTATCGTATATCTTACACGCTGTCTTTTTAATCCATTACTTGTATAAAATTCAGTTTTTATATCTACATTAAAATTTGTGTTACGTTTTACTGTAGTAATGTAAACCATCCTTCTACCATCTGCACCAGAACCGCCCCTCTTTTTAACTAGTTCTGCATAAATTTTAAAGTCTTTTACTTTTCCGTTTTGTAAAATTACACTTCCTTTTCCTGAATTATTTCTTTTTGGTTTTGCTATAAATAAGACAATAGCAGGATCTTGAGATTCATTACCGTAAGGATTAGTATGTTTACCTTTTACTTGTGCAAAATACGTTCCGTCACCATCTTTTACATCGTTATCACTTATATTATCTGTAACACTACCTGCGCTATTAATCCTAACCGTACCTTTAACTTGTAAGAATTTTCCATTAGAAAAGTTCTGTTTACTTGAACTGCGCTCCATTCTAACCTGCAAGGTACCAGGATTATCATTATCAGATGCTTTTAACTTGTAAACTCCAAAATTATTATATTGATAATAATCATAAGAACAACTTCTATCGTCAATTTGTGTATTAATATCATCATTATAATCAGTGCCAGAAATTGCATCGATAGGCATGTAGTTGTTGGTATCACAAGTACCTTTCGCTAAAACCTCTATATTTTTTTTTGTTGAAGAAACATTTTCTTCTAATAACAAGAAACTATTTTCTTGTTCGCAAGCAACTAAAGCTCCTAAAGTAGCACAAAAAGTTAGTGCTTTGATTTTTGTGTAATAATTTTTCATTCTAGGGTAAATTTTATATTATTTTATCTAAAAATAAAATTAAAATATACTACTCCTATCCTGTACTCTCTGATGTGATACTAAATTAACTATCAAAACAATTACAATGCTATATAAATTCGTATTTTTAAAAAAATTAATAAATCTTTAAAATTACTCAACACTTCTTCTTAACCTTAAAATACTATCAATTAATTTACCTGCTTTTCGTTTATAAATAGAATCGTCTTTTTGGGTGAATTTATTTTTAGCAACTCTATTAACTCTTGCATTATTTAAATACTTCAATTGTTTTTGGAGCTTAGAAACAATTTGCTCTACATTTAAAATTATTTCAGATTCTTCTCCTAACTTATTTAAACTTTTATTAAGCTTACTCAATTGTAAATTATATTTTTTCTCTTGAGAATTAGACCACTTTTTTAGTTCTTTTAGCTTATCTCTTTTTTTGCTTAAAGCATTAATTTTAGCTTTAATTTTTTTAATTAATACTGTATTATCCTGAAAAACTCTTGTAGAGTTAGAATGCCTCAAAAATAAATCATTGGCTTGTAATCGTGCTGTTTGTAAAAAAAACAGCAACATTACAATAGCAAAAAATCTTATTTTAAATGTCATAGTTTAAAAATACAATTTAAAATATGAAATAAAAAAAACGTCTCAATAAAATTGAGACGTTTTAACTAAATATATTTTTTTTAAGAATTAAGCTTCTAAAACTTCTTGAACCTTATCAGCTGCTTCTTGAAATTCTGTCGCAGAAATAATTTCCATACCAGAATTGTCAATTAATTCTTTTGCTTCTTTAGCATTTGTACCTTGTAATCTACAAATAATTGGCACAGTAATTTTATCTCCCATATTTTTGTAAGCATCAACAACACCTTGTGCTACTCTGTCACAACGTACAATACCACCAAAAATATTTACTAAAATTGCTTTTACGTTTTCATCTTTTAAGATGATACCAAATGCAGTTTCTACTCTTGCAGCATCTGCAGTACCACCAACATCTAAAAAGTTTGCAGGCTCACCTCCAGATTCTTTAATTAAATCCATAGTCCCCATTGCTAAACCAGCTCCGTTTACCATACAACCAACGTTTCCGTCTAAATCTACATAATTTAAACCAGCAGCTTTCGCTTCTACTTCTATTGGATTTTCTTCTCTTAAATCACGCATTGCTGCATAATCTTTATGTCTATATAATGCATTTTCATCTAAAGAAACTTTAGCATCTACTGCCATAATTTTAGAATCAGATGTTTTTAATACAGGATTGATTTCAAACATAGAAGAATCTGATTTGATGTAAGCAGTATATAAAGCTGTAACAAATTTTGTCATTTCTTTAAATGCAACACCAGATAATCCTAAATTAAAAGCAACTTTACGTGCTTGAAAAGGCATTAATCCTAATAATGGATCTACTTCTTCTGTAAAAATTAAGTGCGGAGTTTCTTCTGCAACAGTTTCTATATCCATTCCACCTTCTGTAGAATACATAATCATGTTTTTACCTGTTGCTCTGTTTAATAAAACAGACATATAATATTCATCCGGCTCTTCATCACCTGGATAATATACATCTTCTGCAACCAAAACTTGGTTAACTAATTTACCTTCTGCAGACGTTTGAGGCGTAATTAACATCATTCCTAAAATATCATCAGAAATACTTTTAACTTCGTCTAAGTTTTTTGCCAACTTAACACCACCACCTTTACCACGACCACCTGCGTGAACTTGTGCTTTAATTACGTGCCAACCTGTACCTGTGTCTTCAGTTAGTTTTTTTGCAGCTGCTACTGCTTCTGCTGGAGTGTTTGCAACAATTCCTCTTTGAATTCTAACTCCAAAACTATTTAATATTTCTTTACCTTGATATTCGTGTAAGTTCATTTTGTAAATGTTTTTAACAGAAACAAAAATACAAATTCATTGGTTATAACTGCAATCTTTTAAATAAAAAATATCTATATATTTCTTTAAGATTTTTTTAACACCTCTTATTTGTAACACTTCTAAAAAAGTAAAGTCTTTACTATAATTAACACAATTTTATGAACCGAGTCTCTAAAGGTTAGATACTTTCGCTTTGTATTTAAACGTAAATCAACCAAAATCAAATGTTTAAAAGAATTTTATTAGTTAAATTAGTACTGTTTTCTGTCTTAATTTCACAAGCTCAAAACAACAAAAACAGAAAGACAGTTACTACACAAAGAGTTACAAAAGCTCCAAAAATAGACGGATTATTAAATGATGAAGCTTGGCAAAATGCCGAAATATTATCAGATTTTGTAATTTTTAGACCAGACAATGGTAAATTAGTTTCTTCTGAATACCAAACATTTGTAAAAGTAGCTTATGATGATGATGCCGTTTATATTTCTGCAAAATTATTAGATCCAGATCCAGAAAATATTCCGCAAGAGTTTGCGGTTAGAGATAATTTTAGTCAAGCAGATTTTTTCTTAGTTACTATAAACCCAAATGACGACGGTCAAAACCCATTTGAATTCATAGTTCAAGTTACCGGTAATCAAGGAGATGCAAAAGTTTCTAACGGTAATGAAGATTTTAACTGGAGTGCCGTTTGGGAAAGCGCTACAAAAATAACAGACAAAGGCTGGAATGTAGAAATTAAACTACCATATAGGGCAATTAGATTTGCAAATAGACCTGTACAATCTTGGGGTTTTAATTTTCATAGAAGGCTAGAAAAATTAAACGAACAACATACTTGGACACATATTGATAATTCTGTTGGAAGATGGACACAATATGACGGTTTAATAGAAGGTTTTAAAAATATTACTCCCCCAACTAGATTAAATTTGTATCCATACGCTTCTGCAACTTCAATTAGTTTTGATGGAGAAACAGAGTATGATTACAGTGTTGGTATGGACCTAAAATATGGTTTAACAGACAATTTTACTTTAGATGCAACCTTAATTCCAGATTTTAGTCAGGTTGGTTTCGATAATGTTGAATTAAATTTAGGTCCATTCGAACAACAATTCACAGAACAAAGACAATTTTTTACAGAAGGAACAGAACTTTTTAATAAAGGAAATTTATTTTACTCTAGAAGAGTTGGTGGTAGACCAATAGATCAATTTAATGTAGCATCAAACTTAATAAAAGAAGAAAATTTTGATGCAAATGGAAGACGAATTAACGAAGAAATAATAGATTATCCTGGTAAAGTTACCATGTTAAATGCGATTAAAATTTCTGGACGAACTAAAAGCGGATTAGGAATTGGTTTTTTTAATGCGATTACAGAAACTACAGAAGCAACAATAAAAACAACCACAGAACAAATGTCTGGCGGAACCACAACAAATACTGTAACCACCAGAAAAGAAACTACAAATCCGTTTTCGAATTACAACATCATGGTTCTAGACCAACAATTTAACCAAAACTCTACGGTTACTTTAATTAACACAAATGTTACTAGAGATGGTCGGTTTAGAGATGCAAACGTTACCGCTTTAGATTGGCACATAGAAACCAAAGACAGCAAATACAATGCAGATGGATCTTTTAAAATGAGTAATATTTCTGATGATATAAACAACCCTAATACCGGTTATACTTTTGATAATAGCTTTGGATACAATTCCGGGCATTGGAACTGGGAAATTGGTTATAATTTTGAAAACAAAGATTTTAATCCAAATGATTTAGGTATTTTATTTTCTAATGACCAGCAAGCCATTTATGGTAGCGCAGGTTGGAGAACTTTACAACCAACCAAAAAATTTAACAATTATAGTTTTAACTTTTATAATCAGGTTAATTTTCAGCATTTTTCTGGCGCTTACACTGGTTACGAAGCTGGCTTTAACGCAAGTGCACAAACTAAAAAACGTTTTACGTTTGGTGGTAATCTAAACTACGGTTCTAAAAATCGAGATTATTTTGAGCCAAGACAAGGTACAACAAGCGGTATTTTCTTTCAAAGACCAGAAAGAATGAATGTAAATGGTTGGATTTCTACAAATTCTCAGAAAAAATTAGAACTTAATGCCAACGGATATTTTACAAATTTCACAAATCATCCGCAGCAATCTTACGGCGTAAGTATTAGTCCGCGTTACCGTTTTACAAATCAATTTTCGCTTCAATATCGATTAAATTATAATAAAACTAAAAATGACCAAGGTTATGTAGACGAAGTAAATAACAACATTGTATTTGGGCAAAGAGATCGAAAAAGCTACACAAATACTATTTCTGGTAAATATAGTTTTAGCACAAATTCTTCTTTATCTTTAAGTTTTAGACATTATTGGAGTGATGTTGCATACAATAGTTTTTACAATTTAAATAGCGATGGAAGTTTGGCTGAAAACAACAATTATACTACAAACGATTTAAATTTTAACAGCTGGAATTTAGATTTAAACTACTTCTGGCAATTTGCACCAGGAAGTCAACTAATAGTATTTTACAGAAATTCTATCTTTGATTCGAATAATAATTCTGGCTTAAAATTCTTCAAAAACTTAGATAATTTATTCGATCAACCACAACAACACACATTATCTGTAAGGTTTGTATATTTTATCGACTATAATCGTATAAAAAATATTTTTAGCTAATTAGTTACAATATTATTTAAGATTTGAATTTGAAATCAGAAACACCCATAAGTGTTTCTGATTTCTTTTTTATACATTCGTTTTAAATTTGAAGAAATATGATAATTGGAAAAAATATTCATAAGTACTATGATGATGTTGAAGTTTTAAAAGGAGTCGATTTACATGTAAAAAAAGGAGAAATTGTTGCAATTGTTGGTCCTTCTGGTGCTGGTAAAACCACTTTACTACAAATTTTAGGTACTTTAGACAAACCTTTAAAAGAGCAAGATTTCGAATTATCAATAAATAATATTTCCTTAAAAAACTTATCAGATAAAGACCTATCTTCATTTAGAAACAATCATATTGGTTTTATTTTTCAATTTCACCAACTTTTACCAGAATTTACAGCCTTAGAAAACATATGTATTCCTGCATTTATAGCAAATAAACCTAAAAAAGAAACCGAAACTAAAGCTCTAGAAATATTATCTTTTTTAGGCTTAGACCATAGAATTAACCATAAACCTAGCGAACTTTCTGGCGGAGAACAACAAAGAGTAGCCGTAGCAAGAGCTTTAATTAACAATCCATCAGTAATTTTGGCTGATGAACCAAGTGGAAATCTCGACAGTGAATCTGCAAAAAATTTGCACGAATTATTCTTTAAATTAAGAGATGAATACGGCCAGACTTTTGTTTTGATAACGCATAACGAAGATTTAGCAGAAATGGCAGACAGAAAATTAACAATGAAAGACGGTAAAATCATTTAATTTTGTAACATATAACTTTATCGAAACACTAATGTAGTAAACAATAATATGAAAGAAACTTTTTTAAACTTAATCGACTACATTAAAAACCCTGTTTTAGAGAAAGATTTAAATACCGATACAAAATATCGATTTAAGATATTTTTACATTTATTAGTTATTAGTATTGCTACAGGTTTAATAATATCGCCAATTTTTGTAATTTTAGATGAAATAGGATTTGTAAACATGGACAATCATAAGATTGATGAAATGTTTAAAAACTTAAGCTTATTTCAAATTTTATTAACTGGCGGAATTATAGCACCTGTAATAGAAGAATTAATATTTAGAGCACCCATAACATCTTTTAAAAAACCTGCTTCTTTTAAAATAGGTTTTTATGTTTTTGCCGTTTTATTCGGTTTGGTACATTTAACTAATTTTGATATTACACCCAATGTATTAATTGCGGCTCCTTTACTAGTTTTACCACAAATTATATTGGGAGCATATTTTGGATTTATCCGAGTTAAATTTGGCTTAATTTGGTCTATGTTATTACACGGTTGCTATAACAGTATTCTAATGATTATAGGATTTGGATTCGAATAACATGAATAAAAAAGAGTTAAAAGAATTTTTAGACGAAAAGGTTGTTCTATACAACAATCCTAATTTTATTGAGACAGACCCAATACAAATACCTCACTTATTTAGCAAAAAAGAAGATATTGAAATTGCAGGTTTTTTAACCGCAATTATTTCTTGGGGAAATAGAACCATGATTATTCGAAATGCGAATAAAATGATGGAAATGTTAGATAATGCGCCACACGACTTTATTTTAAATCACACAAGTAAAGATTTAAAAGTATTAGAAAATTTTGTTCACAGAACATTTAATCATATCGATTTAACACAATTTGTAAAATCTTTACAAAACATTTATATTAATCACGGTGGTTTAGAAAACATTTTAAATATTGATGACAATTCGAATACATATCAAAATTCTATTCATCAATTTAAAAAAGTTTTTTTTGAAATCGAACATCATAATAGAACCTTAAAACATATTTCTGATCCCTTAAAAAATTCTGCAGCAAAACGTATTAATATGTTTTTAAGATGGATGGTTAGAAACGATAAAACAGGTGTAGATTTCGGACTTTGGGCAACTCATAATCCTGCTAATTTATCTTGCCCTTTAGATGTACATTCTGGCAATGTTGCAAGAAAGTTAAAGCTACTTTTAAGAAAACAAAACGATTGGAAAGCGGTTGCAGAATTAGATAAAAATTTAAGAAAGTTAGATAAATTAGATCCTGTAAAATATGATTTTGCGTTGTTTGGTTTAGGCGTTTTCGAAAAGTTTTAATGAGTAATTAACAAGAGTTTTTTAATCGTAATTTTTGTAATAAATTTATATTTTTAAAAATGAATATTTACTGTATAGATGCAATTTAAAAATCCAGAAATTTTATATTTTTTAGCACTACTAATTATACCAATAATTGTACATCTTTTTCAGTTACAAAAATTCGTTAAAACACCATTTTCCAACGTTGCTTTTCTTCAAAAAATTCAGCAACAAACACGTAAGAGTTCTCGCATAAAAAAATGGCTAATATTAGCCACAAGAATGCTTTTATTTACCGCGATAGTTTTTGCTTTTTCACAACCATATTTTAGCAACAAAAATATTGATAAAAAACAGCATAATTTTATTTACTTAGACAATTCTTTAAGTACAAATACTAAAGGAGAGAAAGGAGATTTATTAAAAGTTGCAGCACAAGAAATTATTAAAAACTCTAGCTTAAAAAGCTCTTACAGTTTATTAACAAATTCTAATTTTTACGAAAACATTAGCAATAACGAGTTAAAAAATGTACTTTTAAAAGTAGAAAAAACCACAAAAAATTTAGATTTAGAGAGTATTTTATTAAAATTAAACCTAAACAATAAAAATAAAACAAACACTTTAAATAAAAACATATTAATTTCTGATTTTCAGAATACTTACATAAATAAGTTCACAAATGTAACACAAGAATTATCGCTAATTCAGCTACAATCTAGCAAAAAAAACAATATTTCTATAGACAGTGTTTTTATCAGCAATAAAAATAACAACAACTTTACAGTAAATGTTGTTATTAATAACATTGGCACCAAACAAAACAATGTACCAATTGCACTTTTTAACAAAGACATTTTAGTTAGTAAGCAAACCTTCCCTATTAAAGAAAACTCAAAGAAAACGATTACTTTCACAGTAAAAAAATCTTTAGATTTTTCCGGAAAAACAACCCTTACTTATAGCGATACTTTTGGTTTTGACAACACTTATTATTTCACATTAAACAATAACGAAAAAATCAATATTCTTTCGATAGGAAACAGCGCTAATTTTTTACAAAAAATTTACACTGAAAATGAATTTAATTTCTCAGAAAAATCATTACAAAATGTAAATTATAACGCGTTAAAAAATCAGCAATTAATTATTTTAAACGAGTTAAAAGAAATACCAGAAATTCTTAAAAACAGTTTAGAAGATTTTCTAAAAAACGGAGGGAATTTAGTAATTATTCCAAATCAAAAAACAAACATTTCTTCTTATAATTTATTTCTTGAAAATTTAAAAATTGGCTCGATTAAAAACATCAAAAAAGACACCCTTAAAATAACTTCAATTAATTTTAAACATCCAATATTTGAAAATGTTTTTTCAAAAAATATTTCAAATTTTCAATATCCTTCAGTAAACAACCACTACCCTATTACTGGAAATATTTCTTCGATAATTTCATTCGAAAATAACACACCGTTTATTTCTAAATTTATAAATAAAAACATCTATTTTGTATCAAGTTCACTCGATAAAAACAGCAGTAACTTTATAAATTCACCGTTAGTTGTTCCTGTATTTTACAACATTGCAAAAGCAAGCTTTACGTATCCAAAATTAGCTTACAATTTAAATGAAGAAAACAAAATTGAAGTAAAAGTAAAAGCAAGTAAAGATGAGATTCTATCAATTACAAGCAAAAAATCCTCTTTTATTCCTTTACAACGAGCTTATCAAAATAAAGTTGTCATCAACACAACAGAGGAACCACAAGAAGCTGGTTTTTATCAAATAAAAAAACAAGATTCTATACTTAAAGAACTTGCTTTTAACAATCCTAAAGAAGAAAGCTCTTTACAATTTTTAAATCTTAATGATTTAAAAGAACAAAAAAACATCATTACTTATAACTCTATAAAAGATGTTTTTACAGAAATTAATAAAAATAACGAAGTTCAGTGGCTTTGGAAATGGTTTTTAGCCTTGGCAATTGTATCTTTGTTATTAGAAATTTTTATTCTAAAATTCTATAAACCATGATTACGCTTATAAAATCGGCAACAATTATAGACGCTTCGAGTTCTTTTCATAACCAAAAAAAAGATGTTTTAATCGAAAACGGAGTTATCAAAAAAATAGAAGACACTATTGACCCTAAAGAAGATTACACCCTAGTAAATAAAGATAATTTGCATATTTCTTGCGGATGGTTTGATACAAGTGTTTCTTTTGGAGAACCGGGATTCGAAGAAAGAGAAACCATAGAAAACGGCTTAAAAGTTGCTGCGAAAAGCGGCTTTACTGCAGTTGCGGTAAACGCCAACTCAAATCCGGTTATAGATACCAAATCTTCAGTAGAGTTTTTAATAAATAAAGCAAACGGTTCTGCGACCAATTTATATCCTATTGCAGCTTTAACCGCAAAGAGTAAAGGAATTGAAATGGCTGAATTATTCGATATGCAACAATCTGGTGCTATTGCCTTTGGTGATTATAAAAAACCAATTGCTAATGATAACTTAATGAAAGTATCGTTATTATATGCTCAAAATTTTGGTGGTTTAATATTAAGTTTTCCTAAAAATTTAGCTATCGCTGGAGAAGGTATTGCAAATGAAGGCATAAACAGTACTAAGTTAGGATTGAAAGGAATACCAGCATTAGCAGAAGAATTACAAATTGCTAGAGATTTATTTTTATTAGAATATACTGGCGGTAAACTTCATATCCCTACAATTTCAACAGAGAAATCTTTACAATTAATAAAAGAAGCTAAAAAGAAAGGTTTACATGTTACATGTAGTGTTTCTGCACATCATTTAATACTTTCTGATGACGAATTACATGGTTTTGATAGTAATTTTAAAACAAATCCACCGTTAAGAACCAATCAAGATTGTAAAGCTTTGCAAAAAGGTGTAAAATCTGGAGTTATTGATATTATTACCTCAGATCACAACCCAATTGATATTGAACATAAAAAAGTAGAATTTAGCGAAGCAAAAGATGGTACAATTGGTTTAGAAAGTTTATTTGGCGCTTTAAATTCTGTTTTAAACTTAACAGATTTTATTGAAAACATCACTTCAAAACCAAGAGAAATTTTCGGAATTAAACCAACTTCTATTGCCGTAGGAGAAACAGCCGATATCTCATTTTTTAATCCGGAAGAGAAAAACGTATTTACTAAAGACGCAATTTTATCAACATCAAAAAACAGTGCTTTTTTAAATAAAAATCTAACAGGAAAAGTTTACGGAATCTTTTCTAACAACCAACTAATTTTAAATAAATAATGGAAAATCATACTGTAAAAGAAGGAAAAACAATGGCAATTATTAGCCATTTATGGATTATAGGATTGTTAATTGCCTTCTTTGTAAACAATAACAACAAAAATTTTTTTACAAGTTTTTACATTAGACAAAGTTTAGGTTTAAACTTAATTCAAGCTTTTAATGGATGGGTTGTTTATGAATTTATTGGAGCTACTGCTGGCGCAATACTTGGCTTTATCCTTTTTGTTTTTTGGATAATTTCTTTAATTGGCGCTATTAAAGGAGAAGAAAAACTTGTTCCTTTTATAGGCGAGAAGTTTCAAGAATGGTTTCAAAATATTTAAAAAATTTACCAAATGAGTAATTTACATTACGTTGTTAGAGAACCAAAAACTAACATAGAAAACCCTTCTCTTTTAATTTTACTTCATGGTTATGGCAGTAACGAGCAAGATTTATTTTCTTTTGCCAATGAATTACCAGATAATTTATTAATTGTAAGCGCACAAGCACCTTTGTCTATGGGATTTGGTGGTTACGCTTGGTATTCTATTAATTTTGATGATAAAAATGGTAAATTTTCTGATTTAAAAGAAGCCAAAGAATCTATTGATAAGATTGCCGTTTTTATCGATGAGATTAAATTAAAATACAATACTAATACAGATAAAACATTTCTATTAGGTTTTAGCCAAGGTGCTATATTAAGCTACTCTTTAAGTTTCTTTTTCCCTAATAAAGTTCAACATGTTATTGCTTTAAGCGGGTATATAAATACTGAATTATTACCTGAAAATATTTCATCTGAAATTAAAACGGATTATTATTGCTCGCACGGTTCTGTTGACCAAGTTTTACCCGTAGAATGGGCTAGAAAATCGAAACCTTTTTTAGATAATTTAGGTTTTAAAAATGATTATTCAGAATACAATATTGGTCATGGCGTTGCGCCTCAAAACTTTTTTAGTTTTAAAAAGTGGATTGAAGAACGCTTATAATCTTATTTTTAAAACAAAAATTTTATGCATAATTTCACCTTTAATCACATTGCTATTTCTATAAAAGATGTTACAAAATCTATAGATTTTTATCAAAAAGTATTAGGTTTAAAAGAAATTGAAAACACTGCTTCAAACTCTAAAACAAGATGGCTTTCTCTAAATGAAGACAGGCAATTACATTTAATTCCTAGACCAAATTTAGAAGTAAAAACTAATAAAGCAGTTCATTTTGCTTTGTCTACAGCACAATTTGATGCATTTATTTCACATTTAAACGATTTAAATATTGAATATTCTGATTGGAAAGATACACCTACAAAAGATTATTTAAGAAAAGATGGCATTAAACAAATTTATTTTCAAGATCCTGATGGTTATTGGATCGAAATAAATAATGATGTTTAAAAAAGTTGATATAACGTTGTAACTAAAACTCCTTTATTATCTGTAAGAGTAACAGACACTAATTCTTTTTCTGATTGCACCTTCAAATTAAAAGGTGGTGCTAATAAATTAATTCCGCTCTTTTTTTTCAATCGAATTCCTTGACCAGAAATAATATCTTTATTGGGTTCAAAATCACCTAAGGGTAAATGCTCAGTTAAAATTAAATATTTATAACTATTTAATTTTTGAACAATATCTTCTACTTCTTTATTAGACAAATGCTGTAATACTTGCCTAATAATTGCACAATCTGCATTAGGTAAATCATCTTTAGCAATATCCAAAGTAAAAAAACTTAAGTTTTTTAAACTAAATTTTTCTTTATTATAATTGATTAAATCCTCTACTATATCTACAGCAATATAGTTTGAAGTAAATTCTACAAAATGTTTACCAATATTAAAATCTCCACAACCTAAATCGCACACAGAAATAGGCGATTTAAATGATTTAAGAAAAAAACGAACATTTTGAACGTATGGTTTTACAATATATTCTAGATGAGAACCTTCACCAGAATAAAACAAGCCATCTCCTTTTCCCCAAAGATATTTATCATAAACTTGAGTCATAGCTGCTTTTGTAGGCCAAGGTTTTTTATTTTTTCTGTTCATTCTAAATTAATACAAGAATTAGAAATGCATATTTAAAATATTTAAATATAGTATTAAAGTAAAATCATAAAAATATATTTTCTTTTAAACTACCTTTGCACAAAAATATTACATGCAATTTTCTAAGTTTTCATTAAATAATTCAATTTTAAAAGCTGTTTCAGAAGAAAGGTTTCACACTGCAACCTTGGTTCAAGAAAAAGCAATTCCGTTAATTTTAGATAAAAAAAATGTAATCGTTTCTGCAAATACAGGTACGGGTAAAACAGCTGCTTTTGCTCTACCGATTTTAGAACTTATAACAAAAGACACAGAGAATTTAGAAACTAAAAAAAAGAAAATTAAATCTGTTATTCTAACTCCAACAAGAGAATTAGCGATTCAAATTTTAGAAAATTTTGAAAGTTTTGGTAAATACACAAATAGTACTGTAACGGCTGTATATGGTGGCGTTTCTTTAGAACCTCAAAAAGAAAAACTAGCTTCTGGTGTAGATATATTAATTGCAACTCCTGGTAGATTAATAGACTTGCAAATGCAAGGAAATATAGATTTAAGTAATGTAGAAATTTTTGTTTTAGACGAAGCAGATTTAATGTTAGACATGGGTTTTATAAACGATATTAAAAAAATCGAAAGCCTTAGCCCTAGAAAAAAACAAACACTATTATTTTCTGCAACTATGCCAGTAAAAATAGTTGAATTAGCTAATGCTACCTTAAAAAATGCAGTTAAAGTAGAAATACATCCAGAAGAAACAACTGCAAAAAACATTGGACAATTATTATATTATCTTCCAAAGAAAAACAAAACAGATCTCTGTTTAAACTTGTTGAGAAACACAATTAATGGAAGAATTATTATTTTTAGGCGTACAAAATTTGGAGTTGATAAATTAGAAAACTCACTTTTAAAAAACGAATATAAGGTTGCTAGTATTCATGGAGATAAAACGCAGGCAACAAGAAATAAAGCTATTGAAGATTTTAAAAATAAAAAAGCACACATTTTAATTGCCACAGATGTTGCTTCTAGAGGTATTGATATTACAAATGTTGACTGTATTATTAATTTTGATATGCCAAATGTACCAGAAACTTATGTACATCGAATAGGTAGAACAGGTAGAGCGGGTAAATCCGGAATAGCATTTTCATTTTGTTCGCCTGACGAAAATGGGTATATAAAATTAATAGAAAACCTAATCGAAAGACCTATTAAAGTTGTTACTGATCATCCGTATGTAATCAACAAACCAAAACACACAAAAAAACAACCTAATACCATAAGTAAAAATAAAAAAGGTAGAAAATCTGAAGCTTCTAAAAAGAAGAAAAAACGCTGGTATTAAATTTAATTTAAAGCTTTATAAACTTGCTCTTTAAGCTGTTTTGCAGTATAAGGCTTACCAATTACATCTTTAAAACCAATACTTTTATATCGTAAAACATCTTCTTCTGTAGTGTTTGCTGTTAATGCTAAAAAAGGAATTTTAGAGTTATCACTTGCAAATTCATTAGACATTTGAACTAACTGTTCGCCTGTAATATTTGGCATGTGTATATCTAAAAGAACGATATCAAAAATGTTATTTTTTAACAATTGTAAAGCTTCAAAACCATCTTTTACTAAAGTTAAAACTACATTTTCAGATTTTAAAATATGAGAAACAATTGATTGATTTAACACATCATCATCTGCTACTAATATTCTTTTGCCTACTAAATTTATGTCGGTAAATTTCTCTGGATTCTGATTCTGAGATTGCTGATTTTGCTTCGGTTTTGAAAAAGGAATTTTTACTTTAAACAAAGTACCAGAATTCAGTTTACTTTTCACAGAGATTTCTCCGTTCATTGCCAAAAGCAACTTCTTAACAATAGACAAACCAAGACCAGCGCCACCGTACACTCGATTATCATCTTTATTATTTTGCTGATATTCATTAAAAATTTTAGAAGCTTGTTCAGCAGTCATTCCTCTACCAGAATCTTCAATTAAAAAGTTTAAAAGAACCTGATTTTCTTCTTCTGAATCTATATTTAACTTTAAAGATATAACTCCTTTTTCAGTAAATTTTAAAGCGTTTGATAATAAATTAGATAAGATTTGATTTACTCGAACATCGTCACCAATTAAAACTTTAGGTATATTTTCATCAACCTCTAAAGCTAAAGTAATTTTGTTGTTTTTATTCTGGAATCTATAATTATCAATGGCATTTTTAGCAACTTCATGAACATTTAATTCGGAATTTACCAAATCTAATTTTCCGGCTTCTATTCTAGATAAATCTAAAATATCGTTTACAATTACTTTAAGGTTTTTACCAGATAAAGATAAAAGATTGGCATATTCTTTAACATTATCATTTATACTTTCATTAGAAATCATTTCAGAATATCCTAAAATAACATTTAAAGGATTTCTGATTTCATGACTCATCATTGCTAAAAATCGAGACTTTTCTTCGTTTGCTTTATCTGCAATTTTTCTTAATCGATCTAACTCAATATTTTTTTCTGCCAGTTCTCTTTTCACAAAGAAAATATCGTTTCGATTTTGATTTAATTGATCGACGTATTTATAAACATTTGTTCTGTTATGAATTAAAACTGTTACAACCTTGCTTGTATTAAACAACTCTAAATCAACATTAAATTCTTGATTATCTGCGTTAACAACCATGCCCTCTAACAGAAACGAAGTATTTTCTTCTAAAGCTTCTAATGTTCCTTCTAAAAAAGGACAGACATCAAAAATACTTTGATTTAAACGAAATTCTGAGATAGCAAATTTACCAGCATCGATATTTAAAATCACACCAGAAATATTGGTGGTAATTTGTATAAAAACATCTTCTATTTTTGCTGGTATCAAGTGAATTTTATTTTAATGAATTTGCTGCTAACTTTAAAAATGCATTCTCTACGTTTTCATTTTCTTTTGCACTTGTAATTAGATCTATATCTAAAGAAACTTTATTTTTAACTGCTAACAACTCATCTTCTGTAAGTAAATCTTTTTTGTTACCCACAATGGTTATTTCTTTTAAACCAGACAATTCTTTTACGTTACCAACGTATTCATCTAATTTTAAATACGTTTCTTCTCTGCTTAAATCGAAAACATACATGGCTGCTTTTGCTCCTAAAAAATAAGCTTTGGGTATTTTTTCATCTTCACTTGTACCTGCAACGTCCCAAATTAAAAGTTTAATTTCTTGATTTTCGTAGGATACAATTTTAGAACTAACCCTAACACCAATAGTGCTTATATAGTCTTCTGAGAATTGATTTAAAACAAATCTTCTAATTAAAGATGTTTTACCAACGCCAAAATTACCAACTAATAAAACTTTTTTAGCTATCATTATTATTAATCTATTAAATGTCTTTCTATTAAGACATTCAGTTTAACTTCATCTGATAAATAATCGCGATCTCTTAAGATAATTTCTGCTAAATTATTTACGTTATCAGACAAGTTCTCTCTAAATTCATTGTTAATTACTCCTGAAGTTGCAATTGCAATGTATATCGTTTTGAAGTTTTTTATGGTAAGCTGAAAGTTATCGAATCGAATATCTTCTAAATTTTGATCTTCTTTAGAAAACGCTTCTTCTGCAAATGATTTAATGGCTGTTAACATACCAGAAACCATATCTTTATCTGCAATATTACCTCTTGTAAAATTTCCCGATAATAAACCAGAGTCTTTTTCTATGATAAAAACCTCTTCTATTATTGGCTCAAAAACTTCTTGTAGTACATCTTCTGCATCACTCTTTTTTCCTTTAAAAAACCTTTTTAAGATTTCAGTAATCGAGAATTTTTCTGTGATGGTTTTATTAATACTGTCAGACAACTTTGTTATTTCACTAACAATTGCTTTCTTAATAAGTTTACCCATTATTGGGTATAAAGCTTCTACAACCTCATCTTGCGAGTCTCTAATTTGTACTTTTATTGTTTCTGTAATCGTGCTTCCAAAATAAGCTGGAAAATTTTTACGAAGATCTTCAATTTTTTCATCTACTACAGGCGTAACCTTCTCAGATAATCTTTCTTTTTCTAAAATTCTATTACTTAAATCAGAAAACTTATCTCTATCTTCTTCTAATAAAAGTTCTCTGAGCAACTCAAAACGATTGTCTTTTTTGTTATCTACAGTTTCCTTTTTCATCTATTCTTGCAACATCAATGCAATTTTTTCTAAAGCTTTTCCTAATTTTTTTCTATCTGCTTTTTCATCATCTAAATCTGCCAATTTCTTATCTAAATCTTCGTTTAAATCTTGAAATTTATGATCCATTAGACTTTCTAAATCTGCTAATTTATTTTCTAAATTTGCTACAGATTCTCCTAAGTTTTTTTGAGTTTCGTCTCGTAATGCTTTAATTCTGTTAAAAACATCTTCAAACTCAGAATTGTATTGCTGAATATTTTCACCAAAAATTAAATCTCTTACTGCTGCAATTCTACTATCTTCTACTTGATTAGCTTTGGTTGCTTTGCTATTCTCTGACTTGTTTTCCATCTATATTATTAATTGCGTTGATTTATTTGGCTTATTAAATAAAGCAATTTTTTTTGCTTTTATTACCTATAATAACAAATATACGTTAAAATATAATTATTTAAAATCTAACTTGTTATTTTTAAACCATCATAAGCCAAATAAACATTTGGCGGTAAGTTTTTAGAGACTTCTTTATGAAAACCTAATTTGTGACTAATATGCGTAAAATAAGTTTTTTTAGGCTTAATTTTTGCCACAAAATCTAAGGCTTCTTCTAAGTTAAAATGTGTAGGATGCGCCTCTAATCGTAAAGCATTTACTATTAAAACATCTAAGTTTTTTAGCTTATCAATTTCTGATGTTGCAATAGTTTTTACATCTGTTAAATAAGCAATATTTTCTATTTTGTAACCTAAAATAGGCAAATTACCATGCAAAACCTGTATTGGTGTTACATTTAAATTACCTAATTTAAAACTTTGATTATCAACAATAGTTGGTTGTACACTTGGTGCACCAGGATATCTATTTTCTTTAGAAAATATATACTGAAAACGTTGTTCTAAACTTTCTAACGTTCTCTTATTTAAATAAATAGGCATCTCTCCTATTTTATAACAATAAGGTCTTAAATCATCTAAACCTGCTGTATGATCTGCATGTTCGTGGGTAAATAAAACGCCTTCTACCAATTGCACATTCTCTCTAAGCATTTGTTGTCTAAAATCTGGACCACAATCGATAACATAAGACGCATCATCCGAAGAAATTAACACAGAAGATCGTAAGCGCTTATCTTTAAAATCTTTAGACAAACAAACAGGATCGTTACTTGCTATCATTGGTATACCTTGTGATGTACCAGTACCTAAAAAAGTAATATTTAACAGTTTTTTATCAGTTTTCATTGAAACAAAAATAAGATAAAAATTTACTGATTACACACTTATTTAGTACATTTGTTGCGATAATTAAAAACGAATTTATGGCAATTTCTTTAAAAGGAGATCAAGAAATAAGTAGTGTACCAACAACTAAAAGCAAAGCGCTTAGAATTAACTTAAACTCTGACATTTACGGTACTTTTGCCGAAATTGGAGCCGGACAAGAAACAGCGCGTAATTTTTTTAGATCTGGTGCTGCTTCTGGTACAATTGCAAAGGCAATGAGTGCATATGATAAAGATTTTTCTGACGCTATTTATGGTATCGAAGAAGATAAACGTTATGTTACTCAACCTCGTTTAAAGAAAATGTTACGTCATGAAATCGATTTAATGGAAGATCGATTAAGTAGATCTAAACATCCTGATAAATTATTTTTTAGTTATGCAAATACCGTAACAACTATAGATTTTGCAAAGAAATTTAAAGGTCATGGTTGGGTCGGAATCCGTTTTCAATTAGATCCTTTAGAAGGGTACAACGAAATTATTTTACACTTACGTTTTAAAGAAACAGATGCTCGTTTACAGCAAGAAACTTTAGGTATTTTAGGTGTAAACTTAATTTATGGTGCTTTTTACTTAAATGATAATCCGAAAGAATTGGTAAAATCTTTTTACCATAATTTAAGTAACGATCAATTAGAAATTGATATGATTAATTTCTCTGGACCTCGTTTTATGTATGTTGATAACCGTTTAATGAGTTTACAATTACTTAAAAACGGAATGACAAATGCGGTAATGTTTGGCCCAGACGGAAACAACTTATTACCAGCACAAGTATTATACAAAAAGAATATTTTGGCCTTAAGAGGTAGCTTTAGACCAGTTACTAAGGTAAATATGGATATGTTTGAGAAGTCGAAAAAACTTTTCTTCGAAGAAAATAAAGTTGAAGAAAGTAAAACACAAGTTATTTTCGAAATTACCTTAAGTAATTTAAGTGCAGAAGGTAAAATTAACGAAAGAGACTTTTTAGACAGAGCAGAACTACTTTGTTCACTGGGACAAAATGTAATGATTACTAGTTTTCAGCAATACTTTAAATTGGTAGAATACTTTAGTGAATTCACCAAAGAAAGAATGGGGTTAACTATGGGTGTTCAAAACTTAATTCAAATTTTTGATGAAAAGTACTACAGAAATTTAAGTGGTGGAATTTTAGAAGCATTTGGTAAACTTTTCTATAGAGATTTAAAAGTTTACATGTATCCTTATCACGATCAAGCATCAGGAGAATACATTACCAGCGAGAACTTAAAAGTGCACCCTAGAATGAAAGAATTATTTAAATTCTTTAAGCACAATGGTAAAGTTGTAGATATTGATGACTTTGATAAAGAAATTTTAGATATTTTTTCTCGTACAGTTTTAAAAATGATTTTAGACGGTAAAAAAGGTTGGGAAGAAATGTTACCAGAAGGAATTCCAGAAATAATTAAGCAAAAAAGATTGTTTGGTTACTCTAGATCTAGAATAGATAAATAATCTAGATTAAACCTTTTGTATAAAATTTTGTCTTACTAAAAAAACAACCCAATTGAAAGACGAAATTGTTTTAATAGAACAACTTAAAAATGTTGCCACTAGAGAAGCTGCTTTTAGAGAGTTAATAAGACTCTACAAAGAGCGCTTGTATTGGCATATACGTAAAATTGTAGTTTCTCATGATGATGCAGACGACGTTTTACAAAACACATTTATAAAGGTTTACAAAAACATCGATAAGTTTAACCAAGAAAGCAAGTTGTTTTCTTGGATGTACAGAATTGCAACAAACGAATCTATTACATTTATTAATAAACGTGCAAAAGACAGAAATGTAGATATTTCTGAAATGCACGAACAATTAGCATCTAGTTTAGAAAGTGATGTGTATTTTTCTGGTGATGAAATTCAGATTATACTTCAAAAAGCAATTGCTACCCTACCACAAAAGCAGCAACTTGTATTTAACATGAAATATTTTGATGAAATTAAGTATAACGAAATGTCAGAAATTTTAGAAACTTCTGTAGGAGCTCTTAAATCTTCTTATTTTCATGCAGTTAAAAAAATAGAAAGCTATATAAAAAATCAAACAGATTAAACCTTTTGTAAATAATTGTGTCTAAATAGTAATTATGGAAAACAATATTAAACATAGCGAAGACTTTTTAAAATCGGTAATTAAAAAAAATACTGGTTTATCTGCTCCCGAAAATTATTTTGAGAATGCAGAAGATAAATTCTCTGCCTTTCTTAAAGAAGAAAAATTTCCGAAAGAAAATGGTTTTTCTATACCAGATAATTACTTTGAAAAAGTAGAAGATTCAATAATAAACAAAGTAATTGTTTCTAAAAAAGGTAAAGTAATCTCTTTAAAAGATAAAATAATTAGGTTTATACCAATTGCAGCAGCCGCTTCTGTTGTGTTATTTTTAAGCATCAATTTTTATAACAATTTTAAAAGTGATGAAATAAATTTTGACACTTTAGCTGAAACAGATATAGAAAACTGGGTAATTGAAAATGCTAGTGATATTTCCGATGAAGATTTTGCAGCCTTAATTAATAATGAAGTATATAACGAAAATGACTTTGCTTTTGCAAGTTTAAACAATACAGATATAGAAGATTACATTATAGATTCTGAAAACACATCTTTATTAAACGAAAACTATTAATAATGAAAAAATACATCTTACTTTTAACAATAATACTTACTTCTTTTAGCAGTATAGCACAACATACTAAAGAAAGTAGAAAAAAAATTAAAGCTTTAAAAACAGCTTATTTAACAGAAGAATTACAGCTTACTTCTAGCGAGGCAGAAAAATTTTGGCCTTTATACAACAAACACGAAGAAAAGATAGATTTTCTTAGAAATAAAGGACGTATAGAATACAAGAAAAAAATTAAAGAAGCAGGCGATTTAAGCAAATTAGAAGAATCTGATGCAAAAAAACTAGTTTTATTAAGACTAGAGTTAGAAAACGAAATTGCCTCAGAAAAAGAAGATTTTAACACTAAAGTTTCTAAGTTTTTATCCTACAGAAAAATAATGAAACTTCATATTTCTGAAAGAGAATTCGCTAGAAAGTTAATGAGAAAATATGGTAAAGGAAGAAGTAAAAAAGAATAATAAAAACTTTATATAAATTAAAAAGAGGCTTTAAAGCCTCTTTTTTTTTATTTCTTAAGTAAATTCATACATATTAAAAGTTCTGGTTTATTTGCTGTAAAACCTCTTAACCAAATTACAAGTTCGTTAATTTCGTACGGCAATAGTCTGTCTAAACTTTTTTGTAATTCTTTGCAAAAAAGATCTGAATTAAAGCTAACTTTTTTTAAAACCGTTTTCGTATATTCAAACATTGCTCTAGCCATAATTTAATAATATTTAAAGTTTTAACGTTAATAATTCATTTTTAGTATAACTAACCAAATTTAATAAAAAAACCATCAACAGAAATGTTGATGGTTGTTAAAAAATATCTAAAAAAATTAAGATTAAATCTTATTAATTTTAGCGATTAAATCGTTGGCTCTTGTTTCTAACTCTGCACTTACTTGCTTGTAATGTGCTTTTTTGTTTTCTACACCTTTTGCGTTAATTTTCCCAATTAAATCGTCAAAAGTGTTTATAGTTTCATCTATAACTGCCTCTACTTCTTTATTCTCTCCTTTAAGATCAACTTTTTCAGAAGCGTATCCAATAATATCTCCTAAAGTATAGTTAATATCTTTTTTTAAGTTTTTTATGCTTGCCATAATTTATTTATTTTAAAGATGCAAAGTTAATTGTTTTTATCTAATTGACTCTGAAATTCTTCAAAAAATAAACCAATATGATAACCATCTACCAGAGCATGATTTACAGAAATAGCAACAGGCATTTTTATTTGATTATTTTCTGTAAATGTTTTACCAAATGCTAATTTAGGAATACTATCATTCTTAACGCCAGATACAGGTTCTTTTTGACTTGTAAAAGAAAACCACGGCAATGCAGAACAATAGATACAATCATCAGAATTTACCGGTGGAAACAATTCTTCTGAATTTAAAATTCTTTCCTTTTCCTTAAGAAAGTTATCGTTAAAATTTTTAAAAATTTCATCAAAATAAATATAAGAAAAACCAAATGTATGATCTTCTCTAGCTATTGTTGCAGATGCATTTATTACATCATGAATAGCAATTTTATCTTCTTGAATTCTATATTTAAAATTTTCAATAGAATTTAACGCGACTAAACATGCGTGCAAATACATTGCAAAAAAAGAAGCTTTTTTTTCTTTAGACAATTTTAAGGTATTTGTAACATCAACATTTACTGTAACCGAAAAAAAAGGATCTTCTAAACTTTTAAAATGTTGAAAATGCTGTTTTCTGTTCCAAGAATCTATATCTAAATACTTCATAAAAAATTTAGTATGTCTGTAATTTTAGAAATTGTTTTATAGCTTGCATCGTTTTTTTCTTCGGATGTAACTTCTTCATGCGCCCAAGTTGTATGAAAAGGAATATGAATTGCAGATGCACCTAAAGCAACTAAAGGCAAAACATCAGACTTTAAAGAATTACCAATCATTAACAATTCTGATGGTTCTACTTCAAGATGTTTCATCAATTTTAAATAATCTTTTTCTTTCTTATCGCTCATTACTTCGATATGATGAAAATATTTTAGAAGATTCGATTTTTCTAATTTTTTTTCTTGATCTAATAAATCGCCTTTTGTAGCAACTATCAATTTATACTTGCCTTGTAAATTACTTAACACCTCTTCTACTCCGTCTAATAACTCTATAGGTTGTGCCAACATTTCTTTACCAATATCTAGTATTTTTTCGATTGTTTTTTGTGGCAACTTGTAATTTGATAATTCTAATGCACATTCTACCATCGATAAAACAAAGCCTTTTATGCCGTAACCATATATTTCAAGATTTTTAATTTCAGTTTTAAAAAGCTCTTGATCTATTTTATTTTTAGTTTCGTATTTAGATATTAATTCAGCAAAAGTTTCTTCTGCTTCTCTAAAATAAGTTTCGTTTACCCACAGAGTATCATCAGCATCAAATGCGATTACTTTTATATTTTTAAACATATTATAAGTTTAAGTATTTTTTGGCTTTTTCTAAGTCTTCTGGTGTATCTATACCTACCGCTTCTACAGAAGTTTCTACCATTTTTATTTTTTTACCAATTTCTTGGTATCGAATTGCTTCAATTTTTTCTGAAGCTTCTAAAGGTGTCATTGGTGTTTTATAAAAATCTAATAAAGCTTGTTTTCTAAAAGCATAAACACCTTTGTGTTTATAGTATTTTACATTGACGTTTTTATCTCGATGAAATGGTATAACGCTTCTAGAAAAATAAATAGCCAAATTATTTACATCTGTAATTACTTTAACGTTATTTGGATTTTCGATATCCTCTTTATTAGTAATTTCTACTTTTAGCGAAGCTAAATCTATTTCTTTTTTTAAATCTTTCTTAAATACGTCTACTAATTTCTCTAACGATATTTTGTCTATAAATGGTTCGTCTCCTTGCACATTAATTACAATATCTGCGTCTAAAAACTCTACAGCTTCTGCAATTCTATCAGAGCCACATTCGTGCTCTTTTTTACTCATAATTACGTTACCGTTAGCATTAGAAATGTTTTCTTTAATTATATCTGAATCTGTGACTACATAAACCTCGTCAAATAAATCTGTATGTAAAGCAGCTTCGTATGTTCTTAAAATCACGGTTTTACCACCTAAATCTTTCATTAATTTACCCGGAAATCGAGAAGCACTATAGCGTGCAGGAATCATTGCAATTACTTTCATGAATAGCTTTTTGTATGCATCAAAGATAATATTTAAATGGATAGCGTTAAACTACACTTTACAATTTTTATAATTTTGAGTGAACAAAAAAATTAATTATCATGAGAAGTATTTTGTGGCTTGTAGCCGTAGTTTTTATTATTATTTGGGCATTAGGTGTTTTAGGTATTGTACCAGGAATTGCAACTAGCAGTTTAATACATACATTATTAGTAATTGCAGTTATTGTAATTCTTTATAATATTATTTCTGGTAGAAAACCATTGTAATGTCTCTTAATATGATATAAAAATTCGGTGAGAGTTTCAGAAGAAATTATGAATATAAAAAAAAGATAAGATGACAACAGATAAAATTATTATTAAAAACGCATTCCTAATTACATTTTTAATTGGTGGATTTTTTCTACTATGTAAATTAGTTGGCTTAGAAGAAAACCCATATTTAAGATTTTTAAATTTAGCTTTTGTACTATTTGGTATATACTTAGCCATTAAAGAAAGTGTATACAAAAACAACGAAACTAAATACACTACAAATTTAGGTATTGGTATTAGAACTTCTGTTATTGCAGTAATTCTTTCTATTATTGGTGTTGTAATTTATGTACAATTTATAAATCCTGATTTTCTAACTGTAATGAATAATTCTTTTTTAATTGGTGGTAATTTAACGTTGCCAGAAGTAGTAATTACTTTATTAATAGAAGGTATGGCATCTTCATTTATAGGTTCTTTTATTATCATGCAGTTTTATAAAAACCACGACAAAGAGAATTTAAACAAATAAAAAAAACTCCCAATTGGGAGCTTTTTTTTGGAATATATTATTTTAAATTTTTATTCTGCTAATGCTTCATCTGTAGCAATTAGTGCAAAAAACTTATCTAAATTTGGTAGAATTACGATTCTAGTTCTTCTATTTTTGGCTCTATTTTCTCGTGTATTATTTTCTACTAAAGGCATTGTAGAACCTCTACCTGATGCAATTAATCTGCTACCATCTACATTGTATTTGTTTTCTAATAATCTTACAATTGACGTAGATCTTTTAACACTCAAATCCCAATTATCTTGCACAGAAGCATTGTTGATAGTTCTTGAGTCTGTATGACCTTCTATCATCACATCCATACTTGGTTCAGAATTTATAACATTAGCCAACTTTTCTACTAAACTATAAGCTCCTTTTTTTACTCTATAACTAGCAGTATTAAATAACAATTTATCAGAAACAGAAATCATTACAACTGTTTGATCAATATCTATATTTATATCATCAGAATTATTAAGATCAGAAGTATTCATCTTATTCTTTAAATTATAAGATATCGCTAAGTTTAAAGAATCTTTTAGAGTCTTAGCCTCTGCTAAATCTGCTGCATCTACTTTTGCTAGCGTTTCTCTCATTCTTTCTCTAGTCTTATTAGATATTACGGCTGTATTACCAACCATATCTAATTTAATGTCATTTTCATTTTTCAAAGTAACGTTGTCACTTTTTAAAGAGTTAATTTTATCGTTATAATTAGCTACTCTTTTTTCAATTTTAGCAAATTTAACTTCTAAAGCTTCTTTTTCTATAGTAGTTTTTTGAAGATTTCCTTTAGTGTCTATATATTGACTTTCTAAAGCAGCATATTTCTTTTTAGACACACATGATGTTGCCAATAAAGACAATGCTACAAAGGGAATAATAAGTTTTTTCATAATTTTAAGTTTTATTAATAGTTATCTTTTAAAACCTACATTTTTTCGAATTAGTATAACCCTAACTGTATTTTATAACTTTTTAACTTAAAATGTTAAAAAAACCATAATAACTTAATATTATGGTTTTTTTAGAAAAATTAAAATGTATTTACGAGTTATTTAAGGGAACTTAAACTACTCTTTATTGTTTCTATTTTAGCAATAGTATCTGCTTCTTTTTTACGTTCTAAAGCAATTACTTGCTCTGGTGCATTTGCCACAAAACGTTCGTTAGAAAGCTTTTTGTTAATACCAAACAAGAAACCTTCTGCTCTTTTTAATTCTGTTTCTAACTTTTTAATTTCGGCTTCTACATCTATATTTTCTATAGAAATTGGTACAAAATATTCATTTGACTTTACTCTAAATGAAGCGCCATCTACTTTTTCTGAAACATAGTTTATTGCTGCTGTATTTGTTAATTTCTGAATAACAGCATCAAAATCTTTAGAACTTTTATCATTATCAATTACAAATAATTCGACCGCATCTTTAAATGAAACGTTCTTATCTTTTCTAATAGTTCTAATTCCTGAAACTACATCTGTAGCAAAATCGAAATTGGTAATTATTTGCGTATCAAACTTTTTAATTGTAGGATATTTGGCAATAACCAATGCTTCTTCTGATGATCTTTCTGTAATATGCTGCCAAATTTCTTCTGTTAAAAATGGCATAAACGGATGCAATACTTTTAAGTTATTTTCTAAAACTTCTATAATTGCATCAAACGTAGTTTTGTCTATTGGTTGCTGATATACTGGTTTTACAATTTCTAATAACCAAGAAGAAAAATCATCATTAATTAACTTGTAAATTGCCATTAAGGCATTAGACAAACGATATTTAGAAAAATGATCTTCTATTTCTGCCAAAGTTTTTTGAAACTTAGCTTCATACCATTCTAAACCAATTTTAGAAGTTTCTGGTTGTGGTAAACTTGCATCTACTTCCCAACCTTTTATCAAACGGAAAGCATTCCAAATTTTATTTGCAAACCCTTTTCCTTGTTGACATAAATCTTCATCAAACATTAAATCGTTACCTGCTGCAGAACTTAATAAAAGTCCAACTCTTACACCGTCTGCGCCATAATCATCAATTAATTTAAGTGCATCTGGAGAATTACCTAAAGATTTAGACATTTTACGTCTTTGTTTATCTCTAACTAACCCTGTTAAATATACGTTATTAAAAGGTTTTTGATCTTTATATTCATAACCTGCAACAATCATTCTTGCCACCCAGAAAAATAAAATATCCGGACCAGTAACTAAATCGTTTGTTGGGTAATAATATTTAATTTCTTCGTTCTCTGGGTTTCTAATTCCGTCGAAAACAGACATTGGCCACAACCAAGAAGAGAACCAAGTATCCAAAGCATCTTCATCTTGTTTTAAATCAGACGCAGACAAAGAAGCATTTCCTGTTTTTTCTTTTGCTAAAACTAAAGCATCTTCAATATTTTCTGCAACAACAAAATCTTCTTTTCCGTCTCCATAGAAAAAAGCAGGAATTTGTTGTCCCCACCAAAGTTGACGAGAAATATTCCAATCACGTACATTTTCCATCCAATGACGGTACGTATTTTCAAATTTCTTTGGATATAAGTTGATATCAGTATCATCACCTAAAACTGCTTTAATTGCAGGTTTAGCCAATTCTTCCATCTTTAAAAACCATTGGTCAGACAATCTAGGTTCAATAACCGCTTTTGTTCTTTCTGATGTACCAACTTTGTTTGTATGAACTTCAGTTTTTACTAAAATTCCTTTTTCTGATAATTCTTGAGCAATTTCTTTACGAACTACAAATCTATCTTTCCCTTGGTAATGTAATCCGAAGGAATTTAAAGAAGCATCATCATTAAAAATATCGATTACTTCTAGATTGTGTTTATCACCTAAATTCTTATCATTTTCATCGTGTGCAGGCGTAACTTTTAAACAACCTGTACCAAATTCTAAATCTACATATTCATCTTCTATAATCGGAATAATTCTTCCGCAAAGCGGCACAATTGCTTTTTTACCTTTTAAGTGTGTAAAACGCTCATCATTTGGGTTGATACAAATTGCAGTATCACCAAAAATAGTTTCTGGTCTTGTTGTTGCAATTGTTAATGTATCATCAGAACCTTCAATTTTGTATTCTAAATAATACAAATTTCCTTGTCTTTCTTCGTGAATTACTTCTTCATCAGAAAGTGTTGTTTTGGCTTCTGGATCCCAGTTTACCATTCTGTAGCCTCTGTATATTAAACCTTTGTTGTATAAATCAACAAAAACTTTAATCACAGATTCAGACATCTCTGGATCCATTGTAAACGCAGTTCTTTCCCAATCACAAGAAGCACCTAACTTCTTTAATTGTTCTAAAATAATTCCTCCATATTCATCTTTCCAATCAAAAGCATGTTGTAAGAATTCTTCACGAGTTAAGTCGCTTTTTTTAATTCCTTGCTCTTTTAATTTAGCAACAACTTTTGCTTCTGTGGCAATAGATGCATGATCTGTACCAGGTACCCAACAAGCATTTTTGCCTAATAAACGTGCACGTCTAATTAAAACATCTTGTATTGTATTATTTAGCATGTGCCCCATATGTAATACTCCGGTTACGTTTGGTGGCGGAATCACGATTGTGTAAGGCTCTCTTTCATCTGGCGTTGAATGAAAATAATTATTTTTCATCCAGTAATCGTACCATTTATCTTCTACTTGTTTTGCATCGTATTTAGATGGAATTGTCATACTTTGGTATCCTTTTTGATATATAATTCACAAAAATACAATTATCTATTTTGTAGAGAAAATTAGTAGTTGATTTTTTAAAACAAATTATAAAGCTTAATTTTACACTTTAAAATATTAAATATGAAACTTTTAACAGCCTTAATCTTATTTTTATTTGTCTCTTTTTCTATAAACTCACAAGAATTTAAGTTTGAAACAGAGTCTATTAACTATGGTAAAGTTAGTAAAGGCGCTAACGGAGAGCGAGTTTTTGTATTTACAAATATTGGCGATGCACCCTTAATTATTAAGAACATACAATCTTCTTGTGGTTGTACCGTGCCTAAAAAACCAGAAAAACCAATTATGCCAGGTGAAAAAGGAGAAATTAAAGTTTCTTATGATACAAAAAGAGTTGGTGGTTTTTCTAAACAAATTACAATTTTCTCTAATGCAAAAACTGCTAGAAAAACTTTAAAAATTAGAGGTTTTGTAGATAAAAAAGAGTTCTTAGAAAAAGAGAAAAGC
Organism: Polaribacter marinaquae; assembly: GCF_038019025.1. Lineage (NCBI taxonomy): Bacteria > Pseudomonadati > Bacteroidota > Flavobacteriia > Flavobacteriales > Flavobacteriaceae > Polaribacter > Polaribacter marinaquae. Next base: position 814,695 of record NZ_CP150496.1, read on the forward strand.
ATGCTTTCTGGCAGTTAGATTCTTTTTTCTAATCGAAATTGAAATGTTTTTTTAGAACCGTATCTTAGAACTGTAATTGTAATTTTTTTATTGGCTCTTTCTTGCATTTTACTTACAATTTCATTTAGTTTATATGAGTGAACGGGTTTTCTATTAATACTTGAGAGAATATCACCTAGTTGCAAACCTGCCCTATCTGCTGGCGAGTTTTTTACAACATTTTTAATAATATAAGAAGGCTTAAATTTATACGTGTAATTGGCTACAAAAGAAATTGTATTATTTGTTTGAATATCATTATTAAAAGAATCTGAAACAGGTTTAATAATTTCTTCTTTAACTAACTGCTTACCATTATAAACAATATCTAAACCACTCATATTATAATTAAAATCACTTTTAAAAGAAGCGTTTTTTCTAAGGGTAATTTTTTTATTTGGGTAATCTATCCAAACCATAAACCTCTTTAAAATATTACCACCAATACTGCCATTTCTTTCTTTTAACATACTTGCATTTTGTGTAGAAAGAGAATCTAGAAAAGATACCGTAGGGCTTTTAATTTCATATTTACCAATTATTAATTTTGGTATTCTACTTCTGTTACCATAAATAGACCCGCTTAAACCTTCACCTAACAAATCATTAAAGTATTTTAAAGGTGTTTTTATTTCGGCTTTAGAATTTTCGAAAAGCCATATTGCATCACTTCCTCCAGAATCTACCAACATTTTAACAGGAGTTTGAACATTGTTAACTGTATCTAATTGCACATCAACCTCAACAAATGGTTTTTTTCTATAAAATTGTATGGGCAAAACTTCGCACTTTTTACATCGTTTATATTTAAACGAGTCTGGGTTATAAAAGTCTATTTTTTTAGTTTTGTAATTTATTCTCACTACAAAATCTTTTAATAAATTATAGCCTATTATACCGTGTATTGTAGTTCCCATTTTACTAGATAAATCAAAAAAATCTTTTAAAATAACATAAACAGATTCATTATTACCAATCGCATTTTTAACTTGTAATTTATTATTTCTAGAAATAATAGCTTCTACAGATTCTCCGTCACCCAAACCTCTTAAAGATACTTTTTCTGGATTTAGAAGACCAATGCTATCATTTTCTGAAAGATTAAAAATTATGGTTTTATTTACACCAGTATCAAGAATAAAACTCATTTTCTTGTTATTGATGAATACCGGAATTACAACCAAATTATTTATTAATTCAAAAGAAAGACGTTGTTTTTTTTGAGACGTATTTTTAAACCGAAATCCGTTTTGAGAATGACAAGTAAAAGTCAAAAAAAACAAAATAAAAATTATTAAAAGCGAATTATTATTCAAGTTATTTTAGTTTAGGTATTTATAAAAATACAACATTTTTTTTGCTGATTATTCTTTTTTTAACTAAAAATTAGCCTTAAACTTTCAATAATATAATTCTTAATATAAAATATATTTTGCAAATTTGCATTGATAAAAATTACAACAATATATTATGCCTTCAATATCTAATAAAGGAATACAAATGCCAGAATCGCCAATTAGAAAATTGGTACCATACGCAGAAGATGCTAAGAAAAGAGGAGTTAAGGTTTTTCATTTAAATATAGGTCAACCAGATATTAAAACCCCTCAAGTAGCTTTAGATGCTGTTAAAAACAATACTATAGAAACACTTTCTTATGCAAGATCTGAAGGTTCTGAAGAATACAGAAATAAGTTAGCAAACTATTATGTAAAGAACAATATACCAGTTAACTCAAGCAATATAGTAGTTACAACAGGTGGTTCAGAAGCGTTATTATTTACAATTGGAAGTATTACAGATCCAGGAGACGAAATTATTATTCCGGAACCATTTTACGCAAACTATAATGGTTTTTCTACAGCTTCTGGTGTAAGTGTTGTACCCGTTATTTCTAGTATAGATGACAATTTTGCACTACCAAAAATAGAAGATTTCGAGAAGTTAATTACAGCTAAAACCAAAGCTATATTAATATGTAACCCAGGTAACCCAACCGGTTATTTATATTCTGAAGAAGAAATTAAAAAATTAAAAGAAATTGTTTTAAAACACGATTTATTTTTAATTGCTGATGAAGTTTATAGAGAATTTACTTACGATGGTTTAAATCACACATCTGTACTTTCTATCGATGGGTTAGAAAATAATGCAATTGTAATAGATTCTGTATCTAAAAGATATAGTATGTGTGGTGCAAGAATTGGTTGTATTGTATCAAAAAATGAAGAATTTATAAAAACTGCGGTAAAATTTGCACAAGCAAGATTAAGCCCGCCAACATATGCATTAATTGCAAGTGAAGCTGCATTAGACACACCACAGTCTTATTTTGATGATGTAAAAGAAGAATATGTATCTAGAAGAAATATTTTAATTTCTGAATTACAAAAAATTGATGGCGTAAAAGTTGCGAACCCAAAAGGTGCTTTTTATTGTGTTGCAGAATTACCCGTAAAAGATTCTGATCATTTTGCGCAATGGATTCTTGAAAGCTTTAATCATAATAACGAAACAGTTATGGTGGCACCAGCAAGCGGCTTTTATTCGACTGCAGGCGAAGGAAAAAATCAAGTAAGAATTGCTTATGTATTAAATGAAAAAGATTTAAAAAGATCTGTAGAAATTTTAGCAGAAGCATTAAAACAATACCAAAACTAGTTGAATATTCAACAAAACATACCCTTAAAAAAGTATAATACGTTTGGCATTTCTGTAAATGCCAAACGCTTTATATCTGTAGATTCTGTTTATTTATTGCAACAAATTTTAAAGCAAGAAAAAGATATTTTTTTAATTTCTGGTGGTAGCAATATGTTACTTACTAAAGATATTGAAAAACTAGTTGTTCATATAGATTTTAAAGGAATTTCTATTGATAGAGAAGATGAAAACAATGTTTATTTAACAGTTAATGCAGGAGAAAATTGGCACGAATTTGTCTTATGGACTATTCACAATGATTTTGGTGGCATAGAAAATTTATCTTTAATTCCTGGAAATGTTGGCACATGCCCAATTCAGAATATTGGTGCATACGGAGTTGAAGTTAAAGATGTAATTACTAAAGTTGAAGCCTTAGAAATTGAAACAGGAAAACTAGTTAGTTTTTCTAACGAAGTTTGTGATTTTGGCTACAGAAACTCAATATTTAAAAACGAAGAAAAAGGTAAGTACATTATTGTAGCAGTTAGCTTTAAGCTCACAAAAAACAAGCATACTTTAAATACTTCTTATGGTGCAATTGAAACTGAGCTTGAAGCAAAAAATATAGTTTCACCAAGTTTACAAGATGTTTCTAATGCAGTAATTGCCATAAGAAAATCTAAATTACCAGATCCTAAAGAAATTGGTAACAGTGGTAGCTTTTTTAAGAACCCTGTAATTTCTAAAGATCAATTCTTAGAACTTCAAAAAGAAAACCCAAACATACCTAATTACCCGGTTTCCGATACAGAAATTAAAGTTCCCGCAGGTTGGTTAGTAGAACAAAGTGGTTTTAAAGGAAAACGTTTTGGAGATGCTGGTATACATGAAAAACAAGCATTAGTTTTAGTAAATTACGGTAATGCTTCTGGTAAAGAAATTTATTTATTAGCTCAAAAAATTCAAGAAAAAGTATTTAAAAACTTCGGAATTTCATTGGAAATTGAAGTGAATGTTATTGCATAAAAAAAGCCTTAAATAATTAAGGCTCTCTTCAACAATATTCCCCAAAAAAACACCTACTTCTCTTTCTTTAAGGTTTTTATATCTTCAATTAACTGCAAAACAGAATTTTTATTTAAACCGTTATAAATACCTCTAATGTGTTTGTTTTTATCAATTAAGACAAAGTTTTCTGTGTGTAAAAAATCGTCTATTCCTTTAGGTTCACCTAAATTTTCTTCTACAAAATAGGCTTGTCTTCCTAAATCGTAAATTTCTTTTTTATTACCAGTTACTAAATGCCAATTTTTACCAATATTTTTGTCTAATGCGTATTTTTTTAATTGTGCAACCGAATCTATTGAAGGAGTAACAGAATGAGATAAAAATAATACAGTGGTATCGTTTTTAAATTTATCTGCAACTACACTCATATTTGTCGTCATTTTAGGACAAATACCAGGACAAGTTGTAAAGAAAAAATCTGCCACATAGATTTTATTTTTAAATGTATTGTGATTAACTACACGACCATCTTGATTGATAAAATTAAATTCTGGGATGCTATGAAAATCATCTAAATCTGTATCTAAAGATGATAACCATCTAGGAGTAAAAGATGCTTCATTATAAAAAGGCAATACATCTACCCTACTAGACATTTTTTCTTTATTGTTACTTTTACAGCCTATCATAATGATAAAACCAATTAATAAAAAAAATCTATTTAACATTTTCTATAATTTTTTCGTTAGATAATTGGTAGCATAAATTAGCTCTTTGCAAACCAAATGCTCTACCATTTTTAGCTTCGTAGTTAACATATATTTTTCCATTTTTTAACCAAGCTTGTTGTAAACCATTCTCTTTACCATCTTTTAAGTACTTTTTTTTTGACAATTGTCCATTTTCAAACCAAACTTGTTCTATCCCATGTTTTTTACCATTTAGATACTTAGATTCAGAAAAAACTTTACCCGAAGAATAGTACTTTATTTTTGTTCCTTCTAAAACATTTTCATTATAGAATGATTTAGTTTTTATGGTACCATCTTTAAAAAACTTATAAGCTAAACCTTCTTTTTTTCCGTTATAGTAGCCTATTTTTTCAGATAATGATGAATTACTATAATATTTTAAAGCAAATCCATTAAAAGGATTACCCATGTAAAACCACTGCCCTTTTTCTTTGATTAATTCTAATTCATTTTTATCAACTAGAAAATTTTTAATTTCTTTTTTAGATGTTGTTTTAACAGAAGTTTTATTACAGCTACTAAGAGCTAGAATAACGATAAGTAATATTCTAGTTAACTGCATTTGGGGTTCCTTGATATGGTCCTGCAAAAAGTATGTACCTACCTGTACTTGCATACAACTCATTGATAATATGATAATGATATTCTGCAATATCTGTATGTTGCGTAGTACTTATATGTCCGCCAGAACTATCTAAATCTGTTGGATATGTTCCTGTAGAGTTGCACTTTCTACCATAAATAAAAAAACCATCAGAAATAATACCATTTAATTTATCGTCATCATCAGAAAAAGCCAAAGGTTCTAAATGATAATGATAATCTGAAGGGCCAATATGTGCACCTGAGTAATCTAAACTTCCTGCTGCAGAATCTAAAGGTCCATTGCCTTCTTGATCATTGTATAAAAAAGCACCGCTAATTGCAATACCAATTGCGCCTAATTGGGTATTAGATGTTGAGTTGGCTTTACTAGGATTTGCTGGTACGGTTAAAGAAGCAGAATTATCTCGCCCAGATGTATCAATTCTGGTTGGAGTCATTTTATCTGTACTAGTTACAGTTGGTGCTACATATAATGGATGATTTTCACTCCAATATGGTGTTTTATGATTAGGCAAACCCGTGGTTTCGATTACAACGTTAGAACCTTGTAAATAAATATCTGTTTCTGTTGTATCAAACTCTGCAAATGCACTATGAAGTGTTACTTCAACTTCTTCAATTTCTTCTACTGATGTAGTACCTTCTGAAGAACTACACGCAAAACTGTAGGATATAATTACTGCTAAAAGAGCTATTTTTTTTACGATTTTAAATCTCATATTAATGTATTTTGAAAGTTATATATATTTTAGATGCAATTAATTAAAAAAACTTGTGCTTAAGTTTATATTTTTTTTAGAAAAAAGCCTCGTAATTGCTTACAAAGCCTTTAATCAACTAACCAAACTCAAATCAAATTTTATTTTTTTTATTTTCTTTTGTACATATTTTATTAATTTCTTGGTCTTTCTCTTCTTTCTGGTTTTGGTGCATTTTTTAACTCCTTTTTAGATAGAAAACCATCTTCATTAGTATCGATTTTCTTAAAATCTTTTTTCAACGGACCTTTAGCTTCCTTTAAAGAAATTTTACCATCTTCATTAGCATCTAAATCTTTTAAAATTTTAGCTATTGATGGTGACCCTTTTGGTTTCTCTCTTCTTTCTTCCTCTTGCGCATAACTTATAGATGTTGTTAAAACTATTACTGCTAAAGATGTTACTATTTTGTTTTCTAAATTCTTCATTTTTATAAGTTTTTACTTGTTTTGAATATTTAGATGCAGGTATTAAAAAAAACTTGTGCGCGTTAACTTTATTTTAACAAAAAGCCTTATTTCTAATTTAGAAATAAGGCTTTTGAATATAATTAAAAACAAAAATTATCTTGGTGGTGGTCGGTTTCCTCTATTTTGAGGTGGCATTCTACCGTCTCTTGGTGGTGGCATTTTATTATTGCCATGTATAGCTTTTCTAACAATATTTTCTAATTTATCTTTCTGTTCTTGTGAACACAAATCACGAACCTTATTAAAAAAAGAAAATACTTCTAACTCTTTTTCACTTTCTAAAGAGCCTATTTCTTTAGCTATTAATTCCACTTCTTGTTCTAATGTTTCAAAAGAATTGAATAGTTTATTTTTATTATTTTTTACCTGTTCATCTAAACTTCTCATCGTTTCTCTATGAGACATATCTATAACCAAAAAATCTTTTTCTTGATCTTTGGTAAAATTTAATTCTTCTATAAGAAAATCTCTACCACGTCTTTCCTTTTCTTGAATGTGCGGTTTATTGATTAGCATAAAAATAAGTACGCCGTTTAAAACTACCAACAGCAATAATATAATAGGAAGTAATTTTGATTTCATATTTTATTAATTTAAATAAGAATTACTTGTAGATTCTAAAGAATACTCTTGAGAAAACGTTTCTACAGAGTAATTTGTCGTTTTTTCTGATGAATTAAAAGCGTAAAAAATAGTTGCTGCATTTAAAAACAGAATTACCAAAACAGCAGCCAATTGAAATTGCGGAGTTAGCCAAGAGAAAACCTTTTCTTTTTCTTCTTTTTCTTCATTTATTTTTTGAAGAACTTTATGTTCAAAATAAGGACTTACTTTTACTTTTTCTATGGTTTCTATAGCCATAAAAGTATCTTCAACTTTCTTATCTATTTCTTTATTTTTCATTTTTAACACTTTATTAAAATAAACACGTACCTATTTAGATGCAAACTTTTGTAAAAACTTGCGCCTAAATATCATTTTTATAAAATTTTGTTAATTTTTCTTGCAAACTCTTTTTTGCCCTAAACATTAAAGACTCAACAGACGATAAACTTTTACCTGTAATCTCTACAATTTCCTGATAACTTTTATCATCAATTTTAGCTAATGTAAAAACTACTCTTTGCGCTTCTGGCAAGGTATTTATAGCTTTGTATATAGTTACTGATTTCTCTTTATTTTCTAATAAAACACCCGGATGGTTAAATTCTGTAAAATAGCTAGTTTTATCTAATGGCACTTCATTACCAAGAATGGTTTGCATAAAAGCAAAACGTTTTTTAGCATTCTTTTTTCTGATAAATTCTAAACACTTATTTGTAGCTATTTTAAAAATCCAGGTAGATAATTTAGAATCTCCTTTAAATTTGGCGATAGATTTAAAAACTTCTAAGAAAACTTCTTGCGCAACATCTTCTGCGTCTTCTTTATTTGGAATAAAAGAGATACAGGTACCAAAAACTTTCTGTTGATAATCATCTATAACTTGACTAAAAACTTTCTGATTTCCAGATTTTAATGCCGCTATTAATTTTTCTTCGGTCAATAGTTTTTAATTTCTAATAAGTAAACATACAAAAAAAGACTGCTTTACAAAGCAGTCTTTTTTATTTAATCTCTAAAGATCTTTTATTTAGTCATTGTAACTATTCTCTGTGGTAATGGTGCTTCGAAACCTGCTTTACCTAAAGCTTCTACTACAGCTTGTCTAGTATCCCAATAAACATCCCAATAATTTTCACAATTTACATAAGGCAATGCTAATAACTCAACACTATTTTGTCCTAAATTATTTACAGCAACTCTTGGTTTGCTTGCACCTTCTTGTAAAACGTTTTTATCTTTATTTAAAATATCTAAAACAATCTCTTTAGCTTTTGAAATATCAGCATCATATCTAATAGCAAAAGGCATATCGATACGTAAATTACCAATTTTAGTTAAATTAGTTATTTTGTTAGATGTTATAGCAGAGTTTGGTATAATTTCTGTTTCATTTTGAAAAGTTTCTATAACTGTTACAAACACAGAAATTTCTTTTACAAAACCAAAAGCACCGTTTGTCTTAATTAAATCACCAACCTTAAACGGCTTAAAAATAAGTAGCATTACACCAGATGCAATATGCCCCAAAGAACCATTAAATGCTGCACCTATAGCTAAACCAACTCCTGCCAATAACGCTGCAAAAGATGCCATTGGTAAACCTACTATACCTGCAATAGAAATAATTAATAATAATTTTAATAAAAAACCAATTGTTGTTAATAGAAATGGTTGTAAAGTTTCGTCTAAACTTGTTTTTTCAAATGCTTTAGACACACCTTTCATAATTATCCTAATAATCCATAGTCCAATTATTAAAGCTGCTATTGCACCAATTAACTGTAAACCCCAATTTCCTAATCCAGAAGAAATTGTGTTAAAAAAATTTTGTAAAGAATTTGTAATTGTATCCATTATATAGTTTTAGTTTGTTACAAATGTTTGACCCTTTATAATTTAAAAAGTCACGATACAAAATAAGTATAAGTGATTTTTTAGGTAACAATTAGAATACGTATCTTTGCATTAGAAATATTATTTATGAAACTATTACTTATTACTTTAGCTTTATTAGGACTTGGTGTTGCAGGAATTGCAATTAAAATTTGGGCAAAAAAAGACGGTAAATTTGCAGGTACTTGTGCAAGCCAAAACCCAATGTTAAACAAATCTGGTGAATCTTGTGGCTTTTGCGGAAAAACGCCAGAACAATATGCAGATTGTGCAGAGCCTCAACATAACTAATTTAATTCTTTAAATGATTATATCTGTACTATTCTACAGTTTTGTAGTTTTTGCAGTACTTCAAATTGTATATTATTTATTTTTTACTTCTTTTCTTTTTAAAGATAAAGAACAAACAAATACTTCTAAAGAAACACCAGTTTCTGTTATAATTTGTGCTAAAAACGAAGCAAAAAACCTTCAAAAATTTCTACCATCAATTTTAGAACAAACATATTCTAATTTTGAGGTTGTACTTATTAATGATGCATCTTCTGATGCTACATCAGAAATAATGGAAGATTTTCAAAAAAAGGATGAAAGAATTAAATGTATAGAAGTTGAAAACATTGAAGCTTTTTGGGGAAACAAAAAATATGCTTTAACCCTTGGTATTAAAGCGGCAAATTACGAGCATTTATTATTTATTGATGCAGATTGTAAACCGGTTTCTAAAAACTGGATAACAGAAATGTCTAAAAATTTTAGTGAAACAAAAACTATTATAATTGGATATGGTAAGTACAAAAAAGAAAAATCTCTTGTAAACTTATTTGTTCGTTTCGAGACACTTTTAACAGCAATACAATATTTTAGTTATGCCAAACTAAAAATGCCTTATATGGCAGTTGGTAGAAATTTAGCGTATGCAAAATCTGAGTTTTTTAATGTAAAAGGCTTTATAAAACACATGCATATTAATTCTGGTGATGACGACTTGTTTATACAAGATGCAGCAAATAAAAAAAATACAAAAATTTGTACAACTAAAGATAGTTTTACAGAATCTTTGGCTCCAACAAATTTTAAAAAATGGTTTCAACAAAAAAGAAGACATATTTCTACTGCAAATTATTATAAGAAAAAACATCAGTTTTTATTAGGTCTTTTTTATATATCTAAAGTCTTTTTATTTGTAACAGCAACCTTGTTATTTATTTTATTTCCTAATTGGATTCTTATTTTATCAATATTGCTTTCCTATTACTTTGTTCAATTTTTAGTAATTGGTTTATCAGCAAAAAAATTAGATGAACCACAATTAATTTATTTTCTTCCTTTTTTAGAAATTGGTTTATTATTCTTTCAATTTAGTATATTTATTGCTAACTTGTTATCAAAACCAAATCATTGGAAATAGATATTAAAAAATTAGAAGCAAATATTTTAAAAGCTAAAAACGGAGATCAATCTGCTTTTAGTTTTTTACTGAACCTGTATTGGTCTGATGTTTTTAATTTTTTATTAAAAAGAACAAAGAGCGAAAACGATGCAGAGGACATAGCAATACAAACGTTTTCTAAAGCTTTTGATAAAATAAAATCTTTTGATGAAACTTATGTTTTTAAAACTTGGTTAATTACTATTTCTAAAAACATACACATCGATTTACTTCGTAAAAAAAATAGTTCTATAATTACAGAAACTTCTAAAGAACAAGAAGATAAGGTTTATTTAGTTGTTGATGAAAACCCGACTCCGGAAGATAAAATCATTCGAGAACAAAACTTAGCAAATCTTTTACGAGACATAAAACAATTAAAACCTAAATACCAAGAAGTTATACAATTACGTTATTTTCAAGAATTAAGTTATAAAGAAATTTCTGTACAAATTAACGAACCAATGAATAACGTAAAAGTTAAACTTTTGCGTGCAAAAAAACTTTTAGCTGAAATTATTAAGAAATCTTAAGTGAAAAAAACTTTTTTACAAAGTCTTGGACCAGGTTTGTTATTTGCAGGAGCTGCAATTGGCGTTTCGCATTTAGTACAATCTACAAGAGCTGGTGCAGAATTTGGATTTGGGTTAATTTGGGCACTTTTTTTAGTACATATTTTTAAATATCCGTTCTTTCAATTCGGACCAAGATATGCTGCTGCAACCGGAGAAACACTTTTAGATGGTTATAAAAAATTAGGGAAAGGTATTTTAGTTACTTATTATATTATAAACTTTACAACCATGTTTACCATACAAGCTGCGGTAACTATTGTTACCGCTGGTTTAGCTTCTAAATTATTTGGTTTTACAGATAATTTGGTTTTATGGTCTACTTTTTTAATGTTTTTAAGTATCATTTTCTTACTTATTGGAAAGTATAAATTACTCGATAATGTGATGAAATACATTATAGTAATTCTTACTTTTAGTACAATTATTGCAGTTTGTGTAGCTCTTTATAACACAAAAGAAGCTTTTGATGTAACACAAATTATACCTTCTGGCGCTGTAGAACTTACCTTTTTAATTGCTTTTTTAGGATGGATGCCTGCACCTTTAGACGTATCTATTTGGCATTCGATTTGGTCTGTAGAAAAAGATGAAACTTCTTTCATAAAAACTAAGAAAAAAGATGCTGTTTTCGATTTTAATGTTGGCTATATCAGTGCGCTATTTTTAGGTATTTGTTTTGTACTATTAGGTGCTTTGGTTATGTATAAATCCGGAACAACTTTCTCTGATAAAGGAGGTGTATTTGCAACTCAACTAATTGAATTATACACCAAAAACCTCGGCGATTTTTCTTACATTTTTATAGCTATAGCAGCTTTTACAACAATGTTTAGCACAACCATAACAACTTTAGATGCATCACCAAGAGCAATGGATAGAACATCTAAACTTTTATTTAATAAACCGTTTAAATTTGGTTATTGGTTTTGGATTCTCTTCTTATTTATAGGTACATTTTTGATTTTACATTTTTTTATGGATAATATGGGTTTATTAGTTAAAATTGCTACCATACTTTCATTTTTAACAGCTCCTTTTTATGCTATTTTAAACTATAAATTAATAACTAGTAACCACACACCTAAAGAACACAGACCAGGTTTAATTTTAAAGATTTTAAGTTTTATTGGTTTTGCTTTTTTAATAGGTTTTACTATTTGGTTTTTAACAAGTATTTAATGAAGTTTAAGATTTTACTTTTTTTACTTTTCAATTTTCAATGTTTAAACTCTCAAGTAACAAATTGGGGTTTTTATGATTTAGATTCAATTATATCGGTTGAAATGCCAGATGCTGTTTATGAGTTTGATACAATTATTGAATCAAAAAAAATATATCAAATGTACTCTAAAATTAATGAAACAAATTTTATAGCCCAGAAATTTTTTTTGGATAACTCATTAGACTTAAAATTACCTACATCTAAGAAAGAATTAAATTCCTTTTATATGGATTTAGCAGAGATTTTAAACTTATTAATTAGTTCAAATGAAATAATAGAAAGTAAATTAATTCATGAAAACATTGAAGGATATAAGTTAAGTTTTTCTGATAAGAAAAATATTAACTATCAAGACATAATTCTGTATTTCGTAAATAACAATTTATATATTTTTATCTATAGAGATGCAAATGGCTTAAATAACTTTAATAAGTCTAAGTTTTTTAATTCCATTGAATTTAATCAAAAGACTGACATTAATCAGTATATAGAAAAAAAAGTTCCTTTAAAATTTAAATTATTTATTGCACTAATTGCAATTTTAATTCTTTCTTATATTGTTAGATTTACTTCAAAAAAGAATACTAAATACTAAATTTTACTATTTGGTTTTTAACAAGTATTTAAATCTTTTCTTCGTAAATTTGCATTTCAAATTCAATAGAAATGGCAATAGAATCTGTAATAGTACCAGAAAGACCAAAAAAACCAAAATGGCTTCGAGTAAAGTTGCCTGTTGGTAAAAAATACACAGAACTTAGAGGTTTAGTAGATAAATATAAATTAAACACAATTTGTACAAGTGGTAGCTGCCCAAACATGGGAGAATGTTGGGGAGAAGGAACTGCAACTTTTATGATTTTAGGTAATATTTGTACACGATCTTGCGGATTTTGTGGTGTAAAAACAGGAAGACCAGAAACAGTAGAATGGGATGAACCTGAAAAAGTTGCTCGCTCTATAAAAATAATGAGCATCAAACATGCAGTAATTACATCTGTAGATAGAGATGATTTGAAGGATGGAGGTTCTATTATTTGGGCAGAAACTGTAGATGCAATTAGAAGAGCAAATCCTAAAACTACTTTAGAAACTTTAATTCCAGATTTTCAAGGAAATACAAAACAAATAGATCGAATTATAGAGGTTGCACCAGAAGTTGTATCTCATAATATGGAAACCGTTAGAAGGTTAACTAGGGAAGTTAGAATTCAGGCTAAATATGATCGAAGTTTAGGTGTTTTAAAGTATTTAAAAGAAAACGGAATGAGAACTAAAACAGGTTTAATGCTTGGTTTAGGTGAAACTGAAGAAGAAGTAATACAAACAATGAAAGATTTACGTGAAGTAAATTGTGACATCATTACTATTGGACAGTATTTACAACCAACAAAAAAACATTTACCTGTTAAAGAATTTATTACGCCAGAACAGTTTAAAAAGTATGAAACTTTAGGTTTAGAAATGGGCTTTATGTTTGTAGAAAGTGGTGCATTGGTAAGGTCTTCTTACAAAGCACATAAACACGCTAATTAATTTAGTTGAATTTTAAACGAATAATTATTTATATCACAATAATAAGCGAAAAACTAAAACGATTCCCTAAAAAGAATCGTTTTTTTATTGCTGAAAATGTAAAAATCATATTTTATTAACATTTTTCAATACTAATTTAAAGTTTGGCACAGTAGTTGCAATTACAAAAATGAAAGCAACGTAGTAAACTGTTTTCATTGTGTAAATTATTTGAATTAGTTAGTTAAAAAAAACCATCTCTTAATTGAGATGGTTTTTTAATTTTAATAATATAAGTAACTATATTGTTTCTTTAGATTGAATTTCTTTTGCTACTTTTTCAACCTCATCTAAAACTCTTAATAAATTCCCGTTCCATAATTGTGCAATTTGCGCTTCCGTATAACCTCTTTTTACCAACTCTAAAGTTACATTTAAAGTTTCCGACGCATCATTCCAACCATCTACTCCTCCTCCACCGTCAAAATCTGAACTGATACCGACGTGATCAATTCCTATTTTACTTATTAAATAGTCTATATGATCTACAAAATCTGATACATTAACTGGTGAAACATCAGAAGACTTCATTTTCTCTTTCGCTTCTGCAGATAATTTTCTGTAAGTAGCAATAAAAGCATCTCTTTTTTCTGGACTTAACTTTCTTGCTTCTGCCCAAGTCATCATTTCTTCTCCTTGTGCTGCAGCTAATTCTTTTATTACTTTATTTAATTCTTCTTTATAAACTTTATCTTTTTCTGTATTTACATAAGAACTAAAAGCCACAGTTTGTACAACTCCTCCGTTCTCTTTCATCCATTGTAATTGTTCATCATCTAAATTTCTACTATGATTACATAATGCTCTTGCAGAAGAATGAGAGGCGATTATTGGCGCTTTAGACAAAGCAATCATATCTTGCATAGATTTTTTTGAAGGATGAGAAACATCAATCATAATTCCCCATTTGTTCATTTCTTTAATAACTTCTTTTCCTAGATCGCTAACACCGTTATGTAACCAAACATTATCTTTTTCTCCGGTATTAGAATCACACAGTTGGCTATGTCCATTGTGAGAAAGGCTCATATATCTTGCACCCAAATCGTAAAATTCTTTTACTCTAGAAACATCTGTACCCAAAGGATAAGCATTTTCTACACCAATCATAGCTACTTTTTTTCCTGATGCATAAATTTCTCTAGCTTCTTTAGAATTTACAGCCAAACCAATTCTTTCTGGAGCGATTTCTTTTGTTAATTTATGAATTGCGTTAAACTTACTCATTGCATTTTTATACGCTTTATCATAACCTTCTTCCGTTAAATCTCCTTGACCTGTGTACACTATAAAAAATGCAACATCTAAGCCACCTTCTTCCATATTTGGCAAGTTGACTTGGTTTTTTAATTTTTGAGTATAATTGATAGAGTCTGTAAAATTAGCAACATTAATATCTACATGCGTATCTAAAGTCATTACTTTTTTGTGAATTTCTTTAGCTTTAGACAACATATTATCTGCTTTAATGTCCTCTTTTTTATTCTCTTTACAAGCAACTATTAAAGTAAGAATAAATAGAATTTTTAGGTTTTTCATTTTTTTGAATTAAGTTAGTTAATGCCTAAAGATATATAATTCTTTAAAAAACTATGTGTTAATATTTTTACAATTAACTATTTTCATTTATTAATTATCAATAAAAATGAACTTTAAACTAAAAATATTCAATAAAAACGTTTAATGTATTTCTTTTTTAAACAATCATCAAAAAAAAAGAGCTTTCTGAATAGAAAGCTCTTTTTGTAATTTTATATTATAATTTTAAATAGCACTTATAATATCATACTTTGTAATTATATGATGATTGCCATTTTCTAAAGCCACTAATACAGCTTGATTGTCTTTATTTATCAATTTAGAAATCTCTTCTAATTTTGCAGATTTCTCAACAATAGGATATGATTTACCCATAATATCTTTAATAGGTTTATCTGCAATATCTTTATCAGAAATAAAATTGTGTAATAAAACAGATTCATCTATTGATCCAACAAAACCATTAACATCTTTTACAGGAATTTGAGAAATTTTATAATCTCGCATTCTTTCGATTGCATGGGAAACTAATTCTTCTGTTTGTGCTGTAACTAAAGGTTTATCAGAATGATTTTTAATTAAATCTGCTGCAGTTTTAATTTCATCTTCTAAAAAACCTCTTTCTCGCATCCAATCATCATTAAACATTTTACCAACATATCTACTACCGTGATCGTGAAACAGAACAACTACAACATCATCTTTAGTAAAATGTTCTTTTAATTGCAACATACCTTTAATAGCAGAACCTGCAGAGTTACCAACAAAAATACCTTCTTCTTTTGCAATTTTTCTTGTGTAAACTGCGGCATCTTTATCGGTTACTTTTGTAAAACCATCAATTAATGAGAAGTCTACATTTTTTGGCAAAATATCTTCACCAATACCTTCTGTGATATAAGGATAAATTTCATTCTCATCAAAAATACCCGTTTCATGATATTTTTTAAACACAGAACCGTAAGTGTCTATTCCCCAAATTTTAATATTTGGATTTTTCTCTTTTAAATATTTAGCTGTACCCGAAATAGTACCTCCGGTACCAACACCAACTACAAAATGAGTTATTTTACCAGCTGTTTGTTCCCAAATTTCTGGTCCAGTTTGCTCGTAATGTGCTGTTGCATTACTTGGGTTATCGTATTGATTTACATACCAAGAATTTGGTGTTTCTGCTCCTAATCGTTTGGAAACCGAATAATAAGATCTTGGATCTTCTGGCTCTACATTAGTTGGACAAACAATTACTTCTGCACCAACAGCACGTAAAATATCCATTTTCTCTTTAGATTGTTTATCAGAAATTACAAAAATACATTTGTAACCTTTTATAATTGCTGCTAAAGCTAATCCCATACCTGTGTTACCAGATGTACCTTCAATAATTGTTCCGCCCGGTTTTAAACGACCATCTGCTTCTGCATCTTCAATCATCTTTAAAGCCATTCTATCTTTAACAGAATTACCCGGATTAAAAGTTTCTACTTTTGCTAAAACTAAAGCATCTATTTCTTTTGTAACACTGTTTAATTGAACCAATGGTGTATTACCAATAGTTTCTAATATATTCTTTGCGTATTTCATGTCTTAAATTTCTGATGCAAAGATAAAATATTTTTATGCCTTAAATCATATTTTAAGAAACCTTAACCTAATTTTTAAGCGAACTTAATAGATTTTGAAGGGTTAATTTTTGTGATTATATAAGAAGGGATAATCAACATTAAAAAACATAAAATTAATGTCCCAATATTTAATGCTAAAATTGCACCAATACTTATATGTACAGGCATTACAGAAACGTAATATGTTTCTGGATTTAATGTAATTAGTTTGAAAAAGTGTTGTACACCAATAATTGATAAACCTATAATATTCCCCCAGAAAAGACCTTTTAAAATTAAATAAGAAGCGTTGTATAAAAAAATCTTTCTTATACTTGAATTACTACTTCCTAAAGCTTTTAAAATACCAATCATTTGCACACGTTCTAATATTAAAACAAGCAAAGCAGTAATCATATTTATACCTGCAATTAGAATCATTATTGCAATAATAAACCAAACATTATTGTCAAATAATTTAATCCAATCGAATACTGTTGGGTAAATATCTGTAATCGTTTTTGCATTGAGTGTTAAACTTACTTCGCTATAAATTTCTTCTCCTTTTGCTTCTATATCATCAAAACTATTTAAAACAACTTCAAAACCACCAACTTGGTTCTCTGTCCATTTATTTAATTTTTGAACTTCTCTAATATCTCCAATCATCATATTTTCATCAAACTGCATAAAACCAGAATTGTAAATACCAACAACTTGGTATTTTCTATTAGATGGAAGTTTATTTTGTACAGATTTTAAAAATGACGCAGAAATTGTGTCATTTAATTTTAATTGAAGTCTATTTACAATTGTTTGCGATAATAACACACCTTTTGTTCTTGGTAACGTAAAATCTGGCAACCTACCTTCAACTAAATACTCATTAAATATAGACCAATCATAATCAGAAGAAACTCCTTTAAAAACAACACCTTCAAAAGCTGTTTCTGTTCTTAAAAGACCGCCTTTACTAGCATAAACTTGCACGTTTTTAATGCCATCGATATTTTTAAACTCCGGATAAAAATCTTGCTCAATATCTATAGGCGTTGTAGAGACATCAGAATTGTTATTATCATAATTTACAATTTGAACATGGCCCTTAAAACCGGCCATTTTATCGCGAATTTTGGTTTGTAAACCTGCGGCTGTTGCTACAGCAATTAGCATAATAATCATACCTAAGGCAATTGCAGCAATTGCAATTTTTATTATTGGCGATGAAATGCTATTTTTATACTTTTTACCTGCAATAATGCGTTTGGCTATATATAACTCGTAATTCAAATTGATGACAGATTTTAAACCTTTCAAAAGTACATATTTATTCTTAGTTCTTTTACTGAATTTTAACCTGATTTCTTGTGCTCAGAAAACAAAAGTTAATCAGAATAACCATGTCAAAACTATTTCTGAAATTAAAACAGGTGCAGAAAGAACCGATTTATATTTAAATATTTTAAAAGGAAAAAACGTAGCCATTGTGGCAAATCAAACTTCTGTTTTAAACGTTTTACAAAGAGCCGAAGTTGCACCAAATGTAATGGGTTCTAAAAAAATAACACATCATTTAGTAGATTATCTTCACAACAATAATACAATAAATGTAAAAAAAGTTTTTGCACCAGAACACGGTTTTAGAGGAAAAGCTGATGCTGGAGAAATTGTAAAAGACGGTTTAGATACCAAAACAAATTTACCAATTGTATCTCTTTATGGTAAAAATAAAAAACCAACTCTAAAGCAATTAAAAAACATAGATATTGTTGTTTTTGATATACAAGATGTTGGCGCTCGTTTTTACACGTATATTTCTTCGTTACATTATGTTATGGAAGCTTGTGCAGAAGCCAATATTCCTGTTTTGTTATTAGACAGACCAAACCCCAATGCTCATTATATTGATGGCCCTGTTTTAGAAACAAGCCATAAATCTTTTGTTGGTATGCATAACGTTCCTGTGGTTTACGGAATGACAATTGGCGAATACGGACAAATGATTAATGGTGAAAAATGGTTAAATAACGGAATAGCATGTGATTTAAAAGTGATACCAGTTTTAAACTACAATCATCAAACACAATATAGTTTACCTATAAAACCTTCGCCAAATTTACCAAACGGTAAAAGCATAAACCTTTACCCTAGTTTATGTTTTTTTGAAGGTACAAATGTATCTGCTGGAAGAGGAACATCTATGCAGTTTCAAATTTATGGTTCTCCTTTTTTATCGAAGAATAGCTTTTCTTTTACTCCGAAAGAAAATGAAGGAGCAAAATATCCTAAACATAAGAACAAGCTATGTTTTGGCGAAGATTTAAGAGATTCTAAGAATTTAAATCAACTTGATTTGTCTTATTTGATTAGTGCTTATAAGCAAAATACTGCTAAAGATTTTTTTAATAATTTTTTCACAAAATTAGCTGGTACAAAAAAACTACAAGAACAAATAGAGAAAGGTTTATCTGCTGATGAAATAAAAAACACTTGGCAAAAAGATTTGAATGATTTTAAACTGATTCGAGAAAAATATTTAATTTATAAATAAAAAAAACTCGAAGATTTTCTTCGAGTTTTTTTTTATATTTTTCTAGACATAAGAAGAAAAACTTTTGACCCCTCATTTTCTTTTAATTTATCATACCAAATTTTGGCATTTTCTCGATCATTTAGTTTACTATAAGCAGTAAAGTATAAAAAATTATAAAGCCCTTTATTGGTTTCTATAATTTCATTTTCTTTAAAATCTTTGTTTAACTTTTTTAAAGTTTTATTATAATTACCTTGTATTAAATATCTATACACATCTGCATATAAATTTATCTTTTGTGAATTTTTATTTTTATCACCTTCTGATCGATATAACTTATTCGATATTTTTAAATACCTATTTGCAATACTTAAAAAATCTCTTTTCACATCGTCTTTTACATACACCGAATAATTAAAGTATTTCTCAGCAATTTTTAAAGAATTATCTCCAGATTTTAATTTCATAAAATCTAAATATTCATTTTGTAAAATTTTTGTTCCGTATGAATATTTTTTTAAGATCTTCATAACTTCAATCTTAGGCATATAACTTTTACTTTGCAAAACAACTTCACCATTTGGGTCTATGATATAAACTCTGGGGATAGAATTTACGGTAAACTTAGATGTTAATTTTTTTTCTACATCAATATCTATTTTTAAAGGAATATAATTAGACATTAATTCTTTAACATCAGTAGAACTCCAAGATTCGGAATCCATTCTTTTACAAGGGCCACACCAACTAGCCCAAAAATCTACTAATATAAATTTATTTGTAGCTACAGCAATTTTCTGTGCATCTTCAAAAGATGTCATCCATTGATCTGCTTTTAAGCTGTTTGTAAATAATAATAGAAAAGTGAATGGTAAAATAATTTTTTTCATAGCATTTATTTTTTTGGATAAATATAATGCTTTTCAGCAAAAAATTAAATATTTGTTGGTTTTCTATATCCTTGAAAAGGCTGTTTTAACAATTCTTTTAACGAAGAATTTTTTACTTCATCAGGAAAAGTATCTACACCATACACAATTTTATCTCTATCAAATTTCATGTAAGTACCAAAAATTCTATCCCAAATAGAAAAAATATTTCCATAATTAGAATCAGTATAAGGCAATTTATAATGATGATGTACTTTATGCATATCAGGAGAAACTATAAAATAACTTAAAAAAGTATCAAATTTTGAAGACATTTTAATATTTGCGTGTGTAAATTGAGTAAAAATTAAAGACATCGATTGATACATAAATACAATAGCTATTGGCGTACCAATAACAAAAACACCTAATAAAGTAAATGCAAAACGAATAATACTTTCTATTGGATGATGCCTATTTGCTGTGGTTGTATCTACATTATGATCGGAATGATGTACCAAATGAACCATCCATAAAACAGCAACTTTGTGTTCTACAAAATGAGCCAAATAAGCGCCAAAAAAATCTAAAAATAATATTCCTAAAGTAACATATAACCAAAGTGGCATTTCTGGCAACCAATTAATAAGTCCGAAATTATTTACATCTACCCAATCTGCAGTTTTAAGCAATAAAAATGCCAACGAAAAATTTATAATTATCGTTGTAAATGTAAAAAACAAGTTTGGTATCGCATGTTTCCATTTTTTGTAATTAAAATTAAATAAAGGTACTGCACCTTCTAAAAGCCAAAAAAATGTAATACCAGAAACAAGAATTAAACTTCGATGAGAAGATGGTATCGATTCGAAATAAGAAAAAATAGTTTGCATAAATTTATTTTCTACTAAAATAGTGAAATTAAATTATGCAAATTTTACTAGTAAAAGAGTTTAAGATCTTTTAATTTTCTTGTTACCTTCTAAAGGCAAACGCTTTTTTAAGTTTTCTACAATATTATAGGTAGCAGGACAAATTGCTGTATTAGCAATGGTTAAGTCTGTTATGCCAATAAACTTTTTACGATTTGTATGCGGATATTCTGCACATGCTTTTGGCCTTACACTGTAAATAAAACAAGTATTATCGCTTTCATCAAAAAAAGTACAAGGCGCAGATTTTAAAACCATAAAATCGTCTTCATCTCTCTCTAAATATTGCGATGTAAATGCTGCAACCTTCATTTTTAGATATTTCGCAATACGTTCTATATCAACATCAGTAAATATTGGGCTAGTTGTTTTGCAACAGTTTCCACAAGTTAAACAGTCTGTTTTTTCAAACTCTTTATCGTGCAATTCTTGCATTAAATAATCTAATCTTTTTGGCGTTCGTTTCTTAAGTCTCGCAAAATATTTTTCGTTTTCTTTTTTTGCTTCTTTAGCTAATTTTGGGAGTTGTTTCAGCATTTTTTCCATGATACAAAATTACAATTATTCTTCCGGAAAAATCACTCAGAAAAACAAATAAAAATCCTTAATTTTGTATTTCAATTTTATTAATAAATGAATATTCAAAACACCCTAGAAACTAAAGTTAAAGAAGGTTTCTTAGCATTATATAATATCGAAATTCCGTCTGTAGAGTTTCAAGCAACAAGAAAAGAATTTGAAGGAGACATTACTGTTGTTGTTTTTCCGTTGCTACGTTACAAAAAAGGTAATCCTGTACAAATAGGAGAAGATTTAGGTACATATTTAGTAGAAAACGTTACCGAAATCACCAATTTTAATGTTGTAAAAGGATTTTTAAATTTAGTTATAGACGATTCTTTTTACTCAAACTTTTTTAATGCGATTCTAGAGAATACTTCTTATGGTTTTGAAACACCAAAGGCTAATGAAAAAGCTATTATGGTAGAATATTCTTCTCCGAACACAAACAAACCTCTTCATTTAGGCCACGTTCGTAATAATTTATTAGGATATTCTGTTGCAGAAATTATAAAAGCGTCTGGTAAAAAAGTTTACAAAACTCAAATTATTAACGATAGAGGAATTCATATCTGTAAATCGATGTTGGCTTGGGAAAAATTCGGAAACGGAGAAACTCCTGAATCTACAGGCTTAAAAGGTGATAAATTGGTTGGTAATTATTACGTGAAATTTGACCAAGAATATAAAAAAGAAATAGCTCAATTAATTTCTGAAGGTAAAACTGAAGATGAGGCTAAAAAAGAAGCTCCTTTATTTGTAGAAGCACAACAAATGCTTTTAAAATGGGAAGCTGGTGATAAAGATGTAGTGGCTTTATGGGAAACTATGAATGCTTGGGTTTACGCTGGTTTTGACGTTACTTACAAAAACATGGGAGTTAACTTTGATAATCTTTACTATGAAAGTAACACCTATTTATTAGGAAAAGATGTTGTTGCGCAAGGTTTAGAAAAAGGTGTTTTCTTTAGAAAAGAAGACGGTTCTGTATGGTGCGATTTAACTGATGATGGTTTAGACGAAAAAATTGTTTTACGTTCTGACGGAACTGCAGTTTATATGACTCAAGATATTGGTACAGCCATTCAACGTGTAAAAGATTATGCAGATGTTGGCGGTATGGTTTATACAGTTGGTAACGAGCAAGATTACCATTTTCAAGTATTATTTTTAATCTTAAAGAAACTAGGTTTCGATTGGGCTAAACAATTACATCATTTAAGCTACGGAATGGTAGATTTACCTTCTGGAAAAATGAAATCTAGAGAAGGAACTGTTGTAGATGCTGATGAATTAATGATAGAAATGACAGATACTGCTAGAACTATTTCTGAAGAACTAGGCAAGTTAGAAGGGTATTCTGATGAAGAAAAAGAAGAGTTGTATAAAACGATTGGTTTAGGAGCTTTAAAGTATTTTATTTTAAAAGTAGATCCAAAAAAGAGAATTTTATTCGACCCGAAGTCTTCTGTAGATTTTCAAGGAAATACTGGTCCTTTTATACAATATACGTATGCTAGAATTCAATCTATAATTAGAAAAGCAAATTTTGATTATTCGAGATCTGTAAGTGTAGATTTACACGAAAAAGAAAAAGAATTATTAAAACAATTAGAATTATATCCTGAAACAATACAGCAAGCTGCTGCAAATTATTCGCCAGCAATTATTGCAAATTACACCTATGATTTGGTGAAAGAATTTAATTCTTTTTATCAAAATGTACACATTTTAGGAGAACAAGATTTAGATAAAAAAACATTTAGAGTTCAATTATCTAAAAAAGTTGCAGACACTATAAAATCGGCATTTTCTTTATTAGGAATTCAGGTTCCTGAAAGAATGTAAAAAAGTTAGTAAATTAGCACGCGTTAAGGATTGAAGTGGCATCCTTTTTTTGAGGTACGATAAAAAAAGATAGAACGTAAAGCCTGTTAAAACGCCCAAAATAAAACAAACAACTAGTAAATATTAAAAGAATGAAATACGACATCATAATTATTGGAAGTGGACCTGGAGGATATGTTACGGGAATTAGAGCTTCTCAATTAGGCTTTAAAGTTGCCATTGTAGAAAAAGAAAGTTTAGGTGGAATTTGTTTAAACTGGGGATGTATCCCAACAAAAGCATTACTAAAGTCTGCACAAGTTTATGATTATTTAAAACATGTTGATGAATATGGTTTAAAAGCAGAAGCAATTGATAAAGATTTTGATGCTGTTATTAAAAGAAGTCGTGGTGTTGCAGACGGAATGAGCAAAGGTGTTGCTTTTTTAATGAAGAAAAACAAAATCGATATTATAAATGGTTTTGGTAAAATAAAAACTGGTAAAAAAGTTGATGTTACTGCAGAAGATGGTACTGTAACAGAATATAGTGCAGACAATATTATTATTGCAACTGGTGCACGTTCTAGAGAATTACCAAACTTACCACAAGATGGTAAAAAAGTAATTGGTTATAGACAAGCAATGACGTTGCCATCGCAACCAAAATCTATGATTGTTGTAGGTTCTGGTGCAATTGGTGTTGAGTTTGCTCATTTCTATAACTCTATGGGAACAGAAGTTACTATTGTAGAATATATGCCAAATTTAGTACCTGTAGAAGATATTGATATTTCTAAACAATTTGAACGCTCTGTTAAAAAATCTGGAATTAAAGTTATGACAAACTCTTCTGTAGAGTCTGTTGATACTTCTGGTGATGGTGTTGTTGCTACTGTAAAAACTAAAAAAGGAGAAGAAACTTTAAAAGCTGATATTTTATTATCTGCAGTTGGTATTAAATCGAACATCGAAAACATTGGTTTAGAAGATGTAGGTATTATTGTTGATAGAGATAAAATCTTAGTAAACGATTTTTACCAAACTAACATACCTGGTTATTATGCAATTGGTGACGTTGTTCCTGGACAAGCTTTGGCACACGTTGCTTCTGCAGAAGGAATTACTTGTGTTGAAAAATTAGCTGGTTTACATACAGAAGCTATCGATTACGGTAACGTACCTGGTTGTACATATGCAACTCCAGAAATTGCGTCAGTTGGTATGACAGAAGCAAAAGCTAAAGAAGCAGGTTACGAACTTAAAGTTGGTAAATTTCCATTTTCAGCATCAGGAAAAGCAAAAGCAGCAGGAACGCCTGATGGTTTTGTAAAAGTAATTTTTGATGCAAAATATGGTGAATGGTTAGGTTGCCATATGATTGGTGCTGGTGTTACTGATATGATTGCAGAAGCTGTTCTTGGTAGAAAATTAGAAACTACTGGTCATGAAGTTTTAAAAGCAATTCACCCACACCCAACAATGAGTGAAGCTGTAATGGAAGCTGTTGCAGATGCTTATGACGAAGTAATTCATTTATAAGATTATTATTTAAAATTTATAACTGAAATATAATTATCATTTAACTATAAAATTTGTAGTTTAATCGAAAAACCAAGGCTAAAAGCTTTGGTTTTTTTGTACATTTAGACTATAATTAAAAATCAAAAAATTAAAATGAGAGCAAAATATCAAAGCGTATTAAATCTAGGAGAAGAATTAGCTATTAAAAATGGAGATGTAAAAGAAGAAAACGGCGTACTACATGTTGTAGGTACTGCCAAAAACCAATATGAAAAAAACTTACTTTGGGATGAAATAAAAAAAGTTGGTGGTGAAAACCCTACAGATATTATGGCGGATATTTCTGTAGAAGATACTTCTATCTTTGCAAACCATACTGTAAAAAGCGGAGATACTCTTGGTAAAATTGCAAAGCAATACTATGGTAAGTCATCTAAATATACTGCTATCTTTGAAGCAAATACTAATATCTTAAAAAGCCCAGACGTAATTTATCCTGGTCAAGAATTAGTTATTCCTAATTTATAGAATAGTATCATAAAATATATTGAAACCGAAGTTAATAGCTTCGGTTTTTTTACGAAATAAGTATATACAAATTAACAAATACTGTACATTTACATTTTATTATACAAATGGTTACAGACAAAAAAAAGTTTTTAATTGAGGTTATCAAAGGCATTCTAAAACTAATAGTTGCAGGTGTTTTTATTGGTTATTTAAAAGAATACGACTTAATAATTGCCTTAATTTTAGTTGCAAAACTTACACATAACGTTTACAAGGATATTATTAAACCCAAAAATAAAAATTGGTTGTTACTTATAGGAATGCTTTTAACTTGCTTTGGCGGAATTGTAGGTGAAACTTGGGGTGTTGCAAACGGTTATTGGCAATACCATGAAGTTAGCAGAGAATTACCGCTTTGGCTACCTTTTGCTTGGATGTATGCCTTCTATTTTTTATACAAATTAGAATTAAAATTAATTCCGTTATTAAAAAATAAAAGTCAAAAAAATAAAATTATACTTGCTTTAATTTTAGCATTAATATTACCTGCTTTCGGTGAAGTTATTACGATTCAGTTAGGTGTTTGGACGTATTATTGGCCTTATCAGCTTTTCGGAGTACCTTTATATGCTTTTATCTGTTTGGTTTTTGTACATATGTTAGTGTACACAATACTACACTACATTTGCAAAAAATACAATATTAAAGATCTAGTATACAATTAAAAAACTTTTAATTAAAACTGCCAACAAGCAATTCTAGTAACCTTATTACCTTGATTCATTGGAATTACTTTAAACTGAACTGCACCTAATTTTTTTGAAGATTTTTCTAAACTTTCTATATTTTCTTTCTTAGAAACTAAACTTGTAAACCATTTGCTTTTGGTTTTAAACAAAGAACTTTCGTATAAATAATTGTGTAGAAAAGCTTTTTCTCCGCCAACATACCAAAGCTCATTATTATTCCCAGAAAAATTTCTAACTGCATTATTTCCTAAATTCTTAGTCTTTCTTCGGTTTGCACCTTGTGCTTCTTCTGCAGATTTATAAAAAGGAGGATTACACATCGTTGCAGTAAAAGAATCTTCTTCTTCTATAATTCCTTTTAAAATATTTTGCTCGTTAAATTGCTGACGTAAAGTGATATTCTCTTCTAACTTATTATCATAAATAATATCTTGCGCATAATCTAAAGAATCTAAATCAATATCAGAACCAACAAATGTCCAATTATACTCTGCTACACCTAAAATAGGATAAATACAAGTTGCACCGGTTCCTATATCTAATATTTTAATATTTTCTTCGGATGAAAGCAAATCAGATAAATGATGAATGTAATCTAAACGACCAGGAATTGGCGGACACAAATTTTCATCAGGAAAATCCCAAACAGACAATTTATCATAAGAAAATAAAAGTGCTTTATTCAGTTCTTTTACAGCCTTAGGGTTCGAAAAATCGATACTTAAATTTCCGTAGTTATTTGTTGCTACAAACTCCTTTAAATTAGAATTATTAAGAACAAGTTCATCAAAATTATAACCTGTATTAAATTTATTTTTTGGATGTAAACCTTTTTCTTTACTCATAAATATCGATATTTTTAAAACAATTAATGGTTATAAACCATATTTTTAGAACTGTAAATTTTATACTAAATTAAAGTTCTAAAACAGTAAATTGAAGATTTAATGGTTTTAAAGATTTTTTAAGCGCTTTTATAAAATCACAACCATATTCTAAATAATATTCAGAGAAATTACGCTGTCTTTCTTCTAAACTTTGATTCGGTAAAATTTCATTTTGAAGAAAAGTAATTCGATCTACCAAATCTTTTTGCCTTCTTTTTTCTGCTCTAATTAATCTCTTCTGTAAATTCTGTAAACCTTTAATTTGTTTCTTTTCTTGAGCTTTTACTGCATTTATAAAAGTAACATCAGTTTTTTCTGCAACCGTTTTTAACTCTTCAAATTGTTGTTCTAAATAAGTAATTTTATTGTTAAAATTAACTTCTAAATCTGCGTTTTCAATTACTTTTTTAGATAACAACTCGTGTTGATTTAAAAACAACTCTTCTATAGAAATATCTAATTTATTTAGTTTTCGTTGTTGCTTCTCTGAGACAACTTGCACAGAATTTCTTAATAATAAAATAGGAAAAGGAACATTTACTTTATTAAAATATTGTTTCAACTCAAACCAATATGCCATTTCGCCTCCACCACCTAAATAACAAATATTTGGTAAAATAACTTCTTGATAAAGAGGCCTCATTATTACATTTGGCGAAAATGCTTTCGGATTTTTTTCTACTTCCTGTAGAATTTCTAATTTAGTAAATGTAATTTCCGTGTTGTTTATCTTATAAATTCCTTCTTCAAAAACGATACGTTCTCTAAAGTTATCGCCTAAATAAAATAAATTAATCTCTCTAGGCTTTACTTGAATTTTATAATTTTCTTCTAATTTTTCTATAGTTCTAGAAACTTCTTTAAACGAAGTACCACGCTCTAGTTCTTCATTAACAAAAGGAATAAAAAGTTCTTTTAATTGTTCATCATCTCCATCAACAATTACCAATCCAAATTCTTTAAACAATTCGTTTGCGATATATCGTGTTGCATCTGCTAAATTATTGTGCTTTAAATAACCATCAGAAAAAAGAGTTCGCAAATATGTAGCATTTTTAGAACCACCTAATTGATTTGCAAAAACATTTAAAACGTTATCTAAACCTTCAGTAGAAAATCGTCCTACTGCACCACCATCTTCTCTGTTCCAAACAACTTTTTTACCTTTAAAGTTAAAGTAGTTAATCTCATCAAAATCGTGATCTTCTGTTGCCATCCAATAAGTTGGCACAAAATTTTTCTCTGGAAATTTTTCTGACAATTCTTCTGCTAAATTAATGGCAGAAATAATTTTATATAAAAAATACAACGGTCCTGTAAATAAGTTTAATTGATGACCAGTTGTAATTGTAAAAGTATTTTTAAGTTTTAAAAGTTGTATGTTTTCTTCCGTTTTCGCTGAAACATCAAAATTTAAATATTGATTTTTTATCGCTTCTGCCAAAACCAAACGAGTTTGCAAACTAAAAGATGTTTCTTTTTCTTCTATTTGATTGTAAAACCCTGTAATATCTGGAAAATTATTGTAAAACGGTTTTAAAGTATCTTTTTGCTCTAAATAATCTATCATTGTATTAGAGAAAAAACCTGTTTTTTTAAACGGAATTTGAGTAACTTTCATTAGGCTACATGGTTTTTAATACAACAACATTCTCTATCTATCTTACTGCTCATTTTGACTTCTAAATTTTTTATAAAAATACAACTATTTTAAGCTTTGTAAATCACTACAAATCAATCTAACAAAGTTTTAACAAGTTCTATTTTCTGCAAATTAACAATTTTAAAAATATATTATTACTTTTGATTTTCTAATCAAACACTTACATGAAAATCAAATCTATTGTAGTTGTTCTTTTTTTATTAACAGGAACACTATTTTCTCAAAAAATTAAATCTCCAAAAGAATTTTTAGGTTACGAAATTGGCGCTCGTTTTACAAGACATCATAAAGTTGTAGACTATTTTAATTATGTTAGCAACACTTTATCTAATGTAAAGTTAGAGAAATACGGGGAAACAAATGAACACAGACCTTTGTATGTTAGTTACATTTCTTCTGCAGAAAATATTAAGAATTTAGAAAGCATAAGAAAAAATAATCTAAGTCAAACAGGGGTTATTTCTGGTAATTCTAAAAACGATATTGCCATTGTATGGCTAAGTTATAATGTACATGGTAATGAAGCTTCTAGTACAGAAGCAGCAATGTTAACATTATACGAACTGGTTACTGCAAAAAAAGCTTGGTTAGAAAACACGGTTGTTATTTTAGACCCTTGTATTAATCCTGATGGTAGAGATCGATATGTAAATTGGTACAACCAAGTAAAAAGTACACCTTATAATACAGATCAAAATGCTAAAGAACATGCAGAACCTTGGCCAGGTGGAAGACCAAATCACTATTTATTCGACCTAAATAGAGATTGGGCTTGGGCAACACAAGTAGAATCTCAGCAAAGAATTAAAGTTTACAATAAATGGATGCCTCACATTCATGTAGATTTTCATGAGCAAGGAATAAATAATCCGTATTACTTTGCTCCTGCTGCAGAACCTTTTCATGAAATTATTACTGATTGGCAAAGAGATTTTCAAACACAAATTGGTAAAAATCACGCAAAATATTTCGATAAAGAAGGTTGGTTATATTTTACAAAAGAAAGTTTCGATTTATTATACCCAAGTTATGGCGATACTTACCCAACATATATGGGCGCAATTGGTATGACCTATGAACAAGCTGGTCATGGTCGTGCAGGTTTAGGTATTCATACAGATGAAGGTGAAATTTTAACTTTAAAAGATAGAGCTGCACACCATTTAACTACAGGTTTATCTACTGTAGAGATTTCTTCAAAAAATGCTAAAAAACTAAACTCAGAATTCAGAAAATTCTTTAATAATTCTGGTTTGAACTTTAAAAGTTATGTTTTAAAGAACGAAAATGCAGACAAAATGAATCGTCTAAAAGAGTTATTAGACACTCATGAAATAAAATATGAAAGTGCTAAAAATGGTTCTGTAAAAGGATATAGTTATACAACACAAAAAGATGCCAAATTAGACGTAAGCAATAAAGATTTAGTTATTCATACAGATCAGCCAAAAGGTAAAATGGTAAAAGCTTTGTTTGAACCAAATGCTAAATTAGTAGATTCCTTAACTTATGATATTACAGCATGGTCTTTACCATATGCTCATGGTTTTAATGCTGTTGCATCTAAAAGTAAGGTAAACTCTACAACTAACAACTCTAAAAACACTGTTGTAAATTCTGAAGATAAAAGTGCTTATGCATATGTTTCTAAATGGAATAATCTTGCTGATGCAACTTTCTTAGCAGATTTATTAAAGAATAATATTGTACCAAGGTTTGCAGAAAAATCATTTTCAGCAAACAATACATCTTACGATAAAGGAACTTTAATAATACTTAGAAATGATAACAGAAACACAGATTTTGATTCAAAAATTGTAGCAATAGCAGACAAACATCAACGCAAATTAACATCTGTTGCCACTGGTTTTTCTCAGTCTGGTGTAGATTTTGGTTCATCAGCAATTAAACCAATTAACAAGCAAAAAATAGCAGTTGTTTCTGGTAAAGCAACTTCTTCTTTAAGTTTTGGTGAAGTTTGGCACTTTTTTGAAACTCAATTAGAATACCCAATTACTAACATAAACTCTAGTAATTTTGGTTATACAGATCTAAGTAAATATGATGTTATAATCTTACCTAGTGGTTATTACAATAGTATTTTAAGTGGTTCTACTTTATCTAACATAAAAAAATGGGTAAGATCTGGCGGAACATTAGTAGCAATAGGAAATGCATTAAATAGTTTTGCCAATAAAGAAGGATTCTCTTTAAAAACAAAAAAGAATGCAGAAATAAAAACTGACAATAATTTAGTTCCTTACCAAGATAGAGAACGTAAAAGTGTTGCTAATTTAATTACAGGAAGTATTTTTAAAAGTACGTTAGACAATTCGCATCCGTTAGCTTTTGGATATGATAAAGAATATTTTTCTTTAAAACTAAGCGGAACCTCTTACAGTTACTTAAAAAAAGGATATAATGTTGGTTATTTTGATAAAAACTCTAACAATATTTCTGGTTATGCAGGAAGTAAAGCTGTAAAAAATGTACATGAATCTTTACTGTTCGGAGAACAAACGATGGGAAGAGGAAGTATTGTTTATATGATAGATAATCCTTTATTTAGATCTTTTTGGGAAAACGGAAAACTATTTGTAGCCAATGCAGTATTTCTGTTAAACTCTAATCAATTAAAATAAAATCTAAAAAACCACTCAAACAGAGTGGTTTTTTTTTATAATCATGAAACATTTACCTTTGTAATCTTAATAATAATCATGCAAATAGAAGATTTAATTGGTGAATATCAAATAATAGGTAAAAACCAAGATAATACTGAAAACACTTATAAAGGTATTTTAAATTTAAGAGTACTAAACAACAACAAACTTAAAGCTGTTTGGCTAATTAATAAGAGTCAGCAACAATTTGGAGAAGGTTTTTTTAAAGATAATATCTTAGTTATTAATTTTGAATATCAAGGTGATGAAAACGATATTTACAAAGGAACAGTTGTTTATAGGTGCTTATCAAAAGATATTTTAGATGGTTTTTGGTCTGAAGAATTTGGTAACCCAAATTATTTAGGTGAAGAAAGATGTTTTAGAATTAAAGAAAATGAAATATTAAATTAAGTATGAAATGTCCTTGTAACCCAAATAAATTATATAAAAATTGCTGTAAGAAAGCTCATGATGACATATTCTCTGTTAAAACATCAGAAGAATTAATGCGCTCTAGATACAGTGCTTTTGTGTTGGGTAATACAGATTATTTACATAAAAGCCATCATAGTTCAACAAGATTGTCTAATAGAGAATACAAAGAATTAAAAAAGTGGACTAAATCTGTTGATTGGGTAAAACTTCAAATTCATAATTCTACGAATAATAGTGTAGAATTTACTGCCTTTTTTATTGAAAACGGAAATTTAGAAACCATTAAAGAATATGCTACATTTTGTAAAGAAAATAATCATTGGGTATATTTAAATGCAGTTTAATAGCTATTTTATTACTTTTGCATTACCTAACTACAACTTTTTATTTTAATGAAACAAATTATAATTTTTTTGTTGTTAATTATTGTTATTTTAATTGGCTACGGAAAGTACAATCAGTACAAAAGATACAACTCACCAGAGGTTAATTATACATCAACTAAAACCTTAGATTTAGAATACTACAATCAAGAAATTGTTTTAAAGTATTATGAAGCTGTTGAAGAACTTAATAGTTTTGTAATGTTACAATGGTCTGCAAACAATATAGATGTTAGAACACCAGAAGACGATGATAACGAAACAAAAATAGCGGTTGATACTTATGCTAAAAAATTAGCTACAGTAAAATACTATGAAGATATATTATCTAAATCTTCTGAATTAAAATCGAAAGGATTAACGAGTAAAGAAATTGAATTTTTAGTTAAAAATGGAGTCGATTTAATAACTTACAACAAAAATCTTTACACAAATAAGTTAATTACATTATTTAAGAATACTCCTCAGATTAAGTTTGGAAGCAAACATCCTATTGTTTTTGAAATTCAAAAGATTTTAATCAAAAAAGGATACAAACTAGAATTAGATGGCGTTTATAAAAAACAAACTTTTAATATAATTAAGAGTTTTGAAACTAAAAATAATCTTTTCTCAGACGGCGTTTTAGACCTTTTAACATTAGAAGCAATTCTAAAATAAAGATTTATAAAAAGAAAAAGGTCTAGAAACAATTAAGTATCTAGACCTTTTAATATAAATAACTAAACTCTAATTTTTCATAAACTTAGAACTCCCTACAGTATTATCAACTGTATATTTAATCATATAAACACCTTTACTCAAATTCGAAACATCAATATTTTTTGATTTTTCATTTATTTGAATATTTTTTACTTGTTTTCCTAAAATATTATAAATACTAACTTTAGAAATTATATTATCCGAAGAGATATTTAAGTAATTATTTGTTGGATTAGGATACATAGAAATGTTTAATAAAGAATTTCTTTCTACACTTGCAACTGCAGCATTAGAACTTAAAACAACACTACCTAAACTAGCTTCGTTAGACGGATTACCTAATGCACCTTTTACAGAAAAACCGTATTGAATAATAAAACCTGCTTGCAATTCTGCAGCTAATGCCGAAACTGAAAAAGAAGTCATGCTGCTTGTTAAAGTTACACTCTTATTTACAACTGTTGCGTAACCATTATTAGGATCTAATGCTTTTATAAATGCAACAACAGTGTAACCTGCATCGATTGTATAACTATCGATATTTGCAGAAAAAGTTAAATCCGAATCTGCTAATCCGTTATTTTCTACATAAGAACTTGCTTCTATATATTTGTTTGGTGTTGTAGGATTATCAAACCAAGAAGCATTTGTGTTTTCGGCTGTCCAAATAGCAAAATTAGGTTGTAATGTAATTGTTGATGCATTTACTGTTGTTTTTAAATTTGCTACATCATAAGAAAATCCAAAAGCGTAACTATCATCTGCAGTGTTAAATGCATTTACATAACCATTGTAAGTTTTAGAACCATCAATAGTAACACCATCATTGGTAGTATTTCCAGAATCATTGCTTGCGTTTTCAGTAACTACAACACTTCCTAATGATGTTTCATTTGCAGGGTCTCCTAAAGCACCTGTAACAGAAAAACCATACTGAATTATAAAACCAGATTGCAATTCTGCACCTGTTGCAGACACAGAAAAAGAACTCATTCCGTTTGTTAGCACGATGTTTTTATTAACCACAGTTGCATAACCATTATTGGGATCTAAGGCTTTTATAAAAGCGACAACTTTGTACGCTGAGTTTATAGTATGAGCATCTAAATTTGCAGAAAAAGTTAAATCCGAACCTGCTAATCCGTTATTTTCTACGTAAGAACTTGCCTCTATATACTTATTTGGCGTTGTTGTATTATCAAACCAAGATGGATTTGTATTTTCTGCTGACCAAATTGCAAAGTTAGGTTGTAATGTAACAGATGTAGAAGTAAGTGTAGTTTTTAAATTTGCCACATCATAACTAAATCCGAAAGCATAACTATCATCCGAAGTATTAAATGCGTTTACATAACCATTCCATGTTTGAGAACCGTCTACAGTAACAGAGTTTTGAGCAAACCCAAAAGCAGTTATTAAAAGTAAAAGTAAAGTAATTTTTTTCATGTGTTAATTGTTTTTTAGTTAATAAATCAATATTAAACAATATAATTAAACAATCCTTAAAAAACACCACAACAAAAAACATACATCATAAAAAAATGATTGATATATTATGAAATTACGATTAAACAAGCAATAGCCAAGGAAAAAGTATAAAAACAAAGAAACTTAAAATAAACAAACTTTAAAACAAAAGCAGTTTGTATGGGTAATGTATAGTTAGAAGATTCGATAAAAAGAAATAAAACCGAAAAGAAACATCAACAACACACTATAATTCAGATAATTGAAAAAAACCTTAATTATAACTTAGAGGTTTTAAATTAAACTTGTTGTGTTCTCGTTTTAGTTAAAAACTAAACTATTTAGCTATTTGTTATTGTTTCGCTTATCTAACTCAGCTCTAATTAAAAGCGTTTTTTCTTCAGTAACATCGTAGTTTCTCATTACGTACATTGCAGCTAAAGTTCCTAAGATTGGTAATCCTGAGAAGAAAATTCTTAAACCAAACATTGATTCTTCAGTTTGAATCGCTGCACCAGATTCAAAGTTTACAAAAGTTAAAATTAATCCACTTAACAAACCTGCAATTGCTAATCCAAATTTAACCATCCACCAATAAATCGCTCCAAAAATACCTTCTCTTCTTTTATTTGTATTTAACTCATCGATATCAATAACATCAGAAGTCATAGACATCATCAGGGTAAATAAACTTCCAATGCCAAAAGAAAAGAATGGCAATGCAAACAAAAACATATAGGGTTTTCCAGGAATAAATAAAAACCATAGTAAAATATACCCAACTACAGAAATTCCTTGAGAAATTAAAAAAGCTTTTTTCTTTCCCATTTTTTTAGACATTTTAGCAACAATAGGTATTACTAAAAAAGTAGTTACAATTGCACCAACACTTCCAAATAAAGTAGGCCAAAGACCAAAATTAGATTCGTTTCCGGCAAATAAGTAATATTTAATAATGTAGTAAGAAAAACCTGCAATCGTATTAAAAGCGTTAAATATTAAAAAAGTAGCAATGCATAATTTTTTAAAAGGTTCAATTTTTAAAGCAGCTTTAAAACCTTCTATTATTTCATTAAAACTACCACCTATGTTATCTAATGTTAAAGACGAGTAGTTTTCATTTAAGGTTGATTTACTTTTGATAAATATTGCAGGAACCGCTGCCAAAAAAGCACAAGCTATCGCTACATATATTGCTAAAGATCTTGTTGCAACATCACCAGATTCAAACAATGTTGTGTCTGCCATTAAAACCCAAAACCAAGGTGCAATTACCCAAGCCCATTGCCCAATTAATTGTGCAGTTGCCATTATATTTGTTCGTTCATGAAAATCGTCACTCATTTCATAACCCATTGCCACATAAGGAACACTAAAAATGGTTAATCCTAAATAAAAGACAAAAGACCAAAGTAAAAAATACGTAAAATTATAGTTTACAGAGTTTGATGTATACATTTGCCACATCAAAGCAAATGAAACGCCCATTATAATTGCACCTATTAAAACATATTGCCTTCTTCTACCCCATTTCGACTTCGTATTATCTGAAATAAACCCCATAATAGGATCTGTAATTGCATCGAAAATTCTAGGTAGAAAATATAAAACACCTAACATCCAACCAGGGAAACCTAAATTTTCTACTAAAACCACAGTAAAAATACCTAAAACTGCCGGAAACATTTGATTTGCCAACATCCCTAAGCCGAACGCTACTTTTTGCCCGAAAGAAACTTTTTTCTTTTTTGATAAATTAGCTGTTTCCATATTTCTTTTAGTTTGCAGGAATAATTATTGTTTGAATTGCTTGTGCATCAATTTTTACAGATACCGATTTCTCTAAAAAATTTAAAGTGAAACTTTTTTGATTTAAGCCTTCGTTAAAAACTACTACAGCAATAGA
The DNA here is from genome assembly GCF_038019025.1 of Polaribacter marinaquae. Taxonomy (NCBI): domain Bacteria; kingdom Pseudomonadati; phylum Bacteroidota; class Flavobacteriia; order Flavobacteriales; family Flavobacteriaceae; genus Polaribacter; species Polaribacter marinaquae. Next base: position 851,033 of record NZ_CP150496.1, read on the forward strand.
ATCATCAGGATTTTTTGCCGCTGTTACTTGTAATTCTTTATCAGAATTTGTTACTTCAATTATTGAGGCTTCTGGTCTTATAAATTTGCTAAAATGTGATAAAGTGTAATATATTGGTGTAAAATACACTTCATCTTTCTCTGGATCTACTATTACAGGAGCAACACACCAATTCTTAAACCAATTTGGTCCGCCTTGTGTATCTAAAACCATATTCCAATCTACCCAACCATCAACATAATTATTTAAGCAACCAATAATATCTCTTGCATATCTATTTACAGGCGCGTATTTAGGGTGTAAATATCTATCCTTTTCAGAAGCCCAATCCCAACCCCAATCTGTTGCTTCTTTAGACCAATACCATAAATCATCTCTCCATTTTGGCACTTCAGAATCTACACAACCTTCTGTTTCTATTAAATATTTATCTGGAGATTTTTGATGTGCATACTGTAAAGCTTCCGGAAAAACCTCATACGTACTTTCATACCAATGAATTGCTGTACCATCAAAATACTTCGCACTTTCTTCTGTCTTATACATTTCATCCACCCATTCTTTTAAGCCAGCTCTATTTTGATCGTATCCTAAAATTTTAACATCCGATTTACCATCTTTTTCTAATTTTGGTCCTAAATGATTCTGAACAAAATCGGTCATTTCTTTTGGTGAATAATGCATGCTTTCCCAATTATTACCATTTCCATGCGGTTCATTTTCAACTGTAAATCCCCAAATATTTATTCCTTCATTTTTGTAAGCGTCTAAATACTTAGAAAAAAACAAGGCCCATGTATCATAATATTTTGGCAACAATTTACCACCAACCCAACTATTATTATCTTTCATCCAAGGTGCAGCAGACCAAGGAGAAGCAATTATTTTAAAACCATCTTTAGAAATTGCCATTGCATCTTTTATCATCGGTATAATATCATCTTTGTCTTCGGCAACAGAAAAATGTTTTAATTCTACATCGTCTGCAACTGGTGTATAAGAATAATTTGATAATGAAAAATCACATGAATTCATATGCGTTCTAGTAAGAGAATATTTAGCGCCAGACTCTCCAAAATATGCTTCTAAAATTTCATTTCTTTTTTCTTTACTCAATTTGTTTAACAAATACGCAGAAGACTCTGTAAAAGAACCTCCAAAACCTGTTATGGTTTGAAACTTCTTTTGATCGTTAATTTTTATTGTTGATGAGTTTTCATCTCCAGAAAAAGGCTTTATTTTAGACAGCTTATTTCCTTTGGCAGAAGTTTCATAAATTTCTACATCTAAAACTTCTTGTTTTTTTTCACAACTTAGTATCATCAAAATTGACATAAATAATAAGACGCTTTTTAGATCTATTTTCATAATATTTTTATTTTTTATCTAAAGATGAATACACTTTTTTCACGATAGAAAAAACCTCTTTTTTCTTTCTATTAATATCTACTATTCCCCAAAATTCTTCGTTGGGCGCGCCATCATATGGCACCCCAGAACTATTAGGAGCCCAACCACCAATATCTTGTTGATTGATATTACCTGCTTTCCATAAACCATCTGTAAAAGAAAACAATGTTATACCGTTACCCTTATCTTTATTGGCAACAATCTTGTTTAGAATTTTTGAAGTAGCTGCTGCTTGTGCCTTCTCATTAATTCCTTTTTCAAAGCTATCTTTAGCAATAGTCATATAGCTATCACTACCTGCTTCTGATAAATACATTGGTTTAGAACTGATTTGTTGCCATTGCGTAAAAATTTCTTCAGGATTGTCCCATCTATAAACATTCATTCCCCAAACATCAATATTTTTGCCTTTAGCATATGCAATTGCATTTGGCAATTCACCATGCGCTGTTGCTACCGGATGATTATTATCTATTTTATGAATTGCTACTGCAGCCTTATCCATAACATTGTACCAGTTTAAAATATCACCATCAAACCATTCTGGATGATAATTGTATTCATTACCCAACTCCCACATTAAAATTGCTTTGTGGTTTTTAAACTTTTCTATATAATCTAAATAAGAGCCAGAATACAAATCGTTTATACCATCTTGTTTGTACCCAAACCCAATAATTACTTTAATTTCTGCTTTTTCTAATTTATTTAAAACAGTAACATCTGCAATTGGTTCATAAACTCTTATGGTGTTTATGCCTGCTTCTTGCATCAATTTTAAATCTTGATCTATACTATTAAAACTTCTTTTATTACTTCCTTTAGGAACCGGATGGTAACAAATTCCTTTAATAAAATATGGTGTATTATTTACCAAGATTTTATTTTTCGAAACACTTACAACATCGGTTTTTGTCTCAGAATTACAAGAGATAAAAAGAAAGGTCAATAAAACTAACTGTATATAATTTTTCATTTTAAATATTATTCAAGAAGTAAAACCTCTTCCATTAATTTCTGTTTATTACCATTGTAAGACTTTTGGATTGGCAAATTATTTCGTGTTAATGATTTAAACATATTTTTATCTACCAAGTGCCAAAGCGCAAATTTCGCCTCACTTTTATTATTAATTAATCCGAAATGATTTTCTGATCCTTCAGGATTTTTAGCGTCTTTCCATTGCTCATCAAAAGCTTCAAAATAAAAACATGTAATTCCGTTGCTATTAGACCAATCTCTCATTGCTTTGTAATAAAATGCCTGCTTATATTGGTCTGTTGCTTTAGATCCTTTTGAACCATAAAAGCCATTAGATTTTGTTGCCCAACCAGTTTCTCCTATATGAATCGGTTTTTGAACACCAAGACTTTGAACATATTTTTTTACATTTTTATATTGATTTACTGCATATTTTGTAGCATTTTTCATCAAAGAATCTATTCTTACTTCCTTAGAAACATCAGCATCTTTAACATTATTAACTTTCCAAAAAACCGGATTATAATGTGTATCATGCATTGGATATGTGTGCATAGAAATAAAATCTACCGCCTTAATTAATCGTGTTAAATCTTCTGTATGGTAAGATTTATCTCCGCCACCCCAAGAAGCAAAATTATCTGAACTTGTAACCCAAAGGTCACTTGACAACTCGCCTTCTTTTTTTAATTTTTGAAGATAATTTACCCATTTTAGTATCACTTTTGGCTGAACATAATAACTTGTCGCCCATTTTACCATTGCCTCATTACCAACAGAAATAATTTTTACAATTTCTGGGTATTTTTTTGCCAATGTAACAGCTGTTTCTATTTCAATAGCATTCCTTTCGCTTTCTTCAAGGTGATTAGGTTCTTTACCATTATTATTAAAAGCATTTTTACAATCGATCCACGCACCTAACATTACGTACATTTCAAAACCACTTTCTTCTTGCTTAAGTTGATTAATAGCTTCTAATAAATTTGCTGCTTGTTTTAAATGAACATTATAAGTTCTTAGAACTTTAATTTTCATTGCAGACAAAATTTTTAAATCATCTTTTAATTCTTTGATTGTAGGTTGAATATCTCTTGATTTTTGTCGATATCCGCCATACGAAATAGCCAAATACTCTTTATTTCCTAGAATTTCTGATGCTGATAAATTTCTAACATCAACCTTGTTTTTAGTTGCATTACCTTTGCACGAAACGATAAAAAAGAGCATAATTATCCATATAACATAAAGGAAACCATTCATCTTTTTTATCATTTTCATCTTTATTATAGTTTATTAAAATGAAACTTTAATACTTGCCACCTCATTGGTTCTTTTGAATAATTTTGCACTAACTTCTGGAGTTAATTCTAATTTTTCAAAAACATCTTTATCACCATTTTCATAAAAAACAGCTACATTTTTAGTGTCTGATTTCTCATAAACTATCGGCACTTGGCAATACGTAAAACTCAATTGATTTTCTAAAACTTTAATTGTTTTTTCATCACCAGAAACTGCTACATAATTAAATAGTTTTTCTGCTGATAAAAATTCTGATGTTTTTAATAAACGAGGATTAAAAACAATTTTTCCTTCTTTCACAAAAACACCTAATTCACCGAATCGACTTAGTATATCTTCCTTTACTTGCCCAGTCATACCAGGTTGTTGCGCTCCTTTACCTGCAGGAGTATGAGAATAAGCATCCGTAGGAAAGGCACCATAAAGCTTTGGTGATTTGTGCACACCAACTCCTGCATGTATTTCGTAGTAATGATCTAAAAGTCTTCCAATAATAGCCTCATGTTCATTATTTCTTACCGCTAATAAGCAGTTTTCTTGCACAGCAACTAATAACTTAGAAACCATATGCCAATAAATTGAACCTAAACCTTCGTAACCAAAAAATGTTCCTGAGCGACCTGTGAATGATTTATGATCAAAAATATCTTCAAAAATTGCAAAAACTTTAGCTGAATCTTTCTCTATCAATTTTTGATATTTTTCTTTTGATAAATTATCTAAAGCTTCTTTTAAGCTATTTGCATTATTAAAATTACCGTTAAAATGATAATTTCCTAAAATATCTTTTTCAATAATTTCTTTGTTGTTTTCTTTTACTAAAGCTGATAATAATTGTGAATTTTCTACACTATTTTTAGCGATGTTATTCTTCTTTGTAAAGCTTGGTAATTCTTTATTAGGATATAAAATATAACTGTACTGATCCTCTCTAAAAAGTGCACTATTTTTTAAACCATCTAGTAAGCCTAGTGCTTCTTTTGGTGATAAATAGCCAGAGCTTAAAACAGCAACTTGCCCCTCTAACATTTCTGATAGATAAGAAATAGAAACCTCTTCTTTATTTTCTATTGTCATTAAATTATAGGCATGAAACATATTATCATTACGCTTGTTTGCTCTAATCGAATGCTCTAAATATGTATTTGTAACGTTTATAAATGCTAATAAATCTTCCTTAGATATAGTTTTTTTAGTTGTAGAAAATCCGTTTTTATAAATGTTTAACCTGTATTTACTTGCTGGTTTCCCTAAACTATCTAATACTGTTTTTCTTTCTTTATCTGTAAATTTTCTAGATAAAATAGATTGATGTTTATTTAAAGTAGCTAACACTTCATAGAAAAAAGTTTGTAATTCAGAAGAAATACTTACTTCTGTAATTGAAGAGTCATTTACTATATTCTCGTAAAAATTTAAAAATCTGCGTAAATAATATAGTGTAACCATAGAAACACCATTACCAACTAAAGCATTGTTGGCATCATTCCATTCTGGTCGTTGGGTGTTCAACCAAATACCTGCTTCTGGTATAAAATTAGAAACCTTTGCCAAAACAGTTGCTAATAGTTTTTCTATTAAATTAACTTTATAAATCTGACTGTTTTTAGCTTCTAAAAGTGCTCCATCAGCACCAATTTCACTTCTTTTTTTGTCGATTTCTGCATTTAATTGGTAATCGAAATCAATTGTATCTTTCGGGTTTTCTAATATTTCTTCGTAAGATTTAATTTTGTAAGGCACATTGGCATATACAAAAATATCTTCTGTGAATAATTTTGTCAATTCATTAGGATAATGTTTTTCGATAAACTCTAAAAACTTAAGCAAATAAATAATTTGATGATCGCCCCAATAACCAATATAAGACCAAGGATCATGCTCTTCGATAACTTCCCAATCGAAACCACCTTTTGTTACTCTATAAGGATTGTAACCATCAAAAGTAGTTGCATTTAAAAACTTATGAATCATACTCTCGATAAACTCTGGATAAGCATGCGCTAAAGCCTCCCAATTCTGAAAAATATCACGCCAGTTTCCTTCGTAATCTAAAACCTTGGAACCATCAACCTCGTTTTTAGTATTGATAGAAAACTTATTCCATGGTCTACTCGGGTCTCCGTGTCTTCTACTAAATTTTAAAGGCAAATACTCTAAACATAAACGTTTAAAATCTTTATCTGAGCTCGAATTCGCTATATTTTTTACTTCGGATAAGTTAAAAACTGCTGCTAATTTATTTAAGTCGTTTTTATTATCTTGAAACACATTTTTATTTGCTTTTTGCAAATAATTGATAAAATCTACTTTTTCGATAGAATAATTATCGTCAAAAATCCCACCTCTCATTATATTAAAAAGCGTATTAGAAAAATGTCTTGTATTTACTAAATTATCTTCTGTTAACTGTAAACCGTCTGCAGAGGCTGTTAATTTTATTAAATTTTTTGTCCCTAAATCAATATCATCTTGCAATAAATTTTCTACTGCAGTTTTAGATTTTATTATTTCAGAAATTTCTACAACATCACTTACCGATTGATTTACATTAGCAACTTGTAACCATTTTTTTTCTGAATTTGAGGGTAAATTGAACTCAAAAGCAGTTAAATACGCACCTTTTTCTGCTTTTACAGCTGTTTCTTGCTCTAAAGCAAAACCTCTTCTAAAGTTATTAATTTGCAATGATGATAATAAATAAGTAGGATTATTGATACCTAAAGACCATACAATATTTGCTTTTAACGCTTCACTAGGTTCTGCTTTATCTACAATAATTGCGCTTAAAGCATAAATACCTAGGCCAACATTTTCTTCTAATTCACATTTTTTATAAGCATCTGCCAAATTACTAACATTTGCTTGTAAATCTGACCCAATACCAAACGGAATTATATCTTGAAAACCATCTAAAGTTTCAACATTTACATTGGCATTAGCATTATTTACTAAGGTTGCTTTTCTAACAAAACCAAACTTATCACTAGAATTCCATTCATACTTAAAAGTTAATTCTAAATCGTTATTAATTTCTTCAAAAACAATTTTATTACCAAAAGTATTTTTATAAATATTTCTTGTTATATCATACAAACCAGCTTGTCTCTCAGAAAAAGGTTCCCAGAGTTTTGTGCTTTCTTGCGCTATAATTCTAAAAATAGTTTTACAACCTGTTGTTTCTGCTAAGGCTGTAATTTTATCGTCTGTATAATAAGGAAATAAAGCATATTGAGCATTTTTTCTACCAGCAGTTAAGCCACCATTACTCGACACAAACATCCAATGATTTGAATCTGACACAATAGTCATAAAAAAAGGACGCATTGTATGTGTGTTTTCAATCTTATAAAAAGACTCTTTTCCTATAGTTACTAATTTTCCGTTATTAGTTACTGTTGGTTTATCTTTAAAAACAGTGCTCATTTACTTCTTTTTTTGATTAATTAATTTTAAAATTTGATATAAAAATCTTGCATTCAAAATTTTAAGAATGTATTATTTTAGATCTAAATACCGATTGTTAACTTATTTAAAGCTACTTATAAAAGTTTTTATTTATTGAAATACTTTGATGTAATCTACCTCCATTACATCTTCTGTAAAAGCAGGATCTACGTCACCACCAAGTGTACCTCCCATGGCAACATTCATTATAAAAAAGAAATCTGCATTAAAAGGTAAAGAAGCATCATTCTCTAGTGTATGGTACGCTACATTGTCTATAGAAAATTTAATTTCATTTTCAGACCAATCTATCGTGTACACATGAAATTCTGTTGTCGATGTTGGTAAACTCGTAGACATAGATGGTCCGCCACCAGCAAAATTACCTGGATAATGTATGGTACTTAAAACAGTATTTTTGTCGTTTCCTTTTTGTTCCATGATATCCATTTCTCCTGCATTTGGCCAACCAACAGAATTAAAGTTAGCTCCTAACATCCAAATTGCAGGCCATGTACCTTGCGATGCAGGTAGTTTAGCTCTAATTTCAAATCTTCCGTAAGTAAACTCTTGTAATCCTTCCGATTTTAATCTAGCAGAAGTGTAACCCGTACCATTTTTCTTTGCTTTAATTTTTAAACTTCCGTTTTCTACAATTACATTTTCTGCATTGTTTGTATATGTTTGAAGCTCGTTATTTCCCCAGCCACCTGCACCTAAATCATAAGTCCAGTTTGCAGCATTTGGTGCTCCATCAGTATTAAAATCATCTTCCCAAACTAAATTTGTAAAAGCAGAAGTTGTTGCAGAACCTGGTTTTACTGTTGTAAATTTAAAATACCAAGCTAAATTAGGATCTACACCATCTAAAGTTCTAACATACATTTCTGTTTCAGAAATTTCTAAAATTTCGAAACTAGTAGAACTAACATAATATGCCATAAAACCGCCGTTAGAAAAATTCATTTGTGTACCTCTTGGTTGAAAAGCAGGATCTGCTACTAATGACCAATCTTCTGATGAAGGTGCTAATGAAACATTACTATCGAATGAAGTATCAAACGTAAAACATTCATCTCCGTTCGCGCCAGAACCACCAACAACTGTTTGGTGTGCTGCATTTCCGTTGAAAAAAGTTTCTCCTTTATTATCTAAAGCATACGTCATCGAGCCATCTTCATTAATTGTAAATGTTAACTCATCGTCTGAATAACAGTCGTTTGTTGTACCTGCAGCTGCTGCAAAAAATGCTGGATAATAGTATTGGCTTGGTCCGCCATTAATTTGAATATCAAACGCTAAAGAAGGGCCAACACCTAAAGCTCCATCAACAGTGTTGTCGATATACCAAGTTTTAGAAACTGGCGTTGTAACTTCTAAAATATCGTTACCAGCAGCATCTTTAGATAAAGGTGCACCAGATAAAAAAGATCTTGCTTGAATATCATCAAAGGCACTAAAAACCTCTAAAAGTACTGTAGAAGATGATGAAACACCACCTTTACCAGATGCAATAATTGTTACATTATATGTATTTACACCAGTTTTTGTAAATCTGTGCTCTACTTCTCCGCTAGAAGAAGCCACTTTATCAGATCCATCACCAAAATTGTAAATATAACTTACTGCATTGTTTGCAGTGGCTTTAAATTTTACAATTCCAGATCCATCACCATAAACATTGGTATCATCTTTTCCTATAATTTCATTTTGAATATTAATATTACTAGGAACTGTTATTTGACCAAATTCTTGATCTTCTTCTTGACAACTAAATAGTGTTATTGTCAATGAAAATAATAGTATATATTTTAATGTTTTCATTTTTATATTTTTATAAAGTTATCTTTTAGATTTAATTACTAGATAATGAAACATTATCAATATTTACTTGCCCTACAGCTGCACCTAAATCAAAAATTACTCTGGCATCTGTTGCACCAAAATCTGTTGCTGTTAAGGTTACACTATAAGTTGTTACTTCTGTTGTAATGTTTACAGTTTCTGATGTGTTAGACCAAGGTGCTGCACTTAAACCAATACCGGCAATAATTGGTCTATTTACATCAGACCAAGCATCAAAAGTTAATGTGTATGTGTTCCCTTGAACTATTTCTACCTTCTGACTTAAGTTTACATCATAAGGATTACCAGCAGCTGTTACATTAACAGAATAATACGTATTGCCATTATCTGTAACTACTGGTGCAGATGAGCTGTCATCTACTCCTATTAACCAAGATTCGCTTCCGTTTTCAAAATCTGAATTATTTAAAACGTTTCCTTTTCCCACTATTAATGATACGTTATCAATATTTACCAAACCAACTGCTGCACCAATATCAAAAATTACTCTCGCATCTATTGCCCCAAACTCTGTAGCCATAAGTGTAATTGAATATGTTGATCTTGTTGGCGTAATGTTAACCGTTTCTGTAGTATTAGACCAAGGTGAAGCACTTAAACCAATACCGGCAATTATTGGTCTATTTACGTCTGACCAAGCATCAAAAGTTAATGTGTAAGTATTACCTTGAATAATTTCTACTTTCTGACTTAAGTTTACGTCATAAGGATTTCCTGCAGCTGTTACATTTACAGAATAATATGTATTACCATTATCTGTTACTACTGGTGCAGAAGAGTTATCATCAACACCAACTAACCAAGCTTCACTTCCGTTTTCAAAATCTCCGTTTGTTAATAAACCGTCATTAAAAGTAGTTGAAGCATCTGGTTCTTTATAGAAATAGAAATTATCTATATAAACTACATTCGAAATGCCATCAGAATCAATTAAAATTTGAGTAATCTTATTTTTATTTGCCAGATCACCGCCGTCAAAACCTGTAATATCTAAATCTATACTTTGCCAAGAACCACCAACGGTTGTACCTAAAGATTCTTCATCTTCACCTCCGTCTACTGTGTTTACTATTTTAACCAACAACTCATTTGTAGCGTCATTTGGCACCCAATAATCTATGTGTAATTTTTCCATAGAAGATACATCAATACCGCTATCGTAATTGGTAACCATACCCACAAAATCTAAGTTTGTTAGTTTCCAAACATTGTTATTATCTATTGTAATTGCTTCGAAACCAGAAGAAGACCAAGTTGTAGGTAATTCGTTTAATGTTACATCGGTATAAGCATCACTAAAAATCGAAACAACGTCTTCTGCTTTTCTATTCTTCGGATTTGGTGCCGCTTCTAATGGCGCTAAAATTTCTGTTACTGTAAATTCTTCTGTATATTCTAAAGTTGCAATTGCCGCACCTTTTGCTACAATTTTAATTGAATAATCACCCGCTTCTTTATAAAGGTAAGAAATAGTTTCACCTATATTACCAGAAACTGGTTCTGTTGCATTTACTTCACCTGAATAAAAATCGAACATTGATGCAAAATCTGCATTTACCGTAATATTTACTTGTTTAGATATGGCTGCATCATTTTCTAAAACTACAACTATATTCTGAGGTGCTTTAAATGAAACTACTAATTGTTGTATGGCTTCAGTTTTATCTCCGTTTAAATTATAAGCAACAATTTTTACATCGTGCGTACCTTCTGTATAAACATTAGATGCACTTTCGCCTTGTTCTAAATTAACAGGCGTAGTAGTATCTGCATCAAAATAAACATCGTAATTAGTTGCTCCTTCTGCATTTGGCGTAATTGTAACTTCGCCAGTATTATCTTGCTTTATATTATAATTAGCTGTAACATTTGTTGGTGCTGATATATTATCTGCAAAAGAAAGGTCGTTTAAATTATCTGTACACGCTGTAAACAAGATCAACACGATAAAGAATCTATATATATTATTTATTTTTTTCATCTTTTAACTATTAATTGTATCCTTGATTTTGAGACCAACGATTACCTGTTAATTGAATTTCTATTGCCGGAATTGGAAACAGCTCATTTTTACCCGTTTGAAAACCAGAAATATTCGCTGCTGCTTCTCCCGTTCTTACTAAATCGAAAAATCGATGCCCTTCACCAGCTAATTCTAATCTTCTTTCATTAAAGATAATAGCTGTTAAATTTGCTCCTGTTTCTGAGATATTGTGTAACATATCTCCAAAAGCACGTTGCCTTACTAAATTTAAATACTCTAAAGCCTTAGCATCATTTGCCGATGGTTTTCTATTATGAGCTTCTGCAGCCATTAACAAAACATCTGCAAAACGAATTGCTCTGTAATTATTTGGATTTGTTAAATTTCTATCGGCTTGTGCATCTGTACCTCTTTTTCTTGGTAAATATTTTTTATTAAAATAACCAGTATGTTCGAAACCAGTATTAAATTCTGCTCCTGTTTGAGTTGCCCAAGCATTGATATCTAAAATTGTTATATCTTTTCGCATGTCACCGTCTTCAAAAGCATCTACTAAATCTTGCAGCGGCACGTTAAAACTAAAGCCAGAAGTAAACTCTGGTCCTTCATAACCTCTTACACCATTAAAACCAACAGCAACATTACCTTCACTACACTGTAAACAACCAAAACCTGCTCCTTGCGTTTCTGTATATTGAACCTCAAACACAGATTCTACACTATTTTCATTATCATTTTCAAACAAATCCATAAACGTTGCTGCATCTGTAACTAAACTATGCGGTCCGTTTAAAATTAAATTATCTAAAACATCGGCAGCTTCTGTAAATTTATTCTGATATAAATATGCTTTACCTAATAAAGCTTCTGCAGCTCCTTTTGTTACTCTACCAGTTTCTGACTGAACGTATGGTAAATTATTTGCAGCAAAAATTAAATCTTGTTCTATTTGTGCATAAACCTCTGCTTTTGGAGTTCTATCTACATTAAACTGATCTCCAAAAAGAATTCTTTGATCGACAACCAAAGGCACATCACCAAACCATTTTACCAACTCGAAATAATAATAAGCTCTTAAAAATCTTGCTTGTGCTATAACTTCTTCTTTACCAGAAAAATCTATTTTGTCTTTAAATTCTAGTATATAATTCGCTCTGTTTACTCCTGCAAACATCCAACCCCAGATATCTCTTAATTGCTGATTTTCGGATGTATGAATCATGTCATCAATTTCTTGAATAGCGACTACATCTGTTGCACTTTCTCCGCCAGCTAATGTATTATCTGATGCTATTTCACCTAACAAAACGTTTAAATATGAAGATTGCAACATATCATAAGCTCCTATTAGAGCATTTTGATAATCTTCTTCTGTATTAAAATAATCTTCTGAGTTTTCTGCTGTCGATTCTACATCAACAAAATCATCACTACAACTCGTAATTAAAATTGAAGAGAATAAAAAGAAAGCTAAATATTTTATATGTAATTTTTTCATGGTCTATTTTTTAAAAATTAACATTTAATCCTACTAAAAAAGTCTTTGGCGTTGGATAAAATCCTTGATCAATTCCGCCACCAATCGGCGCTCCGTTAGAAGTTGTTGGGTCGTAACCTCTATATTTTGTTAACGTAACTAAATTATTAGCTGATACATAAAAACGGAATTTACTTAAACCTACTTGTTCTAATATTTTTTGATCTAAAGAATATCCTAATTGTATATTTTGCAACCTTACAAAAGAACCATCTTCTACAAAAAAGTCAGAAAAAAGTGCGTTACTGTTTGCTCCTGTTGTAACTCTCGGAAAAGTATTTGATGTTCCAGCACCTGTCCATCTATCTAAATAATATCTTGGTCTGTTTGTTAATGGTAAATTTCTTTCGAAGTTTCTTACAATTTCATTTCCTAGAGATGCAAAAGCATACATGTTAAAATCGAAATTTTTATAATCAAAAGAGAAATTTAAACCCATAGTTACATCAGCAATAGGATCTCCGATATAGGTTTTATCTTCATTTGTAATTTCACCATCGTTATTGATGTCTCTAAACCTTAAATCTCCAGGATTTGCATTTGTTTGTGTTGCGTGTGCATCTACTTCTGCTTGTGTCTGAAAAATTCCGTCAGTTTGATATCCGTAGAAATAACCAATTGGCATGCCTGCTTCCATCCTAGAAGGAGGATCTTGACCTACGCCAAAAGAACCGCCAAATAAAACACCGCTTTCATTACCTACAAATAAAACTTCATTTTCTAAAGTTGTGAAATTGTACTTAATTCCGAAGTTAAAATCATCTGAGATAGTTTCTTTATAACCAATTGAGAATTCGAAACCTTTATTTTCTACAGTTCCTGCATTTACAATAGGACTTCCAGAACCTGGTGCAGAAGCTCCTAAGATTCCTGAAACTTCTGGATTTAGTAATAAATCTTCTGTTCTTTTGTTAAAATAATCTGCAGTAATATTTATCTTATTAAAAAGCTCTAAATCTACACCAATATCTAAAGGAATTTGTTTTTCCCATTTAATTTCTGGATTCGAAATTGCCCCAAGTGCAGTACCAAATTGTAATTGATTGTTAAAAACATATTCTCCTTCTCCTGATAATGTAGAAACAAAACCGAAGCTCGAAATTCTATCGTTACCAATTACACCATAACTAGCTCTCAATTTTAAGAAACTTAATACAGAACTATCTTCTAAAAACTTTTCTTTAGAAGCTACCCAACCTACAGATGCAGTGGGGAAATAACCAAATTTATTTTTAGGTCCGAAATTAGAAGATCCATCTCTTCTAATTACTGCCGACATTAAATATTTTCCGTCATAATTATACTGTAATCTTGCAAAATAAGATAATAACCTACTATCAAAAAAACGTCTTGGTTGATTACTTAATGCTAAATTATCTTGCGATGTATCTGAACCTGCAACACTAACACTTTCTAATGTATTACCATTGGCTCCAAAACCTAATAAATTAGATTCGTTAATTCCTTGAGATCTAAAAACCGATGTACCTAATAACACTTTTACATCATGAACATCATTAAATGTCTTTTCATATTTTAACAAAGCATCAAAAGTATAATCTTTATAAGTTTGTTCACTTTCAAAAACAGATGAAGTATTATTTGCATCTGTTAAATCTGCAAGAGCACTTACCGTATTAAAAACCTTACCAGAACCATAATAAACCTCTGGACTATAACTTTTAGTTTTTACTGATGCATGGTTAAACTGAATTCTAGATTCAGCAGAAAATCCGTCTAAAAAAGAATAATTTAAACCATAACTACCCGCAAATTTATTTACCCAAGTTCTATTGTAAGCATTCTCTGTTTGTGCTAAAGGATTTACAACTTCTATACCAACACCTGTATTTGGTGCAAAAGAATAATCGCCATTAGCATCTCTAACAGAAATATTAGAAGGCATATTTAAGGCGTTAAATAACACAGAACCCAAAGCATTTTCTGGCAAACCTCTTCTATTTGTATTTGTATAAATTGAAGAAGAAGTAAACTTTAATTTCTTTAAAATATCTGTACTAAAATTAAATTTAGCTGTAGTTCTATTAAAATTCGCTTTAGAACCACCTACAATACCATCTTGATCTAAATGAGAAGCCCCAAATGAATAGGTAGATTTTTCGGTACCTTTAGTAGCATTAAAATCTATACTAGAAATTGCTGCATCTTTAAAAACTTCGTCTTGCCAATCTGTACCAACACCCAAACCAGATATATTACTAAAAGGTAAAGACTCTGCGTTAGCGGCAAAAGCTTCATTCGCTAAAAGAGCATACTCTGTAGCGTTAAGTAAACTGATGCTTCTTGTAGTTCTTTGAAAACCTGCATATGCGTTTAAGTTATATTTAAACTCAGTATTTTTTCTACCAGATTTTGTTGTAATAATGATAACACCATTTGCACCACGAACACCGTAAATACCAGCAGAAGCATCTTTTAAAACATTCATAGATTCGATATCAGAAGGATTGATAACACTTAAATCTTCTATTACATTACCATCTACTAGGATTAAAGGATTATTGTTTCCGTTTGTAGAAATACCTCTAATTCGAATATTTAAAGCAGCACCTGGTGCACCAGAAGAAGATGTTATGTTAACACCAGCAACTTGCCCTTGTAAAGCTTGCTCTATTCTTGTTGGCTTTAAATTCTGAATTTCTTCACTAGAAACTACAGCAACTGCACCTGTAATTTCCTTTTTTCTTTGTGCGCCGTAACCAACTACAACAATTTCATCTAAAGATTCAGATTCTACTGTTAAGGATACATTTAAATTACTAGAAGTAACAGTAACCTCTTTTTCTGCATAACCTAAATATCTAAAAACTAAAATTGCTCCTTTATCTATATTGGTTAAAGAGTAATTTCCATCGAAATCTGTATTTGTTCCTTTAGATGTACCTTTTAATATAACACTAACTCCTGGTAGCGGATCGCCAGTAGCGGCATCTTTAACAACACCTTTTATATTTACAGTTTGTGCAGTTGCACAAAAACCTATAAATAATAGAAGTAAAAATGTGATTTGTTTTCTCATAAATAAAGAGTTTTATTTTTTTGATAAATTTAACATCAATAAATTATTAAATTAATAAAAAACACCTCAACAAAAAACATACATAGCAATTTTTATCAAAAAACACTTTATAATCCCTTGTTTTACATGGAAAGATAAAGCTTCAAAAACTTAAGTTAAATACCAATGTTGTGGTTATGTATAGGTCTTAATACCTATTGATGTGGTATTAGATATCCAAAATATAATTTGTTAAGTTGATATCGTGATCCAAATCCATCTTTTTACGCAATCGATACCTCTTTACTTCAACACTTCTTGGTGATATATTTAACAAAGGAGCAATCTCTTTAGAAGACAAATTCAATCTAAGGTAAGCGCACAACCTCAAATCATTAGGCGTTAAATTTTGATGCCTCTCTTTCATCTTATCTAAGAATTTTTGATCTGCATTATTAAATGCTTCTTGAAACATTTTCCAATCGTCTGTATTGTTTAAATTCTTATCTATAATTTTAACAACCTTCGAAATGTTTTGTTCCTTACCTTTAAGAAGTTCGGTTTTTAAATTACTTAAAAACTCATTTTTCTTAATAATACTCATTGTAGATGTTGCCAATTCTCTATTTTTACTAGCAATATCATTTCTTAATTTTTCATTATTAAGCTTGATAATTTTTTGAGAACTTTCTAATTCTTTTAGCTCTAACTCTTTTTGGGCTTTTAACAAAAGCTTTTGCTGTTTATCGTTGTAATATTTTTTAGATAAAACATACCAAATAAACACCATCAAAATAAAAATCAAAATATATACTACAATTGCAAATTCAGATAAAAACCATGGCTTCGCAATATTAAAATTAAAACTAGCTACATTACTACTAACTCTACCAGATGCTAAAGCCCTTACCTTAAAAGTATAATTACCATGTGGTAAGTTCTCAAAGAGTGTTTTATTTGATTCAGAAAAAGTACTCCATTTACTATTGTAACCTTCTAATTTATGCTGATATGTTAAGCTAGCTCCACTTTTAAAACTAGGAACACTGTAAGAAAACTCTACGCTATTTTCCTTAGTTTTAAAATTAGCTTCTCTGGTTAAGTTTACATTTTTAAATGGCTGATCTATTTCATAATTAATAACATTGGTTATATTAATAGTAAAACTCTTAGGAACATTTATCTTGTTTAAATCTACTATTAAGTATCCGTTTATTGTACCTATTAAATATTTTTCATTTTCTAAATGAATAATATTTTCGAAACCAGAAGCACCTTTATATAAAGTATTTTTAACTGGAATAATATTTAAATTTGGTTTATCACTTAAAGCTCCAGGACTTAAATATCGAAGTCCATCACTTGTAAAAGACCACAATTTATTCGTTGTATTATCTGCAATTAATTTTGCAGATATAAAATTTCTTTTTGGCAATAACTCACTATAAGTAGAATCAATTTTAAAAACATTATTAGTAAAATCATACTTAAAAACACCTTCTTTAGATGCGTATAAAGCCTCATCTTTATATTTAAGCAGACTAGAGTGTAAGCCTTTGCGAACAGACTCTTCTTTTTCTAAACTTATAACACTTCTTAAATCTGCATCAACCTTTAGTTTAAAAATTCCTTTATATTCATGATTTACAAAAATTTCAAAGTTGTCAAATATCAAAAAATATCTACTAGAGTTTTTAAAACCACTAATCTTATTTCTTACAACCCAATTGTCATTTTTTTTCTGTAAAACATATAAACCGTCGTAACTTCCTTGTAAAACAAAGTCTTTATCAAAAGATTTAAAATCCCAACTTCCTTGGGAATCAAAAATTAATTTTGCTTTTTTATCATCAATTATAAAAGTTCCTGAATCATGACCACAAAATAAAGTTCCCTTAATTGATTTTAAATTCCAAACTTGACCTTGCGTACCTTTAACAAAAGTAAAAGGTTCCTTTGTATTGTATTTTTTAACAAATAACCCTTGGTTTGTTCCTAAATACATATTTCCTTTATGTAATAAAGATGTATAAATCGTACCCAAAAACTCTTTTTGATTTGAAAACGTTTTAAAAGGAGAATTAAAATTCACAAGATTAATTCCGTTATCTAAGCCTAACCATAAATTTTTTTCAAAATCTTCAAAAATAGATAATACTGTGTTATTGCTTAAGCCTAAATTCTGATTGAGTTCATATTCAATTTCACCAAATTTATTTAAGTATAGTAATCCATTAGAAATTGTACCTAAAACAAAAGATTCGTTTGCCAATAATTGCGCACTATAAATAGTATTATCTTCTAATTTAGTAGCTGCTTCAATTTTCCATTTTTGCACTTTGTTATTCTCGAAGTAATAAAACCCTTTATTTTGTGTCAAAAAAAGAGGCTTTCCATTAAAGTGAAAAATGTTTGTTAATTTGTTATTTTTAAATATTTCATTTTCAGAAACCAAAAGAGACGCGCCATTTTCAATTCTAAACAATCCCTTTTCGAAATCTTGAAAATAGACTACATCTTTTACTTTAGCAATCTTTGTAATTTCATTAAAACTTTCTATAATTTTTATTTTCTGAGTTTCTAAGCTGTATAAATATATTCTCTGCAAAGACTTAAACAATACCCATCCATCCAACTCTATTATCTCCCAAATTTGCTCATCTTCTAGCATTTTTACCTTTTCAGTTTCAACCAAAGAAGAAAATTTAAGTAAACCAAACTCATCCTTTTCCCAGAAACCGAAATCCATAAAAAATCCTGTATAGATTCTGTTAGAAATACATTTTACAGAACGCATTATAGTTTCGTTTGGTGTAATGTACAACTGCCAATCTTCCCCATTATACTCTAACAACCCCTTGTTATTTGCTACATATATATATTTATTATCAGATTGTGAAATAGACCAATTTTGATTTTCACCACCATATTCTTCTGTTGTAAAAACATCGATTGGCGGCACTTCTTGAGAACATAAATCACCCACAACAAACAACAAAAAAACAACAACAATACTTGTAGATATATAATTTTTCATATTTTAAATATGTATGGTTTTATTAAATAACAATTGCTTAAAATTAAACATTTTATAAATATTAGTATAGTTATTTTTAATATATATTTTATCAAAAATTCATTTCACCTTAATTAAAAATATCTTTAATTAATTAAATTTAATCCAAAAAAAGAAAACACGTGTAAACACCTAGTTAACAAATCAAGTATTTATGACTTAAAAACCTAGTATTTAATTGATTGTTGTATTGTTAAAATTTTAACATTATATTTGCATTTGACACTAGTGTTTTTAAACAATAAATCTTATTAAATGACAAATGTTTTTCTTAGGATTCTTGAATTTGGGGAAGTTCAGAATCTAAAAAACAAAAGAAATAACTTTACATTATCTTTTTTGTTAATTGCATTTTTAACAATTACTAATAATTCTTACTCACAAACAATTCCTGGTACAGGTACAGTAACCTCAAATTGCGGTAACTGTACACCTACAAATTGGTTAGATACTGGTGGTACACCAGATATTTCTAATAGATTTAATACCGGTGGACAAGGAAGTGCTGGTGGTAATGCTACTTGGGTAAACCCTCTACCTCTGCCTCCAACAGGAGACTTAACATGGGTATCTATTAGAGATATTGGTGATGGTATAGGTTTAGCTGGTTCAGAAGAATCTGTAACTGCTATTATGGGAGAGTTAGTAGCAAACAAAATTTATATTTTAAAAATTTACACACTTACAGCTTTATCAAATGCAGACGGTACTGATCCAGCCAATTCTTATTATTCTGGAACTTATATGGATCAATTTGATTTTGAAATCGATAATAATGGAAGACAAACTATTTCATCTATAACTAGAGATAAATGGGGAACTAACAATATTGTTTTTATTGCACAACCTAATTCTGGTAACATGAATATCTCATTTTACCCAAGAACAGATGCAGACGAAGGTCCGTTTCCATATCAAGGTTTAGAAAGTTTACAAATAGCAATAGAATTAAATGCGATCGAAGAATTAGATACTGATAATGATGGCGTACCAGATATTGTAGATGTTGATGATGATAATGATGGTATTCTAGATACAGAAGAGTTAACAGTAGGTGCAACCACTTATGATCCTTTAGGTGATGAAGATGGTGATAAACTGCCAAATTATCTAGATACTAGAGATGATGGTACTGGTGATGGCTCTAACACAAGTTATATAGATTCAAACTCAGATGGTGTTCCTGATATTTTTGATTTTGATAATGACGGTATTCCTAATCACTTAGATTTAGATACCGATAATGACGGAATTCCCGATAACATCGAAGCTCAAACCACAAATGGATACATTGCCCCAAGTGGATCTGTTGGAAACGGATTTACCGACATTGATAATGATGGGTTAGACGATAATTATGATCCAGTAGTTGCTGGTGCAACAGCAGGTGTTGCAATTATTCCTGTAAATTCTGAAAATGACGGAGAGCCAGATTATAAAGACTTAGATTCTGATAATGATACTGTACCTGATACTGTAGAAGCTAATTTAATTTTAAGCGGCAACGTTGGCGAAAATGGTTTAGATAATATTTATGATAATGAAGATAATTATACAGACGTAAACGGATCTTTCGATAATACTCAAGTAGACAACTTTCCAGATCAAGACAATAATGCTAGTTTAGGATTGCCAAATGACGTAAATTGGAGAGATGTATCTGTTGCTGGTTTCATTGATACAGACGGTGACGGTATCGCTAATTCTGTAGATATCGACAATGATAATGATGGAATTATTGATACATTAGAAGGTTATGCTACCGAATGTGCTAAATATGATAATGGATTTATAGAATCTGAAGTTAGTATTGTAAACTCTAATAATATTATTGGAGAACCAGACGGTAATTTCGGGCAAGTTTATAACGGCACTAGTACCTTTGATTTTGATTTCGGACAAACCTATCCTGCAGGAACTCAATATCAAATTACCTGGAGAAGAAGAAATAATGTAACTACGGGCACAGCATATATAGATTTAAGCGAATCTTCTGATAACAGCACTTATTTATTACACCCCATACGTCCGCAAAGTACTAATAATGTTACTTTTCAAAATACAATTGTAACTTCAAACGTAAGTTTTAGATATCTTAGATTTGCAAAAGGTACTATAAACACAGTAGATTATGAAGTCGATGCCATCGGAATTATACAAAATACAAATTGTTCTTTAGATAGTGACAACGATGGTGTACCAAACTATTTAGATTTAGATAGTGACAACGATGGTATTCCAGATAACATTGAAGCGCAAGCTACAAACGCATACATAGCTCCTAGTGGTGCACCAAACGCCGGTTTTACAGATGCAAATAATAATGGTTTAGATGATAATTATGAAACTGCACAAGGTGGTACAGATATAACTCCTGTAAATACGGATAATTCTAATGACAGCATTCCAGATTATTTAGATTTAGATTCTGATAATGACGGAACATCTGATAGCGCAGAAGCTAATTTGTCTTTACACGGTAATTTCGGTTTAAATGGTTTAGATTCTAGTTATGAGAATTCTGACAATTATACAGACGTTAACGGTAATTTCGATGAAACTCCTTTTAACGACTTTCCAGACAATCCTACAGGTGGCGAAATAGATTGGAGAGATAATACAAGTACTTTTATTGATACTGATGGAGATGGAATTCCTAACAGTGTAGATTTAGATGATGATAATGACGGAATTTTAGATACTGTAGAAGGTTGTGATGCTGCCTCTATCATATCAGAAAACCTATCTTTTACAACCGTTTCTGGTTCTGGATTTAGCTATAATGGTAACAATTTAAACTTCACAAACGGAACCGCCAATTATGTAAACAGTACGCATTCACCTGATTTTTCTACCTATGGTGTAAATGGTGACTTCGAAATGAAATTTACCCTTAATGGTAACTATACAGACTTTACAGATAGAAGAGTTGTTATTGGTATTAATGAATCTGGTACAGATTCATCTAATAGTTGGCAAGATGTAGATTTTTCTTTTTATGTAAGAGGTACCAATGAAACGCTACAAATCTATGAAAATGGTAACTATATAGGGAATTTCGGAAACGGAGCAAGTGGAAATATACTAAGTATTAGAAAAACAGGTACAAATGTAAGCTATTTAGTGAATGGTAATGTTGTTTATACAAGTGCACAAACCGCAAATGGAAATGATTATTACATTGACAGTTCTTTTTTCGGACAAACTTCTAACTTCGATTTAAATAATTTCCAAGTAGAATATATTAATCCTGCAGATGATTTTGATGGCGATGGAATTCTAAACTGCTTAGATTTAGATTCTGACAATGATGGAATACCTGATAATATTGAAGCTCAAAGTACTTTAGGCTATACAGCTCCAGACGGCGTATATGATGCCAATGGTGTAGATACTGCTTATTCTGGTGGTTTAACTCCAGAAGATACAGATACAGATGGCGCTTTTGATTATTTAGATACAGATTCAGATAACGATGGTAAATTAGATAATTTTGAAGCAGGTTTAACTTTAACAGGTGTATACGGCGTAAATGGCTTAGACAATGCTTATGATAACGGAGATAATTATAACGATGTAAACGGTTCTTTTGACAATTCGCAAAGTAATAATTTTCCTGATGAAGATGGTGATGTATTTAATTCTGGAGATGTAGATTATAGAGATGATACTTTTACAAATGATTACGATGGAGACGGCATTAGTGATGAATTAGATTTAGATGATGATAATGATGGTATTGTAGACGCAATAGAACTGGGACCTGGAAGTTGTTTAATTTCAGATCCCACAGGAGGCATATTAAACTGGAATAATGAATTCACAAACGGAGATACTACTTTTATTTCTGGTGATGATCCTTTAGGAACATCTGCAAATTTATCTAATAACAACGTAAACATATTATTATCTAGAACCTCAAACGTACTTAGTGAAAGTGAATTTAGAGTAAACAATGCAACAACCACTAATAGTTCTTTTAATTTAAATCAGGGAGCCTCTTTTTCTGCTTTTTCTAGACATACTATTAATTTTGATGCTCCTGTTTTTGGAATCAATTTTACAATTTACGATGTAAATGTAGATGTGAATACAATTGCAATTGATAGAGTTAAAATAATCATTACTAAGCAAGATGGTACAACCTACAATCTTACGGCTGCAGATTATACAACTGGTGCTTCTAACTCTTTTACAGGTAATAATACTTTCTTAGGAACAAGTACAGCTTCATCAAGTATAACAATCAACTCAATATCAGAATGGATAACACAAGTTCAAATTGTTTATGAAAACGCAGGTTCTGGTAGTATTACTGCCACTCAAAATATTGCAATTGGCGATATCGGTTTTTGTACTCCAATAGATAGCGACGGAGATACTGTATTTGATTTTAGAGATTTAGATGCAGATAACGACGGTATTCCAGATAACATCGAAGCACAAACTACTTCAGGATACATAGCTCCAACAGGTAGTTACAGTCTTTTTGGTATAGATTTAGCATATGACACAGGTATAACGCCTGTAAATACAGACGAAACAGGTGAGCCAGATTATTTAGATTTAGACTCAGATGATGATGGTATCAACGATATTTTAGAATCTGGTTTAACTACTTTACCTAACAATGGTAGTACAACTACCAACCCAGTTGGTAAAAACGGTTTAGATAACACATTAGATAATGGTGATGATTATGTTGATGTAAACGGTTCTTTTGATAATACACCTGCAGATAATTTTACAGACGGTGATGCTGATGTTAATATTGGAGGAGATT
The DNA here is from genome assembly GCF_038019025.1 of Polaribacter marinaquae. Taxonomy (NCBI): domain Bacteria; kingdom Pseudomonadati; phylum Bacteroidota; class Flavobacteriia; order Flavobacteriales; family Flavobacteriaceae; genus Polaribacter; species Polaribacter marinaquae. The sequence goes on from NZ_CP150496.1 coordinate 874,441, forward strand.
TAGATTATAGAGATGACATTATTGGTGTAGATACAGACGGAGATGGAATTACAAATGATATTGATATTGATGATGATAATGATGGTATACCAGACATTATAGAGGATCAAGCAGATACTTCAATTTCACCAACTTTCGCAACAAATCCAGATGCGTATTGGCCATTAGACAATAATTCTAACGATGCTTCTGGTAATGGCAATAACGAAAGACCAGAAACAAATCAACCAGATTATTCTACAGATGCAATTCAGGGAACACATTCAGCTGAATTTAATGGAACTAATGACGTTTTAAGATATAGTCAAGATGGCGGTTTTATGGAAAGTACTTATACACATATAAGTTTTTCTGCATGGATAAAACCAGATGACGTTTCAGGGCAAAGAGTTATTTATGAAGAAGGTGGTGCTACTAATGGTATAACATTATGGATTAACAATGGTGTAATCACATTATCAACTCGAAACGGCGGTGCAGCTAGTCAAAGAGATTTAGCACACCCTGTTTCTATAGCAGTTGATAACGCATGGCATCACGTAGCCGCAACTTTTGTAAACGGTATTTTAACTTTGTATGTAGATGGTAACCCAGTAAGCTTAGATATTTCTGCAGACTACACAACAATTCCTAATCATACGAATGATGGTGGTCTTGGTGGTCCAATTGGTGGGGCAACAGGCGCAGGTGTTAATGGTTATTATTCTGGTTTAATTGATGCTGCCAGATATAGTAATACACCTGCAGGAGCGTTTTCTGCTGAAGACATTTCATCAGAAGTAGCTTTAGCTAGCGATTCAGATAACGACGGAATAATAAACAGCTTAGACATTGACGCCGATAACGACGGTATTCCAGACAACATAGAAGCACAACCAACAATTGGTTACATTTCTCCGAGTGGATCAGATACTGATAACGATGGTTTAGATGATGCTTACGACCCTGATTGTGCTTTAGCGGCAGATTGTGCAGGTATTATTGGTGTAGATTTAACTGCACAAGAAAATACAGATGCATCACTTACAAATCCAGATACAATTCCTGATTATCTTGATAGCGATTCTGATGGTGACGGACTATTAGATATTGAAGAAAATGGGTTTACAGATAATACTGTAAGCGGAACAGATTCTGATAACGATGGACTAGATGATAATTTTGAAGGAGCGAATACAAATGATAGATATGATGTTAATGATGAAATTAACACACCATCGCAAGATTTACCAGATAATGATTCAGATGTGAGTGCAACTGGAGACGTAGATTATAGAGATGATACAGAAGACCCTATAACTGCGGGTATTTTAAATAGTATTTTATGGTTAAGAGCAGATATTGACGTAACTGGTACTACAAATGTTACAAGTTGGGTAGATCAAACAACAAGTCCTTTCACAGCAACTGCAACAACAGGTCCATCAAAAATAGAAAATGGTTTAAACTTTAACCCTAGTTTAGATTTTGATGAATCCAATAATGAATTTATGCAAATTACAGGTGGTATTTTAGGTAATGGTGCTACCATAAATAATATTTGGGTATATGCAGTTAGTAAATCTAATGTAAATGCTTACGCTTATAATATATCACAGGGTTTTGATGCAACAAGGTTTTATCTATTAACACCTGATAATGATCCGGGGTCAAATGATTTTGCTTTTAAATTTGGTGCACAGACAGCACTTGAGATAGACTGGGGTGCAAACACAGGCGAATTTAACTTATGGAATGCAGGTTCCAGCACATCTACATCTACTCCATCAGGAACAAACAAAGCATTATATAGAAATGGTTTAAGACTTTTAACTGACAATTTAGGGTCCGCTGTTTTAAGTAATTCTAGTCAGAATTTATATATTGGTTCTTTTGATGGCACTCAAAGGTATATGAATGGTGAAATAGCAGAAATAATGGTTTTTGATGCTGTTCCATCAGCAACACAACAACAGCACATTCAATCTTATCTTGCTATTAAATATGGAATCACATTAGATGATACTGATAATAATGCTACAATTGTTGAAGGTGACTATCTTTTAAAAGACCTTAACACAAAAGTTTGGGACTATACAAATAACAATACTTTTCACAACGATGTAGCTGGTATTGGTAGAGATGATGCAATGGCTTTAAACCAAAAGCAATCTAAATCTATTAATTCAGATGCCATTATTACCATAGGTTTAGCCGCTATTACAGCTACAAATGCAACAAACCTAAACACGTTTACCTTAAACAAAGATTTCTTAGTTTGGGGTAATAATAATGGTAACATAAACTCAATTACAGAAACAGAATTAGTTTGTGCGCCAGAAAAAACAATTGGTAGAACCTGGAAAATAGTTGAAACAGGAAGCGTTGGTTCTACTCAAATTACAGCAAATAAAGCAATTTTAGACGCTGCATTAACAACACCTAATACAATTAAAGTATTAAAAGTAGCAGATGATGCAAACTTTACTTCTAATGTAAACTACGTGTTGTTAACTGATACTGTTATAAATTCAGAAAATGTATATGCTGCACAGTACGATTTTAACGGTGTAAAATATTTTACATATTCAGAGATTAACGGTATTTTCTGGAATGGAGACGCAAATGCTTGGACAGGTGGAAATAGTAGCCTAATTGCTGGCGGACCAAGTACAAATGCTGCAGATCGTGACAAAGTTATGGTTATCGACTCTCAAACATCTCTTACACATGCAGTTTTAACAGAAAATGTTGTAGTAGAATGTGTTTGGATAAAAGATGATTCTAAACTAATGGTATCAGACAATAGATATTTAGAGTTTGATGAAGATTTTATCTTAGACGGAGAAATGAAATTAATTGGCGACGGTCAATTGATACAAACACATGCTGGTTTTTCTAACGTAGAAGGAAACGGTAAATTATACAGAGATCAACAAGCTGTTGTGCCAAGTATTTACAGATATCATTATTGGTCTTCTCCTGTAAGAGAATTAAATCAAGATTCTTTTAGAGTTAAAGAAGTAATGAAAGATGGTAACGAACCTACTTCTGCGGCATCTACAATTACAGAAATAGATTGGTCTGGAAACGGTAACATTTATGATGGTGCACCTGGTGTTGCAGGCGTTACACCAATTAAAATTGCACCTTATTGGATCTATTCTTATTTTAATGGTACTACGCAAGCAGAGTATGTTCAAAGAAGAGAATCTAGCCCGATAAAAAGAGGACAAGGTTACACGATGAAAAGTACTGGTCAAAACCCGCAAAACTTTACATTTGTTGGTACACCTAATGATGGTTCTATAACTTTTGATGTAGATCCTGCCACAACAAGTTTGTTAGGTAATCCGTATCCAAGTGCTTTAGATGCAACAGATTTTATCAATACAAATATTAACGAAATCGACGGTACAATTTATTTCTGGGAACATACAGGAGAAGACAAAGCAAATCCTGCAAGTTCTGAAGGTCATAATTTAACAGGATATCAAGGTGGATACTCTCAACGAAATATTTCTATGGGAATTGCAGCCAACGGTGTGGGTAGCTTACCTGCATTAGTTTTTGACTGGACAGATGCAATTTTAAGTGGTAACACTGTAACTCAAACTGTATCCGGAATTACAACTACAGTTACAAAATCTGCAGGAAACATTGGTTTATTACCTAACATCTTAGGTGTTGGTGGTACTTTAGGAAACATTATTGGTGATATTGGTTTAACAACTAGTACTTATGATGTTACTTTTGATTTTAATGCGAAAGTAGATTTAAAATCTATTTATTTATTTAATAATGTAATTCTACCATTAACAAATCCAACAGTAACCTTAACTCCAAACGGAGGAGCATCACCGGTTACACAAGAATTATCAGGAATTACAGGACAAGAAATTACTTTAGATTGGGAAGATGTTACATCTTTTACGATTACAACAGACAGTCCTTATAATTTAATAATAGACGATTTAAAATTTACGAAAGGAAATTTACCAAGTTTAGGTGACGGTGTTTATCATGCGCCTAACAGATATATTGGTGTTGGTCAAGGATTCTTCGTTTCATCTTCATCTATTGGTGGTAGAATTAGATTCGAAAATTCACAAAGAAATTATAGAGATAATAATTATGCTGCTGGCGGAACTTTCTTCTTTAAATCAAATCAGAAAAAATCTGCACAAGATCAAGAAACTAGTTTATTACCTAAATTAAAATTAGGGTTTAATTATAATGTTACAGACGAAATTAAATCGCATAGACAAATTGGTATCTCTTTTAGAAGAAACAATACTTTTGGTTATGATAATGGTTATGATAGTGATATTTACGATTTAAACAGTACAGATTTTTACTGGCATTTTCAAGAATACTCTAACAGAAAGTTAATAATTGCGGGTGTACCTTCTCTTGAAAAAGATATGGAAATACCATTAAGCGTAATCATAGGATCTAACAACAGTTTTACTGTGCAAATTGATGAAGTTGAAAATATTGAAGACAATATCTATTTATTAGATAAGTTAACAAATACGTCTTACTTATTAAGTGATACAGCAACTGAATTAAACGTACCTGTTGGCACATATACCGATAGATTCTTTATTACATTTGCTAGTAAAAATGCTTTATCTGTAGAAAATGATACTATTTTAAGCGAGAATTTAGAAGTATTTATGGATAATGATAATCGTGAAATTGTAATTAGAAATAGCGATTTATTAAACATTAAAAAAGTAGAGTTATACAATTTACTAGGTCAGAAAGTAAATACCTTTCCAAATTTAGAAAACGGTATAGAAAACAGACTTAAAATTAACAAACTACCAACTGCCATTTATACAGTGAACTTGGTTACAGAAAAAGGAAAAATTTCTAAAAAATTACTCATAGAATAATTCTAAAATAAAAAACCGAAACTTAAAAGTTTCGGTTTTTTTTATCTTCATATTTACATGAACGGCAATTATTTTTTTTGAATATAAGAACCAGACGCTATATAGGTTTGTTTGTCTTCTTGATATTTGCTTACTCCAAAACCAGGATGAATGCAATAACTACCAAATTCTCCTTTTTTATTTAAAGCCACATAACCAACCTGAAAGTTTTTATAATTAAGATTAGAAGAAACAATTCTTTTTACACCTTCTTCGCAAGCCTCTTGTGGCGTTCTACCTTGTCGCATTAACTCTACAATTAAAAAACTACCAACCGTTTTTAAAACTTCTTCTCCCATACCAGTTGCAGTTGCGCCACCAATAGCATTGTCTATAAACAAACCAGAACCAATTACAGCAGAATCACCTACTCTACCTGCCATTTTATAAGCCAAACCACTTGTTGTGCATCCGCCAGAAATATCTCCATTTTTATCAATTGCCAACATACCAATCGTATCATGATTTTCGATATTGATAATTGGTTTGTATTCCGATTTTTCTTTCCATTTTTCCCAAGCTTTTTTTCGTGATGCAGTTAATAAATTTTCTCTAACAAAACCTTTAGAAACCGCAAACTCTTCTGCTCCTTTACCCGCTAATAAAACATGCGGCGTATCTTCCATTACTTTACGCGCCACAGAAATTGGATGTGCAATATTTTCCATACAAACCACGGCGCCATAATTTCCTTCTTTATTCATAATACACGCATCTAAAGTTACATGTCCGTCTCTATCTGGTGTACCACCGTTTCCTACCGTTGTGTTGTTTACATCTGCCTCTTCTACTCTACAACCTTGTTCTATTGCATCAATTGCAGTACCGCCATTTTTTAAAACTTCCCATGCAGCTTTTGTAGCATTATGAAAACGCCAAGTTGCTACAACAACAGGTAAAACCGCTTTTTCATCTTTTTTAGCAATTGCATATTCTTGTATAGTTTCTTTACATGCAATTAAAGATGAAGAAACCGTTGCAATACCCAAACCCGTTACAGATGCTTTCTTTATAAAATTTCTACGTTTCATTAAAATAGATTCTAAAATTTCTACCAAATATAACAGAAATTAAAATTTAGTGTTGTTTGCTGTTTCTTATTTTGATAATAATTAATAAAAACAAGTGCTTTTACCTATTGATTATGTAAATTAAAAAAGATAACTTCGCTAACTTCGATTATAAGTCATTAAAACGACGAGATAATCGTATCAAATTAGCTGCAACCAAAACCAACCAATGAACGTAGAATTGAAAAATATTAAAGTTTCATACCAAGAAAAAGCTTGGTCGAGTATTTCGAAAGAAATAACCTTGAGTGAAACTTTAAATATTATAAATTCTGAATTATTGAAAGGTAAAATTGAACGATTAAGAAAAGAGCTTGAAAACGGAAATAAAGATTACTACGATAATAATAAAAAATCATTACCTGCTGTAACCTTTTCGGCTACATTTCAAGAAAAAAGAAGAAAAGACAAACTAAAAGATTACAATCAAATTCTGGTCATTGATATTGACAAATTATCAATTGAAGAAATGAAAATAGTTGGAGACGCTTTGAAAAACGAACCTCTAGTTTTTTCTTTTTGGAAATCTCCTTCAAACAAAGGTTACAAAGGTTTAATAAAATTAAGTTTTATCGAAAAATTTGAAAAAATAAATACAGACTTCCAACATAAGTATGCTTTTAATTTAGTTTCAAGTTACTTCTTGGAAAATCACAAAATAGAATTAGATAAAAGTGGTAGCGATATAACAAGATTATGCTTTCTATCTTATGACCAAAAGATTATTATTAAAGAGAATATTCAAGAGTTCAAAGTTGAAAACTCAAATATTCCAATAGAAACTAAAAAAAAGAAAGAAAATAATACAACCTTAAAATTCAGTAGTAATAAAGATGCGTTACACAATTCACTAAACAGAAACGACCCATATGACAGACGCTTAATGAGTAATATAATCAGGTATTTAAATAACAAAAATCAGACTATAACTGAAACTTATGAAAGTTGGTGTAAAGTGGCAATGGCAATTGCCAACACTTTTACATTTGACGTTGGCAGAAACTATTTCGTTAAATTAAGCAAAAGAGATTCTAATAAATTCAACGAAATAAATTGTATAAACTTCCTTATAAACTGTTATGAAAACAGAAATGGAGAAGTATCATTTGCTAGCATTGTTTTTCTAGCTAATAACAAAGGGTATAAAACAAAATATCAAAAAGATAATGGAGTACCGAAGACGGAAGGCGAAAGCCTCGAGTGAATATCACTCTCGTAAACGATAAGGTTTCGTCAGAGAGCTTAAAAGAAACCGATGACTTATATGTCAGTATCTTTGTCAATATGTGCATTATGCACTTTACAGGTACTCCATTTATTTAAAAACCTATGAAAGAATTTAATCTTTATTTTAATGAAACAGATATAATAAGACAACTGTGTAAAATCAGAGTAAAAATTGCTAAAAATAGAAACAAGAAACATCTATTACATTTACTTACTTCAGATAAAGATTACAATTATCATATAGAAAACAACTCAAAAGAGACGAACGAATTTGAAATTTACCAAAAAAGTATAAATGATAAATTAAAAACATTATTACCACCAAGAAGACAATGGGTAAAAATAGGTTCAAAATCAAGAGTTAAGGATAAAGAAACAAATGAATTTCTGACTTCAAACGATAAAAATTTTTACGCACTTTTAAAGACAATTCGAAAACACAAAAAAAACAAATCAAAAGAACAATGGTTTATTAATTTAATGAAATTCGTTTCAGAAATTCAGAAAAAAGCATTGTCTAATTCTTATTCTGTTTCGAATCCTTTGATATTTCCAAAACTAAAAGAACCTATAAAAAAATCTCATAAAGAGAAAAACGATTGCAGACCAATTAGTATGTTTTCCATTGAAGACAGAGTAATTTTGAGTTTAACAAATAAATTTTTAACATCAATACTGGATAAATATTTTAAAGATTCTTCTTACGCTTTTCGTTCAAAAAAAATAGACAATAAGACTATATCACATCATAATTGTATTAGAGATATAATAAAATACAAAAAAAGTAATCCTGCTTCAGAATTATATGTTATCGAATGTGATATGAAAAAATTCTATGACACAGTAAATCATAAAATTGCATTTGATATTTTTAAAAAATTAATTGATAAAGTAAATCAAGAATTTCCTGAATTGAATTTGAACCAACCTGTTCATATTTTTAAAAGTTTCTTAAATTGTTATTCATTTAATAAAAATGTAAAAGAAGCAGATAATCCTGATTATTGGAAATCCTACGAAATACCAAATGGCTCTTTTCCTTGGGTGGACAAAGACCTTTCTAAATATTATAAGAAAGACCACAACCAAAGAATTGGAGTTCCACAAGGTGGAGCATTATCTGGATTAATTGCAAACATTTACTTAAACAAAGCTGACATTGCACTTGAAAAACTACCCGTACTTTATTTAAGATTTTGTGATGATATGGTTGTTATACACGATGACAAGGAACAATGTGAAAAAGCAAAAAATGTTTATTTAGATTGTTTAAGAGAATTAAAACTATTTCCCCACAAATTCAAATCGACAGATGAATTATATACTTGCAAAATAAAAGACAGAAAAACTGATTACACACCTTTTTGGAATGGTAAATCAAAAGGTCCTTACAAATGGACTAATTCATTTAAAAATGGAGATTTCCCTTGGAAAGCTTTTGTTGGCTATGAGATAAATTTTAATTGCGAAACTAGAGTAAGAAAAAAATCATTTAACAAAGAAGTTATTAAACAATCGAAAATCGTTAACGAAATACAAAAAGCAATTGAAAACGAGCAAAGGTGTAAAAAAGGAACAGCAATTGAATCAGCAATAAATAGACTAATCGGAATGTCTGTTGGCAGAATTGGTTTAGATAATTTTAGTGAAGTTTCTACAGATATGTGTTGGAAAAATGGCTTTCAAGAATTAGAACTAAACAAACATTCAGCAGTCCAGATTAAGGAATTAGATAGAAATAGAAGTAAATTATATTATGATCTTTTCAAGCAAATAAAGGAATTAGAAGAAGAAAATGATGAAAAAATAGAACGTGGAGAAGATAATAGACAACATAAAAAATACGATAAACCATTTAGTTATTATTATCAAATTCTCGAAAGAAAGAAAAATGGCAGCAGCTAACGCCGTATAAAATTAATTGCTGGTTTTAGCTTATTTACGAAAGTCCTCGCGGACTTTCTATCTGTGATTTATTTGCTAACTTTAGTGCTTAAAACACGCAACTAATCTTATACAACAACGTTAGCGAAACCTCTTAAAAAATTTAGATTTTAAAAACCCAGAGCCGTAACCATAAAATTGGGTTAAAGAAGTTACAATACTTAAAAATGCAACTTTTACACTTTTGTTTTGAAACAAAGAGTCTAGAAATAGTATGCACAAATAAAAGCAGTATAAGTAAAATAATTGTGGGTAACCAAAAAATGCCGCAATAATACCTATATCTAAACCTATTATAAAAATACTAGGAAACCAATAGGTAATTTTAGCAGTTTCTGGATACTTTTTATTTAAAATAGGTCTTGCGGTACCAAAACCAAAGGTTTGGTTAAAAAACTGGTTAATTGTGCTTCTGCGTTTATGATACACAAAGGCTTTTTCTATTAGTTGGGTTTCAAAACCATTTTCCCACAGTCTAAAAGTTAAATCGATATCTTCGCCGTTTTTCATTTTAGAAAAACCCTGTGTATTTTGAAAGGCTTTTTTAGAAAGCCCAAGATTAAAACTTCTGGGCTGAAATTTACCAACACTTTTTTTCTTTCCTCTAATTCCGCCAGTTGTTACCACAGACGTCATCGAGTAATTAATGGCTTTTTGTAAATCTGTAAAACTTTCATGCGCTGCATCTGGTCCGCCAAAAGCATCTGTAAAATTGGTTTCTAAAGCTTTTTTTACTGCAGTTAGATAGCTTTTAGGCACCAACACATCAGAATCTAAAATAATAAAATAGTTTCCGGTTGCTTTTTGCATTCCGAAATTTCTACTTGCTCCTGCACCACTATTTTCTTTAAAAAAGTATTTTAAATTTAGTTTGTTGTTATATTTTGCAACAATTTGTTCGCTTTTTTCTGTTGAACCATCTTCGATTATTAAAACTTCAAAATCGTTAAAAAAATCTTGTTGGGTAAGACTTTCTAACAATTCGTCTATTTCTTTAGGACGATTGTAAACGGGAACTATGATAGAAAAATTAAGGTTCAAAATGTGTTTGAAATATGTGTTTTGTAAATGTAGAAAAATTAAAAAAGCTGAAAGTTTTTATTTCTAAAAATTTCAGCTTTTAAATATGCATTTTGTTTTTCTGTTTCTAATTGCTAGCAAACAAGTTTAGCCCTGATTGAGCGGCATGTTTGAGCTCTTTTGAGGCACGAAAAAAGCGAGTAGCGAAAGCAGGAAATAGCTTCTAAAAAAATTACTCGAATTTTTCTATCACAGCATCGCTTACGCCCATATTAGAGAATCCGCCATCGTGAAACAAGTTTTGTAAAGTTACTTTTTTTGTTAAGTCTGAAAACAGAGAAATTGTATAATCTGCACATTCTAATGCGGTTGCGTTACCTAACGGCGACATTTGGTCTGCGTATTTTATAAAACCATCGAAACCTTTAACACCGCTACCTGCAGTTGTTGGCGTTGGCGATTGAGAAATGGTGTTTACTCTAACTTTATGATCTCTACCAAAGAAATATCCAAAACTACGTGCAATAGACTCTAAATAGGCTTTATTGTCTGCCATATCGTTGTAATCTGGAAAAACTCTTTGTGCAGCCATGTAGGTTAAGGCAACTATACTACCCCATTGGTTCATGGCGTTTTTGTTGTACAAAACATTCATAGTTTTATGAAAAGAAACTGCAGAAACATCCCATCCTTTTGTTGTAAAATCGTACTTAGGATCTGTGTAATGTTTACCTTTTCTTACGTTTACAGACATACCAATTGAGTGTAAAACGAAATCTATTTTTCCGCCTAAAATTTCCATAGATTTTTCTACAAGGTTTTCTAGATCGTCCATAGAAGTAGCATCTGCAGGTATAATTTGCGAGCCCGTTTTTTCTGCTAAAGCATCTAACTGCCCCATTCGCATTGCAATTGGCGCGTTTGTTAAAACAAACTCGGCCCCTTCTTCATGTGCTCTTTCTGCAACTTTCCAGGCAATTGAGTGTTCGTTTAAAGCTCCGAAAATAATACCTTTTTTCCCTTTAAGTAAATTGTACATATGTATAAAAATTTAATGCTTTTTTTAATTTAGTAGTTCTTTTGCATGTGTTAATGCCGATTCTGAGATGTCTTTACCACTTAACATTTCTGCAATTTCTTTAACACGCTCTTCGGCTGTTAATTGTTTTAAATTTGTGGTGGTTACACCATTAACTTCTGCTTTATACACTTTATAATGGCTGTTACCTTTTGCAGCAATTTGCGGTAAATGTGTAATTGCAATAACTTGCATATTCTTACTCATTTGTTGCATTATTGCCGCTATTTTATTAGAAACTTCACCAGAAACACCGGTATCGATTTCATCGAAAATAATGGTTGGTAATTGTGTGTTTTCTGATAAGATGGTTTTAACAGATAGCATAATTCTAGACAACTCACCACCAGATGCAACTTTTTTAAGCTCGCCAAAGTTACCACCTTTGTTTGCAGAGAATAAGAACGTTAGCTCGTCTTTACCATTTGAAAAATAGTTTTTGGTTGGCTTTATTTTTATTGAAAAACGGGCGTTTTCCATACCTAAATCTGCCAATAAAACTTCTAATTGTTTGTTTAATTTTGGTATTGATGCAGTTCTTGCTTTTGTGATTAAACCGGCTACTTTGTCTAATTTTTCTGATACAGAAGCTATCTCTTGTTGCTTTTTTTGTATAAACTCGTCTGCAGATTCTACGGCAACAACTTTTTCTGATATTTCTTCGAAAACTGCTAGCAATTCTTTGTTAGAATTAACCAAATGTTTTTTCTGTAAATTGTATAGCAGTTGTAATCTATCATTGATTTCTTCTGCTTCATTCGGATTAAAATCTACATTTTCGTTTGCGTCTTCTAATTCTGAAACAACATCATCAATTTCTATTTTTACGGATGTTATTCTTGCTGATAATTCTTGATATTCTTTAGAAAAAGATGCAATTTTAGTCAAACGATTGTCTAAAGTATTTAGCAAGTTTTGAATGCCTATTTCTTCGTTTATTGTTAGTTCTAAAGCTTCTGCTAAATTGTCTTTAATTTCTTCTATGTTGTTTAGCTTTTCTAGTTTTTCTTCTAAAACTTCTTGCTCATCAACTTTAATTTTAGCGTCTTCTAACTCTTTAAACAAATGCAAATTGTAATCGTACTGCTTATTTGCTTCTTGCTGTTTTTCTTCTAATTTTAAAAGTTCTCTTTTTAATTTATTTAACTGCGAAAAACCTCTTTTATATGACGCTATTCTTGGTGCATTTTTGGCTAAAGCATCTAATATCGAAAACTGAAAATTAGTATCAGACAATTGCATTGTTTGATGTTGCGAGTGTACATCGATTAATTTTACTCTTAATTGGTTTAAAACCGTTAAGGTTACAGGTGTATCGTTTATAAAAGCTCTAGATTTACCAGATGGTAAAATTTCTCTTCTAATAATGGTTTCTGCTTCGTAATCTAAGTCTACTTCTTCGAAAAAATCTTGTAAATTGTAGTTAGAAATGGCAACTTTGGCTTCTACAATACACTTTTTTGTAGTGTCTTTTAATGATGACAAATCTGCCCTATTACCTAAAACCAAGCCCAAGGCACCTAATAAAATAGATTTACCTGCACCAGTTTCTCCTGTAATTATAGACAAACCCGAAGAAAAATCGATACTTAATTGATTGATTAACGCGTAGTTATTTATGGATAATTGTGATAGCAAATTCTCTAGATTTTAAAAGATAAAATTAGTGAAAATTTGTTGAATACTAAACATCGAAAATTTAATTATAACACAAAGGATAAAATTAAAATCAGTAGATTTTAGTAGCTAAAAATTAAGTAATTTTTAGCTATCAAAAAGCCTAATCTAACTTTCTCCACTTAGAATTATTATTGGTAGAAATTTTTCGAACAGTTTGTATAAGACGTTGTTTATTTCTTGTTTTGGTATCTTCTGAATATAGATTTACAATTTCATCTGCTTTCGCATCAAAAAACAATCTAATTAAATAATTACCAACTGTTTTGTTGTAAATACTTTCTAACGCAATTACACTATCTTCTATACTTTGTTGTGCAGAAGCTTTTGCGCCTACAAGATTATCAAGTCCGTTTCTATGATAATTGTAAAGTATATTTCTGTAAGCTTTTAATTTAGGCGATATTAAATTATCTATTAATAAATATCTATTTTGTTTACCAACAACATTTTGCCATGACGATAAACCACTTTGTTGCGCTTGTAGCATTACATTTTGCGCTTCTTTTAATTCTTTATCACCAGCAAACTTGCCAAATGTATCTGCATCTACACCAATAATTATATTTGCATAAAATACAATGGTAGAAATTAAATTACTATCAAAAGCATTTTTATTATAAATTAAAGGATCAAACTCGTTGTATTTAAAATTGAATTCGTTGTCTTTAATATTTAAAACAGGCGATGGATAGCTAGAGTTATAAACGGGTCTAGATGATTGTACTTGCAATGTGGCAGTAAAATTATTGTTATCTCTAGAAGTAATAATGATTGTCATAGCACAATCGATACGTTCTTCTGGTTTTACAGTTCTATCTGTCCATTTTGTTTGATTGATATACTCGCTTAAAGCTCTTTGTAAAGTAGTAAATACTTGTTTGTTAGAACCCGCAATTTGATCTGAATTAACGGTTACCAAACAATTTAATTCTTGTGCAGTAAAAGTAATTACAGTAAAAAATATAAAAAGTAGTGATGTTATTTTGCGCATACTCAAATTTAGATTTTTTATTAAAAGAAAGCAACAGTTTGTAATACTATTAGAATCTTATTTAAGAATTCTTACTACAATTTCATTCATAATATCTTTTGCTACTTCTACTTTAGACTTTAATTGAAATGATTTTTCGTTTAAATCTTTATCAATTACCGTAACCTTATTGGTGTCTGTTGCAAACCCTGCTCCTTTGTCTTGTAAAGAATTTAATACAATTGCATCTAAATTCTTTCTTTTTAATTTGCCTTTTGCATTTTCTAGTTCGTTATTAGTTTCTAAAGCAAAACCAACTAAAAATTGCTGTTTTTTAATTGCACCTAAAGAAGCTAAAATATCTTTTGTTGGTGTTAACTCTATGTCTAACGTAGCATCTTTCTTTTTTATTTTCTGAGTAGCAATGTTTTTTGGTTTATAATCAGCAACTGCTGCAGATAAAATAGCAATATCTACATCAGCAAAATAAGAATGTGCAGCGTTGTACATGTCTTCTGCAGAAACAACGTCTATTCGTTTTACTAGAGAGTGTGAAATTTTTTGATGACTTGGGCCTGAAATTAAAAAAACTTCGGCACCTAAATTTGCAGCAGCTTTTGCTATTGCAAATCCCATTTTACCAGAAGAATGATTTCCGATAAAACGCACAGGATCTATTGCTTCATAAGTTGGACCTGCTGTTAGTAATACTTTTTTACCTTTTAAAGGTAAATTCGATAAAATATCATTTTCTATAAATGAAACAATATCTTGTGGTTCTGCCATTCTTCCTTCTCCTACCAAACCACTAGCCAATTCGCCAGAAGTTGCAGGAATTAAAATATTGCCAAAACTTTGTAATTTATCTAAACTTTGTTTCGTAGACGGATGTATGTACATATCCAAATCCATTGCAGGCGCAAAATAGACAGGACATTTAGCAGATAAATAAGTAGCTAGTAAAAGATTGTCGCAAGTACCGTTGGTCATTTTAGACAATGTATTTGCTGTTGCAGGTGCAATTAACATATAATCTGCCCACAAACCTAAATCTACGTGATTATTCCATAATTCATTTTCATCTTCTTTAGAATAAAAAGTTGAATGAACAGGATTTTTAGAAAGTGTAGAAAGTGTTAAAGGTGTTATAAAATCTTTAGACGCAGGAGTCATAATAACTTTAACTTCTGCGCCTAATTTTATAAATAAACGAACTAAACTAGCCGTTTTATATGCTGCAATACCTGCAGTAATCCCTAAAAGAACTTTCTTATCTTTTAAAACAGACATTACTCTGCTTCTGGGTTTCTATGGTATACTTTTTCGTTTAACCATTCTTCAACTGCCATTGCTGTTGGTTTTGGTAATCTTTCGTAAAACTTAGAAACTTCTATTTGTTCTTTATTTTCGAAAACTTCTTCTAAAGAATCGTTATATGTAGCAAATTCATCTAACTTATCTACTAATTCTCTTTTTAAATCAGAATTAATTTGATTTGCTCTTTTTGCTATGATAGATATTGCCTCATAAATATTTTCTGTAGGCGCTTCAATTTCATTTTTATCGTAAGTAATAGTACTTAACGGTGCTTTTGTATCTTTATAATCCATCTTAAATAATTATTTCTTTTGTATATTCTGTAATTCTTTCTGCTTTGCAATTAAAGCTTCTACTCTAATTTTTTCTGCTTCTAATGTAGCTACCATTTTATCAGAATCTTCCATAAATTGAGATTCAGGAAAACTCTTTTTTAATCTCTGATATGCTTTCATTGCAGCTTCAATTCTTTCAGGCTTTCTTCTATCTGTGCTTTTTAACACAAAATCATGCGCCGCTTTTAATCTATAATATAAAGCTTCTTCTTTAAATTTTGTTCCTAAAAAGTCTTCTAGTAAATTATCAAAAGCTTGTATAGATGCTTTGTAATTTCTTAAATCGTAATCTGCCGTTCTGTAATAAGTTTTCGCAATTTCGAAATATTTTCTTTCTAACTTAGTTCTAAGTTCAGAATAATATTTGTTTGCTTCTGCAATTTTATCAGAATCTGGATACGTGTTTATAAAACTTTGAAAAGATTCTAATGCTTTGTTTGTATCTGTAGGATCGATACTAAATCTTGGTGATGCCAATTTATAACTGTATGCAGATAAAAATGCAGCTTCTTCTTTTTTAGAACTCTTTGGATAACTTTTTGTAAAACGGTCGTAATAATATGCTGCTTGCGCGTAATTTTTTACATTAAAATTAGATTGCGCAACCATAAATTGTATACGCTCCATTTGAGGTTTACCTCTGTAGGTTGGTGTTACTTTTTCGAATAAACGTAAAGCCTTACTGTATTTCTGACTTTCGTACATCTTTACAGCCATCTTATACTGCTCTTCTGATGTACCTTTATTTAATACTTTTTGATATTCACCACAAGAAAACAGTAGTAAACTAAGAACAAATAAATACGCTAAATTTTTAATTTTTTGCATCGGGCAAAATTAGTGATTAATTATGGATAAATAAAACGATTTTTTACACAGTTGTTTATGCTATGTAATTTTCATTACAAAACAACAAAAAATAGCCATAAACCGCTACTAAAAGTTTGTTAATATTAAACTTCTTCTTCTGGCGCTGTGATTAATTGCTTGATGTCATTATCAAATAAATAAAAACCACTTTTATCGTCTCCTATTAAACTAATCTTATCTAAAATATTTCTAGCCAAAGCTTCTTCTTCTATTTGCTCTGAAACGTACCACTGTAAAAAGTTATGTGTTGCATAATCTTTTTCTTGTAAACAGATATCTACCAAATCGTTTATAGATTCTGATACTGCTACTTCGTGATTAAATAATTCTTGAAACATTTCTTTAAATGAACCAAAAGAAACTGGTGGCGCTGCTAAAGGAGAAATAATTGCATGCCCACCTCTTTCATTAATAAACTTTACCAATTTTAGCATGTGCATTCTCTCTTCGTCAGAATGTGCGTACATAAATTGAGAAACACCTTCAAAACCTTGTGTTTCTGCCCATGACGCCATTGCTAAATATACTTGAGAAGATTGTGCCTCTACCGTTACCTGTTTGTTTAATGCGTCTTGAATTTTTGGTTTTAACATGTTTTATCTTTTTTAGTAAAGTTAAAAGTTTTTTACAAAATTAGCAATTTTTGCTTGAAGTGTTGCACTTGCTTTTACCAAAGGCAATCGTACTTCATTTTTACAAATACCTAATTCTTGTAAAACTGTTTTTATTCCGGCCGGATTATTTTCTTCAAAAATCAAATCAATAATAGACATTAATCTAAAATGCATTGCAAAACCTTCTTTGTTATTGCCTTCTAAACCATCTTTTATTAATGTAGAAAATTCTTTAGGATATGCTTGCCCAATAACAGAAATTACACCAGAACCGCCTGCAAGCGCAATACTTAATGCCAAATCATCATCACCAGAAATAACTAAAAAGTCTTTTGGCTTGTTCTTTATCAACTCTAAATATTGTTGCATATTATTACCTGCTTCTTTTATACCTACAATGTTTTCAAAATCGTTTGCAAGTCTAATCGTCGTTTCAGCATCCATGTTTTTTGCTGTTCTACCAGGTACATTATATAAAATAATTGGCTTTTCTGTTGCTTCTGAAATTGCTTTAAAATGCTGATAAAAACCTTCTTGCGTTGGCTTGCTGTAATATGGCGCTACAGATAAAATACCATCTATATTCTCTAAATTGGTTGTTTTTATATCTTTAACAACCTCTAAAGTATTATTACCACCAATTCCTAAAACTAAAGGAACTCTACCCGCATTTGTAGTTACAATAACATCTATAATTTTTAGTTTTTCTTCTTTACTTATAGTTGCACTTTCTGCAGTTGTACCGTTTATTACTAAATAATTGGTACCATTTTCTATATTAAAATTAACTAATTTAATTAGTGCATCGAAATCTACACTTAAATCTTCATTAAAAGGTGTAACTAAAGCTACTCCTGTTCCTATAAACTTTTGCATTCTATAAATATTTTGATAGACAAAATTACAATTTTAAGATTAATATTTTACCGATTTTAATCTCTATTAGAAAGAATAAACAACTTTAAAAAGAAAGTTTAATTTTATAGCTTTTTTAAAATCTGTAAGTATTTTTTAACTTCTTCTGTAAAAGTTTTGTAATTTTTTATTTCAGATGTAATTTCTAAATGATAAAGCTTAGAATTCACATTAGAAAATCCTACTTTAAAATCTGCTTTACTTTGTAAAACGGCTGTTTCTAAATACATATTATTTTCATTAAAATAACCAACTAACAAGTCTAAAGGTTCGTCTAAAAAGCTTTTAAAGTTCGTTTGAAAATAATTTCCGCTCCAGTTTATGTCTTTCTCTGTAAAATGTTTGTAAGAAATTTCATCGTTTTTATTAAAATCTCTTTTGCTGTAAATTTTCACATTTTTGACTCCCAAAGTATTTTCAAAAACTTTTTGTAAGTCTGTCTCTGCTGATATTTCTTCTGAAGTAATGATACCAACAGATTGTATTTTTTTTAAAGTTGACGCACTCGTTTCTTCTTTTAACGAAACTAATTTATCTAGTTTCTTTTTTAAAACGCGCTCTTTTAATCCTTTAAAAATCATTTAGTATCTATTTGAAAAAAAATAAAAATAGTAATTATTATCTTAAGTTTCTTGATTAATTATGCATCATTTTAGTGTAACATTTACCTAATTATTTGCAATAACATAGAATCAATTTTGTTTTTGATGTTGTAAAATTATAAATACTGAAAAAACAGTAATTACATCGATTGCAAAAAAAGAACACCTAAAACACTATTAAACAATAAAATACACAATCAAAAACTTATAAAACCTTTAAATAAATTAAGAATTAATGATTTTTTTTATTTTTAATTTGTTTTTTTAACATATTTTTTACTATTATTGTAATGTTGTTTGATAATTCATTATCAAATAATATTTAACCCCTAACTGGTAAATAATTTTTATACGTTCTTTTTGCCCTAACAAAATCTACGTTATTATTATAAAAGCATTTACCCCTATCTAAAAAAGCAACTACCTAAAAGTAGTTGCTTTTTTTGTGCTCTAAATTAACCTGAAGAAGTTATAATTTCATCCTATTATCATCAGATTTTGTATCAATTAATTTATTGTACGGATCTACACCTACCTCTATAGGCTTTTTATCTACAATAATAGAAATTGTGTTACGAATTTGTGTAATCTTATGCTTTTCTAAATACAATTGCTTTTCTTTTTTTACACCGTCTTTTTCTTCTTCAGTAAAAATACCGATATCTATATAATCTTCTAATTTAACAGACAACAAAGGTTTGCTTAACTTCTCGTTTGTATAACTTAATGTATCACCTACTTTTTGGCCATAATATTTTTTCCCTTTTTCATCATTTCTGTATTTAGAAACCTCAAATTCAATATCAACTTTATATTTTCCGTTTTCTAAAGCTGTAGATTTTGCATCAACAATTCTGTTTTTGTACAACGTAACTGTTTCAAACATATCTTTAATAACATATTTTAAAGAATCTGGTGTTACCTCTTTAATATAATTTACCATTTCTAAAGAAGTTGTATAAGGTGCTTCTTGAAACTTTACTTTTTCTACATATTTTTTTAAAGCATTATTTAATTTTTCTTCACCTAAATAATCGCTTAATGCATAAAATACTAAAGATCCTTTTTGGTAACGAATATAACCTTGCCCATCATTGTACATTAATGGTTTTTCTCTTTTAGTTTCTAAAGTTCTTTGAATCAAATAACCGTCTAGTGCTTCTTTTAAAAACGTTCGCATTTTTGGCTTACCATTTTGATGTTCTAAAACTTTTAATGCTACATATTCCGATAAACTTTCTGATAACATTGTTGCGCCTAAAACATCTGCACCAATTACTTGATGTGCCCACCATTGATGCGCTACTTCATGAGCCGTTACCGCAAAAGGATAATCTACTCCGTCATCATTTGTATCATCTACAGCCGCAATAAAACCAAATCCTTCTGAAAACGGAATTGTGTTTGCAAATGATTGGGCAAATGTACCTTGTGTTCTCGGAAACTCTATAATTCTTAATTGTTTGTGTTGATACGGACTAAAGTTTTTCTCGTTATAATTAATAGACGCTTTCATACCTTTTAGCATTCTGTCTAAATTATAATCGTGTTGTTTATGATAATAAATTTCTAAACTTATTCCTTTCCAAATTTCTTTTTTAACTTCATATTTTGCTGAATTAAATGCATAGAAATTCAACATTTTACTATCCATTTTATAATGAAAATACTTTCGATTTCCTTCTGTCCATTCTTTTTGCAAATAACCAGGCGCAATCGCTATTTGATCTTCGGATGTTGATACGGTTGCTTCAAAATCTATCCAATCAGAATCTTTAGAAATATAAGTATTACCCAATTCTGTAGAGTCAGTTGGTAACGGACGTAAATTATTTGGTGGTAAATCGTATTTTTTTCTCGTTTTATCATCAATCAATTCTCCACCCGAAGAATATCCTAAAGAAGGAAACATCGAAAAATTATTGATAAATGTTCCGTTTGCTAAAACTGGCGATTTTCTTTGAAAAACAGTGTTTTCTTTACTTTTTACATGCACAGTAAGTTGTAATGAATCACCCGGTAAAATTTTATTTTCAAACTTGTAAATATCAAAATTAAAAACCGTGTCTTCTAAAACTAAATTGTTTGGTTTATTAAATTCGAACGTACTTTCTAACGAATTATGATTTAAGAAAATACTATCAATTGCTGTATCTGTTTTATTAATCATTGTAAAAACAGCGTTTGCTTTATAGGTTCTTTTCTTAGGAAAAATAGCAACATCTGCTTTTACAGCAACAATTCTTGGTTGCTTATAATTCTCGTATTTTTTATATGATTTTTCCCATTTTACAGCATTTAATTCTGCTTGTTTAGATGCAGAATTTTTCTCTTTAGATCTTGTTGCTGTATAAATAGTTGCACCCAAACTTATAAAAGCAACGGCAACAACCACCAAACTAAATATTTGCGGCATCTTAAATCTAGATACAGCTATGTTTAATCTTTCTGAAAAAGAATTTGGTATGCCTCTAACCCAAAATAAAATACTTAAAATCAATAAAATTGTTCCGCCTAAAATCCAATACAATTTGTACCATAAATATCTAGATAATGCAGATCCATAACCATTCATATCAGAATAACTAAAACCTGGCCCTTCGTTATATTTAAAAATTGCCAATTCAATTCCTATTAAATCTAAAAACGGAATTCCGATTGCTAATATTAGCAATACCAACAAACCTAAATACTGATTTTTAAATAGTGTTTGAATAAATATTGCTAAAAATGCCCAAACCACATAATTTAAAAATTTTAAACCAAATAATTCTTGAATATACAGCCCTATCTCAAAGTTATAATAGCCTTGATATACTTGAAACAACATACCAGAAACCATAATTACAGCCAATAAAACCAATTGCATTTTTAAAATAGCGATAAACTTAGAAAATAAAAGCGTCCAGTTTGGTACCGGTGTGCTATCTACCAAATGATTAATTTTTGCAATTCTTGCTCTTTGCACCAACATACCTGCATATAAAAAAGTACAAATATTAATTACAAACAGGCTAAAAATGTTTCCGCCACCTAACATTTGCCAAGTTACAGGCAATGTATCTGTTCCAAAAATTTCACTTGAAATAAATAAAGTACCAAACAGCATTAAAAGCCCTACAATTAATATTGATATAAATGGTAAACTTTTAAAAATGTATTTAAAATCGATGTTAGACAATTTCCACATCACTTTTAGGTTTTGTAAAAACGAATAATCATAAGTTACTTTAGGCAAAGTAATTTTTGTAACTCCGCTAAAGTTAGATTTTGTAACTCTTTCTGATTTTGATTTTTTTAACGAAAATGTTACTGCATTTTGGGTAAATTTAAAATACTTATAAACCAATCCAAAGATTAAACTAGATACTAATAACCATATCAAACGATTATAAATTACTAGTTTACCTATCGGAATTTGCAATTCATTCTGCTCAGAAACAGTCCAATATTTTGTATAATAAGAAGACGCAGAAGAGCCAAAAGGATCTAACAACGCTAATAAACTTGCTTGTTCTGGATCTGATAAAATGCTAGAAATTGCCCCTTCTATAAACATTAAAATAATTACTGTAATAAACCCAGCGGTTACATTTCTAGAAAAAGTAACCACAGCAAAAACTACGGCACCAAAAAATAAAACATTTGGTAAAATATAAACCAAATAGGTTTTTAAATAGGTAACAATATTAAAATTTGCAACAATGTCTTGATTGGTTCCTGGAAATCGAAAACCAATAATCATACCTAAAGCTATCACTAAAACAATCGCAGAAACCACCACGATTCCGCTAAAAAATTTAGCAAATAAATAATTAGCCTTCGTAAAAGGATACGAATATAAAATGGTATGCATTTCACTTTTAAAATCTCTATAAATTGAAACACCAATAATAGACGGAAATAAAAAGAAAATTAAAGTGGTAAACCCATTAAATAAACCTGTAATGCCTATTGGCGAGTTTACAATTCGAGAAGAACCCATGGTTCCTGTAATTCCGTCCCAGATACCTGCAGATGTTGCTGATAAGAAGAAAGAAATTATTAAAAATATTGAAATATAAATGTAAAAAACTGGCTTGTTAAACCAATATTTTAATTCTTGTTTAAAAATTGTAGAAAACATAATAAAATAGTTTTAAGCGATTCGTTTTAAATATTCTTTTTTTTGAGTTTTGTAACTAAAACTCTTCATCAAAAACTATTAATTGGTTAAAACTGGTTCATCTTGTTTTAAAGCTATAAAATACACATCATCTAATTGCGGTGTTGCCTTAACAAAGTCATCCGAGGGTTTTTCTAAAGCGTGTACTCTAATATTTAATGTATCATCAGCATTAAAATTTCTAGACAAAACGTTGAACAACTTCATATTTTCTTCTAAATCATCTTTTTGGATTACTTTGGTCCAAATAGTATTCTCTAATTCTTCTGTTGCTTTTTTAGGCGTGCTATGTTTTAAGATTTTACCACCATTTAAAATAGCCATCTCATTACACAATTCTTTTACGTCTTCTACAATATGTGTAGAAAAAATAACGGTACAATTGCTACCAACTTCACGTAAAACATTTAAAAAACGATGTCTTTCTGCCGGATCTAAACCTGCAGTTGGCTCATCAACAATAATTAATTTAGGATTATTTAAAAGTAGTTGTGCAATACCAAAACGCTGTTTCATTCCGCCAGAATAACCTGCAACATGTTTGTGTCTTACTTCGTATAAATTAGTAATTTCTAACACTTCTTTTACAATTGCTTTTCTTTCTGTTTTATTAGCAATTCCTTTTAAAGTGGCAAAATAATCTAACAATTCGTCTGCAGACATTTTAGGATACACACCAAAAGACTGCGGTAAATAACCCAAAACTTTACGCAAAGACATGTTGTCTTCTAAAACATTAATATCACCAAAAGTAATCGAACCAGCATCCGGACTTTGTAATGTTGCAATAGTTCTCATTAAAGAAGATTTACCTGCCCCATTTGGTCCTAACAACCCAAACATACCTGTGCCAATTTCTAAATTTAAATTATCAATAGCTTTTACACCATTTTTATATGTTTTGGTTAAATTTTTAATAACTAATTTCATATTACTTTTTTGTTGGTTAATGTTGTGTGATTAGTGTAAAAGTAAGCACTTTTGTTACACTATTTTGTGATTTTTTTAATGGAAATCCTAAAAAATGGTATTATTTTTACATCTATCAAGAAAAAATCAATTTTTATAAATTTATAAATAATGGCTAAAAAATCAATTTTAAATAAAGATTCACTTACATTTTTAGAAAAATATTTAAATAATGCGGCTCCTACTGGTTACGAATGGGAAGGTCAAAAAATTTGGATGGACTATCTAAAACCTTATGTAGATGAATTTATTACAGACACTTATGGTTCTGCTGTTGGTGTTATAAATCCGGATGCAAA
Source organism: Polaribacter marinaquae (assembly GCF_038019025.1). Lineage (NCBI taxonomy): Bacteria > Pseudomonadati > Bacteroidota > Flavobacteriia > Flavobacteriales > Flavobacteriaceae > Polaribacter > Polaribacter marinaquae. The sequence continues at coordinate 898,435 of NZ_CP150496.1, forward strand.
ATACAAAGTTGTAATCGAAGGACACGCAGATGAAATATCGTGGTATGTTAATTATATTTCTGACAACGGATTAATTTATGTAATTAGAAACGGTGGATCAGACCATCAAATTGCACCAAGTAAAATTGTAAATATTCATACTAATAACGGAATTGTAAAAGGTGTTTTTGGATGGCCTGCAATTCATACAAGAAACAAATCGAATGAAGAAGCACCAAAACCAGACAATATTTTTATTGATACAGGTTGTGCTACAAAAGAAGAAGTAGAAGCTTTGGGTGTGCATGTTGGTTGTGTAATTACTTATCCGGATGAGTTTCATATTTTAAACGGAGACAAATTTGTTTGTAGAGCTTTAGACAACAGAATGGGTGGTTTTATGATTGCTGAAGTTGCGCGTTTATTAAAAGAAAACAAAAAAGATTTACCGTTTGGATTGTACATTACAAACTCTGTACAAGAAGAAATTGGCTTGCGTGGTGCAGAAATGATTACACAAACCATTAAACCAAATGTTGCCATTGTTACCGATGTAACGCATGATACAACTACACCAATGATAGAACCTAAAAAAGCAGGTTTACTAGAAATTGGTAAAGGGCCTGTTGTTGCTTACGCGCCAGCGGTTCAACAAAAATTACGAGATTTAATTACAGAAACTGCCGAAGCTAAAAAAATCCCTTTTCAGCGTTCTGCACTTTCTAGAGCAACAGGTACAGATACAGATGCTTTTGCTTATAGCAACGGTGGTGTAGCATCAGCTTTAATTTCTTTACCACTAAGATATATGCACACAACTGTAGAAATGGTGCATAGAGAAGATGTAGAAAATGTAATTAGAATGATTTACGAAACACTTTTAAATATTAAAGACGGAGAAACTTTTTCTTACTTCGAATAAAAATACTTTAATTATGAATTACGAATTTTTACTTACAAATTCGTAATTCATAATTTTTTAAAAATGGACGAACTCATAGACATATTAACACCAGAAGGAAAATCAACAGGCAAAACTGCTTTAAAATCTGAAGCACATAAAAACGGTTGGTTTCATGCCACTGTACATATCTGGTTATTTACTTCGGATGACAAAATATTGCTTCAAAAAAGAGCAATGACTAAAAAAGTATTTCCGGGTTTATGGGATATTTCTGTTGCAGGACATATAGGCGCAGGAGAAACTATTTTAGTAGCTGCACAAAGAGAAGTTTTTGAAGAAATTGGTCTTAAATTACAAGAAAAAGACTTTATTAAAATTGGCACAAGAATTCATCAAGTTAAGCATCTAAACGGAATTATAGATAACGAGCATCATCATGTTTTTATAGCCGAATTAAAAACTCCTTTATCAACTTTAAAAATTCAAGAAGAAGAAGTTGATGACATCAAATTATTCAATTTAAAAGTTTTAAAAGACACAAAAAACCTTGAAAACGTATTGTTACCAAGGTTTCATGCGTATTACTGTATGGTTTATGATAAAATAATTGAATTTAAAAACAAAAAATAATTAACCTTTTGGTTTTTCAAAAAATGAATTTGCCATTTTTGTTTTACTAATTAATGGTAATGTAAATTTCACACTATTTCCAACAGGTTTTGTTGGCAATCCGTTTTTGTCTTGTGCATACCAAATAATTTCATTTGGTAAAAGAAACCCATTTACATTTTCCCATTTTTTATATTTTATCCAATTATAACGATTGCTTGATGTCTTAGAATTAAAAGTCACCGTGTAGGCTAACCATTCCATTTTATAAGTTTCAGGATTGTAGTATACAATATAATTATCATTAGAAGAATTACCAATATTTGCTTTGTAAGAAATTTTAAATCCAGGATATTTTACATTTTCAAAAACTAAATCTTCTGCTTTTTCATATACAATTCCGTTATCACCTAAAACAAAAGGCATTGCATAAAAATAGAAATATAAATTGTAATAAAACTTCGGATTACCTTTGTAATCACCATCATTTTCTTCATCTAACCAAAACTGATTGCCATCAAACCCTAAAGAATATTTTGGTGCATTAATTACGGTTTTTCTAGATTGAAGCGCTACCGTATGCGTTTCATCATTTATATTAAAAGACAATAAATGGTTTGATTTCCAATTTGAAATTCCGCCATGAAATTGAAAAACTTTATGCAATTCCGAAGGAAATTTAGACTCTTTTATCTCTACAACTTCTTTTTGCTTAACATCTTTTTTGGCTTCTTTTTTACAAGAAACAATTGTGAATACAAGTACGAATACAACTGCTAATTTTTTCATAATATATTTTTAATACTTTCTAAATTTTAGATTGATACGTATACAAATCGAAATATCTACCTTCTTTAGCAATCAACTCATCATGCGTTCCTCTTTCTGCAATTTCACCAGCCTCTATTACCAAAATTTGATCTGCTTTTTTAATAGTACTCAACCTGTGCGCAATAACAATTGTGGTTCTGTCTTTTACTAATTCTGATAAACTTTTCTGAATTAAAGCCTCACTTTCTGTATCTAAACTAGAAGTAGCTTCATCTAAAATAATCATTTTAGGATTTGCCAAAATAGCCCTTGCAATTGCCAATCGTTGTCTTTGTCCGCCAGATAATTTTACACCTCTTTCACCAATTAAGGTATCTAAACCATCATCAAAACGATCTGTAAATTCATTTACATAAGCTGCTTTTACAGCATTTTGCAACTCTTCTTTAGTAGCGTTTGGTCTAGGGAACAAAATATTATCTCTTATGGTTCCTTCAAATAAAAATTCATCTTGTAAAACAACACCTAAATATTTTCTAAAACTAGATAATTTAACCTCAGACATGTCTTTATTATCTATAGTGATTTTACCCGCTGCTGGATTTAAAAATGTTGCCGATAAACCTGCAATTGTAGATTTACCAGAACCAGAACTACCCACCAAAGCAGTAACAGAACCTGCAGGAACTTTAAAATTAATGTTATTTATTACTTGTTTACCTTCTTCATAAGAAAACGAAACATCTTCAAAAACAACATCACCTTTTACATCATCTAAAACAATAGTTCTATGCTCGTTATCTTCTTCCGCAGCCATATTCATTAGCTCTTCTGTTCTGTCTAAACCAGCCAATGCTTCGGTTAATTGGCTACCAATATTGCTCATTTGAACAATTGGTGCAACCATAAACGCTAACAGAAATGTAAACTGAATAAAGTCTCCAAAAGTTAAACTTCCTTCCATCATATAATATCCACCAATTCCCATAACACCTGTGGTTGCTAAACCTATTAAAAAAGTTGAAGAACTTGTCATTAAAGCAGTAACCGTCATGCTTTTCTTTACGTTTTCGTAGATATTTGCTACTCCTTTTTCAAAAATTTCACTTTCTTGTTGTTCTGCATTAAAGGCTTTTATAACTCTTATGCCTCCTAAAGTCTCTGTTAATCGACCTTTTACTTCTGCATTTATTTTACCTCTTGCTCTAAATATTGGTCTAATGTGTTTGAAAGATTTTAAAGCAATTAAACCAAAAATAGATAACGGAATAAACGTAAAAAGTGTCATCCAAACATTCATTCTTAATAAAATTACAAGTGTTACAATTGCTGTAAATGAACCACCAATAAGTTGCACCAAACCTGTACCAATAAGGTTTCTTACTCCTTCTACATCACTCATAATTCTAGAAACTAAAGCGCCAGATTTTGTGTTATCGAAAAAACTAATTGGTAAAGACAATACTTTCTTCTGCACTTGGGCTCTAAGTTCTGATATTAAATATTGTGCCTGAATACTTAATACTTTTGTCAATAAAAATGAAGTAATTGCTTGCACTAAAATTGCGCCGATTACTATTAAAACCAAATTGTAAAGTTGATTAAAGTCTTTATTTGGCACAACTTCGTCCATTAAAACTTTACTTTGCAATGGCAAAACAAAACCAGAAAGACTTCTTATTATTATCAATACCAAACCCAATAAAACCAAGTTTCTTCTTGGCCAAATAATTGTTTTAAAAGCTTGTTTTAAGGTTACTTTTGGTTTGTTTTTACTTTTTTTTGATTCTTTGAAATGTTGCATAAAAAATAGTTGTCAATTTATATGCCACAAGGAAAAAGCATGACAGATTTACAAAGTTACAATAAACAAAAAAACTTAAAGGTTTTAATACCGAAAGAACTTATTCTAAACGTAAATACATATAAATTAAAACTTTAACTTAAATAAAAACGTGAGTTTCATTTTTTTTTTACATTTGGATATCTTCCATCAAAAATATTTTGTGGAAGAGAAGAAAAAATTGCTTTCTTTAATTACAATTTAAAATTAAACTTTACGCCAAACATTGGCTTGTAATCTAGTACACATTATTTAAAAGTAATTTTAACACTTGCTTTTATAGCGGGTATTACAACAATGAATGCGAATACAAATATTGAAAACAATGATCCAGAGGATGATTGTATTGCATATGCATGTGAAGGACTTGATGAATTTCTAGATTTTGTTGATGGTGAATCAAATGAAGCTCTTAATGATTTCATCGTTGATACATTATACAATGATTGCATGGGATTATAATTAATTTATGGGGAAATTAAACAATTTCCCCTTTTTAAAAAAAAATGAATATGATGAAAAAAATAACAGTTTTGCTATTTGTTTTATATGTATCAAATATATTTTCTCAAACAGGAATTATTAAATATACAACTAAAGTAGTTGATAATAAATCTAATGTTAGTGAACGGATAAAGAGAATGATTATTGAGGCAAATAGAACAAAATACACACTAATTTATAATTTAGAAAAATCTTACTTTCAAAAAGATAAGAATATACCAATTTATCCACTAGAAGCTAAATTGGCTTCTGTATTAGTAAGGTCAAACAAAAATTCACATCAATTAAACAACTAAAAAAAAGAAAACTTTTTTAACACTTTTATTAAAAACACTAATTATATCGTAGATGATAGTGATAAAATGAGTAATTGGGTTTTTGTTAATGAAACTAAAATTATAGATGGATATATATGTTTTAAAGCAACAAAAGAAATATTTTATAAAAGAACTAATGTTAAGTCAAATAATATAGCTTGGTATACACCTGATATACCTGTACCTTATGGACCCGCAGGTTATGGTGGTTTACCAGGTTTAATATTACAATTAGAAATTGGAACTAAAGTTACTTATTTGGTAAGTAAGGTTATATTAAACCCTACAAAAAAAGTTGAAATACCAACTTTAAAAGAAGGTGAAAAAATAAACTTAGAAGAAATGGTTTTTTTAATGCAAGAAGCAAGAAAAGTTACAAAAGACTAACGTTATGAAATTAAAAAACATATTTTTTGCATTATTATTTTTAACAAATTTAACAGCACTACATAGTCAAAACGGAATTATTACATACAAAACAAAAAGAACAAAAATTCGTAAAACTTCAAACCCCGAAATGACTAGAAAAATTACGGAGGAAGTAAATAGAAGTTCATATGTTTTGTACTTTAATAAAGAAAAATCTTTTTTTAAAAAAGTAAAAAATATACCACTGTATCCATTCGAATCAAAATTTGCTGATATTTCTACAGGTGCCAACAAAAATTGGTATCAATTTAATGGTATTAATAAAGAAGCTATGTATAATACAGAAATTTTAAGTAAACAATATATTATTAATGATAGTTCTAGAATGAAAGAATGGGAATTATTTAATGAAATTAAAATTATTGATGGTTACACTTGCTATAAAGCAGTTAATAAAAATTAAATACTAGATCTGGTAATTACATTACTAATATTGCATGGTACACTACAGATATACCCTTGCCTTATGGCCCTATAGGTAATGGTGGTTTACCCGGATTAATTTTGAAATTAGAAATAGATAACTTTTATTATTTAGTTGATAAAATCATTTTAAATCCAAAAAAAGTAAAAAAAATTCCTAGCTTAAAAAAAGGTAAAAATATAAATGTAAACGAAAAAATAAGATTAATGAGAGATGCTAGAAAAGTTACTATAGACTAAAAATTATGAAAAAACCACATCTAATTTTATTTTTTATATTAAACTTTTCTCTTGCTATATCCTCACAAATAGTAATAAAAGGTAAAATTTTAGATGAAAATAATAAACCATTAACTGGCGCAAATATTTTAGCTTTCCCCACCAATAATGGTAAATTAGCCCATAACGTTAGTGATAATTTAGGCAATTATACTTTATCGCTTACAAAGAACACAACTTATAATACCTCTATAAGTTTTATGGGCTTTATAACTAGAAAAGAAATTTTAAACAATACTAAAAAAGATAGTATTATTAATTTTATTTTAAAGGAAGACCCCAATAAATTAGAAGAAATTGTAATTAAATATAAAATTCCGGTAAGAATTAGAAAAGACACTACCACATATAATACAGATGCTTTTACAAATGGTAAAGAACGTAAACTAAAACAAGTTTTAAAAAAATTACCTGGCGTAGAAGTAGATAGAAAAGGGAATGTTACTGTAAAAGGTAAAAAAGTAACGACACTTTTAGTAGATAATAAAAAGTTTTTTACGGGAGACACAAAATTGGCAGTAAACAACATACCTGCAGATGTAATTGACAAAATAGATGTTATAGAAGATTATCATGAAAATGCTTTTATGAAAGGTTTAGAAAAATCTGATGAAATTGCGATGAACATTAGCTTAAAAGAAGACAAAAAAAAGTTTGTGTTTGGAGATATAGAGGCAGGTTTAGGTATTAAAAACAGATATGTTTTACATCCTGCAATTTTTAAATACAGCCCAAAAACTAATTATAGTTTTATTGGAGATTTTAACAATACAAACAGAAAATCTTTTACTTTAAGAGATTATATAAATTTTGATGGTGGTTTAGACATGAATAACTTAAAAGAAGTTATTCAATCTCCGGTTGTAAAATTATTAAGAAATCAAAATTTTACAGCTAGTAAACACAAATTTGGTGGTTACAACATGCAACATGCTAAAAATGAAAAACTGAGTATTAGTTCTTTTTTAATTGCACTATCAGATAAAACAAATAGTCGTGTAGAAAACTTTAGAAATTATTTAATAGATAATATTACTGAAAGATTGCGCGAAGATGAAAGAAATAATCAGAATTTGTTCTTAGGAAAAATACAATTCTTATATAAACCAGAAGAAAATACAAGAATTAAATATTATACTAAATTTGAAAAGACTTCGATAAACCAAACCATCGAAAACAATAGAGATTTAGCTAATTCAATAATAAACTTTAATGAAAATAATTTAATTAATTCTGATAAAATAAATTCTTATTTAAAAGCAGAAAAAAAGTTTTCTACTTACCATACATCACAAGCAATTGTAAATTTTAATTTTAATAAAATTGATGATTCCACAAATTGGTTAACAAACACTAATATTTTCCCAAATAATATTCCCATCAATGAGAAAGAAAGTATAAATGTTCTAAAAAAATCTTCAACTGAAAAGTTTGAATATAATGTGGCTTTAAAGCACTTTTGGATATTAGATAATGTGAATCATCTTTATTTTAATGTTGGTAATAATTTCGAACAAAATAAATTTAAGAGTAATTTACAACAAGATAATACAACTATTAGTAATTTTTCTAATAATCTATATCACAACCAATTTACAATTTTTACAAGTATTTTATATAAAAAATTAATTGGTGATGCTATTTTTACGGCAGAATTAAAATATCAAAATTACTACAGAACAAGTTTAGACCTTAATAACAACAGCTCTTATCAATCTAATTTACTACTACCTAAAATTGAAATGGATTGGGATATTACTAATAGAAAGAAGCTTATCTTTAAATACAACCTTACAAATACATTTCCAAGCACAAGACAATTAATTTCTAATAATATTTTAAATAATTACAATAATATCTATACTGGTAACACGGATTTAAAAGAAACTTTTTATCACTTTGTTAGTTTAAGTTATAGAAATTACAAAACCTATGGTTGGAGTTTTTACCCAAGTATTTATTATAAGATAAGAAATAATCAAGTCCAGAATATTTTTAACACTTCAACTATTTTTAATATTATTAATCCTATTAACATTGATACTCCCAACAAATCTTTAACTACAAATTTTAGAGTTGTTTACAATTATAAATACTGGAAAGCTACTGTATTAACAGAATATACAAATTCCAATTACGCAACATTTATAAACAATAATAAAATTAAGTCTAATAATAATTCATTTTTAACCCGAGCCAGTTTTAGAACTGTATATGATAATAAACCAAATATAGATTTTTCATATTCTCAAACACATAAAGACAACACAAACTCTTTATTTAGTGCAATTTCTAATTTATCTAATTTAGATGTTGCTGTAGATTATGAGTACAAAAATTGGAAATTTAAAACTGAATATTTGTATAATTTTTATAAAAATAACGCTACTAAAAACACCAATTCGTTTAACGAATTAAATGCTTCCATTTTTTATCAAAAAGAAAATAGTCCTTGGGGCTTTGAACTATTAGGCACAAATATTGGTAACAATATTTCTAAATTAAATTCTACTTTGTCTTCAAATTTATTTTCTGAAAGAAGAACTCTTGTTTTCCCTAGAACATTTGTCGTAAAAGCAATCTACAAATTATAATTTTGTCAATCTGTAACTCAAAATCTTATTTCTATTAAAAGTTCTAAAATCTGTTTTACAATCGATTATCAATAATACTTTGCACAACTTCCGGGTTTAACAATGTACTTGTATCGCCTAAATTATCCATTTCATTAGCAGCAATTTTTCTTAAAATACGACGCATAATTTTTCCTGAACGTGTTTTTGGCAATCCTTCAGAAAATTGAATTTTATCTAATTTTGCAATTGGTCCAATTCTGTCTGCAATTAATTGATTGATTTCTTTTTTAAGATTATCATGATTTCTATATTCTCCTGCATCCTTTAATGTAATATAACCGTATAAAGCACTTCCTTTAATTTCGTGCGGAAAACCAACAATAGCAGATTCGGCAATTGCCGGATGCTCGTTTATAGCATCTTCTATTGGTGCAGTTCCTAAATTATGTCCAGAAACAATAATAACATCATCTACTCTACCAGTTATTCGATAATAACCAACTTCGTCTCTTAAGGCGCCATCGCCTGTAAAATAGTTATTTTCGAAAGCAGAAAAATAGGTTTCTTTATATCGTTGATGATTTCCCCAAATAGTTCTCGCAATACTTGGCCAAGGAAATTTTATACACAACCTTCCTTCTACTTGATTTCCTTTTAATTCTTGTCCGTTTTCATCCATCAAAGCTGGTTGAATACCTATAAAGGGTAATGTTGCATAGGTTGGTTTTGTAGGTGTAACATACGGAATTGGAGTAATCATGATTCCGCCAGTTTCTGTTTGCCACCAAGAATCTATAATCGGACTTTTCTTTTTACCAACATTATCATTATACCAATGCCATGCTTCTTCATTTATGGGTTCACCAACAGAACCCAAAACTTTTAACGAAGACAAATCATATTTATCCACCAATTCTGTACCTTGTTTTGCCAATGCTCTAATTGCTGTTGGCGCTGTATAAAACTGATTTACTTTGTGCTTTTCTACAATTTGCCAAAAACGACCAAAATCTGGATAACTTGGTACACCTTCAAACATAACAGTTGTTGCACCGTTTGCTAACGGACCATAAACAATATAAGAATGTCCGGTAATCCAACCAATATCTGCGGTACACCAATACACATCATTTTCTCTATATTGAAATGCATTTTTAAAAGTATAAGCAGCATAAACCATATATCCTGCAGTAGTATGCACCATTCCTTTTGGCGTTCCTGTAGAACCAGAAGTGTATAAAATAAATAACGGATCTTCGGCATTCATTATCTCTGCCTCACAAACATCAGAAGCGTTATCTAACAAAGGTTGTAACCATTTATCTCTATCAGATTTCATCGATATATTAGATTGAATTCTTTTTGCAACTAAAACAGTTTCTACACAACCACAATTTTCTAAAGCTTCATCTACAATTCCTTTTAAGTCTATGGTTTTTGAGCCTCTATAAGATCCATCAGCAGTAATTACCATTTTACAATCAGAATCATTTATTCTTGTTGCCAATGCTGTTGCAGAGAAGCCTGCAAAAACTACAGAATGTATTGCGCCAATTCTGGCACATGCTAAAGTTGCAATTGCCAACTCTGGTATCATCGGCACATAAATACAAACTCGATCTCCTTTTTGTATACCTTGCTCTTTTAACACATTTGCAAACTGATTTACTCTTTTGTACAATTGGTTATAAGTTATATGTTCTGCAGCCTCATCTGGATTATTTGGCTCAAATAAAATAGCAGTTTTATCTCCTCGAGTTGCCAAATGTCTATCAATACAATTTTCTGTAATATTTAATTTAGCACCTTGAAACCATTTTATTTCTGGTTTCGAGAAATCCCACTCTAGAACTTTATCCCATTTTTTTCGCCAAATAAAATGCTCTTCGGCTATTTCTTCCCAAAAACTTTCTGGCTCTCTAATAGACTTTCTGTATACTTGATAGTATTCTTCTAAATGTTTTATGTGGTAATTACTCATAATAAGTTTTGCTAAGTATAATTCTTTCTAAAAATAGAAAATTATATTTGCTTTATGGAATTTGATTTAATTTTAACAAACTTACCTGTAATAATTCTGTTTTTTTCAGTAGCAATATTATATGCAGCTGTTGGTTTTGGTGGCGGTTCTAGTTATTTAGCAATTTTAGCATTAACAAGCATTGCATTTACACAAATTAGAGCAACTGCTTTACTTTGCAACATTGTTGTTGTTACCAGTAATGTTTTATTATTTCATCAGCAGAACCAAATAGAATGGAAAAAAATAGTGCCTTTAATTCTCTTAAGTATTCCGTTTGCATTTCTCGGTGGAAAACTAAAAATAAGTCAGAATTTCTTTTTTATTCTTTTGGGTTTTACACTTCTTTTTGCAGCAATAACTATGTGGATTTCAAAAAAAATAATTTCTTCTGATGCTAAATTTAAAGAGTCTAATTTTCTAAAAAATGCAGGCTTTGGTGGTTTTATCGGTTTTATTTCTGGAATGGTTGGTATTGGCGGAGGCATTTTCTTAGCGCCACTTTTACATCTTACAAATTGGAATACGCCTAAAAAAATTGCTGCTACAGCTAGTGTATTTATTTTAGTAAACTCTATTGCTGGTTTAATTGGGCAATATTCTAATCCAGATTTTAATATCGATTGGCAATTAACTTCTATTTTATTAATTACGGTTTTTATTGGCGGACAAATAGGAAGCAGATTAAGCGCAACAATTCTTAAACCTATGCAACTTAAAAAGGCAACTGCTATTTTAATTGCTTTTGTAAGTATTAGAATTCTAGTTAAACATTTATTTACCTAAAACTATAATGTTAAAAGTAAATCGAATATTAATTGTGTATTTTCTACAATCCAAATATATTTGAACTTCATACTTATTAAACAATAAAAAACTATGTTAGAAGTAATTTTTACATTAATTATGCTTGTACTTTTACAAGCAGTTCTTGGTTTCGATAACCTACTTTATATTTCTTTAGAGTCTAAAAAAGCGCCGGTAGCAGATCAAAAAAAAGTTAGAAAAACAGGAATCTTAATAGCAATTGTTTTAAGAATTGTATTGCTTTTTGTTTTAGTGTCTATTATTGATTTTTTTCAAGAACCTTTTTCTTTTTTAACTGGTGAAATAAAAGATATTGTTCATTTTGAATTTAATGGTCACAGCATCATTGTTTTATTAGGTGGTGGTTTTATTATCTATACAGCTATTAAAGAAATTTGGCACATGATTGGTACTAACAATTTAGATGACGATATTGAAGGTGATTCTAAAAGAGCTAAATCTGCTAATGCAGTTATAACAAGTATTGTAATTATGAATCTTGTTTTTTCTTTCGATTCTATTTTAGCTGCAATTGGTTTAACTAGTGAAATCGAAAATTCTACAACCGCTTTTATTGTAATGGCTATTGCTATTGTAATTAGTGGTTTGCTAATGTTATTTTTAGCTGATAGAATTTCTAGCTTTTTAGCAAAAAACAGAATGTACGAAGTATTGGGTTTATTTATTCTTTTTATTGTAGGAATAATGTTAGTTACAGAAGGCGGACATTTAGCACATATTAAACTTTTTGGTAACGAAATTGTACCAATGAGTAAAACTACTTTTTACTTTGTATTAGCGGTATTGGTTATTGTTGATGTAGTGCAAGGAAAATATCAGAAAAAATTATTAGCAGCTCAAAAGAAGCAATAATTTTAAATTTATATTTTAAAAAAGGTGTTTGTAAAATTACAAACACCTTTTTTTTTAGATTTCATCTAAGCTATCTTGAATTCTTTGTGCAATTATCTGTAAAATTCTTCTATTTAATTCTGATGAATTTCCATCGTAAAACGCATATTCTTCGATCGAAAAATCTCCAATAATTAAACCTAGATTTAGGTTTTTAAAATTGATATCTTTTGTAAAAATAGCTTTTACTCTACTTCTTTTCTTTTGGGCTGTTAAAACAGAAAAATCAATTTTTCTTTTCTTTAAATAACTCTTAAAAAACACAATTAACAAATTGTGTTGCATTTTTATAATAGGTCGTAAAGTTTTATTTTGAAAAACTTCTGCTTCAGACATATTATCTGTTATTAAATTTTCTAATACAGGTCTTGTTCTACTCATTTTCTAATAATTCATTTAATTCTAATTGAAAATCGTATTGTAAATCTTCGTGTAGTTTTTCTAAAGCTTTTTTTATCATTCTTACCTGTGTATCAAAAACACTTTGTAAACGCGTACTTCTTTTTATAGAGGGTTTAAAAGCTTTTAATTTTTTACAAAAATACAGTAACAACTCTACTTCTGTTTCTTTTTTCTTTGAATAACGAATGTGCTTTTTGATTGACGTTAATATTTTTCGAACACTTTTTCTAATGTAAAAAAAACTCTTCGTATTGATTTCGCTAAACTGTAAATCTACTTCTTCTTTTATCGTTGCTATAAAAGATTCTTCATCATGAGATTCGAATAATAAATAGGTAAGTAATTCTTTGTTTTCTTTTTTAAATCGAGCCAAATGCAGGCATAAATCTTTTAAATCTGAGGCAGATTTATGCGACAATTCATCTTTAAGTTGCTTAATAGTAACTGCTTTCATAAGTTTTAAAAAATTTAACTACAAGATAAAAAAATAATACCTCACAAAATTAAATTGCAAGGTATTATTTGTAAAATTTAACCAATAAAATTGGTAATTATTATTTATTTAATACTTGGTATTTGTACCATTTCATTTACATCTGCGTCGTAATCTACTCCGTCTACTTTAAATCCGAATAAATTAAAAAACTCATCGCTGTAACCTTTTAAATCTCCAATTTCAGCTAAATTTTCTGATGTAGCATCTTTCCAAAGTTCTGCGATTGCAGCTTGTACTTCTTCTTTCATTTCTAAATCATCAATTCTAATTCTTCCTTTTTCATCCAAGTCTAAATCACCACCAAATAAACGTTCGCTATACAAACGCTGAATTTGTTCGATACAACCTTCGTGAGTTCCGTTTTCTTTCATTATTTTAAATAACAAAGAAATATACAAAGGTATTACAGGTATTGCAGAACTTGCTTGTGTAACCAATGCTTTGTTTACAGAAACATAAGCATTACCGTTAATTGCTTTTAAATCTTCTGCAATTGTAAAAGCTGTTGCTTCTAAATGATCTTTAGCAGCACCAATTGTTCCGTTTCTATATACTGGTTTTGTTACTTCTGGCCCAATGTAAGAATATGCAACTGTTGTAGCACCTTCTGCCAATAAATTTTCTTTACTTAAAGCATCCATCCACATTTTCCAATCTTCACCTCCCATTACGGTTACAGTATTTTCTACATCTTCACCTTCTGCCGGATTTATAGAAATTTCTGATACTTTACCTGTATGAAAATCTACAGTTTTGTTTGTAAAAACTTCTCCGATTGGTTTTAATACTGATTTAAATCTTTTACCAGTATTTGGGTGTTTTCTAACTGGTGATGCTAAACTGTAAATTACTAAATCTACTTGCCCTAAATCTTCTTTAATTAGATTTACAACTTCCTCTTTTATTTCGTTAGAAAATGCATCGCCATTAATACTTTTTGCATATAAACCTGCTTGGTGTGCATGTTTTTCAAATGCTGCTGTGTTGTAATATCCTGGTGAACCTGGTCTACCTTCTGTAGCTGGTTTATCAAAGAAAACGCCAATTGTTGCTGCATCAGAACCAAATGCACTGGTTATTCTAGATGCCAAACCAAAACCTGTAGAGGCACCAATTACCAATACTTTTTTTGCTCCGTCTATTTTTCCTTTAGACTTTATATATTCTATTTGATTGATTACGTTTTGCTCACAACCTGTTGGGTGAGATGTTAAACATATAAATCCTCTTGTTCTTGGTTCTATAATCATTTGTTGTTTGTTTGTTCTCTATGTAAAGTTAACTAAAAGAAATCACTCGAATTGACATAATTTCTGCCTAAACAAGTGATTTTGTTTGCTTTTACATCTAACTTAATTTGAGATGATTTATTTTGAAGCTAAAAACTTCAACACATTATTTTCTATTCTATTTAGAACATTATCTGTAGTAGCTTTTGTAAAAGCTTCTCCGGTAATTTGTTCATATAATTCTATATATCTATTAGAAATTTCGATGATTTTTTCATCATTCATTTCTGGTATTGCTTGTCCTTCTTTACCTTGAAAACCATTTTCTATTAACCATTGTCTTACAAATTCTTTAGACAATTGTTTTTGTGGTTCGTTATTATCTTGTCTTTCTTGGTATCCATCAGCATAAAAATAACGAGAAGAGTCTGGTGTATGAATTTCATCAATTAAAACAATTTTACCATCTTTCGTTTTACCAAATTCATATTTAGTATCTACTAAAATTAAGCCTCTTTTTGCCGCAATTTCAGTTCCTCTTTTAAATAAAGCTCTTGTGTAATTTTCTAAGACGATGTAATCTTCTTCAGAAACAATTCCTTTCGCTAAAATATCTTCTCTAGAAATATCTTCGTCATGCTCGCCATTATCTGCCTTTGTAGAAGGTGTAATTAAAGGTTCTGGAAATTTATCGTTTTCCTTTAAACCTTCTGGCATATTTACACCACAAAGCATTCTTTTACCTAATTTATATTCTCTTGCTGCGTGCCCAGAAACATAACCTCTTATAACCATTTCTACCTTAAAAGGATCACATAAATGACCAACGGCTACATTTTCATCTGGATTGGCAAATAACCAATTCGGAACAATATCTGCGGTATCATTCATCATTTTGGTCGCAATTTGATTTAAAATCTGACCTTTAAACGGAATTTGTCTTGGTAAAATAACATCAAATGCAGATAATCTATCTGTGGCTATCATTACCAAAAGTTCATTATCTATATTATAAACTTCTCTTACTTTTCCTTTGTAAACAGATTTCTGATTCGGAAACTGAAAATTAGTTTCGTTAATTGTATTCATTTTAGTTGTTGTGTTGTTAAGTGTGCAAAAATAGTAATTTAAAAAGTTATTTTTTCTTCTTTTTTAAACGTTTTATTTGCTTTAAATTATCACTAATTGGTGTTGCTGTAATTTCTGCTTCACCTGGAATAAAATAGAAAAAATAGGCCGAATTCTGCCCTATTTTTCTAACATCTAATTGTTGGTTGTCTTTAAAAACAAGCGTATAATTTGGAATAATTTCTTTAGATTGATATTTATGTTTCATACCGATGCCCATACCGGTTCTCATAGAAACAAAAAGTAAAAAAAACAAAAACATTAACGCAGGCAACAGGTTATTTTTGTCTCCCATTTTAGCATATCTCTTATCCCATTTTTCTATATTATATATCTTTTGATACCATTTTTTTACTCTAAAGTATTTATACAATTTGGGCATCCATCTAGTTAAATATAAATACAACAAACCAAACATAAATATTAGTACAAGAGATAAAACCCAATTATTTGCAAGCAAACTTATAGGAGATATTAAAGCATCTAAAATGGTTGTATAATTAAGATAAGTAACACCAAAAATTCCGTAAAAAATAGCATCACTAACAATTCCTAAGATTATTAAATATAAATATCCAATATAAAAATAGTCTTGTAAACCTAGTTTATCTTTTTCTATTTTTATCATTATCTATTCTGTTTCTATGCTTTTGTATGCAGAAATAATTCTCTTAACCAATCTATGTCTTACAACATCTTTATCGTCTAAATAAACTTGTGCAATACCTTCAATATCTTTTAAAGCTAATAAAGATTCTTTTAAACCAGAAACTTGTTTTCTTGGTAAATCTATTTGCCCAGGATCGCCGGTAATTATAAACTTTGCGTTTTTACCCATTCTGGTTAAAAACATTTTCATTTGATTATGAGTTGTATTTTGTGCCTCATCTAAAATTACAAAGGCATTGTCTAAGGTTCTACCTCTCATAAATGCTAAAGGCGCAATTTGAATAACTCCTTTTTCTAAATGAGATTCTAACCTTTCATGCGGAATCATATCTCTTAATGCATCATATAAAGGTTGCATATAAGGATCTAATTTTTCTTTTAAATCTCCTGGTAAAAAACCTAAATTCTCACCAGATTCTACAGCAGGTCTTGTTAAAATAATTCTACGTACTTCTTTTTCTTTTAAAGCTTTTACAGCCAAAGCAACTGCGGTATATGTTTTACCTGTTCCTGCAGGACCAACAGCAAATAACATATCATTTTTAGCCATTAAAGAAACCATTTTACGCTGGTTTTCTGTTTGTGCTTTAATTAATCTACCGCTAACACCATGCACCAAAACATCTTTTGCTTTTTTAGAAGCACTTGTTTTTTCTTCGTTTCCATTTGATGTTAAAATACGCTCGATACTATTTTCGTCTAATTTATTATAACGGTTATAGTATTTTATCAATCGATCTAATCGAATTTCAAACTCGTCTAAAAGTTCAGACTCGCCGTAAATTTTCATTTTAGATCCTCTTGCGACGATTTTTATCTTCGGAAAATACCTTTTTAATTGTTCTATGGTACTATTATGTGCCCCAAAAAAGTCTTTTGGGTTTATTTCTTCTAGCTCTATAATGCGTTCGTTCAAATGTTTATTTTTTATAGATTGATATCAATTTTATTTCAACTAAAAATAGCGAATAAAATTCCTAAAATGATTAGATTTGCGTTAAATAGTTAACAACTTTTACACAATTAATTAACAGCTAAAAAATTAATGTCTCTAATTACTTTAACCACAGATTTCGGAACGAAAGATCACTTTGTAGGTGCTGTAAAAGGGGCTATTTACTCTGAACTTCCAGATGCAAAAATTGTTGATATCACACATGAAATTTCGCCATTTAACATTACAGAAACTGCGTATATTCTAAAGAATTCCTACAAAAGTTTTCCTAAAGGAACTGTGCATGTAATTGGTGTAGATTCTGAATTGAGTGAAGAAAACAAGCACATTGCGTTAGAATTGGATGGTCATTATTTTGTGTGCCCAGACAACGGAATTATTTCGATGATTGTTGCAGAATTTAAGCCAACAAAAATTGTAGAAATCACAATTCATGATAGAATAGAAAGTAGTTTTCCAGTTTTAGAAGTTTTTGTACAAGTTGCTTGCTTTATTGCTCGTGGCGGAAATTTAACAGTAATAGGAAGAGAAATATCAGAATATAAAACAATTATAGAAATACAGCCAAAAGTAAATCAATTACAAGATCAAATTATTGGTGGCATTGTTTATATTGACAATTACGGAAATGTAATTACAAACATCAGTAAAAAAATGTTTCAAGAAATTGGTAAAGGAAGAAATTTCGAAATCAATGCTAAAAAACATAAGTTTACAAAAGTGTTTTCTAAATATAACGAAGTTGCGTCTAACAGCGCTTACAGTAATCAACAATACGAAGGTCATAAATTAGCCATTTTTAACTCTGCAAATTATATAGAAATTGCAATTTACAGAAGCAATTTAGATACTGTTGGTGGCGCTTGCTCTTTATTAGGTTTGGCATATCGAGATACTGTTACTATAAATTTTATTAACGAGCCAAAACAAGAATTTACCACTTTAAACTAAACTATGTTTGTAAGAATTGTAAAGATGAGTTTTCATCAGAAACACATACCTACTTTTTTATCAATTTTTGAAGAAAAAAAAGAATTTATAAGAGGTTCTAAAGGTTGCCAATTATTAGAATTATATCAAGATAAAAACAACCCAGATATCTTTTTTACATATTCTTATTGGAACGAAGAACAAGATTTAGAAAACTACAGAAACTCGGCACTTTTTAAGGATGTTTGGGCAAAAACAAAAGTTTTTTTTAACGATAAACCTGCTGCTTGGAGTGTCGACAAAAAAGTTAGCTTACAATAAATGAGTTTTAACTTCACTGAATATCCGATTTTAAAAACCGAAAGATTAATTTTAAGAAAAGCAACCGATTTAGATATTGCCGTTGTTTTAGAATTAAGATCTAGTGAAGAAATTAATAAGTTTGTAGGTACAAAAAGAATTCAGAATTTAGAAGAAGCATCTGCATTTATAAACTCTTGTAATTCTTTATATGATCAGCATAAAAGAATCTTTTGGTTAATTGAGTTTCAAAATCAAGTAATAGGCAGTATTGTGTTACATAACATTTCTAAAGTTGGTGCATACGCAGAAATCGGCTATAAACTAAAGCCAAACTTTCAGCAAAAAGGAATTATGACTGAAGCTTTGCAAAAAGTAATTACCTTTGGATTTGATAAATTAGCATTAACAACCATAGAAGCTTTTACGCATAAAAATAATATTGCTTCGATAGCGTTATTAGAAAAAAATGGTTTTGTTTTTTTACCAAAAAGAAAATGTATCACATTTAATTACAATAGAATCTTTAAAATTAGAAAGTAAATTATAGAATGATTGCAATACTAAAAAAAGAATTCAATTCGTTTTTTTCGAGTCCGATAGCATATTTGGTTATCGGCGTCTTTTTATTAATTAACGGCTTATTTTTGTGGGTTTTTAAAGACGATTTTAATATTTTAAATGCTGGTTTTGCAGATTTAAATCCGTTTTTTTATTTAGCTCCTTGGGTATTTTTATTTCTAATTCCTGCAATTACCATGAAAAGTTTTGCTGATGAATTTAGCAATGGCACCATAGAACTATTAAAAACGAAACCAATTTCTAATTGGCAAATAGTATTAGGTAAATTTTCTGCTTCTTTAATTTTAGTAATTATAGCTATTTTACCAACATTAACTTATGTATACACAGTGTACCAATTAGGCAGTTCTGTTGGCAATTTAGATGTTGGTGCAACCATTGGTTCTTACATCGGCTTGTTGCTTTTAGCAGCAACCTATACTGCAATTGGCCTGTTTACATCTACCATATCAAAAAACCAAATAGTTGCATTTATATTAGGTGTTTTAATCACTTTTTTACTTTTTTATGGTTTTGATGCCATTTCAGTTTCTTTAGACAACAATTATGTTATTAAGAAATTAGGTATTAACGAACACTATAAAAGTATATCTAGAGGCGTTATAGATACTAGAGATATTATTTACTTTTTAAGCATTACATTTTTCTTTTTATTCATTACAAAAACGCATTTAGAAAATGAATAAATCTATAAAAAACATATCGATTGTAATTGTTTTATTGATAAGCATCAACCTACTAAATCAGTCTTTTTATAAAAGATTTGATATTACAAAAGACAAAAGATACACTTTATCTGAAACCACTAAAAGCAGTATTGCTAAGGTTGATAAAAACTTATTTATAACGGTTTATCTAGAAGGAGATTTTCCATCAGAATTTAAACGATTACAAGTAGAAACTCAACAATATTTAGAAGAATTGTCTTCGGAAAATTCGAGAATTAAAATCAATTTCGAAAATCCAGACAATCAAAGAGAAGCCTTGATAAAAAAAGGTATGATGCCTAGTCAACTAACGGTAGAAGAAGATGGTAAAATGTCGGAAGCTATTATTTTTCCGTGGGCAGAAGTTAGTTTGGGCTCTAAGTCTACCGTTGTATCATTATTACCAAACGCCATTGTAGCATCACAAGAAGAACAATTGCAAAAAGCTATTGAAAATTTAGAATATAGTTTTACAAATGCCATACATACTATTCAATTAAAAACACAGAAAAAAGTAGGTATAATTACTGGTAACGGAGAATTAAAAGATATTTATCAGTATAGTTTTTTAAGTGAGGTTGCAAAAAAATACCGATTAGCAAAATTCACTTTAGATTCTGTAGAAAGTAATGCTAACAAAACTTTACAAGATTTAACTAATTTAGATTTGGCAATAATTGCAAAACCTACAATAAAATTTACAGATAAAGAAAAGTTTGTTTTAGATCAGTTTATTACCAACGGAGGTAAAACTTTATGGATGATTGATAATGTGCAAGCAGATCAAGATAGTTTGGTTAATTCGGGTAAAATACTAGCGTATCCAAGAGATTTAGGTCTTACAAACTTATTGTTTTCTTACGGAATTCGAATAAACACAAGTTTGATAAAAGATTTATACTCGGCAAAAATACCGGTTGCTACAGGGCAAGTTGCAAATCAACCACAGTTTAAAAATTTAGATTGGTTTTACCATCCATTAGTTAACGGAAATCCGAATCACACAATTACCAAAAACGTTTCTCCGGTTAGATTACAATTTGCTAACCAAATAGACACTCTTAAAAACAACATAAAAAAAACACCTTTATTGGTTAGTTCTTTATTAACACAAAAAGTAGGAACTCCTAAAATTATAGAATTGCAATCTATTGCTGATGAAGTTATAGAAACAGATTATAAAGGAGGTCATCAGTTATTTGCTGTTTTACTAGAAGGTTCTTTTAATTCGGCATACAAAAACAGAGTAAAACCTTTTAAAACATCACTCTTAAAAGAGAAATCTAAACCAAATAAAATGATTGTAATTTCTGATGGAGATATTGGTAAAAATCAAATTTTGAAAGGACAACCTTACGATTTGGCTAGAGATAAATGGACCAATCAGCAATTTGGCAACAAAGATTTCTTATTAAATACTGTAGATTATTTATTAGATGACGCAGGTTTGTTAAAATTAAGAAACAAAAGCTTAAAAATTAAAATGTTAGACAAACAAAAAGCTTATAAAGAAAGAACTTTTTGGCAATTTTTAAACCTAATATTACCTTTAATTTTATTGTTTGCTTTTGGTCTTACCTTTAATTTCCTAAGAAAAAGGAAATACAGTTAATAGATTTATATGGATAATAAATCGTCGTGAATAAAAGTATAATCTAAAGTTTTTTGTAGTTTTTCTGACGAAATAATTTTCCATTTATAGACATCATTATTTTCAAATTCTGGCGTTTCAAAATCTCTACTTAATTTGGCAATTGTATAAAATTCTCTTCTTGTAGGATGATGATTAGAGCACGCATTAAAAGTAGTATTCCAACAATTTTGAGCTACAATTTCATGCATAATTTCTATACAATCTTCTCTATGAATCATATTTACAAAACCTTTTGGCTGCGGAATTTTTTTATCGTTTTTAAACCAATTAGAAGGATGTCTTTCGCCACCAAATAAACCAGCAAAACGAATTATAGTTGTTTCGAAAAAATTATTTTCTCTAAATAAATTTTCGATAGCTGTTAGCGGTGTATTTAACACTGCATCTTCTTCTGTAACCACTTTATTTAAACTGTCATAAACAGAAGTAGAACTTATAAAAATCACTTTTTGAACACTAGAATTTTGAATCTGAGATATCAAATTTTCGAAACCATCAATATCTTTTGAGGTAATTGCAATAATTAAAATATCGGTATTTAAAAAAGTATCAAACTCTTCAAATTCAGAAATATTTACGATATAAGACTCTATATCTAAAGCCTCTAAATCTGTTATTTTTTCTTCGGATGTTGTAGATCCTTTTACAAAATATCCTTCCTCTAAAAAAGAAACTGCTAAAGGTTTCCCTAACCAACCACAACCAAGAATGCTAACATTTTTCATTATCTCTAGATTTATTATTCAGCAAAAATACAAATCCTTTTTAATGTTTCCTTAATGTTATTTAATTAGTAAATAAATAAAATAAGTTTAAAATTCACAATATTAATCGTAATATTGCAATATAACTAAACACTATAATATCAGTAACTTTTTACACGCTAACAAACTTTAAATTCGATTAAAAAATGAATAAAAAAAAACTTAGTTTTTTAGATAGAAACTTAACCTTATGGATTTTTATAGCAATGGCTATAGGTGTTGGTTTAGGGTACTTTATACCTACCTTTCCAAATTTTATAGACTCTTTTAGCAGTGGCACTACTAATATTCCAATTGCTATTGGTTTAATTTTAATGATGTATCCACCATTAGCAAAGGTAAATTATGCACTTTTACCTAAAGTATTTAGAAATATTAAAATACTATCTATTTCTTTAATTTTAAATTGGATAATTGGTCCGGTGTTAATGTTTATTTTGGCTATTGTATTCTTAAGCGATTATCCAGAATATATGGTCGGTATAATTCTAATAGGATTGGCAAGATGTATTGCAATGGTGTTAGTTTGGAATGATCTTGCCGAAGGTAGCAGCGAATATGGAGCAGGATTGGTTGCCTTAAATAGTATTTTTCAAGTTTTTGCTTATAGTTTTTATGCTTGGTTATTTATAACTGTATTGCCTCCTTATTTTGGTTTTGAAGGTGCAATCGTTGACATTTCTATTGGAACAATTGCAGAAAGTGTTGCCATTTATTTGGGAATTCCTTTTTTATTAGGAATTTTAAGTAGATTAATTTTAGTAAAGTTAAAAGGAGAAGAATGGTATACCAATAAATTTATTCCAACAATTTCTCCAATCACCTTAATTGCGCTATTATTTACAATTATTGTTATGTTTTCTTTAAAAGGAGAATTAATCGTTCAAATACCAATGGATGTTTTAATAATTGCTATTCCGTTACTTATTTATTTTAGTTTAATGTTTATTATTGGCTTCTTTTTTACAAAAGCTACAGGTGCAGATTATGACAAAACTACAGCAGTTGCTTTTACTGCAGCTGGTAATAATTTCGAATTAGCAATAGCAGTTGCTATTGCTGTTTTTGGTTTAAATTCCGGTCAAGCTTTTACAGGCGTTATTGGCCCTTTAGTTGAAGTTCCAGCTCTAATTCTATTAGTGCGTGTTTCTTTTTGGTTAAGAAACAAATATTTTACTAAGAGTAAAGCATAAAAAAATATGCTAAAAAGCGATTGAAATGTACTTTTTAATAGCATATTATTTTAAGTTTTTATTAACATTTTGCTTTTTTTGAAATTGTAATTTTGAAACTATAAAAACTAAATAATACTTATAAAATGAAAAAAATTATATTATCATTATTTGTAGCTGCTTTTGCTTTTTCTTCAAATGCACAAATAAAAACTCCAGCACCAAGTCCTTTTCAAAAAATTGAGCAAGCTGTTGGCTTAACAGATGTTACTATTGAGTATTCTAGACCAAGTATGAAAGGTAGAAAGATTTTTGGTGGTTTAGAAGACTACGGAAAAGTATGGAGAACCGGAGCTAATGAAAACACGAAAGTTACGTTTTCTACTGATTTTATGATTGATGGAAAAAAATTAAATAAAGGTACCTACGCTTTGTACACAATTCCTGGTCAAAAAAATTGGGATATCATTTTATATTCTGATGCAACAAATTGGGGAAATCCTGCAAAATGGGATGAAGCTAAAGTAGCTGCTAAAGTAACAGTTGCCGCACAAGATATACCAATGGTAATTGAAACATTTACAATTAGTTTTGATGATTTGACAAATAATTCTGCAGTAATTGGTATTATGTGGGAAAACACGTATGTTGGTTTAAAGTTTGAAACTCCAACTGACACTATGGTTTCTAAAAATATAGAAAAATTGATGAGCGGGCCATCTGCAAACGATATGTATGCAGCCGCATCTTATTACTTAGAAGCAGGTAAAGACATTAATAAAGCAAAAACTTGGATTGATAAAGCGGTTGCAATGTCTGCAAATGCTCCTAAATTCTGGTATTTACGTAAACAATCTTTAATTCATGCAAAAGCAGGAAACAAGAAAAGTGCAATTGCTGCTGCTAAACAATCTTTAAAATATGCAGAAATAGCAAAAAATGCAGGTTATATAAAAATGAATAAGGCTTCTTTAAAAGAATGGGGTGCAATTTAATACTGCTTTACATACTTTATAAAAAAATCTCGAACGTTTGTTTCGAGATTTTTTTTGGTTAATTTTTAAATTATAAACATCTAAAAATCAATAATTAAAACATTACATGTTGTATTCTTTTAAAAAAGTTTACTTTTATTTTCTAGAAAGTGTCACATTTTAAAAAGCTTTTTGTCTATAGAATAGAACCATTTTATTGGAAACTAATCAACCACATATAACCAAATTATTAGAGCGCTGCCAAAAGCAAGATAAAAATGCGCAGCTAGAATTGTACAAATGCTATTATAAAGCAATGTATAATGTAGCGTATCGTATTTTAAAAAATGAATTCGAAGCAGAAGATCTAATGCAAGAGGCTTTTTTAACTGCTTTTACAAAAATGAAAATGTATAAAGGTGAAGTTACTTTTGGCGCTTGGTTAAAACGAATAGTAATCAATAAAAGTTTAACACAATTAAAGAAAAACAACAGATATCAAGAGGTAAAAATGGAAGTTGTTACTGATGATGAAGTCGAAGAAGAAACAATAGATTACAGAGGATTTAAAGCTAGCACTGTGCTTAATTGTCTTCAAAATTTAAAAGAGAATTACAGAGTAGTTTTAAATTTACATTTAATAGAAGGTTACGATTATGAAGAAATTTCGCAAATATTAGAATACACAAATGAAAATGTAAGAACAACTGTTTCTAGAGCGAAGAAAAAGTTAAAGCAGGTTTTACTTGCAGAAAATTTACAAACACAAGTATATGGAAGATAAATTACATCAATTTTTTTCTGAAAATAATTTTGATTTAAATGAACCAAACGCTGGTCATTTAGAACGATTTGAAAGAAAATTAAACTATCCAAAACAAAAGAAAAATTCTTGGAAATGGTTAAGTGTTGCTGCTTCTGTTGTTTTAGTATTAGGTTTTTGGTTGGGTAGCTATCATCAAAAAAGACAATTAGATTTAGCAGATGTTTCTCCTAAAATGGAAGAAGTTCAAAATTATTTTGTCTCTACTATTAATCAAGAAATTAAAACTTTAGAAAGTAATAGAAATTTAGACACAGAAACTATTATAGAAAATGCGTTAGAAGAATTAGAAGAACTAGAAGATAATTACAAGGTTTTTATAAAAGATCTTAATAAAAATGGTAAACAAAGGCGTGTTATAAGTGCAATGATTAAAAACTACCAAAGACGTCTAGATATTTTAGAAAGAACTTTAGATCAAATAGATAAATTAAAAAACTTAAATAATATTCAGAATGAAATTTATATATAAAATAGCACTTTTTTTAATGTTTATACCATTAGTTGCCTCCGCTAATACTGATGATAAAAAACACGAAAGAACAAAAAAAATATCTAAAAGTTACACCGTAAACAAAAACGCTAAAGTTCTTATTAACAATAAATATGGCGATTTAAACATATCAACTTGGGATAAAAATTCAGTTGAAATTGAAGTTAAAATTACTGTAAAAGGTGATGATTTAGATGAAGTAGAATCTAAATTAAATTCAATAAAAATAGATTTTAACGCTTCAAAATCTATGGTAGAAGCAGAAACTGTATTCGGAGAAAAGAAAAGCAATTGGTCTTGGTGGGGTAAAAGTAAAAACACCAATTACAAAATAAATTATATTGTAAAAATGCCAAAAACAAATGCTGTAGATTTAGATAACGATTATGGTAGTATTTATTTAGGAAACTTATCTGGTAACGCAGTTATTAATTGCGATTACGGAAAAATTTCTGTCGGAGAATTATCAGCAAAAAATAACGACATCAACTTAGATTATTGTTCATCATCTACAATTGCTTACTTGCAAAATGGTAAAGTAAATGCAGATTATTCTAAACTATCTATAGATAAATCAGAAAACTTAAAAATAAATGCAGACTATTCTACAATTAAATTAGATAAATCTAAAAATGTAGATTTTAATTTAGATTATGGTTCGATTACTGTTAATGATGTAGAAAATATTGATGGTAATTCTGATTATGTTGCTTTGCGTTTCGGAACCGTAAGAAAACAACTTTCTGTAAACACAGATTATGGGTCTTTAACAATTAAGAACCTTAAAAAAGGTTTTGAAAAGATTGATATTACAGGACAATATACCGGGATAAAAATTACTGTAGAACCAAATATTTCTTTTTTATTTAATATAGACTTACAATATAGCGGTTTTAAAAGAAATGATGATAAAATAGAGTTTTACAAAAGCATCTCTAAAACTACAAGTAAATATTACGAGGGTAAATACGGAAAAGCAAACACCAACGCAAGCATACATATCAATTCTCAATACGGAAGTGTTAGAATTGAAGAAAAATAAAAAACAAATCAACCTATAAAAAACCAAAAATCATGACTAAAAAAATAGCTTTTGCTCTTTTATTCTTATCACTAACATTTTCTGCAAACGCACAAAACTGGTGGGGAACAAATAAAAAAATTAAAGGAAACGGAAATATTGTAACTGTTAAAAGAAGTACTGATGATTATAGAGGTATTGCTGCCGGTGGCTCTTTCGATGTAATTTTAGTAAAAGACACAGAAGGTAACATCACCATAGAAGGTGAAGAAAATATAATACCATATATAGAAACAGAAATTAACAACGGAATTTTAAAAATTAAATACAAAAAAAACACCAATATAAGAACCACAAAAAGATTAACTGTTACTGTACCTTTTACAGATATCGAAAGTGTTGCCTTAGGTGGTTCTGGTAATGTAACTAGTAACGATGTTATAAAATCTAATAATTTAAATGTTAGTTTAGGTGGATCTGGTAACATCAATTTAAAAATAAATTCTGATGATGTAAACACAAACATTGGTGGTTCTGGTAATATTGATTTAAAAGGAAATACCGAAGAATTAAAGTGTGCAATTGCAGGTTCTGGTAGTATTAGAGCTTATGATTTAAGTACAGATGAAGTTTCTGCAACAATTGCAGGTTCTGGTAGCATAAAAATTACTGTTAAAAACAAAATTAAAGCAAAATTAGTTGGTTCTGGTAGTATTTACTATAAAGGAAATCCAAAACATATCGATAGTAAATCTGTTGGTTCTGGTAGTATTGTCGATAGAAATTAATCACTATTTTTACATATAAAAAACGCCAAAATGAAAGTTCATTTTGGCGTTTTTATTAATCTATTTTTATACTTAATAATTTCTGTATTGTTTTGTTTCTTCAAAAATATGATCTAATATTTTCTGATCTTTTTCATCAAAAACTAAGCTTCTTCTTTTCATAACTGCAGTTACTACTTCATACACTTTTTTCATTTGAAATGTTGTAAAACCAGCAGCACCACCCCAACTAAAAGAAGGTACAAAATTTCTAGGGAAACCACTACCAAATATATTTGCGCTTACACCAACAACGGTTCCTGTATTAAACATTGTGTTAATTCCGCATTTAGAATGATCTCCCATCATTAATCCGCAGAATTGTAAACCTGTTTTGGCAAAACGATTTGTTTCATAGCTCCAAAGTTTAACTTCTGCATAATTATTTTTAAGGTTAGAGTTGTTGGTATCTGCACCTAAATTACACCATTCACCTAAAACAGAATTTCCTAAATATCCATCATGCCCTTTACTAGAATACCCAAATATAACAGAGTTACTAACCTCACCTCCTATTTTAGAAAAAGGACCAATTGTAGTGTCTTTATAAATTTTTGCGCACATTTTTACAACCGTATTATTACACATTGCAAAAGGACCTTTAATATTAGAACTTTCCATGACCAAAGCATCTTTACCAATATAAATTGGCCCTTCAGACGCATTTAAAGTAGCGAAAACAACTTTAGCTCCTTCTTCAATAAAAACATTTTCTTTATTTAAAACTTGCACGCCTTCTGGTATTGGCGCAGAAGTTTTCCCTTCTGTAATCAATTTAAAATCTTGCTTAATAGCTTCACCATTAAAGGTAAAAATATCCCAAGTGTTTTTAACCTGAATTACATCTTCATCAAAATCTATTTGAGTGTATTGCTCAAAATCTACCTCTTCTTGCGAATCTGTAGTGTAAAATGCAACTACATTATCACCCTTAAAAATTGCTTCGTTTTCAGAAAGATTTTTAATTTTTTCTACTAACGATTCCGTAGGACAAAAAGAAGCATTAATTAAAATGTTTTTTTCCATTTCTACCATCGGAAATTTTTCTTCTAAATATTCCTCTGTAATTGTTGTTGTAGTTAAACCTAAGTATTTTTCCCATTTTTCTCTAATGGTTAAAATTCCTATTCTTATGTCTGCAACAGGTCTTGTATATGTAAATGGCAATAATGATTGTCTTGCATCACTATCAAATAAAATATAGTTCATTTTGCTTTTTTTTGAAGTACACAAATTTACTGTAAATAGATTACAAAAAAAACTGATTCTTATAAATCACGACTATATAAAGCTTGTTTATCATAAAATCCTTTAAAAATTAATAATTACTAAAATTTAGATTTGTATTTTTGATTTATGAAAAAAATTTTAGGCGTTTTAATAACTAGTGCAATAATACTTACTGTATTATATTATGTTTTTATCTACTTTGTAACTTATAGTACAGGTGTAAGATCTGGCGAGCTGATAAAAATTAGTAGAAAAGGTGTTCTTGTAAAAACTTGGGAAGGAGAAATTAGTCAAGGAATTTCTGGAGCGCAAATTTTTGCTTTTTCTGTTGAAGATAAAAACAAAAAAGTTATTGAAGATTTACAAAAACATCAAGGAAAATATGTAAAACTATCTTACAAAGAACGTTATACATCTTTCTTTTGGTTGGGCGATACCAAATATTTTATTACCGAAGTAACAAGAGAAGATTCACCACATTTTAGAGGAAAAAATTAATAATAAGATGAAAAAATTTAAAAGTATAGAAGAATCGCAATTAACAATAACCGAGTTAATGTTGCCTTCGCACTCTAATTTTAGTGGAAAAATTCATGGTGGTCATATTCTAAACCTTATGGATCAAATTGCATTTGCTTGTGCTTCTAAACATTCTAGTAATTATTGTGTAACTGCATCTGTAAATAAAGTAGATTTTTTAAATCCTATAGAGGTTGGTGAGCTACTTACACTTAAAGCATCTGTAAATTATACTGGTAGAACTTCTATGGTTGTTGGTTTACGTGTAGAATCTGAAAACATTAGAACCGGAGAAAAAAAACATTGTAATTCTTCTTATTTTACAATGGTAGCAAAAGACGAAAACGGCAAAAGCACACCAGTTCCTGGTATTATTTTAACTTGTAAAGACGAAATTAGACGGTATGCAAGATCTATAATTCGTCAGAAAGAAGGTAGAAATAGAACTTCTAGATTTAGTACTAATTCTTTTAAAACAGAAGATTATTTAGAATTATTAGCACAAAGTAACTCTAAAATAGAATTGAAAGATTAGGTATTTAAACTTGTTTTTTAATCAACATTTTCTAAAAAAATAAAATCACTCTTTTTTAGGTTGGTAAATAACAATTATTTGAATAACAATTGCTAAAAAAATAAGAATATAGATTTCTAATTGAGTAAACAACTCTACAGTATCAATTGCCTTTTTACTTATAGACATTTGCCTGCCTCCTTCGATTAATTGAATTTTAGATAATTGGTATAAATTCTTTTTAACTTTTAAAAGTTCGTTTTCAAGACCTTTAACATTATCAAATTTAGATGCGATAAAATCTCTTTCAGCTACTTTAACTTTTTCAAAATTTTGCTTAAATTCATTAAATACTTTTACCTCTTTGGCAGTTAATTTTGTTTGTTCGTACTTTAAAATAAAATTCTGTAAATCTTCGTTTATTTTATTGTTTTCTGATAAGAAAAAAACCGTGTCTGCTTTTATTGCAGCCAATTCCTTTTCTTGCATAGCTATAGACATTTCAAAAATCAAATCATTTACAACAAGTCTGTCTTCATAAATCGTAACCACAGAATCTTTAACACGTAAAAAATTATTTCTATCTATTAGATTAGTTGCAACAATTAGCACAAAAACCATTAGAATACCCAAAACCCATTTTACTTTATTATAGAATGCCATAGCTTGTATTTTTTATAAACTGATTACTCAAATATAAAAAAACACCCTAAAATATCATAGATTTTTAACATGTTATTAACCCTAAACTAATAGATAATAAAAATATAATTATAAGAAAAGCCTCTCTAAAATAGAGAGGCTTTTTTTTACTAAACTAACTTTTTAGCATTACTTACTTTCTGTTTTGTAAGCGCTATTTCTATTACTTGTTTCATATCAGAAACATAATGAAATGTTAAGCCTTTTAGATAGCTTTCTTTTATTTCTAAGATATCTTTTCTGTTGTCTTCACACAAAATTATCTCTTTAATATTAGCTCTTTTTGCTGCTAATATTTTTTCTTTAATTCCGCCAACAGGCAACACTTTTCCTCTTAAAGTTATTTCACCAGTCATGGCTAACTTGTTTTTTACTTTGCGCTGTGTATAAGAAGAAATTAACGATGTTAACATTGTAATACCTGCACTTGGCCCATCTTTTGGCGTTGCACCTTCTGGTACATGCACGTGTACATTGTATTTCTCTAAAATTTCTGGTTTAATTCCAAATTCTTCTGCATTAGACTTTATATACTGCAAAGCAATTGTAGCAGACTCTTTCATTACATTTCCTAAATTACCGGTAATAGAAAGGTTTCCTTTTCCTTTAGATAAAATAGATTCTATAAATAAGATATCTCCACCAACTTGTGTCCAAGCTAAACCTGTAACAACACCTGCAACATCATTGTTTTCAAATTTATCGCGATTTCTTGGTGTACCTAAAATTTCTTCAATTTTTTCTGATGATAAAGCAATATCATATGTTTCTTCTAGAGCAATTGATTTTGCAGCAAAACGCACCACTTTAGCAACTTTTTTCTCTAGTCCTCTTACCCCAGATTCTCTTGTATAACCTTCTACAATTTGTTCTAATTGCTTTTTACCAAGTTTTAAATCTTTAGTAGTTAAACCGTGCTCTTTTAATTGCTTTGGTAGTAAATGTCTTTTTGCAATTTCTACTTTTTCTTCTATTGTATAACCAGTAACATTAATCAATTCCATTCTATCTCTTAGAGCCCACGGAATTTGACCAATATTATTTGCTGTAGCAATAAATAGAATTTTAGACAAATCATAACCTACTTCTAAATAATTATCATAAAAAGATTCATTTTGCTCTGGATCTAATACTTCTAACATTGCAGAAGAAGGATCTCCTTGATGACTTTGCCCTAGCTTATCAATTTCATCTAAAACAAATACCGGATTCGAAGTTCCTGATTTTTTTAAATTCTGAATCAAACGACCTGGCATTGCACCGATATAAGTTTTTCTATGACCTCTAATTTCGGCTTCATCTCTTAAACCACCTAAAGACATTCTAACATATTTTCTACCTAAAGCTTCTGCAATAGATTTTCCTAAAGAAGTTTTACCAACTCCTGGAGGTCCGTATAGACAGATAATTGGAGACTTCATATCTCCTCTTAACTTTAAAACGGCCAAATGCTCTATAATTCTTTCTTTAACTTTTTCTAAACCAAAATGATCTCTATCTAAAACTTTAGTTGCATGTTTTAAATCGAATTTATCTTCAGAATAAATTCCCCACGGCAATTCTAAAAGCAGTTCTAAATAACTTCTCTGAACGCCATATTCTGCCGCCTGCGGATTCATTCGTTTTAAACGATTGATTTCTTTCTCAAACGTATCTGCAACTTCTTTAGACCATTTTTTAGTTTTAGCTTGCTTACGCATTTCTTCTAATTCTTGATCATTAGAAGCACCACCTAATTCTTCTTGAATGGTTTTTAATTGCTGATGTAAATAATATTCTCTTTGTTGTTGGTCTAAATCTTCTCTTGTTTTAGACTGAATATCATTACGTAATTTTAATTTCTGAAGTTCTTTATTAAGGTTTTTTAACGCTAATAAAGCACGTTCTTTAAGATTATCCTTTTCTAAAATAACTTGTTTTTGTGCAACCGTTAAATCCATGTTAGAGGAAATAAAGTTTACCAAAAACGAATTAGATTTGATATTTTTTATTGCAAAAGATGCTTCTGATGGCAACATTGGGTTTTCTTTAATAACCTCTAATGCTTGCTCTTTAATACCGTCTATTATTGCGTTAAATTCCTTTACATCATCTACTTCCTTATCTTCAATCGCTTCTTTTACAGTTGCTTTTAAATATGGTTTTTCTTCTATTATTGTGTCAATTTCAAAACGTTTTTTACCTTGAATAATAACGGTTGTATTACCATCTGGCATTTTTAAAACGCGTAAAATTTGTGCAACAACACCTGTTGTATGAATATCTTTTAAACCTGGTTCTTCTACATCTTCATTACGTTGTGCAACAACACCAATAACTTTATCACCTTTATTTGCATCTTTAATTAACTGAATCGATTTATCTCTACCTGCTGTAATAGGAATTACAACTCCTGGAAATAAAACAGTGTTTCTTAAAGGTAATATTGGTAAAATTTCTGGAACACTCTCATTATTTATAATTTCTTCATCTTCTGGCGTCATTAAAGGAATCAATTCTGAGTCTTCATTTAACATGCTATTAAGCGACAAATTGTCTATTCTAACTACTTTTGGTTTGCTCATATTCTATATATCTGTCATACTGACATTTATTTTTATTTCACTAAAAACAAATATCAAATTTCTTGTTAATAATTCACTGAAAATCAATATTTTAAGAATAAAAACATTGCTATTTCAACTTATAAAAGTCAATTGTTGTGCCAAAGGATATTTGCACTTTAAAAACTACTACGATTTATAAGTTAAACCAATTGTATTTCGAACATTATCTAAGGTTTTAATTAAAGTTTTAGAAAAATCAAAAGTCATAATATCACTTTGCTTTTTCCCTTCTCTTAAAAGTTGATTAAAGTGTTCTATCTCGAAATTAAAACCAATGGTATTGTAATTAAAATCGATAACTTCTTCTTTATCATCTACAAAAACACTTACAGTTGTAGGCTCGTGAAAACGCGTGTTTATTTTAACAATGGCTTTGTCAAATGTAAAAATTGCTTCTGTTGGTGTTTCTTCTAAGAAAGTACTTTTTAAAGATGCCTTTGCATTTTTATAATTAAAAGTCATATAGCATTCCGCATCTGCTCCATTCTCAAAAAAAGTAGCATCCGCAGTAAAATTATCTGGCGTACCCAAACTAGATAATGCAGCAAATACAGGATAAATTCCTATATCCAACAAACTTCCTCCGCCAACTTCTTTTTTAAAAACCCTACTTTCTAAGTTGTACTTCGGATGAAAACCAAAATCTGCTTCTAAGTGAACCAATTTTCCGAATTTTTCAGTTTTAACAATATCTAAAACATATTTATAGTGGGGTAAAAAGCTAGTCCATAAGCCTTCCATTAGCAAAACATTATGCTCTTTAGCCACAGAAATCATAGTTTCTACTTCTTGCAAGTTCATGGCAAAAGGTTTTTCACATAAAACCGCCTTTTTATTTTGTAAACAAAGTATTGCATGCACTTTATGAAAACTATGCGGCGTTGCAATATAAACAGCATCTATGGCATCGTCTTGGGCTAATTCTAAATAAGAATTGTATGCTTTTTTAGCATTAAACTTCTTAGAAAACTCATTCGCTTTTTCTTGACTTCTAGATGCCACAGCTACTAATGCTGCGGCTTCAACCTTTGCTAAATCTGTTGCAAATTTGTTTGCTATTTTTCCAGGGCCAATAATTCCCCATTTAATAATTTTATTTTTCATCTAATGCAGTTTTATCAATATTAAAAAATCCTAAGAAAAAGAAGAGTACAATTAGCGTAACTACATGTGTAATACTTAACGACACATCGTTTAAAATATCATAAGAAATTTTAAAAATTGCTAAAGAAGTAATCAATAAAATTACTTTACTTTCTTTGTTTATTGCATTAAAAACAAAAAATAAAGAAAAGAACAACACCAAAATACAACCTATAAAATTTAACCATAAATAGCTAATAATAGGTTCTAAACCTGCAGCTTCTAATTTGTAAATTCCGAAATAATAAATAGAACAAATTAAAATTTGAGTAATTACAGCGGCCTTAAAAACTGCATTTCCGTTTACTTTTTTAAAGAAAAAAGCTAATAAGAAAATACCCAAAACATTTCCGTAAAAAATAGAACCAATAATATTTACTAACTGTATTAAATTATCGAATAAATTGGCAACACATGCAACGGATATTGCAATTAAACCCCAAGCTAGTGTAAACCATTTCGATGCTTTTACATAATGTTCTTCGCTCTTATTTTTACTTACATTTCTTTTGTATAAATCTATGGTGGTTGTACTTGCAAGTGCATTTAATTCTGATGCTGTAGAAGACATTGCAGCAGATAAAATTACAGCCAATAAAAGCCCAATTAAGCCTCTTGGTAAATTATTTAATATAAAATGGATAAATACATAATCTTTATCGTTGGTTTCAATTTGATCATTAATCTTTTTAATAACATCTTTTGATGATGCTTTTAATGCCAAATCTTTTGCATTTAAAGATTGAATTTCCTCTTTTTCATCTGCTTGAAAACCATCAGCAAAAATTATTTTTTTTGTATTTTCTATTGCTATATGTTCGTTTTCTAAAGCTTTGTATTCTTGTTGATACTTAGAATTTGTTACAGCGTCATTAACATTGGGATTAAAATTTAATGGCGATGGATTAAATTGGTAAAAAACAAAAACCATTACACCAATTAATAAGATAAAAAACTGCATTGGCACTTTTAACAAGCCGTTAAAAATTAAACCCAACTGACTTTCTCTAACCGATTTACCCGACAAATAACGTTGTACCTGACTTTGATCTGTACCAAAATAAGAAAGCATTAAAAATGTTCCACCTAAAATTCCTGTCCAAATTGTATAACGATTGCTTAAATCCGAAGAAAAATCTAGCACTTGCATTTTATTACTTGCACCCGCAATTTCTAAGGCATTTGTAAACGTAATATTAGCCGGCAACTGACTCATTATCATAAAAAATGCAATTAGCATTCCTATAAAAATAATTATCATTTGTTGCTTTTGCGTAACATTTACAGCTTTTGTACCACCAGAAACGGTATAAACTATCACTAAAAATCCTATAATAATGTTTAAGGTTAGTAAATTCCAACCTAAAACCGCACTTAAAATAATTGCCGGTGCAAAAATGGTAATTCCTGCAGCCAAACCACGCTGAATTAAAAATAGAACAGAAGCCAAACTTCTTGTTTTTAAATCGAATCTACCTTCTAAAAACTCGTATGCTGTATAAACTTTTAGTTTATGGTAAATTGGTATAAAAACCAAACAAATAATTATCATAGCAATTGGCAATCCAAAGTAAAATTGCACAAAACCCATTCCGCTATTAAAAGCTTGCCCCGGTGTAGATAAAAAAGTTATTGCGCTTGCTTGCGTTGCCATTACAGACAAACCTATTGTCCACCATTTAGTGTCATTTCCGCCTTTAATATAGTCGGTTACATTTGCATTTTTTCTTGTAACATATGTACCGTAAGCAACAATAGAAATTAAAGTTACAGATAAAACAATCCAATCTATGGCGTGTAATTTGCTATCAATATCCATAGACTAAACTGTAAAATAATTAGTGATAAAATAAAATGCAATTATGTAAATAACATTGGCAATTAACACCAACGAATATTCTTTTTTCCAGGTATGTTTTTGTTGTTTCATTCTTATTTTTTTTTGAAGCAATTTCCTGCTTTCGCTACTCGCTGTTTCGTACCTCAACGAGCTCAAACAAACCGCTCAATCAGGGCTAGATTTCTTTGCTAACTTATTTATTGCTTAATTTTATTTTTTACTTCTATATTACTTTTACCAACAGACAATAAATTTGCAAATAATTTATAAGCGCCAGAAACACCTGCAGGCAATTCTCTAAAGAAACTTAAACCTGTGTAAATGTAATTTCCTTTACCATACTTTGCTATTAACAAACTTCCTTTTTTTGCTATTTCACCCTTGTCTTGCATAGATAATATTGGTGTAAATTCTTTGCTCCAAGAGTTCGGAAAATACAAACCTCTTTCTTGTACCCAACCCTTAAAATCGTTTTGAGTAATTTTATTTGGAAAATTTAAAACCGGATGCTCTTTTTCTAAAACAGTAACTTTAGCAAATTCATCTGTAACTCTATCTCTAGATAAATTTAACTCAAAAGGTGCAGCAACATCAACATTTCTATTCGTGTTATACTGTACAATCATGTTACCACCTTTTTTTACATAATCTAATAAAAATTTTTGCTTAAATTTTAATTCTTTTACAACGTTGTAAGCTCTAATCCCTAGAACAATTGCATCATATTTATGTAAGTTTTTATCATTAATTTCTAAAGGATTTATCATTACAACATTGTAACCAATTTGGTTTAAACTTTCTGGCACAACATCACCAGCACCTTTAATATATCCTATATAATTACCAACTTTTTTAATATTTAATCTTACAATTTTTGCTTCAGAATTTAATAAAACACTTTGTTTTGGTATATGATTGTAATTAATTTCTACCAATTCTTTGTCAAAAACTTTTCCGTTAGAAGTTGCCATCACTTTTAATTTACCTTCTGCTTGGTTTTTTGGTGGTGTTACCTTAAAAGTATATGCATTCTTATCATTTTTTTGTTTGATTGCAAAATCAATATATTTTGGTGAAACTGCCCAATTTAAAGGCACTTCTAAACTAAGTTTTCCTTTAACATTATTAGCGCCAGCTCTAACCTCTACAACAACATCTTTAGCAATATCATCAGAAAAAATAAGCACCTTATCTTTTAGTTTTGTTGTAATTTTAGGTAGAATCTCAAAAGGCTCGTAAATTTCTCCTTTATCTCTTTCTGCATATCTTCTCACAACATTTTTAGTAAATGTTATTGGATTACCGTCAATCATTAAATTAAACAATACTTTTGTTTCTCTTGGTGTTTCTGGCTTACCAATTAAATTTTGATTCTCTACATAATACATACCTAAAGTTGCGTCTTTTCTTAACCAATAAGGATCTGAATATGTATTTGTTTTTAAAGTAATTGTCTCTTTAAAATTAAGTTTTTTATTAGTTACTAAATCTATCTCTTTTTTAACTTTTTTATTATCAATACTAGAAACAATTGATACTAACTCTATTGAAAAATTACTTCTATTTAATACTTCGAAATTTAAATTGATAATACTATTTGGTGTTGCAGAAGAACTTTCTGCAGAAGCTTCTAGATACAAACCTGCACAAGCTTCTATAATTTCTTTTATCTGTTTTTTCTTAATTTCTCTCCAGTGATTATCTGTTAATTTATCTATTAAACCATAAGCTTTCATTAATTTTGGCAAATGTTTTTCTGGATTCACGAAATCAAAATTCTCTTCAATTTCATATAAAATTTCACCAATTTCACCTCCTCTATTTAAACGGTTCCATGTTGTGTTAATTCCAGAAAAAATATCATTCTTATCCTTTAATTTATCACCTTTTAAAAATTCTACATATTCTTTTTGAGAACCTCTAGTTGTTAATCTACCAAAACCCTGACACAAATGTTGACTACTTGCTAAAGATGCTAATTCGTTGTTAGACATCCCTTTTAAAGGATAATAAGTACCCACATCAAAAGATGTTAACTTTCCTTCTGTTGCATTTTTAAAATCTGCTTCATTTTTATAAAACCAAGAAGATGTATTAAAAAACAAACGCTTTGGTTGCCAAGTTTCTGTATATTTTAGTTGATTTTTATAAACAGAATTATCTCCTGCCAAATCAAAAGCCTCTACACTTAACATTGCAGAAGTTGTGTGATGCCCGTGTGTTGTACCTGGCGTTCTGTGATTAAATCTATTGATTATTACATCTGGTTTAAAATTTCTAATTGCCCAAACAACATCACTTAAAACCAATTCTTTATTCCAAATTTCTAATGTTTCATCTGGATGTTTGGAGTAACCAAAATCGTTTGCTCTAGAAAACATTTGCTCGCCACCATCTACATTTCTTGCTGCTAATAATTCTTGTGTTCTAATTACACCTAACAATTCTCTTATTTCTGGGCCAATTAAATTTTGTCCGCCATCTCCTCTAGTTAAAGATAAATAACCTGTTCTTGCTTTTACATTGTTAGCTAAATAGGCAATTAAGCGTGTGTTTTCATCATCTGGATGCGCAGCAATATATAAAGCAGTTCCTAAGAAATTTAGTTTTTCAATCTTTTCAAAAATTTGATTTGATGTTAATTTTTGTGGTTTTTGAGAAAATACAGAAATTGAAATCAGTAAAAAAGCAACGGTTGTAAGTAAAAATTTATTCATATTTATAAATTAGTCAGTGTAACAAAAGTAGTTTTTTAAAAATCAAATTAAATCTTGTTAACATAATTATAACGTTTCAAAAATCATCAATAAAAATGCTAATAACCTGTTAATAAAATAATTTTTAAAGTCACATATTTAGAATATATTTGTAAATCAAATTAAGAAAACATATTACATGAAATTTATTGTATCTAGTTCGCAATTATTAAAACAATTGCAAGTTTTAGGAGGCGTTATAAATAGTAACAATACTTTACCAATTTTAGATAACTTTTTATTTGAATTATCTGAAAATGAACTAAAAGTTTCTGCATCAGATTTAGAAACAACAATGAGTTCTGTGGTAGAAGTAGAAAGTGAAAGTTCTGGTTCTATTGCTGTATCTGCTCGTTTGTTATTAGATACTTTAAAAACTTTTCCTAACCAACCGTTAACGTTTAAAACAGAAGGTGATAATACAATTGAAATAAGTTCTGATCAAGGTAAATATGATATGGCTTATTTTGGTGGAGATGAGTTTCCGAAAGCGGTTTCTTTACCGTCGCCAAATAAAACGGTTGTTCCTGCAAGTATTCTAGGAACGGCTATTTCTAAAACAATTTTTGCGGCAGGTAACGACGATTTAAGACCTGTAATGAGCGGAGTTTTCTTTCAGTTTAGCTCTCAAAGTTTAACTTTTGTTGCTACAGATGCTCATAAATTGGTAAAATATTCTAGAACAGATGTTACTGCAGATCAAACAGCAGAGTTTATCATGCCTAAAAAACCTTTAAATTTATTAAAAGGAATTTTAGGAGGATCGGAAAGTGATGTAACTATTGAATATAATGATGCAAACGCTAAATTTACCTTCGATAATGTGGTTTTAGTTTGTAGATTAATTGATGGTAAATACCCTAATTACGAAGCGGTAATTCCTAAAGAAAATCCGAATAAATTAACTGTAGACAGAGCTTCTTTTTTAAACTCTGTAAGACGTGTTTCTATTTTCTCTAGTAAAACTACACACCAAATTCGTTTAAAAATGGCAGGAACAGAATTAAATATTTCTGCAGAAGATTTAGATTTTGCAAACAAAGCCGATGAGCGTTTAAGTTGCGATTATCAAGGTGATGATATGCAAATTGGTTTTAACTCTCGTTTTTTAAGTGAAATGTTAAACAACTTAAGCTCTAACGAAGTTTTAATTGAAATGTCTTTACCTAACAGAGCTGGTATTTTAACACCTATTGATGGTACAGATGAAGGTGAACAAGTTACAATGTTGGTAATGCCAGTAATGCTAAATAGTTAGTAAAAATTACTTTATAATATATTAAAACCACAACTAAATAGTTGTGGTTTTTTTGTTTACTTTTAAAAAATGAATTTTCTAGCACACCTCTACTTATCTCAAAACAATAAAAATATTATGATCGGTAATTTTATTGCAGATCATATTCGTGGTAATAATTACAAAGAGTTTTCTAAAGAAATTCAACAAGGTATATTTTTACATCGCGAAATAGACACTTTTACAGATGCGCATGAAGTTGTTAGAAAAAGTAAGCGAAGATTACACCCAAGATACAGACATTATAGCGGTGTAATAATCGATATTTTTTATGATTATTTCTTAGCAAAAAACTGGAATGATTATTCTGAAATTCCGTTAGAAATCTACACAAAGTCTATTTATCAATTATTTAATGAAATTAAAGAAGAACTTCCTGTAAAATCTCAAAACTTCATAAAATATATGATTGAATATGACATTTTATTCAATTACAACAATAAAGCAGGTATTGCAAAGGTTTTAAACGGAATGAATACTAGAACCAAAGGAATATCTCAAATGAATTTGGCTATTGAAGATTTAGAAGTACTAGAAAATGAATTACAAGAAGACTTTACTGCATTTTTTCAAGATTTAATAGCATTTACAAATATCAAATTAAAAGAAATTAAAGCAATCTAATGAAAAAAAAATCCTTATTAATTATAGCAGTTTTTATCTTACTTTTTTGTGCTTGTAAAAAAGATAAAACTGTAGGTTTTATTGCAGAAAAAGCAATGGTTGTTTCTGCAAGAGAAGAAGCTTCTAAAATTGGTGCTGCAATTTTACAGAAAGGTGGTAACGCATACGACGCTATGATTGCTACACATTTGGCATTAGCAGTTGTTTATCCTGTTGCAGGTAATATAGGCGGTGGCGGCTTTATGGTTTATAGAAACAATGATGGCACAACTGGTGCGTTAGATTTTAGAGAAAAAGCACCAATTACAGCGCATCGAGATATGTATTTAGATTCTGTTGGCAATGTTATTAAAAACAAAAGTACTTTGGGCGCATTTGCTGTTGGAGTTCCGGGATCAATTGCCGGAGTTTTTGAGGTTTATAATAAATTCGGAAGCCTTCCTTTTAAAGACTTGATTCAACCAGCAATCGATTTAGCAATAAACGGAATAACGGTAACAGAAAAGCAAGCAAAATCTTTAAACAGCGCAACAGAAAGGTTTAAAAAGGTTAATAATTATATTACCGTTTTTGAAAAGGAATGGAAAAAAGGCGACATTTTAAAACAGGAAGAATTAGCACAAACTTTAGAACGTATTCGTGATTTAGGTAAAGATGGTTTTTACAAGGGTAAAACTGCATCTTTATTTGTAAATTATGTGAAAGAATTAGGCGGAATTATATCTCTTGAAGATTTAGAAAAGTACAAAGCAATTTGGCGTAAACCAATAACTTTTAATTACAAAGATTTTAAAATTACTTCTATGACTTTGCCTGCAAGTGGCGGTATTTGTTTAGCGCAAATTTTAAAAGCTGTAGAGCCTTATGACTTATCAAAAATAGAACACAATTCTACAAAATACATTCAGCTTTTAACCGAAGCAGAAAGACGTTCTTATGCAGACAGAGCTAATTTTTTAGGTGATATCGATTTTGTAAATGTACCTGTAGATAGTTTAACAAA
Organism: Polaribacter marinaquae; assembly: GCF_038019025.1. NCBI lineage: Bacteria > Pseudomonadati > Bacteroidota > Flavobacteriia > Flavobacteriales > Flavobacteriaceae > Polaribacter > Polaribacter marinaquae. Next base: position 940,168 of record NZ_CP150496.1, read on the forward strand.
TGTAAAATATATCAATAATAGAATGAAAAGTTTTTCTTGGGATAAGGCTACACCTTCTTCAGAAGTTTCTCATGGTAAAATTATAGGTTATGAAAGTGATGAAACCACTCATTATTCTATTGTAGATCAATTCGGAAACGCTGTTTCTGTAACCACAACGCTAAATACTGGTTACGGTTCTAAAGTTGTGGTAAAAGGTGCTGGCTTTATTTTAAATAATGAAATGGATGATTTTAGCAGCAAACCTGGTGTACCCAACGTATATGGTTTATTAGGTTCTGAAGCCAACTCTATTGCACCAGAAAAAAGAATGCTAAGTTCTATGACACCAACTATTGTAGAAGAAAATGGTAAATTAAAAATGGTTGTTGGTACTCCTGGTGGTTCAACAATAATTACTTCTGTTTTGCAAAATATTTTAAATGTAACAGAGTATAAAATGGGTATGCAAGAATCTGTAGATCAACCAAGATTTCATCATCAATGGCTGCCAGATGTAGTTCGAATGGAACCAAACGGATTTAATGAAGAAACAAAGGCTAAATTAGAAACTTTAGGCTATAAAATTCTAGAAAGAAATTCGTTAATAATTGGTAGAGTTGACGCTATTTTAGTTTTACCAAACGGAAAACTAGAAGCAGGTGCAGATAAACGAGGTGATGATGCCGCAGCAGGATTTTAAATAATTAAGTATGCAGAAATTTTTATTACTTTTTATAATTGCTCTTTTTTTTACAAATTGTAAAAAAAATGAATTTTCCATAACAAATATTAAAGAGTCTAGCCCTAAATATCCAACACTTATTTATGAATTTCCACTTCTAAACGGATCAGAAGAAATTGCAAACAAAATTAATAGAGAAATTGCAAACGAACTTTTAGATATTAATTTAAACGATAAGTATAAAAGTATTTTTGAAAATATTTGGGCTACGGAAAATAAACCAATGTCTAGACTTTCTTTCTTAAACTATAAAATAAACACTTTAAACCAAAACCTCTATTCTGTAACTTTTTATTCCGAAGGTTGTGGTGCCTATTGCGAAGAGTTTAATATCTCTTATAACTACAACCTACAAAACGGTAACGAATTAACTTTGGATACAATTTTAACATCAAAAGGAAAAGACGATTTAATTAAAATTTTATCCGTTAAAAAAAGAAAGAAAATAGAAGATTATATTTTTCATTTAGAAAATGAAGAAGCAACCATCGAAGACAAAAAAATAATTAATGAATCAATAAGGCTTTATAAAGATTGTTTAACCCGACTACCTTATAAAACCCTAGATTATATCGACTTTAAAATTAAAAAAGATTCGATAATTTTAGAATCTGGCAGATGCTCTAATCATGCAATGAGAGCGTTAGATGACTTAGGTAATTATTCGTATGCACTCCATATATCAGACATAGAAACATATTTAAACGAATACGGTCTTAACACATTAACTAATCAAAATTAAAAAAATGATTCAACCATTCCATTTAGCAATTCCTGTTCAAAACTTAGAAAAATGCAGAACTTTTTATAGAGAAATTTTAAATTGTGAAGAAGGTCGAAGTACAGAAAATTGGGTAGATTTTAATTTCTTCGGACACCAGTTAGTCATTCATCAAAAAGATGGCTTTAACCCAGAAAGAATTTCTAATCCTGTAGATGGTCACGATGTTCCTGTTCCGCATTTCGGAGTCGTATTATCTTGGGAAGATTGGCAAAATTTATCAGAAAGATTAAAAAAACACAACACTAAATTTATTATTGAGCCTTGTATCCGTTTTAAAGGCGAAGTAGGTGAACAAGCAACAATGTTTTTTCAAGATCCAGAAAAAAATGCTTTAGAATTTAAAGCTTTTAAAGACATGAGCCAGTTATTTGCGAAGTAAGTCCGTTTTTTTTTATGATTTATTTAAGTTTGATTTTCTGTATCTTTAATGATTCAATCAAACTTTATTCTCATGAAAAAAATTACACTTCTTTTTTTTGTAATTCTCAGTTACACAAGTTTTTCACAAGGCACACGATTATTAAGGCAACCTACTTTAAGTAACAATCAAGTTGTTTTTGTACATGCTGCAGATTTATGGAAAGTTTCTATAAATGGCGGCAATGCTATTCGTCTTACCAGTGATGATGGTTATGAATCTAGTCCGAAATTTTCTAAAGACGGACAATGGGTTGCTTTTACGGCTCAATATGATGGTAATACTGATGTTTATGTTGTTTCTATTAACGGTGGCGAACCCAAAAGATTAACATATCATTCTGCTTCAGATAATGTGCAAGGATGGACGCCTGATGGAAAAATCTTATTTAGATCTAACAGAGAAAGTAGGCCAACGCAAACTAGTAAGTTTTATACAATTTCTATAGATGGTGGTTTGCCAGAAGCCTTCGATATTCCGAGAGCTGCTTATGGTGAAATATCAGAAGACAATAAATACATTGCCTACACACCAATTACAAGTTGGGATGCAGAATGGAGAAATTATAGAGGTGGACAAGCAATGCCAATTTGGATTGTAAATTTAAAAACTAAAGAATTAATAAAAACACCACAATTAGATAGCGAAAGACATGTAAATCCTGTTTGGTATAATGGTGATGTTTATTACATTTCAGAACGAGATTATACAGCAAACATTTGGTCTTACAATATTAAAACTAAACAAGAAACACAAGTTACATTTCATAAAAAATTTGACGTTAAAAACATTGATGCCAACCAAAATGGTATTGTTTATGAGCAGGCTGGTTTTTTACATTTGTTAAATCCAAAAACTAAAGAAACCAATCAAATTGTAATAAATGTTAAAGGAGATTTAAACTATTCTAGAACAAGGTGGATGAATGTTTCTGGCAGAAACTTAACCAATCCTAATGTTTCGCCAAAAGGTAAAAGAGCCATTTTTGAATATCGAGGAGAAATTTTTACAGTACCAAAAGAAAATGGTACTTGGCGAAATTTAACCAACTCTTCTGGTGTTGCAGACCGTTCTCCTATTTGGTCGCCAAAAGGAGATAAAGTTGCTTGGTTTTCTGATAAAAATGGTGAATATGAATTGGTATTAGCAGATCAAAACGGAAACAATCAAGAGTTTATAAAATTACCAAATCCTACTTTTTACTTTCAACCAGATTGGTCTCCAAATGGAAAATTTATAGCGTATACAGATACCAATTTTGTAATTTGGATTATCAATTTAGACACTAAGAAAATTGTAAAAGCAGATGCAGATGGTTTTGCGCATCCTAATAGAACCATGAATCCTAAGTTTTCTCCTGATAGCGATTGGATTGTGTATGCAAAACAAAATGATAACAGCTTTAAATCGATCTATGCTTATCAATTAAGTACTAAAAAAACGGTTCAAATTACAGATAAAATTGCAGATGCAGTTACACCTGTTTGGGATGCTTCTGGTAAATATATTTACACTTTGGCAAGTACAAATTACGGTTTACAAACGGGTTGGTTAGACATGTCTTCTTTCGACCCTAGCGTTACAAGAACGTTATACACAATTGTTTTAAATTCTTCGGATAAAGCTCCTAATCTTCCAAAAACAGATGAAGAAGAAGCGCCAAAATCAAAGCCTGATGATTCTAAGAAAGAAAACAAAAAAGATAATGTTCAGAAAACTATAATTGATGAAAATGGAATATTTGATAGAGCTGTCGCTTTAAATTTACCCGCTAGAAATTATGTTGGTTTATTAAAAGGGCCAAAAAATAAAGTTTTTGTTGCTGAATCTATCCCTAATTCTAGAGGTTTAACATTACATAGTTATGATGTTACCAAAGAAAAAGCAACAACTTTTGCTACTGGTGTTTCTTCTATGAAAGCATCAAGTAACGCAAATTCTATTTTATTATCCAAAGGAAGTAACTGGAGCATCAACAAAGCTAGTGCAGCAAAAGCTAGTAAAGAAAACTTAAATACCAATTTAAAAATAAAGGTAGATCCAAAAGCAGAAGCACATCAAATTTTTAAAGAAGGATGGCGTTACATGAGAGATTTTCTTTACGTAGATAATGTTCATGGAGCTCCTTGGGATGATATATACAAATGGTATTCTCCGTGGATAAATGATGTAAAACATAGATCTGATTTAAATTATGTTGTAGATATTATGAGCGGTGAAGTTGCTATTGGACATTCTTATGTTTCTGGTGGAGATTTCCCAAATATTAACAGAGTTGGTGTTGGTTTATTGGGTGCAGATTTAGAAAAGAATCGAGGTTTTTATCAATTTAAGAAAATTTATAAAGGCGAACGTTGGAATCCGAATATTTATGCTCCTTTAGGTTTACCTGGTATCAATGTAAATAAAGGTGATTATTTAGTTGCTATAAATGGTGTAGAATTAACTTCGGATATGAATCCTTATAAATTATTAGAACAAACTGCGGGCAGAGAAATTTATATCAAAGTAAATAACAAACCTTCTCTAAAAGATGCTAGATCAATTTTAATTACACCAACAGCAAGCGAAAGAGGTTTAAGAAATATAGATTGGGTAGAAAGTAATCGTAGAAAAGTTGATGAATTATCTAACGGAAAATTAGCTTACGTTTATGTACCAAACACAAGTAATCCTGGTTTTACATCCTTTAATAGATATTATTTTTCTCAGCAAGAAAAAAAAGGAGTTGTAATTGACGAAAGAAATAATGGTGGTGGTTCCGCTGCAGATTACATGATAGATATTATGTCTAGAGAAGTTGTTGGTTATTTTAATAGTAAAACAGAAAGTAGAAAACCATGGACAACTCCGATGGCAGGAATTTGGGGACCAAAAGTGATGATTATTAATGAAAGAGCGGGTTCTGGTGGAGATTTATTGCCATATATGTTTAAAGAGAAAAACCTAGGACCATTAGTTGGTACAAGAACTTGGGGTGGTTTGGTTGGTACTTGGGATACTCCGCAATTTATTGACGGCGGAAGAATGGTTGCACCAAGAGGTGGATTTTACGATGTTGATGGTAATTGGGCTGTAGAAGCAGAAGGTGTAGCGCCAGATATCGAAGTTCATCAAACTCCCAAAGAAGTTTTATCTGGTAAAGATCCTCAATTAGAAAGATCAGTAACAGAAGCTTTACGTTTATTAAAAGACAATGAGTTTATTTTAAAACCAGAGCCAAAAGCACCTATTCGCTCTAAAAGACCAAAAGGATATCAAAAAGACAATTAAAATGATTAAAATAATTCCCACTTTTGTGGGAATTATTATTTTATAAAAACTTTTATGTATTGAATTTACTAGAAACCCATTTTGTAAAAAAATTAGAGAAACCGATTCGTTTTCAAGAATACAGCGTCGGAATATTTAATGCTATACCAACAAAATCAGGAATTAAAAAAGCTATTAAAAAAGGACATATTTTTATTGATGATAAAATAGCTACAACTGGAATATATATTTTGGGAGGAGAAAAAATAGATCTTTATGAATCTGAAAACACTTCAACTTTTGAAAGATTAAAACTAGATTTAGAAGTTTTGTTTGAAGATAACTATTTAGCTATTATTTACAAACCTGCAGGTATTTTAGTTAGCGGTAACAAATTTGTAACTATTGCAAATGCTTTATCGCAAAACCTTATTAAGAGTTCGCTTGCAGATGCAGTAAAACCGCAACCAGTTCATAGATTAGATTACCCAACTAGTGGATTGTTATTAATTGGCAAAACAAGTTTATCTATTATTGAACTAAGTAAATTGTTTAAAGAAAAGAACATCAGAAAAACATATTTTGCAGTAACAATTGGTAAAATGAACGCTAAAGGTTATATAGACAAACCAATAGACAACAAAGAAGCTTTTACAAATTACGAAGTTTTAGAATCCGTAATTTCTAAACGTTTCAATTTTTTAAATTTAGTAAAACTTCAACCAGAAACAGGTAGAAAACACCAATTACGTAAGCATTTATTTTCTTTAAAAAATCCTATTTTAGGAGATAAAGAGTATTTTCTACAAGATAAAATACTAAATGGAAAAGGTTTGTTTCTACACGCAGCAACTTTAGATTTTACACATCCGTTTACGAAAGAAAAAATTACTATTTCGAAAGAATTACCCAAAAAGTTTAGAAAAATTTTCTGTCATTAAAAATCTATTTTAGATTATTCTAAAGAAAACAAATCATAACTTATTTAAAATTGATAAATTTACAGTCTAATTTATCTAATATTCATGAAGAAATTTTTCAAAATCCTAGGTTTTCTATTTTTAATTTTAATCCTATTTTTAGGTATTTATTACTTTGTTAATAACGAAAAATTACCAAACGGAGAAAAGGGTGAAAAAGCAGATGCTTTGGCAACTAAAATGTTAACAGCCTTAAATAAAGATGCTTTTGACACTACAGAAATTATAGAATGGAATTTTATAAACGAACATTTTTATGTTTGGCACAAACAAGAAAATTTAGTTGAAGTTTCTTGGGATGAAAATAAAGTTCTTTTAAAAACTAAAAATCCATCAGATTCTGAAGTTTATATAAATGATAAACTTACTAAAAATGACGACTTAATTAAGCAGGCAGAAAGCTACTTTAACAACGATTCTTTTTGGTTAATTGCACCTTACAAAGTTTTTGACAGCGGTACAGAAAGACGCCTTGTAAATTATAACGATAAAGATGCGCTTTTAATTACATACAAAACCGGCGGTTCTACCCCAGGAGATTCTTATTTATGGATTTTAGATGAGAATAATATACCTATTTCTTATAAAATGTGGACATCTATTATTCCTCTTGGCGGAGTATCGGCTACTTGGTCTGATTGGAAAAATACCAAATCTGGCATAAAGTTACCTACTAAACATAAACTTTCGCTTTTTGGCCTAGAAATATCAATGAACAACGTAAAAGCTTACAATAAAAAAGCAGATGACTTGGCTCACAAAATATTAAAAGCTATTAAGCATGAAAACTATAAAAACACACGTTTTATAGAATGGAGTTTTGGCGGAAGAAGGCATTTTAAATGGGACAAAGAAAATCATATTGCAGATGTTTCTTGGGATACAATCCGTGTAAACTTACATCCGCAAGCAAAAGAAAAAAGTACAGTTTTTTATAATGATGTTAAGCAAGATATTGCTGATGAGAAAATTGTAAAACGTGCTTGGGATATTTTTAATAACGATTCTTTTTGGTTGGTTGCACCTCACAAACTTTTTGATGATGGTACAATTAGAACGATTAAAAAAGTAAATGATAAAGATGCACTTTTAGTAAAACATACTTCTGGCGGAACAACACCCGGAGATTCTTATCTTTGGATATTGGATGAGAACTATGTACCAATTAGCTACAAAATGAATGTTGCTAGCATGAAAATGGTAGAAGTTCCAGCAACTTGGCAAAATTGGATTACAACAGAAAGTGGTACAATGCTGCCAACTAATCATACTTTTGCAAATGGTAATAATTTAAGTATGGGAACTGTAAAAGCTTATAATTAATGACTTCTAAAACAATTGCAAACGGTATTTTAAGAGCTTTAGCTATAATAATTGGTATAGTTTTACTTGGTTATTTCTTGTATGCTATTCAGTCTGTAATTGTATATATTATTATTGCAAGTGTACTTTCTTTAATTGCGAGACCACTTATAATTACATTACGAAGAAAATTAAAATTCCCCAATACGCTTGCCGTTGTTTTTACAATGTTATTAATGCTTGGTTTCTTAACAGGCTTAATAGTTATGTTTATACCTTTAGTTGCAGAACAAGGTAAAAGCCTATCGTTATTAGAAGTAAATGAATTGCAGAACAATATTCAAGAAATTTTTAATCAAACAACTTCGTACTTTGCATCTAAAGGTATTGATGTTTTAAGCGAATTAAAAAATGTAGATTTTTTATCTCAATTTAAAGAAATACCAAACCTTTTAAACTCTGTTTTAGGTGCTGTTGGTTCTTTAAGCGTTGGCTTATTTTCTGTATTATTTATTTCTTTCTTTTTTATGAAAGACAGTCAAATATTAAAAAAAGGAGTACTTGCAATTATACCTAACGGTACAGAAACAAGATTTTCTAAATCTTTAGAAACCATTAATAATTTACTTTCTAGATATTTTATTGGTTTGCTACTTCAAATCACAATTCTATTTATTTTATACACTTTAATTTTATTAATTTTTGGTATTACCAATGCTGTTGTTATTGCTTTTCTATGTGCATTATTAAACTTAATACCTTATGTTGGCCCAATGATTGGTGCTGTTTTAATGTTTATTTTATCGATGACAAGTAATATTGGTTTAAACTTTCAAGAAGAAATTTTACCAACTACAATTTATGTAATGATTGGGTATTTAATTGCACAATTAATAGACAATTTTGCAAGTCAACCATTAATTTTTTCGAAAACAACTAAATCTCATCCTTTAGAAATATTTTTAGTAATTATTATTGGAGGCATACTTTTTGGAGTTCTTGGTATGATAACTGCGGTACCTTGCTATACTGCTTTAAAAGTTATTTTAAAAGAGTTTTTATCTGATAATAAAATTGTAAAATCATTAACCAAAGACTTGTAATTTCTTTTGAATTTAGCCATTTTACGTACAGAAGTTCAGCAATTTATTTTAGATAATTTAAAGGCTGATATTACCAAATTGATTTTAAAAGGAAGCCCTTTTAAAGATATTACTGTACAAGAATTGGCAAACCAAATTGTAGCGAAACAAAAATCTGAAAAAAAACTACCTACTTGGTTTACTGCGGATAAGATTTATTATCCTGCAAAATTAAGTATCGAACAAACTTCTTCTGAAATTACAGGGAAATACAAGGCAAGTCTTGTAAAAGGAAATACTATTATCGATATTACCGGTGGTTTTGGTGTAGATTGTTACTATTTTTCTGAAAACTTTAAAGCAGTTACACATTGCGAAATTAATACTGATTTATCAGCAATTGTAAATCATAATTATCAGCAATTAGAAAAAAACAATATTGTAACTTTTTCTGGAAACGGATTGGATTTCTTAAAAAATACAGATGCAAAATTCGATTGTATTTATATAGATCCTTCTAGAAGAAACGATGCAAAAGGAAAAGTTTTTTTATTAAAAGATTGTTTACCAAATGTGCCAGAAAACATAGATTTTTTGTTTTCTAAATCGAGTATAATCTTAATTAAAAATTCACCAATTTTAGACATTACAAGTGCTATTAACGAGCTTAAATTTGTCAAAGAAATTCATGTAATAGCGGTTCATAACGAAGTTAAAGAGTTACTATTCATTTTAGAAAAAGAGTATAATAATTCTATCAAAATCATTACCGTAAATATTGGTAAACAAAAAACAGAAAATTTTAGTTTTATTTATAAACAAGAGTCTGTTTCTAATTATTCTGAACCACTTACCTATTTGTACGAGCCAAATGCTGCGATTCTAAAATCTGGCGGATTCCATCAAATTACAAATCAGTTAAACGTTTTTAAACTTCAGCAACACTCGCATTTATATACATCAGAAAATAAAATAGATTTTCCGGGTCGAACTTTTAAAATTGAACATATTTTAAATTACGATAAGAAGAAGATTAAAAAAATCTTGTTAGATAATAAAGCGAATATTACGACTCGAAATTTCCCTAAAACAGTAGCGCAAATTAGAAAAGAAACTAAAATTAAAGATGGTGGAAATACATATCTTTTTTTAACAACAGATTTTAAAAATAACTTAATTTGTATTGTTTGCTCCAAAGCATAATCACCTAGTTACCTCTTAAATTAACTACACTATTTTCTTTATTTTTTTACGTTTAAAGGTTAACTTTACGGCTTATGCAAACATTTATTTACCAAGGATTAAAAATTACAGACTCAAATCAATCTTCTATTGAAGATAATTTAGTTGTAGAAGCACCTTTACAGATAAATATTAATAATGATGCATATACTGTTGTAATGCGAACTCCTGATAACGATTTTGAACTTATTAGAGGTTTACTTTACGCCGAAGATATTTATAAAAAAAGTAGTGCTCTTGAGTTCGAAATCATAAAAACTACACAGAATATTCCTGCAATTATAAATGTAAACATCAGCAAAGAAAACTTAGGAAAAGGCTATTTAAACAAACGCACTTTATTGTCTGTTTCTTCTTGCGGAATTTGCGGAAAACAAGAATTAAAAGACTTAGAAATTTCTGGAAAAAAATTATCAAATAAAAATCTTCTTTCAGCAAACAAAATTCATAAAATGTTTGTTAAAATGAGTGCTTTACAAAACACTTTCAAAGATTCTGGAGGTAGTCATGCAGCTGCAATTTTTGATAAAAAAAATAATTTATTGTCTATTAAAGAAGATATTGGTAGGCACAATGCAGTAGATAAAATTGTTGGCGATTTATTAATCAATAATAATTTAAAAGCTGCAAATTATTTATTGGTAAGTGGTAGAGTTTCTTATGAAATCGTTTCGAAAGCATTTATCGCTAAAATACCTGTAATTATTGCCGTTTCTGCTTGTTCTTCTTTGGCCGTAGATTTTGCTAAAGAATTCGGTATCTGCTTAATAGGTTTTACGAGAGACAACAAAATGACAGTTTACGCAAATCCATCATACATTCAAAATAACGAAACTTATGTCTAAAAATACAAACGCACAACCACCAGAAAAACTTACCGGAATTAAGTTAAAAGACATTCCAGATTCTGCGGTTGGCTTTAAAGCAATTACTTCCGCATTAAAGCATGTTACAAAAGAAGTTGGTTTGGTAAAAGGTATTGGTTTATTAAAAAATTTAAATCAAAAAGATGGTTTTGATTGCCCTGGTTGCGCATGGCCAGATCCAGATGCTAAAAGAGCTTTTTTAGCAGAATATTGTGAAAACGGTGCAAAGGCTGTTGCCGAAGAAGCTACCAAAGATAAAGTTTCGCCGCTATTTTTTGCAACACATTCTGTTAACGAACTTTCTAAATTATCTGATTATGAAATTGGAAAAAGCGGACGAATTACACAACCCATGTATTTGCCAGAAGGAAAAGATAACTACGAAGAAATTTCTTGGGAAAACGCTTTTTCTATAATTGGACAAGAATTAAATGCTTTACAATCTCCAGACGAGGCAATTTTTTACACCTCTGGAAGAACAAGTAACGAGGCAGCATATTTATATCAATTGTTTGTTAGACATTACGGTACTAATAATTTACCAGATTGTTCTAATATGTGTCATGAATCTAGTGGTAGCGCACTTTCAGAAACGTTAGGAATTGGTAAAGGATCTGTTACTTTAGAGGATTTTAATCATGCTGATTTAGTTATAGTTATGGGGCAAAACCCAGGAACTAATCACCCAAGAATGTTAACCGCATTAGGAGAAACTAAAAATAATGGCGGAAAAATAATTACTGTAAATCCGTTACCAGAAGTAGGCTTACTAAATTATAAAGATCCACAGGATCCATTAAAATGGGTTGGTTCTGGTCAAGATTTAACCGATTTATTTTTACAAGTAAAAATAAACGGTGACGTTGCCTTACTTAAAATTATTTTAAAATTAATGAAAGAAAAAGAAGTAGCATCGCCTAATTCTGTTTTTAATCATGAATTTATAAATAGCAAAACCGAAGGTTTAGATGCTCTTTTAAATGATCTTGATACTTTTTCTATTGAAGAATTATTACCTCAAACAGGTTTAACCCTAGAAGAAATTGAAAAAGCTACCGAATTAATAATTAATAATGATAAAATAATTATTTGTTGGGCCATGGGCTTAACCCAGCATAAAAATGCAGTTGATAATATTAGAGAGTTAGTTAATATTCTTCTGTTAAAAGGAAGTATTGGTAAAAAAGGTGCCGGAACTTGCCCCGTTCGTGGTCATTCTAATGTTCAAGGAGATAGAACTATGGGTATTTGGGAAAAAATGCCGGATTCGTTTATCGATAATTTAGAAAAAGAGTTTTCATTTAAAGCACCCAGAAAACATGGTTATGATGTTGTAAACTCTATAGAAGCTATGCATAAAGGTAAAGCTAAGGTTTTTATTGGAATGGGTGGTAATTTTGTTTCTGCAACTCCAGATACAGAATACACAGCAGATGCATTAAGAAACTGTAATCTTACAGTTCATATTTCTACAAAACTAAATAGAAGTCATTTAATTCACGGTAAACAAGCATTAATTTTGCCGTGTTTAGGACGCTCAGAAAAAGATATTACTGCCAATGGAGAACAATTTATAACCGTAGAAAATTCTATGGGAGTTGTGCATCAATCTAAAGGTCATTTAAAACCTCACTCTCCTTTTTTATTAAGTGAAACTGCAATTGTTGCAGGTATGGCAACTGCTACTTTAGTTAATTCGAATGTGAATTGGACCAAACTTGCTTCTGATTATGATTTAATCAGAAATAAAATTGAAGCAACAATTCCTGGTTTTGATAACTATAATGAAAAAGCAAGAATTAAAGGCGGCTTTTATTTACCCAACAACGCTAGAGATAACAACTTCTCTCCTACTGCCACAGGAAAAGCAAATTTTACACTAAATCAACCATCTGATTTAAATTTAAATAAAAATGAATTTATAATGATGACAATTAGAACTCACGATCAATATAACACAACTATCTATGGCTTAAATGATCGATATAGAGGAGTTTTAAACGAAAGAAGAATTGTTTTTATGAATGAAGAAGACATGAAGGAAAACAATTTAAATCAATTAGATTTAGTAGATTTGGTGAGTCATTTTAACAATCAAAAAAGAATTGCAAAAGGATTCTTAGTTGTAAAATACGATATACCCAAGCAATGTACAGCAACTTACTTTCCAGAAGCAAATGTGCTTGTACCAATAAAAAGTGTGGCTAGAAAAAGTAACACACCAACATCAAAAACAGTTATTATTACAGTTGAAAAAAGATAAAAATTTTAAAATTACACTTGTGAAAAACTATTTATTAATTTTAGCTACCATTTTTTGCACTCAAATTCTTACTTCTCAAACGAATTTAGTTCCAGAAAAAAAAGTGCAAAACGGATTTTTAAAAGTAGATTTTTTATCTATTGAAATGCCACAACTAGAAATTCCTAATGAACCAAACATGGGATTTTCAGGAATACATTATAATTTATTTTTAAATGATGATTTGTATGCAGGTTTAGGTATTTATGGTGCTGTAACTGGTAGAAGAGGTGGTTTTTTTACACTTGGCGTTAATGCTGGATACAAGAAATTTTTAACCGAAAAATTATTTATAGATACCGGTTTTCATTTTGGTGGCGGCGGTGGAGCAGCTGCGGCAGATGGTGGTGGTGCCTTTATTTTACCCCACTTTAATCTAGGCTATAAATTTGATCATTTCAACTTAAATGCTGGTTACAGTTATGTGAACTTTTTTGATGATGGAAAAATTAACGGAAGTCAATTAAATTTTGCAGTAGAAATCCCGGTAAACTTTAATTATTCTGATTATAATGTTATTGATGAAAAATTTTCAATTCAAGATTTAGAAAATTCATCTTGGAATAATCCTACTAAAAAATCATCTCTAACAATACATTTTAATAATTTAAAAGCTTTTAAAGCCAAAAATTATGCAGGAGGAGTTATTGAAGGCAAAACAATTAGATTAGCAGGTTTTGAATTTGCAAATTACATTACAGAAAATTGGTTTGCTTTTTTAAAGCTAGATGGTGCTTACAGCGGAATTAGAGCTGGCTATATGGATGTTTTATTAGGAGCTGGTTACAATTTCTCTTTTAATAAATATAGAACAAACATATTAACCAAACTTGCAATTGGCGCCGGTGGTGGCGGTGGCGTTAATTCTGATGGTGGATTTATGATTTCACCAGATATTTCTATTGAACAGAAATTATTTGGTAATACTTACTTAGCATTAAATAAAGGATATTTATTTACACCAAACACAGAATTTTTTACAACTTCTACTTACGGATTTGGTCTAAAATATTATGTAGATAGAAATGGGATACAATCAAGTTATAAAAACTTTAAAGAAGGTAAATTTAAAGGAATACAACTTATTGTAAAGCAAGATTGGTATTTAGATGCAGAACGTATGGAATTAGATACAGAAGATATGCACCAAATATCCTTACAAGTTAACTTTGATCTTTCTAAAAATTTATATGTAGCAGGTCAAACTTCATTTGCTAACTTTGGTAATGCAGGTGCTTATGCAGAAGGAATTGTTGGATTAGGTCTTAAATCTGGTAATTTTTTTAATAAAAGTATCACGATTTTCACACAAATTTTAGCTGGTGCAGCCGGTGGCGGAAACATTAGCACAGGCGAAGGATTGATTATAAAACCAAGTTTAGGACTAAATTATCAACTAACTAATAAAGTAAGCTTAAGAAGTGCTTTTGGTTATGTAAAAGCTAAAGGAGGAGAATTGAGCAATCCGTTTTTAAATTTTGGATTAAATTTTGATTTTTCTTTTCTAAATATGAAATAATTTTTTGTACATTTACAATATCAATTCTAAGCAATTGAACTCCCTGAATTAAGCTTATAATTATTTTATAGATTTATGTATTTATTTACATCAATCGAAATTATAATACAAAATAAAGCACCCTAACTTTACACGTATTTTTGTTCTATTATTTTATAGTTCCAGAATAACTAAAGTATCAACCTCTAAAAATTAGTTTCTGATTGTAAATAATAGTTTTTATTCAATTTTATAAAAATTATTTTAAGATGAAAAAAGTTTTTTTAACAACATTATTTGCAAGTTTAATGCTTGCCAGTTGTCAACCAGCAAAGACAGAAATAGAACATTATGAGTCTAATAAAGCTGTAGTTGCAAAAGAATTCCCAAATTACCACATAACATCATTTAGACAGTATAGTTACATTTTTCAAGTATCTAACCCAGAACATGTAATTAAGTTAACTTTAGATAATGCTGTTATTGTAAAGAAAGATACTTTAAAAGTATTTGCTACAGTAACAAGAAGATAATTATACCCCCAAAAGTAAGTTTAAATACGTCTGTTAACGTAATTTGAGTAACCATAAAAAAATGGTTACTCATTTCTATGCACAATATTTAACTTGGCAACACCTCTATATTTAGGTGTTTTTTTAAGACACCAGAAGGCACATCTTTTGATTCATCAAATATTCTTGTATCACCAAATAATATAAAGCTATCTTTAGCTCGAGAAACTGCAACATTAAGCATGTTGGGTTTATTGTCTCTATCAAAAAATAACACACCTTCATCTTCTATACTGTAAACAGAACTAAATAAAACGATACTTCGCTCTGCACCTTGCAATGCATGCACTGTGCCTAATTTTATATCGTTTACTTTAAAACCAGAATCTATCAAAGCTTTAGATAATTCGGTTTTTTGACTAGCAAAAGGTGTAATAATTCCTAATACTTTTTCTATGGATTCTACATTATATGCTTTTTGAATATCAGCTTTATGTCTGTTTAGCCACATAATAATAGATTTTACTTCATTTTTATTATGACGACTACTAAATTTTCTTTCACTTAAACCTTCTATATGATATGCCATCATAGAAGGAAAAATTTGATCTTTACTTGCTTTTCCTTTCATTGGTTTAAGAATACCATCATAAGCTAATTCATTACAAAAACCAATAATTTCATCATTACATCTTCTATGTTCTAATAATAACAATCCGTTTTCTTTCTTTGTAATTAGCGGTGTTTCATATTCACATGCATTTTGAGCCATTTTCATGATACTACCATTAGATGCCAGAAAACCAATTTCTTTTAAATAATTATAATCATCTTGACTAGAGACAATATGCTGATTTAACAAATTACCAGAATCAATTTTTGGAGGTATAGACCAAATCGGTTCTATTTGTTTTAAATCTCCTACAACAATTGCTTTTTTTGCCAACGAAAAAATAGGAATACTTACCTCTGGAGTTACTTGTCCGGCTTCATCAATAATTAATAAATCTAGAAAATTAAACAATGGTAAATATTCAAAAACAGCTTTTCCGTTTTCGTTTTCACCTTGAAACTGACTAAATAAAAAGTGTGAAGGTGCCATATATAAAGTTGCAACAAAACAAGGAGTTAACATTGCTCTTCTTTTCCATTTTGCAGCTACTACTCTTTCTCCTGTTCCTTTTTCTGTTTCGTTAAGTAGAACATCTTCGGTTTCTAAAATCCATCTTGCTTCCCAGTAATGTGTTGCTAATAAAAAAGCTTTATGACGAATATTTAAATCAATTTCATCATAAAAAAAACGATGACTTTTATCCTCAGATTCCATTTTTTCATACTCAAACTCCCACATTTGTTCTTCAGAGACAAATGGGTAACCAGTAATACTATTTTTAAATTTCCAGTTTTTTAATTTTAAGTTGGATGATAAAGCTAGATTTATATCTGCAATACATTTTTTGATAAATATCAATGTAGCATCAGAATTATTTAAAACTTCTTTATCAATTTTAAAAATTTTATCTGAGTTTTCATTTTTAGAATCTACTTCAAAGTATTGTTCTACTTCCTCTAAAAAATTACGCTCATCCGAAGAAGATTTAAGTGTATTTAGTATCGTTCTCCATTTCTGTAAATTAGAAATTTGAATGGTATTTTTCTGAATATGATCTTTCTTATTAAGTAAAAGATTATTTACACTTTTAATGGATTTCAAATAATCTTGAGAAATACGAACTCCGTCAATTAAATTATCTTGTAAAATAGTTATTTCTTCTTGAAGTTGAAGGCAAGCATCTTCTAACGAATCTAATTCCACATTAAAGTACTCGGTATATTTACTAAAATAAAAATGTTTTGCATCCTCTAAATACTTTTCATTTTCTAAATCACACAGAGTACCTTCATTGCCAAACATATTGCCTTTAAGGTAATTTATATCTTTAAGTTTTTTTTCACTTTTAGAATTCGAAGGTAAATAAGTGGCATAGCCGTTAAAACCAGGAATCCATCTTTCTGCCAAATCACCTAAAGTACTCTTAGAATTAATAAAACTATCTATAATATTTGTAACCGCTTGGTTATTTGTTGAACATGCCAAAATAACTGGCGCATCATCTCCTTCAATAACTGCTCTAACAACTTCTGTAGCAACCAAACTTTGTAAAAGTGTTGTTTTTCCGGTACCAGGCGGACCATTTACAGCAGTAATTGCATTTTCTTCTGCTGTAAAATATGATAATAAAGTTTTTCTCTGACTTATAGAAAGCGGAAACTCATTAGACATTTGACCTAAATGTAAATGATTATAATTTAAAAAACCAGCACCTGTTATTGGTTCTCTTTTCTGCTTTAAATTAGGATCTATTAATTTAGAAATTAAAGGCAATTCTTCTGTTTCACTTAATAAGTTTTCATATAAAAATAAGATACTTTTTGCAGCAGAAATCTTAGAACTTCTTGCAAAATAAGTCGCTTTATGGTTTGTTGTAAATCCTTCTGCATGATAACTCGCAATTGCATTGTAAGTCACTTCAGAAAAAATCATATTTACATATTCCCAATAAACATCCCAAGGCAAAACCTCATCTTCAGCTTCTGGTTTTTCTATTTCTCTAGCTTCTGCAATTGTTTCTGTGGATGAAAAAATAAAATCGTTTCCAATATCTGCTTTAGGATCTAAATAATCACGAACAAATAGCGGAAAAATTTCTTTTGGTGATGATAATTGACCTGCTCTATTTACTCTTGCGGTTATCCAAAAAGGATAAATAGATTTTTGCTTAAAATTTTGGTCTGCTGAAATTACATCTAACTGAAAAGGTGCTATAATTATTTCTGTATCGAAAATTGTGTACCAATTTACATGCTCTTTATTGGTAATTCCTTTTAACCGATTGATTCTTTTTTCTTCAAAATCTAACATATCAGCTGCGTTATTAGGGTTGATTGTTCCTGCGCCTAAGTCACAATAATTTTGATGAAAAATATTTTTTATTCTAGAAATATCAACGGCTAAATTCTCGCTATCTATTAAACTATTTTTATAATAATGCAACCAGTTTTTAACGTTATTCATTTACCTAATATAGATTAGCTCTTTGGAGAAATTAGAGGGCGAATATATACTTTTTAAGAAGCAATTATCAATTATAAAAGTAGATTGTTAATAAATAAAATTACCTTAAAATATTATTTATTGATTTCTAAATAATTAGAAAAACTGAGATTATAAAAACTTTATATAAACAAAAAACCATCACATTTCTGTGATGGTTTAAGTGAGCCCTGAAGGATTCGAACCTTTTTTTGTTTTATTAGTGTTTATAGTACTTACCTTAACTCTATTATTTTAGTGTGCCTAAAAGTGTGCCTTATATTTTAATATTGTAAACTTTACTATCCCTAATGTAGGATACTAAAAAATAGCTTTTATAATTTAAATAGATGATTCATAGGGGAATTTCTTACTTTTAAAAGAAAAATATGATTAAAAGAACCCTTTTCTTTAGTAATAAATGCTCATTAACAACTAAATATGAACAGCTAGTAATAAAAAATGATACACAAATTGTAAAAACAGTACCTATAGAAGACATTGGTTTTATAGTTATAGAAAATCAAGAAACATATATTTCTGTTCCAGCACTATCTAAACTTACAAGTAATAATGTTAGTGTAATCTTTTGCGATAATAAACATATGCCTCAAAGTATGTTGTTAAATTTAGATAACCATCATATACAGCAAAGACATTTTGAAAATCAAATTAATGCGACTGAGCCCTTAAAAAAACAATTGTGGCAACAAATTGTTAAATTGAAGATTAGTAATCAAGCTCAAATTTTAAAGAAACTTGGAAAAAACAGTAGTCCTTTAGGTTATTATGCATCAAAAGTTTTAAGTGGAGATTCCGATAACAGGGAAGCTGTTTCAGCTTCTTACTATTGGAAAAATATTTTTGACTTCAATTTTAAAAGAGAACGCGTAGGTGTGTATCCAAATTTGTTTTTAAACTATGGGTATATTGTTTTAAGGTCTGCTGTTGCAAGAGCACTTTCTGGCAGTGGGTTGTTAAGTACTTTAGGAATTCATCATCATAATAAATACAATGCATTTTGTTTAGCAGACGATATTATGGAACCTTACAGACCATTAGTAGATGCAAAAGTTTTAGAAATAATGAAAAATTATAATGAACAAGACCTCATTACACCAATAAAACTAGAATTGTTAAGTATTCTTACACAAACTGTTTATTTTAAAGAGAAAGAAAGCCCTTTAATGGTGGCTTTGTCTACCACAACCAGTTCTTTGCAACAATGTTTTAGTGGTAAAACCAGAAAAATTGTATACCCAAAATTATGGAACTAAATAAATATAGGGTTATGTGGTTATTTGTATTTTTTGATTTACCAACAGAAACAAAAAAAGATAGAAGAAATGCGCAGCAATTTCGTAAAAACCTTTTAAAAGATGGTTTTACTATGATGCAGTATTCTGTATATATGCGGCATTGTGCAAGTAGTGAAAGTGCAGATGCACACGAAAAAAGAATAAAAGCACTTTTACCACCATTTGGTAAAGTAAGTATTCTAAGAATTACCGATAAACAATATGGAAATATAATAAATTTTTGGGGTAAAGTAATTGTGCCTAAAGAGCCTAGCCCTATGCAGTTAGAATTGTTTTAATAGAAAACAAAAAATGCTTCAAACAAAGCAATTATGTCTTTGCAAGAAGCATTTTTTGTATCCGATATTTTCACTTAAACATATGATAATTAGAAGCTAGTATAACAACTAATATCGTTTTTTCTAATCTTTAATCAAACCACAACACTTCATTAAAAGCGTAATCGAAACTAATTAATATCGTTTTTTCTAATCTTTAATCAAACCACAACACATTATGAGTTTGCTCTATAGTTTCTTTTAATATCGTTTTTTCTAATCTTTAATCAAACCACAACGGTGTTTAGGAATGAATGATAGCGATGCGGAATATCGTTTTTTCTAATCTTTAATCAAACCACAACTTATTTTGTAAAATTCAACACCTGCTGGTTAATATCGTTTTTTCTAATCTTTAATCAAACCACAACGTTGGACGATAAACATTTAGTTTTAAAATTAATATCGTTTTTTCTAATCTTTAATCAAACCACAACTGATAGTAAGAAACCGTATCTAACAATGCTAATATCGTTTTTTCTAATCTTTAATCAAACCACAACGTAACGCCTATTGATTACAGCGCAAAAGATAATATCGTTTTTTCTAATCTTTAATCAAACCACAACACTTCTACAATTGCTTTACATCTTGCATCCAATATCGTTTTTTCTAATCTTTAATCAAACCACAACGCGAGTCCGCAAGAAATGACAAGAGCTACAAATATCGTTTTTTCTAATCTTTAATCAAACCTTAAAAATATGTCAATGAACTTTTATTATAGTTATTAAAAACTACAATCTTTTTATTTTACCAATACTATTAACTTTTATTTTAATTGGTTTGTGAGTTAGCCAACCACCAATCCCTTCTCCATAACCAGTAATTCTTCTATATTGAGGGATTGATTTTTTATCAATCTTTGATTCTGAAATTAATCTAAATTCATAATACTTAGAGGATAATTTTTGTACTCTATATAAGTATTGATTTAACAATTGGTAATTAGAACTATTTAAATTAATTTCATTTTCAGAAAGACCCAATAAAAACATATCATTAATTTGTAATGTTGTCACAATTTCTTCTCCGTCTTTTGGTAATTGAATAACATCAATCCCTTGTCTTTTTCTTTCTATAGCAGTCCAAAATGTAACAACATCTTCTTTTAAATTACCCTCAATATCTTTATAAATAAGTACATGATGGTTACTTCTTGGGTTAACATATTGGTTTATATTCTCCTTTAGTTTTTCTGCCCCTCCTATATTTTCTTTTATCCTTACTTTTTTTATTGGCACAGGTAAACCATTTCTATTTGGTAAAAATATTTGGGGTTGCTTTATTCCGTTTTCATCAACTACAAAAAAAGTTTCTTTGGGTATTTTTCCTTTTATAAAGCCACCAATATTAAGTATTCTTTTATAAATTAATTGTTTAACACTATCATCAACAATTTTTTCTAAATGCTTTTCTGTTGTTAAACTTTCTAAAGGTTTTCTTATATGAAATGCTTCTTTAGAATTGGGTGCTTTTCTTAAACCATAAACAGATTCTTTATGCAATTGTCCTCTTGCAGCAACACCAATATTTTTATGTACAACTCCCTTCTTTTTAGTGCTATGGGTTCTAACTGTTAATAAGCTTTTATGGTTTTTATGAGATACTAAAATCTGTGCTACAGCATTTTCTGCATCTTGTCTGAAATTCAACCAAGGATCTGGAAAATCTTTTAAATCATGGTTTTTGTTATATCTGTTTCTTTTACTTAATTCTTGTAAATGGCTTCTAGTAGAGCATGCCATGACTAAAGCATCTATTGCGTGGTGTCTGTGGTCATCTCTAGTTTTAGTTTCATCTTCTTTGTTTAAAATACTATTTAAACCCCAATGATGCCTTAAAGTAGCTGTCATTTGCCCAGGAGCTACTAGTACATTAGAGCATATTTTAGAAAGATAATTTTTAGCTTCTTTACTTATGTATCTTGTATCATTTAACTGACGACTAATAAAATCTTCATCATGTTTTTTCTTCACAAAATGCTTGAATTTATTATAACAATTAGGATAATTGGCTTTGGTTTTAAAACAGCTTAAAGCTTGTATTTTAATAGCCTCCCATTTTTGACCTCCCTGTTCGCTATAAAATTCGTAGGGTGTCTTATTACCTTTTGCTCTATTTTCATCAGCAAAGCAAAGTGTTTTGTTATTAAAACTATCATTTAAAGACCTGCTCCAAGGAAAAATATGTTCTATTTGTACTTCTCCTGTAAAAAGCTGGCTTATCGTAATTACTTTGCCTGTAAAAGGGCAGGTGTGGTTACATTCTTCCCAGAGTTTATATTTTAATATATTAATGTGGTTGATTCGTTGATTTAAGTTTTCTAGTTCAACCTTTACTCTGTCGTTTTGTTTTTCTAATTCTTTTTGTTTTTTCCGAGTTTCTAAACGGTTAGATTTAGATGCTTTTAAATCTCTAGCTAATTCAACTTTTATTTGATTAGGTTTACCATAGGTATCAATTAACTCATTAACTAGTTTTCTAATTTCAAATAAAGCGCTTATTACAACAGGGTTTTTAATTTTTTGTATTTCTCTATCCGCATGTAAATTTACAGGAAGTCTCTCTAGAATTTTTTCTGTTTCAATCGCACTACTATGATGATATAGTTTTTCTAATTGCTTATCAGTACAATTAAATTCATTTTTCATCATACTTTTAAGAGGTTCTATATAACCACCTTTTAAATTTGAGCGTACTATGTCTGGTACATTGTCTAACACAAATTGTTTATGTTGTTCCCAGTTTATGGACAATGCATTTTTAACACCTGCTAAACCAACTGCAACATCGTACATGAATCCCTTTTGTAAAAAGGGTAAAATATTTAAAATTGCTTTTCTACTAAGATTAGAATAGCCATCTTTTAAATTAAATTTAGAAATTCTTATAGCTCGTTCTTCATCAAAACTCCAATGTTTTATGGCGTATTCTTTTAATTTTTCTCTATCATCAAAAAAAGAAAGCACATGCCAAATGTTTTCTTGTTCTTTTTCAGAAAATTCAAACCATTTATGACCAAAGAATTTTTTATTTGATAAATTACTAATAGTGTGAGAGCCAACTATTTTATCATTGTCTTTGTAATTAAATTGATAACTTCCATCTAATTTGCCAATTTTTTTTCTAATTTCTTTAAAGCTAGGTTTTTCTTTAGATAGTAATAGGTTAATGATTTTTTGTCTTTCTTCTAATGTGATTTTTTGTCTAACTCCATTAACATCATAAGAAAGCGTATTTATCCATTGGTAAATTCTAAATAATTCAAAAGGTATTGCACTTATTTTACATTTTGTTTTTTTAGGTTCAAAAGAACAATAGCCTACTAAATGCTTTTGAGAACGTAAAGGTCTTTGATGAAATAAAACACCATCTTCTTTATAACCATCTTTTTTTCTTCCGCCAAGTATTGTTTTTAGTATAGAGTTAAGTTCAGAATGAAATTGTTTTTGAAACTCCCAAATAGTTTCAAATTCATCAATATACATTTGTCTTGTGGTATATCTATTTCTAATACGTTCTAGTTCGCCAGAAAAAGGTTCACTTTCTTTGGGCTGTATACTATGTAAAAAAGAACCTAGAGTTTTATTTTGTTCAATACTTTTTAATGTATCACTAATTCCTATTTTTCCAATCTTTGAATCTCCTTTAAAAATGGTACTCGTTTCTTTAACATCAGCACCAGCACTTCTGCTATTACTTAAAAAGCCACGTCTTTGAATCATATGATAAAAGATTCTACCTAGCTCTATTAAAGTAATTTTTTCATGAATTGCTTTTGCTCTTAATTCGTAAGGATTTAATTGAAACCATTCTTTAATTATTTCATTATTGAAAATATCAGTTCCATTCCAATCTTTTACTAAAGTAGGTGAAATAGGGCATAAGTTGTGTTTTGCTAGTTCTTTTAATAAATAACGTTTACGAAGTCTTCTTCTAAAAATTTGTCGTCTAACTCCCCTAGCTTCTGTTCTGCTAGCATTTTTTGAGGTTTCTCTACCTTCGCCTTCACCTAAGTTAACAACACCTTCAGGGAAAATTCTACTTCCCATTCCTAAAATAGAATCATTTTCTGTATCTATTAAAGCCCAACCAATAGAGTTAGTTCCTAGATCTAATCCAAGTATTTTATTCATTTCTTTTTCGCAATTTTTGTAATAAGAACAATAAAATTAATAAAATTTTATGAATAATTAATAAAATCTTATTACTTTTACTTTAGATTAAAATTTCTAATCTTTAATCTTATCACAATAAGGCTATATGCCGTAGATGAAAATCTTTAGTCCTGCTTCGGTAGGACTTTTTTCATTAAAAAAAGGTAGCTTTTACACTACCTTTTTTTTAACTTAACTCTATAAATATTTCCAAATAAAACCTCCACAGGTTTTCCTTTCTTCCCTACAGACTTTCGCAATTGATGTTTTATTGCATCCAGAATATTTTGAAGCTTCTGCTACAGATTCAAATTCTCTGACAAATTCACCTTGCATATTATACTGACAAACTTTCTTCCTCCTTTTATCAATTTTAGGAATAAATTTATCAACATAATCATAAGTTCAATAGAAGCCTTTAGAGACTTTATTTACACTTAAACATACACTTGACAAGTCTTGCTTATTTAAGCCAATTGTAGCGCTTGCATCTGTTAAATTAGAGTACTTATTAACTAATACTCCTGTTAACATATCATATTGATAGACAGCTTTTTGGATTCCACCACCACTATCAGAATTATACCCTTGTTCTTTTGAATTATATTCTAAAATATATTCTTTCTCTTTTTTAGCTAATTCATTTGTTGTGATTGCTGTATCAATCTGCTCCCATTTAAAGGCATCTGCTCCGTAAGTTGCTATTGCATTTTGAAACGCATAGCTTTTTCCTTTTTTAGACTTCTTTAAATGGTCTTTTTTCCTATCATCAATAGATTTACTTGTTATACCTATGTAAACCTCTTCAGTTTCATTATTTGTTACTTTATAAACTACTTTCTTCATCATCCTTTTCTTTTTTAATCATTTTAAATAAATATTTACCTCCTGTAGATTTTAATTCCAAAGTTGCATCATTCTCGACAGAATATTCACTCAAAAATTTTTTGAATTGATGAGATGACGTCCTTTGATTAGGAAAAAAATCGTTAAACAACTCTTCAGTTACTCTCTTATCCATCCATTGGTTATATTCTATAAAACTATCAGCAAACTCGACAAAATCAGCTGATGTCTTTATTTCTAAACTCTTTTTTTTATAATTAATAGAAGGAGCTTTAACCAATCCATAATTCAAATAGTCATTTAAACATTCCATTAGAAAATGATAAAACTTTTGCCATTCATTTATACCCCAATCTTCATTAAAGAACCTATTCCCAAATTCAACTTCTGGTGTAAATTCTTCGTCGTAATAGTTAGCTACCTCAAACTCAAACCTCCTTCTCTTATCTGATGAACCACCAGGTCCTTTTACAGGATAATTTGAAGTAATAATAATTTTTGGGGATTCTTCTTTTTTAATAAAAAAAGCATCTTTCCTCTTCTTTTCAACTTCAATACCTGAAGTAATCATAGAATAAAACATCTCTAAACTGATATTTTTATTCAAATCATCATAAGTTATAATATCTGTTGTTAAGCCAATACGTTGATTTTTAAACCAACTATCTCCTTTAATAGATTTACCATCAAACAATTCTAGTTCTCGTACTTTTGACAACGCATCGGATAATAATGTTTTACCAGTACCTCCATTAGTTTTATCATTAAGTAGCATATTTTCATCATATAAAATAATCACTTTATCTTCTCCTCTTGATTTATTCCTATGAAGTAGATAACCTAATATAGTTTTTAAAGTTAAAAAACGTGAGTCTTCATTGTTTGTAATATTTTTACAAAACTGTTCAAATTGACCAATATTTGAGGTCTCTCTCTTACTGTAATCACAGTTTATTAATCTATTCTTCCAGATTACATAAGGTAATTCACTATAATCTTTTACCTCTACACCTTCTTTATATACCAAACAATAGCAGTTTTTAAAATAAAAAATACCTGTATCTTTAGAATCCCTATCATCAGGCAGTTCATTTACTTCTAAAAAGCTTAATTTTTTAGTTGATATATATTGACCAACACTTTTAACAAAAGCCTCATAAACTTTCTCCTGATTTTCCCTTATTAAATAATCTCCAACAAATGCTATCATCTCTTCTTCTGATGACAATCTAATTCTATTATCTTTTTTCTTTACTAATAAATAGTTTGTTGGTGACAATTTTAACCTTACAAAACCATTTGCTCCTAAGAAATTCAATAATTCTGAATTTGATATTTTTAGCTTTCCTTCTTCATTTTCCCAAAATGGGTTTTCCTTTTTATTCATGTTTTAATAATTTAATTCATATTAATTTTTAGCAGGGAATAACTACTTTTAACTTGCTGTTAAATTTTTATAGCAAGTGTTTAAATAGACAGTTTTATCCTGTGCTAATGCAAAAATATGTTTGAAAGGAAGGGTTTATAGGGGTCTAAATGATGTACCCCTGCTTAAACTAAGTGATATCAAAGAAATTATCTTCCAAAAAAATTTTCTTTAATCTCTCAATGGATTGATTTATTGGTCTAGTACCGTTCTTAAAATCAGAAAAAACACTTCTACCTACTTTGAAGTTTACATATTTTTTTTTCTGAAGGTCGTATGACATAAAGTTGTTTTCTAATATAACTTTGAGTTCTGAATTGCTGTGCCATTTTATATGTCCTTTTTCTCTCAATAGATAAAATAAAACAAGGACATCTTGTCTAATTACTTTAAAATTCAATTTATCTCCTAAAAACAACTCATCTTTTAAACTTATATCTTGAATTTTTTCTAAACACAAACTTAACTGAAACTCAATTGATTCTTTAATTACGATAGGTAAATAAGTGGAAGAATCAAGCGATTCAAAATAAGAAATTAATTCTTCTTTTTTCTGTCTATAATAAAGACTGATGTTTCCATTGGATAATTTTAATTTCTTATAATTACGATTAAAGTCTGATAAATATAAATCATAAATAGATTTCACTTTTTCAATAAGATAATCTTTGTAAAAAAACTCCTCTACTCTCACATTTTTTCCTGTTTCTGTATTGATTCCTCCGAATACAATATTAAAATCATCAATTTGTGGAGCTTTAAAATAATTATCAACTCTTCCACATTTATCATCATAAGATTTAAATGTATTTTGTAATTTTAAAAAGTTATTAGAATTTAATATATCTTCAAAAGTTAATATTTTTTTCATAGAGTAAAAAGTTGACAAGTTATCTCGTCAAGTATGACAAGTTTTTTTATAAAAATACACAACATATTAATAACATCATAAATATGTTGTGTATAATCTAGACTACTTTTTCAGTATTTCTTTAATTATAAAGGAGGAAAAGTCTCAAAAGTTTCAACATTCAAAATACAACATAGACTCCCATTATTTTTAAATTATTACAAAGTGATAGCAATAGTAAGATTGATTTCTAATTATATAAACTGAAATTAAATCTTTTGTAATTTTTACTTTATCCACTAAAACAATTTCATCTTTTACTAAAACCCCAATATTATACTTTACTTTAGCTTTAAAAGGGCACTTTACACACTCTAATTCATTTTCTCTATTAACTATATAAATTTCAAAAGGAGAAATATATTTTAAAAATTCCGCTAATTCTTTATCATTCATTTCATCAGTTTAGAATTACACTTTATTATTAAAAAAGCTATATAATTATATGGTTAAAGAAATTATTCTGTCCATTTTCTCTATAAAAACCTAGCATTTGGATAAACTCATACGCACTGACATTTCTTTCTAAATTAGTATCAATGTAAGATGACTTGTTTGCCTCTGTAAATAAATTATAAACCTGCCAAAGATTTATCATTTTATTATTCGTTCTTTTAAAATTCTTATCTGTAAAATAATTTTTAGTTATTATACCTATTTGAGAATCTGTAAGCTGTAAAGGAAACTTAGTTTTTCTTTCCTCTTTACTTAAAAAATGATACATCCTCATTTTTCCTAATAAATGAGCAAACTCCTGTTCACTTAACTGAAACTTACTCATTCTCTCCATAACACCTAAATGAGCTTCTTGGTCATAACCCTGAATTAAATTATAAATACATTCCTGTAACTCAGGAATACTACTTACTCTTATTTCTGATTGCAATCCATCAGTAGCGATGCACAAATTTGTACACACTGTGTTTTTGTAACCTATAAAAACTTTAAACTTCTCAATAGATTTTTTAGAAAATAAATTTTCTTGATTATATGCTCTAACTCCTCCAATTGTAAGGTTTAATATTTGGTCATTAACCACTACTTGCTTATTTGGTATTTCTATCATAAAAGCTATTCGCTCATAATAAATAGTTTTTTCATGCGCTAACAACTCCTTAACAGGTTTACCAATCGCACTAGGTATTCTACCTTTTATTTGATGTGAAGCTCTTATTGAAGGCGTTATTATATCAATATCAGAATAGACAGACTTAACAACTTCTTTAACTGAGTTTATAAATCCATAATGAGAAATAGTAACTTCGTTATCTTTTGCAAAAACAGGGACAATGCATTTATTCTGAATATGCTCTAAACTTACTTCTACTGTATTTGCTCCTATAAAATTACTTGCTGAC
The DNA here is from genome assembly GCF_038019025.1 of Polaribacter marinaquae. Classification (NCBI taxonomy): domain Bacteria; kingdom Pseudomonadati; phylum Bacteroidota; class Flavobacteriia; order Flavobacteriales; family Flavobacteriaceae; genus Polaribacter; species Polaribacter marinaquae. The sequence goes on from NZ_CP150496.1 coordinate 968,560, forward strand.
TTTTGAACAACTTGAGATACTTCTTGTATCATTTCTATTGGGTTATAATTAGCTACGAGTTCCATTTTCTGATATTTTGTTATTATGAATAATTTCTTTTCGTTCTACAATCATTGATTTTACTGATTCAATCTCTTGCTTACGATTTAAGATAGTATCGTTTAGCTCTTTCTTGAGAGGTAAATATTTTTGATATAAATGTCTTAAACCTTCAACTGTTGTACATTCTGCTATTTCCTTTTTAGCATCTGCAATAGACACACCTTGGTTACACCAATCAATTAACATTCTACCAACTCCTTTTGTTATTAAAATCTCTGGCTTATCCATAAACAAACCTGTTCTATCTTTAGTTGCTTTAGCCATATGATTTTCATTAATAATTTCAAAATCAACGGTTAATTCATAAGAAAATCCTTCTCTTGTAATATCCTTTAAACCGTGCTTTACAACCCTTGTCTTCCCACTAGAATCTCTATCCATTGAATAGTCCATTTTCTTTCTAACAGTGGTTATAACGTGACAATTAGACTGTAGAATCGCATCTATAAAAGCTTGATGTCTTGGAGTTAATTTCGCCCAGTCTTGGAATCTACCGCCTAATTGCTCATGTATCTGTAAACAACCTCCTTTTCCATTCCACTCGTGCGTAATGCTATCAATAATGATTACATCCATTTGATTTTCTTCACAAAGCTTTATCGCTTCTATATATCGTTCTGGACTATAAGGCTGATTTAAAGAAACCACATTAAAATCTCCTAAATGAGAATATAATGAAGCACTATTATTTTCTGTATCTATAACAGCTATTTTAGTCCAATCTTCAGTAATTCCATAAGCAAGTAATAATGCTGAATAGCTCTTGCCAAAACCTGATGCCCCAGACAATCCTAATCTTAATTTTACTTGGTGTCTTTGTGCTTTTTGTAATTTCATAATTTTAAATATTATTGTTTATAATTTAATTTGTGAGTGTATCTCATTAAAAAAAAAGACATAAAAAAAGAGCTTACATTTCTGTAAACTCTCTAATTATATTTTAACTAAAAAATTAGCTATAACACTAATTCTTCTTCTACAACATTGTTTTTAACAACACTTTCTTCTTCACTTACATATTGATAGCTATGTGTAAGCGTAATCATTTCTCCTGTCTCTTCTATTGCATATTCATATGCTTCTACCTCAACTTTTTGAATGCTTCCTGGAAAATCTGAACCTATTAAACTTTCACACATTTCCTCGTCAAAAGTACAGCCAACATTTACTTTTCTTGCTGTAAAATAAGTTTTTCCTGTTTCTTTACTTTTAACAGCCTCAATTCCTCCTTGTACAATTAATGCACAAAACTCCGACCCATCTTTTCTTTCAAAGGTCTTAAATCCTACAATTTTTACCATAGTTTCTTAAATTTTAAAGATTATTCTTTACTTGGAGACTACCTCCAAAGCTAAAGAGGAGTGTGAGTGACCGCAATGAAGTGGCGGGTGGTAACCCAAAACGAAATGAAGGGAGGGGTGATGTATTGGGTTAGCTTGCCCTTTTAATAAAAAAAGTTTTGAAAAATTTTGAAAAAATTATTTTTTTTGATAAGTAACAACAATTATAAAGCTAAAAATAATTCTTATAATTTAGAAGTTTTCTAATGATTTTTTGAATTTTATAGAGTCTTTAGATATTTTTCTTTCTTTTAATTTTCTATTATTCTCAAAAAGATTAATGGAATCTTTCATCTTCTTACTTAACATATATTTTTTAGTCTCAATTTTATTATAAACTTTAATTTGTGTTTTTATATTTTTTAATTTGTAGCTTATATAATATGTATTTTCGCCTGAATCGTTTCGTTCAAATTCATTTTCAATAAATAATTTAAGCATATTTTTATTTCCATTATAACTATATAATTCTTTATTATTTCTATTATTATAATAGATTCGTGCTCCTGGGAGTGAAAATTTATTTTTTTTATAATTCTTATTCTTTTTACTTGTCTTGTATTTATTAATAACTAACTCAAAAGGACGCTTAATATATCTAGCACTAGAAAATTTTTTTTCAGTAATCTCTATTAAATCATAACCATCAGCTAATTTTAAAAAAAAATTATCATATCCTTTTTTTTCAGAATTACTCCTTTTGGGTTTGATTTTTCGTTCACTTATAACACCTTGCTCAATTTTAATTGACTGTCCAAAAACATTATCAAACAATTCCATTAATTTAGGTTTTATAAATGTATTTATTACTTCACTTTCTGAATACTTTTCATTAACTATACCTCTATTATCATTTAGACCTATATCAATCATTATTAGTTTATTAAAGTAAAATGTAAGGTAAATTTCACATTTAAAAGTATTATTATCTAGAAACAAATCAAGCTTTTTATCATAATAATTAATTTCTGATGAATAGTTGTTTAATTTCCAATCTTTTAAATATAAAGAGTCAATATTTACACCTAACTTCAACCCTCTAAAACCATTAACTACATCTATATTTTTAGCAGAACTTTCAGATAAATTTAATTCAAATACTCTTTTTTTTAATAATAACGTGGCTGAATTCTGAGGTAGTTCGTTCTTAAAACTTTCACTTTTACAAGAACATAATATTATGATTACTATTATAAGGTTAATTTTTTTCATAATTAAAATTTTGTTTAAATATCACAACGTATATAAGAATAATTAAATGTTTTTTGATTTTTACTTCCTAATAAAAGTCAAGAATAAAAATTTTATGAAAGCATTATTTTTTTACCAACTGTTTAATCAATCGGTTTCCTGTAACTTTATAAATATCTCCCTCTTCATTTACACTTACAACTTGGTCTGCCAACAATTTATTTTTAAAATCTAAAGCTCTAACACGTATATAATCCCATTCTTTGGGGTTTTCAAACTGATTTAATTCTATGTTAGATAAATAGTAACTATAATAACAACTACCTCCACACTCTCTACGAATTCTAAAATCTATTGTTCCATCTAAATTAAAGTCGTAAAAATCAATTATAAATTCTTGTAGCCCAACCTCATCTTCTATAGATTTAAAGTCATTTATCAATGTACCTTTTGAATATATTTTTAAAGATTTAATACCCCCTAAATATCCTAAATTAGGAGAATGACTTAATTTATCTGTCCACTCTATTTTAAATTCAAACTTATCAACTTTAAAAGAAGTATTTTTAGTTACTTCTTTTGTTAATAAATCAGCTTCTTTTAGAGGCTTTAGTTGAGCGTAACTTATCGTTGTTATTAAAATTACTATTGATAATAGGTGTTTTTTCATTTCTAATAATTCTTTTTTTATATATTATTTCTTTAATACTGTACCATCCTCAAAAGCTATAGCTAAAATTTCTGACTCAATTTTCACAGAGTTTTGATCTCTATACAAGCGAGCTTTCTCTAAAGATTCATATCTATAATTATTTTTATCATAATTCAGTTTAAACTTAGCTCGATTGTCATCAAAGGTGACTCCTGCAGGAATTTTATCATCAATTTTAATAGGTAATTCAAATGTTATCGGTGTCGTTACATGTAAAATTTCATTAAACTCATCTTTTATAAAAACCTTGAACCTTATACTCTTAATTGTTCTAAACTCATATTTATCTAGTTTAACCACATATCCTCCATCTAAGCTAAATTCTACAAGATTATTTCTTTTCACTTCCCAAGAAACATAAGGGTGGCTCAATTTTAGTAAGTTTTTAATTGTTTGGTTTTTAATTAATGTATCTTTCGTCTTCTTAATCTCTTGAAGATAATTTTTACTTCTTATAATAAGAGGTTCTTTATTTTTCAAAATAAAATCCTTCTCATCATATTCTAAATGAAAAACAGTATCTTTTCTTTTTTCAAAAAACAAATTCTCGTTTTTATTAATGACTGTATCTTTTATTCTTCCTAAATTTTCATTTATATGATATTTAAGTGCTATATACTTTGACTCTGAGACTGAATCTGAAAACCCTATGAAAGGGTCGCTATTATAATATATTTCAACATGTTTTAGAACATTAAAATCATATTTGTTAACGTTAAATTTTAGATAAACAGGAAGAATTGAACCTCTTATTTCTATAGAGGATTTGTATATTTTATTTTCTGAATAATCTTCACGAAAATAACTTATTCTTCCTTCTTTCATCATTTTTTCAACAAAAGGTTCAACTTTTTGCCCGTTAAAATCAATGATTTCAAAAATATTTTCTTGTTTAGTTTTACATGAAAATATTAATAAGCATATTAAAACAAATAACTTCTTCATACTTTTATTTTTTTTAAGTAAATATACTTACAAAAACGCATATATGCGTCTATTATTTATTGCAGGTTTATTGACTTTTACTATGTGATAAAAGTTAAGAATATTGAATTTATGAGGGCTTTTGGTTTAAACCTTAAGAGACTCCGCAATAATTGTAATCTTTCACAAGAAGATTTAGCAAATGATTGCGATATATCAATATCACAAATAGGTAGAATTGAAAGAGGAGAGATAAATACAACTATTTCAACTTTGTTTGTATTAGCTAAAGCACTAAATATTGAAGTCAGAGATTTATTTGATTTTAAATAACTATATTTGAATAGAAAGAAATTTCTTTTTTCTTTTTCATAGCAATTTACTCCACCTCACTATAGAAGTGGAGTTTTTATTTTAATAAAGTCTATTAACTTCATCACTGACTTTCTTTTGTACAATTTTCCCATAATGAGATTGTGTAACATTCATATTAGAATGACCCAATAATTCTGATACAATTTCCATAGGTACATTGTTAAATAATAATACTGTTGTCGCAAAAGTTTTTCTTGCAGTATGATGGGTTAATTTTTTATTAATACCAACTAACTCCGAAATCTCTTTTAAATATGAATTAAACTTTTGGTTACTTAAAGTTGGTAAGTTGTCATCATATTTATCTAAAATCTCTCTTGCTTTTGGTAGTATTGGAATAGATATTTTCCTATTCGTTTTTTTACGTATCATCTGAATCCATTCTTTACCATCAAATCCTATTTCTATGTTTTTAGTTGTCAAAGTTGACATTTCAGTGTATGCTAAACCAGTGTAACAGCAGAAAATAAATAAATCCTTTACTTGCTGTAATCTCACTTGACTAAAATTGTGTTTCTCTAACTTCTTTAACTCTACATCTGTCAAATAAATAATAACTGTTTTATGTTTCTTATTTTTATATAGATGAAATGGATCTTTCTTCAAATAGTTCTCTGAAATTGCAAACTGAATAATTTTCTTTACTCGCTGGATGCTTCTATAAACAGTAGCTTGTTTTAGTTTTAAATCTGTTTTAAAGAAATATTCTAAATCTTGAATAAATTTTAAATCTAAGTCATTTAATTTAACATCCTTTGTTTTGTAGAATTTAGTAATAAATAACGCAACTTTCCTTCTACTTTCCACATACCTACTCCAAGACAGTTTATTAAAGTCAATTCCTATCAACTTTTTTGTCTTATCATTATGTAAATCATAGGCACCTAAAATGGTGATTTCTTCTTTAGAATCCTTACCCTTATACTTCCTATAAATATCATCTACATCAAAGTCATTTGGTAAGATTTGAAGCATTAAAAAAGCCTTATCTATCTGTTGATGAATAAGGCTTAGTTTGTTGTTTAAAATGGTGTTTTCTCTATTGGGTGGTGATGCTATCTGCCTCTTACTTAACCAAAAATTAGGATTTATAAATATTCCTGTAGAAAATTGTTTTCTATTTTTTTTATATGTAATTCTACATTTCATAGGACATTGTCCTTTCTGGTTTATTTTAACTTTATCTATATAGAATAGAATATGTAATTTATATGATATCATAGTATTATCTTTTTGATTGTTAATGAATTGTGTAAAACTTTTGTGTGGGTATCAATAGAATTTTTCTACCTTTATTTTATTAATCTAAAAATTTATAAGAATGGGAAAATTTGTAATTTCTAAAAGAACCAATGGAGAGTATCAGTTTAACTTAAAAGCTGATAACGGTCAAGTAATTTTAACAAGTGAAGGATACTCTTCAAAAGCAGGTTGTGAAAATGGTATTTCATCAGTTAAAACCAACTCTCAAGATGATTCTAAATTTGAAAGAAAAACATCATCTAATGGTAAACCATATTTTAATTTAAAAGCTAGTAATGGTCAAATTATTGGTACGAGTGAAATGTATGAAAGTACAAGTGGTAGAGATAATGGTATTGCATCTGTTAAGAGTAATGCAGCATCTACAGAAGATTTATCTTAATTAATTAAATTTATTTAGAACTAATTGGGACTTAATTATAAACTCCTTTTTTTTAAAAAGTTCAATCATATAATATGGGGTACTTTAAGAAAAAGTGGGGTACTTTTAAAATACCTTATTTAATATTAATTTGATTATTTGGATAATCTACTAAAGAACATAAAAGTACTCTAAACCCTTACAAAACCTATAAAAAACAAAAAAGCCTCACATTTCTGTGAAGCTTTAAGTGAGCCCTGAAGGATTCGAACCTTCGACCGCCTCCTTAGAAGGGAGGTGCTCTATCCAGCTGAGCTAAGAGCCCGTAGTTTTTATGTTTCTACGAAAACAGTGTCGGGGTGGCAGGATTCGAACCTGCGACCTCCTCGTCCCAAACGAGGCGCGATGACCGGGCTACGCTACACCCCGAGAATTAAGCAAAAATTGCGGAGAGACAGGGACTCGAACCCTGGCGACAGTTACCCGTCGACAGATTAGCAATCTGCTCCATTACCACTCTGGCACCTCTCCTGTTTTAGAACTTATCCGCAGTTGTTTAAAATTGCGAGTGCAAATGTAATACTAGATTTACAATTTTACAAGTTGTTTGCTACTTTTTTTTATCTTTTTTTTTAATCAGGATACTCAACCCTTAAGTGATAGATGTTTAGCAATTTTTTCTTTATCACTTTTTTTATAATTTCAATTTCTTTAAAAGTAATGTCTGAATTTAAAAATTGATTGTCTGACATCTGTTTTTCGATGATTTTATCTATTAAATCACTGATAGATTGCGCTGTAGGCGTTTTTAAGCTTTTAGAAGCTGCTTCTGCTGCATCACACATCATTAATATTGCTGTTTCTTTTGAGAACGGATTTGGCCCCTGATATTGAAATTTTTTAACATCAACCTCACTATCCGGATTCAATTCTCTTTCTTTCATTAAGAAATAATAAGTAGTGCTTGTACCATGGTGTGTTCTTATAAAATCGATAATTCGATCTGGTAAATTGTATTTCTTTGCTATTTCAACTCCTTTAATAACATGATCTGTTATTATTTTTGCACTATCTCTTGGTGATAATTCATGATGAGGATTTACACCTGTAGTTTGATTTTCTATGAAATACATAGGATTTGCCATTTTACCTACATCATGATACAGCGCACCGGTTCTAACCAACATCGAGTTTGCACCAATTTCATTTGCTGCAGCTTCTGCTAAATTAGCAACTTGCATTGAGTGCTGAAAAGTTCCTGGAGCTTTTTCATTTAACTCTCTTAATAATTTAGAGTTTGTATTAGAAAGCTCTAAAAGAGTTACATCAGAAACCAAACCAAAAACTTTTTCATAAATATAAATTAAAATAATTGCTAAAAAAGATAACAATCCGTTTACGGCAAAAAGCATGAAATAATCTAGATTAATCTGCGATGCATTTCCTTCTTTTATAATTGAAAAAGCAAAGTAAGTAATCATATAAATTCCTGTTATTTGTGCAACCGAAATAAATAAATTTGCTCTTTTATAAAGTTCTGATACACTTAAAATAGTAACAATACCGGCAATTATATGTAGATAAATAAATTCGAAACTATTAGGTACAACATACCCCAATAAAAGTACGGTTAGTACATGTGTAAATAAACCCAATCTTGCATCAAAAAAAGCTTTTAAAATAATAGGTAAAACACTTAAAGGAACAACATATAAATAATCTGAATTATAATTTATTACCAATGTTTGTATAAATATCATTGAAAAAACATTGAAGAAAATAAATGTTACTTTATTGTTGTTGTTAAATATTTCAATTCTATTTCTTTGTAAAAAAAGCAATAGCATTAACAACGCTAAAGCAACTAAGATGGTGTATCCAAAAATAATCCAATTATAATTAGACTCTGTCCAAACATTAGATTCAGATTCACTTTTAAGAGAATTTAAAATTGCTAATTTCTTCCCTTCTACCAAATCACCTTTTAAAATAATTAACTCACCTGCAGAAACTTTTCCTTTTGTGTAAGAAATATTTTTAGTTTCGTTATCAATAACTTTATCTGTATAAATGGCGTCATAAGTTACATTTGGTTTTATAATTTCTGATAAAATTGTAAAAAATTGACTTCTTACAGATTCATTTAAATCAGTATCTAAACCATTTGTTATCGATTTTAAGACTTTATTTGAATTGTACAAATTTTTAAAAGGAACATCTTTTACTTCATTCTTATTTCTAAGAGCAACTAATTCATCTTTATTAGAAACTCTATCTTGGCTAACTACTTCTAAAAAGCCTGTTTTATAGATTTCATCTATAACCTTTAACCCTAAATTCTTTAAAAATTTTGTTTTTTCTGCTGATAAAGTATCAATAGTACTTAAACTATTTACTTTATTTTTAAAGGAAGATTTTACTTGATTCTCTATTGTTTTATCAACAATAAAATACAATTTAGCATTTGCGTCTATTTGCTTTTTTTCTATTTTAATTTCCTCTTCAGACTTCTGAATTGCAAAATCAAAAGGAGCATACAAATTATCATACCTCCATAATTGCCCGTTACTAAAATCATATTTAAACTGACCTCCTTTTGGAAACAAATACACAATAGCTATCGTGGTTATTAAAAACAATATTACCTTAAAAATTATGGTGTTGTTTTGATAAAGTTTATTTACAAAATTGCTCATGCTTATTTTCTTATAAATACAAACTTACAGTAAAAAAATTAAGGTTAGAAATTCAAGAGAAACAAACCTTTACAAATTGATTAAAAAAGATTAATTTAGCAGACAATCTTATATTAAAATAAACTCAAATTATCATATGAAAGAAGTAGTAATTGTATCTGTAGCCAGAACACCAATTGGTAGCTTTATGGGAAGTTTATCTTCTGTACCTGCAACAAAATTAGGTGCTGTTGCAATTAAAGGCGCTTTAAATAAAATAAACTTATCGCCAGAATTGGTAGAAGAAGTTTTTATGGGTAATGTTGTTTCTGCAGGCTTAGGACAAGCTCCTGCAAGACAAGCAGCCATTTACGCTGGTATACCAGAATCTGTACCTTGTACAACTGTTAATAAAGTTTGTGCTTCTGGTATGAAATCTATTATGTTAGCAGCTCAAACAATTGCTTTAGGAGATGCAGATGTTGTTGTTGCTGGTGGTATGGAAAACATGAGTTCTATTCCGCATTACCAACACGCCAGAAAAGGTTCTAAATTCGGGCCAATAACTATGGAAGACGGAATGCAAAAAGATGGTTTGGTAGATGCTTATGGCAAAGTAGCCATGGGAGTTTGTGCTGATGAATGTGCAACTGAATATGATTTCTCTAGAGAAGATCAAGATACATTTGCAATACAATCTTACGAGCGTTCTGCAAAAGCATGGAGCGAAGGTAAATTTTCTGATGAAATTGTGCCTGTTGAAATTCCTCAAAGACGCGGAGAACCTGTAATCTTTTCTGAAGACGAAGAATACAAGAACGTTAAAATGGAAAAAATTCCTGCTTTAAGACCTGCTTTTACAAAAGAAGGAACTGTAACTGCCGCAAATGCTTCTACTATTAATGACGGTGGAGCTGCATTGGTTTTAATGTCTGCTGAAAAAGCAAAAGAACTAAACATTACACCGCTTGCAAAAATAAAAAGTTATGCAGACGCTGCACATGAGCCAAAATGGTTTACAACTGCACCTGCAAAAGCGCTACCAAAAGCATTAGCTAAAGCAAACATTTCTATTGATGATGTGGATTATTTTGAATTAAACGAAGCTTTTTCTATTGTTGGTTTAGCTAACATGAAAATTTTAAATATTTCTGATAAAAATGTAAATGTTAACGGTGGTGCAGTTTCATTAGGACATCCGTTAGGTGTTTCTGGTGCAAGAATTGTAATTGCATTAACTTCTATTTTAAAGCAAAATGATGCAAAAATTGGTGCTGCAGCTATTTGTAATGGTGGTGGTGGTGCCAGTGCTATGGTAATTGAAAGATTATAATCTTAAATAAATAATAAGCAATTTATGCTATATGGCATCTGTAATTTAAGTATTGTACCCGTTAGGGCAGAAGAATCTGACAAATCTGAAATGATTAGTCAGATTCTTTTTGGTGAACATTTTCAAATTATTGAAAAGACTAAAAACTGGAGTAAAATTCGTATTAGTTTCGATAATTTTGAAGGTTACATTGATAATAAACAATACCTAGAAATTACAGAAGACTTTTATAATTCTATAGAGAATTCTACCTTAACTTTTTCTGGAGAAATTTTAGATTTTGTTACATCAGAAAACAACGATTTAACAACAATTGCAATAGGTTCTCAATTACCTAAATTTAGTATTGGAAACTTAAGATTAGGTTCTTATAATTATAAATATGAGAACACTGTTTTTGATAAAAAACTATCTAAGCCAGAAATCTTAAAGATTGCTTTTACCTATCTAAATAGTCCTTATTTGTGGGGAGGAAAAACTCCGTTTGGGATAGATTGTTCTGGTTTTACACAAATGGTTTATAAACTTTCTGGATATAAATTACCTAGAGATGCTAAAGAACAAGCTAAACAAGGTGAAGTATTAAGTTTTATAGAAGAAAGCGAACCTGGTGATTTAGCTTTTTTTGATAATGAAGAAGGCGAAATTATTCATGTTGGAATTGTTTTAAATGACTATAACATTATTCATGCTCATGGTAAGGTTCGAATAGATACTTTAGATCATAGCGGTATTTTTAATGCTGATTTACAAAAGCATACACACAAGCTAAGAGTTATTAAAAAAATGATATAAAAAAAATCCGAAACTTTAAAGTTTCGGATTTTTTTTATATCAATCTTAAAATCTATTACTGACCTCTCATTTCTTTATAAATTGGTCTTAAAGCATCTGCTTCAGTAGTCATTTCTAAAGTATCGTAGATATTCAATAAAGTTTTAACAGTACCTTCAGATCTTTCAATATTATCTGCTTTTACTAAATAAGGTAATGCTTTTCTATACAATTCTTTTTGCTTTTCTTGTAATTCATCGTACTTCTTAAAGTTAGATAAATTTTCATTCATTTCATCAACAATTGCTTTTTCTCCACTTAATATTGCTACAGCTAAATTCATGTAAGCATCTCCGTAATCTGGTTTTAACTCGATTGCTTTTTCATAATACTTAATTGCTTCTTCACTTTTGTTTTGATTAGCATTAACAACGCCTAAATTAAAAAATAACGTTGGGTTTGTTGGGTCTAACTTTACTGCTTCTTCCATTAAAGCACCAAACTTATCCATTTTTTCTAATTTAATATATAATTGTGCTTCGTTTAGAATTAAATTAACATCTTTCGGATTTGCTTTTCTAGCTTCTTGTAAAGCTACAATAGCTTCATCAGTCTTACCTTGATTCACTAAAATATATCCAATATTTTTAACAATCTCAGCTTGCTTAGAATCAGAAACTTTTACTGTAGGGTTAGAATATTGACCTAACTTAACCATAGTATCTCTATTAGTTTTAGTTCCTAAGTTTTCTACAGCACCTGTCTTTTTGTTTGTTGCTAAGTATTGAGTTGTGATACCTGTATAACCTATTTCTTTTAACTCTCTGTAATGCTTTAAAGAAACATCATAGTCTTTTGATAATGAAGCACTAATTGCTGCATTATATAAAAAACTTGTGTCTTTAGGACTTAAAAGATATGTTAAATAGAAGTTACCTGTTGCTTGCTTATAATCTTTACTATTATATTGTTTAATAGCTAAATTAGATGCTTTTTGAATTAATTCATTTAACATTGGTTGCGCTTCTTTTGTATATCTCTGCTTACCAATTTCTTTTTCATATTTAAATAAAGCATTAAATGCATCTGCGGCACCTTTATAATCACTTTTACCAGCCAATGCTTGACCATTTAAATAGTAATATTTTGCTTTATATTTAGCTTCCATTGTTGCTTCCATAGATGCTAAAGGAGCTATAGCTGACAAAGCTGTAGTATAATCTTGTTTCTTAATTGCTTTTTCAGCTGTTTTCAATTCGCTTTTTTGCGCAAAAGAAGCCATTGATAAGAAACCTACAGTTAACGCTAATATTTGTTTTTTCATTTTACTGATATTAAATTTATAATTATTCTTGATTTTCACTTGAATCATTTTCAATTTCCGTGCCATTTTTTATTTCTTCGGCATTTTCTTCTTCGTCTACTTCTTCATCATGAGCAACTTTAGCAACTGCTGCAATGCTATCAGAATCTTTAATATTAATTAAACGAACACCTTGCGTTGCACGTCCCATAACTCTTAAATCTTCTACAGCCATTCTTATGGTTAAACCAGATTTATTAATAATCATTAAATCGTTAGAATCGTCTACGTTTTTGATTGCAACTAAATCTCCTGTTTTTTCTGAAGTATTTAAAGTTTTAACACCTTTACCTCCTCTATTTGTAACTCTATAGTCATCTAATTTAGAACGCTTTCCGTATCCTTTTTCAGAAACAACTAGTATATTACTTTCCATATCGTTTACAGCAACCATACCTACTACTTCATCATTTTCATGTTGAAGTGTAATACCTCTTACACCAGAAGCTGTTCTTCCCATCGGACGAGTTTTAGCTTCTTCAAAACGGATTGACTTTCCAGATTTTAATGCTAACATAACTTGGCTATCTCCAGTAGTTAATTTAGCTTCTAATAGCTCATCACCTTCTTTAATAGTAATTGCATTAATACCATTAGTTCTTGGTCTAGAATATTGTTCCAATGAAGTTTTCTTAACCTGACCTTTTTTAGTTGCCATTATGACATAATGACTATTAATATACTCTTCGTCTTTTAAATCTTGAGTAACTAAGAATGCTTTAACCTTATCGTCTTGTTCGATATTAATAAGGTTTTGCATCGCTCTACCTTTTGTGTTTTTACCACCTTCTGGAATCTCATAAACACGCATCCAAAAGACTTTACCTTTTTGAGTAAAGAACATCATATATTGGTGGTTTGTACCTACAAATAAATGTTCTAAGAAATCTTCATTTCTTGTAGTTGCTCCTTTTTGACCTCTACCTCCTCTATTCTGAACTTTATATTCTTCTAAGTTTGTTCTTTTTAAATAACCAGCATTAGAAATTGTAACAACAACCTTTGTATTAGGTATCATGTCTTCAATTTTCATATCTCCACCAGCATATTCGATGATAGATCTACGCTCATCACCATATTTATCTTTTATTAAAAGAAGCTCGTCTTTAATTATCTGATAACGTCTTGGTTCGTTTGCAAGAATATCTTTTAAATCTGTAATAGTTAACATGATTTCATCGTACTCTGCACGTAACTTATCTTGTTCTAGACCTGTTAATTGACGTAATCGCATCTCTACAATTGCCTTGGCTTGAATCTCTGTCAATTCAAATCTTTCAATTAAACTTTCTCTAGCTTGATCTGCATTACTAGAAGCTCTAATAATTTTTATTACTTCGTCAATATTATCCGAAGCAATTATTAATCCTTCTAAAATATGTGCTCTAGCCTCTGCTTTTTTAAGTAAAAACTCTGTTCTACGTACAATTACTTCATGCCTGTGCTCTACAAAATAATGTATTAATTGCTTTAAATTTAGTTGCTCTGGTCTTCCTTTTACCAATGCAATATTGTTTACACTAAAAGAAGTTTGAAGCTGTGTGTATTTAAATAATTTATTTAAGACGATGTTAGGAATGGCATCACGTTTTAAAACATAAACAATTCGCATACCATTTCTATCTGATTCGTCACGAATATTAGCAATACCTTCTAATTTCTTTTCGTTTACTAAATCAGCAGTTTTCTTAATCATGTCTGCTTTGTTAACCTGATAAGGAATCTCGGTAACAATAATACATTCACGTCCTTTTACTTCTTCTATAACAGCTTTAGCACGCATTACTATACGACCTCTACCTGTATGAAAAGCATCTCTTACACCATCATAACCATAAATGATACCACCTGTAGGAAAATCTGGCGCAGTAATATGCTGCATTAACTCGTCTATCTCTATATTTCTATTATCAATATAAGCTACAGTACCGTTAATTACTTCTGTTAAGTTGTGTGGCGCCATATTTGTTGCCATACCTACAGCAATACCAGAAGCACCGTTTACTAATAAATTAGGAATTCGCGTTGGTAAAACAGTAGGTTCTTGTAAAGTATCATCAAAATTTAATTGATGATCTACAGTGTCCTTTTCAATATCAGCTAACATTTCTTCTGATATTTTTTGCATTCTAACCTCTGTATAACGCATTGCTGCCGGAGAATCTCCATCAACAGAACCAAAGTTACCTTGCCCATCTACCATCATATAACGCACACTCCAATCTTGCGCCATTCTCACCATAGAATCATATACAGATATATCACCGTGTGGGTGATATTTACCTAATACTTCTCCAACAATTCTTGCTGATTTCTTATAAGCCCCTGTTGCTTTAATTCCTAGTTCATGCATACCATACAAAACCCTTCTATGCACTGGTTTTAAACCATCTCTTACATCTGGTAATGCTCTTGAAACAATAACTGACATCGAGTAATCGATGTATGCAGATTTCATCTGCTCTTCAATGTTAATCGGAATTAACTTTTCTCCGTCTGCCATATATATTTTCTATTAATAATTATTCCTTTTTTTAAAACAAGGCAAGATACTATTTCTATTACTATTTACAAAGGTTTAAGACTTATGAATTCGACAGAGTTATCAACATTTATTAATAATTTATTAGCGCTTTTTACTTACTTGATTTTCAACTATTTTCTGCATTATTTTTAAAGTCAAACTGTCAGTTTTTAAGAGTTGGCATATTTTTTGTAATTTTTAAGAAAAAAAAGGACTAAATTTACATCAATAGACAATAATATATGGACGATAATTTTTCACCGAAGGTAAGAGATGTAATAGCATTCAGTAAACAAGAAGCGCTAAGATTAGGGCATGAATTTATTGGAACAGAACATTTGTTATTAGGTTTAATAAGAAAAGGAGAAGGAAAAGCAATGGAAATTTTAACTGCATTTGATGTAGATACTATTTTATTGCGTAAAAAGTTAGAACAACTAAACCCAGTTGATCCTACTTTTGCAGAAACTTCTGAGAAACAAAGTTTACATTTAACTAGACAAGCAGAAAAAGCTCTAAAAACAACTTTTTTAGAAGCAAAGCTATATCAAAGCGAATCTATAGATACTGCACATTTACTTTTATGTATTTTAAGAAACGAAAATGACCCAACTACTAAGTTGATTCAGAAATACCACGTTAATTACGATGAAGCGAAAGCTTTATATAAACAACTGCATGTAGATGATGAAGATCTACCTAACAATCCGATAGCAGAAACACCATCTGATGATGAATTTGCTTCTGAAAAACAAAATCCTTTTGATCAACCTCAAAAAGGAAAAAATGTTAAAAAATCAAAAACACCAGTTTTAGATAATTTTGGTAGAGATTTAACAGATTTAGCAGAAAAAGGAAAATTAGACCCTGTTGTTGGTAGACAAAAAGAAATTGAAAGAGTTTCTCAAATACTAAGTAGAAGAAAGAAAAACAACCCAATGCTTATTGGAGAACCTGGTGTTGGTAAATCTGCCATTGCAGAAGGTTTAGCTTTAAGAATTGTAGAAAGAAAAGTTTCTAGAATTTTATTTGACAAGCGTTTGGTTTCTTTAGATTTAGCAAGTTTGGTTGCGGGCACAAAATACCGTGGTCAGTTTGAAGAACGTATGAAAGCTCTAATGAACGAACTAGAAAAGAATGATGACATTATTCTTTTTATAGACGAAATTCATACAATAGTTGGCGCAGGTGGCGCTACAGGCTCTTTAGACGCTTCTAATATGTTAAAACCAGCCTTGGCTCGTGGAGAAATACAATGTATTGGTGCTACTACTTTAGATGAGTATAGAACAAATATCGAAAAAGATGGCGCATTAGAGCGTCGTTTTCAAAAGGTAATTGTAGACCCAACATCTGTAGAAGAAACAATACAGATTTTACACAACATAAAAACGAAGTACGAAGAACATCATCATGTAAATTATACAGATGAAGCTTTAGAGGCTTGTGTAAAATTAACTAACAGATATATGACTGATAGATATTTGCCAGATAAAGCTATTGATGCTTTAGATGAAGCTGGATCTAGAATTCACATCACAAACATTGTTGTTCCGCAACAAATTTTAGAGTTAGAAACCAAGTTAGAGCTTATTAGAGAAAGGAAAACTAAAGCTGTAAACGGGCAAAAATATGAAGAGGCTGCAAAATTAAGAGATGATGAAAAGAATATAGAGGCTGCTTTAGATTCTGCTCAAAAACAATGGGAAGATGACTCTAAGTTAAATAGAGAAATTGTAACCGAAGATAATGTTGCAGAAGTTGTTTCTATGATGACAGGCATACCTGTAAATAGAGTTGCAGAAGCAGAAACACATAAATTAAACGAATTACCTCAGCTTATAAAAGGCAAGGTAATTGGGCAAGATATTGCTGTATCTAAAGTTGTTAAAGCAATTCAAAGAAATAGAGTTGGATTAAAAGATCCTAACAAACCAATTGGTTCTTTTATTTTCTTAGGACAAACTGGTGTTGGTAAAACGCAATTAGCAAAAGTTTTAGCAAAAGAATTATTCGATTCTGATGATTCTTTAATTAGAATTGACATGAGTGAGTACATGGAAAAATTTGCTATTTCTCGTTTAATTGGTGCACCTCCGGGATATGTTGGTTATGAAGAGGGTGGTCAATTAACAGAAAAAGTTAGAAGAAAACCTTATTCTGTTGTTCTTTTAGATGAAATTGAAAAAGCGCATCCAGATGTGTTTAACATGTTGCTTCAAATTTTAGATGACGGTTATATTACTGATAGTTTAGGAAGAAAAATTGATTTTAGAAATACAATCATCATTATGACTTCTAACATTGGTGCTAGACAATTAAAAGATTTTGGTGGCGGAGTAGGTTTTGGTACCTCTTCTAAAAAAGAACAAGCAGATGCACATGCAAAATCTGTAATTGAGGGCGCTTTAAAGAAATCTTTTGCACCAGAATTTTTAAATAGAATAGATGATGTAATTGTATTTAACGCTCTAGAAAGAGAAGATATACACTCGATTATAGATATCGAATTAGATAAACTATTACGTAGAATATCAGATTTAGGTTATACATTACAATTAAGCGAAAAAGCAAAAGATTATATTGCTGACAAAGGTTTTGATAAGAAGTATGGTGCTAGACCACTTAAAAGAGCAATTCAGAAATACATTGAAGATGCTCTAGCTGAAGAAATTGTAAATTCTAAACTAAATGAAGGAGATACAATTTCTATGGATCTTGATGAAAAAGAAAATAAATTAAATATCAAGATACAAAAAGGAAAAATAGAACCAGAACAAGAATCTGAAACAGAATCATAAATTAAAAAATCTCAAACTAACGTTTGAGATTTTTTTTTACATTAAACTACAAAAACACAGTTGATTTCTATATTTTTAACAGAAAAGTTAAATATCGAAAGACACTATCCTCTGATTAAATTTATATATTTGTTTCAAATAAATATTTATAATAAATGAAAAAAATTAGCATCATAATCATCGCTGTTTTTGCACTTGCTTCTTGTACTAAAGAACATTCTAAAGATTATTTAACGCTTTCTGGAAAGTTAGAAAATAATAAAGATTCTATTTTAACAATTACAGGTCAACAAGGTCCCGTAAAAAGCATTACAATTAATAACGATGGTACTTTTAAAGATACTTTAAATATAGAAAACGCTGCAGTGTACACTCTTAGTACTAGTCCTGCAAAAAGAGCTCCTATTTATTTAAAAAACGGATTTGATATTAAGTTAAATGGAGACTCTGAAAATTTTATGTCTAGTTTTAAGTTCTCTGGACAAGGTGCTGATAATAGTAATTTTATTTTAGCTCAGATTACAGAAAGTCAAAAAATTGGAAATCCTACGTTACTATTAGAATTAAATGAAAATGATTTTAAAAACAAAATAGCTTCTATTAAATCTAATTACGATAGTATTTTAAACTCTTATAAAGACATAGATACTACATTGGTAAAAATGGTAGATAGTCAAACCAATCAAATGATTACTTATTTTAACCAAGCTTATGAAAAAAACAAAGCTATGGCTAAAGGAACTATTTCACCAAAATTTGTTGATTATGCAGATTACAAAGGCGGTAAAAAATCTTTAGACTCTTTTAAAGGGAAATTTGTTTATATAGATGTTTGGGCTACTTGGTGCGGACCTTGTATTCAACAAATTCCTTATCTAAAATCTTTAGAAAAAGAATATCACGGTAAAAATATAGAATTTATAAGTATTTCTACGGATGAATACAGAAGAAGTGGCGGATCTTGGGAAGCAGCAGAAAAGAAATGGAAAGATTTTGTAAAAGCAAAACAGTTATCTGGTGTGCAACTTTGGGCAGGTAAAGACATATCTTTTCAACAAGAATATCAGATAAATTCGATTCCTAGATTTATATTAATAGATCCTCAAGGTAAAATTGTAAATTCTGATGCACCTAGACCATCAGAACCAAGATTAAAAGAATTATTTACTTCTTTAGGTATTTAAAAAATAAAAAAAGCGAAATTCAAATTTGAATTTCGCTTTTTTTATTTTATTTAAATAGATATTTACTCTTTGTAAACCCCCATGTTTGCATATTTATCCATTCTTTTTTCGACTAAATCTTCATCAGATAAATCTTTCAATTCATCAAAAGCAGCTAGTATTTGACTTTGAACAGCAGCAAAAGCGCCTTCTCTATCAGAATGTGCACCACCAATTGGCTCTTTGATAATTCCGTCTATCAATTTCATTTTCTTCATGTCGTTACCGGTAAGTTTTAAAGCTTCTGCAGCTTGTTCTTTAAACTCCCAACTTCTCCATAAGATAGAAGAACAAGATTCCGGAGAAATTACCGTATACCAAGTGTTTTCCATCATATAAACTCTATCTCCAACACCAATTCCTAAAGCCCCACCAGAAGCTCCTTCACCAATAACAACTGTTATAATTGGTGTTTTAAGAATTGTCATTTCAAAAATATTTCTAGCAATAGCTTCCCCTTGTCCGCGTTCTTCCGCTTCTAAACCAGGGTATGCACCAGGAGTATCTAAAAGTGTTACTACAGGAATACCAAATTTCTCTGCCATTCTCATTAATCGTAAAGCTTTTCTATATCCTTCTGGATTAGCCATTCCAAAATTTCTATACTGACGTGTTTTTGTGTTGAAACCTTTTTGCTGACCAATAAACATAAAAGATTGATCTCCTATTTTACCCAATCCGCCAATCATCGCTTTATCATCACCTACACTTCTATCTCCATGAAGTTCCATAAAAGTATCACCACAAATAGCCTTGATATAATCTAAAGTATAAGGTCTGTTTGGATGTCTAGATAATTGTACTCGCTGCCAAGGCGTTAAGTTTTTGTATATATTTTTTCTAGCATCTGCTAGTTTCTTTTCAATTTTTTTACAAGTAGCAGTTACATCTACCTCACTTTCTTCACCAATAATCTGACATTTTTGCAGTTGATCTTGAAGTTCTTTTATTGGCATTTCAAATTCTAAATATTCCATTTCTAGTGATTTGATTTTAGTTATTTGTAAGAACAAACATACTATAAAATTTACTTTTTAAGGCTAAATTAAATTACTTTTTTCTTTTTCAGTTTTTGCTGAATCTTATCTTTTAATGTCTTTCTATTTTTTAAAATACCATTTAATAATACTACAAACAAGACTATAAAAGCTCCTAAATAAAAGGTGTTACTCATTTGCTCTTTATCACCAAAAATTATTAAAGCTAAAATAATTGCATAAATAGGTTCTAAATTTATTGTAAGCATTACGGTATAAGGAGAGAGATATTTCATTACTTCAACAGAAGCAATAAAAGCATAAGCAGTGCAAATACTACTTAAAATTAAAAGGTACAACCAGTCTGAAGTTTCAATTTGAAAAAAGGCAATAGAAAATCCGTTAGTTATTAATAAGTATACAGTAATAAAAGCAACGCCAAAAAATAATTGGTAGAACGAAATAACATCCGCAGTGTATTTTTTAATGTACAAACCGTTTAAAACAGCAAATAGTGCACTTAAAAAAGAGGCAATTAACGCGTAAATAATACCTAATTTATATTGACTTTCGAAATTGAATATAATATACAACCCACCTATGACTAATAATCCTAAAAAAATCTCTAAAGTATTTATTTTTCTCCTAAAAAATATAGGTTCTATTAATGATGCAAAAAATGCACCTGTACTCATGGTTACCAGTGCAACAGATACATTAGAAACTTTTATAGCTTTGAAAAAAAATACCCAGTGTAAGGCAATTACAATTCCTGTAAATAAAAATTTTAAAAGCCCTTTTTTATTGACTCTGAATGATTTTTTCTTCCAAAGAAAATAAATTGCAATAAAAATTACCGCCAATAACATTCTATACCAAACCAAAGGAATTGCATCAATAGTTATTAGCGCACCTAAAATTGCGGTAAACCCCCAAATAAAGACAATGAGGTGTAGTAATAAATAGTTTTTTAATTTACTTTCTTGCATTTAAGTATAAATAAACAGCAACTGCACCAAATAGTATATTAGGAATCCATACATAAGTAATAGAATTTACTCCGGCAACAGAGCCTAATACTTCACCAACTTTCATAAAAAACACATACAAAAACATAATACCAACTCCTATTGCTAGGTTAACGCCTGTACCACCTCTTCTTTTTCTAAAAGCCAAAGCAACTGCTATGATGGTTAAAATATAGGAGGCAACAGGTAAACTAGTTCTTTTATAAAGTTCTACTAAATAGGCATTAAGGTTTTTAACACCTCTTTTTTTAGAAATATCTATAAATTTCATCAATTCGTTAGATGGCATTTCTTGTGCAAAAGCAGATTTATAGATTAAATCTCTTGGTGTAAAACTAAAAACTGTATCTATCTTATTACCAGAAAAAATACTATCTCTATCTTTATAAATCAATCTTTTTTTCCAGGTACTAATTGTAAAGGTTGAATCTTTTACATTATATTTTAATCTGTTTGCAGATAATTTTGACTTTAATTTTAACCCATCATAAGTTTCTGAGTTAAAATCGTAACCTATATTATTTTCTGTATTAAACGTTCTTATAAATATATACGTGCTATCTGTTAATTGTAAACTAAAATCTGACACATATTTTAACTCGTTAATTTGTTTTGAGTTATTGATATATTTCTTTTCGAAAGCTTTTCTTGTTTTACTACTTGTTGGCACCACATAATGATTCATAGCCAATGATAAAATAGTAATTAAAGTGGCTCCTATAAAATATGGATATAAAAAACGAGTAAAAGAAACTTTAGCATTTGTAATTGCTATAATTTCTGTGTTATTAGATAATTTTGATGTAAATAAAATTACAGCAATAAACAATGCCAGAGGCATAAAAGTATTGGTATAATATATTGTAAAATTTAAGTAATAATCATTTAAAATCTCATTGAATCCTAAATCTGGATGTTCTAAAAAATTGTCTATTTTCTCAGAAACATCAATAGCTATTGCTATCGGAATTAAGATTAATAATGTAAACAAAAATGTTACTAAAAACCTTTTTAATATGTACCAATCTATTATTTTCAAAAGAATAAATAATTAATTTTTTAGATTTAAGTTCTTCATAAGAACTTGTAATTTTACAATCTATTGTCCATTTGTTTTACCATTTTATCTTTCCACTCTCTAAAATCTCCTGCTAAAATATGTTTTCTTGCCTCTCTAGTTAACCAAACATAAAATCCTAAATTATGTATAGAAGCAATTTGTTTACCTAACATTTCTTTTGCAGCAAATAAATGACGTAAATATGCTTTAGAGTACATTGTATCTACCCAAGTAATTCCCATTTCATCTATCGGAGAAAAATCGTCTTCCCACTTTTTATTCTTAATATTTATAGAACCATAAGCAGTAAATAGCATACCATTTCTAGCATTTCTAGTAGGCATAACACAATCGAACATATCGATACCTAAAGCTATATTTTCTAAAATATTAATTGGCGTACCAACACCCATTAAATAACGTGGCTTGTCTTCTGGTAAAATTTCTGTTACAACTTCTGTCATCGCATACATTTCTTCGGCAGGTTCACCTACAGATAAACCACCAATTGCATTTGCTTGCTGACCTGCATTTGCAATATACTCTGCAGATTGTTTTCTTAAATCTTTATACGTACTACCTTGTACAATTGGCATAAAAGTTTGTTCGAAACCATATTTATATGGTAATTTATCTAAGTGATTTATACATCTGTTTAACCACCTATGCGTCATGTGCATCGATCTTTTTGCATAATTATAATCACAAGGATAAGGTGTACACTCATCAAAAGCCATTATAATATCTGCACCAATAGTTCGTTGTGTTTCCATAACGTTTTCTGGTGTAAAATGATGCATAGAACCATCTATATGACTCTTAAACTTTACACCTTCTTCGTTAATTTTTCTTCTACCAGACAAAGAATACACTTGGTAACCACCAGAATCTGTTAAGATATTTCTATCCCAGTTCATAAACTTGTGCAAACCACCTGCTTTTTCTAAAATATCTAAACCAGGTCTTAAATATAAATGATATGTGTTACCTAATATAATATCAGGATTTATTTCGTTTTTTAATTCTGTTTGATGAACTCCTTTTACGGTTCCAACAGTTCCCACAGGCATAAAAATAGGCGTTTCTATTTCTCCGTGATCAGTAGTTATTACTCCTGCTCTTGCCTTGCTTTTTGGGTCGGTAATTTTTAAGTCAAATTTCATTATCGGCAAAGATACTATTATTTAAGAATTGTAAGTTTCTTAATTAAAATTTATATTCTATTTTGCTATTAGTTCGCAAAAATATGGGTTAAGGATTGCAGTGGAAATCCTTTTTTGAGGAACGAAAAAAAGATTGTAGCGTAAAGCCTGACTTTAGTTCTAAATGCTTTTAGAACAAAGTAACGCCCAAAAAATTATCTTCTTTTTCTTTTGGATGAAAAACTTGTATTCTTCCTTTTATTTTTTGGTGATGATTTTCTAAATGATGCGCTTTTTTTATTAAAACTGTTTTTGGTTGGTGCTTCTTTTCTTTTTGCTTTTTTAGCTTTTGGCGCTTCTTTTACAACTGATGCTTCTTCTGTTTTAGAAGATGTTGCAATCATTTTATTTATTTGTTGCATTTCTTCTTGGGTAAGCTCTCGCCAATCTCCTGTTTGTAAAAAACCCAATTCTACATTCATAATTCGGGTTCTTTTTAACTTGGTAACTTCGTAATCTAAATACTCGCACATTCTACGAATTTGTCTATTTAAACCTTGTGTTAGTATTATTTTAAAGACTTTTTCGCTTACTTTTTCTACTTTACATTTTTTGGTAACTGTGCCTAAAATTGGTATTCCGTTACTCATTTTATCTACAAACTCTGGTGTAACAGATTTGTTAACGGTTACAAAATACTCTTTTTCGTGATTGTTACCTGCGCGTAAAATTTTATTTACAATATCGCCATCGTTAGTTAAAAAAATTAATCCTTCGGATGGTTTGTCTAAACGACCAATAGGAAATAATCTTTCTGGATGATTTATATGTTTTACAATATTTGCTTTTTCTCTACCATCTGTTGTAGAAACTATACCTACAGGTTTATTTAAAGCTATGTAAAGTGTTGTTTTTTTAGGTTTAACTAATCTACCATCTAACTTTACAACATCTTTTTTACCAACTCTGTTACCTAGTTGTGTTGGTTTACCATTAATGGTAACTCTGCCTTCGTTTATAAATCTTTCTGCTTCTCTTCTAGAACAAATACCAGATGAGCTTATATATTTATTAAGATTTATAGTTTGCTGCTTGTTAGTTTCCAATGAATAATTTTTTTTGCAAAAGTAAAGATAAGATTACAATTCTATTGTTCTAAAGGTTAAATTAATTCGAGGTGTTTTTACTTTTTTTGTTGGTGGCAATCTATGTAACCAGTTTGTTTGTGTACCAGATTTCATAACTAATAAACTTCCGTTCTCTAAAACAATGTCTATTCTTTGTTTATTTTCTTTATGTTTAAAAGAAAATTTTCTTGTAGCACCTAAAGATAATGATGCTATTGCTCCGTTTTTTTTGAGCATTTTTTCTCCGTCGGAATGGTATGCCATACCTTCTTCACCAGAATGATATAAATTTAATAAACAAGAATTATATGTTTCTTGTGTTTCTTTTTCTACTACTGATTTTAATTCTAGTAACTCTTTTGTAAAAATATTGGCTGTTTTTGTAACACCAGAATATTTATAAGAAAATTCTGATTCGCCATACCAAGCAACTTTTCTTTTGGTTATTATTTTTTTACCAAAAATAATAGCTTCATCATTTTTCCAGTTTATAGAATTCATCAACTTTTCATAATAAAAACTACAATCGTTTAAATTTAAAACTACTCCGTGATAATTTGTGATACCGTCAAATGGCAAAATATTTTTTATTTTTTCTGAAGAAAACAAATCCATAGTGTAAAAATACAATTTATATTACGTCTTGGTTTTATCAAACAAAAAAGTCTAACCTTTTACAGTTAGACTTTTTAATCTATTAATTATTTTGAATTTAAAATTTTAGAATAAAAAACCCGAAACGTAATGTTTCGGGTTTTGCGGAGAAAGAGGGATTCGAACCCCCGGACCTGTTACAGTCAACAGTTTTCAAGACTGCCGCATTCGACCACTCTGCCATTTCTCCAAGTGTCTCATCAGGTATTCCCTGAATGCGGATGCAAATATAGAAAGGTTTTTTAATTCTGAAAAACAAAAATGAACTTTTTTTTAAAAAAATTTGAAAATAATATTTTTAATTCTCTATAACACTAATATTCAGACTATCACCAAAAAATAAAAATTATAGGTATCATTTAAAATATTACAAAAGATAATATCATCGAGAACACTTTATTATATTTGTAAATAAATACAAAAAAAATGGCATTTAATTCTTTTGGAAAATTATTAAAAGTAACCACTTACGGTGAATCTCACGGAACCGCTATTGGTGGTGTCATTGATGGTTTTCCTGCTGGGTTAAAAATTGATTTAGAAGCTATTCAAAATGAATTGAATAGACGTAAACCTGGTCAATCCAAAATTGTAACACAACGTAAAGAACCAGATACAGTAGAGTTTTTATCTGGTATATTCGAAGAAAAAACTACAGGTACTTCTATTGGTTTTATTATTAGAAATACCAATCAGAAATCTAAAGACTACAATCATAACACCAATGTTTATAGACCTTCACATGCAGATTACACGTATGATAAAAAATTTGGAGGTAGAGATTATAGAGGTGGTGGTAGAAGTTCTGCTAGAGAAACTGCCAATTGGGTTGTTGCTGGCGCTTTAGCAAAACAATTAATAGCATCTATGGAAATTAATGCTTTTACTTCTTCTGTAGGCGATATTTTTATTGATAAGCCTTATCAAGATTTAGATTTTTCTAAGACAGAAAACAATATTGTAAGATGTCCGGATGAAAGTTCTGCAGATAAAATGATTGCTAAAATTCAAGAAATAAGAAAAGCAGGAGATACTATTGGCGGTACTATTACATGTGTTGCACAAAATATACCTGTTGGCTTAGGTGAACCTATATTTAATAAATTACATGCAGAATTAGGCAAAGCAATGTTATCTATTAATGCTGTTAAAGGTTTTGAGTTTGGAAGTGGTTTTTGTGGTGCAAAAATGAAAGGATCTGAGCATAATGACATTTTTAATGCTGATGGATCTACTGAATCTAATCTTTCTGGAGGAATTCAAGGAGGTATTAGTAACGGAATGGATATTTACTTTAGAGTAGCTTTTAAACCTGTTGCTACGATAATGACAAATCAACAAACTATAAATTCTGATTATGAAGTAAGAGAGATAACTGGTAAAGGACGTCATGATCCTTGCGTAGTACCAAGAGCTGTACCTATTGTTGAGGCTATGACTGCTCTAGTATTAGCAGATTTTTGGTTATTAAACAAAACAAGAAAAATATAATAAAAAAAGCGAAACTTTAAAAAGTTTCGCTTTTTTTATGCTTCACCAGTTGGCCCAAAATTCATTGGAATTGGTGGTTGTTCATAATCTTTAATTTCACCGTTTTGTTGTTCAAACTTTCTAACATTTTCTGCCAATGCTTTAGAAAGTCTTTTTGCATGTTGCGGAGTTAAAATAATTCTAGACTTTACTTTGGCCTTTGGTACACCAGGCATTATATTAATAAAATCTACTATAAACTCTGAAACAGAATGATTAATTATAGCTAAATTAGAATATGTACCTTCAGCAATTTCTTGATCTAATTCTATATTTAATTGTCCGTCTTTATTTTGATTTTCTTCCATAATCTTGTTTATATATCAATTAATTTATAATAAAAAAAGTTGAATTGAATAATGTAAATAAGTTACAGTAAACAATTCAACTTTTAAAATATATTACTAATAAAAGCTATTATTAGAAACTTTGTTCTATTTCGTCTTTAGGACCAACTAGAATGTTTTCATAAGCTCTCATACCTGTACCTGCTGGTATTCTCTTACCTACAATTACGTTTTCTTTTAATCCTTCTAAAGTATCTACTTTACCGCTTACAGCCGCTTCATTTAATACTTTTGTAGTTTCCTGGAAAGAAGCTGCAGAAATAAATGATTTCGTCTGTAAAGATGCTCTTGTAATACCTTGTAAAACTTGTTCTGCTGTTGCTGGTCTCGCATCTCTAGCTTCAACTAAGTTCTGATCGTTTCTTCTTAATAAAGAATTCTCATCTCTTAATTGACGTGCAGAAATAATCTGTCCCGCTCTTAAATTTTCAGAATCTCCAGCATTTTCAACAACTTTCATTCCGTAAATTGCATCATTATCTTTGATAAAGTCAATTTTGTGAATTAATTGATTCTCTAAAAATAAAGTATCTCCAGAATCAATAATCTTAACTTTACGCATCATTTGACGTACAACTACTTCGAAATGCTTATCATTAATTTTTACACCTTGTAAACGATATACTTCTTGAATTTCGTTTACTAAGTATTCTTGAACTGCAGATGGTCCTTTAATTCTTAATATATCTGAAGGAGTTGTAGCTCCGTCTGATAATGGCATACCAGCTTTAATAAAGTCATTTTCTTGAACTAAAATTTGGTTAGAAAGTTTAACTAAATACTTACTAATATCTCCAGTTTTAGATTCAACAATAATTTCTCTATTACCACGCTTAATTTTACCGAAAGAAACAACACCGTCTATCTCTGATACTACTGATGGATTAGAAGGATTACGTGCTTCAAACAATTCTGTTACACGAGGTAAACCTCCTGTAATATCACCTGCTTTACCAGATTTTCTTGGTATTTTAACTAACGTATGTCCAGATTCTACCATCTGTCCATCATCAATCATTAAATGTGCACCTACTGGTAAACTATAAGAACGTAAAGCATTACCATCTTCATCTTCAATAATCAATGAAGCGATAATTTTCTTGTTCTTAGAATCGATCATTACCTTTTCTTGGAAACCAGTTTGCTCATCAACTTCAACAGAGTAATTAATACCTTGTTCTAAGTTATCAAACTTAACTCGTCCACTAAATTCAGAAACAATTACACCGTTAAATGGATCCCATTGTACAATTACATCACCTTTCTTAATAGTCTTTCTCTCTTTATCAAAGATGATAGATCCATAAGGTATAATGTTTGTACTTTGAGTAATTCCTGTTTTCTTATCTATAATTTTAATTTCTGCTGTTCTAGAAATTACAATGTCAACATCGTTACCTTCACTATCTTTACCAACAACAGTTCTTAAATCTTCAATAGTTACATTACCATCAAATTTAGCTATTAACTTATTGTCTTCAGAAATGTTACCTGCTACCCCACCAACGTGGAATGTACGTAACGTTAACTGTGTACCTGGTTCTCCAATAGATTGCGCTGCAATTACACCAACTGCTTCACCAATTTGAACTTTGTTAAGAGTAGATAAACTTTGACCATAACATTTTGCACAAATACCTTTTGTAGATTCACAAGATAAAGGAGATCTAACTTCTACACTATCTACACCAGACTCTTCAACTGCTTTTGCTAATTGATAAGTAATAGGTTGGTTAGCTTCTAAAAGTAAGTCTTCTGTTATTGGATGATAAACGTTGTTTAAAGAAATACGTCCTTCAATTCTATCTGATAAAGATTCTACAATCTCATCATTCTTCTTTAATGGAGCAACTTCTAAACCTCTTAATGTACCACAATCTTCTTCGTTGATAATAACATCTTGAGAAACATCTACCAATCTACGTGTTAAATAACCCGCATCGGCTGTTTTTAATGCTGTATCGGCAAGACCTTTACGCGCACCGTGAGTAGAAATGAAGTATTCTAAAATTGATAAACCTTCCTTAAAGTTAGAAAGAATTGGATTTTCAATAATTTCTCCACCTCCTGCAGTAGATTTTTTAGGTTTTGCCATTAATCCACGCATACCTGTTAACTGACGAATCTGTTCTTTAGAACCCCTTGCCCCAGAATCAAGCATCATGTATACCGAGTTGAAACCTTGTTGATCTTCACGTAAACGTTTCATAGATAACTCAGTTAAATCGTTATTTGTTCTTCCCCAAATATCAATTACCTGGTTGTAACGCTCTTTCTGCGTTAACATACCCATATTATAGTTACCTACAATTGCTTCTACTTCTTTGTTTGCTGCATCAATCATTCCTTGCTTTTCTGCAGGAATAATGATATCTCCTAATGAGAATGATAAACCACCTTGGAAAGCAAATTTATATCCCATATTTTTAATATTATCTAAGAATTCTCCAGTAGTAGGAATATTAGTAGCTTTTAAAATACCACCAATAATTCCACGTAAATTTTTCTTAGTTAATACTTCATTAATATAACCTGCAGCCGGAGGAACAACTTCATTAAATAAAACTCTACCAACAGTAGTTTTAATAATTCTAGTTACTTGTTCTCCATTTTCATCTATATCTTGAGTTCTTACTTTAATACCAGCATTTAAATCAACTTTTTCTTCGTTAAAAGCAATAGTTACTTCTTCTGGAGAATAAAAAGTTAATCCTTCACCTTTAATAGGTACTTCTGGAGTAGAAACTCTTTCTTTTGTCATATAATATAAACCAAGAACCATATCCTGAGAAGGTACAGTTACTGGCGCACCATTTGCAGGGTTTAAGATATTATGAGAAGCCAACATTAATAATTGTGCTTCTAAAATAGCTTCTGGTCCTAATGGTAAGTGAACAGCCATTTGATCCCCATCAAAATCGGCATTAAATGCAGAACATGCTAAAG
Organism: Polaribacter marinaquae; assembly: GCF_038019025.1. Classification (NCBI taxonomy): domain Bacteria; kingdom Pseudomonadati; phylum Bacteroidota; class Flavobacteriia; order Flavobacteriales; family Flavobacteriaceae; genus Polaribacter; species Polaribacter marinaquae. Next base: position 998,332 of record NZ_CP150496.1, read on the forward strand.
GATGTAATTGTATTGCTTTTCCTTCAATTAATTTTGGTTGAAAAGCTTGAATACCTAATCTGTGTAGCGTTGGAGCCCTGTTTAATAATACTGGATGCCCTTTAATTACATTTTCTAAAATATCCCAAACAACTGGTTCTTTTCTATCTATAATTTTCTTTGCAGATTTTACAGTCTTAACAATACCTCTTTCAATTAATTTTCTAATTACAAAAGGCTTGTAAAGTTCTGCTGCCATATCTTTTGGCAATCCACATTCAGATAATTTCATTTCTGGTCCAACAACAATTACAGAACGTGCAGAATAATCAACACGCTTTCCTAATAAATTCTGACGGAAACGTCCTTGTTTACCTTTTAATGAATCTGATAAAGATTTTAAAGGTCTGTTAGATTCTGTTTTTACTGCAGAAGATTTACGTGTGTTATCAAATAAAGAATCTACAGATTCTTGTAACATACGTTTTTCATTACGTAAAATAACTTCAGGAGCTTTTATCTCAACTAACCTTTTTAAACGGTTGTTTCTAATAATAACTCTTCTATATAAATCATTTAAATCTGAAGTAGCAAAACGACCTCCATCTAATGGAACTAAAGGTCTTAATTCTGGTGGAATTACCGGAACCGCCTTCATAATCATCCACTCAGGATTATTTTCTCTATTTTTTTGAGAATCTCTAAATGCCTCAACAACATTTAAACGCTTTAATGCTTCTGTTTTACGTTGTTTAGAAGTTTCTGTGTTTGCTTTATGTCTTAAATCGAAAGATAATTGCTCTAAATCGATTCTTGCCAATAAGTCAATTAAACACTCAGCACCCATTTTAGCAATAAACTTGTTTGGGTCTGAATCTTCTAAATATTGATTATCTTGAGGTAATTCATCAGCAATATCTAAGTATTCTTCTTCTGTTAAGAAATCCATTTTTTGTAATGGTTCTCCTTCTACATTTTTAGCAATACCTGGCTGAATTACTACGTATCTCTCGTAGTAAATAATCATATCTAACTTTTTAGAAGGTAAACCTAAAAGGTAACCCATTTTGTTAGGTAATGATCTAAAGTACCAAATATGAGCAACAGGAACCACCAAATTAATGTGTCCTACTCTATCTCTACGTACCTTCTTTTCTGTTACTTCTACACCACATCTATCACAAACGATACCTTTGTAGCGAATTCTTTTGTACTTTCCACAAGCACATTCATAATCCTTTACAGGACCAAAAATACGCTCACAAAATAAACCATCTCTTTCTGGTTTGTGCGTACGGTAATTTATTGTTTCTGGTTTTAAAACTTCACCTTTAGAAATTTCTAAAATAGCTTCTGGTGATGATAAACCAATTGAGATTTTATTAAACTTTTTTACAGTGTACTTCTCTTGTTTTCTTGCCATGTTGATGGATTCGAATTAAAATTGTAAAAATGGCCTCAATGAGACTTATAAATAAATGATTATAAGAAGTAGATTAAAAAACCTACTTCTTACATCAATTTTTGTTATTCTTCTAATCTAACGTCTAAACCTAAACCTTTAAGTTCGTGCATTAATACGTTAAATGATTCTGGTAAACCAGGTTCTGGCATAGTTTCACCTTTCACAATACTTTCGTATGTTTTAGCTCTACCCATAACATCATCAGATTTTACTGTTAAGATTTCTCTTAAGATACTTGATGCACCATATGCTTCAAGGGCCCAAACTTCCATCTCTCCAAAACGTTGACCACCAAACTGAGCTTTACCTCCTAATGGCTGTTGTGTAATTAATGAGTATGGTCCTATAGAACGAGCATGCATTTTATCTTCAATCATATGACCTAATTTAATCATATAAATGATACCAACCGTTGCTGGTTGATCAAAACGTTTACCTGTTCCTCCATCATATAAATATGTGTGCCCAAATCTTGGTACGCCAGCTTCATCTGTAATACCGTTAATTTGCTCTAAAGATGCTCCATCAAAAATAGGTGTTGCATATTTAGTGTTTAATTTTTGACCTGCCCAACCAAGAACAGTTTCATAAATTTGACCAATATTCATACGAGATGGTACACCTAATGGATTTAATACGATATCTACTGGAGTTCCGTCTTCTAAGAAAGGCATATCTTCTGCTCTAACTATACGTGCAACAATACCTTTGTTACCGTGACGTCCTGCCATTTTATCACCAACTTTAAGCTTACGTTTCTTAGCAATGTAAACCTTAGCTAATTTTAAAATACCTGCTGGTAATTCATCTCCAACTGAAATTGTAAACTTTTGACGACGTAATGATCCTTGTAAATCATTTACTTTAATCTTGTAGTTGTGAACTAGTTCACCTACTAATTTATTTAAGTCGCTATCTGTTGTCCAAGAACCAGTTAAATGCACATAATCATCAACAGAGTTTAACATTTTAAGAGTATATTTTTTACCTTTTGGTAAAACTTCTTCTCCTAAATCATTAAATACTCCTTGAGAAGTTTTACCACTAATTAAAGTAAATAATTTCTCGATTAATTCGTCTTTTAAACCTTCAAATTTAGAAACAAAAGATTGCTCTAAAGTAGCTACCGCTTCTTTATCTCTAATTCTCTTATTTTTATCTTTTAAGGCTCTTCTAAATAATTTTTTATCAATTACTACACCTCTTAGTGATGGAGAAGCTTTTAATGATGCATCTTTAACATCACCAGCTTTATCACCAAAAATAGCACGTAATAATTTTTCTTCTGGAGTAGGATCAGATTCTCCTTTTGGTGTAATCTTACCAATTAAGATATCACCAGGATTAACTTCTGCACCTATTCTAATCATTCCGTTTTCATCTAAATCTTTTGTAGCTTCTTCAGAAACGTTAGGAATATCATTAGTTAACTCTTCGGTACCTAATTTTGTATCTCTAACATCTAAAGAATACTCATCAATATGAATAGATGTAAATATATCTTCTCGAACAACTTTTTCTGAAATTACAATTGCATCCTCAAAGTTATACCCTTTCCAAGGCATAAAGGCTACTTTCATATTTCTACCTAAAGCTAATTCTCCTTTTTGAGTTGCATAACCTTCACAAAGAACTTGTCCTTCTTCAACTCTATCACCTCTTTCTACAATTGGTTTTAGGTTAATGTTAGTTCCTTGATTCGTTTTTCTAAACTTAATTAAGTTGTAAGAAACTTCATCAGAATCAAAACTAACAAGTTTTTCTTCTTCTGTTCTATCATACTTAATTGTAATTTTATTAGCATCAACATAAATTACTTCACCTGCTCCTTCCGCATTAATTAAAATACGAGAATCTTTTGCAACTCTGCGCTCTAAACCAGTACCAACAATTGGAGATTCTGGTCTTAACAACGGTACAGCTTGACGCATCATGTTAGATCCCATTAAGGCTCTGTTCGCATCATCATGTTCTAAGAATGGTATTAAAGATGCAGATATCGATGCAATTTGATTAGGAGCAACATCCATATAGTCAATTACATCTGGTGTAACAACAGGGAAATCTCCTTCTTCACGAGCAATAACTCTATCTAAAACAATACTACCATCTTCTTTAAGTTCTAAATTAGATTGAGCAATTTTCTTACCTTCTTCTTCTTCGGCACTTAAATAAGTTGGCTCTTCTTTAGCAACAACACCATTATCTACTTTTCTATAAGGCGTTTCGATAAAACCTAAATTATTCACTTTTGCAAATACAGAAAGTGAAGAAATTAAACCAATGTTTGGCCCTTCTGGTGTTTCAATAGGACATAGACGTCCATAATGTGTATAATGAACATCACGAACCTCAAAACCTGCTCTTTCTCTTGATAAACCACCTGGCCCAAGTGCAGATAATCTACGCTTATGAGTGATCTCTGCTAACGGATTCGTTTGATCCATAAATTGAGATAATTGGTTTGTACCGAAGAAAGAATTAATTACAGATGATAAAGTCTTAGCATTAATTAAATCGATTGGTGTAAACACCTCGTTATCACGCACATTCATACGCTCACGAATTGTTCTTGCCATACGAGCTAAACCAACACCAAATTGACCAGCTAATTGCTCTCCTACGGTTCTTACACGTCTGTTAGATAAGTGATCAATATCATCTACTTCTGCCTTAGAATTGATTAATTCAATTAAATATTTTATTATAGTAATAATATCTAATTTAGTTAATACTTTTTGATCTATAGGCTCATTTAACTGAAGTTTGGTGTTCATTCTAAAACGACCTACTTCACCTAAATTATATCTTTGTTCAGAAAAGAATAATTTATCTATAATACCTCTTGCAGTCTCCTCATCTGGCGGTTCTGCATTACGTAATTGTCTATAAATATGTTCTACTGCTTCTTTTTCAGAATTTGTAGGATCTTTCTGTAACGTATTATGTATAATTGCATAATCTGCCATGTCGTTATCTTCTTTATGAAGTAAAACGGTTTTAGCACCTGCATCTATAATTTCGTCTATATGTTCTTTATCTAAAATTGTATCACGATCAAAAATAATTTCGTTTCTTTCGATAGATACTACTTCACCAGTATCTTCATCTACGAAATCTTCATGCCAAGTTTTTAAAACTCTAGCAGCCAATTTACGACCTAATACTTTTTTTAATCCAGCTTTAGAAACTTTTACTTCTTCTGCAAGGTCAAAAATTTCTAATATATCTTTATCTCTTTCAAAACCTATGGCTCTGAATAATGTTGTTACTGGTAATTTTTTCTTTCTATCAATGTAAGCATACATTACTTGATTGATATCGGTAGCAAATTCTATCCAAGATCCCTTAAAAGGAATAACTCTTGCAGAATATAATTTTGTACCATTTGCGTGGAAAGATTGTCCAAAGAACACACCTGGTGATCTATGTAACTGAGAAACTACCACACGCTCTGCTCCATTTATTACAAAGGTACCAGAGTTTGTCATATAAGGTATTGTACCAAGATAAACATCTTGTACAATTGTTTCGAAATCTTCGTGTTCTGGATCTGTACAGTAAAGTTTTAAACGTGCTTTTAAAGGCACACTGTGCGTAAGACCTCTTTCGATACATTCTTGAATAGAATATCTTGGTGGATCTACGAAGTAGTCTAGAAATTCTAATACGAATTGATTTCTTGTATCTGTTATTGGAAAGTTATCCATGAAGGTTTTGTACAAACCTTCTTCACCTCTTTCTTCTGCTTTCGTTTGAAGTTGGAAAAAATCTTGGAAAGATTTTACCTGAATATCCAAGAAATCTGGATATTCTTTAATCATTTGAGAAGTTGCGAAGTTGATTCTTTCAGTAGTGTTTTTCGTTGCCAAAAGAGTATATTTTTTTGATTAAAATCTGAATTAAAATAAAGAACGAATATATACACAAAATGGTTTAGGTCTAGAGACAAGTGTCCCTAGTACCTAAACCTAAATTTGTTTTCCCGTTACGTTTACACGTCGGGAGTAATAGCTTACTTAAGCTCTACCTCAGCTCCAGCTTCTTCTAAAGATGCTTTAAGACCTTCAGCCTCATCTTTAGATACACCTTCTTTTACTGCTGCTGGTGCGCTATCTACGATACCTTTAGCTTCTTTTAATCCTAAACCAGTTAATTCTTTAACTAATTTAACAACTGCTAATTTAGAACCTCCTGCTGCTGTTAAAATAACATCAAATTCAGTTTGCTCATCAGCTGCTTCTGCTCCACCTGCTGCTGGACCTGCTACTGCTACTGCTGCTGCTGCTGGCTCGATACCATACTCATCTTTTAAAATAGTAGCTAATTCATTAACTTCTTTTACTGTTAAGTTAACTAATTGCTCTGCGAAATCTTTTAATTCTGCCATTTTAATTGTTTTTAAAAATTTTGTTTATTATAGTTTATTTGTGCGCGTAATTATTTTTCAGATAATGTCTTAATAATACCTGAAAGTGTTTGTCCACCTGACTGTAATGCTGAAACAACATTCTTAGCAGGAGACTGTAATAATCCAATGATTTCTCCAATTAATTCTTCTCTAGATTTAATATCTACTAAAGCATCTAATTGATCATCTCCAATATAAATAGATTCTTCTGCAAATGCACCTTTTAATAAAGGTCTATCTTTAGATTTCTTTCTAAATTCTTTGATTAATTTCGCAGGTGCATTTGCAGCCTCAGAAATCATCATTGAAGTATTTCCTTTTAATACTGTTGGTAAGTCTCCAAAATCTTTATCTGAAGCTTCCATTGCTTTTGCAAGTAATGTATTTTTAACAACCGATAACTGAACTCCTGCTTTAAAACAAGCTCTTCTTAAATTAGATGTTGTTTGTGCATCTAATCCAGATATATCTGCTAAATATAAAGTGTTTGTATCTGCTAATACTGCTGTTAAATCTTGTATTACTTGTGATTTCTCTTCTCTAGTCATAATTATAAGTTTTAACGTATTAAACAGTTTTAACTTCAACAGCTATACTAGGACTCATCGTACTAGACATGAAAACGCTTTTTACATACGTTCCTTTTGCTGTTGTAGGTTTCAATTTAATAATTGTTTGTATTAACTCGTTTGCATTCTCTTCAATCTTCTTAGCATCAAAAGATACTTTTCCAATTGCAGCATGTACAATACCAGTTTTATCTACTTTAAAGTCTATTTTACCAGCTTTAACATCTTGAACGGCTTTTGCAACATCCATAGTAACAGTACCAGTCTTTGGGTTCGGCATTAATCCTCTTGGACCTAATACTCTACCTAAAGGACCTAATTTCCCCATTACACTTGGCATCGTGATGATAACATCAACGTCTGTCCAACCACCTTTAATCTTTTGAAGATATTCATCTAACCCTACATAATCTGCACCTGCTGCTGTAGCTTCTGCTTCTTTATCTGGAGTTACTAATGCTAAAACTTTAACATCTTTTCCTGTTCCGTGAGGTAATGTAACAACACCACGAACCATTTGATTAGCTTTACGTGGATCTACTCCTAAACGAATTGCTAAATCTACTGATGCATCAAACTTTACATTAGTAATGTCTTTGACTAGAGCTGAAGCTGCTGCTAAATCATAAGATTTAGAGCTATCTACTTTTGCGTAAGCTTCTTTTTGCTTTTTTGTTAATTTTGCCATTTTACTACTTTTTATAAAGTTTATGCTGGTGCATCACCTTTTACTGTTAATCCCATAGAACGTGCTGTACCTGCAATCATACGCATTGCTGAAGAAACTTCAAAGGCATTTAAATCTACCATCTTATCTTCTGCAATTGTTTTAATTTGATCCCAAGTAACTGATGCTACTTTCTTTCTGTTTGGTTCACCTGAACCCTTTTTAATTTTGGCCGCTTCTAGTAACTGAACTGCTGCAGGAGGAGTTTTTACAACAAAATCAAACGATTTGTCTTTGAAAACAGTAATAACAACAGGTAACACTTTACCTTGTTTGTCTTGCGTTCTTGCATTAAACTGTTTACAGAACTCCATAATGTTAACACCAGCAGCACCTAAAGCGGGTCCGACCGGCGGCGATGGATTCGCTGCGCCTCCCCTTACTTGTAACTTAACTACTTTACTAACTTCTTTTGCCATTTTAAAAATGTTTAATGATTTATTTTAAGTTGGAAGCCAAAAAACAAATCGATATATATTTGTGTAACAATTATATCTTTTCTACTTGCATATAACTTAATTCTAATGGTGTTTTCCTTCCGAATATTTTCACCATTACCTCAAGCTTACGCTTTTCTTCGTTTACTTTTTCAATAGTACCATCAAAACCATTAAATGGCCCGTCAACTACTTTTATTGTTTCTCCGACATTAAATGGAATTGCAACATTCTCATCTCTTACAGATAATTCATCTACTTTACCTAACATTCTGTTCACTTCAGATTTACGCATAGGTACAGGTTCACCTCCTTTTGTTTCACCTAAAAAACCAATTACACCTGTAATTGCTTTAATAACGTGAGGGACTTCACCAGATAAATTAGCTTCTACCATAATGTAACCAGGAAAATAAACTCTTTCTCTATTTATTTTCTTACCATTACGTACTTGTACAACTTTCTCTGTAGGCACTATTACTTGGCTTACATAATCAGATAAGCCTACCCTAGAGATTTCTGTCTCTATGTAAGCTTTTACCTTATTCTCTTGTCCACCAATGGCTCTAACAACATACCATTTCATTACTGAATCAGTCGCCATCTCTAATTAGATTTAAACATTGTGAAAAAGTTATCCAAACCTGTTTGAAAAACATAGTCTATACCTGCTACAGCTAAAGCGAACAAAATAGTGAACACCGCTACTGTTACTGTTGTCTTTTGAGCATCTTCTTTAGAGATCCAAGTCATGTGATTACTTAGTTCATCAAAAGAATCTTTAATATATTGTATAAACTTCATTCTAATTGTATGTTTTTGCACGGATTGAGAGACTCGAACTCCCGACACCTGGTTTTGGAGACCAGTGCTCTACCAACTGAGCTAAACCCGTTTATTATTTCATTTATAAAGGCATCCCGATAAAACCGGGACACCCTTTTAAATTTATACTTAATAAATCAATATATAAAATATTAATCTAATAATTCAGTTACCTGACCTGCACCTACAGTTCTACCACCTTCACGGATAGCGAAACGTAAACCAACATTTAATGCGATTGGCTGAATTAAATCTACAGTAATTGTTAAGTTATCTCCTGGCATTACCATTTCAACACCATCAGGTAAGTTAATTGTACCTGTAACATCCGTAGTTCTTACATAGAATTGTGGACGGTAATTGTTATGAAATGGAGTATGACGACCACCTTCTTCCTTCTTTAAAACATAAACTTCTGCTTTAAATTTAGCGTGTGGTGTTACAGAACCTGGCTTACAGATTACCATACCTCTTTTAATATCTTCTTTAGCAATACCTCTTAATAAGATACCTGCATTATCTCCAGCCTCACCTCTATCTAAGATTTGACGGAACATTTCAATACCAGTAATAGTAGAAGTCATTTTTTCAGCTCCCATACCGATAATATCTACAACATCTCCAGTGTTAGCAATACCAGTCTCAATACGACCAGTTGCAACTGTACCACGACCTGTAATAGAGAATACATCTTCAACAGGCATTAAGAAATCTTTATCAACCTCTCTTAATGGCTCTTCAATCCAAGCATCAACTTCTCTCATCAATTCAAGAACAGTATCAACCCATTTTTGCTCACCATTTAAAGCTCCTAAAGCTGAACCTGAAACTACAGGACCATTATCTCCATCATATTCATAGAAAGATAATAATTCTCTAACTTCCATATCAACTAATTCTAAAAGCTCTTCATCATCAACCATATCAACTTTGTTTAAGAAAACAACGATACGAGGAATCCCTACCTGACGACCTAATAAGATATGCTCTCTAGTCTGTGGCATTGGTCCATCTGTTGCAGCAACAACTAAAATAGCTCCATCCATTTGAGCAGCACCCGTTACCATGTTCTTAACATAATCGGCGTGACCTGGACAATCTACGTGTGCATAGTGACGCTTTTCAGTTTGGTACTCTACGTGAGAAGTGTTAATTGTAATACCTCTTTCTTTTTCTTCCGGAGCATTATCAATCTGATCAAAAGATCTAGCCTCAGAGAATCCTGCATCAGCTAATACTTTAGTAATAGCCGCAGTTAAAGTTGTTTTACCGTGATCTACGTGTCCGATAGTACCAATGTTTAAGTGTGGTTTCGAACGGTCAAAAGTTCCTTTTGCCATAATTATTAATTTTAATTCTTAGTTTAAATATATTTAGTGTCTAATAATACATAAAAAATGAGCCAGCGATGGGATTTGAACCCACGACCTCATCCCTACCAAGGATGCGCTCTACCAACTGAGCTACACCGGCTTGTTGATATTTTAGAGCGAAAGACCGGGTTCGAACCGGCGACATTCAGCTTGGAAGGCTGACGCTCTACCAACTGAGCTACTTTCGCAAATTGTAAATTGTGGGGAGAGCAGGATTCGAACCTGCGAAGACATAGTCAACGGAGTTACAGTCCGTCCTCGTTGGCCGCTTGAGTATCTCCCCGATAATTTACTATTTTAATGAACTTTTAAATTACAAATGCAATTTAATTTACTGAGCCAATGGAGGGACTCGAACCCACGACCTGCTGATTACAAATCAGCTGCTCTAGCCAGCTGAGCTACATCGGCTTTCGTTGTTTAAAAACAACACGCTATTTCTAACGGTTTGCAAATGTATAAAGTTTTTTCAATTTCCAAAACTTTTTTTTAAGTTTTTTTGTTTTTTTTTCGTTTTACGAAATCATAGAATCTCTTAACTTCTCTTTTGATCTTTTTAATTGTCTCTTTAAATTATCAACTGCAGCATTCACTCCTTCTTCAAAAGTTTTCGTTTCTCTTTTTACAATCAACTCGCTACCAGGTATATTAATTTTTATTTCTGTTATTTTATTTTCTTTATCACTTGTGTTTTGAACTTTTAAAAACACTTCTGCATCAACTATCTTATCATGAAATTTTGACAATGTTAAAACCTTAGTTTCTACAAACATTATTAATTGACTATCTGCATTAAAATTTACTGATTGCGTGAATACTTTCATACCTTATCATTTTTTGTTGCTTCTAGGGTGAGCATTGTTATACACTTTTTTTATTGCTTCTAAACTATTACTAGCATAGATTTGAGTAGAGGCTAAAGATGTATGCCCTAGCAATTCTTTAACCGAATTTAAGTCTGCCCCTTCATTTAAAAGATGTGTTGCAAAAGAATGCCTTAATATATGCGGACTCTTTTTTACCTTTGATGAGACTTCACTAAAGTAAGAATTTATAATTCTGTAAACAAGTGTTTCATATAATTTATTTCCTTTTGAAGTAATTAACAAATATTCTGAAACAAAACCTTCTTTATTTCTCTCTTGTAAATACTTTTTTATTGAAATTAGCACAGAGGGAAGTATTGGCACATAACGTTCTTTATTCCTTTTACCCAAGACTTTTATAGTATTGTTTATAGAATTTATATCTTGTAATTTTATGTTGATTAACTCCGCTCTTCTAATTCCCGTAGAGTACAATAGCTCTACCAACAACTTGTTTCGAAGAGTTTCAAAACTATCATCACTTTCAAGAGAACTTATAACAGCATTCACTTCTTTTACAGTAAAAGGAACCTGAACTTTCTTTTTGATTTTTAAAGCTCTATGTATTGCTAACGGATTACTATCTAACTGACCTGTTTTCTGTAAAAATTTATAAAATGATTTTAATGAACTAATTTTTCTGTTTATAGAATTATTTGATACATCAGAATTAACTAAACTTACAATCCAACTTCTAATTAAAGGATATTTCACCTCTAACAAATCATCTAATTCAAATTCTGATAAACAAAATTCATTGAAAGCAGTTAAATCTGTTTTGTATGCAATTATAGTATGCTTAGAATATTTTTTTTCTAAGGATAAATAATCTAAAAAAGAATTGATTAACATTATTGATTTTTAATAATCAAATTTAGTGTTTTTAAAGCAAAAAAAATCTCGCACTAAAATTAGTACGAGATTTATTATTTTAAGAATACGTTAGATTTATCCAACTTCTTCTTGTGTTCTTAATCTTTGAACGTAAGAAGCTTTTATTCTTTGAGCTCTTTTCGCTACAGATGGCTTTGTAAAGTTTTTTCTGTTACGTAAGTTCTTCATCGTCTTTGTACGATCGAATTTTCTTTTATAACGCTTTAACGCTCTATCTATATTTTCTCCTTCTTTAATAGGTATAATTAACATAAGTTAGCACCTCCCTTCATAGTATCTTTATATTTTGAATAGCACAATGGCTATTTGGTTTATTTTTTGGTTTGCAAATGTAGTTACAAATTATGAAATAACAATTACTAAATTAAATTTATTTTAAATAGTCTATTTACTCTAATTTTCAATAGTTTAAAACAGGTTTTTAAATAATCATTATACAGTCAAAAAATAATAAAATATAAAAATGTACTAGGTAGCTGGTTTATATTCTTTATTATCGATTACCATTTTTGCTATAATCTCTTTTAGTATTTCTGAAGTTCCTCCTCCTATCGGTCCTAATCTACTATCTCTTAACAACCTTGCCATAGGATATTCTTCCATATAACCATAACCTCCTAAAAGTTGTAAAGCATCATAAATTACCTCATCTGCTATCTTTGTAGATAATAATTTAGACATACTTGCTTCTTTAACAACATAAGCTCCTAAATCTAATCTTTTAGTTATCGAGTAATTATACTCTCTACACATATCTACTTTACTAGACATTTCTGCTATTTTATGTCTTAAAGCTTGAAATTTATCTAAAGACTTGCCAAAAGCAACTCTTTCTTGCATGTAATTAATTGCATAATCTACTGCGAATTCTGCTCTTGCGTGTGCATTTACACCCATTATCAATCTTTCTAAAGCAAAATGTTGCATGATATAAGGAAAGCCTTTTCCTTCTTCTCCCATTAAGTTTTCAACAGGAATTTCTACATTATCAAAAGCAATTTCTCCGGTATCTGAAGCTCTCCAACCAAGTTTATCTAATTTCGTTGCAGAAATACCTTTTGCTTCTCTATCGACAACAAAAATGCTAATCCCTTTATATTTATCCGAAGGATCTGTTTTAGCCGCAACTATTAAATAATCTGAATAAACTCCGTTAGTTATAAAAGTTTTAGATCCGTTTAAAATATACTTATCACCTTTTTTAATAGCTGTAGATCTCATACCCGCAACATCACTTCCGCCAAAAGGCTCTGTAATACAAAGACAACCAATTTTATCCCCTTCTACACTCGGCACAAGATATTTTTGTTTGATAAATTCTGTACCTTCCTTATTAAGGTGTGTCATTGCTAAAAATTCATGCGCCCACATTGCTGCTGCAAAACCACCTGAATTAACCTTTTGCAATTCTTCTAAAAAAATTACGGTGTAGAATAAATCTAAATCTAAACCTCCGTACTCTTCTGGTGTACACAAGCCGAAATATCCCATTTCGCCAAATTTTTTCCAAATAAATCTGTCTATGGTTCCTGTTTTTTCCCATTTATCAATATGAGGAACTACTTCCTTCTGTAAAAAATCTTTAAAACTTGCACGAAAAGCGTCGTGTTCTTCAGTAAAGTACATACTGTTCATCTGGTAAGAATTTTGAGTTGTTTATTTAGCTACCAAATATAAGACTATTCTGTCATACAAATCTAACGGAAAACCACTGATATTTTTTAATTGTGAAATATTTTGCAATTCAGCCACCTCATCTCTGTACTCAAATATCTTTTTACATAATTCATAATCTACGTACGGAGTTTTAAGAATTTCCTTAAAAGAAGCTGTATTTACATTGATTTTTTGAATATATGGTAATTCTATAAGTTTAAAGGTTTGTTTAATTTTAACCAAAACTTCTGGCTTAACACCCCATATTTCGTCTAGTTGACTAAACATAGAAAATCCTTGTAATTTAGAACGATACTTAATAATTCTGGCTGAAATTTTATCTCCAACTCCTTCAATTGTTTTAAAATCTTCTAAAGTTGCTTTATTAATATCTGTTGTCGATGGAGTTTTATTCTTTTTTTTAGAATATTTAACAATAATAGAATTAGATGTACTTGTTTTTTGTTGAGTAACCCAGTCAGGGAACTTAAAATACGGAGCAATTCTATTTAAAAGTGAATCTGAAACATTTGTAACTTTCTGAAACTCTTCTTTAGAATTCACAAATTGATTTCGCTTTCTGTAAGCAAGTAATTTGTCTATTTCATTTATAGACATTCCTAATTGAGCACCTTTATAATCCGTGATATAGTTCGGATTAAAAGGATATAACTTAGGCTTTCTTGATTCTAAAGCAATTAATTTTAAACTATCTATCTTCTTATAAAAGGCTAAAGTTCGAGCATTATCAATTATTGATACATCTTTACTTGAGTCTTTATAAAAGAAAATTAAACCTTGGAATAAAGCTATAATTATAACCAATAAAAAAATCCCATTTCTTTGGTTTTTATTATACCAGAAATGGGATTTGAATATGTTCATTTGTACTTTTTATGCTTTGTTTGTTTTAATAGCACTCATATACTTCTTTAATTCTACTTTAACCTTAGGCGCTAAAAGAATTAAACCTATCATGTTTGGAACCATCATTGCAAATACCATTGCATCAGAGAAACCAATTACAGAACCTAAACTAGCTGCCGCACCTATTACAACAAAAATACAGAAAATAACTTTGTAAGTATATTCCATCTTTTTTGATCTTCCGAATAAATAAGACCAACCTTGAAAACCATAATAAGACCAAGAAATCATAGAACTAAATGCAAATAAAACTACTGCAACTGTTAACACGTATGGAAACCAAGAAATAGCTGACTCAAAAGCTCCTGAAGTTAATAAAATTGCTTGCGCATCATTTAAAGATGCATTTTCTGCAGTTACATTACCTGTAATAATTAATACTAAAGCTGTCATTGTACAAACTACCACAGTATCAATAAATGGCTCTAATAAAGCAACCATTCCTTCACTTGCTGCATATTTAGTTTTTACTGCTGAATGCGCAATAGAAGCAGAACCAATACCTGCTTCATTAGAAAATGCTGCCCTTCTAAAACCTTGAATCATTACACCAATTGCACCACCAGCAATTCCTTCTGGACTAAAAGCTCCATTAAAAATTTGTAAGAAAGCATCACCAATCATATCATAATTTGCAAAAATCACAAACAATGCTGCACCCACATAAATTGCAACCATAAAAGGAACAATTTTATCTGTAACCTTAGCAATTTTCTTAATTCCACCGATAATTACAATACCAACTAAGATAGCCATAACCAAACCGAACAACCAACCTTTACCTGCTAAAACAGACTCTGAACCACCTGTAATATTTTGAACTAATTGAAAAGCTTGATTTACCTGAAACATGTTTCCTCCTCCAAAAGAACCACCAATAACAAAAATTGCAAATAAAGCTGCTAAAATCTTACCTAGCGTTTTATTTTTTAATCCTTTTGTTAAGTAATACATTGGCCCTCCGTAAACAGTACCATCTGCTTCGATATCTCTATATTTTACACCTAAAGTACATTCTACGAATTTAGACGCCATTCCTAAGAAACCAGCAACTATCATCCAGAATGTTGCACCTGCACCACCAATTGAAACAGCAATTGCAACACCTGCAATATTTCCTAAACCTACAGTTGCAGAAAGCGCTGCTGTTAATGCTTGAAAATGCGAAACCTCACCTTCATGCCCCTCTACTCTAATTGTATCTGGATTATCACCTTCTTCTGTTGTTGAAACAGTATTTGAAACTTCAATAGCTTTATTTTCGCCTTTACCTTCTAAACCGTCATATTTTCCTCTAACAATATTTATTGAAGTAAAGAAACCTCTAAAATTGATGAAGTTAAAATAAACTGTAAAATATAAAGCCCCTAATATTAAAGGGAACAAAACCCAATAAATACTAATAGTATCTGTAAAAGGAATTTGATAAAAAATAAAATCTACAAACCATCCTGTTGCATTACCAAATGCTTCATCAATTTGTTGATCTAAACCTTTTTCTTGAGCAAATGTAAAAAAGGGTGTTGCTAACATTAGCAACGAAAGAAGTTTTTTATTCATAATAGAAATTTGATTAATTTAAATTTAGTGACCCGCAATATCATAAAAAAATGCTCTTTTAACAAGTTTTAAGCGTTAAAAGTAACTTTATGACAACGTTTCTTTAAACTTTTGTAAATCTACTTTAAAAGAATTTGTTTTAAAGCCTAACTCTTTATTCGTTTTAGTTAAGTCGAAACCTGTTTTTGCAGGTCTTAAAGCTTTTTGATTTAAAGTTTTGGTGGAAATTGGTTTTATTAAATCTTTACTTAAGTTAAAAACCTCTGCAATTTCTTGTGCGATTTCAAAAACACTAAGCAGTTTATCCGAAGAAATATTAAAAATTCCTTTTGCTTTTTTATCAATAACAACCTTGCAAGCTAATGCTAATTCTTCTACATAAGTTGGCATTCTATATTGATCATCAACAATTGTAATTTCTTTGTTATTTTCTAACATTTCTTTTACCCAAAGTACAATATTACTTCTACTCATGTCAAAAACTTTTCCATATACTAAAATTGTTCTTAAGATTGTAAAATCTATTTCTGAATTCAGTAAAACTTGTTCAGATTTTAATTTTGACTCACCATAATAACTTAAAGGATTCGGAATATCAGACTCTTTATAGTATCCTTTTTTGCCATCAAAAATAAAATCCGTAGAAATATGAATTAGATGAATTTTAAGTTTTTTTGAAACATCTTTTAACGATTCTACCGCTAAAACATTTAACTCGTTACATGTTTCTTTGGCATCTTCACAAGCATCTACGTTTGTCATAGCTGCTGTATTTACAATAAAATCTGGTTTAATTTTTAGAATAGCATCAGTTAATAAAATTTTATTAGTGATATCTATTGACGAGTACTTAAAATCTTCTCTTCCGCTTCTGTTTTTTCCTTTAGAAAAACCATAAACATCATACACATCTTTATTTTTGAGTAATAAGTTTAGTAGAGATTGACCTAACAAACCATTACTACCTGTAATAATTACTTTTTTCATTTAAAAGATTTGTCTTAGTTTAATTATTTGCTCTGGCCTACCCAAAACAATTAGTTGAGAATTTTCTACTAATTTGATATTTGCCTCTGGATTGATTACATAATCTTTATCTGGATTTCTAAATCCTATTACGGTACAACCAGTTTGTTTTCTTAAGTCTAAATCTAAAATAGTTTTATTTATAAATTTAGATGGCAGATCGTTTACAGCTATTTCTTCTAGATTTGCAGTTGTTTCACCTTCTATAGTTAATCTATCTACAAATTCTATAACATCTGGCGTTGTAACCAAAGACGCCATATGATTTCCACCAAGTTTATCTGGCATTATTACATTATTTGCACCGGCAAACTTTAATTTCTTGTACGAAGATTCGTTAGATGCTCTACTAATAATTGTGCACTTATTATTTAATTGACTTGCTGTTAATACAACAAACAAATTATTCGCATCCGAAGGTAAAGCTGTTATCAAAAAAGAGGCTTTTTCGATTCCGGCTTTTAATAATGTTTCATCTAAAGTTGCATCACCTTCAATATTTAAAATCCCTTCAGAATCTAGAAAAGAAATCATTTCTTTATCTTTTTCTACAACAACAAATTCTTTATTGTAGTTTCTTAATTTTAATATTGCTTGCTTACCATTTCTACCGTAACCACAAACAATAGTGTGGTTTTTTAAATGATTTATTTGTTTTTCCACTTTTCTGTGTTTAAAATGTTGAAATAATTTACCGCTAACCAAATATTCTGAAAACGAAGAAACCGCATAACCAAAAATGGTAATACTTGTTAAAATTAAAAAAATTGTAAATACTTTTTCTTCAGGTGAAAAAGGCTGCAACTCACCAAAACCTACCGTTGTTACAGTAATTACTGTCATATAAAGTGCATCTACAAAATTATAGCCAGAAAGCGACATATAACCAATTGTACCAACACCAATTATTAACATAACTAGTAAAGCAATTTTATTTATTTTCGATTTTAGAAACTTCATATTTTACAAATCAAAAACCGAGCTTCTTTTGGTGTAAATCATATCTTTTAATTTTAAAATAAAAGCCATTGTTAAATACAAGCCAAAAGACAAACCTGCAGTAAAAAATGTAGCATAAATAAAGAATAAACGAACGTTTAATGCTCTCATCCCTAATCTATCTGCCAATCTAGAAAAGACTCCAAATCCATTTCTTTCAAAAAAATGACGAATACTGTCTATCATTATTTACCAAATTAAATATATCGCAAGATACTATTTTACATTTTTAAAAGGAAGATTTTTTATTTCTTAAACATCTTAAAACTAGTTAAAAAACATTTATAAAGGTTTTTAGATTGATTCTTAAATTAAATTTCTAATGATTAACTTTGCTTTTTTTGAAAAATAAGGCACATTTGAAAGACCAAGAATATATAGAAGTTTACGGAGCAAGGGCTCATAATTTAAAGAATATTGATGTAAAAATTCCTCGCGAAAAACTAGTAGTTATAACTGGTTTAAGTGGTAGCGGAAAATCTTCTTTAGCTTTTGATACTATTTATGCTGAAGGACAAAGGCGTTATATAGAGACTTTTTCTGCATATGCCAGACAATTTTTAGGAGGATTAGAAAGACCCGATGTTGACAAAATTGATGGTTTATCGCCCGTAATATCTATCGAACAAAAAACAACAAATAAAAGTCCGAGATCTACTGTTGGTACCATAACAGAAATTTATGATTTTTTAAGATTACTTTTTGCAAGAGCTGGTGAAGCATACTCATATAACACGGGCCAAAAAATGGTAAGTTATTCTGATGAGCAAATTAAAGATCTTATTTTAAAAGATTTTGATAACAAAAAAATTGCCGTTTTAGCACCTTTAATTAAATCTAGAAAAGGGCATTATAGAGAATTATTCGAACAAATTTCTAAACAAGGTTTTTTAAGAGTTCGTGTAGATGGTAAAATTCAAGAAATTGAAAAAGGAATGAAGCTAGACAGATACAAAACTCATGATATTGAGGTTGTAATCGATCGTTTAGCCGTAAACAAATCCGTAGAAAAACGTCTAGATGAAACTATAAAAACAGCTTTATATTCTGGTAACAATATAATGATGGTTATTGATGTTGAAGATAATAACCCAAGATATTTTAGTAGAGAACTTATGTGTCCCACAACTGGTATCGCATACCCAAATCCAGAACCAAACACTTTTTCTTTTAATTCACCTAAAGGCGCTTGTAATTCTTGTAACGGATTAGGATTGACTAATGAAATTAATCTATCTAAAGTGATTCCGGATGATTCTATTTCTATAAAAAATGGAGGAATTGCTCCGCTTGGAGAACAAAAAAACAGTTGGATTTTTAAACAAATTCAAAACATTGCGGAACGTTATAAATTTAAATTAACAGACGCTATTAAAGACATTCCTAAAGAAGCATTAGATATTATTTTAAATGGTGGTAACGAATCTTTTGAAATAGAATCTAAAACTGTTGGTGTAAGAAGAAATTACAAAATCGATTTTGAAGGTATTGTCGCATTTATTGAAAACCAGTACAAGAGTGCAGAAAGTACTTCTATAAAAAGATGGGCAAAAGGTTTTATGGACGAAGTTACATGTTCTACTTGCCATGGTAAAAGATTAAAAAAAGAAGCTTTACATTTTAAAATTTTAGATAAAAACATTAGCGATTTAGCGCAATTAGATGTTACAGAACTTGCTAAATGGTTTAAAACCATAGAAAAAGATTTAACTATAAAACAGCTAAAAATAGCCTCTGAAATCTTAAAAGAAATAAGAACTAGAATTCAGTTTTTATTAGACGTTGGTTTAGACTATTTAACCTTAGACAGAACTTCTAAATCTTTATCTGGTGGAGAAGCGCAAAGAATTCGATTAGCAACTCAAATTGGCTCTCAGCTTGTTGGTGTTTTATATATTTTAGATGAACCAAGTATTGGTTTACACCAGAGAGATAATGAAAAATTAATAGACTCTTTAGTTAAACTTAGAGATATTGGTAATTCTGTTTTAGTTGTAGAACATGACCAAGATATGATTGAAAAAGCAGATTTTGTTTTTGATATTGGTCCAGGAGCCGGAAAACATGGTGGCGAAATCGTATCCGCAGGAACATTTAGTCAATTAAAAAAACAAAAAACACTTACAGCAGATTATATCACAGGAAGAAAAAAGATTGAAGTTCCTAAGAAAAGAAGAGAAGGTAACGGAAAAAAGATCAAGTTAAAAGGAGCAACAGGTAACAATTTAAAAAATGTATCTGTAGAATTTCCTTTAGGTAAAATGATTTGTGTTACCGGAGTTTCTGGAAGTGGAAAATCGACTTTAATCAACGAAACTTTATACCCAATTTTAAACGCTCATATTTACAGAGGTGTTAAAAAACCAATGCCTTATAAAAAAATTGAAGGTTTAGAACATATTGATAAAGTTATTGATATCGATCAATCTCCTATTGGTAGAACTCCTAGATCTAATCCAGCAACGTACACCAAAACTTTTGATGAAATTAGAAGTTTATTTGCAAAAACCGCTGAAGCTTCTATTAGAGGTTACAAACCTGGACGATTTTCTTTTAACGTTAAAGGTGGTAGATGCGAAACTTGCCAAGGTGGCGGAGTTAGAGTTATTGAGATGAACTTTTTACCAGACGTACAAGTAGAATGTGAAACTTGCCAAGGAAAACGTTTTAATAGAGAAACTTTAGAAATTAGATACAAAGGAAAATCTATTTCTGATGTTTTAGAAATGACTATTGAAGACGCAACAGAGTTTTTTATCAAAATTCCTAAAATCCATAGAAAACTTAAAACCATCAAAGATGTTGGCTTAGGGTACATAACACTTGGGCAACAATCCACTACGCTTTCTGGTGGAGAAGCGCAGAGAATTAAACTAGCATCAGAATTATCTAAAAGAGACACTGGTAATACTTTTTATATTTTAGACGAACCCACAACCGGACTTCATTTTGAAGACATTAGAGTGCTAATGGAAGTTTTAAATAAACTAGCAGATAAAGGTAATACCGTTTTAATTATAGAACATAATTTAGATGTTGTAAAATTAGCAGATTACATTATTGATGTTGGTATGGAAGGCGGTAAAAAAGGTGGTGAAATTTTAACTACTGGTACACCAGAAGAAATTGCAAAACATAAAACTAGTTACACCGCAAAATTCTTAAAAAAATTACTAATTTAGCAGGCTTTTCTTTTTTAAAAGCATGATACAATAAATAAAATATACTTAAAATGACAAATGACGATAGAAAAATAAAAGAAAAACTACAAACTAAAACTTGGAACGAAATTAAAACAAACGATTCTTGGGCTATATTTAAAATTATGGCAGAGTTTGTAGAAGGATACGAAAAATTAAGTAAAATTGGTCCTTGTGTTTCTATTTTTGGTTCTGCAAGAACAAAACCAGATCATCCATATTACAAATTAGCAGAAGAAATTGGTTTTCAATTAACACAAGCAGGTTTTGGTGTTATTACTGGTGGTGGGCCAGGAATTATGGAAGCTGGTAATAAAGGAGCAAACAGAGGTAAAGGACTGTCTGTTGGCCTAAATATCGAATTACCTTTCGAACAACATGACAATCCTTGGATTGATCCAGGAAAAAGTTTAGACTTCGATTATTTCTTTGTGCGTAAAGTTATGTTTGTTAAGTATTCGCAAGGTTTTGTAGTGATGCCTGGTGGATTCGGAACTTTAGATGAACTTTTTGAAGCAATTACACTTATACAAACTAAAAAAATAGGCCGTTTTCCAATTGTACTTGTTGGTTCTAAATTTTGGGGCGGATTATTAGACTGGATAAAAGACACGCTAATTACAGAAAAAAATATTGGTTTAGAAGATTTAAGCCTATTTAGAGTGGTAGACACTGCAGAAGAAGCTGTTGAACACTTTAATAAATTTTACGCAAAATACCAGCTTAAACCAAACTTCTAAAATTAATTAAAGATTTATTAGTTTACCTTTATTGAAAAAACAAGTTTACATACTATTTTTCATACTACTTTATAGTGGCTTTAACTTAGCACAACAAAATGCAATTAATATTAAAGCCACTTTAAATGTAGATGAAGATAAATTAATGATTCAACAAGAAATTGTTTACACAAACACTTCTAAACAAGAATTAAATCACATATTTCTTCACAATTGGGGTAACGCATTTAAAGATCGAAAAACTCCACTTTCAAAACGTTTCATTCAAGATTTTAGAAAAGACTTATATTTTGCAAATCAAAAAGATTTAGGTTTTTCAGACATCAAAAACATTACAATAAATTTTAATAATATTGTTTATAAAGAGCTAGAAAACAAAGAAGATATCTTACAGCTATTTCTTGACAAACCATTAAAACCGAAAGAAAGTACAAGAATTAATGTTACTTATATTTTAAAAATCCCGAATTCTAAATTTACAGGTTACGGTAAATATAATAACGGATACAGATTAAGATACTGGTATTTAACACCTGCAATTTATAAAAATGGCTGGCAGTTAATGAGCAACTTAAATCTTAACGATTTATTTGAAGATTACACCACTTTTAACATTCAGTTTAAATTACCAAATTACCTTAACTTAACAAGTAGTTTAAAACAACAAAAACCAAATATCGACGGCGTTTTTACTACCTACAACCTTTATGGTAAAAACCAAAAAGATGTTATTTTAGACATCCAAAGAAAAAATACTTTTAAAAAATTTCATACAGATAGTCATGAAATTCAAACTGATATTATACAGGAAGATTTCAACGAAAATATCACAAAAGTAATCTTAAATAGAGAGCTAAGTTTTTTAACATCATATTTAGGAGTTTTACCTACTGATAAAATTTTTATTGATGAAGTAATGCGTAAACAAAATCCTATTTACGGATTGACGCAATTACCTAGTTTTATCAGACCTTTTTCTGATGTTTTTAAACAAGATTTAACCCTATTTAAAGTTTTATCAAAAAAATATTTACAACAAACTCTGCTAATTAATGAAAGAAAAGATTATTGGTTAATAGATGGCTTGCAAAATTATTTGATGATTGAGTATGTAAATAAATTTTATCCAGAAATTAAACTTTTAGGAAAAGCATCTAACTCTTGGTTTTTAAAAAGATTTAATATTTCTAAACTTCAGTTTAACGAAAAATATCCATTTGTATATCAATTTACTGCCAGACGATTTTTAGATCAAGCCTTAAATACTCCTGCAGATTCTTTATCGAACTTTAACAGAAGAATAGTAAGCAAATATAAAGCTGGTTTAGGTTTTACCTATTTAAAAGGTTTTTTAAGTGAAGCTATTTTAAATAAAAGTATCAAAGAATTTTATCAAAAAAATAAACTCAAAGTTACTAACGATTCTGACTTTAAAAATATTCTAACTAAGAATACTTCAAAAGACATTTCTTGGTTTTTTAAAGACTTTATAAAAACTAACAAAAAGATAGATTATACTATCGATAAAGTTAAAGAAACTAATGACAGCTTAAAAGTTACAATTAAAAATAAGAGAAATATTACGGCTCCTATTGCTTTATACGGAATAAAAAATAAAGAAATAAAATATAAAGAATGGTTTACTAACGTTTCCGACACACTTACCACTACCCTCCCGAAAGGTAAATTTGACCAAATTGCTTTAAACTACGAAAATATTTATCCGGAATACAATACGTTAGATAATTATTACAACGTAAAGCGAAAATTATTTAACAAACCTTTAAAATTTTCTTTGATTAAAGATGTCAAAGCACCAAATTACAATCAAATTTTTTATCAACCTAGTTTTGAATACAATTTTTACGATGGATTAATTTTAGGCGTAAAACTACATAATAAGCCTATTATTAAAAGAAATTTAGAATTTAAAATTTCGCCAGGTTATGCTACTAGAAGTAAAATGATAAATGGTTCTTTTTCTGTAGCTTTTAATCAGTTTTTTGAAGAAACTAACATTTATAAAATTGCATATGGTATTGCCGGAAACACATTACAATATGCACCAGAATTATCTTACAGCTCTTTAATACCATATGTAGATATTCAATTTAAAAGAAAATCTTTAAGAGATGCAAGTACAGAAAATTTAAGAGCGAAAATTGTTCATATTAATAAAGAAATTTCTCCGCTAGAAACAAAAACAGATCAAGATAATTACAATGTATTTAGTTTAAGCTATAATTATATCAATCCTGACATAATTGATGAAACTAGGTATAGTTTTACAGGAGAAGTTGCAAAAAATTTCTCTAAAATTTCTGCAGATTATAGGTTTAGAAAGCTAACAACATCAGACACTCAGTTAGATTTTAGAGTTTTTGCGGGCGTATTTCTTCATAATAAATCTGAAGGAGATTATTTTAGTTTTGGTTTAGATAGAGCTAACGACTATTTATTTGAGTTAAATTACTATGGTCGATCAGAAAGTTCTGGTATTTTTAGCCAACAATATATTATTACAGAAGGTGGTTTTAAGTCTGTTTTACCGACAAGATTTGCTAATCAATATATGTTATCTCTAAACTCTAGCATTGGTTTATGGAGGTGGGTCGAGTTTTACAATGATGTTGCTTTCCTTAAAAATAAAAACCAATATTTATTTTTTGGTTATGAAAACGGAATCCGTTTAAACTTTATTCATAATATTTTTGAAATCTATTTACCGCTATACTCTAATAACGGCTGGGAGGTTTCACAAGAAGCATATCCTCAAAAAATTAGATTTACTTTTACAGGTGATTTAGGTTCTATTTACAATTTCTTTAGACGAGGATTTTTGTAAAAACCAATTCTAACTTCCTCTAATTTTAAAACAACTTTAACACACATTTTTCTTTACTTAAGCATTTAAGAATGTTTAATTAAATTTTAGGTTATTCTATAATAATCTTCATTTACTTCTATTTCGTACAGATTTTTAAAATAAATCTACAAAATTTAATTATTCGTAAAATTTTAAACTAAAAACATTAATTTGTTGATAAATTACTAAATAAATAAGAAATTTTTAAATATCAACTAAAATGACTACTTTTGCAAAAGTATAATTCAAGAAAAATATGGCTCAGAAAACACTTACTCAAGATACAAAAGAACTTTCTTTTAAAGATTTTAAAGCAGAAGTTTTAAACGACTATAAAATTGCTAAAATTAGTAGAGAATGTAGTTTACTTGGTCGAAGAGAAGTTTTAACTGGTAAAGCTAAATTCGGAATTTTTGGTGACGGTAAAGAAGTGCCTCAATTAGCCTTAGCAAAAGCCTTTAAAAAAGGAGATTTTAGATCTGGTTATTATAGAGATCAAACTTTTATGATGGCAATTGGCGAGTTAACTGCACAACAGTTTTTTGCTGGCTTATATGCTCATACAGATATCGATATAGAACCAATGTCTGCTGGTAGACAAATGGGTGGGCATTTTGCCACACATAGTTTAAATGAAGATGGTAGCTGGAAAAACCTAACAGAACAATACAACTCTAGTTCAGATATTTCTCCTACTGCAGGTCAAATGCCTCGTTTATTAGGTTTAGCGCAAGCTTCTAAAATCTATAGAAACGAAAAAAGTGTACAACACAAAACCAACTTTTCTAAAAATGGTAATGAAATTGCTTGGGGTACAATAGGTAACGCAAGTACAAGTGAAGGTTTATTTTTCGAAACAATTAATGCCGCAGGTGTTTTACAAGTACCAATGGTTATGAGTGTTTGGGATGATGAATACGGAATTTCTGTTCACGCAAAACATCAAACTACAAAAGAAAGTATTTCTGAAATCTTAAAAGGTTTTCAAAGAGATAACGATGCCAATGGTTATGAAATCTTTGTAGTAAATGGTTGGGATTATGTAAAATTAATAGACACTTACAATAAAGCAGCTAAAATTTCTAGAGAAGAACATGTACCTGTTTTAATTCATGTTAAAGAATTAACACAACCTCAAGGGCACTCTACATCTGGTTCTCACGAGAGATATAAAGGAAAAGAAAGGTTACAGTGGGAAAAAGAACACGACTGTATCGCTAAAATGAGAAAATGGATTTTAGATTTTGAATTAGAAACAGAAAACGGGGAAACTTTACGTTTTGTAGATTCTGAAGCCGATTTAATCATTTTAGAAAAAGAAGCTAAAAAAACAGTTACTACTGCAAAAAGAAATGCTTGGAACGCTTATAACAACGAATTAATTGCTGAAGTAAAAATTGCAGCAAATTTACTGGACAGAGTTGCTAAAAAAAGCAAAAACAGCGCGTTTATTACAAAATATAAAAACGATTTAGAAAAACTAGTAGAACCAATTAGAAAAGATATTTTAATTGCAACTAGAAAAACACTTCGTTATTTAAAGGATGAAGAATTTTCTGAGAAAATAGAACTTCAAAACTTTATTAAAAAAACGATTGAGGCAGCAGCTTATAAATATTCTTCTTATTTGTATAGCGAAAGTAATTACAGTGCTTTAAATGTAAGCGCAAAAAAACCTGTTTATGCTCAAAAACAAAACTTGGTAGATGCAAGAATTGTAATGAGAGATAATTTTGATGCAATTTTAAAGAAGCATCCAGAAGTTGTAATTTTTGGTGAAGACGCCGGTTTTATTGGTGATGTAAATCAAGGTTTAGAAGGTTTACAAGAAAAATACGGCGATATTAGAATTTCTGATACAGGAATTAGAGAAGCTACAATTATAGGACAAGGTATTGGATTAGCAATGCGTGGTTTAAGACCGATTGCAGAAATACAATATTTAGATTACTTACTGTATGCTTTACAAATTATGAGTGATGATTTAGCAACCTTACATTATAGAAGTTTTGGTAAACAAAAAGCACCATTAATTATTAGAACTCGTGGTCATAGATTAGAAGGTATATGGCACGCAGGTTCACCAATGGGTGGTATTATTAACAACGTTAGAGGAATGCATGTTTTAGTTCCTAGAAACATGACTAAAGCTGCCGGTTTTTACAACACTTTACTAGAAGGAGACGAACCTGCTTTAGTGGTAGAATGTTTAAATGGTTATAGATTAAAAGAAGAATTACCAATTAATTTAGCAGAATTTAAAACACCTATTGGTTATGTAGAAACTGTTAAAGAAGGTACAGATATTACAGTTGTTTCTTACGGATCTACTTTAAGAATTGTGCAAGAAACTGCTATCGAATTACAACAAGTAGGTATTAACATAGAAATTATAGATGCCCAAAGCTTGTTACCTTTTGATTTAAATTCTGATTGTGTTAAAAGTCTTGCTAAAACTAACAAATTATTAGTTGTTGACGAAGATGTACCAGGTGGAGCATCTGCTTATATATTGCAAGAAATTTTAGAAAAACAAAACGGATATCAATATTTAGACAGCAAACCAGCTACATTAGCATCTAAACCACATAGACCTGCTTATGGTACAGACGGAGATTATTTCTCTAAACCATCTGCAGAAGATATTTTTGAAAAGATTTATGATATTATGCACGAATCGAATCCAAACAAATATAAAAGTTTGTATTAAAAATATTTTCTTTTAATATTTATGAAAACCTCAAAAAACTACTGTTTTTTGAGGTTCTTTTTTAACAGAAATATAAGAATCTGCTTCAGCTAATTTTAATAATTTAGTAGATTAAATAATTAACCAATCTATTATGAAAAAAATAATTTTATTTTCATTAGTTACTTCACTCCTTTTCACATCCGACTTATTTAGTCAAAGTGGTCGAATTAAATTAAAGAAAAAAAATAAAACTGAAAAAAAAACAGAAACCAAAGCTCCTAAAAAAAGTAAAACTCCTAAATATTCAGACTTTGTAAAAAAAAGTACAAAGACTGACGATGGTTTGTTTAAAGTACATGAAAATAAAGATAAATTTCTTTATGAAATTCCTAATTCATATTTAGGTAAAGAAATGTTATTAGTTACTAGAATTAAAGAAATTCCTGCTAATTTAGGTGGTGGTTATGTAAATGCTGGCTCTAAAATTAACACACAAGTTATTGTTTGGGAAAAATATAAAAACAAAATCTTATTAAAAGTAAAATCTTACAATGC
The DNA here is from genome assembly GCF_038019025.1 of Polaribacter marinaquae. NCBI lineage: Bacteria > Pseudomonadati > Bacteroidota > Flavobacteriia > Flavobacteriales > Flavobacteriaceae > Polaribacter > Polaribacter marinaquae. Next base: position 1,026,099 of record NZ_CP150496.1, read on the forward strand.
TATTGCAGAAGATAATTTACCTATTTACAAATCTGTAAAAGCAAATAATTTAGAACCAGTAATTTATGCTTTTGATGTAAAATCTCAAAACATCGACTCTACTGCAGTTTTAGTAGACGTTACTAAGTTTTTCTCTACAGATGTTAAAGCAATTTCTGGCTTACCATCATATTACAGAAAAAACTACAAAGTAAGAAGATTAGATGCTTCTAGAAGCTTTATCAGTAGTATTAAAAGCTACCCAAAAAACATAGAGGTAATTCAAGATTTTACATTTGATGCTGATGCACCGCCAAGTAATAGAAATACAAATACGATTTCTATGCGAATTAATCAATCGATGATTTTATTACCAGAAGAACCAATGATGTCGAGAGTTTACGACAAAAGAGTTGGTTATTTTACAATTGGTAATGTAGATTATAGTTCTGAAGCCTTAAAAGCGGACAGCAAAAGATACATAAGAAGATGGAGGTTAGAACCAAAAGATGAAGCTGCTTATAACAGAGGAGAATTAGTAGAACCAATTAAACCGATTGTTTATTATTTAGACCCTGCAACACCAGAAAAACTAAGAAAATATATAAAACAAGGTGTAGATGATTGGCAAAAAGTTTTTGAAACTGCTGGTTTTAAAAATGCAATTATGGCAAAAATGCCTCCAACAAAAGAAGAAGACCCAGAATTTAGTATGGAAGATATTCGTTATTCTTCTATTAGATACGTGGCAAGTACAACACGAAATGCAACGGGACCAAGTGTTTCTGACCCAAGATCTGGTGAAATTTTAGAAAGTGATATTATTTGGTACCACAATCATTTACGTTCTTACAGAAACAGATACTTACTAGAAACTGGTGCTGCGAATCCTTCTGCGAGAACTTTAGACACACCAGATGAAGAAATTGGCGACATGATGCGCATGGTAATTGCTCATGAAGTTGGTCATGCTTTAGGTTTACCTCACAACATGGCTGCTAGTTATGCATACCCAACAGATTCTTTAAGATCTGGTGATTTTACTCAAAAAAACGGAATTGCAGCAACAATTATGGATTACGCAAGATATAATTACGTTGCACAACCAGGTGATAAAAACATACGTTTTATTAGACAACTTGGTCCTTACGACCATTATGCAATTAACTGGGGTTACAGAAAAATACCAAATGTTACATCACCCGAACAAGAAGTTAAAACTTTAGACAAATGGATTGAAGAAAAAGGAAATGACCCAATTTATCGATTTGGTGGCCAGCGTTTTGATCCATCTGCACAAACCGAAGGAATTGGTAACGATCAAGTTAAATCTAGTACATATGGTGTAAAAAACTTAAAAATTGTTGCTAAAAACCTACCTAATTGGACTTCTAATCAAACAAATAATTACGAAGATTTAAATGAATTATACGGTGAATTATTAAGTGTTTGGGGACGTTATGTTGGTCATGTTACTGGTAATATTGGTGGAGTATACGAATTCAACAAAAAACCATCTCAACAAGGTGCTATTTATGTACCAGTTTCTAAAAACGTTCAAAAAGAATCTTTAAACTGGTTATTAAATAACGTGTTTAAAACTCAGAATTGGTTACTTGATAAAAATATTCTTAATAAGATAGATGAAACAGGCTATACAGAAAAGTTAGGTCGTTATCAAGACAGGAATCTAGCAACATTATTAAATTATAGAACTTTAGAAAGAATGATTGAAGCAGAAGTTATTCAAGATGATTTCTATCCTGCATCAGACATGATAAGCGATTTACGTATAGGAATATTTTCTGAAGCTAGAAGTACTAAAAACGTAGACTTACAAAGAAGAAAACTTCAAAAATCTTTTATCAAAAGATTAGGTTCGTTAATGAGTGATAAAGCTGCAACAAGTACAGATATTTCTTCAATTGTTAGAGGAGAATTAACAACATTAAAATACCAGTTAAACACTGCAAGTAAAAGAGCTATAAATAAAATATCTAAGTATCATTACAAAGATTTAATTGTAAATATTAACAACATTTTAGATCCAAAGTAATTTAACTTTTACTTAAAACATTTTTACCTATTGCGCATTCTAAACATCGTTTAAGTGCGCAATAGTTGTTTTTAAGCTCTAATAAAGCTTGAGAGTCGAATGCACTTTCAGAAGAAACCTTTAACTCTGTAAACTTAGAAATAACACTATTTTTTTCTGATTTAATTTCCCTTAAAATTTCTAAATAAGTTTCTTCATTTACTTCTCCTCTGCTCTTATGATACATAAATTTTAAAGGTATTATTGTATTGATAATCAATAAATCTATAAATGATTTGGTAAGTCGTTTAGAAGATTTTTTAGAAATTGATTCAAAATTATAATGTGTTTGCCAAAAATCAATCATTTCAATTTTAAATAAATCATAAAAGTCTGCAAGCGTATTTGATTCAATAATCTTAGAAAATAAATTTTTCTCTTTGGTTAATAATGCAACTAACTGCGCAATTCTTATGGTAGGAAAATTATTAGGACGCATTCTAAAAAAGGAAAACTGATTGTTTGACAAAGGTTTTAGATTGAATTTATGTTTTAAAAAAACATATTCTTCTTTTAAAAGCAAATAATAATTATGCTGAATGTCTTCTTCTAAAAAACCTGCTTGTCCAAAAAGTAACGCAGAAAACTGTGTAGAATTTGCACTTACTTTTTTTACAATCGAATAATCAACTGATTTTGCTAGAGTCAAAAACGCATCTCCATTTATTTTTAATCCGAAATTTTTAGCTAATAATTGAAATAAAACCCCTTCAAAGTTATTTTGCTCTACTTCTAAAAGAATTTTAATTTCTGATGATTTTCTTTCTAACCGTTCAAAAAATAAACGCTCTTTCCAATTATTGAAAGTAAACAAATCTATTTGTGATAGGTTTTTCTCACAAGGAATCCAATTTTTACGAGACAATAGTAAACTCCTATAATTATTTAAAAGATCTTTATCTACAAAAGGTTTAAGAACCAAAGTGGGTATTGCTTTATTATTTTTCATATAAATCAAAGCATCGTTTTCCCAAACAACATGTAAAATTACAGCTTCATAATTTCTATCTAATTCATGATTATGCAAATACCAATCCGATGATTTTAAGTGAATCTCTACATTACCTATCCAAGTTTGATCATCAATCTTTAAATGCGCATTTAAAAAATCGGGTCCTGCATTTTGATTATGCAAACCTGTTTTAAGAATCGAGAGCGTTTCGTTATTTACTGTGCACAATTTTACGCTAGAAAACATTTTATATTTCCAGACATAATGAAGAAAATCTTCATTCATAGTTTTTATTTTAAAAGTACAAAAAAATTGATACTTCTATAAATTTATATAATTAAGCAATTTTAAGAAAGCAAGATTAATGTCATATTTTTGTAAAATAAAATAAGCTTAAAACATGACTATTATAGATAATTTAAAATGGCGTTATGCAGTAAAAAAGTTTGATGCTAATAAAAAGCTAACAGAAGAACAAGTAAACACACTAAAAGAAGCTTTTAATTTAACAGCTACTTGTTATGGTTTACAACCTATAAAATTAATTGTAATTAATAATAAAGAAGTTCAAGAACAACTGCTTCCGTTTTCTTTTAATCAACAGCAAATTGTACAAGCCTCTCACCTATTTGTAATTTGCATACAAGATAATTACACTACAAAAGAAGTTACAGAATATTTCAACTTAGTAAAAAAAATCAGAAATACACCCGATGAAATTTTAAATCCGTTTAAAGATTTTTTAACGGCAGAAATTCAGAAAAAAACACAAGAAGAATTAGCTATTGCAAATAAAAATCAAGCTTACATTGCTTTAGGTAATTTACTAACAGTTTGCGCAAGTTTAAATATAGATTCTTGCCCTATGGAAGGTTTTATTCCTTCTAAATACGATGAAGTTTTAGGATTGGAAAAGCATAATTTAAAATCTGTTTTAGTGCTACCTGTTGGTTTTAGAGCAGAAGACGATTACATGAAAGATTTATTAAAAGTTAGGAAAAATCTAACAGAAAGTGTTATCGAAATCTCTTAAATTTACACTTTAAATTAAAACATTTTTATGAGCACAGAAGTTAGAAATTTAGAACCAAAAGAAGTTTGGAATATGTTTGCAGACCTTAACGCTGTTCCGCGTCCTTCAAAAAAAGAAGAACGTGTTATACAGTTTATGGTAGATTTTGGTAAAAAACTAAATTTAGAAACATTTGTAGATAAAGTTGGTAATGTAATTATCAATAAAAAAGCTACCAAAGGTTTAGAAGATAGAAAAACAGTGGTTTTACAAAGTCATTTAGATATGGTGCATCAAAAAAATGCAGCAACTAATTTCGATTTTGATTCTGAAGGAATTAAAATGATTGTTGATGGAGATTGGGTAAAAGCAGATGGCACAACACTTGGCGCAGATAATGGTTTAGGTGTTGCAGCAATAATGGCTGTTTTAGCTTCTACAGAAATTGAACACCCAAATATTGAAGCACTTTTTACAATTGATGAAGAAACCGGAATGACTGGTGCCATGGGTTTAGAAGGAAATATTTTAAAAGGTGATATTTTACTAAATTTAGATACAGAAGAAGATGATGAAATAGGAATGGGTTGTGCTGGTGGCGTAGATATTACCGCAACAAGAACATATAAAGAAGAAGAAGTTCCAGAAAATTCAAATGCCTTTTCTATCACTGTAAATGGTTTAAATGGTGGGCATTCTGGTATGGATATTATCAAAGGTTTAGGTAATGCCAACAAAATAATGAACCGTTTATTATTTGACGGATTTACTAATTATGGTTTAAGAATATCAGAAATTAACGGTGGTAGTTTAAGAAATGCTATACCAAGAGAAAGTTTTGCTTTGGTTACTGTTGATGCAATTTCTAAAGAAGCTTTTTTGTTTGAAAGCAACTTACTAATTAACAACATTAAAAAAGAATTTGCAACTTTAGAACCAAATCTAAATATTGAAATCTCTGACACAAACTTACCTGAAAAGGTAATGGAATTGGGTGTGCAAGAAGGTTTTATAAAATCTATTTACACAGCTTTAAACGGAGTTTATAGAATGAGTCCGGATATTGAAGGCCTGGTAGAAACTTCTAATAATATTGCTAAAATTGTAGCAAAAGATGGCAATATTAAAATTAGTTGTTTAACAAGATCATCATCAGAAACTAATAAATTAGATTTAGCAAATTCTTTAAAATCTGCTTTTGAATTGTCTGGATTTTCAGTTGATTTTTCAGGAGAATATCCTGGATGGCAACCAAATGTAAATTCAGAAATTTTAGATATCGTTTCTAATTTATATGAAAAATTACATCAAGAAAAAGCAAATGTTGCTGCTTGTCATGCAGGTTTAGAATGCGGAATTTTAGGGCAAAATTATCCGGAAATGGATATGGTTTCTTTCGGACCAACAATTAGAGGCGCACATTCGCCAGACGAACGCGCAAGTATATCATCAACACAAAAATTCTGGAACTTTTTAATTGAAATATTAAAAAATACACCAAAAAAATAGCAGTTGTTTTCTGGTAAAAAACCGAAGGATTCCTTCGGTTTTTTATTACATCAATTTGTGTAAAAAGAAAATAAAAATAAATTTAATTAACTGATTATCAGTTTTTTAAAATTTTATTCATTTGTTAACATCTTTCACTTCTAAAAATCATAAAAAAATGTAATTTTACATTTAGATAAATCTATTTATTTTCATGGGTAAAATTATTGCAATAGCAAATCAAAAAGGTGGTGTTGGTAAAACAACTACCAGTGTAAATTTAGCAGCCTCTTTAGGTGTTTTAGAGAAAAAAGTTTTGTTGATAGATGCAGATCCGCAAGCAAATGCTTCTTCTGGTTTAGGTATAGATGTAGAAACTGTAGAAGGCGGAACATATCATGTTTTAGAGCACACTTTATCAGCTAAAGATGCGATTATTAAAACCGATTCGCCAAATGTAGATATTATACCTGCACATATAGATTTAGTAGCTATTGAAATAGAACTTGTAGATAAGCAAGAAAGAGAATACATGTTAAAAAAATCGTTAGAAGAAATTAAAGACGATTATGACTATATTTTAATAGATTGTGCACCATCTTTAGGGTTAATTACCTTAAACTCTTTAGTTGCTGCAAATTCTGTAATTATACCAATTCAATGTGAATATTTCGCATTAGAAGGTTTGGGTAAATTACTAAATACTGTAAAAAGTGTTCAGAATATACACAACCCAAGTTTAGATATAGAAGGTTTATTATTAACAATGTTCGATGCTCGTTTAAGGTTATCGAATCAAGTAGTAGATGAAGTAAGAAAACATTTTTCTTCTATGGTTTTTGATACAATTATTAGAAGAAATACACGTTTAGGTGAAGCACCAAGTTATGGTGAAAGCATTATTGCTTATGATGCAACAAGTAAAGGAGCAGTAAATTACTTAAATTTAGCTCAAGAATTATTAAAAAAGAATTCGTAAGATGGCAAAAGCGACTAAGAAACAAGCGTTAGGAAGAGGATTATCTGCTTTATTACAACAAGACACACCAAATGTAAATTCTGCATCAGATAAAAATGCCGACAAATTAGTTGGTAGTATTATCGAAATAGAATTAGATAAAATTGATGTTAACCCTTATCAACCTAGAACATATTTCGACGAAGAAGCTTTAAGAGAGCTTGCTAGCTCTATTAAAGAATTAGGTGTTATACAGCCTATTACTGTTAGAAAATTAGAAAGTAATAAATTTCAATTAGTTTCTGGTGAAAGAAGATTTAGAGCTTCTAAGTTAATAGGAAATAAAACTGTACCCGCTTATATTAGATTAGCAAATGACCAAGAAATGCTAGAAATGGCATTGGTAGAAAATATTCAGCGTAAAAACTTAGATCCAATAGAAGTTGCACTTTCTTACCAACGTTTAATTGACGAAATTCAATTAACACAAGAAGAATTAAGTACAAGAGTTGGTAAAAAAAGATCTACGGTAACTAACTATTTACGTTTGTTAAAATTAGATCCAATATTACAAACAGGTATGAGAGATGGTTTTATTTCTATGGGACATGGTCGTGCAATGATTAATGTTGACAACACAGAAGATCAATTAGCCATTTATGAAAAAATTTTAAGAGAAAAACTTTCTGTAAGACAAACAGAAGATTTAGTAAAAAGCTTAAAATCTGGATCTATTGCTAAGCCTAAGAAAAAAACGGTACCAACTTTTGTAAAAAATAGCCTAAAGGATATTAGCGAATATTTTGGTCATAAAGTTGATGTTTCTGTTAGTGCAAACGGAAAAGGTAAAATTTCAATACCATTTCATTCTGAAGAAGATTTTAACCGAATAAAAAACTTATTAAAATAAGTGATTTCAAAAAAAATTATAATAACCATTTCTGTTTTGTTTTTTTCTTTTCATCTTTTTTCGCAAAAAGATTCAACAAAAGTTAAGACAAAACAGAACCTTATTATACAAGAAGGTGTTTATAAACCTTTGGCGCCAGCTAAAGCTGCTTTTTATTCTGCTATTTTTCCTGGTTTAGGTCAAATTTATAATAAAAAATATTGGAAAGCACCCTTGGTTTGGGGCGCCATAGCAACACCTACTTACTTTTATTTAAATAACAACAGCGAATATAAACGCTATAGAACCGCTTATAAACTTAGAAAATCTGGTTTTCAGGATGAGTTTACAAACGACTTAGGAGAAGTTACAGTATCTCTAGAAACCTTAGAAAGAGCGCAAGAACAATTAAGAGAAAATAGAGATTTATCTTTAATGTGGGGTGTAATTATTTATGTATTACAGATTGTAGAAGCTAGTGTAAATGCACATTTAATACAATTTAATACAGACGATAATTTATCATTAAAACCATCATTTGTTCAAGATCCTATTTTATTTGATGCTCCTAAAATTGGTTTTACACTAAAATATACTTTTTAAAAAATGAAAATTGCATTATTAGGCTACGGAAGAATGGGTAAGGAAATTGAAAAAATTGCAATTTCTAGAGGACATGAAATTGTCATTAAAAAAGATGTCGATACAGAAATAGATATCACTTTAGCAGATGTAGCAATAGATTTTAGCATACCTAACTCTGCTTTTAATAATATTTCTAATTGTATCGAAAATAAAGTACCTGTAATCTCTGGGACTACTGGTTGGTTAGACAAATACAACGATGCCGTTAAGTTATGTGAAGAAAAAAAAGGCGCTTTTATTTACGCTTCTAACTTTAGTTTAGGTGTAAATATCTTTTTTGAATTAAACAAACAACTGGCTAAAATGATGAGTAATTTAGAAGATTACAATATTTCTATGGAAGAAATTCATCATACAAAAAAATTAGACGCACCAAGTGGTACTGCAATTACTTTAGCAGAAGGAATTATAGAAAATTCTACTAAAAAAGACTGGGAATTAGACAAAACTACATCCGAAGAAAACATACCTATTGTTGCTAAAAGAATACCAGAAGTTCCGGGAACACATACCGTTTGGTACAATTCTGAAGTAGATTCTATCGAAATTAAGCACACTGCACACAGTAGACAAGGCTTTGCTTTAGGTGCCGTAGTAGCCGCAGAATGGATTCTTGGTAAAACAGGTGTTTTTAGTATGAAAGACGTGTTAAACATCAGTTAAAACCTGTAACAAAATTGATTTTTATCGCCTAATAAAAAAATTGAAATACAATCCTTTATCAATAAGGATTTTAAAATATAATTATTATGACTTTTACCCAATGGTTTATCTTTTTTCTTGTTGTACAAGTAATTCATTTTTTAGGAACTTGGAAATTATATGTAAAAGCAGGAAGAAAAGCTTGGGAAGCAGCAGTGCCTGTTTATAACGGAATTGTATTAATGCAAATAATAAATAGACCAAAATGGTGGGTTATTTTACTTTTTATTCCAATTGTAAATTTATTAATGTTTCCGGTTATATGGATTGAAACAATTCGTTCTTTTGGTTTTTTCAAAAAAATTGATTCGTTTTTAGTAATTATTACTTTAGGTCTTTATATATTCTATATAAATTACGCTACAGATGCAACTTATAATGAAGATAGAAGCCTAAAACCTAGATCTGAATTAGGTGAATGGGTAAGTTCTATTACTTTTGCCATTATTGCAGCTACACTTGTGCATACGTATTTTATGCAACCATTTACAATACCAACGTCTTCGCTAGAGAAATCTTTATTAGTTGGAGATTATTTGTTTGTAAGTAAATTTCATTACGGCGCAAGAGTTCCATCAACAGTTATTGCGGCACCAATGGTACACGATTCTTTACCTTTGGTTGGTACAGCTTCGTATTTAAAAAAACCTCAGCTTCCTTACACAAGATTGCCTGGTTTACAAAACATTAAAAATAACGACATTGTTTGTTTTAATTGGCCTACAGATTCATTAGCTACAATGTGGGGTGATACTTCTGGTAAATTCACCTATAAACCGGTAGATAAAAAAACAAATTATGTAAAACGAGCAGTAGGTATTGCTGGTGATTCTCTAGAACTAAGAGATGGTTATGTATACATAAATGGTAAGAAAAATATACTTCCGTATAGAGCCAAAATACAATTTTACTATACGTATGAAGCAAAAACAGCTATAGACGCAAATAGTTTTCCTAAGTTTTTAATCAAAAAAGAAAAGACAGGTGTTTATAGAATTTTATCGGAATATTGGAATAATTCTAAAATACAAAAAGCAATTAAAGAAAACGGAAACTTAACTAAAATAAGCTCTGATTCTTTATATACAGAAGTTGCAGGAGGCATCAATCCTGATTTTGCTAGAAGACTTAAAATGGAATCTGTTGCAAATAAAATAAATATTAATTTAACAGAAGATGAAGTTGAAAGGTTAAGAAAGCAACCTCAAACTGTAGCTGTTACAAAAATTAATTATGGAGCAGATAATGCAATTTTTCCGCATGTAGAAAGCAATAATTGGAGTCAAGATAACTTCGGACCAATTTACATTCCTAAAGCTGGTGCTACCGTAAAGTTAGATGCAAAATCTTTACCTTATTACGAGCAAATTATAAAAAATTACGAAAATAACGACTTGTCTTTTGTTGGGGACGATATTTTTATCAATGGTGAAAAAGCAGATTCGTACACATTTAAACAAGATTACTATTGGCTAATGGGAGATAATAGACATAATTCTTTAGATGCTCGTTATTGGGGTTATGTTCCGTTTGATCATGTTTTAGGTAAACCTGTAATGATTTGGTGGAGTTGGGATGCAAATGCTGCAAGTTTTGGAGAAAAAATTAAATCGATTAGATGGAACAGGTTATTTACTACTGTTGGCGGTGACGGTGAGCCTGTATCGTATAGATATTTAGTTTTTGCATTAATTGCAATTTACATTAGCTACAGTTATTTTAAAGGGAAGAAAAAAGCTGCTAAAAAATAAAATGGCTGTATTTATACCAACATACTTTTCTCCGATATCACAATATCGAGCTATTGTTAATGCAGAAATTGTTTTATTTGAAATTGAAGACAATTTTCAGAAACAAAGCTACAGAAACAGGTGTTACATTTTTAATACAAATGGTAAGCAACTTTTAAATATACCTGTAAAACATCCTGTAACATCTGGTAGAAAAAAAACAAAAGATACTATTATTGAAAATGCTACAAATTGGCAAGATCAACACTTTAAATCTTTAAAAACTGCTTATAGGAATTCGCCTTTTTTTGAATTTTACATTGATGATTTAACTCCGATATTTGAAAAAAAATATAAATTTTTACAGGATTTAAATTTTGATACATTCGATTTTATTACAGATGCTTTGCAACTAGAAATTGATTACAAAAAAAGTGAATCTTACATAGAATTAGAAGAAAAATTTGATTTCAGAAATTTAGCTGACGCAAAATTTACACCCAACATTCTTACAAACAACTACATACAAATGTTTGATGATAAGCATGGTTTTATACCAAATTTATCAATTTTAGACTTATTATTTATGGAAGGCCCTAATACAATTAGTTTTTTAGAAAATTAGTTGTATCTTTGCAGACTCTAAAATAGCAAATTTACTTAAGCTATTTAGTGCCTCAAATTAATGAATAATTTAAAAAAAATACTGGATAAATTTTGTGTAATTTCTGAAGAATCACAAAATCTTATATTTTCTTTAGCCAAAAATATTGAGCTTCGCAAAGGAGATTCCATATCTAAAGCTGGAGAAATATCAAAAAGTATTTATATTCTAGAAGAGGGTATTGCTAGATCTTTTTATGTAGATGAAAAAGGTAAAGAATATATAAGAAACCTATTTGTGCCGATTAGAGCAATTGGGCCTTTAGGTGCTTTAATTCTAAGAAAAAAATCTAAGTTTTCTTATGATTGTTTATCTCATTGTAAATTACAAGTTATTAATTACGATGATTTTATAGAATTAACTAAGCAAAATCTAGAAATTGGGAAATTATATTCTAAAATTCTTGAGAAAGTATTTCTAGAATTAGAAGCTAAAGTGTACGATTTATCTGTTTTAAATGCTACAGAAAGATATCTAAAAGTAAAAGCACAAATACCAAATATAGAGAACTTAATTCCACAATATCATATAGCTTCTTACTTAAATATAACACCTGTTCAATTAAGTAGAATTAGAAAAGGTTTGTATTCTAAAAAATAATTTTAATGATAAGCATTAAATTTATAGTTCATTACAGCTTACATTTTATTGTTCCGTTTTTATTTGCTATTATTTTCTTTAGAAAAAAATGGAAAACGGTTTACATTATTTTTTTACTATCTATGCTTGTAGATTTAGATCATTTATTAGCAAATCCTATATTTCAAGAAAATAGATGTAGTATCAATTTTCATCCACTTCATACATTTTGGGCAATGGCTTTTTATGTTGTTGGGCTATTTTTTAAGAAAACAAGAATCCTTTGTATTGCCTTGCTTTTTCATATGTTTACAGACTACTTAGACTGTTTATTGTAATATTTACCAAGTAAAATATCTAATTCCGGAGAAATATTAAATTTGAAAATTAATAATATATACATCGGTACAATTAAAATACTTTTCAAAATGATGTTAATAATTGGGTGAATAGGAAAATCCCATATATAAATATTATCAACCGGAAAATCCCAAAAATTAAAAGCAAAATACAAAACAGCTATTATTACCAACATTTTTGCGGTTTTATTGGTAAAAGGAGTTATAGAGAATTTCTTTTTTACAAAGTATAGTTTAAATGTATTAGCGCAAAAAATTACTATTAAGGTAGAAAGTGCCAAACCATTTGTACCCATTTCAAACTCATAATAAAATAACTTATTTAAAGCGTAAACAGAAAGAGCCATAGCAATACCTACAGGTAGCGTAATTTTATAAAACTTAGAATTATTTATAATTGCACCATTATTACCTAAAAAGCCATTGTACATTTTTAAAAATGAAATCATAAGCACTACGAGTCCGCCACCGGCATATTCTTTTGGTAATAAATTGAATAACTGTTGCACATTTGTATTGATTAAAACGAAGAAGAATCCGCTAATTAAAAGTAAATTTATAGAACTTTTTTTATACAAAGAGCCAACCTCTTTTTGGTTATCTTCATTTAATGTTTTAGATGTTAATGGCTGTAAAATATTTAACATTGCTCTACTTGGGGCTTCTATAAAAGATCCTATAAAAACAGCAACAGAATAATAAGCTGCGATTGCCAAAGTTTCTTTACCCGGAATCATAAATTTATCAATATCTAAAATAATTGCACCAGCACTTCCCGCTAAAATTATGTACCCAGAAAATCGTAAAACTTCAATAAAATTTGCAGGTTTTGCAAATGTAAACTTTGGTACGTAAAGTTTTAATGCATAAAACATCATTATAAACATCCTTAAAAAATACGCTGCCGTTAGGTAATAAATAAATTCTGGTTTGCTAATAAATTCAAAATAAACAGCAAAAAGTAACAACATTACTACTACTCTATTCCATAATTCTTTTAAAATATTACCAAAAACAGTTTGAAACTGAACTTTTGCCCAAGAATAAAAAATCTCGAAATAAGCACAAGCCACTGCTATTAAATAAATTACAATTGTATAATCTTTTATAATAGGATTCTCTTCTGATAAATAATCTCCTATTTCTTGATAAAAAATATTACCAAAATAAGCTATTGGTATTGCAATTAACAACGGTAAAAAAACAACAGAAGATAGAAATTTATCTTTTTCTACTTTTGTGAAATAACTAGAGAAAAACTTAACAATTGTATGATGAATTCCTAATGCTATTAATGGCATTAAAAGGTTGGATGTAGATAATAGAAACGTAACTAAACCATAATACTCGTCTTCTAAAAACCTTGTGTACAAAAAAAGAGTATTAATACCACCAAAGGCAAAACCTAAGTATATAAAAAAAGTGTTTTTTAATGATTGTTTTAATACAATTCCCATTCTACGAAGTTATGTTTTTTAGAATAGAGGCTAGATTTTTCGTCAACTCTTTTCTATGATATTTTTTTATGTCGCTAGATGTAACCAACAATTTATTATTTTTAAAATCGTTATATAACGATTTAATTTCTTCTGATAATTTTATTTCATTATCAAAATTTACAATCTTACCAGCGTTTGTTTCCTCTAAAATTGTGGCCAAATCTCCTTTTTCTGGTCCGATGGCTAAAATAGGTCTTTTAGCTGTTAAATACTCAAATAACTTTCCTGTTAAAACACCTTCATTATTTAATACATTCGGAATTAATAATAATAAAACCTGAGATTTTTTTTGATACTCGATCGCTTTATGATGTGGTAAATACCCTAAGAATGTAGTGTTTTCTGATAAATTAAATCGTTGTATATCTTGCTTTACATCATTTACAATATCTCCAATAAAATTAATTTGTAAGTCGTTTTTAAAACTTGAATCTTGTAAACAAAGTTTTTCTAAAACTTTAAACAATACTGTTGGATTGCTTTGTTTGGGTAACAAACCAATATATGAAATTGTAAATTTTTTATCTAATCTTATGATATTTTTAGTCACAACTTCATCATCGAAACCATTGGTAATAACCTCTACTCTTTTTGCTGTTTTTAAAAACTCCCTTTTTAAAGTGTTACTAACAGTTAGTATACAATCAGCATTTTTTAAAACTGATTTTTCTAATTTAATATTTTTATTTTTTGCAAAAGATAACTGATTAAAGTCTTTATTATAATATAAGTTTGACCAAGGATCACGAAAATCTGCAACCCATTTTAGATTATTCTTTTGATGCAATTTTTGCGCAATTAAATGCATACTATGTGGCGGCCCTGTGGAAATTATTACATCAATTTCAGAAGAATCGATAATTTTCTGCAAATATTTAACCGATGAATTCACCCAAAAGATTTTAGGATCTGGAATAAAGAAATTTCCTCTAATAAAAGACAAAAATCCGCCATTACTAACATTAGAAACACCTTTTTTTTGTTTACTATTTTTTTTCCAAAATAATAAATCTGTTGGTTCCCAAATTGGTTGTTTTAAAATCTTAATATTTTTAGGAACTTCATTAAGTAATGTTTTATCTTCTTTTGGATAGTTTGCATTATCAACGGTATACACTATTGGTTCAATATCAAAATTCTGTAAATATTTTACAAATTTTAACCAACGCTGAACGCCAGAACCACCTGCAGGAGGCCAATAATATGTGATTATTAGAACTTTCAATCGATTAAATTGTTATACAGGTTCAGTAACTTTTTAGACGTTTCTTCCCAACAAAATTCGTTTATAATAAAATTCTTACCGTTTTTACCTAAGTTATTTCTTAGCGAAGCATCTTTATATAAAATTTGAATTTTAGCTGTAAAATCTTGGCTATCTTTTTGTTCGTGCACCAAACCAGCATTTGCTTTTTCTACCAGTTTTTTCTGAGCAATAGCATTACTAACCAAAAGAGGTTTTGCAAAACTCATGTATTGAAAAATCTTATTTGCATAAGCAACATCGTGCTGTAAATTTCTGTGCAAAGGCGATATACAAACGGCACTTGCCAAAATATAAGATTGAAAAAGAGAAACATCTTGCCAACCTTCAAAATCTACCAATTTTTCTAGATTTAAATCTTTAACTTGTTTCTTTAAAATTGCATCGGTAGTATTTCTACCAACGATAACCAACTTTATTTCTGGTATAGATTTTTTCAATTGGTTTACAGCAGTAATCGCTGTTTGTAATCCTCTTCTAAGATGCGTATCACCTAAATAAAGAATTACAAAATTGTTTTTATATTTTTCTAAAATAGTTTCTTTTACAGTAAAATTTTCGAAGAAAGATTTTCTAATCGTATTTGGTACAAGTACCAATTTATCCTTTTGTTTTGGTAATCTTTGTGCTAAAGTTTCTAAAAATTCTGGCGATACAGAAATTACTTTATCTGCTTTTGCTATAAACTCTTCCTCTTTGATTTTCCATTTTTTTGGAGAAATAATATACTTTCCAGGAAATTTCTGTAAATGAGGATACAATTTCATCACCTCTGGCATATTATCATGCAAATCTAAAACTACAGGTAGTTTTTTATTCTTGTTCGATTTAAAAACAGCTTCTGCTATTCTCATATCATGAATGTGAATTGCTTCTATATCATTCTCTGCTATAAATTTCGATATTTTCTTTTTCATTAAAAAAGAATATAACGGAATGGTATAAGCCAATGCAGATAGTTTATATTCTAACTTATTAGATGTAAATCGTTTTACTTTTATACCGTTTATTACCTCTGATGGCTTTTGATCACCATAATTTAGACAAAATAAAAAAACTTCATGTCCATCGTTTACCAAAGAAATAGCTTCATTTTCTACTCTTGGATCTGGAGGAAAAGAAGCATCTAGAATCATTCCTATTTTCATGCTCCTTTACGTTTCTTCTTCTCGTCATAAAAAAACCATCCGGCAGAAACAACAATTAATAATGCGTAAGAAATCAACGAAAATATTTTTCCTTCTTTAATTACTTTTGGTTCAAATTTAAATGTAATTTCATGATTTCCTGCAGGAATCTCCATTCCTCTTAAAACATAATTTACGTTGTAATACGGCACTAATTTTCCGTCTAAATAAGCATTCCAGCCATCTTCATAATAGATTTCAGAAAAAACAGCGAATTGTGCTTTCGTAGAACTTGATTGATATTTTAAATTCGTAACATCATTACTAATCAATTTAATTGTTGCTGTAGAATCTTTTTCAACAAATAAATTTTCTTTTAATTTACTAAAATTCTCTTTTAAAATTACAGCAGTATTTTTAGTATTTAAAGAATCTAAAGCTTGTATTTCTTCATTTGCATTGTTTACAGAAATTAACTTTTCTACAAACCAAACATTACCGTTTGCTTCGATATTTTGTTGTGCTTGAACGTTCCCTTTATTATCTGGCACAATAAAATACTTGGTATTTAGCATGTTTAAAACTTGCATATTATTCTTTGCAATTTGATAATCAAATAGCTCTTGATAACGACCAAGTTTAGCAGCATGATAACCACCAATAGAATTATGAAAGTAAGATGTACTTCCATCATTCATAGGATCAACAGAAAAATTTGCTACTCTAAAATAAGATGTATCTTTTAAAATTGCTTTATCAGCACTTGAAGCTACAAATGGTTTTTCTATTTTTCTTGATGATTTAAAATCGTCTGCATTTACATAATTAAGATTTACAGATAACAAATCGAAAAGAATTAAAACAGTTATTGCTATAATGGCTAAGGGTATTTTGATTTTCTTTTTTAAAGTAAACCATAACACAGCACCAGAAATAAGAACCATTACTAGAGATTTAACTGTATCTGAAAATAACATTGCTTTTCTGTCTGCAATTACTGCGTCTAAAAACCCAGGAACTTCACTATACTGTTGCGCATCTCTTAATCCTTCAAAAGTTCCGAAAATATGAGCAAAACCAAAACCTACTATTATTAAACCACCAAATACGATAACTGCCTTTTTTAGAGCTGCTTGTTTCTCGTTTAACTCTAGAGAACTAGAAAACAGTTCTTTTAAACCTAAAACACCTAAAATTGGCACACACAATTCTGCAATTACCTGTATTGATGAAACTGCTCTAAATTTATTGTAAAGTGGTACATAATCAATAAAAAAGTTAGTAATCACCTCAAAATTTCTACCCCAACTTAAAATAATAGAAAAGATTGTTGCAGCAACTAACCATTCTTTTATTCTTCCTTTTACTAAAAATAACCCTAAAAAAAACAGAAAAAATACAACAACACCAATATACGCAGGTGCTTCTACAATTGGTTGATCTCCCCAATACGTTAAAACTTGTTTCGAATATTCTTTGGCTGTTTTTTTATCTGTTTTTTCTTCAATAAACTCATAAAAGTTAGAATTCTCTCCTAATTCTTCTACAGTTCCACCGCCCATAAAACGCGGAATAAATAAATTAAAAGTTTCTAATTTAGAGTAACTGTATTGAGTTATGTAAGATTTATCTAAACCTTCTGTAGCCTTTTTTGTAGAACCGTCTAGATTAATTGTTAATTCTGATTTTCCTCTTGTACTGTGTTCAGAATATTCTTTCATTGCCATTAATCTTGGCGCATTTGCTCCTATACCTAAAACTACAGCTGCAATAATTACTGCTGCTTGTTTTATAAATAATTGCACCTTACGTTCTTTAATCGCATTAATTAATTCTACCAAACCAAGAATTAATAAACAGAAACCTAAATAGTAGGTCATTTGAATATGGTTAGCATAAATTTCTAAAGCCATTGCCAAACCTGTAACAATAAAACCTAAAACAAACTTTCTATTAAAAATCCAAATAACACCCGCTAAAACTAAAGGCATATATGCAATTGCATGGGCCTTTGCATTGTGACCTGCACCAAATATTATAATTAGATAAGTAGAAAACCCAAAGGATAAAGCACCTAAAATTGCCAATCTCCATTTAACTTTTAACGCCATCATCAACACAAAAAAGCTTAAAAAATACAAAAATGTATAATCTGCAGGTCTTGGTAAAAATCTAAGTAATTTATCTACACTTCTTACAATATCGTTTGGATAATAAGCACTTAAAGGATAAGCTGGCATTCCGCTAAAAGAAGCATCTGTCCAATAAGGTTCTTCGTTATTATCTGCTCTATAATCATTAATATCTTTCACCATTCCTCTAAATTGAGTAATGTCTGATTGATTTAATTTTTGACCTTTTAAAACAGGATGAAAGTAAATTAAAGAAGCTATTATAAATACAAGAATTGCTACTAAATAAGGAAAAAGTTTGTTAAGTTTCAATTTTAAAATTGTTTTAGGTTGCTATTTATTTTGAAGCGACTTTAGTCTAATCGATTTCTTCAAAATCTACATACTCACCAACAGACTTTTTACTTTCTTTTTGGTTTCCTGGTTTTTTATCTATAATTGTTTCACCTTCTTTTACAGAAGGGTTTTGTGCTTGTCTTTGCTGCCCTCCAAATTGTTGTTCTGCTTTCTTTTGAATAGTTTCTGCTGCTTTTTTCATTAAAAAAGGCGCAAAAAGTCTTGCTAAAAATTTAAACGCATAATAAAATAAGAAAATAAAAAAGAGTGTTTTAAGTAAACCCATTTATAAATTTAATTTAAAAATATATCAAAAATAACAATTTGAGTACAATTGAGACGTTATGAATCTATAAAAGTTTCTTAAACCTAAAAAAGTAGTGTTTGCCTTTATAAAACAGCTTTTTTGTTCTATGTTTGTGAAGCATGTTAGATTTAAAATGTAAACTCTATTCTTTTTCTATGAATGTAAATAAATTTCAGCTATTTATTGTTGTTTTTTTTAGTTGTGTTGCTTCTAATTTTGCGCAATATACAGATGTTATAAACTCTAATAAACCTGGTTTTTCTGAAAGCCCGTATAGTGTTGGGACAGGAGTTTACCAGTTTGAAAGCAATGTTTTTTATAGAAACACAAGTATAGAACCTACGTTTTCTAGACCAGAATCTTTAGGTTTAGATCTTTTATTTAGAACCAGTTTCCTTTTTGAAAAACTAGAATTAAATACACAATTAACCTATCAAAGAGATAAAGTAGCTTTTAAAAATATTTTTACATCGAGTTACGACGTATCTGGTTTTAGCCGAGTTACTGTTGGCGCTAAATATTTGGTTTATCAACAAGAATACGAAGACAAATCTAAAGAAGTAAGAAGCTGGAAAAGAAGACACGCATTCGATACAAAAAGATTAATACCTTCTGTTGCCGTTTACCTTGGTATGAATACTGATTTTGTAAGTGAAATTCATAAAACGGGTAGCATTACGCCAAAAGTAGGAATCCTTTTACAACATAATCTTACACAAGATTTTAATGTAATTACCAATGTTTTTTATGATAATATTGGTTCAGATTTTTCTGAGTTTTCTTACATCATAACGGCTACACAAAATTTTAGCGACCAATGGTCTGCATTTATAGAAAATCAAACTATTTTTCAAGAATACCAAAATAACACCAACTTAGGCTTGGGGTTAGCCTATTTATATGATACAAATTTACAATTTAACACTTCTGCAAGGTTACTTTTTGAAGGCCAATCTAAAGGTTATTACGCTAGTTTAGGAATTTCGTATAGAATAAACAGACATAGAGATTCTTTTATAGAATTAGATGATAATGGTCAAGAAATTAAAGACACACCAATATCTCGCTACAACAAAAAACAAAGTAGCTTTTTTAATAGGTTTTTTAATATCTTTAAAAAGAAAGATAAAAATACTAGATCTAGACCAACCAGAACAAGAAAAGCAACTTCAAAGAAAAAAACTGGTGGTTTTTTAGGTATCTTCGGAAAGAAAAAAAAGAAAGCCACAAAGAAAGAAACAGAAATTGAAAAATTAGAAAGAGAAATTAAAGAGCTAGAAAAAGAGATGAAGAAAGAAGATCAGAAAAAGAAAAAAAACGATAATAATTAGACGCTACTTTTTACAATGATTACCTTAAAAAAAATAAATACTAAAAAGGAAATGAAACAGTTTGTAACATTTCCTTTTTCATTATATAAAGACAATAAATATTGGGTACCACCAATAATTAAAGATGAAGTAGATAATTTCGACCCAAATAAAAATCCTGTTTTTGAAAATGCTGATGCTCAATTTTTTGTAGCGATTAGAGATGGTAAAATTGTAGGTAGAATTGTAGCGATTATCAATTGGTTTGAAATTGAAAAACAACAAATAAAAAAAATGCGTTTTGGTTGGTTTGATGTAATTGATGACATCGAAGTAACAAAAGTTCTTTTAGCCAAAGTTAAAGAAATTGGTTTAGCAAATAATTTAGAATATATAGAAGGACCTGTTGGTTTTAACAATTTAGATAAAACTGGCGTTTTAGTTGATGGTTTCGATCATATAGGCACCATGATTACTTGGTACAATCACCCATATTATAAAGATCATTTAGAAGAACTTGGCTTTGTAAAAGAAAAAGAATACTTAGAAAATAAATTTAAATTCGATAAAGTAGACAAAGTATATTTTGATAGAATTAGTAAGATTATTAAAAGGCGATTTAAGTTAAAAGCACTAGACTTTACAAAGACAAAAGACATTATGCCATATGTTGATGAAATGTTTGATGTTTTTGATAAATCGTACTCTAAACTTTCTTCTTTTGTACCAATTTCTGATGCTCAAATAGCTTTTTTTAAGAAAAAATACATTTCTTTTATCAACCCAGAATATATAAAGTTTGTTGTTGATGAGAATAATAAAGTTGTTGCTTTTGCAATTGTAATGCCCTCTTTTTCTGAAGCGCTTCAAAAAGCAAAAGGCAAACTATTTCCGTTTGGTATATTTCATCTTTTAAAAGCAAGAAAACATGCTAAAGATGTTACTTTTTATTTAATTGGTGTACATCCAGAGTATCAAAACAAAGGTGTCCATGCAATTATTTTCGATCAATACACAAAAACATTTGGTCCTTTAGGAATAGACAATTGTATTAGAACGCCAGAGTTAGAAGACAATGAAGCAATTAAAAAATTATGGGAAAACTTTGATCCTGTAACTCATAAACGAAGACGAACTTACAAAAAGAGTATTGTTTAATAATTCTGATAAAATCTAACAAATGCAATTATTTTATAATTCAGAAATTTCTACAGAAACACAAGAAATTACTTTCGATAAAATTGAAAGCAAACATATTGTACGTGTTTTAAGAAAAAAAGAAGGAGATATTCTTAAAATAACAAATGGTAAAGGCTTTTTATTTGATGTAGAAATTATTTTAGCAAGCGATAAAAAGTGTTTAGCTAAGGTTACTTCTTTTACTGAAAAACAAAAACCTTGGCAATATTATTTACATGTTGCAATTGCGCCTACAAAAAATAACGATAGAATAGAATGGTTTTTAGAAAAAGCAACAGAAATTGGTATCGATGAAATTACACCAATTATTTGTTCTAATTCAGAAAGAAGGATTGTAAAATTAGAACGATTTGAAAAAATTATTCAGTCTGCCATGAAACAATCGTTAAAATTTACGTTGCCAAAATTAAACGAACCTGTAAAATTTAATGATTTTATCAATCAAGATTTTGATGGCAAAACATGTATTGCACATTGTGAAGAGCAAGATAAAAATCTATTAAAGTCTGTAATAAATCCTGCTGAAAAAACAACTATACTTATAGGACCCGAAGGAGATTTTTCTATAGAAGAAATAAAAAAAGCATTAGAAAAGAAGTTTACACCTATTTCTTTAGGTGAAAGTAGATTACGAACAGAAACAGCAGCTTTAGTTGCTGTTAATACTATTTCGTTTATCAATCAATAAGTTTTTTCTTATATTGCTTTAAAATTTCCTAAATATTTTATGAAGCAACTTCTAACAATTACGTTTACCTTTTTACTAAGCATAATTTACGCACAAGATGTTGCTATTTTAAAGTATAATGGTGGCGGAGATTGGTACTCGAACCCTACAGCGGTTCCTAATTTAGTTGCTTTTGCTAACGCTAACATTAACACCAAAATTTCTAAAAACCCACAATCTGTTGCGGTAAGTAGCGAAGATATTTTTAATTTTCCCATTCTATTTATGACGGGTCATGGTAATGTTTTCTTTTCTGAAGATGATGCCGAAAACTTAAGAAACTATCTAATTTCTGGTGGCTTTTTACATATATCCGACAATTATGGTTTAGACAAATTCATTCGTAAAGAAATCAAAAAAGTTTTTCCAAAATTAGAATTTAAAGAAATACCAAGCTCACATAAAATTTACAATCAGACCTTTAAATTTCCAAACGGAATCCCAAAAATTCATGAACACGACAAAAAATCCGCACAAGGTTTTGGTATTTTTTTCGAAGGAAGACTTCTTGTTTTTTACGATTATGAAACAGATTTAAGTGATGGTTGGGAAGATCAAATAATACACAACAATCCGCAAAGTGTAAGAGAAAAAGCATTAAAAATGGGCGCTAACATAATTGAGTTCGCATTTAGTAATTAAGTTTTTTTTCTAAAATTAATCAATAAATATTCTTAAAATGAACGATCAAATAGATATCGATGCTATCAAAATAAATTTTGATTCTAGTGGTTTATGGGTTTTAAACATCGCTATTGGTATTATAATGTTTGGTGTTGCATTAGGTATTTCTATTGATGATTTTAAGCGTTTACTAAAAAACCCTAAAATACTTTTTGTTGGTGTACTATCTCAGTTTATCTTATTACCGGCTTTTACTTTTTTAATTATACTACTTTTAAAACCGCATCCTAGTTTTGCTCTCGGAATGATGATGATTGCAGCTTGCCCTGGCGGAAACGTTTCTAATTTTTTTAGTAAAATGGCTGGCGGTAATGCTGCTTTATCAGTTAGTTTAACAGCTTTTGCTACATTGATCTGTATTTTTATGACGCCTTTAAACCTTCAGTTTTGGGGAAGTTTATACGAACCTACAAACAGTATTTTAGAAACAGTTGCTTTAGATTGGGTCGATTTATTAAAACTAGTTTCTTTAATTTTAGGAATTCCTTTATTTTTTGGAATGTTGATCAAACATTACCATTCCGAAATGGCACAAAAAATAGAAAATGTTTTAAAACCATTATCGATGCTTGTATTTATCGCTTTGATTTTTATTGCATTTTCTCAGAATTTAGAAATCTTTGTAAACCATATTCATCACGTTTTATTTTTAGTAATTTTTCACAATATATTCGCTTATTTTTTAGGTTTTTACACTGCTAAAAGTTTTAAATTAAATAAAAAAGATACCAAAACTATTGCCATGGAAACTGGAATTCAAAATGGCGGATTGGGTTTATTATTAATTTTTGGTTTTTTTGACGGTTTAGGCGGAATGGCACTTTTGGCAGCTTTTTGGGGAATTTGGGACGTGTTTTCTGGAATTATATTGGCTACTTATTGGGGAAGAAATTCTAAAAAAGACACTTTAATCGAATAATTTATGCTTCAAAAAATTTGGTTTGCACTTGTATGGACTTATGTAAAACTTGGTTTATTTTTTTACAGTAAGAAGATTATAATTAAAGGCACAGAAAATATTCCAAAAAAAGGAGCAGTATTATTTGCTGTAAATCACCCTAACGGATTGGTAGATCCTTTATACGTTACTACAACTCACAATAGAAGAAACCATTACTTGGTTAGAGCCGCAACATTTAAAAACCCGATAGTTAAGAAAATTTTAGAATCTTTATACTTAATGCCCATTTATAGAATTCGAGATGGCATTAAGCAATTAGCAAACAATCAGCAAATTTTTGATAAATGCCACAGAATCTTTGAAAAAGGAGAAACTTTAATGATTTTTCCAGAAGGTAGTCATGATAAAAAAAGAACCATTAGACCTTTAAGTAAAGGGTTTACAAGAATTGTTTTTGGTGCGTTAGAAAAGCATGAAGATATAGATATAACTGTAATTCCGATTGGTTTAACGTATCAACATCCGTCAGATTATCCTGCTAAAATTATTATTAATTATGGCAAACCTATAAAAACAAGAGCTATTTATGATCATAATATACCTGCAAAAGCTATTAATATTTTAAAAGCAAGTGTTACCAAACAATTACAAAAACTGGCTGTTCATATTCCGGATGATGATAATTATGAAACCGTTTTACAAAAACTAAATAATGCACAAGTAGATTTTACTGAAGTAGATAAAGTAAATTCTATGATTCTAAAAAATAGTTTTCCAGAAGCAAAATCTCCTAAAAAAAATTATGTAAAACCGCTTTATTATGTAATAGTTTTAAATAGTTTGATTCCGGTTTTAATTTGGAAAAAAGTTTTTAAATTGATTAAAGAAGTTGAGTTTATAGATACTTTTCGATTTAGTGTTAATCTTTTAACGTTTACAATATTCTATTCTCTACAGGCATTAATAATCGCTTTAATTTACGGAAATAACGTGGCTTTATTTTATTTCACCTTTTCTTTATTCCTTGTTTTTATTTACACAAAACTGGCGCCAACCAACGCAAAAAAGTTTTTAAATCTGTAAAAAGTTGGCTTATAAGTTTAGCCCTGATTGCAGCAATTGTTTGAGCTCTTTTTTAGAGAAGTTTCGATTGTAAATTTTGAAGAATGAAAAATTGCAATTCGAACAAACTAAAAAAAGCGAGTGCGGAAAGCAGGAAATAGCTTCTAATTAATAATTGCGTCTTGAATTACTTGCTGAATTTTGGTTCTCATATTACTTCTAATCAAACCTCGATTATCCATGTTTGGATATACTCTGTTTGATAAAAACACATAAACCAATCCGCTTTTTGGATCTGCCCAAGTGTAGGTTCCTGTAAAACCAGAATGCCCAAAACTCTCTTCGGATACGCAACCACAAGTTGCTTTAACTCTAGGATTAAGTTGTGGTTTATCGAAACCTAGACCTCTTCTAACCTTTTCTTTAGAAAAATATCTATGATTAAATTTATCTATAGTTTCTGGTTTTAAATAACGTTTACCGCCATAAAAACCTTTTTGTAAATACATTTGCATTATTTTACCAACATCGTTTGCATTGGCAAATAAACCCGCATGACCACCAACACCACCTAACATTGCTGCGCCCATATCGTGCACATAGCCTTGCAGTAATTGATTTCTGTAATATGTATCTATTTCTGTAGGAACAATTTCATTTCTATGAAACTTTTTTAATGGTAAATATGTGGTTCTATCTGCACCCAAAGATTGATAAAAATTTTGATCTACTAGTTTATCTAAAGGTTTGTCGTATTGTAATTCTAAGGCTTCTTTAAAAATATAATATCCTAAATCGCTGTATTTGTAACCAACTCGTTCTCTTTGGTCTGCTTCTTTAATATATTTGTAAATGCTATCTTTATAATTATGATTGATAAATAAATTTTCTGCTACTTTAATATCAAATTTATTCGACTTTTTACTGCTATAAAACGTAGCCAAATTCTTACCTGTTATGCTGTCTTGCGTATCTTTATAAAACGGAATCCAAGCTTTTAATCTACCAAAATGAGATAAAACTTCTTTTACAGTAACTTTTTCTTTATTTGAGTTCGAAAAACTTGGTAAAATATCTCTTAAGCTAGCTGACAAAGGTATCCTTTGTTCTTCCTCTGCTTTCATTATTAAAGGCAACGATGCTAATATTTTAGTTAACGATGCTAAATCATATATATCAGAATTTTTAACTGGTATTTTTTTATCGTGTGTATGGTAACCATAACTTTTTTCTAAAACAACCTTACCATTTCTTGCTACAAATATTTGTAAACCTGGTGCCATTTTTTGGTTGATAATTGTATCGGCCATTTTATCGATAGCTGCCAATTTTATAGAAGACATTCCTACTGCTTCTGGTATTGTATATTCGAATCTACTAAGATTTGTGCTTGTTAACCCAAAACCTTCTTTAAATTCTGAACCAATAGAAACAGGCAATTTACCTTTTGCTGTAATTGCACCAAACAATATTTGTGCAGATACTTCTTGAGAAATTTTACTATTTTGATACGAAACAATTAAACCTTCGATATTAGCAAAACTTTTAACTTGTAATAAACTATACGGACTCGCAAAAACATCTAATATCACCGATTTTTCTCTCGCAATTTCTTGCAACCAAACCAATTCTTTATTCGTAAACTTATAGCTTTTCCAAGGATGCTGGTTTGATTTATGAAATCCAATAATTACATAATTATACGGTTTCAATTTTGTTATCAATCCGTCTAAATTTTTATCAGCAACAACATCTACTTTTGTATAATTTTTTAGCATGTCTACATAGGCTGTATTGTCTGCATCACCCAATTGTACATACGCTATTTTTTGCTTTTCTAAATCTCTAATTGGTAAATTACCATTTATATTTTTTAATAAAGTAATCGAGTTTTTTACCAATTCTCTGTGTAATAACTTATCTTCTACTCTATTTAAATCTTGTTCAATATTTTCTACTAAAACAGGTTTGTAGTTGTGTAAACCTGCCCAATATTTAGATTTTAATATTTTTCTTACAGAAAAATTTAATCGCTCTTCTGTTAACGTTTTTGTTTCCAAAGCCTTTTTAATTAAAGCTACAGAACCTGGTACATCTTGCGGAATCAACAACAAATCGTTACCAGCTTGTATCGCTGCTAAATCTATTTGTGCAGAAGTAGCATAATTGGTAGCACCTTTCATGTTTAAACCATCAGTAATTATTAAACCTTGAAAGCCTAATTTTTCTTGTAATAAATTTGTTACAACATTTTTAGAAAGTGATGTTGGCAACGTTGCATTTGGTTCTAAACTTGGTATGTTTAAATGCGCTGTCATTACACTTGCCAAACCAACGTCAAATGTTTTTTTGTACGGATACAATTCTATAGAATCTAAACGTGCTGCATCAAAATTTAAAACTGGTAAAGTATGATGAGAATCTGCTGCCGTGTCACCATGACCAGGAAAATGTTTACCATTTGCTAAAACACCTTCACTTTGCATACCTTTAATAAAAGCAATTGCTTTTGCAGTTACATTTTCTTTACTTTCACCAAAAGATCTATTTCCAATAATAGGATTTTCTGGATTTACGTTCACATCAATAACTGGTGCAAAATTTACATGAATTCCTATTCGTTTTGCATGTTGGCCTAAATGTTTACCAAATTTTGTAATTAAAGAATCGTTTCTAATGGCACCTAAAGTCATATTCCAAGGAAATCGATATGTGTTTTTTAAACGCATATCTAAACCCCATTCACCATCAAAACCAATTAACAAAGGTACTTTTGCAGAATCTTGATATCTATTATTTAAAATCGCCTGTTTTTCTGGCGTACCTTGCATAAAAATTAAACTACCAACATGATATTTTGTAATCATCTTGTTTATAAATCGCTCATGCTTTTCATCTAAATTAGAATACGCTTGCACCATAAAAAGCTGTCCAATTTTTTCATCAATAGACATACTATTCATTATACTATCTACCCAAATTTCTTGTGCAACAAAATCTTTAGTTCTTAACGGATCTAATCTTTGTGCACTTAAACTTAACGTAAAAGCAATTGCTAAAAAGGCTAATATATTCTTCTTCATTCTAATTCTTTCGATATTTTTTTTGCGTTTTAACAGGCTTTCGCTACTCGCTTTTTTTAGGTTTGTTCATCATACATTTTTTCTTCTTTCGTCAAAAAAATTACTCGAACTTTCACCTAAAAAAGAGCTCAAACAGACCGCTCTATCCTTAACGCAACTTCTTGCCAACAGGCTTTATTATACTAAAACAATAGTTATACCAAAAAGCGTTTATGCCAACTATCTTTTGCAGTAATTTCCCAATTATTTTCAAAATCTTCTTTGGTATTTACCATGTTGTTAAAAACAATTGTGTCTGCAGTAATTTTCTTCTCTTTTGCAAATCTTTGAAAATCAGATAATTTAACAAGGTTTATATTTTCGTTATCTTTAAAAGTAACGTTCATTTTATTCATTAAATCTAATTGTAATTCTTTTTCTAAAGCTTGTACAAAACGCACAGAACTATCTATAGAACAACCAGAAACATTGTTAAAACTTTCGTCTACTGCCAACACTAAAAACTGATTGTATTTGATAGTAAAAGAGCCTTTTAAATCATCTCCGTGACGTGTCCATTGGTTTATAAACTCTTCTGCTTTATCAGAAATAAACTGTATTTCATTTTCTGTAAATTCTCTATCTGCTTGGTAAATCCAAACGCGAGAGTTATTTGGTAAATTGTTATATGCTGTAAACATTATTTTTATTTTATTTTACAATTGTTATTCGTCAAAAAAAGTAATTCTATCTTAAATTAAACTTTTGTTGCAACGCTTGTAACTTTTCTGCATCCGTCATTTTCTTTTTTGGCGGATTCATTCTTTCTTTTATTTGTCTTAAAACCTTTTTTGTGTACAACGGAAAATCTGCATTTTGCATCCAGTTATTGTACCCAGGATTTTCTTTAAAAACTTCTTCTACCGTTCTGCCTTTATACTTTCCGAAAGAAAAAATCTCTTGCTTTTTATCGTTCATCAAAATAAAACCTGCAAAATCTGCTCTTTCGCCATGTGTAGAATATTCACTTAAAGCATCAACGCTGTTTTCTATATCGTCGTATTTATCTAACTGAGCTAACAAAATTTCGTACGTTGCATTTGTATCTGCTTCTGCACCATGAGCGCCTTCTAACTCTCTACCGCAATAAAACTGGTATCCTGCGCTTAATGTTCTTTGCTCTTTTTTATGAAAAATCACTTGTACATCAATTGCTTTTCTATCTTGCATATCAAAATCGATTCCGGCACGCATTAATTCTTCTGCTAAAAGTGGTATATCGAATCTATTAGAATTAAAACCTGCCAAATCACAACCTTCAATCATAGCGCTTACCTCTGTTGCCAACTCTTTAAAAGTTGGCTCATTTGCAATTTTTTCGTTTGTTATTCCATGAACATCTATAGAACTTTGTGGAATTTCAATCTCAGGATTTACCAACCACGTTTTACTTTCTTTATTTCCGTTAGGAAAAACTTTTAAAATTGCAATTTCTACAATTCTATCTGTGGCAATATTAACTCCTGTAGTTTCTAAATCGAAAAATACAATTGGTTTTGTTAAGTTTAAATTCATTTTTATATTTTCTAAAAGCAAAAAACTAAAACACAATATTTTAGTTTACCACTTATTTATTCGTTGTTTAATTGATTTTTAAATTCTTCGATTCTTGCGGCATCTTTAGCTGGCAATTCTGGTGCTCTAAAATCGTATTTATCTAATTCTTTTTTTAATATTTCTGCTAAAATATATCTAGCAGAAGGTTTATCATCTGCCGGAATTATAAACCAAGGTGCATTTTCTTTTGATGTTCTGTTTAATAAATCTTCATAACAAAACTGGTATTTATCCCACAATTTGCGCTCTTTTAAATCTCCTGCAGAAAATTTCCAATTCTTTTCTGGTATATTCAATCTTCTTAACAATCTATTTTTTTGTTCTTCTTTAGATAGATTTAAAAAGAATTTAAGAACTATCGTTCCGTTTTTTGCTAAATGACTTTCAAACTCATTAATTCTATCCATTCTATCATGATAAAAAGCATCGTCTAAATCGTCTAAACTTTTTACGGTTGGTATATTTTCGCCGAAAACATATTCTGGATGCACTCTTGTAACCAAAACATTTTCATAATGAGTTCTATTAAAAACACCTATTTTACCTTTTGCAGGCAAAGCTATATAATGCCTCCACATAAAGTCGTGTTTTAACTCTAATTCTGTAGGTACTTTAAAACTATGCACTTCTACACCTCTTGCATTTACGTCTTTAAATACCTCTCTAATTAAGCTATCTTTACCAGAAGTATCCATACCTTGTAAGCAAATTAACACACTATATTTACCTTCGGCATACATAGCGTCTTGCATTTTACTTATTTTTTTACGCAATTTTTTTAATGATTTTTCTGCGTCTTCTAGAACTTCTTTTGTATTAAAATCTTGTAATTTAATAGCACTAGAAACTCTATATTTTTCTGTTTTCATCTGATAAATATTAATTTTTAAAGATAAAAAAAATCTCTTTTTTATCGCGGTTTTTAAAAGATATTTAACAAAACATTAAAAAAGGTTTCAGAATTAAAAAAAGCTTAACAGAAAAGGAAATTTAAAGTTCTTATCTTTGATAAAATCATAAAAAAATACTCAATAATGAAACTTAAAATAACATACTTATTAATTGTAGCTTTTTCTATTTTTTCTTGTAAAAAAGAAGAAACTAAAAAACAAAGCGAAGAAACAGTTACATCAACAGAAAAAACAACCAATACTTCTGATTTAAAGATTACACCAATTTCGCATGCAACTGCTGTATTAACTTTTAAAGACGAAATTATTTATTTAGACCCAACTTTAGGTCAAGAGGCTTTTTCTGGTTTTAAAAAACCTACTTATGTTTTAATTACTGATATTCATGGTGATCACATGGATTTAAAAACACTAAAAGCTCTAGACCTATCATCAACAAAAATAATAGCACCAAAAGCGGTAGCAGAAAAAATTAAAGACATTAATGCAAAAGAAATTATTGTAATTAATAATAGTGAAACTAAAAGTTTTACAAATTTTAATGTAGAAGCAATTCCAATGTATAATTTAAGAGAAGAAGCTTTAAAATTTCACTCTAAAGGAAGAGGAAACGGCTATATTTTAACCATTAATAACGAAAGAATTTACTTTTCTGGAGACACAGAAGATATACCAGAAATGCGCAATCTAAAGAATATTGACAAAGCATTTATTTGCATGAATTTACCTTATACTATGACGGTAGAAAGTGCTGCAGATGCTGTTTTAGCTTTTAAACCAAAACAAATTTACCCATATCATTACAGAGGTACAGAAGGTTTAAGCGATGTTGCTAAATTTAAAGAAATCGTAAATAAAAACGATAATTCTATCGAAGTTGTGCAGCTAGATTGGTATCCGAATAGAAAATAATTAAAAAATATATTATATGAAGTATTTTAAAAAAACATCATTATTTCTTTTAACAATTATAATTTTAAGCGCCTGTAGTTCAAATCCAAAAAAAGCAGTTGCTGTTATTAGCCCAAAAAGCGGTAGCGATATTTCCGGAACTGTAACTTTTATAGAACAAGATGGTATAGTTACCATGAAAGCAGAAGTAAAAGGCCTTTCTAAAGGAAATCATGCAATTCATATTCATAAAATTGCTGATTGTTCTTCGGATGATGGAAAATCTGCTGGCGGACATTGGAATCCGACCGAAAAAAATCATGGAAAATGGTTACAAGATCCTTTTCATATTGGTGATATAGGAAATTTAGTTGTTGATGAAACCGGAAAAGGTTCTATTGAAAGAAAAACAGATTTGTGGGCAGTTGGCGGCGAAAATGATTTAAAAAATGTGGTTGGTCATGCGATTATAATTCATCAAGGACCCGACGATTTTAGCTCTCAACCTTCTGGCGCAGCAGGTGCAAGAATTGGTTGTGGAGAAATTACTAGAAAATAATATCTAAAATTATTGCCAAATCTTTTTACCAATGAATGGTAAAAATTAAAAAAACATCTATCATCAAAATAGTACTACTATTTTGATGATAGATGTTTTTATTATCAATCTTCTTTTTTCTAGTTTTTTTAAGTTAACAAATTGTTTGTTTTTATAAAATCCATAGAAAAGTTTTAGAAAAAATAATAATAATAATTAAAGAATTTGCAGAATCAAATAAATGGAAAGAAGTTTTAAAAAAATAGCCAATTAAAAAAAGTTATTTTATAATTCTTTAAAAAACTTACATTTGCAAAATGCGAATAGATATTATTTCAGTTGCTCCAGCCTTATTAGAAAGTCCGTTTAATCATTCTATAGTTAAACGCGCTAAAGAAAAAGGATTGGCAGAAATTATAATTCACAATTTACGCGAATACGGTTTAGGAAACTATAAACAAATAGACGACACACAATTTGGTGGTGGTGCAGGTATGGTTATGATGATAGAACCGATTGCAAACTGTATTAGAAAGCTACAATCTGAAAGAAAATATGATGAAATAATTTATATGACTCCGGATGCCAAAACATTAAACCAAAGTACTGCAAACACACTTTCTTTAAAAGAAAACATCTTAATCTTAACAGGACATTATAAAGGTGTAGATCAAAGAATTCGAGATTTATTTATAACTAAAGAAATTTCTATTGGAGATTACGTGTTAACTGGAGGCGAATTAGCTGCTGCTGTATTAGTTGATGCTGTGGTTCGATTAATTCCGGGAGTTATTGGTGATGAACAATCTGCACTTACAGACTCTTTTCAAGACAACTTATTATCTCCGCCAGTTTATACCAGACCTTCAGATTTTGAAGGAAATAAGGTTCCTGAAATTTTATTATCTGGTAATTTTCCAAAAATTGATGATTGGAGAACTGACAAAGCTTATGAAAGAACGCAAGAAATAAGACCAGATTTACTAGACGAAAATTCGTAAAAAAACATTTTAAATTTTATTTATTTGGAAACATTACTAAATTACATTAAGCAAAACAAAGCAATTTCTTGGGTTTTAGGTTTTCAATTATTTAGAATTTTACTTTTACCATTTATGGGCTTAATGCCTCAAGATGCGTATTATTATTTATACGGACAAAATTTATCTTTATCTTATTTTGATCATCCAGGAATGATTGGATATATTTTAAGATTATTTACAGATATTTTTGGCACCTCTATTTTTGCAGTAAAATTTGCCGATTTTTTTATTACCTCTTTAACTATTCTTAGTTTTTATAAATTAGCTTCTTATTTTTTATCCAAACAAAAATTACAACGAGCTTTTGTATTATTAGCTTCTACCATATTTATTTCGATTTTATCGTTTAACTCAACACCAGATGTACCTTTATTATTATTTTGGTCACTAAGTTTAATTAGCCTTTACAAAGCAATTTTCGAGAGTAAAAAATGGTATTGGGTTTTTGCTGGTTTGGCAATGGGACTTGCATTTAACAGTAAATACACTGCTATTTTATTGCAATTTGGTTTGTTAGCATTTTTAATTTTTTCTAATAAATATAGAAAATTGTTACTATCACCGTGGTTGTGGTTTTCTTTAATAATTTCTGTTGCAGTTACTTTTCCTGTTTGGTATTGGAATTATCAAAACGATTTCGCTTCGTTTGCTTTTCAATCATCAGAAAGAACAAGCTCTATAACAGAATTTAAAATTTCACCAAACTATTTCTTTGGCGCAATTGGCCATCAAATGTTTTTATTGCTGCCTGTTTTATTTCTAATTTTTATAACTTTTACTTTTAAATATGTAAAAAGAGCTGTTACAAAATTTAAAATTCCGCAAACTAAAACATTGTTTTTATTAGCTTTTTTTATTCCAACTTTTTTAGGTTTCTTTTTATTGACACCTATATATTGGGTAAAATTAAATTGGATGATGCCATCGTACATCACCGGAGTAATTATTGCAGGAATGTTTATCAGTAAAAAATTACTAAAAATTCAGCTTATATTTTCTATTGTATTTCATTTGTTAGTTAGTTTACAAATTATCTTTTATCTAGTTCCTATTAAGAGTGATGACACTTGGGTTGGATGGAAAGAATTAGCAACAGAAACAGAAAAATTAAAAGAACAATATACAGACGCTTTTATTTTTTCTAATGATAACTATAAAACTTCGGCAGCACTAAACTTTTTTATGGAAGATAAAGTGTACGCCCAAAACATTATTGGTTTACCAGCTTTACATTTTGATTATTTAGACGACAATTTAAATGATTTAAAAGGTAAAAGCGCAATTTTTATAGATTCTGATAAGCGTTTTAAAGACAAAAATAAATTAGGTGAAATTGATAGTTTATTAACTAATAAATTTAAAAAAGTAACTGAATTAGAACCAATTATCATCAAAATAAACAATAAACAGAGTAGAAAATTCTGGATTTTCTATTGTACTGACTATCAACCTTAAAAATAGTTCGCATTTAGTTTTTAGAACTAAAAAAAAGTACTACTTTTGCAACCGCTAAATTAACCTCTGACGAAAAAATCGTGAATGTTGTTTTACAAAACCAATTAAATTAAAAGATATGGAATCTTTAGTAAAATTTGTACAAGACGAATTTGTAACAAAAAAAGAATTTGCAGAATTTGCAGCAGGTGATACAATCACTGTTTATTATGAAATTAAAGAAGGTGAAAAAGTACGTACTCAGTTTTTTAGAGGTGTAGTTATTCAAAGAAGAGGTGTAGGAGCTTCTGAAACTTTTACTATCAGAAAAATGTCTGGTACTGTAGGTGTAGAAAGAATCTTTCCTGTAAACTTACCTTCTATTCAAAAAATTGAAGTTAATAAAAGAGGTAAAGTTCGTAGAGCTAGAATCTTTTACTTTAGAAGTCTTACTGGTAAAAAAGCTAGAATTACAGAAAAAAGAAGATAATTCTTCAATTTATAAAAACACTAAAAAGCGCTGTTTTATTACAGTGCTTTTTTTTGTTTTAAACTTATTTAAAACCGTCTATATTAAAAGGCTGTCACCCAAAAATTAAACTCAATAAAGATGAACAAATAGTTAAATTTTGTTTAACTTTTCGAATAAAAACATATTCACACCAATACATGCTTTTTATTATCAATCCCCTATAAAAACAAGGTAATTAATAACAATTAAACAATTAGAATTTCACATTAAATTCATAAATTTGTTCCACTTTTTTTACGAAATCCATTTCGTATAAAGTTTAATTTCTAAAAAACAATTAAAAATGAGCAAAATAGCCAAAATTGTATATACAAAAACTGATGAAGCTCCTGCTTTAGCAACACGTTCTTTTTTACCAATAGTAAAAGCATTTACAAAATCTTCTAATATAGAAATTGAAGTAAAAGATATTTCTTTAGCTTCTAGAATTCTTGCTAACTTTTCTGATTATTTATCAGAAGAACACAAAGTAGAAGACGCTTTAGCATATTTAGGTAATTTGGCTAAAAAGCCAGAAGCTAATATTATTAAATTACCAAATATTAGTGCCTCTGTACCACAGTTAAAAGCTGCAATATCAGAATTACAAGATTTAGGCTATAGTTTACCAGATTATCCAGAAGAAGTTACTACAGATGAAGATAAAGCTGTATTAGCTCTTTATAATAAGGTAAAAGGATCTGCAGTAAACCCTGTTTTAAGAGAAGGTAATTCTGACAGAAGAGCGCCAAAAGCTATTAAAAATTATGCACGTAAAAACCCACATTCTATGGGTGCTTGGGGTGCAGATTCTAAAACACATGTAGCTACAATGAGCGAAGGTGACTTTGCACATAACGAAAAATCTGTTACAATAAATAATGCTACAAACGTAACAATTACACACGTTGCAGATAATGGAACTAAGACTGTCTTAAAAGAAAATTTATCTTTAATTGATGGTGAAATTATTGATGCAACTGTAATGAGCAAAAAAGCATTGCTTTCTTTCTTAGATAAAGAATTTGCAGATGCTACAGCACAAGGCGTTTTACTTTCTTTACATATGAAAGCGACTATGATGAAGGTTTCTGACCCAATTATTTTTGGTCATGCTGTTAGAACTTATTTTAAAGAATTATTTGAAAAACATGCTGCTACTTTTGAAGAAATTGGAGTTGATGTTAACAATGGTTTCGGTAACTTATTAAGCAACTTAGATGAAGTATCTGCAGAAAAGAAAACAGAAATTCTAGCTGATATCGATGCTATTCTTGCTAAAAATGCAGATTTAGCAATGGTAAATTCTGATAAAGGAATTACTAATTTACACGTTCCTTCTGATGTAATTATTGACGCTTCTATGCCAGCAATGATTAGAACATCTGGAAGAATGTGGAATTCTAAAGGAGAATTACAAGATACAAAAGCAGTAATACCAGATAGTTCTTATGCAGGTATTTATGCTGCAACTATAGATTTCTGTAAAAAGAATGGTGCTTTCGATCCTACAACAATGGGTACAGTTCCTAACGTTGGTTTAATGGCTCAAAAAGCAGAAGAATATGGTTCTCATGATAAAACTTTTCAAATGTCTGCTGCTGGTAAAGTTATAGTTACAGATGCTGATAACAACACTTTATTAGAGCACAATGTAGAAGAAGGAGATATCTGGAGAATGTGTCAAACTAAAGATTTACCAATTCAAGATTGGGTAAAATTAGCAGTTACTAGAGCAAGAGCCTCTAAAACACCTGCTGTTTTTTGGTTAGATGCTAACAGAGCTCACGATGCAGAAATCATTAAAAAAGTAAATACATATTTACCAAATCATGATACTTCTGGCTTAGACATTAGAATCTTATCACCTATAGAAGCTACAGAATTCACTTTAGAAAGAATTGTAAAAGGAGAAGACACAATTTCTGTTTCTGGTAACGTATTAAGAGATTATTTAACAGATTTATTTCCTATTTTAGAAGTTGGTACATCAGCAAAAATGCTTTCTATAGTTCCGTTAATGAATGGTGGTGGATTGTTTGAAACTGGTGCCGGAGGTTCTGCCCCAAAACATGTACAACAATTTATAGAAGAAAACCATTTACGTTGGGATTCTTTAGGGGAATTTTTAGCATTAGCAGTTTCTTTAGAGCATTTAGGTACTGTTAACAACAATGCAAAAGCAATTGTATTATCAGAAACTTTAGATGATGCAACAGATAAGTTTTTAGATAACGATAAATCTCCATCAAGAAAAGTTGGCGAATTAGACAACAGAGGTAGTCATTTTTATTTAGCAATGTATTGGGCTGAAGGATTGGCTAATCAAGATAAAGATGCAGACTTAAAAGCTACGTTTACCAAAATCGCAAACGATTTAAAAGAAAATGAAGCTAAAATTGTATCAGAATTAAATGAAATTCAAGGTAGCGCTAACAATATTGGTGGTTATTATCAACCAACAGATAGTTTAGCAGATGCTGCTATGAGACCAAATACTTTACTAAATTCTATTTTAGCAAGTATTTAATCTTTAAAATTATAGTATTATAAAATCCGGTGTTTTACACCGGATTTTATTTTTTATATAAATACGATTCTTATTCTAAATTTTTAACGTTCTATTAAAATTAAGAATTGTACTTTTGTTTAATTAATTATTACTGCAATTAAACAAAACAAAAAATGCTACGTAAAAAACAACTATTTGTTTTCTTTCTCTTTCTTGGTTTGTCAATTTTAGGACAAGAAAAAATTACACTTAGCGGTACTGTTTATGACAATACTAATAACGAAACCTTGATTGGAGTTTCAATTTATTTCCCTGAATTAAACGCTGGTACAACAACCAACGAATACGGATTTTATTCAATTACAATTCCACAAGGAAACTACAAAATTCAATTAAGTTACTTAGGTTACGCTACACTTTTAGAAACCATTAATTTATCAGAAAAAACTACAAAAAACTTTAAACTTTTTGAAGCTACAGAAAGTCTTAATGAAATAGTAATTGAAAGTAATATTGAAAAACTTAATTTAAAAACACCACAAATGAGTGTTAATAAATTAACTTCTTCTACCATAAAACAAATTCCGGTTGTTTTAGGTGAAGCAGATATTATTAAATCTCTAATTCTTTTGCCAGGTGTTACAAGTGCTGGTGAAGGTGCTTCTGGATTTAATGTAAGAGGTGGTGCTGCAGATCAAAATTTAATTTTATTAGACGAAGCAATTGTTTTTAATTCGTCTCATTTATTTGGTTTTTTCTCGGTTTTTAATCCTGATGTAATTAAAGATGTTCGATTATATAAAGGTGGTATTCCTGCAAAATATGGCGGAAGACTTTCATCTGTTTTAGATATTTATCAGAAAGAAGGAAATAGTAAAGATTTTAAAGTTACTGGTGGAGTTGGTTTGGTTTCTTCGAGATTACTTATCGAAGGTCCTTTAGAAAAAGAAAAAAGTTCTTTTTTAATTGGTGGTAGATCTTCTTATGCTCATATTTTTTTACCTCTTTTTGATAATGACAACAAAGCCTACTTTTACGATGTAAACACAAAAATAAACTACCGATTTAACGACAAAAACAATTTATTTTTATCTACTTATTTTGGTAAAGATGTCTTCGGATTAAGTGATAATTTTGTAAACGATTACGGTAATACTGTGGTAAACTTACGCTGGAATCATTTATTTACAGACAAATTATTTTCTAACTTATCTTTAATTTATTCTGATTATTTCTACGGATTGATTCTTGACTTTGTCGGTTTCGAGTGGGATTCTGGCATTACAAACTTCAACCTTAAATATGACTTTAATCATTATGTGAGTGAAAAAGTAAAATTAAGTTACGGAATTAATAATATCTACATCAAATTTAATCCCGGAGAAATAATTCCGAATAGAGAAGATTCTGGTATTGTTGCAGAAAAATTAATTGACAAATATGCAAATGAATTTGCAGCTTATATTGATGCTGAACATAAAATTAGTGACAATTTTAGACTACAATATGGTGTTAGATTTAGCAATTTTACTCGATTAGGGCAAGATGAATTAAACAACTATGCAAATGACCAAGCAGTTGTATATAATTCTGAATTTAAAAAATACGAATCTGCAGAAGCAACTGGCGTAGAAAACTATAAAAGAAGCGATGTACTTGCAAGTTTTAACAATTTAGAACCAAGAGTTTCGATGTCTTACATTTTAGATGATAATTCTTCTATAAAAGCGAGTTACAATAGAATGGTACAATATCTACACTTGCTTTCCAATACCTCTTCTCCTACTCCGTTAGATGTTTGGACGCCAAGTGGAACCTTTGTAAAACCTCAGCAATTAAATCAATATGCTGTTGGTTATTTTAAATCTTTTAATGAAGGGAGATACACATTAGAAACAGAAACTTTTTACAAAGATATTAGCAATAGAATCGATTATATAAATGGCGCAAATTTAATTGCGAATAACGAAATTGAAACCATTATTTTAAATGGTAAAGCTAGAGCTTACGGATTAGAAATGTTGTTCAAAAAAAATGAAGGAAAATTTCAAGGATGGCTTTCTTACACACTTTCTAAATCAGAACAATTAACTGCAGGTAGAACTGCTGAAGAGCCAGGAATTAACAACGGAGAATGGTACAGCACACCATATGACAAAACACATGATTTTTCTGTAAATGCTAGCTACAAATTAAATGATAAGTGGAAATTCAATTCTAATTTTGTATTTCAAACAGGTCAACCAACAAATTATCCGGTTGGGCAATACGAATACCAAGGTTTAAACGTGCCAATTTATGATGATAATAGACGAAACTCAGACAGATTGCCAAACTACCATCGTTTAGATATTTCTGCAACTTTAAATCCAAAAAAAAATAAAAACAGAAAATGGCAAGGAGAATGGGTTTTTGGTATTTATAATGTTTACGGAAGACAAAATGCAGCTTCTTTAGCTTTTACACAAAACCAAGAAACTTTTAGAAACGAAGCTGTACAAACATCAATTTTTGGTTTAGTGCCATCTGTAACTTACAATTTTAAATTTTAATAAGATGAAAAAGATATTTTTTTACGTAACGTTAATTGTCTTACTATTTTCTAATTGTGAAAAAGTTATAGACGTAGATGTACCAACCATAAATCCTAAATTAATAATAGACGCATCTTTCGAAGTCTATTTTGATGAAAGCCCGGTTACCGCAAAAACTATTGTAAAACTTAGAGAATCTGCAGATTATTTTGAAGAAACTATTCCTACAGTTACAAATGCAACTGTTTTTCTAACAAATTTATCAGATAATTCTGTTATTAATTTTTCTGATATAAATGCCACTGGAAATTACGAACCGATAACCGATTTTTTACCAGAAGATAATATCGAGTATGAGTTAACGGTTATTTACAACAATGAGACTTTTAAAGGAAAAGCTACTAAAGTAAAATCTACACCATTTATTAGTGTAGAGCAAGGTGATGAAACTTTATTTACTGGGAACGAAACTGAATTAAAAGTTTCTTTTGAAGACGACGGAAATACCGAAAATTTTTATGTTTTAGATTATACAAACAATATATTTTTAACACTAGATGACAGATTTTTTAACGGAGCGGTTTATAATTTTTCTTCTTTTTATCAAGAAGATGAAATAGAATTACCCTCAACTGTTACCATCAAATTATCTGGTATTTCAAAAAGTTATTATACATATTTCGAAATTTTAACAAGTCAAGCAGGTGGTAATGATGGTGGCCCTTTTCAAACAGCACCAACAGCTTTATTAGGCAATATTATCAATACTACTAATGATGATAATTATCCTTTAGGTTATTTTCATATTTCTGAAACTGATACTTTTGAAATTAGTTTGGTAGAAAAAAACTAAAACTTCAATTAAATCATCATTCAAGAATACAAAAAATCTGTATTTTTGAATGATGACATTTATAAAAACTACAGAACAAGACTCTAATTACAATCATCTAGAAAAGATGTCTGTAAAAGAAGTATTAAAAAATATCAATAAAGAAGATAAAACAGTACCATTAGCTGTAGAAAAATCTTTACCTCAAATAGAGAAATTAACAAACAGTATTGTTAGTAGTTTAAAAAAAGGTGGAAGACTATTTTATTTGGGAGCTGGTACTTCTGGTAGATTGGGTGTTGTAGATGCCTCTGAATGTCCGCCAACTTTTGGTGTTTCTTATGATTTAGTGGTTGGCATTATAGCTGGCGGAGATGTTGCCATTAGAAAAGCTGTTGAATTTGCAGAAGATTCTAAATTACAAGGTTGGCAAGATTTACAAGAACATAAAATAACTAATAAAGATATTGTTGTGGGTATTGCTGCATCTGGCACAACACCTTATGTTATTGCTGCTTTAGAAAAATGTAACGAGAATAATATTGCTACAGGTTGTATAACATGTAATAAAAATAGTCCGTTAGCGAAGGTTTCAAACTTTCCTGTAGAAGTTGTTGTAGGTTCTGAGTTTGTAACCGGAAGTTCTAGAATGAAAGCTGGAACTGCACAAAAATTAGTTTTAAATATGCTATCTACAACTACCATGATTCAGTTAGGAAAAGTCAAGGGAAATAAAATGGTAGACATGCAACTTTCTAATAACAAATTGGTAGAAAGAGGTCAAAAAATGTTAGCATCAGAATTAAATATCGACTTACAAAAAGCAGCTGCATTATTAGAAGAATTTGGTAATGTTAGAAATGCAATAAAAAATTATACGAAATGAGCACAGATGTAAACTTATTAGGCAAGGGTTTAAAACATATCGGAATCTTAATTTTACTTTTTATTGTTTCTCCTATTGTCTTAACAATGGCTTTTAAAGCTTTAAAAAAGTTTGAAGATACTTCGCAAGAATATCTTTCGTATATCTTAATTGTTGTTGCAGTTATTTTAATAGTTTTTACATTGTACTTTGCTTTTAAAACGTTTCAAATATTATTAAAAGCAATATTTAATAATTCTTAACAATGCAACATTCAGACGGAATAATCATTATTCTTTCGTATCCAGATACGGTTGTTAGACCTGCTTATTGGGAAACTTTAAGTAATTTTTGGCCTAAAATTGGTATTGGTAGCAAACACGCTGTACAAGCTGGTCATGCGGCTTTATTGTTATTAGAAAAAGGAAATAAAACCATAAAATATTTCGATTTTGGCAGATACATTACAACGTATGGTAATGGTCGTGTTCGATCTGAAGAAACAGATCCGGAGTTAAAAGTTACAATAAGTGCTGAGTTTCAAAATGACAAATTAACAAACTTAGAAGAAATTTTACTTTGGATAGAAAATAATCCTGAAAAAACCCATGGAGATGGCAGATTGGTGGCTAGCGTTCATGATGAAATAGATTTTTATAAAGCAGACAGCTTTATAAAAAGTTTACTTAATGCTAGAGAAATTCCTTACGGTGCTTTTTTAAAAAACGGTACAAATTGCGCAAGGTTTGTAACCGATACTATTATAGCTTCTACAAATAATAAAAAGATTGGTAAGCAGTTAAAAAAATCTAATTTACTTACTCCTAGCCCAATAGGCAATGTTATTAAAGCCAATACAAACAATACTATTTATTGTATCTATAAACAAGAAATTAAAACTTATTTAAATAGATCTATTTTAAAAGAATACAAAGCTTCTTTTTTTAAAAAATTTAACGGTGAACCTAATTTAAAAGGAACTGAAAAACCAAATTTAGAGATTTTTAACCTACAAAACGGAACTTGGTTAGGCGGAATAGGAAGTGGTGCTTGGTTTAGAATTGAAGAAAAAAAAGATGATCAAACTTATAAAATAGCCAGGTATGATGCTAAAGGAAACAAAGATTTTGAAAACTTCTTTTTATTAAATGAGCCTAATTTTAATCATCTAGAAAATTATACCTTTATTCACCCAACAAATTGTAAAGAAGTTTATATTCAACAAAATAACATCAAATTCACTTTCAAAAAGACTGTTTTAAAAGCAAATTAAACGATTTTTAACTCAATCAATTTTTTTGTTACTCTATTCAAGTTTTAAGATATTTTATTACATTTTAAAAATCTAGATTTGTTATATCAAACAACAAATCATGAAAACAAAACTACTACTCTCTTTTGCTTTTGCATTATTATTTGGAA
The DNA here is from genome assembly GCF_038019025.1 of Polaribacter marinaquae. Lineage (NCBI taxonomy): Bacteria > Pseudomonadati > Bacteroidota > Flavobacteriia > Flavobacteriales > Flavobacteriaceae > Polaribacter > Polaribacter marinaquae. The sequence goes on from NZ_CP150496.1 coordinate 1,068,872, forward strand.
CTACAAATTATGCAAAACAAAAATCTAATAATGATATAAAAAAACTAATATCTTCTTACAAAAAGGATATTCGCGGACCTTATTACCGCATAAAATGGTATTGTAAAGATGGTTCTGTTAGAGATTCTAAAGATCCTTGTCCAGACTCTATTGGTGGTGGTATTCAGCATGCGTCTTTTAAAGAATCTGCATTAGATTTAAGAAAAACAAATCACTTATTCTTTGGAGAAATCTTAGCTAGCTTAAACAATCAAGATTTTTTAGATTCAGAAAATAATTATAGTAGATTAAAACAATATCAATTAGGTAAATATCTTGCAAGTATAGATGATGGTTGGGTTCTTAAAAAAGGACAATACTACAGAGGTTCTGTACAATCTGAGGATGAAGAAGCTTGGGGAAAACAGTTTTTTGAAACTGTTTTAAAAGACGATAGTTTTGTTAACAATAATTACTATTTGGTAAGACAAGCTTTAAAAGATATACCACACAATGGAGATTCTAATATTGCACAACAAATGCGCAGCGAATCTAAAGTTCTGGCAGAAGAAATACCAGAATTTATGGATATCAGAATTAAAATTCATGGCAATCCAGAAAAAACAGATATTTATTTGGTTGAAAGTTTTATCAAAAAAAATGCTTCTAAAATAGATTCAAAAGAGAAGAAAATTTTTGACAAACTTTTACAAACAATGCAAGAGTTTTATGCTCCTTTAAATTATAAAACTATTGCTAATGAAATTTCTAAAATAAAGGATAAAAATAACGTTTTAAGTAGTTTAAATGATTTTTTAAATGAAGACAAATCTAATTTAAGTGCAAAAGATATTGTTATAAAAATTACAGAAAATTTAGACTTTTTAAGATATAATATTACGCTATTTAATAATAGTAAAGATCGTTTGGCTCTTTTAGATTTAACTAATCAATTAGAAAAAATTTTATTAATCGAAACTCAAAAGTGGCAACCCGCTACTTTAGAAGAAACCATCTTAAAAACACAAACTTTAACATGCGCTTCTTACGCTACAGGTTTAGTTGAAGCCTGGGAATTCGATTTGATAAAACCAATATATGCAACAACACTACTAAATGATAAGATAACACTAAAAGACTTAAATTCTTTGGTAACTAGTGCGAGAAGAGTTGTAGAATGGAGTACATCTTTAGTAAAAGCAAATTATCAAGAAACGGTAAATAAATATGCCGATTTTGAATCTTTTGCTTACGGTTTTATTGATGATAGAATTCGAAATTCGGTTACTCTTAACCTAGGGGAAACGGTAAGCAAACTAAATACTTTTGCTTCAGATATTTCTAATGTTAACAATAACGTTATGAATATTAGCAACCAAGGTGCAATTAGAGGTTTAAATCCTGGTTATGCGTTTGGTAAGTTAATTGTTGTTGATGGTAATCCAGAAAATATCGAAGTGAACACTAACAATATTTATATTTTTCAAAAACCACCTTCAGATTTAAAACCTGTAGCTGGAATTATGACGGTTTCTGAAGGGAACTTAGTTTCTCACGTACAATTATTAGCAAGAAATTTAGGGATACCAAATGCCGCTTTGTCTAGTGATAATTTAAAATCATTAGAAAAATATGCGAATAAAAATGTTTTTTACGCTGTTTCTAATAAAGGGAATGTTATTCTAAAATTAGAGAATGACATGTCGGATGAAGAGCAAAAATTATTCAACAAAAAAGAAAGAACTAAAAATATGATTACGGTACCAACCGATAAATTAAGGTTAGATGTATCTAAAATTATAAACATGAAAGATGTTAAAGCATCTGATTCTGGTATTCTTTGCGGTCCGAAAGCTGCAAATTTGGGTGAATTAAAAAACCTATTTCCAAATAAAGTGGTTGACGGAATTATTATTCCTTTCGGAGTTTTTAAATCGCATATGAATAAAGAAATGCCATCAAAAAATAAAACTTACTGGCAATTTTTAAATGAAACTTTTAATAAGGCTACTCAATTAAAAAAAGGAAATGTTACTGAAGATGAAATCGAAAAAATTGTAATAGCATCTTTAAAAGAATTACATACAGCTATTTTAAATATAGATTTAGACGCTTCTTTTATAAAAGATTTAAAAAGTAATTTTTCATCAGTTTTTGGAGATAATTTAGGTAATGTTCCTGTTTTTTTAAGAAGTGATACTAATATGGAAGATTTAAAAGAATTTACAGGAGCTGGTTTAAACCTAACGTTGTTCAATATTTTAAAGGAAGAGAAAATTATAAATGGAATAAAGCAAGTTTGGGCTTCTGCATATTCTGAAAGAAGTTTTAAATGGCGTCAGAAATACTTATTAAATCCAGAAAATGTGTATCCATCAATATTAATCATACCAAGCGTAGATGTAGATTATTCTGGTGTAATGATTACCAAAGGGATAAATGAAGGTGCTGAAAATGATTTAACGGTTGCTTTTAGCAGAGGCGCTGGTGGTGCTGTAGATGGGCAATCTGCAGAAACAAGATTAATTACAGATAATAGCAGTTTTTTATTAAGTCCGGCAAGACAACCAGATTATATTAGACTTCCTGCAACCGGAAACACTAAAAAGTATTATACCACTTTTAACAAACCTATTTTAAATTACAATAACATTAACGAAATAAGAGAATTAGCATCAGAAATAAGAGAGAAAATAGGGAAGCAAAATGACGATAATCATGCTTACGATGTAGAATTTGGTTTTAAAGATGATAAACTTTGGTTGTTTCAAATAAGACCATTTGTAGAAAATAAACAGGCAAAAAGTTCTGAATATTTAAACGCAATTTCACCAAAAACTGACAGTAACAAGGAAATTAAATTAAAAGAAAAAATATAATGATTAAAGGGAAACATTTATTAATAGCCATTTTAGTTTTGGCATCATTTGGTTTTATCAAATACCCGATTGATGGTTATGAAAGCACAGGAATTGCAAGATTATATCAACTTAGAAAATTTCAATCAGATAGCGTAAGATATACAAGAATACCTGCAGGAGCTTATAAAAAATTAGCAGATATAAAACTAAATTTAACCAAAAGAAAAAAAGATAGTGTAAATGATTTATTAATTTCTGATAAAGATTTTGAAAGAAAATTAAAGAGAATTATTCCTTCTGGCGCTTACTCTATGACTGCTTTAGACATGAGTAATCCTGATAATTTAAAATATGCAGAACATAGAGAAAATGTAGGTTATCAACCAGGTAGTGTAGGTAAAATTGCTGTTTTATTGGCTGTTTTTGATCAACTGCAAAAACTGTGTCCAGATTCTTTTAAAGAAAGAGCAAATTACTTAAAAAACATAAAAGTTACTGCTAGATATTGGGGAACAGGAGATCATCATACCATACCAATTTATGATATCGAAAAAGATAAATTAACAAAAAGACGGGTAATTGCTAGTGATGAGTTTTCTCTTTATGAATGGTTAGATCATATGGTTTCTGTAAGTAATAATGGTGCAGCAAGTGTTATGTATAGAGAGGCAATGTTAATGGCTGCATTTGGTCAAGATTATTTCTTTTTAGATGCTGAAAAAGCAGAAAACTATTTTAAAGAAACACCTAGAGATTCTTTAACAAACTTGGCGCATTCAGTAGTAAATCAACCTTTAAGAAAATTAGGAATTACCGAAAATGAATGGAAATTAGGCGGAATGTTTACAAGACCTGCCGGAAAATATGTTGGTCGAAAAGGCGGAAGTATTGGTACACCAAAAGGATTAATGAAATTTTTATTACAATTAGAACAAGGTAATGTTGTTGATGAGGCTTCTAGTTTAGAAATGAAAAGACTTTTATACTTAACGGATAGAAGAATTAGATACGCAAAATCACCACGATTAGATAGTGCTGCTGTGTATTTTAAATCTGGTAGTTATTATAAATGCGACAGAGAAAAAAATCCTGATTGTAAAAGTTATGCCGGTAATGTTTTTAATTATATGAACTCTGTGATTATTGTTGAGCATCCTAACGGAATAAAATACATTGTTTGTTTGATGTCTAATGTTTTAAACAAAAACTCTGCCGGAGCACACATGTATCTTGCTAGTAAAATTGACGATATTATAGATGAAGCAAACCCAACGGTAAAACCAATTATTAAAGAAGAAGAGTATAAAACTGATTCTGAAGAAGAAGAAAATAATTAATTGTTATTTGAGATAAAAAGATGATATGTTTTAGTTGCCAAAGCTTTAACATCTACATTTTTAAATTGTTTTAAGGGAAGCAAAACAGAAATTAAGTTCTTGTTGTTAGATATTTGAACATATTTAATAACAAGAATTTTTAATTTAAAATTCCCCATTCTAATAATTCTTCTAAGAGCTTTTCTTTCTTTTATCGGGTTTAAATTTATAATAGTAGCTTTGTAATTAGCATCATCAACTACATAATACTCTATAATTGGCAAGACCATCGTTTTAATTTTACTTTGTAAAATATTGTCTAAAAACTCTAACGAATTAATTTTGGCTTCTTTTATTTCACTCTGAATTCCGACATAAGTCATCTTTATATCTTCGGCATTATACAACAAACTTAAAAGATTAAATATTGCTTTTAAGTTGTTATCTAATAGTATTTCTAATTCTGAAATTAAATTATTTCTAACTACATTTAATTCTGTTATTCCTTCTTCGGATAAAGAGCTCTCTAAGTTTATTAAATTTTCTATTGAAGTAATAATTTCTAATGTATTTTTATAATAATTACTTTCTCTTAAAATTTGATTTTTAACAACACGGTTGCTTACAGATAAGTTTTTATTTTTCTTTAGAATTTTAATCAAAGAATTAGAGGCGTATAATCTTGTTACTGCATTTCGACTTCTTAGTAAACGCAATAAGATTTTTACAGATTTTTCATTTTTAAAAGACTCTACAATTCTAGGTAAATGTTTTTTTATAGAGGGTTTTAAAATTCCTTTTTTATCGAGTTTAAAAAGGTAATCGATAATTTTAGGTCCGTAGTTTTTAAGCGCTTTTACAGCCCTTTTACGATATTTCTTTTTTAGTAAAAGATTTAATAAATCGTCAATAAAAATTTCATCCGAAGTTATACCTGCAGAAATGGTTGCAAACTTAGCAATATAAGGATTACTGTTTTTTAAGTGCTTGCTAATTAAATGATAATTACTCGTCATTCTTACATACGCAATGCTCATTAATAAACCAGCTAAAACTTCTTGTCTATCAGATAAATTACCATTATTTAAAGCAACTACTTTTTCATCTAACCTACCTAAAACATTGTATTTTAAGCCTAGTTTTGCATTATTATAGCTTTGTTTTGCTAAAGAATGTAATGCTCCGTTTGCGATATACTCATTAGAATGATTTAAATATTTATTAAAAAATGACGTATCAGAAATTGGCGAATGAGCTAAAATATAATCCAAAGCAATGTAAACTAATAAATCATCTTTTTCATAAACAAGAACTTCTACTTTATCTAGAATATTAACACTCTCAAAAGCATCTAAATATTCTATCGCTTTTGTTTTTATTTTATTTGAAGGATGTTCTAAAAGCCTAATTATTGCCTGATTAAAATTGGTTTGCTTATAATCTTTTAATCGATTTAAAGCACTTAAAATAGCTTCTTCATTTCCGCTAGAAAGAATTTGCTTAAAATCGGCAATTGTATTTGTACGCTTTTTACTTTTTACATTTTCTAATGTAAGCGTTTTCTGAATATTCTCTTTAAAAGACGTAAAATAAGCTTCTCTTAGCTTGTAGATAAACAAGATCCACACAAACGTAAAAAAGAGAATAATTACAGTGATGTATGTTGTATCTAAGTTTAATCTTTTAATTAGAAAAATTAATAAAAACCCAGCAAAACCAGTTGCTATACTATCGATTACAACATCGATATAAGACTTTGCTTGATTTTTAATTTGAATAGGAATTGGCATAATAGACAATTCTACTGCAGCTTTATTAACAGATTGTTTCGCGCTACCATCAATACCTTTTATGATGATTAAAACCCATAATTCTGGAAAGGTTAAAAACAATAAACTACCAAATGCAATAGTTAATGGTAAAATTAACAAGGTTGTAGAAACCCCCAATCTTGTTAAGACTTTATTGGTTAAAAATAACTGAATTACCAATGCAATTACATTAAATGTTGAAAACCAAAAACCAAAAAATGCAGCCAAATCATCAGAATCTGGTAATGCTTTTTGAGCAAAATCACTAAATTGAAAATCTACTAATTTTGCTACTACTACTCCAATTCCTGTAATTAAAGCAATATATGTTAAGTGCTTTGAATTTTTAATCAGCTTTAAAGAAGAACTTTCTAAGTTTTCTTGATCTGCAATTACTTGTTTTCTTTTAAACGTATTTAGAAACTTAATTTTTAAATTGTAAACTTTCTTTAAAATAGGAATGCACAATAAAATTAAAGCCGCCGCCATAAAAATAGCGACTTCATTACCAAAACTAGTTGCAATAATACTTGTTAAATATCCGCCGAATATACCTCCAGAAATTGCACCTGCCCCTATAAACCCAAAGTTTCTTTTTGCTTCTCTTGCATTAAAAACCATGTTTGCAAATAACCAAAACTGAGAAGTAGCAACTACAGCAAACAAAGAAATAAATGTATAATAAAAGTATAATAACCAATTGCTAATAACTGTAAACTTAATTATTAAAGCTAAAGCTATAAAGGCAATACTAAATATTATTAATGAGATTACGGTTACTTTTACCAAAGAAAAATATCTAATGGCTCTGTTGTAAAAATAGGAAGTTAAAACTGCCACACTTGCCACTAAAAGATATCCTAAAGGCAAACTATCTGCACCTAATTTAGAAACAAAAAGTGCATTTACAGTTGGTTTAACTATTAATAAAGTAGTTATTATGATAAAAATATATAAGAACATAAAAAAAGAGATGCTTATTTCGTCATCTCTTAATCCAAATGTTTTTGATATAATTTTTTTCACGATTTAATTGCCTTTTAATAGACTATAAAGAACGTGTTTTTTTTAATACTTTTTCTAATGGTCTTACTAAGTTTCTAATTATTTGTTCACCATAATCGTTATCAATTAAAGCAACAATAATATATTTTCTTTCTGGACCCCAAACTAAGGCAGAATCAGAATGGTAATTTCTCCAAGAACCCGATTTTCTATAAATAGTTGCTTGTGGTGCAATTTTATCTAAAGTGTTTACAAATTTATGATGCAACTTTGGGTCTTTCATAATTTCTAACATTTCTGTAGAACGTTCTGTACTAATTAAATTACCTAAAGCTAATTGATAATAAAAGCTACAAACTTGTCTTGTAGTTGCTGCATGACTTAAACCTTTTAAAGGATCTGGATTTCTTTTACCAGAAGCTGCATATCTTTTTCCTACCCATAAACCTCCACCAACTTTTTCGTCGTATAATTTATTTTTAGGAGCTCTTAATACCTGTTCAATTTTTTTATAACCAAGTCTATCAATCATTCTTGTAGAAGCCTGATTATTCGATTTACTAATCATTAATCGTAAATCTTTTTTAATTTCATCAGTATACTCTAATTCTTTATTTTCAATGGCATCCATAGCCGCCAAAAGAATGGCTATTTTAGGTAAACTTGCGGCATACATCATAAAATTATCATTCATACCAGCATATCTATAATTTGTTGCATCACTTAGATCTACAATACCAATAGACATTTGCTTACCTGCAATTAATCGTTTCCATTTTTTATTGGAATTAATCTCATTAACCAAAATTGTTTTTAACTGCGGATCTTCTATTTGAGCAATAGGATCGATTTCTGCAACATGGCTTATCGGTAAGCTTTGTCCGTAAACAATAGTAGATAATAATATTGTAAGTGTTAATAAATGATTCTTAATTTTCTGTAAATACATATTTTAATTATTTTATTAATAACTATCTATATAATACAACATATATACCATCTTACAAGCTATAGATGTTAATGTTATCTAAAAATACAAAATTAACGCTTTACTGTACTTGGATTAAAACCAAAATCTGCAACAGGTAATTCGATACCTAATTGATAAATAAGATAACCTATACTTGCATAATGGTGTGTGGTATGACTTTGTGCTTGCATTAACGCAGCTGCAACTGTATAATTAGCCGTTTCATTTCCTAAACCTACATTATCACAAATTTTAACGCTTTTATTAAAATCTTCTGTAGAAATCTCATTCAATCTTTTTATAACAGTATTAAAATACTCTAGCCCAACGCTAGTTTCATTCTCTGCACACTCATTTCTTTCTCTTACAGAAAGGTCTATATAACCATCTTCTAAGCCATTAAAAATACAAGAGTAAACGTCTAAAATATGTCTCATATGACAACCAATACTTGAGTGATACGGTCCTACGGACTTATTTCTGTATTGATCATCAGAAATATTTTTTAATAATTGTACTCCTCTTTGTAAATTCTGCTCGATGGCTTCAATCATAAATAATTTTTGTTAACAGTCGTAAAAAGTTTTTCTAATTTACAAGATATTTACGACTTTTTAAAATTCATAATAAACTACAAAACAACATATTAGATAAATTATTTTATACAAAATAACCATTTTACAATCATATCTATAATTTTTTGGCACGCTCTTTGAAAATAACTAAACCAAATGCGGATGTCGAAAAGCAATTAGAGTAGACAAAACCCTTAAAACCATATATTATGAAAAAAGGTGTACTTATTTTATTAGGATTGTTCATGATGGTTTCTACTGTTGAAGCCAAAAACGGCAACTATTTACCAAACAACATTAGGGTTAATTACTCTTATAATGACGCTGTAAACTTTACAGAAAGAGGAATTGATTTTTTTATTTTCACAAACGGAGATTTCGATTTTGACACAAATTATAACAACACATATTACGATTATAATGGCGTTAGAACAAGAACTACAGGCGTTACAATTAAAAGAGATTTTAGAGGACGAATTAGACGTGTTGGTAATGTTTTTATTAATTATGATTATAGAGGAAACGTATCTAGAGTTGGTAATGTCTTTATGAGGTATTATAGAAACAGACTTACCAATGTTGGTAACCTTACTGTAAAGTATAATAGATTCGGAGAACCAATTTTTTACGGTGATGTAAAAGACAACTATTATTTTGATAACGGAGTTCGAATAAATCTAAATATAGGAAGCATTTATAATTATAATGATGCCTATTTCTTTAAGAGAGACTTTAGAAGAAACTTTACAAAGTTTAGAGAAGATAGTAGATATTATTACTATAGATCTAACAAAAATAGTAAAGGAAAAAGAAACAATATTATAAGACGTAGAAAACCTGTTACTAAAAAAGCGACAAATACCAATAGACGTCATATAACTTATAGAAAGGCAAATACTACTAGAAACAATAACAATTCTAGAAATAGCAATACTAATAGAAATGAAAATACTAGAACAACTAGAAATACAAAATCTAATAGAAACAATTCTATAACAACTCGTAGAAATAATACAGTTGATACAAGAAGAAAAGTTGAAACTAAAAAAGACAATTCTAAAAGAACTGTTACCAGAACAAAAAAAGTAGTTACTAAAAAACCAGTTGTAAGAAAAAGAACAACTAAAAATAAAAAGGAAAATAAAGTAACTTCTAGAAGAAGAAATAATTAAAAACAGGTGTTTATACCTGTTTACAAAAACAGAGATTATTTTACATTTGTAAAATCAATTTATGATTTCAAAAATGCTTAATGATTGATGAATTGTGATAGGAGAAGTAGAAGTTAAAAGTCCCATTTTTTTAATAAAAAATGGGACTTTTTAATTGTATTTATATTATTTATGATGTTAAGGTTTTGTTTCTAAAAACCAAAACCACTATCAAAACAGGTACCTGGTACAGGCTCATCTATACACGTTTGCCCTCCGTTACCATCACTATAACATTTTTCTCGAGTCTCACAATCACTTTCTTCTTCACAAGAATAAAAAGATACCAATAACAATAATACAGTTATTTTAAAGATATATTTTTTCATAACTTATTATCGTATTAACTTTTTGTATTTAATACGTTTTGGCATTAAATCTCCACCTAAACGCTTCTTCTTATTCTCTTCGTAATCAGAGAAAGAACCTTCAAAGAAATATACTTCACTGTTACCTTCAAAAGCTAAAATATGTGTACAAATTCTATCTAAAAACCATCTATCGTGACTAATTACAACCGCACAACCAGCAAAGTTTTCTAAACCTTCTTCTAAAGCTCTTAAAGTATTTACATCTAAATCGTTTGTTGGCTCATCTAAAAGTAAAACATTTCCTTCTTCTTTAAGTGTCATGGCCAAATGCAATCTGTTTCTTTCTCCACCAGAAAGTGTAGAAACTTTTTTGTTTTGCTCGCTTCCAGAGAAATTAAAACGACTTAAATAAGCACGAGAATTCACTTGCTTACCACCCATCATAACTAAATCTTGTCCATCAGAAAAGTTTTCCCAAATTGTTTTATCAGGATTAATATCTGAATGTGCTTGATCTACATATGCAATTTTAGCTGTTTCACCTACTTTAAAACTACCGTTATCTGGGTTTTCTTCTCCCATAATCATTTTAAAGATAGTTGTTTTACCAGCTCCATTTGGCCCAATAATACCAACAATACCTGCTTGCGGAAGGTTAAATTCTAGGTTTTCATATAAAATTTTATCATCAAAAGCTTTAGAAACTCCAGTAGCTTCAATAACATTGGTACCTAATCTTGGTCCGTTTGGTATAAAAATCTCAAGTTTTTCATCAACTTGTTTTTGATCTTGACTCATTAACTTGTCGTAATTTTTCAAACGAGCTTTCTGCTTTGTTTGTCTACCTTTAGCACCTTGTTTTACCCATTCTAACTCTCGTTCTAATGTTTTTTGACGTTTAGAAGCTGTTTTGCTTTCTTGTGCCATTCTATTAGATTTTTGATCTAACCAAGAAGAGTAATTTCCTTTCCAAGGAATTCCTTCTCCTCTATCCAATTCTAAAATCCAACCGGCAACATTATCTAAGAAATATCTATCGTGTGTTACAGCAATTACCGTTCCTTTATATTGTGCTAAATGATGCTCTAACCAATGTACAGATTCTGCATCTAAATGGTTTGTTGGCTCATCTAATAATAAAATTTCTGGTTCTTGTAATAAAAGTCTACATAAAGCAACTCTTCTTTTTTCTCCACCAGAAAGTACACCTATTTTCTTATCAGAATCTGGCGTTCTTAATGCATCCATAGCAATTTCTAACTTGGTATCTAATTCCCAAGCATTGGCAGCATCAATTTTATCTTGTAACTCGGCTTGTTGCGCCATTAACTTTTCCATCTTATCGGCATCAGAATATACTTCTTCTAAGCCAAACATGTCGTTAATTTTGTTGTACTCATCTAAAATGGCAACAGTTTCTGCAACACCTTCTTTTACAACTTCTAAAACAGTTTTTTCTGGATCTAATTGTGGTTCTTGCTCTAAATAACCTACTTTATAACCTGGCGAAAAAGTAACATCACCTTGAAAGTTTTTTTCTACACCTGCAATAATTTTTAACAAAGTAGATTTACCAGAACCGTTTAAACCAAGAATACCAATTTTGGCACCATAGAAAAAACTTAAATATATATCTTTTAAAACTTGCTTTCCTGTAGATTGATAGGTTTTAGAAACCTTATTCATCGAAAAGATAACTTTCTTATCGTCGCTCATTTTTATTATTTTATAAAATTTATTTTTGAAAAATTTGCTACTAAACTTAGTAGACTTAAAAACTATACTCTTCCTTTTAGGGCATTAAAAACCCAAGCAATCGCAAAAAAACCTACACCTACAGAGGCAAAACCATAACCTGCAACATCATCATATCTAAAAGCACCTAATGCAATTAAACCCAAGCCTACAAGTATCATTATAAATGTTGCCCACGCAAGCACTGTATTCTTATTCATTCCCATAATTTGTAAATCGTTATTTATGGCGCAAATATCGTTAATTTATTTCGTTTCTAAAACTTGTTAAAAATGTATAAATTAAGACAAATTGTATTAATAGAAGTAATTAATATCTTCTGCCTCCCATTCCTGGACCATTTCTTCTGCCCATCATACCTTGCGAACCATTATTATTTTGGTTTTTTGGTGCTTTTGGAAGTAATTCTCTTTTTTGTGCCTTTTGGTATTTAGTCCATTTTTTAAATTGTTTTTTATTTAAAAAACTTTTTAACGCATCGTTTAACACTTTTTCATGCACATCTATACTATCTCTTATTGGTCTTATGGTTTCTCTAACTTGTTTACCAACTTTCTCTGCCAAATCTCTGTTAGAATACAATTGTTTACCAAGAGAATTTATAGTAAGTTCTAATTGTTGAAGCTTTGCAGAATTTAAAAAAGATATTTTTTTAATTTTATCATTATACTGTCTAAGAACTTTTATTGTTTTATTCTTAGTTTCATCATCTTTCACTTTGATTTTTGGAGGAACTTCAGCAAAATTATAGTAAAATATATTTGCAGAATTTTTTGCATTGTATTTAGGAAATTCCATCTCTTGTTGTGCAAAAGAAAAATAGGCTGTAAATAATGCTAAAAATAATAACGCTTTCTTCATGTTTTTTAATTTATTAGCAAAAATATAAAAAGAATTATAATTTTGCGGCTAATCTACTACCTTGATTTATGGCTCTTTTGGCATCTAATTCTGATGCAAAATCTGCACCACCAATTACATGTACATTTTTATTGGCATCTAATAAAGGTTGATATAATTCTTTAAACGGAGTTTGACCCGCACAAACTACAATATTATCTACTTCTAAGACCTTGTTTTCGTTATTTTGCCTGTAATGCAAACCTACATCATCTATTTTAGTGTAATTTACTTCACCTATAAATTGTACTTTTTTCTTTTTAAGTGTAGATCTATGAATCCAACCAGTAGTTTTACCCAAATTACCACCAAATTTACCTTTACTTCTCTTAAACATAAAGATTTCTCTTGGCGAAGGATGATATTCTGCCTTAACACCTTCTATACCAGAACGTGCTTCTAAAGTTTTATCTATTCCCCACTCTTTTAACCAAGCATCAATATTTTGAGATGTAGCTTCACCTTCGTGCGATAAGTACTCAGACACATCAAAACCTATTCCTCCTGCTCCTATAACTGCCACTCTTTTTCCTACAGGTTTCTTGTACTTTAAAACATCTAAATAACTTAATACTTTTTTATTGTCTGCTCCTTCTATCTTAAGTTCTCTAGGTTTTATACCTGTTGCTAATACAATTTCATCATAATTAGAAGTCTTTAAATCTTCTAAAGAAACTTTGGTGTTTAATTTTAAAGTAACATTATGCAATTCTATTTGTTTCCCAAAGTAACGCAACGTTTCGTAAAACTCTTCTTTACCAGGTATTTGTTTAGCAACGTTAAATTGGCCACCAATTTCAGTTGCTGCATCAAATAAAGTTACATCGTGTCCTCTTTGCGCTGCGACAGTTGCTGCAGCTAAACCTGCAGGACCTGCACCTACAACAACTATTTTTTTAGCGACTGCTACTTTTAAGTAATTTAATTCTGTTTCGTGACAAGCTCTTGGATTCACCAAACAACTTGCAACCTTTTGTTGAAAAACATGATCTAAACATGCTTGATTACAACCAATACATGTATTAATTTCATCATCTTTTTCTGCTTTCGCCTTATTTACCCATTCCGGATCTGCTAAAAATGGTCTAGCCATAGAAATCATATCTGCATCTCCTTCTGCTAATACTTTTTCTGCAGTTTCGGGCATGTTAATTCGGTTCGAAGTAATTAACGGAATCGATAATTCTTCTTTCATTTTTTTTGTCACCCAAGTAAATGCTGCTCTTGGTACTGAAGTAGCAATTGTAGGAATTCTAGCTTCGTGCCAACCAATACCTGTATTTATAATTGTTGCACCAGCTTTTTCAATTTCTTTACCTAACTGTACAACTTCTTCCCATGTAGATCCATTTTCTACTAAATCTAACATCGAAAGTCTATAAATTATTATAAAATTTTCTCCAACAGCTTCTCTTGTTTGCTTAACCAATTCTATTGGTAAACGCATTCTATTTTCATAATCTCCACCCCAAGAATCTGTTCTTTTATTTGTTCTTTTTGCTATAAACTGATTGATTAAATAACCTTCTGAACCCATTATTTCTACACCATCATAACCGGCTACTTTAGATAATTTTGCAGAGTTTACAAAATCTCTAATTGTTCTTTTAATACCAGATTGCGTTAGTTTAAAAGGCGTAAAAGGTGTTATTGGCGATTTAATTTTAGACGGTGCTACATTAAAAGGATGGTAACCATAACGACCAGCGTGTAAAATTTGCATACAAATCTTACCTCCTTCTTTGTGTACTGCTTCTGTTATCTTTTTATGATGTTTGGCATGTTTTTTTGTTGACATTCTAGAAGAGAAAGGTCCTGTCCAACCTTGTATATTTGGCGAAATTCCACCAGTAACAATTAATCCGACTCCTCCTTTTGCTCTTTCTGCATAATAAGCAGCTATTCTTTCTAAACCATTTTTTTCTTCTTCTAAACCAGTGTGCATAGAACCCATTAAAATTCTATTTTTTAAAGTTGTAAATCCTAAATCTAAGGGTTCAAAAATGTGCTTATATTTCATAATTGTCTTTTTAAATTTACTATGCATGCATAATACTTTGCAAGATATGTTTATTTTTTCAACTTAAAAAGTAAAAGAGCTAAATACAAATTTAAATGAACTAAAATGAACCTTACCTTCTAAGTAGTTTTGTAGAAATAGTAAAACTTAAAGATATGAAACTTAATAATAAAGTAATAATAGTAACAGGTGCATCTAGTGGAATTGGTAAAGCAACTGCCATTAAACTCGCTAAAAACGGAGCATCTGTAGTGTTAACTTCTAGAAGCGAAGAAAAATTAGAAGAAATAAAAGAAACAATCGAAAAAAATAATGGTAAAGCACTTGTAGTAACTTGTGATGTTACTAGTAAAGATGATTTTTCGAAATTAGTAGAAAAAACAATCCAAGAATTTGGTACCGTAAATGCAATTATTAATAATGCAGGATTAATGCCTTTGTCTTACATCGAAAAATTTAAAACTGATGAATGGGAAACAATGGTAGATGTAAATATTAAAGGTGTTTTAAACGGAATTACAGCTGTTTTACCAACTTTAATAAAAAACAAAGGTGGTAACATTATCAACATATCTTCTACTGCTGCCTATAATTATTTTCCTGGTGGTGCTGTTTATTGTGCTACCAAATCTGCGGTAAAAATGTTTTCTGAAGGTTTAAGAAAAGAAATTACGCCTAAATACGGAATTAATGTTACCTCAATAGAGCCAGGTGCTGTAAACACAGATCTTTTAAGCACTATTACAGATGAAGATATTAAAGAAGAATTGAAACAAATGAAAGAAATGACAAGTTTAGAAGCAGAAGATATTGCTGATGCCATTTTTTACACGTTAACGCAACCAGAAAGAGTTAACGTAAACGATGTTCACATTTTACCAAGTGAACAAAAATAATTATTAATCAAAAAAGAATATACTCATTATGAGCAAAGAACACATAGTAACAATAAACCCAGCAACAGAAGAAAAGTTAAACGAATATAAATATTTAACTGACAAAGAGTTAAAAGATAATATAGAAGCCTGTAATACTGCTTTTTTAGATTGGAAATTAAAACCTGTAGAAGAAAGAGCTAAAATTATTGAAGCAATCGGAAAAGAATTGACTAAAAATAAAACGGAATTAGCAAAACTAATGACTAATGAAATGGGAAAAATTATTAGTCAAAGTAAGCATGAAATAGATTTATGTGCAGGTATTTGTAGTTATACAGCTAAAAATGGTCCAGAAAATTTAGCAACAGAAAAAAGAACTTTAAGCAATGGTAAAGATGGTTTGGTAGCGTATTCTCCTATCGGAATTGTTTACGGTATTCAACCATGGAACTACCCATCTTACCAAGTAATTAGATACGCAATTGTTAATTTAATGGCTGGTAACGGAGTTTTATTAAAACACGCATCTAACGTAACAGGAACAGGACAATTTTTAGAAAAAGTGTTTGTTGATGCAGGTTTACCTAAAGGATTATTTCAGGCTTTAAAAATATCTCATGACCAGTCGGATACAATCATCAAAAATAAACACGTTAGAGGTGTTACTTTAACAGGTAGTTCTGATGCTGGTAGAAATATCGGAGAAAAAGCAACTGCTGAACTAAAAAAGGTTGTTTTAGAACTTGGTAGTAACGATGCTTATTTAGTCTTAGAAGATGCCGATTTAGAAACTGCAATAGAAGAATGTGTAAAAGGTAGAATTTATAATAACGGAGAAACTTGTATTGCTGCAAAAAGGTTTATTGTTGTAGAAAAAGTGTACGAAGACTTTAAAAAGGGATTTGTAAAAGCAATGGAAAACATTAAAGTTGGTAATCCTTTAGAAGACGGTGTAGATATGGGACCAATTGCACGAGAAGATTTAAGAGAAACTTTACATAACCAAGTTGAAAAAAGTGTTAAAAATGGTGCCGAAATTTTATGTGGTGGTAAAATACCAAATGGTAAAGGTTACTTTTATCCGGTTACTGTTTTAGGAAATGTAAAACCAGGACAACCTGCTTATAGCGATGAACTTTTTGGCCCGGTTGCTTCTTTAATTAAAGTTAAAGACGAGCAAGAAGCTATCAAAATTGCTAACGATAGTAGGTTTGGTTTAGGTGGTGGAATTTTCACAAAAGACATTGAAAAAGCCAAAGAAATTGCAACCAATCATTTTGATACTGGTATGGTATTTATAAATACTTTTGGTATCGCAGATCCTTCTATGCCATTTGGTGGTGTAAAAGATTCTGGTTTTGGTAGAGAACATGGTGGTTTTGGTATTAAAGAATTTGTAAACATAAAATCTATTGTTTTAGGATAATAGATTTCAAATTATAAAAAAACCCTATTCTTAATTGAATAGGGTTTTGTTTTTTCTACATTTTAAAAATGCATCGGAACATCTATAATTAATAACTTACTATCTTCTTTAGCTTTAATTTTAACCAAATTAGTTTCGTAAATACCTACCGCATCTCTTTTATTTAAAACAATATCTTCTATTTCAATCGCGCCGTCAATCAAGAAAAAATAAGCTCCGTTTTTTAAATGATATTCAGTTTTAAAATCTTTATCTAAATCTATCATAAACAAATATCCTTGCTGATTTATAGGCAAAGAACCATCAACTAATTTATCTTTTGGTGAAACTAATGTTTGAAATTTATTTTTTCTACCTTCTTTTTCAAAATACTTTTGGTCATAATAAGGTGTTACATTTTCTGATTCTGGAAATATCCAAAGCTGAAGAAAATTAACTTCTTCGGATGAACTATCATTAAATTCCGAATGCGTTACACCAGTTCCGGCACTCATAACCTGTACCTCTCCGACTTCTATCGCACGTTTATTTTGCATGCTATCTTTATGTGATAAAGAACCAGATATTGGTATCGAAATTATTTCCATATTTTTATGAGGATGCGTACCAAAGCCCATTTTAGGCTGAACCATATCATCATTTAAAACTCTTAAAGCACCAAAATTCATTCTTTCTAAATTTTGATAGTTTGCAAAACTAAAAGTATGATATGATTTTAACCAACCGTGATTGGCTAAACCTCTTGTTTCTGATTTGTGAATTATTTTTTTCATTTATAAACTTGTATAATTTCTTTTAAAAGTGCGGATGCGTTAGTGATTGCAACGGCATCCTTTTTGCTTTTTCTGCAAAAAGATATAGTGGAAAGCACGACCCTTTTCGGGGAACGCCCTAATACAAATACCCCATTTTACCTTGCTGATAATCTCTCATTGCTTCTAAAATTTCTGTTTGAGTATTCATAACATAAGGTCCGTATTGGGTTACTTTTTCTTTAATTGGTACACCAGAAAGAATTAATAAATTACTTTCTTTTTTCGCTGAAAAATTAATTAAAGAACCGTCTTGATTAAAGGTTACCATTTGATTTTTACCTTTAGATAACACTTGTGAGTTATTTACCAAAATCTCGCCATCTAACAGGTAAATTAAAGATTGATGCGTTTTGGGAATTTCAATTTCTGTACAGCCATTTTCTTTGGCATTTACTGTATAAACATTTACCTCTGTTTGTGTTTGAATTAACCCAAAAGTTTCTTCTAAATTGCCGGCAACAACATTAATTGCTACTTTTTTATCTTTTGATGTAATTTGTGGTATTTGCTCTTTTTTTAAATGTTGATAATTTGGAGTTATCATTTTAGATTTTGCGGGTAAATTTAACCATAACTGAATTCCTTCTAGATCGCCACCATTTTTAACAAATGCTTTGGTTGGTGCTTCTGCATGAATAATACCGCGACCAGCAGTTGTCCATTGCACTCCACCAGCTTTCACAATCATTTCGTTTCCCAAAGAGTCTCTGTGCAATTGTTCGCCTTTAAAAAGTAATGTTATCGGCTCAAAACCTCTGTGAGGATGCGGACCTAAATCAAACGGATTGTTGAATTCTGAAATAGCATAAGGACCATAGTGATGTAATAATAAAAAAGGATCTACATTTTCTAAACCTTTTGATGGTAAAGGTTGACGAAGCTTTATAGGGCCCATGTTAACCAATGGACTCTCTACAACTGTTTGAATACTTTTATATTTTTTCATGCTGTATTGCTATTTATCATGTATTTTCCAAGGAAAATATATTTGCAAATTTTTTTATCTAATTTTATCTAAAAGGTTACTTAATGTTAATGCTTCTTCTTCTGAGAGTTTATCTAAAAAAGATACATTTTTAAAATCGTCTATATTAGATAATAAATGCAAACCTTGCTGGGTAATCTGTACATAAACTACTCTTCTGTCATGCTCGCAACGCTCTCTTTCAATTAAGTTTTTGTCACACAACTTATCCATTAAACGAGTTGCATTTGGTGCTCTTTCTATCATTCTATCTTTTACAATTTGCACCTTAATTTTAGCTTTTGCACCTCGTAATATCCTTAATATGTTGTATTGTTGCGGCGAGATTCCGTGTGGCTTAAAAAACTCGTTTTCTTTACTGCTTAACCAGTTAGAAGTATATTTTATGTTTATTAAAGCTTTTACTTTATTGCTTGTAAACTTAGAATTGATATCTTTCGAAATGTCACCCATCTGCTACTTTTTTTTATTTTAAGTTAGAGTTTAAGCTCTTAACTTTAAATCTTGCATTATCTTATTAAATTCTTCTGTAGTTGGTGTTAAATACACTTTATCGTCTACAAATAAAGTCGGAAATTTAGCAACACCGTTGTACAATTCTTTACTGTGTTCTCTAGCCTCTACATCTTTAGAGATATCTTTGTATGTATAAGGCACATCTGTAGAATTTAAAAAGTTTTTAAACGCTACAGTATACGCATGCCCTTGTTTACCGTATAAAACGATGTTTAATTTATTGCTCATTAACTAATTTTTCAAAAGTGTTTACTTGTTCTTTTAATGCGATTAGAAGATCTTCTCCTGTAATTTTACCATCTTTAAAATTATCGTAAAAACTTGGTAAAGAAAAAGTAACAATATCACTAGCACCGTGTCTAGAAAATCTTTGTTCACCGGCACTTAACACAAATTGACCGCCCATTCCGCCTGGTGACGTTGCCATTAATAATAATGGTTTATCTCTAAATACTTTTACATTTATTCTAGAACTCCAATCGAAAATATTTTTAAAAGCAGCGGCGTAAGAACCATTATGCTCTGCTAAAGAAACTATAAATCCATCATAACTATCTAAGCTAGTTGTAAAGCTTTTAATATCTTCTGGAAAACCATTTTTTTCTTCGTCTTCACTATAAACAGGTACTTTAAAAGTTGCTAAATCGATTACATCAAAAGTAGAGTTTTCTAAATTTTCTGCTGCAAAAGTAACTAACTGTTTATTTATTGATGTAGAACTTGTACTACCTGCAAATGCTAATATTTTTTTCATACTTATTTTTTAAATAATTTTTGAATCTATTCTTGTTTCTCCTTTAACCATTTTTGCTACCGGACATTTTCCTGCAATTACTAGTAATCTCTTTTGTTGATCATCTGTAATTTCTTTTTCAAAAGAGATTTCTTCTGTTAAAAATTTCTCATTATTTTCTATTACCTGCGTAACTTTTACATCAATCTCACCTACATCCCAACCTTTTCTTTCAGAATACATTCTTAAAGTCATGGCTACACAACCACCAATTGCAGTTAGTAAATATTCTACGGGTGTTGGTCCGTTATCATCTCCTCCATCAACAACAGGTTCATCTAGAGTTAAAAAATGATTTCTAGCTTTTGCTTCTGCTAAATAATTTTTATTTGATAAAGTAACTTTAGAGTTTGTCATGATTTATTTTTTTTGAAGTGATGTAAGAAGTAATTAATAGAATTATAGCTACAATTGCACCCGTTTGCTCGCCATCATTAATCATTACATGTGCAAAAAAGGCTAAAATAAAAGCAAAGAAAAAACTAGAATATGCCCACTCTTTAATTACACTTTTTGTAAAAAACCATATTGCAATTAAACCTAAAATTTTAGCAATAGCATACGGATAAATAATATAAGTTGGATATCCGAAGTTGGTAAACATGTTGGCTACTTCTTCATGATTAAAAAAGTACATTCCTGCAGAAAAAAGCATTAATAATGTTAACAATCCTGTAGAAATATAATATAAAATTTTTGCTGTTTTCATACTTTAATGAATGAATTAGAGTACAAATTTACAAAATAAAATTTTATTTACCAAGGAAAATAAATACATGGAAATATTTACCTTTCAATAATTTAAGAACTTACAAGATTGTATTTTTTATTTTTTTTAAAAGTTTTATTAAAAAAATAGAAGCTATAATAACTAATGAAGTTAAAATTAATGCTTGTTTGTAATCGCCATAAATCCAAAAACCCGTTGCAAACAAACAACTATAAATTAACACGCAACTGAGTAACATTGCTAATATTGCATTAGGCAAACTCCAGTTTTTTTCTTTTTGATCAAAATTAATTCCTGCCAAATTTGCTTTTGCAACAACTTTACGCCAACCGGCGCCACTAGGTAGAATATTCTTATAAAATAATTGAAGTGTTTCATCTTTTTCTGGCGGAGTTAAAAAAGTAACTACCAACCAAATTATAGTTGTTACTAACACCACAAACGGAAATTGAAACCAACTAGGAAAAAGACCATCTTCTACACCGAATAAAATAGTTTTTAAAGACGTAAAATTTAAAAGTATCGAAATTATTCCTGATGAAAACATAGCAGAAATTTCGCTCCAAGCATTTATTCTCCACCAAAACCATCTCAAAATAAATATTAAACCAGTACCTGCACCAAACATTATAATAATATCAAATACTTGTTTCACATTTGTTAAAGTTAAAGCTAATAAACCGCTTATAACCATCATTAATATTGTACTTATTCTACCTACATTTACCAATTGTTTTTCTGTAGCTTCTTTTTTAATAAAACGTTTATAAAAGTCATTTACTACATAAGAAGAACCCCAATTTAAATGTGTAGAAATTGTACTCATATATGCTGCAATTAAAGATGCTAAAACAATTCCTAAAATCCCTTTTGGTAAAAAGTTTAACATTGCTGGATATGCCAAATCATTCCCTAATTTATCCGCAGGAATATTAGGAAAAGCACTTTGCAAACTTGCAATATCTGGATATATCACCAAAGACGCCAAGGCTACTAAAATCCAAGGCCAAGGTCTTAAAGCATAATGTACAAAATTAAAAAAAAACGTTGCACCTATTGCGTGATTTTCATCTTTAGCTGCTAACATTCTTTGTGCAATATAACCTCCACCTCCTGGTTCTGCACCAGGATACCAAGAACTCCACCATTGTAATGCTAACGGAATAATTAAAATTGTAATTACCGTATTTGTATCATTAAAATCTGGCAACATATTAGTTTTGGTTGCCACGAGTTTATTTTGAAACAAACTTTCCAAACCACCAACTTCTGGTAAATTTACAGCATAATAAGCTGCTGCTATTGCCCCAAACATGGCAATTATAAAAAGTAAAAAGTCGGTATAAACAACACCTCTAAAACCACCGAAAGCAGAAAAAATTACTGTAACAGAACCAGCATACAAAACAACTTCCCAAGGTTGAATCCCCAACATTATTCCGCCAATTTTAATAGCTGCCAATGTTACTACAGACATTACCAAAATATTAAAAATAACACCTAAATAAATAGACCTAAAACCTCTTAAAAAACTTGCTGCTTTACCACTGTATCTTAATTCGTAGAACTCTAAATCTGTAGTTACACCAGATTTTCGCCAAAGTTTTGCATAGACAAAAACGGTTAGCAAACCTGTAATTAAAAACGTCCACCAAACCCAATTACCTGCAACACCATCTCCTCTAACAATATCTGTTACTAATAACGGTGTATCTGCAGCAAATGTAGTTGCAACCATAGAAAAACCAAGTAACCACCAAGGCATAGTTCTGCCAGAAAGAAAAAATTCTGAAGAACTTTTTCCTGATTTTTTTGATACTATAAAACCAATTAATAAAATAACTGAAAAGAAAAGAACGATTATAAAATAATCTAATGCAGATAGTGCTATCATTTATTTAATTTACTTTTTAATAAAATAATTTATTCAAAAATAGGTAAATAAATTTTATGCTAGTTTTAGCAAAAAGGCAATCCTAAAAAGCTATAAATATTAATTCATTTTTATTGAATCTATCTTCTTTTGTAGTGCTTTAATTCTTTTAGAATCTAATTCTTTTTTTGAAATTAGCTTTATCGAGTCTAAAATAGATTTATTTTTCTCTAAAATTGTTTGTTCTTTTTCGAAGTAAATATTTCCGTTTTCACTAGCTCTCCAAGCTTCGTTTAATTGAATATAAACCTCTTCATTCCATGTACTTGGTTTTTTTGCATCAATCCAAATAACATCTCTATATTCACTATCAATTAATGCTAAATCGGGTGTTGCCGAACCATCAAACTGTGCATTTTCTTTTTTAATCGCCGAAATGGTACTTAGAAAAAACATTCTCTTTTTGCCAGCAATATTTTTAATATAAGGTCTAAATTCTACTGGTTTATTTGCAGACCAATCATATTCTTTTCTAGATTCTATTACTTTTAAAGGCATTGCAGAAACACCTGCATAACCTTGTTTTTTTGAAGCATGATCGTAATAATATAATTTATCGGTTCCATCCGCAGGAATAAAAACACTAAATGTTAAACTTGTTCTTTCGTCTCCAACAGGTTCTAGCCCAAACCAATGATATAAACCACTAAAAGCACCCGTTTTTGTATCAGAAAAATCGAAATCTGTTACAAATGGTTGCTGATTTTGATCGTCTGGTAAGTCTGGAATTTTAACTGCCGTTTTCATATTCCACGGCAAAGGATCTCTAAATCCTCCTAAAAACTTTAAACTTTCTGCTTGTAAACGAGATACTTTTTCTGACAGCGTATTTTGCTTTGTTAAGTATTCGTAATTTTTCATTTCATCTGGCGAAATAAAAATTCCTTTACCAATTGTAATTCTTTCTAGATAATCATTAAAATCGTGTTCACCATTTTCTACAACCATTACGCCACCAAATGTAGGATACGGAAAGAAAAAACCTTTCCACTTAATTAAACTTACAACTTGTACCCATGCGCCTTTGTCATTTTTCATGTAATAAGTATCGCTTGGTTCGTAATTAAAAAGCATCCACGGATTTAATCTTTGCACAACAGCATTGTAAGTATTTCTACTAAATTTTAAAGATTCGCCAATTGAAAAAGTTACAGGAATTCTATTTTCTGATGAAAAGCGAGGAAAAGGTGTTGTACTCGAAACAGAAAAAACCTCTTCTGTATTGTCTTTAATTCCTTGCCAAACATACTTTTCGGTTGGTTGGATTGCCATTGTCCATTGGTTATGACCATCAACTCTAACCAAATGTGGTAAAGAAACATCTTTGGTTTCTCCTACGGATTCATTTGCCATCGAAAATATATTTCTTAAAGGCTGAATTCTTTCATTTTGGGTTAAAGGAAGCTCTACAATTTCGATTCTTTGTAAACTATTATAAACATTATATGTTTTCATATAATCGTAGAATTTTAAATTCCAACCTACATAATAAACAACTGCGAAAAAAACAGTTAAAAAAACTAAAATACCAATTCTTTTACCTGTACTAGCAGATTTTCTAAATGTTCTAAGACTAAAAAATAAGATTGTAAAACACAACAATATGATAAAAATAAACTTTCTAACAAACAATAATGCTGGCTGATAATCATCTCTTAAAAAAAACAACAAAGCAAGAGTTATGATACTTAAAATCACAACTATTTTTTTTTGCCTTGGACCTTTACTCCAATAATTCTTAATCATTTTTTAAATTTTTATTTTATGAATTTTTACAAAACCTATAACAAACCTTTGTCTTTCAATCTTTCTCTAGCACTTTTTTCTTCTACTTTACTATCTTTAACTTCTTCTTGTGCTTTTTTAATAGCAACAGGTTCTTCTGTTTTTAAATCTTTCACAAAACCTTTTCCTTTTTCTAAAACATCATTAAAAGTATCTCCTAAATTTTCTGATTGTTCTTCTATAATTGCAGAAGATTTAAAAATAAACCCAGCAATATAAGTTCCTAATAACGTACCAAAAATCATCGAAGTAAATAACGAAACGGTTGTAATATCTATCGGAATTATAAAACGTGCAATTAAAACTAAAACTAAGAAAAACGTGCTTATATATACAAGTCTTAAAAGAAAGTTTTGTTGATAGATAAAGCCTTTTTTGTTCGTAATAGACATCTGTAGTTCTTTAGAATTCATCATTTTATTAAAAAAACGATACAACTTATTTCCTTGAGATTCTCTCCAAAATAAAATAATACCAAATAAAATAGCTGCAATAAATATTAAAAGTTCTAGTGTCATATTATTTGTGTAAGATGTTTTGTTTAAAAATTATTTAAAATAGTTTCTATTACCCAATCTTGAGTTGAGCTTTCTAATGTTTTGAATGTGCTATAAAATTGTTCTTTGTCATACCAATATAAAAATAACACATCTTTTGGCGCAATATTTACCAATAAATACCAAATTAAATCTTGGTGATTTGGTTTTAACGAAGAATGCGGTTTGTGCAACGAAACAAACAAATCTTTGTCTAAAAAATCTTTTGCTTTTATGGTTTTAGAAGTTTTCTTTTTTTCTAAAAACAACTCTAAACCCATTACTTTTTTTCTCGCAGAAATATCAATTTTATTTAAATAACTCTTAAAAAGAATGTCGTTTTGTAAAATATCTTTTACCAAATGTGTTGGCGACATCAAATGTTTCGAAAGCGTATATTTCTTAATTCTTTCGTATTTCTTTTGATGCAATTCTTCTTCTAGATTTGCTTCTATAACGTCATAACTTAAAAGCTTATCGATTAACTCATCATGAGAAATATGATACATTAAAATATCATGCACAGTATCGTTTATCGCTTGGTTGTATGTTTCTTTTTCTTGAAAAATTAAAATTGGTTTTACAAAATCTTTCAACACAAAAATTCCGCCAAATGCTTTCGTATAAAAAGAATCTGTAGTGTATTTAATTTCTTCTAAAATAAGATTTCTTTCACGTAAATCGCCATATTTTTTAGCAGATGCTAATAACTGTTTATGAATATTTTCGTCTATAAAATTATTGTCTAAATTAAAAGTATGAATTAATTTTAATTGGTTCTCTTTAGCTTTATTTAAGTTATTTATTAAATGAAATTTTATTACAATGTCTTTATATTTTAAAACGTCTAAAGGTTCGTAAAAAACATCTATTTTTTGATCAAAATCTAAGCATATAGCTGAATCTCTAGTAATATCTTTTATAAAATCGCCATGTTTTTTAAAAACAACCTTCATTAATTCTTTGTCAAAAGAATGAAAAGGATTGTAAATTGGTAAACTTTTTTGCAAAGGCGAAATAATAATTGCGTGCGTATTTGCCTCTTCATTATTTAAATAAAATTGCTCTTTCTTTTCTTCTGCAATCTCTGGACTCCAACCTAAACCATCAATAGAAAAAGAGGTTAACGTTGTTTTAGAAAAACCTAATTTTTCTAAACATTTATTGTAGCGCTCTACTAATTTTCCGTTAACAGAAATTAGTTCGTTTCTAAATAATTTTGCGTCTTTTAGTTTTTCCATTTTAATTTAACAAATTATGAATTTGAGCATATTGTAGCAATACAATTGTTCTTGTATCTTCTATTTTACCGCTGTTTAGCATATCAATAGCTTCTGTAAACGGTATTTCTAAAACTTCTATATCTTCGTTTTCTGATGCTATGCCGCCACCTTCGCTTACTTTCATATCATCAGAATATTCTGCCACAAAAAAGTGCATTTTCTCTGTTAAAACCCCTGGAGATGAATACCCTTCGTAAACTTTTTTAACAGACTTTAATCGAATACCAACTTCTTCTTCGGTTTCTCGTATAATACATTGTTCAGGATTATCTTGATCTAATAATCCTGCCGGAATTTCAACTAAAAAACCATCTTTATTATCATGTACAAACGTTGGAAAACGAAATTGTTTGATTAAAATTACGGTCTGTTTTTTTGTGTTATACAATAAAATTCCTGCACCATGACCACGTTCATAAACTTCTCTCATTGGTTTTACCCAACTACCATCAGATTTTTGATAATCAAAATTAAATTTAAAAAGCGTGTAATAATTGTCTGATAAAACAGTTTTTTTTATATTTTTTACTCTTAAACTACTCATTACTAAAAGATTTTCTTGCTTGTAAATCTATGTTTAATTGATTCACACGAGCATCAACTTTTCGTTTAAAATCGGTGTCTGCAATCGTTGCCACATTGTCTAAATACCTTACAACTTCTTGTCTTCTAATTTCAGAAAAATCTAAACCTTTCATATTGCTTTTCATCAATTCTTGCAACATGCCAAATTTGGTTTCGTAATTCTTTTTGAAATAAATTTCTGGATTTTCGAACCAATCTTCTTCCAAATCAAAATCTGTTAAACGTAAAGAAATTGCAGATTGAATGTTTCTAACATCTCTAGAGGAGAAAAATGGAAATATTTGCTGAATTTCTTTATACAAACTTGCAAAAAACAAATGCTGATTAGTACTATGCTTTTGCACAGCTTTGTCATAAGCTTCTAAAACTCTTTCTTCGGATGGTTTTTCTACAGAACTAAGAATTTCGCCCATATTTTTTGTAAGACCTTGATCTTTTAAATATTGATAATTTTCTGGATTTTGCATATTCACAAAATCCGGAATTGTTTTTTCAAATTTTTTCCACCAAATATAATCTTGATCTAAAAAGTCATTTTCTGTTCTTGCACCATCAATTTTAAACCTACCTTGTACTCTAGAAATTACTGCTTTGTCTAACATTTCTGGTAAATTGGTAAAAAGTCCGATAGACGAATTCCCATAATTTACAGCATAAGCACCTTCTGTATAACGTAAGAAAACACCAATTACTTCTTTAACACCAGCAGAAACTCCTTGTGCAGTTCTTTCTTGCAAGTTATTTTCGGCGTCATCAATTGGCGCAAAAATTAATTTAGTTGGGTCTTGCATAGGTTTCATCCATTCTACCATTTTTTCTGCAGAACCACCTTGAAATGTACTAATTAAAGTATCTGGCATGGGATGAAATAAAAACGGAATATCTAAATTGTCTGCATGCTCTTTTAATCGAGTTGCAATGGCAGCAATTAACATACTTTTACCTGTTCCTGGTATTCCGTAACCCATAAAAACAGGCATAAAACCACCCAATTCTTGAAACGGATTTTTCTTTGCATCAAAATCGTAACTTAACATTCTTTCTGTTAACCTACGTGCAAAATGCTTTGCATCTTTATTACCAACAATTTGTTCGAATTTAATTTTATTAAACTCAACACTTTTTGCCGTTCCAGAAAAAAAATTCTCCCAACCAGAAACGGCAAAATCTGTTTTTTCTAATTTATAAGTTCTATCTACAATTGTTTCTGTGTACTCTAAAGTACTTTTTCTTAACTGAATTTCATCAATTAGAGCTTCAAAATAAACAACCGTAAAATCGATAACATCTTTGTCTGACTTTATAATATCTGGATGTGCTAAATATTTATCAAAATAAAACAAACTACACGCAATTCCTTTTAAAGGTGACATCAAAGAAACCTCTGGAATACCAGCAAATTTCTGTTTCATAACCGATAAATCGTCCGAAGAAAATGGTTTTAAATCGTGTAATATTTTATACGAAGTTCCAAATAATTGAAATGCTGTTGCTGTTTGCATTTTACTTTCGAACTCTCGTTTACCATTGTTATCTAAAGCTGATTTACGTTCTGCTAAACTAGATAAACCCGAAGCGTCATTGTAACTATCTTTAATCCAAATTCCTAACGTTAATCCTTCTTGAACAGCGTACAAGGTTTTGTTTAAGTTGATTGGAATTGCTAAAGAATCTGGTAATAAACGTTTTTTTAACGCTAAAATTGTTTTAGAAACTGACGTAACTGAAGTGCTACTTCCGTTATTGGCTCTAGATAAATACAGTAAAATAGATTCGTCTTTGGCATCTTTATCTTTATTTTTTGCTCTAGCTCCTTGTTCCCATTGAACAGATTTTAAATATCCACTCGCTTCATCTCGAAGCATATTGAGTTCATTTTGCTTTATTGGAAAAGTAGAATTGTGTTCCATGTTTTTTTAGTTTTCAGTATACAGTTTCAGTAAGCAGTTCTGATTACTGCTACTGTTACTGCCAACTTTATCTTTTATCAATTTTTAAATTTGAAACTTGAATTGGCTGTTTTGCCAACTTATTCAATATTCCTGGTGTTTTATTGTGCAATAATTGTATAATTCTATGTGGTGCAAAAACGTATTTTTTTTGCGCTACTTCGTTCCATTTTTGCATGGTTTGTTTCGAGAAAAATCCGCCTTCTTTAAAAGTATCTCCAGAAAAAACCTCATCTATTTTAAGAGACAATGCATAACTTTCTAAAGGAATTTCCTTTTTAGCAATTGCCTCTAAAATTGCATGTGTAATTTCGTTTTCGTCTTTTGCAAATACATTATGCAACGGACCTAAATCGATTCTTTTTATATGCTTAGGATGAATATCTGGTAATTTTCTATCAATATTATACGCCATTGTATCTAACGGCATTTCTCTATCAGCACTTTCTTTTAAAACTCTATATAATTCTGATTTTTCTTTACTAATATTCTTTCCATCAAAATCGAAATACATAAAACATATAAATGGTCTGTTATGTGAAACATCGTAAAAACTCCAGCTTGTCATGTATTTTGAAGAAATACTGTCTGGTGAGTTTAAAATTTTTCCTTGCACAAATCTGTTGTAAATATATTGCTGATTTACAGATGAATAATACACTATTGATGCTGCTTGAAAAAGACGATTCCTTTTAACCGGCTGTTTTTTTCTTAATAAAGTGTCTAAAAATTCGTCTTTTATAGAGTACGATTCGTTTAGTTTTGATAAAAACTCTTTTTTTAGACCTAAGTCATTATATAAATATCTAAATTCGAGATAATTAGGAAACCCAGATTCAGTTAAATCTACCTTCATATTATCTTCCTCATCATACATATATTTTACGCGCATTGCCTCTATTGAATACAATAACAAGTCGGAATATTGCTTAAAAAATGTAAGTTCTTGCAGGTTACACAAATCTTGTCTTTGTACATTAACTAGCAATTCCTTCAACGCAAAGTCTACCATTTTATGATAGAAAACATATTGCTCTTTGGAATCTAGAATTGCAGAATCTAACGGTGTAGTTATCATGCTTAAAATTTAAGAATATCGTTTAAGGTTTTTTTAATTACCTCAACATCTTTCAACGGAATTTTACCTATTTTTTTATCGAGCCTTGTTTTAGAAACCGAACGAACATGAAAAGTTAACACTTCCGAAGTTTTAGACAATCCGTTTATTTCGCTAGGTTCTAGCACAAGGTTTCCTTTATAGTTTTTAACACTTGTTGTTAATGGACAAACAATTACAACTTGTAAATGTTTATTTAACATATTACCACTTATAATTACCGCAGGTCTTCTACCACTTTGCTCGCTTCCTTTTGTGGGATTTAAATACAATTCCCAAATTTCGCCTTGCTTCATTTAGTGAGTTTCTTCATTATTGATTGAAGTAAAATATTCTTGCATACCTTCTTCTGCAACCAATAAAATATCTTGGTCTGTACCAGCTTGCTTATAAGACTTTATGTAACTAGCCTTTTCTATTTGCTCTAAATATAACTCTAAAGCATTTTCTATTAACCTATTTTTAGGAAGCTTTAATTCTTTAGCTAAAACAGATAATTTTTCTAAAAGACTATCTGGTAATGAAGATGTAAATGTTGCCATTTTATATTTATTTTTTACAAATATAAATAATATTTATAAATTATACTTGTATTTAATAGTTAAAACTAAATTTAAAGGCTTTATTTCCAACATTATAAACACTAACCAACTTAATAAGTAAGCAATAAGCTAGTAAATAAGCCCGCGTTAAGGATTGAAATGACATCCTTTTTCTCTTTCAGAAAAAGATATAATGTAAAGCCTGACCTTCTTTTGTTTTTCTCAAAAGAAGGGAACGCCCTACTTATTTTAACCTAACAAATCGTCGTTGTTAGACTCTGGTTTTGGATCGTTTGCTGGTTCTCCACCTTCTGAAGATGCTTCTCCATCTGCCTTATAATAATCTTCGAAAATTTCTTTCATATCGATACCATAACGCTCTGCAAAGTTTGCCTGAATCTTAGAATCTTTTGCACGAATTTCATGCAAAGCCTCTGCGTAGGTGCTATAAACACCTTGCATAACTTTTTCGTGAACCGGAATGTTGTCCATCATTTCTTGACGTGCTTTGGCACTTGCCGTATGCATAGATGCTAAGGTTTCACCAATATGCTCATCGGTTTTTACACCTAAATGCTCTAAAATTGCCGCAAATTCTTGATCTGTTCTTGCTTTTAACGCAACAACATAACCGTCGTAATACTTCAAACGTTCATCTGTATCACTTTTTAATTTTGCTCTGTGTGTTTGTAAATTAGAACGTAAAGAAGTTAACACTTTAATAGTTAAATTGTGCTTGTGCACAAAACTATCTTTAGACGCCGCCAAAGTTGTGTAGGCATTTTTAAGACCTTCTAACTCTTCTACTTTTTGCTCTATAGTTGTAACTTTAGACAAAGCTTCTGAATATTCAGCAGATTGTTTGTCTGCAACTTCTTCTAATGCTTGACGCGCTTGCTTAAGCAAAGCATACTGTTCTTCTAATTTTGTTTCTGTTTCTGCTTTTTTCTCTAAAGCTTTTGTATGATTTTTAGAAGCTTCTACAATTGCATCTTTTAGCTTTTCTTCTACTTCTTTAATTTCTACTTCACGGTTTTTTAAACGCGTAACCGCTGCTTGAGATTTGTAAGAAAGCTCACTTAATAATGTTTGTACATCTGCACTTTCTATACGTTGTTGAAACTTTGCTTTTGCTTTATTATCTGCGCCAGCACGTATTTTTTCTGCTTCTTTAAATTCCGCTTGCTCCTTTTTAATTTTAGATTTACGCCCCCAAAGATTATTCCACCAAGTATCTGGTTTGTTCTCTGCGTCTTCTAATTCTATTCTTGCTCTTTCTAATGCTTTTTGCGCATCGTCTATTATTTTTTGCTCTTCTGGATTTAATGATGAGAATTTTTCAAAAATAATTCCAACCTCATCTTGATAATCAGTTAAGTCTTTAATTGCATCTAAAAGCGTTGTTCTGTCTTTTTCTGCCATGTGCACAACATCATCTAATGTTGCATTTAATATTTTTTGACGTCTTTGTGGGTCCTCTTCTTGAGATAGTTTGGATTTCATCGTATCGATGGCTTTCCCCCAGTTTACATCAACTTTTTCGGTTTTCTCGTTAGAATTCGTTTCTAATAAATCAAAATCATCAGACATAATTTGCGTAGTGTTTTTTAATTGAACAATTTTAAGACAAGCAATTTCGTTAAAAAATTTAATTTATAACAACATTTCTATAGATATATGTAGTTTTTTTATATGAATTGTTACAAACATTGTAGAAAAAATAAAAACACCACTAAAAAATAGTGGTGTTTTCGCTTCAAATAAAATTTACAAACAGCTAAATTTATGTAAACTTATTTTAAAAAAATTCCCGCATCGTTTTAAACAAACAACTAAAAAAAACAACGGCGGGAATTGTATCCTATCGAAATAGAATAAAAATTATTAAACTATAGCTTCTGCTACTTTATTTTCTTTTGCTTCAAACTGATTAGAAGTATTATTCGCTCCACCAGCCTTTAAAGCTTTATCTCCAGCAAAGAAGGTTTTGTGATCGTCTCCTAAATCTGAACCAGCCATTCTTTGGTGTTTTACACAAGAAACTCCTTTTCTAATTTCTTGTCTTTGCACACCTTTTACATAAGCTAACATTCCTTCTTCACCGAAATAACCTTCTGTTAAATCGTTCATATGCAACGCTGTTGTATGATAGGTTGGTAATGTAATTAGATGATGAAATATTCCAGCTTCTCTTGCTCCATCAACCTGAAAAGTTTTAATTTTTTGATCTGCAAGATGACATAATTCTGAACCATCATATGCTTTATCCATTAAGTTATTTCTATCATATTCCGACATATTTTCTCCCTCTGCTAACATTTCATCATACACTTGGTTACGGAAATTTAAGGTCCAGTTAAAAGAAGGCGAATTATTATACACCAACTTTGCATTTGGCACTACCTCTTTTACTCTATTAACCATATGTGCAATTTGCTTAACATTTGGTGTTGGAGTTTCAATCCACAATAAATCTGCTCCGTTCTGTAAACTTGTAACACAATCTAAAACAACTCTATCAATATTAGAACCGTCTTTAAATTTATACAATCCATTTGGTAATCTTACCGGACGCACTAATTTACCTTCTCTTTTTAATAAAACATCGTCTTCTTTGGCGTCTTCAATTGCAATTTCTTCTGCCTCTACAAAAGCTAAATATTGAGAAGCTAAATCTCCAGGCTCTTGACTTACTGGTAATTTCTGTGTTAAACCAGCTCCTTCAGAATCGGTTCTTGCTACAATTACTCCATCATCTACACCTAATTCTAAAAATGCATAACGAATTGCATTTAATTTAGCTATAAAATCTTCATGTGGCACGGTTACTTTTCCATCTTGATGACCACATTGTTTTGCGTCTGAAACCTGATTTTCTATCTGAATTGCACAAGCTCCAGCTTCAATCATCTTTTTAGTTAATAAATAAGTAGCTTCTTCATTACCAAAACCTGCATCTATATCTGCTATAATTGGAACGATATGCGTTTCAAAATTATCTATTTGATCTTGTACGTCTTCTCCGTTTTCTTTTCTTCGGAATAAATCATTTAATTCAATTGCGTCTGCTTGACGTAAGAAATCATAAATTTCTGCAATTAAACTTGGTACTGCTGTTTTTTCGTGCATTGATTGATCTGGCAATGGTCCAAATTCCGAACGTAAAGCAGCAACCATCCAACCTGACAAATACAAATAACTTTTATTTGTTGTTTTATGATGTTTTTTTACAGCAATCATTTTTTGTTGCGCCACAAAACCATGCCAGCAACCTAAAGATTGTGTATAATTTGACGAATCTGCATCATATTCCGCCATATCTTTTCTCATGATTGCAGCTGTATATTTAGCAATATCTAAACCTGTTTTAAAACGGTTTTGAGTTGCCATTCTTGCAGCACTTTCAGAATTTATAGCATTCCAAGAGTTGCCATATTTTGCTTTTAAATTTCTTACTGTTTCTAATACTGAACTATAATTTGTTTGTGCTAAATTTTTCATAATTTTGTGTTGTTAAATAAGTTATTGTTAATAGCTTTCCCCTTAAAATGTTGCCGCATTTTTTGGGGCTTTTTTTTATATATATGTGTATGCTGAAAGCGTTAAAAACTCTTTATAATCTTTTGATAAAACTAATTGATCAAACAACTCTATTGCAAGTTTAAACTTACCATTTGTAAAATTCTCTTCGCCAACTAATTTTTTTAATTTCTCTACTTCTTCCCTTTTTAATAACTGATACATTGCCATATTAAAAGTTCTTCCGTCTTCAATTTTAACGTTATTGTGCAACCATAGCCAAACTTGCGTTCTCGATATTTCGGCAGTTGCAGCATCTTCCATTAAGTTATATAATGCTGCTGCACCATTTCCTCTTAACCAAGATTCTATGTATAAAATTCCAACGTTTATGTTTTTCCTAATTCCGTCTTCGGTAATTGTTCCTTTTGGCATTTCAACCAAATCTTTTTCTGAAACTTTTACATCACTTCTTTTAATATGAATTTGATTTTTAGTTGGCATATTTTTATTAAAAACATCCATGGCTACTTTTACCAATCCTGGATGCGCAACCCAAGTTCCATCATGACCGTTTTTTACTTCTTGCTCTTTATCATTAAACACTTTTGCAAAAGCAGCATCGTTTGCTTTTTCATCGTTTTTAATTGGAATTTGAGCTGCCATTCCTCCCATTGCATGCACATTTCTTTTATGACATTTTTGAATAACCAATAAAGAATAAGCTTTCATAAATGGAGAATTCATTGTTACCTGATCTCTATTTGGAACCATAAACCCCTTATGATTTCTAAACTTCTTGATGTATGAAAAAATATAATCCCAACGACCACAATTTAAACCTGCCATGTGATTTCTTAATTCATATATAATTTCGTCTAACTGAAAACTAGCTGTAATTGCTTCTACTAAAACTGTAGCTTTTATTGTTTTTTGCGGAATTGACAAATAGTCTTGTGCAAATACAAAAACATCGTTCCAAAAACGAGCTTCTAAATAATGCTCTAATTTTGGCAAATAAAAGTAGGTTGCAGAACCTTGTTCTTGTAATGTTTTTATATTATGAAAAAAGAACAATCCAAAATCAACTAAAGAACCCGACATCTCTTCACCAGCAATCAATAAATGCTTTTCATTTAAATGCAAACCTCTTGGGCGCACCAATAAAGTTGCAGTTTCTTCATTTAAAGAATATGTTTTATCTTTTTTCTCATTATAATATGAAATGGTTTTATTTATAGCATCACGTAAATTAATTTGCCCTCCTAAATTGTTTTCAATATTTGGAGAATTACTATCCTCAAAATCTGCCATAAATGTTTTTGCACCAGAATTTAATGCGTTAATCACCATTTTTCTATCAACAGGCCCCGTAATTTCCACTCTTCTATCTAATAAATCTTCAGGTAAAGGAGCACAAACCCAATCAGATTCTCTTACCTCTTTTGTTTCCTCTAAAAAAGAAGGGAAATTTCCTGCGTTAAAATATGCCTGCGAAACCTCTCTTTCTTTTAACAACTCCAATCTTCTAGAATTAAATTTGTTATGCAATTCAACCAAAAAAATCTTTGCCTCTAACGTTAAAACACTTTGATACTCTTCCTGAGAAAATCCTACAAATTTTATCTCTTTTAATGCTGTAGCTTGTTCCATATTTATATTTTTTTTGATTTTTATACTGCAATGATATAAAATATTTTTGAACGCCACAAGCGAACGTTCGCTAAATTTAAAAAAAAGATAAAATTTTAATATTCGCTAATAATGATTATCTTTGAAATATGATTATAGAAGACGAGTACATTAGACTGATTTTTGGCTTAAAACTTAAACAAATAAGGACAGATAAGAATTTATCTTTATTCGGTTTATCAAAATTATCGGGCTTATCAAAATCGTATTTAAACGAAATTGAAAAAGGAAAAAAATATCCAAAAACAGATAAAATTATCATTCTTTCTGAAAAACTAGATGTTCCTTATGATAATTTAGTTTCGCTAAAACTAGATAAAAACCTTGCTCCTATTGGAGAAATTTTACAATCTAAAATTTTAAAGGAAATTCCACTAGACTTATTCGGCATAAAAGAGAATAACTTAATTGATATTGTAGCAAATGCTCCTGCAAAAGTAAATGCCTTTATAAGTACAATAATTAAGATTGCTCAAAACTACAACCTAACTAGAGAAAGTTTCTTTTTAGCATCCTTACGCTCTTACCAAGAAGCACACAGTAATTATTTTGAAGATATAGAAAATGATGTAGAAAAATTTGCAGAGTCTTATCATTTAAACCTAAATAAAAGAATAACCTCTATTGATCTAGAAGACATTTTAACAGAAGAATACGGTTACACCATAAATGATAAAGAATTAAGAAAACATGAAAATTTAGGAGAATTAAGAAATATATTTATTCCACAAAAGAAAATACTTTTAATAGACAGCACTATTTCTGAAGCACAAAAAACTTTTATTTATGCAAAGGAATTAGCCTACAACTATTTAAATATTAATGACAGATTATTTACCTTCCCTTGGATAAAATTTGAAAACTTCGATCAAGTTTTAAATAATTTTATAGCTTCCTATTTTGCTGGAGCTTTAATTATTCCAAGAAAATCTTTAACTGAAAAACTAACACAATTCTTCTCTCTAAAAGAATGGAAACCACTTGAACTACATAAAATTATTAAACATTTTAATTGTTCTCACGAAACTTTCTACCAACGATTAACAAACATATTACCAAAGTACTACAATATAAAAAACCTGTTTTTTTTACGTTTTACTCATAAATTAAACTCACCAGAATTTAGATTAAATAAAGAACTACACATAACTCAGCAACAAGCGCCTCACGCTAACAGAAACAATGATCATTATTGTAGAAGATGGATTTCTATAAAAACAATAAAAGACTTAGAAAAATCTTCTAAAGAAAGACCAACATTTGGAGTACAAATATCTTCTTATGTTAATCAGAAAAACGAATACCTAGTTTTATCATCCGCAACAACTGACCCTTTTAAAGAAGACATAAACAGAAGTGTAAGTATCGGAATGTTATTATCTGCAAACCTTAAAAAGAAACTAAATTTCTTTAAAGAAGATACCTTTGAAAAAAAACTGGTAGGTGTTACTTGTGAAACTTGCGCTGTAGAAAATTGTACAGAAAGAACAGCAGAACCTTCAAGATTAGAAAAACAAGAAAAGTATAAAAAAATTGCAATTACAGTAGCCGAAATTATTAGTTCTTACAGTTAAAAAATTTCTTATTTTAGCACTCGCAAACAAAACAACTTTATGGATTTAAACTTCAATAAAAACGAAGATCACAATAAACTTTTAGCATCAGATTTACGACAACGTTTTGCCAAAGTAAAACTTGGTGGAGGTCAAAAACGTATTGACAAACACCATAGTAAAGGTAAAATGACTGCGCGTGAACGTGTTGAGTATTTATTAGATGATGATAAAAAGTCAATAGAAATTGGTGCTTTTGCTGGAGAAGGAATGTACGAAGAACACGGCGGATGTCCTTCTGGTGGTGTTGTTGTGAAAATTGGCTACATTAAAGGAAGACAATGCATTGTTGTAGCAAATGACGCAACTGTAAAAGCTGGAGCCTGGTTTCCGATAACTGGAAAAAAGAATTTGCGTGCTCAAGAAATATCTATTGAAAATAGACTACCAATTATATATTTAGTAGACTCTGCGGGTGTTTATTTACCAATGCAAGATGAAATTTTTCCAGACAAAGAACATTTTGGACGTATTTTTAGAAATAACGCCGTAATGAGCAGTATGGGAATTACACAAATTTCTGCCGTTATGGGAAGTTGTGTTGCTGGCGGCGCTTATTTACCAATTATGAGTGACGAAGCTTTAATTGTAGATAAAACAGCGAGTATCTTTTTAGCCGGAAGCTACTTAGTTAAAGCTGCAATTGGAGAATCTATAGACAACGAAACTTTAGGTGGTGCAACAACTCATTGTGAAATTTCTGGAGTTACAGACTATAAAGCTAAAGACGATAAAGACGCGTTAGATAAAATAAAATTTATTGTTGATAAAATTGGCGATTCAGACAAAGCTGGTTTTAGCAAGAAAGAAGCTTTTCCTCCAAAAGAAAATGAAGATGATATTTTCGGAATTCTTCCAAAGGAAAGAAATGCACAATATGATATGTTAGAAATTATCAAACGTTTGGTAGATAATTCTGAATTTGAACAATATAAAGAAGGTTACGGAAAAACAATTTTAACGGGTTACGCCAGAATAGATGGTTGGGCAGTTGGTATTGTTGCCAATCAACGTAAATTAGTAAAAACCAAAAAAGGAGAAATGCAGTTTGGTGGCGTAATTTATAATGATTCTGCAGATAAAGCTACTCGTTTTATTGCCAATTGTAATCAGAAGAAAATACCATTGGTTTTCTTACAAGATGTAACAGGTTTTATGGTAGGTTCTAAATCTGAACATGGCGGAATCATAAAAGATGGAGCAAAAATGGTAAATGCTGTTAGTAATTCTGTGGTACCAAAATTTACCATTGTTATTGGTAACTCTTACGGCGCTGGTAATTACGCAATGTGCGGTAAAGCCTACGACCCAAGATTAATTGCTGCGTGGCCTAGTGCTGAGTTAGCTGTTATGAGTGGTAATTCTGCAGCAAAAGTTTTATTACAAATAGAAACTGCCTCTTTAAAGAAACGAGGTGAAGAAATTACTCCAGAAAAAGAAGCCGAATTATTTGACAAGATAAAATCTCGTTACGATAAACAAATTTCACCATATTATGCAGCCGCAAGAATTTGGACAGATGCGGTAATTAATCCGTTAGATACTAGAACTTGGATTTCTATGGGAATTGAAGCAGCAAACCACGCTCCTATTGAAAAACAATTTAATATGGGAGTTTTACAGGTTTAATAACTTGTAATTATATCTAAATAAATAATAAATGACTAATATCACAATTAGTCATTTTTTTATGCCTTATTTTTGCAAAACAATACAATAAAAACATGAGTAAAGCTATATACATTGCTACTGTAGAGTCTGATAGTGGTAAATCTTTAATTTCTTTAGGTTTATTAAGAATGATGTTAACCAAATCTGCTAAGGTCGGTTACTTTAGACCTATTATAAATGAAATTGATGAAAATGGTTATGACGAACACACAAATACAGCGATAAATTTTTTCAACTTAGAAATAGATTATAAAGATTGTTTTGCCTACACGCAAAGTGAAGTTGTAGAACTTTTAAGTGAAGGAAAAGAAGATGAAGTTATACATCATGTTATAAAAAAATATAAAAAGCTAGAAGCTAATTATGATTATGTATTGGTAGAAGGTACCGATTTTTCTGGCGATGGAGGTTTTACAGAATTAGACGTAAACTTAATGATAGCCAAAAACCTTAACATTCCTGCGCTTATTGTGGGCTCTGGTAACGGTAAAAAGAAAAAAGACTTTATTAACACCATGCAATTATCTTACAATTCTTTTATAAATAAAGAAGTAGATGTTATTGGTATTGTTGCAAATAAAATTGAAGTAGATGAAGTTGATTATATTAGAACAGAACTAACAAATAGTTTTCCTAAAAAACTACAAATAGATATTATTCCTAAGATAGATTTTCTTTCTTTTCCAACTGTAAAAGAAGTTTTAAAGGCTTTAAATGGTCGTGTACTTTTTGGTGAACAATTTTTAGAAAATGCAATTGGCAGTTATAGTACTGGCGCAATGCAACTAAGAAATTATTTAACAAGAATTAAAGAAAACGCTTTGGTTATAACACCAGGCGATAGAGCAGATATTATTTTAGGCGCTTTACAAGCAAATGCTTCTAAGAATTATCCTAAAATTGCAGGAA
The DNA here is from genome assembly GCF_038019025.1 of Polaribacter marinaquae. Classification (NCBI taxonomy): domain Bacteria; kingdom Pseudomonadati; phylum Bacteroidota; class Flavobacteriia; order Flavobacteriales; family Flavobacteriaceae; genus Polaribacter; species Polaribacter marinaquae. The sequence continues at coordinate 1,108,863 of NZ_CP150496.1, forward strand.
TTATCTTAACAGGAACATTAATTCCGGAAGAATCTATTATAAAATTGATAGAAGGTGTGCAATCTACTGTGCCTATTATTTCTGTTGATGGAGGTACTTTTGGTATTTCTAATAAAATTGGAAGTGTAAAGTCTAAAATATACGCAACACATAATAAAAAGATTCTTTTATCATTAGATACCTTTGATAAGTATGTAAATGCAGAGGGTTTAACAAATATCTTAACTTCACATAAATCTGACAAGTTAACACCTAGCATGTTTCAATATAACTTATTACAAAAAGCTAGAGTAGAAAAAAAACATATCGTTTTACCAGAAGGTGATGACGAGCGTATTTTGGCCGCTGCAGCTAGATTACAGTTGTTAAATATTGTAGACTTAACTTTACTTGGAGATAGAAATACTATTCAGTTAAAATGTGATCAAATAGGATTACAAATTAATTTAGATGAAATCAATATTTTAAATCCAGAAGATTCAATTCATAATAAAAGTTTTGCCAACACTTTATATCAATCAAGAAAACATAAAGGTATGACAGAAACTACTGCACTAGATTTAACTAGAGACGTTTCTTATTATGGTACTTTAATGATTATGGAAGGTTTAGCAGATGGTATGGTTTCTGGTGCAGTACATACAACAATGCACACCATAAAACCTGCATTGCAATTAATAAAAACAAAACCCGGAGTTTCTGTTGTTTCTTCTGTATTTTTTATGTGTTTATCAGATAGAGTTTCTGTGATGGGAGATTGCGCTGTAAACCCAAATCCAAATGCAGAACAATTGTCTGAAATTGCAATTTCTTCTGCTCAATCTGCAGAAGCTTTTGGTATAAAAGCTAAAATAGCAATGCTTTCTTATTCTTCTGGTAGCTCTGGTAAAGGTGAAGAAGTCGAAAAAGTTAGAAAAGCTACAGAACTTGTTAAGACAAAAAATCCTAAATTAAAAATTGAAGGACCAATACAGTATGATGCAGCGGTAGATATTTCTGTGGCAAGAACTAAAATGCCAAATTCTGAGGTTGCAGGACAAGCATCTGTTTTAATTTTTCCTGATTTAAATACCGGAAACAACACCTACAAAGCAATACAAAGAGAAACTGGCGCATTGGCAATTGGCCCAATGTTACAAGGCTTAAATAAACCTGTAAACGATTTAAGTAGAGGTTGCACTATTGATGATATTTTTAACACGGTTTTATTAACAGCAATTCAAGCAAATCAAAATTAATTATGAATATTTTAGTTTTAAATGCAGGTTCTTCTTCTTTAAAATATCAAGTTATTGAAATGCCAAACGAAACCGTTAAATGTGTTGGTTTGGTAGAAAGAATTGGTATGGAAGATGCTATTTTTACACACGAAAACAATCATCAAAAAACTACAGAAACTTTACCAATTTTAAATCATAAAGAGGGTTTACATAAAGTTGCAAATACCTTGTTAGATTCTAAAATAGGTGTAATTAATAATGTTTCTGAAATTAATGCAGTTGGTCATCGAGTTGTTCATGGTGGTAATAAATTTAACAAAACAACAATTGTTAACCAAGAAGTTAAAAACAGTATTAGAGATTTATATGACCTGGCTCCATTGCACAATCCTGCAAATTTAACCGGAATAGAAATTGCAGAAACTATTTTTACTTCTGCAAAACAAATTGCAATTTTTGATACCGCTTTCCATCAAACAATGCCAAAAGAGGCGTATCAATATGCTATTAAAAATTCTTTTTTAGAAGAAAATCATGTTAGAGCATATGGTTTTCATGGTACTAGTCATAAATACGTTTCAGAGAAAGCAATAGAATATTTAGGAAAAGAACATTCTAAAAATATTATAAGTATTCATCTTGGTAATGGTTGTAGTATGACGGCAATAAAAAATGGTAAATGTATTGATACTTCAATGGGTTTTGCACCATCTAATGGATTGATTATGGGCACTCGCTCTGGAGACATCGATCATTCTGTACTATTCTTTCTGATGAAAAAATTAAATCTGTCTTTAAAGGAAACATCAAATTTATTAAACAAAAATTCTGGTATGAAAGGGCTTACAGGTTTTTCTGATTTAAGAGAAATTTCTGAAAAAGCGATGAACGGAAATCAAGATTGTGAAAACGCTTTAAACCTAGCTGCTTATAGAATAAAAAAATATATAGGCTCTTATAATGCTGCTTTAAACGGATTAGATGCTATTATTTTTACAGCTGGTATTGGAGAAAATTCTGCTTTAATGAGAAAATTAGCATGCGACAATTTAGAAGCTCTAAGTATACAATTAGATCATGATAAAAATAGTATTCGATCTAAAGAAATTAGAGAAATACAAGCTAAAAAATCTAAAGTTAAAGTATTAATTATACCTACAAACGAAGAATTAGAAATCGCAAAGCAATCGTATCAATTATTAATTCAATAAAAGCCACGATTTTTTCAATAGAAAAAATCGTGGTAATATTAATATTTTTATTTTTTTACAATTTTTGTAGTTCCTATTTTTCCTTTTTCTGTTTCTATTTTTAAAACATAAACTCCTTTATTTAGGTTTTTAAAATCCAACTGATTTTGTGTAGTAGAAAGAACTCTTTTTCCTAAAATATTATACACGTTTAAATTCTTAATTCTAAAATTAGAATTATCAATAGTTAAAATATCTTTTACAGGATTTGGATATGTTTTAAAATCTGCAAGTAAAACATCTTTTACGCTTGCTGTAGCGCCATTATAAAGATATGTAGTTCTATAATTATCACTTGTTCTTGATAATATTTTATTAACGACACCATTAGAATTAGCTAGAAAATCTAGACCAGATTTATCTTTAAAAGGATGTGCATATGCAGACATTTGTTCGTTTAAGTCAAAAGCAATTGCTTCATTAGAAGCTACTACAAAAGCTCCATTTTCTAAGTATGATTCTTTTTCAACAACTATATTACCGTTAGCATCAAAAGTATTTTCTAATTTATAATCAGAAGCCCAAACAGAACCGTCCCAAGTTTGTGAATCTTCTAAAATAACTCTTTTATTAGCATCGTAAGTATATAAAGTTCTACTATCGTCTACCCAAGCACTACCATTCCAAGCTTTGTTTATAAAAGCACTAATAGTTCCATCAGAATTATAATTAATTGTAGTTTCAGAAGAGTCTTCATCAAAAACCCAAGCAGTTCCATTCCATTCATAACTTAGACCACCTGTAACTTTTCCGTTAGAATAGGTTAAATCAATTTTATAATCGTTAACCCAAGAATTGTTATCATATTCTTCATCTAGAATTTGTATAACATTTCCATCATTATTATAAGTGTATTTCGTTCTATATTGATAAGAAATTTGTGTTGTACCTGTTGTGTATGAAACGTATAAATAATTTGTTGCCTTATTATTAGCATTGTAGCTATAAGACTCTTCATAACTTTTTTCCCACTCTTGTGAAGTTGAATTCCAATAAAAACCAGTTTCTAAAATAAGGTTATTGTTTGAATCGTAACTAAATATGCTTTTATTATTATTTGCCCAAGCAGTTCCGTTATAAGATTCACTTAAACTAGAAGTTAATTTGTTTTGAGCAGACATTATTAATCCACAGAAAACAAAAAGTATAAGAGTAATTTTTTTCATAATTGATGGTGTTTTAGAATAGACATAAAGCTATCTTAAAAAGTTCACCAAAACAATACCTAATTATAGGTATATTTTAATCGTAATTGAAGTTTAAAATAATTGTAAAACAGACTTCAAATTTTTACATTTGTAGCTATAATTTTAAAGAAACAAAGAAATGGGTAGAGCATTTGAGTTTAGGAAAGCAAGGAAGATGAAACGTTGGTCTGCAATGGCAAAAACATTTACCAGAATTGGTAAAGACATTGTAATGGCTGTTAAAGAAGGTGGCCCAAACCCAGAAACAAATTCTCGTTTACGTGCAGTTATTCAAAACGCCAAAGCGGCGAATATGCCAAAAGATAATGTAGAACGTGCCATTAAAAAAGCAACAGATAAAGATACTGCAAATTATAAAGAAGTTTTATTTGAAGGCTATGCACCACACGGTATTGCAGTTCTTTTAGAAACGGCAACAGATAACAATAATAGAACTGTTGCAAATGTTAGAGCAGCATTTAATAAATGTGATGGAAACTTAGGTACTTCTGGTTCTGTTGTTTTTATGTTTGACCATACCTGTAACTTCACTTTGAAAAAAGAAGATATTACAATGGATATGGAAGAATTAGAATTAGAATTGATAGATTTTGAAGTTGAAGAAGTTTTTGATGATGAAGAAGGTGTTATTATCTACGCTCCTTTTGAGCAGTTTGGAGCAATACAATCTTTCTTTGAAGAAAATAATGTAGAAATTTTATCTTCTGGTTTTGAAAGAATACCAACTACAACAACTAAATTAACAGAAGATCAGCAAGCTGATGTAGAAAAGCTACTTGAAAAGTTAGAAGAAGATGATGATGTTCAAAATGTTTACCACTCAATGGAAATCTAAAATTTCGGCATAAGACAAAATAATAAAAGTCGTGATAATTAAATCACGACTTTTATTATTTTGTCTTATGCAATAAGTTCAATCCCCCAATCTTATTATTACATAGCTTATTCACTATTAGCACAAATATAATATACTTTTTTTAAAATGTTAAATTTTAACACAAACTTATCTACTACAAAATTAAAATAATAGCAATTTAACTACTATATTTGCATTACAACAAAATCTAAACCGCTTTAAATGAATGCATTAAGATGTAGGAAGAAATTAACTGTATTTTTATTATTATTTAATATTATTCTAATATTCTCTCAAGAGACTTTAATAAAAGATCAAGATTATTGGTTTTATTATGATAAAGGTTACCTAGAAAGTGATTGGACAAATCTAAAAAATCTAACTAATTGGCAGAAAGGGCTGACACCAATAGGTTACGGAGATAAAAAATTAACTACTACAATTAGCTACGGAGGTGATAAAGAAAAAAAACATATCACTAAATATTTTAAAAAAAATATAGTTATTGATGATGACTATATTGCTTATGAATTTAAGTTAAAAAGAGATGATGGTGCAGTAGTATATGTAAATGGCAAAGAACTCTTTAGAGATAATATGCCAAACATTACTATTGGAAAAACTACTTTAGCTAGCAGTACCACCAAAGGTGCAGAAGAAAAGAAATATTATCAACATTTTTTTGAAAACAATATTTTTGTAAAAGGTAAAAATACAATAAGCATCTCTATACATCAAGCTTATGAATATTCTAGCGATTGTATTTTCAGTTTAGAGTTAATTGGGCATAAAAACCCAGAAATTCTGTCTTTTGTACTTGAAAACAAAGATAGAACCAACAATGAATTATCAAATAAAATTGAGATTCTAAATTCTAAATTAGAACATGATAAAATTGCCATTCAAAAAGAGAGTTTAGAAAGCACCAATTATAACCTTAAAATTATAGTACTCTTAATAATAGTAATTTTTATTCTAGGAATTTTTGGTTATTATTTTACCCTATTAAGTTTTAAGAAAACAAATAAAGAGAAAAATAAAAAAATAGCCTCTCTAAAGAATAAAAACAATAATAGGGATAAAAAAATTATGATGTTAACCACAAATTTACTTCATAATAAGCAATACTTTAAAGAGATAAAAGCTGACATAAAAGGTCTTAAAACCGAAGATAAAAAAACAGTAAAAACAATTATCAATCAAATAGATAGTGTTTTAGAAAGAGATGAAGATTGGAAAACATTAACAGAACATTTTAATGCATTACACAACAATTTTTATGATAAATTAATTGAAAAGCATCCTAATATTACAGAGACAGAACTAAGGCACTGCATGTTTATAAAACTTCATATGCAAACAAAAGAAATTGCAAGAATTTTTATGATAGACCCTAGATCTGTGCAAACTGCTCGTTACAGAATAAAAAAGAAATTAAACTTAGAAGAAAGTGAGAATTTAAGAGACTATCTTTTAAATTTAGATTAGAGTTTTAATAAATTTAACGTTTTATTTCTTTGAATTTTACTAGATTCTGTATACATAAATTCTGGTAGGAAATAAATTTCTTTTGGTATTTCAAATTTGGTAAATAGATTTAAAGATTTTATTTTATTGACTATACCTTCTTTTTTTTCTGAAGTATTATCATCAGTATCTTCAATAATCAAAATTAATTTACTACCCAATAAATCATCTAAAATTCCTGCCACAAAAAAAGGTTTTTGTAATACTTTAACTAGCTTACTTTCTATTACTTCTGGCTGTAATTTCACTCCGCCAGAATTAATTACGTTATCAAATCTACCTAACCATTCAAATTGAGTATCAGAAATTAAACGAACCACATCATTTGTAAATAATACTTTTTCGCTAACTTTTACTGCATTAATTACCAAACAGTTTCTTTCATCAACATAAATAGTAACATTTGGCAAGGTTTTGTAAAAGTTTGATTGATTAAAATTGGTTTTTAATGTCGAAAAATTATTTAACTTTTTAACAGCAATATGTGTTATCGTTTCCGTCATTCCGTAGGTAGCAAAAACATCCGTAGAAACATTTTGCAGTTTTGCTAATAATGGGTTTGAAACTACACCACCACCAACAATAAGTTTACGTATCTTATCTAAATAATTGATAGAATTTTCTACTTGTAAAGGAACCATGGCAGAAAAATCGTAAATTTTAGAAACATTTTCTAAAGGATTTGAATTTGGTGTAACAATGTCTAAAGACCAACCTAAAGTAAGTGCTCTAATTAACATCATCTTACCAGCTACATAACTTGCGGGCAAACATAACAAAGCAGTTGTTTCTGCTTTTAAATTAAAATAATTACCTGTAGCTATAGCAGAATTAAACATTCTCTCTTTTTGAAGCTCTATGTTTTTGGGCTTTCCTGTAGAACCAGAGGTTTGTATGATTACTGAATTACTATCGGAAAACCATTCTTCTAGAAATAGAAAAACATCTTTAGAAATTTTAGACGTATAATTTAATAACTCTGCAGAATTGCTAAATGAGTATCCGTTTAATTGAAAGCTATTATGAATGTAATTCTTACTATAATTCATCTAAAACCCTATAATTTTCTTTTAAATTAACTGGTTTTGTTATTCGACCAGTCAACTTTTCTTTCCAATTAGACCAACCATATTTTTTTGAAAATAATAAAAGCATTAAAGGATATAAAACAAAAACAGGTAGAAACATCTCCCAAGTTACAGATGGTTCTGAGGTATCAATATACAAAGCATCTGTTTGAAAAACAGTCCAATCTGTAGTTATAAAAAAAGCAGCAGTTATGTTGTTGATTGCATGTAAACCTAATGCAATTTCAGTTCCATCATCCATTAAAGTTACAATACCATAAAACAAACCTGTACCAATGTAAAACACCATAGATATTTGCCCAAGTTTAGCAACTTCTGGATTTGCGCCATGTAAAAGACCAAAAACAACCGAGGTAAAAAGTAATGGTAACCATCTATTTTTTGCTAAAATACCCAAACCTTGCATTAAATAACCTCTAAACAACAACTCTTCTAAAGTAGTTTGAAAAGGCAGAAACAAAAAAGAAATTGCCAATAATATAAAAAATGGTTTCGGATTAAAATTCCAAGTAAAATTTTCTGGAGCTAATAAAATACCGATATAAGAAAGTACAATTGCTAAAATTCCCCAAACAAAAAATCCGTAGAAAAAACGTTTCCAATCGACTTTATCTCTACTTGTAATTAATGATTTAATTGTTCTTTTATGAATAAATTTAATACTGATAAACAAAAACATCAACCCTATAAAAAAGGTTAAAATCATTAAAAACAATAGTAAATTCTTGTCTAAGCCAGAAGTCATAAAATTGCTTTCTGCAAATTCTACAAATTCATTTATATCTTTTGATTGTGCCGCAACGGCCATGGCTAAAGGAATTATACCTAATATTTGCCATCCTAAGAAAACTAAAATAATTGTAAAAACCCAATGATACCATTCATTTTTACCTTTATATGCTTGTTGTATAAAATTCATTATTTATAATTTAAAATTCCATTTTACAGAATTATTATACCTTAAAGATCCATTGACAACCTCTAACGGACTTTCAAAATTATTAGTAAACAAACCACCAGTTCCTAAACCTTGCGGTAAATTATTTTGCAAACTAAACGTGTATTGCGCAATTGCATTTAAACCAATATTACTTTCTAAAGCCGATGTAATCCACCAATTTATATCTTTTTTTTCTGCTAATTCAATCCAAGTATCACTTCCCTTAAATCCGCCAATTAAACTTGGTTTTAAAATAATATACTGCGGATTCACTATATCTAGAACTTTTTTCTTTTCTTCTGTTGAAAAAACACCAATTAACTCTTCATCTAAAGCGATAGGTAATGGTGTTACATCACATAATTTAGCCATTTCTTCTAGTTGGCCTTGTTTTATTGGTTGCTCTATCGAGTGTAAATCTAATTCTGATAATTGCTTTAGCTTTTCTAAAGCTTCACCAGAACTAAAAGCCCCATTTGCATCAACTCTTAATTCTATTTCTTTAGAAGAGAACTCTTTTCTGATAGATTTTAAGAGATTCAATTCGGTTTTAAAATCTATCGCACCAATTTTCATTTTAATACAAGTAAAACCTGTTTTAAGTTTCTCTTCTATTTGAGTTTTCATAAAGGCTTTATCGCCCATCCAAACCAAACCATTAATCGATATCGATTTACTTCCTTTTGTAAATTCTGACGGAAACAAATTAAAACCATTACTACTTTCTAAGGATAAAAAAGCTTGTTCTAAACCAAATTGAATTGATGGATAAGTTGATAATTTGGTCAATAAAACCTCTAATCCTAAATGAATATTTTTACAAACCCAGTTAAGTCTTTCTTCGTAATCTGCAACATCATCTATACTCAACCCTCTAAACAATCCTGTTTCACCGAATCCTTTTTTACCATCTTTACTAAGAATAATAAACCAAGTTTCTTTAGTTCTTAAAACTCCACGCGATGTTCCGCTAGGGTTTTTAAAATTTAAAATATATTTTTTATAATCTGCTTTTATCAACTTAAAACTTATTTATTTTCAATAAAATCTTTAAAATTATTAAGATACGTTTGGTCTTGTTCTCTAAAAGTACTTTTAAAATAAGGGAACATGCATGCCATTATAAAAGAATCACTTTGGCAATTTGCATTTAACGTAATGGTTGTTTTTCCGTTATTTTCTGTAAAAAGGTAATCATCCTTTTTCAACATATTTTCTGCATCGTAAAACAAAGTTAGTTTTTCATTCGGAACATATGCTACAATTTTTTCTGTTAAATTGATTTCTTGTTCTTGATTGATAACTACAACATTATAAATACTACCTGTAATTCCTGGATTGTTTTTTACAACCTCTACAGATTGTACTTCTGGTATCCAGTTTTTTATGCTATCGATTTTAGAGAAATTATTAAAAACCTCTGTAATAGGCTTGTCAATTTCTACTTTAGCACTGTATTTGGTTTCTTTAACAATAAGACCTGTAGCTAAAAAGGCCAAGAATAAAACCGAAATAATGATTAGAATAATTTTTATTGTTTTCATTTTAATATTTTAAAAAAGTTGACCAACAGAAAATAATATAGCAAACAAAAAAGTACTTAAAGCAACTTTTTTTAATTCTCCATCTAATTCTGAAGGTATTTTATTTTTAGAAACTGTATTGATATTTTTAATTAGAGGTAAAAATGCCATCAAAAAAACTAGTTGATATATAGAAGTAAAATCTATAAAAATATATATCAATGCAAAAACCAGTGCAGAAATAATTAAAAAGTAATGATATTTCTTAGCTTTTTTAGATCCTAGTTTTACAACCAATGTGTTCTTATTATTTACTTTATCTTCTTCTCTATCTCTTAAATTGTTTAAGTTAAGAACAGCTGTACTTAGCAAACCAACAGAAATAGCAGGTAAAAAAATAGTTAAATTCAGTTGATTTATAAACAGAAAGTAACTACCAACTACACTTAGTAAACCAAAAAACAAAAACACAAACAAATCGCCAAATCCGCTGTAACCATAAGCAGAATTACCAACTGTATATTTTATTGCTGCAACAATAGAAGCAATTCCTAAACCAAAAAATAAGATTGAATACACGAAATTTTCGCTACCAAAAGCAACATAAATTAATGCCAATGCAATTAAAATCGTAATTATTGCAGTAACAATCATTGCGTTTTTCATTTGTTTCGGAGTAATCGCTCCAGAAGAAACCATTCTTGCTTCGCCTGTTCTGTTTTTATCACTTCCTTTTACACCATCGCCATAATCGTTTGCAAAATTAGACAATACTTGAAACCCGATTGTTGTTAAAATAGCCAACCAAAAAATAGGCGATTTTAAAACTGAACCTTCTGTATTTAATTCATTAAATCCTAAAGCACTACCAATAATAATTCCAGAAATAGATAAAGGAAGTGTTCTTAAGCGTGCCGCTTTTATATAACTTTTTACATCCATGATTTTGTACTACTTTCTACTTTAAACAAGGTATAATTATAAATATGTAATGCTTTATCAAAATCTACACATGGTAGTTTTACTTTACCAGAAGCTGTTTGAAAAACCAAATCTGCCACGTTTTTTCTTTCTTGAAAAATGGTTTGCTTCATCTTAATATTTTGTACTTTAAAAAAAGGCAAATATGTTTTATGAGTTTCTAAAATACCTGTACCAATTAATAGAACATCCTTAGAAAATTTAAAAATTCTTTTTCTGTAAAAAAAATGAACAGCAACTAGATAAATAGGAATAATTATTAAATTTATCCAAAAAGCATTGTATTCCTCCATGCCAAAAAAGAACAATAGATTTAAAGGAATAAAGAAAAATAAAGATCTGATATAATTTCTGTATTTTAAGTAAATATTAGAATTTTGAAAGCTAATATCTAGTAGTTCTTTATCAAAAGACAACAAGCTTTTAACCTCGGTTACTTGTTTTTCTTTACAGCCAACAATTCTTATAATTTTATCTTTTTGCTTTTTATTTACCTTGCCACTTATTGCTTGTTTAAAAGTAATAAAAGAGATTCCTAACTTTCTTTTAATGGGATTGGTAGAAATAGTTATGTGCTGAATTTTACTTTTCTTTAAAATTACCGATTTTTTAGTAGTTAAACCTTGATAAACTTCTAATGCATCATTTTTTATAAAAACAGTTAAGTTAAAATGTTTAAAAACAATACGTACAATAGAACTTAAAACAGCAACAATAGATAAAAACACTAACAAACCTACAATTAAAAACACACTTGTTTTTAGTGCTGAAGCATTGTTTGATATAAAATTACTTAATTCTTCTTTTTTTCCTAAACCTTTAAATAAATCGTCTACTTGTTGAAAAAAACCAACTAAAAGGGCAAACAACAACAATAAACTTTGCAAATGATTCTCTGTAAGACTGACTTTTAACAACGATAAGAAACCTATTTTTAAAAGTGGTTTATCTTGTTCTTTTTCTACCTGTTCTACTTTTAAACTTTCCTTATCACTAACTACCGTAACAATATTTTTTAAGTCTTTTGCATCTTTAAAAGAAAGTGCTTTTATAGAAATTTCTGCTTTACTAGACCCTGCAGTTTCTACATTAACTTCATGTACATTTATAATTTGCTGAATAATATTCTGCTTGAAATTTATATTCTGAATTCTATCAAAAGGAATAGAGGTATTTGTTTTTTTTATAATTCCTTTTTGTAGAACAAAATGTTTGTTTTCTACTTTAAACTTAAAGTTTTTAAAAATTAAATAAGCACGAACTAACAAGAAGATCAATAGAACTGCAACGCCTAAATAAATATATAAAAGCGTTTCTTGAGTAATTTTAGAAAACTTTTGAATAAATAAAAAAAGTAAAATCCAAAAAGCTTTTAAAAACTTGTAAATTAAGTTGAGATAAATTACAATAATTCCTTTTTTAGATTGTCTTCTAAATTGGCTAAAATCGTTTGTTTTATCCATCTATTTTATTAGTGATGAATTCTTTAATTTGTAAAGATTGTTCTTTTAAAAGGCCTTTAATTTTTAAATCGTCGCTACTATCACCTGCTGTAAAAACACTTAAAGTTGCTAATCCGAAAAAACGAGAAATTGGCCCTTGATCTATTTCTACATGCTGTATTCTGTTGAAAGGAACCGTAGTTAAACTCTTGTACAAAAGTCCATTTTTGTAAGAGATATCTTTTTCTCTTACTGCATATTTTCTTTTTTTAAAACCTAAAATTTCGAAAATAACTGTAAAAATTAAAAGTAATATAAGCGCAGAAAATATCCATATATAATGTTGTCCTAATTCTAACCAATCTTTATAAACTACAAAAGATGCACCAATAAACAAGATTAAGAATAGTATAAGAACGTTAATTAATATAACTTTAAAATAATTCTTTTCTATCTTCTTAAAATCTATACTTTCTATTTCTGGAAAAGAAAAAACCTCAGTATTTTGAAAAGAATCTGTCATTAAATTAATTTTGTAATGCTTCTGAAATCGCTATGGCCTTATCATTTAACAAAGCTTGTACAAAAGCATCTTGATACTTTTTTCTTAAAGCTCTGCAAGATTCTATTGCTTCTTGATACGTACTAAATGAACCTAATCTATATTTTGTTAATGAATTTTCATAGTATAGCGAGACTCCTTCTAAGTTCTCTAAATATTCATTTGTATTTTTTAATGCTGCAATCTGTACAGTAAATATTAAAGTATCTTCTTGTACTTCTACTTCTGAAACAGGAGCTACCGTATCAATTTGCTGAATTACTTCAACAGGAGATTCTTGTTTCTTTTCTGTTTTAGTACAAAAAAGAAAAAGGAAAGTAAAACATAAAAAAAATACTTTTTTCATCTTTATAAATTATTGGCTTCAGCAATTAACTCTGCAATATCTTTTACAACAACTTCGGCTTCTTTTTCTTTAAATTTTATACCATCTGTCATCATAGTGTTACAGTAAGGACATCCTGTTGCTATAATATCTGGTTTTGTTTCTAAAGCATCTTCTGTTCTTAGAATATTAATTTCTTTATCTCCTTTTTCGGCATCTTTAAACATTTGCGCACCACCAGCACCACAACATAAAGCTGTAGATTTGTTACGTTTCATTTCTGTTAAATTAACACCTAATCTTCTAATTAAATCTCTTGGAGATTCATAAACCTCGTTTGCTCTACCTAAATAGCAAGGGTCATGAAAAGTTACTTTTTTTCCTTGTAAAGTGGTTTCATCAATATTTAAACGCCCCTCTGATATAAGGTTTTGTATGAATTGTGTATGATGAAGTACCTCATATTTACCACCTAAATTAGGATATTCGTTTTTTAGTGTATTGAATGAATGCGGATCGCAAGTAACAATTTTCTTTACTTCATATCCGTTTAAAACTTCAATATTCATCATTGCTTGCATTTGAAAAAGAAACTCGTTTCCTGCTCTTTTTGCTGCATCTCCTGTAGAAGATTCTTCAGTTCCTAAAACTGCAAAATCTACATTTGCTTTGTGTAAAATTTTTACAAAAGCTCTAGATATTTTTTTAGCTCTATCATCATAACTTCCTGCTGCTCCAACCCAAAACAACACTTCTGGTTGTTTTCCTTGAGCCATCATATCTGCCATTGTTGGTACGTTCATCTTTTAAGATTTTAGTGTTTCATTTTAATTTCTATACTAGAAAATTAAAATCAAAAAAATTAATTCTATTCTTCGTTAGCCCAATTTAATCTATCTTGTTGGTTGTATGGCCAAGGCGCACCGTTGTTTTCTATGTTTGTCATCATAGAATTTAATTCTTGTGGCGCAGCACTTTCTTCCATAACTAAATATCTTCTCATATCCATAATAATAGAAAGCGGATCGATATTTACAGGACATTCTTCTACACAAGCATTACAACTTGTACATGCCCATAATTCTTCTGGAGTAATATAATCGTTTAATAATTGTTTGCCGTCTTCTTTAAAAGCACCACCGTTGGCATCTATATTTCTACCAACTTCTTCTAAACGATCTCTTGTATCCATCATAATTTTACGCGGAGACAACTTTTTACCTGTTAAATTAGCAGGACAAGAAGAAGTACATCTACCACATTCTGTACACGTGTAAGCGTTTAAAAGCTGTACTTTATTAAGATCTAAAACATCTGATGCACCAAACTTTTCTGGAACCTCATCTTCTGCTCCTTCTGCAGGTGCAGCATAAGGATCTGCATCCGGATCCATCATCAATTTTACTTCATTAGTTACAGATTCTAAGTTTGTAAATTGTCCTTTCGGATTTAAGTTTGCAAAGAATGTATTCGGAAAAGCTAATAAAATATGTAAATGTTTTGAATAGTATAAATAATTTAAGAATACTAAGATTCCTAAAATATGTATCCACCAAGATGCTCTTTCAATAAGGTGTAAAGTTTCTGCTGTAAAACCATCAAATAATGGCGCAACAAATTGACTTATCGGGTTTCCAATTCCGGCTTGCTGAAAACTTGTATCTGTTGCATTCATCACAATAAAAAGTGTCATTAAAACCATTTCGAAATATAGAATCATATTTCCATCTGCTTTTGGCCAACCTTTCATTTCAGAACTTAAAAAACGTTTAATATTGGCAACGTTTCTTCTTGTCCAGAAAATAATTACTGCTACAAATACTAAGAATGCTAAAATTTCGAAAGTTCCTATTAAAAATCCGTAGAAAGCGTCTCCTAAGAAACCTAAAAAGATTCTATGGGTTCCGAAAAGGCCATCAATAATAATTTCTAAAACTTCTATATTTATGATGATAAAACCAACATATACAACAATGTGTAGAAATCCAGAAATTGGTCTTTTCACCATTTTAGATTGCCCTAAAGCAATCTTTATCATATTTTTCCAACGTTCTTGCTTGTTGTCTGTTCTATCTATTTTTTTA
The DNA here is from genome assembly GCF_038019025.1 of Polaribacter marinaquae. Lineage (NCBI taxonomy): Bacteria > Pseudomonadati > Bacteroidota > Flavobacteriia > Flavobacteriales > Flavobacteriaceae > Polaribacter > Polaribacter marinaquae. The sequence goes on from NZ_CP150496.1 coordinate 1,123,869, forward strand.
CCTAAATTAATATTTCTATATAATTTACGGATATTCATCACAAAAAAGCTGATACCAGCAATTAATGCGATGGCAAAAAGGATATTTGGTAAGTACTGCATGTAAATGGGGCTAATTATTAGTTAAAATTAGGTTTTATTTCTTCGTCGTAAGGTTCTGGACTTTTACCAAAGATAGAAAAATGTATATATCTTTTTGGATTAAGTTTAATATCTCTTAGCAATTCTTCTAATTCTTTTGTGGCTGCTTCTAAATTATCGTACATTCTTTTGTCGTTAATTAGTTTACCTATTGTACCGTCTCCTGAATTTATTTTTTTAGACATTGCATTAAAATTACTAACTGCTTCTTCTGCTTTTCTAATAATTTTATTAAAGTCTACAGTGTTTAAACTATCAGAAACTTTACTAAAGTTTTCAGTAATATTTTTAGTGTTTTCAAAAGTAACTTTTAAGTTCTCTTGATTATCTACAACCATGGCATTTACTGCTTGTATTGTGCTTCTAATATCTTGTATGGTTCCAGATAAATTAGAAACAGAACTATTTATACCGTTAATTGTTTTGTCATTTAAAATCTTATTAACACCACTAAATAATGTATCTGCTCTAACAATTACTCTTTCTATTTTTTGTTGTAACGGATTTAATCTTTCTCCGATAGAAGTAAAAAGACTTTCTTCCATTTCACCTTCTAAAATATCTCCAGGAACAGCCATTTCACCTTCGTAATTGGGCACAATTGCTAAATTAGAACCACTTAAAGGATTTGGTGAATAAATTTTTACAATACTTTTTTTAGAAAACTGAAAATCATTATCTACAATAAAAGTAACAATTAAGTGTCCTCTTTTTTCTACACTCGTATCAAACTCTATCTTATCTACCTTACCTACTTTTAAACCATTTATTGTTACTGCACTAGATCTAGAAAGCCCTCCAATTTTTGCGTATTCTACTTTAAAAACACGTGACCCAGGATCTAATATATTTTGTCCTTTTAGGAAATTAAATCCCCAAACAAATATTACAATAATGATTAATGCAATTATTCCTGTTTTTAATTCTTTAGACATGTATAGACGTTTTACAACAAAATTAGTGATAATTTTTGTTAGAATCTGTTTAATTTACTGCATTTTTAAAGCTTCTTTAACAGAAATTTTCTCTCCGTTTTTAACCGCAACAATAAATGCACTTTTGTAACCTTTTGATTTTGCAAGAGATAAAGCCTTTTTTACTAAATTATAAGAAGTTGAGTTACCGTAATAATACTTGTAATAACCACCTACTTTAACGCGCTCTATATTTTTTAAACCTTTAAAATTATAAGATTTTGTAGCAATCTTATTTTTACCAGAAGCTACTTGCACTTTAAATTCTACTTCATCAAAATAATTTTTACTAGTTACATCTTCTAAAACTGTGTTTAATTTTTGATTTTTGATGTAATTATAAATAGCATCTGCAATTTCATTTGCCATTTTTGTTTGACCGCTACTAGAGTTTAAAAACCTACCTTCTTTTTTATTTGTTAAAAAGCCCAACTCTACCAAAACACTTGGCATAATCGTTTCTCTTAAAACCTGAAAGTTATCTTGCTTAACCTTCCTGTTATTCCTCTTTAATTTAAATGTAAAATTATTTTGAATAAGGCTTGCAATGGCTAAACTTTTATCTAAGTTTTCTTCTTGTAACAAAGACAATCCAATTACAGATTCTGCAGAATTAGAATCGAAACCTTCATATCTGTTTTGATAATTATCTTCTAATAAAATTGCAGCATTTTCTCTTTTTGCAATTTCTAAGTTTTTTTTATTTCCTCTTAAACCTAAAACAAAAGTTCCTGCTCCGTATGCGTTTGATGTGTGCGAATCGCAATGTATTGATACAAATAAATCTGCCTTCGCATGATTTGCGATATCACCTCTTTTCCATAAATCTATAAAAACATCAGACTTTCTAGTAAAAATAACTTTAACATCTTTATATTTCTTTAAGTTAGCACCTACTTTTAATGCTACTTTTAAAGCAATATTTTTCTCTTTGTATCCGTTACCTAAATTACCAGGATCTTTTCCTCCGTGACCAGCATCTAAAACCACTACGTACTCTTTTTGAGCATGTATTGCAATACTGTTTCCTACAAATATGAAGAGTAGTAGAAAAAGAATTTTACTTTTGATGATATTTTTGTGTTTTTGTTGGGATTGCATCAATAAAATTTAACTAATTTTGAATTCTTAAATTTGGTGTTTCAAATATTACGCCATATTTTTATTCATTTACAAAAATAGTATTAAAAGCATTGCAAACAAACCTATCATATATACTTTTATTTTGCTGCTTCTTTTTTACAAAGTTAGGTTTTTCTCAAGATATTAAACCTACTAAAAAAATAGTAGTCCCAATAAAAAAGAAAGATACTATTCCGAATACAAAAAGAGATAGTATTTTTTCAGTAAAAAAAGACTCTTTAGCTATCAAACAAAAAGATTCTGTTTCTGTAGATTCTATAAAACCTAAAGAAACTATAGAAGATCTTATTACCCACGTTGCCAAAGATTATACTATTCAAAATGCCAAAGACAAATCTGTAACCTTATATAACGAAGCTAATATTACGTATACAGATATCGATTTAAAAGCAGGTATTATAAAAATTGATTATACTAAAAACACTCTTTTTGCAAAAGGAATTATAGACAGTACAGGCTACACACAAAGACCTATTTTTAAACAAGGTAACGAAGAATCAGAACAAGATTCTATAATCTATAATTTTAAATCTAAAAAGGCAATAATTTACGGTTTAAAAACCAAACAAGGCGAAATGTTTACGTTTGGTAATAAGACAAAACGTGTAAACGATTCAACAATTTATGTTAGAGATATAAAGTTTACAACTTCAGAAAAATTAGATTATTTTATTGGTACCAATAAAGCTAAAATTATTCCTGGTAAAAAGATTATTGTTGGTGGTAGTCAATTATACATTGCAGATATTCCAACACCAATTTACTTACCTTTTGCATATTTTCCTATCACACAAAATAGTATTTCTGGTTTTTTAATTCCGGCTTTTGATACTGGAAGTAGCGATCGAGGAATCGGATTTCAAAATGGAGGTTATTACTTTGCAATTAATGATTATGTAGATCTTGGTATTACGGGTGATGCTTATTCTAACGGTAGTTGGGGATTTAGAGCAAACTCTAACTATAAAGTTCGTTATCGCTTTAACGGATCTTTTAATTTTAGTTTCGAAAACAATATAAATGGTATTAGAGGTTTTGATGATTTTAGCAAGAGTAACAATTTTAATTTAAGATGGTCGCATAATCAAGACACAAAAGCGAGCCCTAATTCTCGATTTACAGCTTCTGTTAACTTAGGAAGTAGTAAGTTTTTTAGAGAATCTCAAAATCAATTTAACATTGCACAAACACAAACTAACACGTTTAATTCTTCTATAAATTATAGCAAAACATTTGTTGGCACACCTTTTAATTTAAATGTTACAGCGCAACATCAACAAAATACAAATACAGAAAAAATTACCATGACGTTGCCTGCTTTAACATTAAATATGAGCAGAATTTATCCTTTTGCAGGTAAAAACGGCGTAAAAAAGAACGCAATTCAAAAAATGGGTTTTAACTATATTTTAGATAGTAAATACCTTATTAATACTACAGATGATGATTTTTTAACGGCTAAAATGTTTGAAACTGCAAGAGCTGGTATGCAACACAGAACTGGAACAAATACCAATTTTAAAGCATTTAAATATTTTACGGTTTCACCAAGTGTAAATTATACAGAAACTTGGCAATTCGATTATATTGATAAAAAATACGATGCTGTTAATGAAACTGTTGTTACAGATACAATTAGCGGATTTAAAACATTTAGAGAATATAATGCCGGTTTAAGTTTATCTACTAATATTTATGGTACTTTTAATATAAACAGAGGACGAATAAAAGCTATAAGACATACAATTAGACCGTCGATCTCTTATTCTTACAGACCAGATTTCGAAGAACAATACATCCGTAAGGTACAAGCGAGTACAGATCCTAATGACTTAGAAGAATTTACAATTTTTGATCAGGGAATTTATGGCTCTCCTTCTTCCGGAATTAGTAATTCAATCGGAATTACCTTAAACAACGTTTTAGAAGCTAAAGTTGCACCCAAAAACCCTGATAGTGATGCCGAAGATGAAAAAATATCAATTTTAAATAATTTAAATTTTAGTAGTTCTTATAATATTGCTGCAGATAGTTTGCGTTGGTCTAATGTTAATTTTTCTGCAGGTACTAGGCTTTTAAAAGACAAATTATCAATAAACTTTAGTGGTTCTATAGATCCTTATAAAGTAGTGGCTTCAGAATCTGGATCGCCAATTAGAATTAATGAATTTAACTCTAACTTTTTAGGAAGATTGTCTAACGCCAGTTTAACAGCTAATTACTCTATTTCTAGTTCTGACTTTAAAAAAGATAAAGAAGGCAAAAAAGACAACAACAGAGATCCAAATAACACACCAGATGTTATAGGTGCAAATATTGATCCGACCAATAGATTCGGACAAGTTAACAATGCAGTAAATAATACAGAAGAAGATAAAAACAAATCAGCAAAACTATACCACGCAGACATACCATGGACTTTAAGTTTGGCGTATTCTACAAGTTATGTAAATAACGGAATCGACGGAGGAAATATTGGTATTCATAGCGTTATTTTTAACGGAAATGTAGAATTATCACCTAAATGGAAATTAGGATATTCTTCTGGATATGACTTTAAGAATGGTGCATTTACATTTTCTAGATTTAATTTTACAAGAGATTTAGATAGCTGGAATTTTAACTTTAATTGGGTTCCTTTTGGAACCAACTCTTCTTACACATTTTTTATCGGTGTAAAATCTTCTGTATTATCAGATTTAAAATGGGATAAAAATAAACCACCAGATAGAAGACTTTTTTAAAATGAATATAATATCCTTTTTAAGTTTAACAACTTTTGGATTTTATTTTTAATTAATTATTGGCTTGGTACTCATTTTTTGTGCGGCATATAATTATAATGGTGAAATTGATAGTATATTTAACTTTCTAAACAAGTTACTACGATGAAAAAAATAATTACAACTAAAAATGCGCCTGCACCTATTGGGCCATACAATCAAGCTGTTTTAACAGGTAACACATTATACACTTCTGGGCAAATTGCTATTAATCCACAAACCGGAGAATTGGTTTTAGATTCTATTACAAATGAAACAAAACAAGTAATGGAGAATATGAAACAAGTTTTATTAGCGGCAGAAATGACTTTTGAAAACGTAATTAAATCATCAATTTTTATTTCTGATATGCATAACTTCTCTGAAATAAACGCGGTTTATGGTACTTATTTTAATGAAGAAACGGCACCTGCTAGAGAAACTGTAGAAGTTGCAAACTTGCCTAAATTTGTGAATGTAGAAATTAGCATGATTGCAGTTAAATAAAGAGTAGAAAAATCAAAAAAAATCCTGATAGAATTTTCTATCAGGATTTTTTTTTAATCTTAATTTACAAACTACAAAGTTGCAGCATATTCAATTAAATCTACAATTTTAGTAGAATACCCTATTTCATTATCATACCAAGAAACAACTTTTACAAAATTATCGTTTAAAGCAATACCTGCTTTGGCGTCAAAAATAGAAGTTCTAGTATCTCCTACGAAATCTTGAGAAACAACCATATCTTCAGTATAACCTAAAATACCTTTCATTGGTCCGCTTTCTGATGCAGCTTTCATTGCAGCACAAATTTCATCATAAGAAGCAGATTTTTCTAATTTAACAGTTAAATCAACTACAGAAACATCCATTGTAGGAATTCTAAATGCCATACCAGTTAATTTTCCGTTCATTGCAGGAATTACTTTTCCTACTGCTTTTGCAGCTCCTGTAGAAGAAGGAATTACGTTACCAATTGCAGAACGTCCACCTCTCCAGTCTTTCATAGAAGGACCATCAACAGTTTTTTGTGTTGCTGTTGCAGCGTGTACAGTTGTCATTAAACCTTCTACAATACCAAAGTTATCGTTTAAAACTTTTGTAATTGGCGCTAAACAGTTAGTTGTACAAGATGCGTTAGAAAATATTTTTTGATCTGCTTTTAATTCTGTGTTATTAACACCCATTACAAACATAGGCGTATGATCTTTAGAAGGTGCAGATAATACTACTTTTTTAGCACCAGCTTCTAAGTGTTTACCAGCAGTTTCTTCTGTTAAGAAAAACCCTGTAGATTCTATTACGTAATCTACATCAACTTCGTTCCACTTTAAATTTGCAGGATCTCTTTCGGCAGTAATTCTAATTTCGTTACCGTTAACAACTAACTTACCATCTTTAACATCAACAGTACCATCAAAAGCACCATGAACAGAATCGTATTTTAACATGTAAGCTAAATAATCTACATCTAATAAATCATTAATTGCTACTACTTGTACATTATCTCTTTTTACTGTAGATCTGAATGCTAATCTTCCAATTCTTCCAAATCCGTTAATTCCTACTTTTATCATTTTTTTTACTTTAATTACTAGTTAATATTATGTTGTCATTATATCAGAAACTCTTAAAAGTTCTTGATTTATAGAATGACCACCTTTTATTGCTTCTGCAATACTTGTACTTATTACTTCGTTGTCTTTTAAACCTACCATAAGGTTTGTTTGTCCGTCTAATAACAATTCTACAGACTTAACACCTAATCTACTTGCTAAAACTCTATCAAAACAAGAAGGAGAACCACCTCTTTGCATATGCCCAAGAACAGACACTCTTACATCATATTCTGGCAAGTTTTCTTCTACATATTGCGCTAATTCGTAAACATTTTTACCCGATTTATCACCTTCTGCAACTACAACAATACTAGAAGATTTACCTGTTCTTCTACTCTTTTTAAGAGATTCTAACATTCTATCTAATCCCAGATCTTCTTCTGGAATTAAAATTTCTTCTGCTCCTGCACCAACACCTGCATTTAAAGCTATAAAACCAGCATCTCTACCCATTACCTCTACAAAGAATAATCTGTTATGAGAAGATGCGGTATCTCTAATTTTATCAATTGCTTCTACTGCTGTATTTAAAGCGGTATCATATCCTAATGTATGTGATGTACCAAAAATATCGTTATCTATAGTACCAGGAATTCCTATAATCGGAAAGTTGTATTCTTCATTAAAAATTACAGCTCCGGTAAAAGAACCATCTCCACCAATTACAACCATGGCTTCAATTTCATTTTCTTGCAAGTGTTCAAAAGCTTTTGCTCTTCCTTCTTTAGTTCTAAATTCTTGCGATCTTGCAGATTTTAAAACGGTACCACCTTTATTAATGATGTTATTTACGCTTCTAGCTGTAAGTTCTATAAAGTCACCTTCAATAAGTCCTTCATAACCTCTATATATACCCACACAACTAACTCTGTAGTATGCACATGCTCTAACTACAGATCTTATTGCTGCATTCATTCCTGGAGAATCTCCTCCAGAAGTCATGACTGCTATTTTTTTAATTTTCTTCATATTCTATATTGTAAAATTACTGCTTTTTAAGCACTTAAATAAATAAATCTACGAAATCGTTTTAGCCTATTTCCCCTTTATTATAAAGGAATCTTAATTTAAAAAATGATTAAAACTTAATGTTTTTAGTAAAAATAATAAATAATTTTGAAGTCTATTTAAACTATAAGTTATCAAACTAAAATCGTTAAAATTTTAATTTAAAAATTATATTAATTAATACTTCGGATTAATTTCCTTCAAAATTGTCAGGTAAAACTACCTTTGTTTTTGTGGTGTCTTTATTTTGTAGTTTACTCTTTTCTAATTTGGTTTTTTTCTTAAAACCTAACTTTTTTAAAAGCCCAGAAAGTGTGTTAAAATTAACTTGATAAGACAAACCTACACCTTGCGTATAACCTTGGTCTTCTATTGTGTATTGAATTTCGTTTTGTCTATTAAAAATAACTCCTCTAAAATTACCTTCTTTATTTAATAGAACCTCTACTTTAACTTCACCAACAACACTAGATTGTGTTTGAGTACCAATAGGAACCCCAACTTTACCGTTTATAATAACTCTTTCACTTACTTGCGTACTAACAGACAGATCTACTTGATTATCTGTATTTAATCGATCTAGATCGTTATTGCTTTGTCCTTGCTGATAATCTACACCCAACTGAAATTTACTATCCGGACTATTAAATAAACTAGAAAAAGCTGCTGCTATTGCACTAGAAGCTGTACTTGTAATGGTTGCATTGGCATCAAAATTTACTTTATCAGGATTTACAAAATTACCAAATGCTAATAATGATATAAACTGTGTAGTTTTTTCATTTACATTATTATCATTTAATATAAATTCTAATTCGTTTGCAATTGTTGGGTCTACGTTGGTAAGCTGAATATCTAATTCTTGCTTCGAATTAAACAAACCGCCAGTAATTCTTGTTACTAAATCTACTTCTATATTTCTGTTCGAATTAAAGTTTTCTAATAAAACTCCGGGATTTGCTTTTGCCTTATAAACAGCTGTTACATCTAAATTTGCATTTGCCGGATTCCCGTTCCAAGAAACAGTTCCTCCTTTTTGAATTACAAATGGCTTATTTACAAAACCACCATACTTAAAATCGTACACTCCGCTATCTACTACATAATCGCCAAACATATTAAACTTACCACGTGTGTTAATTTCTATTTGAAGATTACCAGAACCTTTACCAGATAACTGACTTCCGTAAACCTCATCAATAACAACTTGTGCAATTGCATCTTTTGTTACTTCTAAATCGATGTTTAAAGTCAAGCCTTTTAATGCTTCTAAAGCAATTTCGTTTTGCCTTTCTTTTACAACTGTTTCATCCGACTTAAAATGAATTAAGCTAAAACTATCTACGGTTTCTACATCTTTTAACGGAACTACAAAAATTGTTCCGGGCATTGTTTTAGCATTTACATCTATCGTTAATCTATCTGTTAACCCAAAAATATCTGCAGAACCATCAATATATGCTGTACCATAATACAAAGCTTCTTCTTCATTTTCGGTATCTAAAACCATTAAATTATCACTTTCAATTTTTAATCTTAAAAACCATTGTTTAAAATTAAAATGAGAGATATCTCCTTTTAGAATACCTCTAGTTTTATTTTTTGTGTCTAATAATTTAAAGTCTTCTAGAATAAATGATTGCTGCAATAAAGTAATTTCAGATTCGCCTTCAAAATCATAATCTACATTTAAATAAGGAAATTTTAATCCTGCATTTTTAAGACGTAAAGCTCCTTCCATATCCGGATTGCTTAAAAATCCTCTTAACGTAAAATCTCCAGAAGCTGTTCCTCTTAAAGAGGATAAAACATCTTGCCCTAACGGACTAAATGCATCTAATTTAAATTCTTCTAAAAAAACATTTAAATCTATTATTGGTCTTTGTGCAGAAAAATCTAAAGCACCAGTTGCTGCAATACTTTTAACGTCTTTATTTTCTATGGATAAATCTACACGGTATTTTTTATAAGAATTCTCTCCTTTAACATTTACAAACAAATTACCTTGTTTAAAATCGTTTACTTGAAAATCTTTTACCGTTAAAGAACCTTCTGGCGTATAGTTACCTTCGCTTTGAACAAAATCTAAATGCCCAGACAACACACCTTTTAAATCTAAACTATCTATTTTGGGTAAAAAACTTTGCAATTTAACTTTGGTAAAATCTGCCAAAAGTATTTTTTGTTCGGTACCTTTTAAATTACCTGTAAATTCTATTTTTTGTTCTCCGGAAACAAATTTAAATTGACTAAAATTGAATTCGTTTGTATTTAAATCGAATGTTATTTTATCTGTATTTTTTTTATCAGGATTAATATTCCAGGTGTTTTCTTTAAAAACAAAAGACGATTTCTCGAAACCTAAAACAGATTTTCCCTCTGGATTAAAAGTGTAAAAGAAATCTAAATTAAAATCTTCATTTTTCTTTTTTCCTCCTTTAAAAACAGATTTAAAATACAACGTATCGTTCTCTGTTCTGTTTAATAAATTTAACTTAGAAATATTATAATAATCTGTATTAATTTCTTCTGCAGTTAAAGAAGTATTATAAAGCGGATTCTTATTATCGGTTCTTAAAGAAATTGTTTTAACCTCTGTGCCATAAGCATCTATTTTGGGCGAATTAAATGTAAGCCTAAAGAAATTTTCATCAGAAATTATTCTTCCTTTTATTTTAGTTTTATCATCAATTGAAATTTCAGGAAAAAAAACATTTACAATTTGATTGTAAACAGTAAAATTAAAATCTAAAAACTGATTTGGAGCAACATCATAAGGATTATAATTGGTATAAATACTTCCTAACGCATTTTGCGCAACTTTTGGCAACTCAGAAAACGAAAACTTACCTGTAATATACCCTTGCGCAATATCTTTAGACGCAACATCTATGGTTTTAACACTATCTTTTATTGATGATGTAACCGCAAATTCTTTAAATGTGTATTCTTTTTTCTGATTAGTATACAATACATTTTTAAAAACTGCTTTCCCAAGAATATCATCAAAAGTATTTCCTTCTATATCTAATTCTATATTTCCTTTTACAACTGCCGTAGAATCTCTAACAAATAAATTAGTTTCTTTTAGATTTAAGTATTCGATATCAGACTTAAAATCGAACTTATGAATTTTTGCTGATAAATCTGCCAATCCATTAAACTTCATTTTAAAATTCGCATCATCAATAACTAAATCTCCATCGAATTTATTATTTTGATATTGGCCATTTGCCACAATATTTTTGTACGAATATTGGTTAAAATTTAATTCAGAAATATTACCAATAAACTTTGTATTGATGTTTTCTAATTTAAATCCGCTACCATTAACATCACCAATTAAAGAAACGGTACCAAACAAAGGATCATTAAAAAAAGTACCAATATTAAAATTGATTAACTCGATATCACCAACATAAGAAGCCGTATCAATTTCATCTATATTATCAATTTCTAAATCTGAAACCACACTACCAATTTGAGAATTCATCTTTAAAGAAGCTCTCATTCTAGTTGGTGTTACATTTACATTTCCGGCTATTCTAAATAAACCTAACTTGTTAAATTCTGTAGGTAAATTTTTACCTAACAAATTAGGTAGAATACTTTTTAGATCGTTATAAGTTGCAGTTAAATTATTTAAATCTCCATTAAAAACAAAGCCTCTTTCTGTATTAACCAAATTTTTAAAAGCTAAATTTCCTTTTAACTTAATTCCTTTTTCTGATGATAAATTTAAGTTGGTTAATTTAAAATCGTTTAGTTTCCCATTCATATCTCCAGAAAAACTAACTACCTCATTTCCGTTTAATTCTTTGTAAAACTTTTTTAAATCCTGAATTTTAATACTGCTTTTATCAAATTTTGCCCTTATATCTACTTTATCATTAAATTCTTTTAGATCTTCTCGCTTGTAAATAAAATCGATATCACCAAAAACATTCGAATTTTCCGTTTGTAATTGTGTGTCGTAAAACTTCATATCCGTTTTAGTAAACTTATAATCTGTTGTAAAATTGGTAATTTCTAAACCTTGATTCGTTTCAAAATGTAATCCTCTTGCATTTATAGACACATTGGCCCCTTCAATAGATAAATCTTGTACATTTCCACCAATCTTATAAGCTGCAAAGCTTAACGGCTTTTTATTGTTTTCATTTATTAATTTAAAATCTAAGTTTTGTACATATACGTTGGCAGCCTTTAAAATAAATTTTGGAGCTAAGGAATCTTTTTTCTTATTGCTATTAAATGAGTTTAGAAAAACAGCCATATTATCTTCTGTTTCTCCTTTATAAGTTTTCATGTAATATTGCGCATCTTGTAATGTAATATCGCCGAATAACAATTGATTATTTAAAACTTTTTTAGCACTTAATAACGAAGTGTTTAATGCTGAAACAAAAATTAAAGTATCTTTATGATGATCTCTAATTTCCACATCTTTAAAAGCCACACTTCCTAAAAAAGAAAGATTTACCTTGCCAATGCTTAAATTTGTATTGTAACTTTCATTAATTTTTTTAGTTGCATATACTCCTAACTTTGTTTGTACAAAAGATGTAGAAAGTAAGATGCTTATTAATAGCAGAAAGAGCACAAAGTACCCTAACCATTTTAATATTTTTTTACTAAAGTTTTTAATGATAGTGTGTTTTAGTTTTTATAGAATATTTAAAGAAAAGTAATCAAAAATATTGCCACGTATTACAAAGAACGTGCAAATTTAACAAAGAATTAAATTTCTATTATTAAAAAAGGAAAATCAACTTAAAATTATACTTAATTTTGCAATTTATATAGCTTTTTAATTTTTTATGAAAACACCCATTTATATTTTAGGTATAGAATCTTCTTGTGATGATACAAGTGCATCTGTAATTTGTAACGGTAAAGTACTAAGCAATGTCGTTGCAAACCAAGAAGTACATTCTAAATATGGTGGTGTTGTGCCAGAATTAGCTTCTAGAGCGCATCAACAAAACATTGTACCCGTTGTGCAACAAGCCCTAGAACAAGCTAATATTGATAAAGAAAAATTATCTGCAATTGCATTTACACGCGGTCCTGGTTTAATGGGCTCACTTTTGGTTGGTACCTCTTTTGCTAAATCTTTGGCACTTGGTTTACAAATTCCTTTAATTGATGTAAATCATATGCAAGCTCATATTTTAGCTCATTTTATAGAAGATGAAGACAGTAAAATTCCACCATTTCCTTTTATTTGTTTAACAATTAGCGGTGGTCACACCCAAATTGTAAAAGTTTCTGATCATTTTAAAATGGAAGTTTTAGGCGAAACAATTGATGATGCTGTTGGAGAAGCTTTTGATAAATCTGCAAAAATTTTAGGATTGCCTTATCCTGGTGGACCTTTAATAGATAAATATGCGAGATTAGGAAATCCGAAAGCATATCCTTTTACAAAACCAAAAGTAGGCGATTTAGATTTTAGCTTTAGTGGTTTAAAAACCGGAATTTTATATTTTATTCAGAAGCAACAAAGAATAAATCCTAAATTTATTGAAGAAAATCTTAACGATATCTGTGCTTCTATACAATATACAATTGTAGAAATTCTAATGACCAAATTAAAAAATGCGGTTAAACAAACAAACATAAAACATATAGCAATTGCTGGTGGTGTATCTGCAAATTCAGAAATTAGAAACCGATTAGAATTAGCAGAAAAACATTTTGGTTGGACAACTTACATTCCAAAATTTGAATTTACTACAGACAACGCTGCAATGATTGCGATAACAGGTTATTTAAAATATTTAAACAATACATATTCTGATGTTTCTGTTACCGCAAAGGCTCGCTTAAAAGTAACAGATTAACATTATGAAAAACCTTGCATATAGACTTTCATTTCTAATATCCTATTTTTTAATTTGGATTGCATATTTTGTCTTTGCTCGTTTATTCTTTTTACTTTTTTATGTTTCTGAAACTTCAAAACTAGATTTCATTACCATCTTAAAAACCTTTGGTTATGGTTTACGACTAGACGCTTCTTTTACTTCATATTTAAGCATTATCCCGTTTTTTCTTGTCGTAATTTCTATTTTAACAAGTCCTTTACAAATCAGAAATATTATTAAATTGTATTCTTATTTCACTATTACAATTATAACTTTATTTTTAATTATTGATGCAAGTCTTTATGCTGCTTGGGGCGTTCGTTTAGACACAACTTTTTTAAGTTACCTTAACACCCCAGAAGTCATGATTGCTTCTGCATCTAATTTTCAAATTATTTCTGGATTAATTTTATGGTTCTTAATTTCTTTTGCTTTTATTAAACTTTTTCAGAAAACAATAAACAAAACTTTTAAAACTTTTAATATCGAAAACCGAATACAAATACCGTTATTTCTTTTACTTACAGCTTCTTTAATTATACCTTTAAGAGGAGGTTTACAAGAGATTCCTGTAAATCAAAGTAATGTTTACTTTTCTAAAAAAATGTTTGCAAATCATGCTGCCATCAATTTTATTTGGAACTTTTCTAACACAGTAACTCATAAAACCAGTAACATCAATATTTATAAACAGTTTGATGAAGAAGTAGCTGTAAACATCATCAATAAAACTAAAAACCAACTTTTAAAAAGCGATAGAGATTCAATTTTAAACATAAAAAAACCAAATGTTATTTTAATTATTTGGGAGAGTTTAACCGCTAAAGTTGTTGGCGCATTAAATGGTGAACCTACTGTTACCGAAAACTTAAACAGGTTATCTAAAGAAGGTATTTGGTTTACAAATTTCTACGGAAATGGAGATAGAACAGATAAAGGAATTCCTGCAATTTTAAGTGGCTATTATCCGCAGCCGATTAAAAAAATAATGAGAATGCCCAACAAATCTAGAAGTTTACCAATGTTGCCTAAAGAAATGAGTGCTTTGGGTTACAATACGTCTTTTTATTATGGTGGCGATTTAAACTTCGGGAACTTAAACACTTATTTAAGAATTGCAGAAATAGATAAAATTGTTGATGGTAGCGAGTTTGATAAGAAAGATTGGAACTCTAAATGGGGAGCTTTCGATAACGTATTTTTAGAACGTTTTGGTAATGATTTAGCTAAAAAACAAGAAAAACCTTTCTTTGCTATTGCCTTAACATCTACTAGTCACGAACCTTTTGAATTAAACGACACTTATAAATTTGGCAAAAAAAATCAAGATGATTTATTTAGAAGCTCTCATGCTTACACAGATAAATATATTGGTAAATTTATTGATTTTGCAAAAAAACAAGATTGGTATAAAGAAACACTAATTGTTATTATGGCAGACCACGGGCATAGTTCTCCTAAACATGAAGGTGAATACTTTTCACCAAAAAAATTTCAAATTCCCATGCTTTGGTTAGGTGGCGCGCTGCACCAAAAAGGAATAAATATTGATAATATAACAAGTCAAGTAGATTTTTCTTACACGCTTTTAGATTTATTAAAAGGAAATAATTCTGAATTTAAGTTTGGTAAAAATCTCTTTAACAATTCAGATAAGCAATATGCGCATTATGTATTTAACAAAGGTTTTGGTACAATAAATAAAGATGGTTTTTATCTTTATGATTATGTAAGCAAAAAACCTATTACCAAATATGGTAAAACAAGCGCTAATTTAGATTCTTTAGGCAAAGCATTAACGCAAGATTCTTATCAAGATTTTTTAGAAAGAAAATAACTTAACTTCAACTATTCAAATAATTATAAGTTAAAAGAATAAGAGTAACTTAGCTAAAAATATTTATTTGTGATTTTAAAACTTAGAAAGTTTGGTTTTCTTACCAAAGGATTCGTTTACATAATTATTGGCATTTTAACCTTTTTAACCGCCTTAAATATTGGCGGTAAAATTTCTGATAAAAATGGTGTGATTTCATTTTTAGAAAATCAGATTTTTGGTAAAGTACTTTTATTAATTGTTAGTTTAGGCTTAATGTCTTTTGCTTTGTGGAGAGCATATAAGTTTTACGATGTTCTTAAAAACGAAGATTCCAATAAAAAATATTTTTCTGCTGTAAGTTACCTTTTTAGAACCTTTTTTTATGGGTCTTTTGCTATTTCAATATTTTTAAAAATTTTTAATCAAACATCAAACGATGTTACTAAAGAAACTTTAGTTTCAAGAATCTTACAAATAGAAAATGGTAATGTAATTTTAATTCTTATTGGTATTATTTTCTCAGGATCTGCAATCTATCAATTTTACAAAGTAATAACTAATAGTTATTTAGAGGATATTAAAAAAAATGAAAACATTGCTTCATTTAATTTTTTAAAAAAAACTGGAGCATTTGGAATCTTTGCTAGAGGAATTTCTTTTCTCATTTTTTCTTGGTTTATTTTTTCTGCAGGTTTTAATAATAATCCAGAAAAAATTAAAGGCACTCAAGAAATGTTTCGCTTTCTAAATTCTTTAACTTTTGGTAATATTTTAATGGCTGTAATGGCACTAGGTTTTGTGTGCTACGGAGTTTTTCAATATTTTTATGGAAGATATAGCAATTCTTAAAATCTAAAAAAACACATTATTTATGAAAAGTATTTCTTTTTTGTTGGTTTTTCTTTTTTCAATAAGTTTAAAAGCACAAGAATTGCCTAAAGGCTTTGTTTATCTTGATAATATAATTCCGACAGTAAAAGTTGAGTTAAGATATTTTTCGAACAATAACTTTATAGGTAAACCAATTGATGGTTACCGAAGCGATTGTATCATCACAACTACAACAACCGCAAAAGCATTAAAAAAGGTTCAAGAAGAACTAGCAGATAAAAACTTAGGTCTTAAAATCTTTGATGCTTATAGACCACAAAAAGCAGTAAAACATTTTGTAAAATGGGCTAAAGTTTTAGATGATACTTTAATGAAACAAACGTATTATCCAAAAGTTAGAAAATCTAAGCTTTTTAAGCAAGGTTATATCGCCTCACTTTCTGGTCATTCTAGAGGAAGTTCTGTTGATTTAACAATTGTGAATTTAGAGACAAACAAAGAATTAGACATGGGTAGTATTTATGATTTTTTCGGTTCAGAATCACATCCATCTTATACTGGTATCACAAAAGACCAACAAGAAAACAGAATGTTACTGCGTAAAATTATGATAAAACACGGCTTTAATCCATATAAAAATGAGTGGTGGCATTTTACAATAAGAAACGAACCTTTTCCTAAAACTTATTTTAATTTTGAAGTAAACTAATTAAGTTTAACAAAAACTAAACAAGTTCAATTTATTTAGGCATTATATTTGTATATACACGGTTAGAAAATTATTCTACATGAAAAAAAAACTTATTTTATTTACTTTATTCACCTGTATTTTATCGACATCTAACGCTGTTGCTCAATTAGATAAAAGCAATGGAGCTAGCAATAAAGGCAAAATTAAAGCTGTAGTTCTAAATAACGCAAAAACATTAGAAAAACCTAAATCAATTGAGTTAAAAGGCAATAATGGCTTTAAACAAGCGTATGATAATGAGCAAAAAAAATTAAAGAAAAAACAAGAAGAAGATAAAATCAATAATAAAGGCGTCATTTCTCAAAAAAGGATTAATGAAGCTCGATTTTTAAAAGCATTCAAAAAAATTAACGGTCAATACATTTATCCTGTTATAGATCAAGATCTCGGTAGCTTTAGAACCAACTCTAATAGTGTAAATATAATTTGTAGAGATTTTCAATATCCAGACGGTGACCGAGTTACCATAATGGTTAACAACATTCCTGTAGTTACAAACATTACTTTAAAACAAAGATATCAAAGCTTTACAATACCGCTAGAAGTTGGTATTAATAAGATTTCTTTTGTTGCATTAAATCAAGGTACTTCTGGACCAAACACAGCAGCTTTTAAAGTTTATAACGATGCAGGTGATTTACTTTCTTCTAATGAATGGAATTTAGCAACAGATGCCAAAGCAACGTTAGTGATCGCAAAAGACAAATAAATACCCAACGAAATCGTTGTAGTTAAATGTATAAAATCAAGTTTTTTTATTCTATTTAAAACAGTTATTTTTGTATTTCGATTATTCATATTTAATAAAATAATCTCACAACAAACAATTTATCACTAGAATGAAAAAAATCACTAAACAAACGTATTTAGACTGGTACAAAGACATGCTTTTTTGGCGTAAGTTCGAAGACAAACTAGCTTCAGTTTACATTCAACAAAAAGTTAGAGGTTTCTTGCATTTATATAATGGACAAGAAGCAATTTTAGCAGGAGCATTACACGCAATGGACTTGTCTAAAGATAAAATGATTACTGCATACAGAAATCACGTACAGCCAATTGGTATGGGAGAAGATCCTAAAAAAGTGATGGCAGAATTATATGGTAAAGCAACTGGTACTTCTAAAGGTATGGGTGGTTCTATGCATATTTTTTCTAAAGAATTTGGTTTTTACGGTGGTCACGGTATTGTTGGTGGTCAAATTCCTTTAGGTGCTGGTATCGCATTTGGTGATAAATATAAAGGTAGCGATGCTGTAACTTTAACATGTTTTGGAGACGGTGCTGCAAGACAAGGTTCTTTACACGAAGCTTTTAACATGGCAATGTTATGGAAATTACCTGTAATATTTATTGTTGAAAACAATGGATACGCAATGGGTACTTCTGTAGAAAGAACAGCAAATCATACTGATATTTGGAAATTAGGTTTAGGTTATGAAATGCCTTGTGGACCTGTAGATGCAATGAATCCTATTAAAGTTGCTGAAGCTGTAGATGAAGCTATTCAAAGAGCAAGACGAGGAGACGGACCAACATTTTTAGAAATGAAAACTTACAGATACAGAGGTCACTCTATGTCTGATGCACAACATTATAGAACTAAAGACGAAGTTGAGGAGTACAAAAAAATTGATCCTATTACTCAAATTTTAGATGTAATTAAAGAAAAAGAATATGCTACTGCAGAAGAAATTGCTGCAATAGACAAAGAAGTGAAGGCTAAAGTAAAAGAATGTGAACAATTTGCAGAAGATTCTCCTTATCCAGAAACTCAGCAAATGTTCGACATGGTTTATGAACAAGAAGATTATCCTTTTATAAAATAAAATATGGCTACAGTAATAAACATGCCCCGATTAAGTGACACCATGGAAGAAGGTGTTGTGGCAAAATGGTTAAAAAATGTTGGAGATAAAATTGAAGAAGGAGACATTTTAGCCGAAATTGAAACAGACAAAGCTACAATGGAGTTTGAGTCGTTTTATGAAGGAACATTATTACATATTGGTATTCAGGAAGGTGAAACCTCTCCAGTTGATGTATTGTTAGCTGTTATCGGTGAAGAGGGTGAAGATATTTCTGATATTTTAAATGGAAATTCTTCTAACGATAAAGCTTCTGAATCTAATAAAGAAGAAAAATCCGAAGAACCAAAAACAGAAAAATCTGAAGAAAATACTTCTAGTAGTTCTGTTACTATTCCTGAAGGAGTGCAGGTAATTACTATGCCTCGTTTAAGTGATACAATGACAGATGGTACTGTAGCAACTTGGTTAAAAAACGTTGGTGACGCAGTTGAAGAGGGTGATATGCTTGCAGAAATTGAAACCGACAAAGCAACAATGGAATTTGAATGTTTCTACGAAGGAACTATTCTTTACATTGGTGTGCAAGAAGGTGAAACTGCACCAGTTGATAGTTTGTTAACTATTATTGGACCAGAAGGTACAGATGTTTCTGCAATTGTAGAAAACGGAGGTGCTGTTTCTAGTTCAAATGATGCAGAAACTAAAAAGCCAGAAGCTAAAAAAGAGACTAGCAAAGAAGAAAGTAAACCTGAAGATTCTAAATCTACAGAAACAACTAATAACAATTCTACAAACTCTAATGGTGGTAGAATTTTTGCTTCACCATTGGCTAAAAAAATAGCTTCTGATAAGGGCATCAATTTAGTAGACGTAAAAGGTACTGGTGAAAATGGTAGAATTATAAAAAAGGATGTTGAAAATTACACACCTTCTGCTAAAACTGAAGAAAAAGCATCTGCAACTAATACACAAGCAGAAACTACAGTTGCAGCAGGTGTAGAAAACTCTAGAGAAGTTAAAAACTCTCAAATGAGAAAAGCAATTGCTAAGTCTTTAGGTAATTCTAAATTTACTTCTCCAGACTTTAGTCTAAATATTGAAGTAAGCATGGATAATGCAATGGCTTCAAGAAAAACAATTAATGCAATACCAGATACAAAAGTATCTTTTAATGACATGGTTGTTAAAGCTTGTGCAATGGCATTAAAGAAACATCCACAAGTAAATACATCTTGGTCTGATGCAAATACAATTTATCACGATCATATTCATGTTGGTGTTGCAGTTGCTGTTGCAGACGGATTGCTTGTACCTGTAATCAAGCACACAGATCAATTAAGTTTAACTCAAATTGGTGCTGGTGTTAGAGATTTAGCAGGTAAAGCAAGAAATAAAAAGATTACTCCTGCAGAAATGCAAGGAAGTACTTTTACTGTTTCTAACTTAGGTATGTTTGGTATTGATAATTTTACATCAATAATTAACCAACCAAACTCTGCAATTTTATCTGTTGGTGCAATTGTTGAAAAACCAGTTGTAAAAGACGGACAAATAGTAGTTGGTAACACAATGAAATTAACGTTAACTTGTGACCACAGAACTGTTGATGGTGCTGTTGGTGCTCAGTTTTTACAAACTTTAAAAACATATATAGAAAACCCTGTTACAATGTTAGCTTAGGTTTTTAAAAAATTTTTAATTTGAAAAGCCCGCTTTTAAGCGGGCTTTTTTATTTTTTGATGCATTTATGACTACACTAGAAGATAGATTAAAAAACCCTGTTTGGTACGCATTACAAGAAACACACAATAAATTTCTTATAGAATACGATGGCGTTCAATTTTACAATCCTGAAATAAATAATTTTGGTTCTTTTTTTCAAGCTAATAAAACATTAGATGCAGCAGACAAATACTCTAAAATAACAGATACTTTTTTCTTCGTTTCCGAAAAAGATACTCCCGCCGTTCATACTGATAAAATTAAACTAGAGAAAAAAATTAATGGTTGTCAAATGATTTTAGATCAATTAATAGAAGTTGATCTTATTGATGAGATTACACCTTTAACCGAAAAACACATAGAAGAAGTATATGACCTTATATGGTTAGTGATGCCTGGTTTTTACCAAAAGAGAGGTTTTGAAATGGGTAAATTTTTCGGAATTTTTAAGGAAGGAAAATTAGTAGCAATTACTGGCCAAAGGATGCAAACTAATGATTTTATAGAAATTAGTTCTGTTGTAACACATCCAAATTTTACAAGACGTGGTTTAGCAAAACAATTAATTTATCACACAACCAAAGATATTTTAAACGATAAAAAACTGCCTATTTTACATACAAACAAAGGCAATGCGGCAATACCCTTGTATGAAAAGCTAGGTTTTAAATATACTAGAGATATGAATTGGTGGCTTTACAAAAAGCTATAGCACAAAAAAGCCCTAAGATATATCTTAGGGCTCTTTAAGTTTAATATTTAAAAGCTTATTGTTTTGTTGTAGTACTTTTTGTTGTAATTTTCATTTCCATTCCGCCTGCATTCATGTTCATAATTAAGTTTAAGGTTTCTTGAACACCAGAATCAGCATTTACAATTAATTTTCCTTTTACATCTCCAGTACCCATACCAGAAACGGTTCCAGAAACATCAATATAAACCTTGCCTGCAGCAATTTTAGATACTGTATAAACAGTTTTTACAGTCATTCCCTGTTCGTTTACTTCATCTTCCCAAGAAGAACCTACAGATACTTTTTCTTCCGGATAAGTAACCCCTTTAGTTTGTTTTGTAAACTGATCCATCATAGGATTAGAAGGATCAACTTTTGTTTCTAAAATTTCACCTCTTGATGTTAAAGTAGAGATAATTTTTGCCTGCATCATTGGCTTAAACTGTTGACTCATCATCTTACCCATTTCATCTAAATCTTCTTCTTTTGTAGAAGAATCATAAGTCATCACATTACCACCTTGTAACATATTCATGTTAATAGACTTAATGTTAGATGAAGTTGTAATTTTTTCATCAGAAGCCTCTGAAACTTCCATAGACATTGTCATTTTCATATCAACACCACCTTGAGCGCCCATACTTTGAGACTGGTCTAAATTTACTAAATAAGTATCTCCTTTTTTATAATTAGCTCTTAACAACACAGATTCTTGAGCAACTGAATTAAAAGCAATAGACAATACAAATAATAATAACAATTTTTTCATTTTTATCTTTTTAAATTTTAGTTTTATATTGTCACGAAAATACTGTTTTAAAATAAAAAAACGCTCGAAAATTTCGAACGTTTTTTAAATTAAATATCTAAGTAGCTTAAACATCTTGATTTACATCCCAAGCTTCTAATGTTTCTTTCAAAGTTTTAATAAACATTCCTCCTAAAGCACCATTTACAACTCTGTGATCATAAGAATGAGAAACAAACATTTTTTGTCTGATTCCAATAAAATCACCTTCTGGAGTTTCTATTACTGCAGGCACTTTTCTAATAGCACCTAAAGCTAAAATTGCAACTTGTGGCTGATTGAT
This sequence comes from Polaribacter marinaquae, assembly GCF_038019025.1. Taxonomy (NCBI): domain Bacteria; kingdom Pseudomonadati; phylum Bacteroidota; class Flavobacteriia; order Flavobacteriales; family Flavobacteriaceae; genus Polaribacter; species Polaribacter marinaquae. The sequence goes on from NZ_CP150496.1 coordinate 1,146,146, forward strand.
AATTGGAGTCCCCATAACAGAACCAAAACTACCAACATTAGTAACTGTATAAGTTCCTCCCTGGATTTCGTCTGGTTTTAATTGATTATTTCTTGCTCTAACAGCTAAATCGTTTACCGACTTTGTCATACCAACTAAATTTAGTTGATCTGCATTTTTAATAACAGGCACAATTAAATTACCATCTGGTAAAGCAGCAGCCATACCTAAATTAATATTTTTCTTTTTGATGATAGTATCGCCGTTTAAAGCAATATTTATTAAAGGATATTTTTTTATTGTAGAAGCTACAGCATGCATTAAAATCGGCGTAAAAGTTAACTTTTCTCCTTCACGTTTAAAGAAGGCATCTTTAACTTTAGATCTCCATTTTACAATATTTGTAACATCGATTTCTATAAAAGATTGCACGTGTGCAGATGTCTGTACAGAATCTACCATATGTTTAGCAATCAATTTACCCATTCTGCTCATCTCTATCACCTCATCTTCTCCGTTTACAGAAACTGGTGCTGCTTTTGCTACAGTTTTTTCAACATTCTTAGCAGGCTGAACAGCTTTACTTGTTGTTTTAGGTGAATTGTTTCTGTTTTCTAAAAACGATAAAATATCCTCTTTGGTAACTCGCCCGTCTTTTCCAGAACCAGAAATAAGTTCTAATTCTTCCATAGAAACATTTTCTTTCTGAGCAATATTTCTAACTAACGGAGAATAAAATTTACCAGATTCTGAATTTTTAGAAATAGGTGTAGCCTTAATTTCTGCAGCCTTCTCTATTGTTTGCTCAACAGCAGCTACTTCGGTCGTTTTTTCTTCAGAAACTTCTTTAGTTGTTTCTGTTTTTACTTCTCCTGCATCTTCACCTTCTGTTTCTATAACAGCAATTACATCACCTACAGCAACTACGTCATCTTTTTGAAATAAAATTTCGATTAAAGTTCCTTCAACTTCACTAGGTACTTCAGAATCTACTTTATCCGTAGCAATTTCTACAACTGCTTCGTCTAATTCTACTGTATCTCCTACTTCTTTTAACCAAGAAGTTATTGTTGCTTCTGCAACACTTTCCCCCATTTTAGGTAATTTCAATTCAAATCTTGCCATTTCTATCTGATTTTAGAGATTGCAAAAGTACTAAATTTCATTCATTTTACATCAAAAAAATTAGTCCAAAATTAATTTTACAACGAAGTCTCATTTACATTATTCATAATTTTAAAATAATAAAGCCAATAATTTTATATAATTTTTATTTTTTAGCCTAAAATTTAAATATATCACAATAAATAAATCTACTTAATTCAATCATCATTTTAATTGTACACGTTTATTGACAAAGTAAAAAAATCACTCTTTATCACGCATATTAATAGATTAAAAAATCTATCTATGCAGTTATTTTATTCTTTTAAAAAAATTGAAAAACTAATCGATAAAATAATTATTTATCATTTTTAGCAACTATATTACTTTTGTTTTTAATTTTTGATGCAAAACTATCATTAGCTTCAGCTTCTAGCAAACTATAGGCTTTATTAAGAACATCATCTTTTAGCGTACTTTGTTGTAAAATGTCATATTTAGGTATAAAAGCTTCTCTTACGATACCATTGGCAGTATAAACTTTATCTGTAGAAATTCTATAACCGTATTTATCTTTAGTAAATAAGTAATCTTTTGTTTCTCCAGCTAATTTCATCATTTTAGTACCTAAAATTTTTCCTCTATTTATAGCATCTAAACCAATGGCTACGTCTTGCCCAACACTACCCGTCCATTTTCCTACCAAAACAATAACTGGTTGTTTAAATTGAATTCCTCTAGGATTAACAAATTCTAATCTACTTTTTATAATAGCAGGATTGTTACCATATTTATCTTTTGTAACATTCTTTTTAAAAGGTACTTCAGAATCTATAAACCTGCTTAAAATTGCATTTGCAACGTATGAATTTTTACCGTCTGTGGTATTTCTTAAATCTAAAATTAAACCTTTAGCATTTATATTTGCATTTAACTGATTATCGAAATATCTGATAAAGTTTGCGTGATTTAGCGAATTATTAATTTTAATAACAGTAAAATCATCTTTTTTAAGAACAGAAAGCAATTTTCTTTCTTCTCTAATTTTAATATTATCTACGTTTAAACTTATTTTTCTATCATCAACTAATTTTAAAGTTAAAACCCTAGACTCATTTAATCTACCTGAAATAATTTTATTTGCAATCCACTCTCTTACTTCTGGTATCTTTTTATTAACGCATTGTACAGGAAAATCATCTATAACTTTATTAAATTCTTTGCTATTAAAATTTAAAACTTCTGCCCCAATAATATTTTTTCCAAAATCTTTAATTTGTGAAAACCAAATGTTTTGAACGTAAAACTTATCTTCTTTAAGAACAATGTGTAGGGGCGAATGTAAACGAAAAGAAGATTTAGTTTTAGCGTTTAATTGTAAGTTACTGTCATAAAACTCATTTAATAAATATTCAAAAAAAAGTATTTTTTCTTGATTTGTCTTTACTTTTGATACAATTTCAGCGTATTTTTCTTTAACACAACTAAAATCGGTTTTTTTATCGTTTAAATAAATGTAATCGTTAGACAAATCTTGAATAATCTTTCCAAAATCTTGACTCATTTCATAATTATCAACATAATTATTTTTTTGAGAAAAAGTTAATTGAAAAGTTATTAATAATAAAAGGGATAGCAAATTTTTCATTTTTTCTTTTTTGTGCGAATTATCATAACTCGTAAAAATCACTATAAACGCGAATCTACTTTTTTAAAGTTAAAATTTTCATCTCTACAAAAAGCAAAGCAGCATCAAACTTATTAACAAAATGTTAATAAGTTTGACTAATTGATGTTAATAACTAAAAAACAAAATACAACCTCAAGAAGAAGAGAAAAACCCGCAAAACTAATTAACATATTAACAACTGAATATCAATACATTAAAAACCATTCTCCTTAAGAAAAACAGAAACTATTTTAAAAGTTAATAACGAATAAAGAACCAATACACCATTCACTAAAACCTCCTGAAGACCAAGGTTATTAACAATTTACAAATTAGTCATAAAAAAAAGGTTTTATTTTTTTAGCAAAAAAACAAAACCCTTTAAAAGATATATTACAATAAAGCTTAATCTTATTCGACCCAATTTCTAGGTTTAGCTAAAACGTCTAGCAATTTTGCTTCGTTGGAATTTTCTTCTGGTTGATGATTATATTTCCATTGAACAATTGGCGGTAAACTCATTAGAATACTTTCAATTCTTCCGTTTGTTTTTAGTCCAAATAAAGTTCCTCTGTCGTGAACTAAATTAAACTCTACGTAACGTCCACGCCTTACTTCTTGCCAATCTTTATGACTTTTATCAAATTCAACCTCTTTTCTTCTATTTACGATAGGTACATAACTTTCTAGAAAACTATCTCCTACTTGAGTAACAAAATCAAATCGATCTTTTATAGAGAATGCTTCTGTTTCTTTTAAGTAATCAAAAAACAAACCACCAATTCCGCGGGCTTCGTTTCTGTGAGCATTCCAAAAATACTCATCACATACTTTTTTAAACTTCGGATAAAACTCTGAATTATGAGCATCGCAAGCAGTTTTGCAAACAGAATGAAAGTGTATTGCATCTTCTTCAAACAAATAATAAGGCGTTAAATCTTGTCCGCCACCAAACCATTGCGTTACTATATTACCAGCATCATCGTACATTTCAAAATAGCGCCAATTAGCATGAACCGTAGGCACAAAAGGATTTATAGGATGCAAAACCAAACTTAAACCGCAAGCAAAAAAATTACCTTCTTTTACTTTAAATTGATTTCTTAAAACCTCTGGCAAATCACCGTGAACAGCAGATATATTTACACCTCCTTTTTCAAAAACATTTCCATTTTCTATAACACGTGTTCTTCCTCCTCCGCCTTCTGGCCTTTCCCAAATGTCTTCTTTAAACTTAGTTCCTCCATCAATTACTTCTAATTTAGAAGTAATTGTGTCTTGTAAATTTTCTATGTATTTATAAAACTGATCTTTCATGTGTTTTATTTAAAATAGTAATTGTTTTTGTAGTTGCAGCAGTTACAGATAAAGGCAAAACAATAATGATTCCTATAACAGGAACTAACAGACAAAGCATAAACACAATTCCGTTTCCTATAGCTATACCTTTGTTTTTACGAACAAAATAAATACTTTCTTTATAATTAAAATGACGCTCTAATGTGTAATCTATATTACCAAAACCTGCATAATAAGACTGTACTAAAAACAGTAAAATTGTCGAAAAAATATTAACTACAGGAATAAATTTTAATAATAAAATAGGAATTGTAATTAACAATTCTTTTGATAAATTTCTGATATTAATTCGAATCCCTCTAATTAATTGTTCGTTAAAACTTGTTTTTCTATGTTGATGCTTTAAACTTCCGTTGATATAGATTTCTATTTTTTCTGAAACCGGACTCATAAACGGAGCCGAAAAAGCTAAAACAATATGTTTGTATAAAATTAAACCTATAACCAGCACAAAAATTCCGCCAACAAAAGAGGCAAAAGATGTAAAGGCTTGTTTTCCCCAATCCCAAATCCAAATTTTTGATAAAAATTGACCTACATTATCAGACAATCCGTAAGCTGTAAAACCAATAATGGTTGCGGTAACAATGCTAATAATTATAGGAATTATAAAATATTTCCAAAGTTTTAATTTTGAAATTAAATTGACAGCTCCTAAATATGCTTTTATTGCAGAAAGTATATTTTTTATCATTAGCCTTGGTTTGCGTTAGCGATTGAAATGGCATCCTTTTTGCTTTTTCTGCAAAAAGATATAATGGAAAGCGCGACTTTGTTTTTTTTAACAAAGTAACGCCCAAATTACTTATTTAAATCATAGATTTATTACAATAAGTAGCTTGTTCAAAATTTCTAATATTCATAGAAATGATAGGCACATTAGGAAAAAGCGTTGTTAGTGTAGCTACAATAGCATAAGAAAGATCAGATTTTTGTTCTTCTGTTCTTCCTTCCATAATGTTACCAAAAACATGTATAAAATCTGCTTCGGCACTTTGTACTAAAGAATGTTTAAACGGATTTAGACGTACTTTAATATCATCTCTATCAAATAATCCGGTAGAAAATGCTGTTTCAAAAACAGCTTCAAGCACCTTTCTAGGTTCTTGAAGCTTTAAAATATTTTCTGAACAGTCTAAAATAAAATGAGGCATTTTTTAATTTGCTTTATATTCTTTTACCGCATCTACAAATGCTTTTGCATGATCTAACGGAATGTTTGGTAAAATACCGTGTCCTAAATTTACAATATACTTGTCTTTACCAAACTCGTTAATCATTTGAGTAACCATTTTCTTAATTTCTGATGGTGGAGAGAACAATCTTGTTGGATCGAAATTACCTTGTAAAGTAATGTTTCCGCCAGATAAATATCGTGCATTTCTTGCAGAACAAGTCCAATCTACACCTAATGCAGAAGCACCAGATTTAGACATTTCATTTAAAGCAAACCAACAACCTTTACCAAATGCAATTACCGGAGTAATATCTTTTAAAGCATCGATTATTTGCTGCATATATTGCCATGAAAACTCTTGATAATCTACGGGTGATAACATTCCACCCCAAGAATCAAATACTTGAACAGCGTCTACACCTGCCTCTACTTTTGCCTTTAAATACGCGATAGTTGTATCTGTAATTTTTTGTAATAAAGAATGTGCTACAACTGGGTTTGTAAAACATAATTCTTTTGCTTTATCAAAGTTTTTAGAACCTTGACCTTGTACACAATAGCAAAGAATTGTCCAAGGTGAGCCTGCAAAACCTATTAACGGAATTTCATCATTCAACTTTTCTTTAGTTGCTTTAATTGCATCCATTACATAACCTAAAGAATCTTGAATATCTGGAATAATAACAGCGTCTAAATCTTTTTGAGTACGAATAGGATTTGGTAAATAAGGTCCAAAATTTGGTTTCATCTCCACATGAATGTTCATTGCTTGTGGAATTACCAAAATATCAGAAAATAAAATTGCAGCATCCATACCGTATCTACGGATTGGTTGTACAGTAATTTCTGATGCTAATTCTGGAGTTTGACAACGTGTAAAGAAATCGTATTTGTGTTTAATTTCCATAAACTCTGGCAAATATCTTCCTGCTTGACGCATCATCCAAACTGGTGGTCTATCTACAGTTTCTCCTTTTAATGCTCTTAAAAATAAATCGTTTTTTATCATTTTATAGCTTTTGGCTATTAGCTTTTAGCTTTTGGCTTTGGCTTTTAGCTATTCTTTATTGTATTTATTAATCCGTTAATCATCTTGCCTTCTTTTTCTATAAGTTCAAAAATGATCTTTAATTCTTCTGATTCTATTAATTCTAATTCTTGAATTATTATAAGTTGAGTTTCAACCTCAAAAAGCGAACCTATCGCAATTTCTAAAAATCGTTTAAATTCAACTACACTATTTCTACTAGATCCTTCGGCTATATTTGATGGAATTGAAACGGCAGCCCTTGTAATTTGACTTTTCAATCCAAACTTTTCATCAGAAGGTAATTTTTGAGCTATTTTATAAATTTCTTTGACAATAACAATTCCTTGTTCCCAAATCTTTAATTTTCTAAAATTTCTCATAAATTCTCTACTAAAAGCAAATAGCTAAAAGCTATCGGCTACTTTTTTCATAGCCTTGTCAGTTGCATTTGCTATTATTTTTATATCCTTATCTTTTAATGCTGATGATAAAAACCAAGCTTCAAATTGACTTGGAGGTAAAAACACTCCATTTTTTATCATTTCCCAAAAGAAAACACCAAACTTTTCTGTATCAGAAGTTTGAGCTTCTTCAAAATTTGTAACTTTCGTTTTTGTAAAGAACGGATTTAACATAGAACCAAATCTATTTACAGTTAAATCTACGTTGTATTTCTTAGCTGTTTCCAATAAAATCACTTCTATTATCGCACCAACTTCTTCGAACTTTTCATACGGATTTTGTTTTTTCAACTCTGTTAAAGTTGCTATTCCACCAGCCATAGCTATCGGATTTCCAGATAAAGTACCTGCTTGATACATTCCTCCTAACGGCGCAACATTTTCCATGATTTCGTTTCTTGCACCATAAGCACCAACAGGAAAACCTCCGCCAATTACTTTACCTAAACACGTAATATCTGCTGTAACACCTAATAATTCTTGTGCGCCACCAAATTTAGAACGAAAACCGGTCATTACTTCATCAGCAATTAGCAACGCTCCTTTGGTTTCTAAAAATTCTTTTAATTCTTTTAAGAAATTATTTTGCGGAATTACAACTCCCATATTACCACCGATTGGCTCTATGATTACACCGGCAATATCATCGTGCTCTTCAAAGTGTTTTTTTACACTTTCTAAATTATTATATTCTGCTATTAATGTATTTTTTACCGCACCTTCTGGCACACCTTTAGAACCTGGTAAACTTAACGTTGCCAAACCAGAACCTGCTGCAACTAATAATGCATCTTGATGCCCATGATAACAACCAGAAAACTTAATAATTTTATCTTTTCCTGTAAATGCTCTTGCTAAACGAATTCCGCTTAAAACAGCTTCTGTACCAGAGTTTACAAAACGAACTTTGTCCATTTCCGGAAAAGCATCACAAACAATTTTTGCTAATTTTATTTCTGCCTCTGTTGATGCACCAAAAGAATAACCGTTCTTTAAAGCTTTATCAACACCTTTTTGCACTTTTTTATGTCTGTGACCTAATATCATTGGCCCGTAAGAAAGTACTAAATCTACATATTCATTTCCATCAACATCTGTAATTCTAGTTCCTTTTGCTTTTTTAATAAACAACGGATTTCCGCCAACAGAAGAAAATGCTCTTACAGGAGAATTTACTGCACCTACAAGGTTTTTTAAACCCTTTTTATATAATTTTTGTGATTTTTTAAAGCTCATACTTTACCAGTTATTAGTCTTTAGTTGTTAGTCTTTAATATTCTTGCCGCTTCTTTAGCAAAATAAGTAATAATTATATCTGCACCTGCCCTTTTCATAGACAACAGACTTTCCATCATCACTTTTTCTCCGTCAATCCAACCTTTTTCTGCAGCAGCTTTAACCATTGCATATTCTCCGCTTACATTATAACATGCAATTGGTCTATCGAAATTGTTTTTTAAATCTCTAATAATATCTAAATAAGAAAGTGCGGGTTTTACCATTAAAATATCCGCTCCTTCTTGATCATCAAAAGTAGCTTCTCGCATTCCTTCATCACTGTTAGAAGGATCCATTTGATACGTTCTTCTATCACCAAATGTAGGTGCAGAATCTGCCGCATCTCTAAAAGGACCATAAAAAGCTGACGCATATTTTACAGAATATCCCATAATTGGTAAATTAGTAAAACCGGTATTATCTAAAGACTGTCGAATCATATCTATTGTTCCATCCATCATACCAGAAGGCGCAACCATATCTACACCTGCTTTTGCATGAGAAATTACTTGTTTAGCAAGGTTTACCAAAGTTGCATCATTATCTACATCATTGTCATGTATAATTCCGCAGTGACCATGAGAAGTATATTCACAAAAACAAACATCCGTAATTACATATAAACTTGGGTAATTTTTCTTGATAAAACGAATTGCTTTTTGCATAATTCCGTCATCATTCCATGTTTCTGTACCTTCATCATCTTTTTCTGATGGAATTCCAAACAAAAGAACCGCAGGTATATTTAAAGAAACTACCTCATCTAATTCTTTTGAAATTCTATCTAAAGAAAAACGCTTGATTCCGGGCATAGAAACAATTTCTGTTTCTATGTTTTCTCCTTCTTCTATAAAAAGTGGATAAATAAAATCGTCTACAGAGAGTTTAGTTTCTCTAACTAATCTTCTAATACCTTCTGTTTTTCTTAATCTTCTCGTTCTAAACATGTATACTAACTTTAGTTATTTCGAAGAAAACTGACGAAATAATTATTATTAAATGCTCTTTGTCATTAATTAATTTGAAGAAGTTTCTTCTCCGGCATAATGGCTATTTACCAATTCTAAAACACTATCTACACTTGGTAAATTAGCAACTTGTACATTTTCGAAATGCTTTCTAGCTTCTACTGCAGTAGTTTCTCCAATACAAAATGCAGTTTTATCTTTAGAATTCACTTCTAAATAACTGTTTATTCCTGAAGGACTATAAAACAAAACCCCAGAAAATTCATCAGAAATTTTAACCGGACTTAACATTGTCTTGTAAGCTTCTACTTCGTTCACAACAATTTCATGTGCTTGCAAATAGGTAGGAAAAACATCTAATCTTACGTCGCTACAGAAATAAGTAATTTCTTTTACCTCTGTTTCTTTAGAGATATATTCTGCAAGTTTTAAAGCATTTTTAGCAACGTGCGTTACTTTTCCTATTCTTTTTTCTATTAACTTCTTTGTTCTTCTACCAACACAATAGATATTTTTAAAATCTAATTCTTCTTTGGTAAAAGAGTTTAAAATAGCTTCAACACCATTTTGACTAGTAATTGCAACGTTTTCATGCGAATGCTTAACTACTTTTGGTGAAATTCTATTAAATCTTATTTTTATGAAATCACTATCTTCTATACCTATCGCAGAAGAAAGATTTTCTTTTTGTAATTCCGATAATTTTTTAGTTGAATAAACTTTCGCAATCGAATCGTCTTTACCTTCATCTTCTTGCATTAATTCTTTACCACCTCTATTTATTACATAATCGGCGCAATCTTTTGCTAAAAATTTATGACTTCCAATTTTTGCAGTTTTGGTTACTGTAATTTTTTTAGAACCGTCTCTTTTTAATAAAATTCCTTTAAAATTAATTTCGCCCGTTTTATCATCAACATACGCTAAAGCACCTATTGGCGCTGTACAACCACCTTCTAGCAATCTTAAAAACTCACGCTCTATACCAACACAAACCTTAGTTTCATGATGATTTAGTTGCTCGCAAGCATCCATTACATATGTATCGTTTTCTAAAGCAGCAATCATAATTGCACCTTGAGCTGGTGCAGGAATCATCCAAGTTAATGGTATTGCACCTTTATCTCTTAAACCTAATCGCTCTAAACCAGCAGCTGCAAAAACAGCTCCGTTCCAAGTCTCGCTAGTTCTAAGTTTTTCTAAACGCGTATTTACATTTCCTCTTAAATCTTCTACCGAATGTGTAGGGTAACGATTTAACCATTGTGCTTTTCTACGTAAACTTCCAGTTGCAATTACTCCGTTTGGTTGACCAAAAAACTCTTCAGTATCTTTTAAAACCAAAATATCTGTATAGTTTGCACGCTTTAAAACTGCGGCTTGCACAATACCTTCTGGCAATGCTGTAGGTACATCTTTTAAAGAATGTACTGCAATATCAATATCGCCATTTAACATAGCAATATCTAAATTTTTAGTAAAAATACCTGTAATTCCCAATTCGTACAGAGGCTTATCTAAAACAATATCTCCTGTAGATTTTATTGGAACCAAAACAGCTTCATAACCTAATTCCTCTAATTCTTTGCGTACTTTATTTGCTTGCCAAAGCGCTAATTGGCTATCGCGAGTACCTATTCTTATTATTTTTTGCATGGAGTTTTAATTATGATTGAAACACTTTTTGAATAACTTCTATACTTTCTGAAACAGAAGTTTCTTCATCTTTTAAATGCTTAACAAACTGTGTAGTAATTTTTTGTATAAATCTCGAAGTTAAGATTTCTGCCTGATTTTCATCAAAATTTATAATTTTCTTTTTCTGAAAATTAATTTCATCTTTCTTAATAACTTCTAAAGATTCTTTTAACGCGGCAATTGCTGGGGTAAACCTTCTATGGTTTAACCAACTATTAAATTCTGCCTTGTGAGTTTCTATAATTTCTTTTGCAAACGGAATTTCTTGTTGACGAACAGCTAAAGTTTCATCAGTAATTTTAGAAAGTTCATCTACATTCACTAAAGAAACACCTTTAACCTCTAAAACATCTTTTGCCACATTTTCTGGCATCGATAAATCTAAGATTAAAGTTTCTTTTTTATTTACAATATGTTTTTTTGTAATTGTTGGCTTATCTGCACCTGTAGACACAATAATTACATCTGCATTTGCAACCTCTTCTGTTAAGTTTTCGATAACTGATTTACGAATAGAAGCATGCTCTTTTACAAAAGCATCTGTTTTTTCTTCGGTTCTATTGATTAAACTAACCTGTTTATTCTGCGTATATTCTGCTAAGTTTTTACAAGTATGTTTTCCCATTTTACCCAAACCGAAAACTAAAATATTTTTAGAATTGTAATCTGGTAAATTCTTAATAATGTATTGCACTGCAGCATAAGAAACTGATGTCGTACCAGAACTTAACTTTGTATCGTTTTTTACACGTTTACTTGCTTGCAGAACAGAATTTACAAGTCTCTCTATATAAGCATCTGTAGTTTTTAATTGTTTTGCCAATTTAAAAGATTGTCTTAATTGACCAACAATTTCATAATCTCCTAAAATCTGACTTTCTAAACCTGTACCAATCCTAAATAAGTGGCTAATTGCCTCTTGATCTTTATTGATATTACAAATAGCATTAAATTCTTTAACAGTACCTTCAGAAAAATCACAAAGCAATTCTATAAGAAGACAAGGTCTATTGGCAAAACCAAAAATTTCTGTTCTATTGCATGTAGAAATTATAAAGATAGATTTTATACCTCTTTCTTTAGCTGCATTTAAAAGTGCGGCTTGATTTTCTTTGGATACAGAAAATTTACCACGCATTTCTGCATCTGCCTTTTTATAACTTACACCAATATTGTAAAAATGTACTTGTCCTAATTCCTTCATAAATTGTAAAAGATGATGCAAAAATAAAAAGAGCAATCAAAAAAAAGTATCGCTTAAAGAACTTTTAATAACGTTCTGTGTTTTTTAATGCTTTTATTATTAAAAAACATTCTAAAATCCTTATTTTTGTAGTGTTAACAAGTAATTAAACATTTTTTATATAGAATGATTCTAAATAAAAGGAGTTTCAATATTTAAGAAAATTATGTTTAAAAATGTCGGAGAAAGTTCTTTTGATGAAATAAACCTAGAAAAAGGGTTTTATGTTCTTCATTTTCAGAACGAAAGCAAAAATGCAATCAATTTTGAAAGAGATATTGATAGTACATTTATACAAATGCACTTCTGTTTACGCGGTAATTCTAAATTTTTATTTAATTCTGGCGATTATACTTTTGATGTTTTAGACAATCGATCTATACTTTTATACAATCCGCAGAGAACATTACCTATTAATTTAGAAATTCAACCAAAAACAACATTGGTTTCTTTATTAATTTCTATTGAAAAATTTCACTCTTTATTCTCTAAAGAATCAGGCTATATTCCTTTTCTAAGTGACGAAAACAGCAATCGTAAATTTTACGACGATACAGAAATCAAACCAACGGTTTCTATTGTTTTGCAACAAATCATCAACTCTAACATTAACAGCTCTATTAGGCAATTATACGTAAAAGGAAAAATATACGAGTTACTAAGTCTTCATTTTCAAAAAGAAGAAAGTACAGATGCAGAATATTGCCCGTTTTTAGTTGACGAACAAAATGTTATTAAAATTAGAAAAGCAAAAGATATTATAATTTCTAGAATGTCTGAACCACCAAGCTTGCAAGAACTAGCAACTGAAATTGGTTTGAATTTAAAAAAATTAAAAGAAGGCTTTAAACAAATTTATGGCGATACAGTTTATAGTTTTTTATTCGACTATAAAATGGAACACGCAAGAAAATTATTAGAATCTAATAAGTATAATGTAAATGAAGTTGGCTCGCAGGTTGGTTACAGTACCGCAAGTCATTTTATTGCCGCTTTTAAAAAGAAATTTGGTACAACACCAAAAAAATATGTAATGAGTTTAAATAAATAATTATAATTTGGAACAACTTACACATTACGACATCGAAAACAAGCAACAACAATTTCCTATAACAATTGTATGTGATGCTATTAGAACTCCAGAAAATATTGGAATGTGTTTTCGTATTTCTGAAAGTTTTGGTGTAGAGAAAATATATTTTCATGAAAACTCACCAACTACAGAAAATAGAATCGTAAAAAAAACTGCTAGAAATACTCTTAACCAAATACAACACGAAGCTTACACAAATTTCGAAACATTAATTTCTGAATTAAAAGCAGCTGGTAACACAATTATTGGTATAGAAATTACTGATAAAAGTATCGATATTCAAGATTTTAATTTTAAAAATCACGAAAAAATCGTATTACTTTTGGGTAGCGAAAGAAACGGTATCGAAAATATAAACTTAGTAGATAAAACTGTTGCAATACCAATGTTTGGCAGAAACTCTAGCATGAATGTAATACATAGTTTAGCGATAACTTTATATGAAGTTACCAATCAAATATCAAAAAAATAAGTAAACAACCACTTTTGAAGCATATATAAATGAAAGGTATTTTATTAAACAATTTAGGGTCACCAGATTCTACGGATACAAAAGATGTAAAAAAATATTTAGGAGAATTTTTAATGGACGAGCGTGTAATTGATATTCCTTTTTGGAAACGCTGGATTCTTATTAAAGGAATTATCTTAAAAATTAGACCAAAAAAATCAGGTGCAGCTTACAAAAAAATTTGGTGGAAAGAAGGTTCTCCATTAGTTGTAATTTCTGAAAGGTTTACTAAAAAAGTTGCCAAAAAAGTAGATATTCCTGTAGAATTAGCAATGCGCTATGGTTCTATGTCTATGGAAAAAGGGATTAAAAACCTGGTTGATAAAGGTGTAACAGAAATTATGTTGGTTCCTTTATATCCGCATTACGCAATGTCTTCTTACGAAACTGTTGTTGTTTTAGCAGAAGAAATTATTGCAGAGAAATATCCGCAGGTAAAATTAGATACTTTACCACCGTTTTATAACAAACCAGATTATATAAAAGCGATGAGCAATAATATTGCAAATCATTTAAAAGGTTTCGATTATGATCATGTTTTATTTTCTTACCACGGAATTCCAGAACGTCACATCAAAAAATCTGACCCAACAAACAGTCATTGTAAAATAGATGGTTCTTGTTGCGAACGAAATTCTGTAGCGCATCATACTTGTTATAGACATCAATGTTTTGAAACTACAAAAGCAATTGCTAAAGAATTAGGTTTGGACGAAACAAATCATAGCAATTCATTTCAATCTCGATTATTAAAAGATCCTTGGTTAAAACCTTACACAGATTTCGAATTAGAAAAATTTCCAACAATTGGTAAAAAGAAACTTGCTGTAATTACACCCGCTTTTGTTGCTGATTGTTTAGAAACTTTAGAAGAAATTGCCATGGAAGGTAAAGAAGAATTTTTAGAAGCTGGCGGTACAGAGTACAAACACATACCTTGTATGAACGACAATGATGATTGGGTAGACGTTATGGTTTCTTGGATAAATGATTGGAAAAACAAATAATTTATATGGATTTTCTTTACGTTAAAGCATTACATATCGTTTTTGTAGTAACTTGGTTTGCAGGTTTATTTTATATTCCGAGATTGTTTATTTATCAAACAGAAGCAGAAAATAAATTAGAACCTGCAAAATCTATTTTGCAAACTCAGTACAAATTAATGACCAAAAGGTTGTGGTATATAATCACATGGCCTTCTGCAATTTTAGCAAGTACTTTTGCTTTTTGGATGCTTATAGAAAATCCTACTTATTTATCCGAACCTTGGATGTTGGTTAAACTAGCATTTGTTCTTGCCTTGTACTTCTACCATGGTTTTTGTCATTCAATATTTAAAAAACTTCAAAAAGATATTGTAAAATATTCTGCTTTCAGATTGCGAATATTTAACGAAATATCAACTATAATTTTATTTGCAGTCGTATTTTTAGTAACCGTTAAAAGTGCAATAAATTGGATTTGGGGAGTTATAGGAATTATTCTTTTCGGAATTTTAATGATGCTTGGTATTAAATTATACAAAAAAATTAGAGAGAAAAAATCTTGGGAAAAAGCAGAAAAAGAGGTTTTAGACAAAGATTAACTTAACCTCTTATACTTTGCTCGAACGGAATTCTATTTAAAATAGATCTTCCTAATGTAACCTCATCTGCATATTCTAATTCGTCACCAACAGAAATTCCACGTGCAATAGTACTTGTTGTAATTTCAAACTGTTCTATTTGCTTAAAAATATAAAAGTTAGTTGTATCACCTTCCATTGTAGAACTTAGTGCAAAAATTAATTCTTTAATTTCTCCGCTACTCACTTTATTTATTAAAGATTCTATTTGTAAATTCTGCGGCCCAATACCTTCGATAGGAGATATTTTACCGCCTAAAACATGGTACAATCCTTTAAACTGAGCTGTACTTTCAATAGCCATTACATCTCTAATGTCCTCTACTACACAAACAATCTCTGGGTTTCTCTTCGGATTTTGGCAAATATCACACAAAACAGTATCAGAAATATTATGGCATTTTTCACAAGTTTTTACATCATTTCTAAGATGCAAAAGAGCTTCAGATAAATATTTTGTATTTTCTGATGGTTGCTTTAATAAATGTAACACTAAACGCAATGCAGTTCTTTTACCAATTCCTGGTAATCTAGAAACTTCATTCACCGCATTTTCTAGTAATTTCGAAGAAAAATCCATAACTGCAAATTTAACTCTTTCAATAGAAAAGAATCAATAAAAAAGAAAAAAGACTGCTAAAAAACATATATTCGTAATCAAATAAAAACTAAAATGAAACCCGAATATATCATCTTATTAATTGTTGCATATTTTACTGTTTTAATTCTTATTTCTTACATCACAGGTAAATCTGCAGACAATAAAACCTTTTTTAAAGCAAATAATTCATCACCTTGGTATTTGGTCGCTTTTGGTATGATAGGCGCATCACTTTCTGGTGTTACATTTATTTCTGTTCCGGGTTGGGTAGAAGGTCAAAACATGAGTTATTTTCAAATGGTTTTGGGCTATATTGTTGGTTATGCTGTTATTGGTTTGGTTTTATTACCATTGTACTACAAGTTAAACCTAACCTCTATTTACACTTATTTAGAAGATCGATTTGGTAAAAGCTCATACAAAACCGGTGCTAGTTTTTTTTTGTTATCTAGAACTATTGGTGCCGCTTTTAGACTTTTTTTAGTTGCTAATGTTTTACAATTGTTGTTGTTTGATAGTTATGGCGTTCCGTTTTGGGTTACAGTTTCAATCACCATACTTTTAATATGGTTGTACACCTTTAAAGGAGGTATAAAAACAATTGTATGGACAGATACATTACAAACTTTATTTATGTTAATAGCAGTTGGTGTATGTATTTATACGATTTCTGATGAAATGGAAATTGGTAATCTTTTTGCATATATAGCAGATAACGAACTTTCTAAAACTTTCTTTTTTGAAGATGTAAATGCAGGTAATTATTTCTGGAAACGATTTTTAGCAGGTGCTTTTATCTCTATAGTTATGACAGGTTTAGACCAAGATATGATGCAAAAAAACTTAACCTGCAGAAACCTAAAAGATGCTCAAAAAAACATGTTTTGGTTTACAATTGTACTTGTTATCGTTAACTTTTTCTTTTTAGCATTAGGTGTTTTACTTACAGATTATGCAAAATCTAACGGAATTGACGCACACAAAGACGAGCTTTTTCCTATAATTGCAACTAAAGGTTCTTTAGGTTTAGCAACTGCAATCTTTTTCCTTTTAGGTTTAATTGCCGCGGCATACTCTAGCGCAGATTCTGCTCTAACATCTTTAACAACTTCTTTTAGCATTGATATTTTAGAAATTGACAAAGAAAAAGACAAAGCAAAACAAGAAAAAACCAGAAAAAAAATACACATACTTTTTTCTTTAATTTTAATAGCAACCATTTTAGTTTTTAAATATTTTATTGCTGATGCAAGTGTTATTGCTAAAATATTTACGTTTGCAAACTATACTTATGGCCCATTATTAGGCTTATATGCCTTTGGTCTTTTTACAGACATTAAAGTAAAAGATAAAATGGTGCCACTTATTTGTTTAGCTTCTCCTTTTCTAACCTATTTGGTTAATTATTTATCCTTAGAATATTTTAATTTTGATTTTGATTTTTCTCTATTAATCTTAAACGGATTTATAACTTTCTTAGGTTTGTACTTTTTTAAGAAAAAATAACATGAAAAAGTCGATTTCGATAATTGGTAGCGGACCATCAGCTTTATTTTTAGCTGCTTTTTTAGATCTAGAAAAATACGATGTTACTATTTACGAAAAAAATAAAACAGCTGGCAGAAAGTTTTTAGTTGCTGGTAAAGGCGGTTTTAATTTAACACATTCAGAATCCTTAGAAAAATTTACAGAAAAATATACACCAACCAATTTTCAAAAAGAATCAATTACAAATTTTACAAATCAAAACTTTAGAGATTGGTTATTAAAAATAGGAATTCCAACTTATATTGGAAGTAGCAAAAGAGTATATCCAAAAGAAGGTATTAAACCGATAGAAGTTCTAAATAATATTTTAAAATATTTAAAAAACAAAGGAGTTCAATTGAAGTTCAGTCATTGTTTTTCGACTTGGGATAATGGAAACAACATCATAATTAATGATAAACAAATAAAATCTGATTTTACCGTTTTTGCTTTAGGAGGTGCGAGTTGGAAGGTTACAGGTTCGGATGGAAAATGGCTTGATGTATTTCAATCCAAAGGAATTAAAACAGTACCGTTTGAAGCTTCAAATTGTGCTTTTAAAATTAATTGGGAATCAGAGTTTTTGAAAAAAAATGAAGGGAAACCACTTAAAAATATCGAAATTTATTGTGATTCAAAAAAACAAAAGGGTGAAGTAGTAATTACAAAGTTTGGCTTAGAAGGAAACGGAATCTATGGCTTAAGTCCGCAAATTAGAAACCAATTAAACGCTAACCATAAAGCAATAATTTATATTGATTTTAAACCGATTTTTGATCTAGAAAAAGTAAGCTTTAAAATTAAAAATGCTCTTTCTAAAAACACTACTCAAATTTTAAAAAAAGAATTAAAATTAAACAGCGCAGTAATCGATTTATTAAAAAACAACCTAAGTAAAGAAGACTATTTAAACTCTGATGTTCTTTCAAAAAAAATTAAAAAATTCCCATTAGAAATAGTAGCTACAAACTCTTTAGACAAAGCCATTTCTTCTGTTGGTGGCATTTGTTTAACCGCTATTAATAAACACGGAGAATTAAACGTCTTAAAAAATCAATTTTGTATCGGCGAAATGCTAAATTGGGATGCACCAACAGGCGGTTATTTAATTCAAGGTTGTGTTAGCAATGGAGTTTCTTTAGCTAATTACTTAAATAAATTGAGCTCTTAATTTAACATTGTACTTAAATTATTCAGTATTTTTACATAATTAAACTTTTTTTAAATGTCTAAAGACTTATCAAATTACCGAAAATCCTACGAAAAGGAAGAGTTATTAGAAAATAATTGCCCAGAAAATCCAATGGAATTATTTCAAACTTGGTTTAAAAATGCAGATGAATCAAATACTGTAGAAGAAACCAATGCCATGAATGTTTCTACGATTGGTAAAGATGGTTTTCCTAAAAACAGAATTGTCTTATTAAAGAAATTTACTTGGGAAGGTTTTGTTTTTTATACAAATTACACATCAGAAAAAGGAAAAGCAATAGAAGCTAATAATAACATCTGTTTATCGTTTTTTTGGCCAGCATTAGAGCAACAAATTATAATTAAAGGAGTTGCAGAAAAACAAATCGAAAACTTATCTGATGGTTATTTCGAATCGAGACCAGACGGCAGTAAGCTTGGTGCATGGGCATCTAACCAAAGTAGTGTTGTTAACTCTAGAAAAACATTAGAAGATAATTTAAAATCTTTTGAGAAGAAATTTGAAGGTAAGGAAATAAATAGACCAAAACATTGGGGCGGATATTTGGTAAAACCAATCTCTATAGAATTTTGGCAAGGTAGACCAAATAGGCTTCACGATAGAATAAGATATAGTCTAGAAAAAGATTTTTCTTGGAAAATTGAACGATTAGCTCCATAAATTTTTATATTTACCATAACCAACTAAAATTTAAATGAAAACACTTTATATAGTAAGACACGCAAAATCTTCTTGGGAATACTCTGGTATTGAAGATATTGATAGGCCCTTAAAAAAGCGTGGTATTAAAGACGCTCATTTAATGTCTAAATTTTTAACGAAAAAAATTGAAAAACCTGATGCTTTTATTACAAGTAGTGCTAACAGAGCATTACACACTGCTGTAATTTTTTGCGAAAACTTTGGTTTTCCGCATGCAAATCTTCAAATAAAAAGACAACTTTACAGTTTTAGCGATGGTTATTTAGTAAAAACTGTTAACGCACTAGACGATGGTTTTAATTCTGCAATTATATTTAGCCACGATCATGGTATAAATACTTTTGTTAATGAATTTGGAAATAGACCTATTGCACATGTAACAACATGTGGTGTTATAGGTATTCAATTTGAAGAAAAACACTGGAAAAATATTAGAAGAGGTAAAACAATTTTAGTAGAATTTCCTAAAAATCTTAAATAAAGTACTTTGTTAGAAATAAAAAAATTCGCAGCTATAGATATTGGTTCCAACGCAATTAGATTATTAATTTCGAACGTAATAATTTCTGATGACAAAGAACCTCAGTTTAAAAAATCATCTCTGGTACGTGTTCCAATTCGATTGGGTGCAGATGTATTTGTTAATGAAGGCATTATTAGTGATGCAAATATTAGCAGAATGATTAATGCTATGGAGGCTTTTAAATTACTGATGAATATTCATGGTGTAGAAAAGTACAAAGCTTGTGCTACTTCTGCAATGAGAGAAGCTTCTAACGGTGAAGTTGTAGTGAAAGAAATTTTTAACAAAACCGGAGTAAAAATTGACATTATTGGCGGTAAAGAAGAAGCCGCAATTATTTCTTCTACAGATTTAAATGAGTTAATCGAAGGAGATAATTCTTATTTATATGTAGATGTTGGTGGTGGAAGTACCGAATTTACAGTTTTTTCTAAAGGAAAAATTATAAATTCTAAATCTTTTAAAATGGGTACAGTTCGTTTATTAAATAATAAAAAATCTGTAAACAAAGAAATGTTTGCCAACGTAGAAAAATGGATTAAGAAAAACACAAAAGATTTAAAAAGAATTTCTTTAATAGGTTCTGGAGGAAACATCAACAAACTATTTAAAATGTCTGGTAGAACAGAAGGAAAACCAATTTCTTTTATCTACTTAAATGCTCAGTATCAGTTCTTAAAAAACATGAGTTATGATGAAAGAATTTCTGAGCTTAGTTTAAATCCAGATAGAGCTGATGTTATTATACCTGCAACAAAAATTTATTTATCGGCCATGAAATGGAGTGGTGCAAGAAAAATTTATGTACCAAAAATAGGTCTATCAGACGGAATAATTAAGAGCCTACACAACAACACCTTAACCTAAAAAAAACATTAACTTTTCTTTAACTTTTCTTTAACAATTGTTAATATTTTGTATCTTTATTGTGACTTTTATAGAAATAACGAGTCTTAACTAAAGAACATTAATATTAAAACAATTACAATGAAAAAGTATTACTTAGTGGTTTTTTCTTAATGATTGGAGCTGTAGCTTTCGGTCAAGATTTACCAACAAACCCAGAACCAGGAAAATGTTATGTACGTTGTAAAACTCCAGAAGTTTGGAAAAACGAAGATGTAACAATTGAGGTAGCACCTGCTTACAAAAAGATAGTTACTTATCCTGCAACATACAAAACTGTTACAGAAAGAGTTTTAATTAAAGAAGCAGATCAACGTTTAGTTGTTGTACCAAGTGTTTGGGAAACTAAAACAGTAACTTATACAGGTAAAGAAGATGCAAACAGCTTAAGAGTTGTAAAAGCTACTTTTAGTCCAGATTCTCAAGTAATTGAAACTAAAGCGGCTTCTGCTGTTTGGGAAATGAGCGAAAAAGCACCAGATTGTGAATCTAGTGACCCTAACGATTGTAGATACTGGTGTTATAAGCCAATTCCTGCAAAGTTTGTTACTGTATCTCAAACTGTATTAAAATCAGATGCTTCTACAACTAAAACTGTTGTACCTGGTTACGAAAAAACGTATACTAAAAAAGTAATGGTTTCTGGTCCTACAACTAAAACTATCGATGTACCTGCTGTTTATGGTTCTATCAAGAAAATTGTTTTAGTAAAAGACGCTTACCAAGAAGAAGTAACTGTTGCTGCTAAATATAAAACTGTAACTAAAGAAGTTTTAGTTAACAAAGGTGGTTTAACTACTTGGAAAGAAGTTGAATGTGAATTAGTAAACAACACTCCATTACCAATTAACTGGAATTTAGGAAGTGCTACTTTAACTAGTGCAGCTAAAAGAATTATCGACGCAAGATTATTACCTATCTTAAAAGACGGTGTAGCTGTTGCAATTGAGTCTCATACAGATTCTAGAGGAACTAAAGCTAACAACCAAAACTTATCTGAAAGAAGAGCACAAGCAGTTACAAACTACTTAATCTCTAAAGGTGTTAATCCTAGCCAATTAACTGGTAACGGTCTTGGTGAATCTAAATTAACTAACAGATGTGCTGATGGAGTTTCTTGTACAGAAGCAGAACACAGAGCAAACAGAAGAACAACTTTTAGAGTTGTAAATCAAAAATAATTAATAGTATTAGTACTATATTAAAACCGAAGCAATATGCTTCGGTTTTTTTGTTTTTATACGTTTTTTAATTACTTATTTTATGGACAACAGAAAACTCTAAACGGATTAACAATATTAACATCAATATTTCTAGTCCAAAATAAAGCAAACCTAACTTCGTAATTGAATTGTAATTATAAAGAATTATTGCAATTGATAAGAAGCAATAAAATAAATTTAAAAATGCTATTATCTTCAAACAAAAAAGAACTTTAATAGGGTTTCTAAAATAAAAGTAAACGTTATAAACTATTAAAATTATTGGAAAAACAGCTAAAAAATATAAAGTAGATTTAGATAAACCTATAAAAGGTTGAAACTTTACCAATACAAAACCTATAAAGAATGCGGAAACTAAAGCGCCTAAACCATCAATGATAAAAAGAGTCCTTGGTTTACTATTTAAATTCTTTAAAAAGGAAATCATTATAAATTCAAAATCGCAAAATTCATAAGAAATTACTTAAGATACGTTAGTAGTTCTCTATCACAGAATTGATAAAAGGATAATAATATTCGGTAAGAATTAAACCCTTTTTATAACCAATCATTCTACCTCTGTGATTTACAAAAACCAACGTAGGATATGATTTAACGTGATATTTACGAATTAAATCATATGTCTCTTTTAATCTTTTTGCTTCCACCAAATCTTTATTCCTAGGATTATCAGCTTCATATAATATCAGCTCTTTGTCAGCTATATTTTTAAATTTTTCTGAATGAAATAATTTTTTATCTAAAACCTTACATGGTCCACACCAATCTGAACCTGTGAAATAAATTAAGACAGGTTTTTTTTCTTTTTTAGATTTATTTAAAGCCTCTTTATAAGAAGACTCCCAATTTGCAGTTGGCAATGGTTGTTCTATTTTACTTTCCACAACATCTTCTAGAGGTAAATCGTCTATATCTTCTTGAGCAAATAAAATCGTTGTAAATAATATTACAAACGGTGATAAAAATATTTTTTTCATTCTAAGGTTTTAATTTAAAATATCAATTATAATACCAAATTTATACTTTTTCTTTTAAATGACTGTTTATTAAGGTATCAAACTTATTTTTAGAATCATTTAAAAACAATGTTTCAATAGGTAAATAACATAAATCACTTAATTTATCATGCAATCGCACGTAATCTTTTTCGGTAGTTAAAAGAAGTTTATTACTTGGTAAGTCATCGAAATTAGTTTTAATATCATTAATTTCTTTTTCACTAAAATGATGATGATCTGCAAACTCTAAATGCTTAAAATTGACATTTAAATTTGATAAAAATTCTAAAAAAGGTTTCGGGTTTGCAATTCCGGTTATCAGTAAAACTTCATAATTTGCAATATCAGTAGTAGAAAATTCTTTGGAACCCAAAACTTTATTTCCGTAAGAAATTGTAGTAAAAAAAACTTCTTTATCAAACTTTTTAAGTTTTTTTAAAACTTTCGCTTTTGATGATTGATCTAAATCGTTTGGGCATTTTGTAACCAATATTACATCTGCTCTTTTTGCACCTGTTTTGCTTTCACGCAAATTTCCTGTAGGCAGCAAAAAATCATCTACAAACAAATCGTTAAACTTTGTAAGCAAAATATTAAAACTTCCTTTTACTTTTCTATGCTGAAAAGCATCATCTAACAGAACAACTTCTGCATTTTGTTCGTTTATCAATTTTGCAACTCCCGCTACTCTATTTGCATCAACAGCAACCGAAATAGCTTTAAACTTTTTGAAGTATTGCAACGGTTCATCACCAACATCAATCGCTTTATGAATGTCTCTTACCAACACAAAACCTTTTGTTAGTCTTTTGTAACCTCGACTTAAAACCGCTGTTTTGTATCGATTTTGCAGTAATCTAATAAGATATTCTATCTGCGGAGTTTTACCTGTACCGCCAACACTTAAATTACCAACAACAATTATTGGCGTTTTAAAACTTGTTTCTTTAAACACGCCAACATCAAAAAATAAATTTCGAATTTTTGTTACAAAATCGTACAAAATAGCAAACGGAAATAGAAAAAATCTAAGTACTTTCATTGTGGTAAAAATACATTAAAAATGTTAACTTTGATTTTAGAAAAAAACACCAAATGAAGATAAAAGAAGTAACAAATTATTTAGAAGAATTGGCTCCTTTAAATTATGCTGAAGATTTTGATAATGTTGGCTTACTTGTTGGCAATTACAATACAGAAGTAAGCGGTGTTTTAGTTACCTTAGACACTTTAGAAGAAACTGTAGACGAAGCAATAACTAAGAACTGTAATTTAATTATTAGTTTTCATCCTATAATTTTTGGTGGATTAAAAAAACTTAACGGGAATTCTTACGTAGAAAAAGTTGTTTTAAAAGCGATAAAAAATGATATCGCAATTTATGCAACTCATACAGCTTTAGACAATTCTAATAACGGAGTGTCTGCAAAAATGTGCGAAGTATTAGGATTAAAAAATCAGAAAATATTAATTCCGAAAAAAGGAATTATAAAAAAACTAACAACTTTTGTACCTGTTAAAGATGCAAAAGAATTGCAAAAACACCTTTTTGATGCCGGCGCTGGAAATATTGGTAATTATAGTGAATGTTCTTTTAGCGTAAACGGCATCGGAACTTTTATGGGCAATGAAAACTCAAATCCTGTTCTTGGAGAAAAAGGTAAAAGACATTCTGAAAACGAAACTCAAATAAGTATTCTTTTTGAAAGTAAAAATGAATATGCTGTTTTAAATACTTTAAAAAATAAGCACCCATATGAAGAAGTTGCTTATGAAATAATTACTTTAGAGAATACACATCAAAACATAGGAATGGGAATGATTGGCGAATTACCAAGCGCTATGGATGAAAAAGAATTTTTAGTATATTTAAAGGATAAAATGAAAACAGCATGTGTTAGACATTCTGAATTGATTCATAAAAAAATAAAAACAGTTGCAGTACTAGGCGGATCGGGTAGTTTTGCTATTTCTAATGCCAAAAGAGCTGGTGCAGATACTTATGTAAGTGCAGATTTTAAATATCATGAGTTTTTTAAAGCTGAAAAAAGCATTTTATTGGCAGATATTGGTCATTATGAGAGCGAACAGTTTACAAAAAACCTTTTGGTTGACTATCTTACGAAAAAATTTAGTAATTTTGCAATCGTTTTATCAGAAAAAAGTACAAATCCAATTTATTACATATAAACATGGCAAAGAAGAAAGAAATTTCAGTAGAGCAAAAATTAAGAGCATTGTATGACTTACAATTAATAGACTCTAGAATTGACGAAATTAGAAACGTAAGAGGTGAATTGCCTTTAGAAGTTGAAGATTTAGAAGATGAAGTTGCCGGATTGAATAAGCGTATTTCTAACTTAGCAGAAGATGCTTCTAATTTAGAAACAGAAATCAATAACAAGAAACAAGCTATAGAAGATTCTAAAGCATTGATGTCTAAATATGAAGAGCAGCAAAAAAATGTTAGAAATAACAGAGAGTTTGATTCTTTATCTAAAGAAATTGAGTTTCAAGATTTAGAAATTCAATTAGCAGAAAAAAGAATTAACGAGTACAAAGCTAAAATTGCTCAGAAAAATGAAGTAATCGACGCTACCAAAGAAAAGTTAGCAAAACAAGAAAAGCACTTAAGCCATAAAAAGGCAGAATTAGATGCTATCTTAAAAGAAACTGAGAAAGAAGAAAAACTTTTAGGTGAAAAATCTGAAGAGTTTTCTAAATCTTTAGATGCGCACTTATTTTCTGCATACACAAGAATTAGAAATAAAGTAAAAAATGGTTTAGCAGTTGTAGCTATCGAAAGAGGTGCTTCTGGAGGTTCTTACTTTACAATACCACCACAAGTGCAATTAGAAATTGCAAACAGAAAGAAAATTACAATTGATGAGCATAGTGGACGTATCTTAGTTGATGCTGCATTAGCAAACGAAGAGAAAGAGAAAATGGATAAATTATTTTCTTAATCATCAAATTAATATCATAAAAAAACTCGAAGCTAAGCTTCGAGTTTTTTTATTTTACAGAATACATTATACTAGTAATCTAGCTTTTTAATGTAATTTAATTTTTCTTTCCAGATAGCCAAGTCTTCTTTAAACTCTTCGATTCTATTTTTTACATTTATTACTAAAGGATTATCATCTTTCGCATTCGAAAAGAATCCTAAATTATTTTCTAGTTGCTGCATTTCTCTTACTACTTCATCAATCTTTTTTCTAACAAACAACTGTTCAGAATCTAATTTTCTAAAATCATTATTAGCCATAAAACCATCTACAACATTTGTAAATTTTAACATAGCAACTTCTTTTTTGTCTAAAGATAAACTCTCTAATAATTTATCTATTTGCTTGTTAAACTTACCTTCTAAATGTCTTACATTTCTTGGCAAAGCACCTAAATCTTTCCAAGCTTGTATGGCATCTAAAACACTTTCTTTAGTATGTTCTTTGTCTTCTTTTAAAGACTCTAAAAATTCTTTTTTAGCGTTTACTACTTCTTGTTGCTCTTCACTCACAGAATTTTTATGCTTATGAAATCTATCAAAATATGTGTTACAAGCTGTTTTAAACTTATTCCAAATATCATCAGAAAACTTTCTAGGTACATGACCTATTTTTTTCCAATCAGACTGAATTTTCTTTAAAGTATCTGTTGCCACTGCCCAATCTTCACTATCTTTTAAAGATTCTGCAACTTCGATTAAAGCTAATTTTTTCTTTAAATTATCTTGCTGTTCTTTCTTTTCTTCTTTATAGAATTGATTTTTAGAGCTATTAAACTTTTTTGTAGCTGCTTTAAACTTTTGCCAAACTTCTTCACTCTTAGCATACGGTAATTTACCAGCATTAAAATACTCTTGTCTTAACTTTTCTATATCGTTAATACTGTTTTGCCAATCTTTATGGGTTTTATTACCAGAAGTATCATAAGCATCTAACCTTTCTATTACTAATAATTTCTGATTAATAATTTCTTGGTATTTCGATTTCATATCACGAAAGTATTCATGACGCTTATCGTGAATTTTTTTTGTAGCAGCACTAAACTTTTGCCAAACCTCTTCTCTTACTTCTTTTGCAACAGGACCAATGTCTTCTTTCCATATTTTATGAAGCTCTTGCAACTCTTTAAAAGCTGTATTAACATCATTAGAATTAGCTAATTCTTCTGCCTTAGCTACTATTTTTAATTTTTCTTCTAAATTATTTTTAAAATCTAAATCTCTAAAATCATTACTTAAATGTAATAAATCATAAAAACGCTCTACATGATGATGGTATGTTTTCCAAGTATCATTGTATCTATTTTTAGAAACTGGCCCAATAGAACGCCAAGTGTCTTGCAAAGCTCTAAACTCGTTATACATAGTTTTAGAGTCGGCATTTTCGATAAGATTTTTTAAACCTTCAATAACCTCTTCTCTTTTAGCTAAGTTAGCATTCATTTGCTTTTCTAAAGCATTATAATGTGCGTCTCTTTGCTTTTTATATTCAGACAATAAGCTATTATACTCTCCTTTT
This sequence comes from Polaribacter marinaquae, assembly GCF_038019025.1. Classification (NCBI taxonomy): domain Bacteria; kingdom Pseudomonadati; phylum Bacteroidota; class Flavobacteriia; order Flavobacteriales; family Flavobacteriaceae; genus Polaribacter; species Polaribacter marinaquae. Next base: position 1,173,562 of record NZ_CP150496.1, read on the forward strand.
ACAGGACTCGAAAATTGAAAATCGATAGAATTACCGCCTTCATCTAAAAAAGCTTTCTTCTTATCTGCTAATAATGCGCCAAATTTTGCATTAAAAGCCGTTTTAATACTTTCAACTTCGTTTTTAATTTTATTTACAGGATTGTTAGATAATGTATCTTGTAACTCTTTAACAAGTTCTTCTAAAGAAAGAATCGTATAATCTTTTTCTTCTTTAACTACAGATTCTTCTGAATCTTCTGCTTTTTCTGCTACAGAATTCTCTACTTCTTCTACAGCTTTTAAAATCGCATCATCTTCTGCTGATGAAGCCTCTGTATTTTTTTGTTCTAGATTAGAAGTCTCATTAACTACTTCTACTTTCTTATCCTCGTTATCATTATTGTTATCTAACATATCTACAATGTTTAAGTTCGTTTAATAATACACTATTATTATAGTTTATAAATATAAGTACAACTTACTAGTTATACAAAATGTTCGGTTAAAATATACTATTTGTTTTCGTTCCAGATGCGCCAAGATTCTTCTGCTTGTAATTCTAGCATTTCATAACCATTTTTAATTGCCGCACCTTTCTCTTTTCCTTTCGCTAAAAAACTAGATATTTCTGGATTATAAATTAAATCGAATAACAAGTGCTTTTCAGTTAAATATTGATACGGAATATTTGGACATAAATGCGTATTTGGCGAAGTACCAAGTGGTGTACAATTAATTATTACCGTAAAATCTTTTATTATTTCTTCGGATAAATCACTATAAGAAACTTCTTTTTTTCCTGAAGGATTTCTAGAAACGAATTTAAATTTGATATCATTTTTCTTTAAAGCATAGGCAATTGCTTTTGATGCACCGCCAGTTCCTAAAATTAAAGCTTTGGTATGATGCTTTTTAAGAAAAGGCTTAATTGATTTTTCAAAACCAACAACATCTGTGTTATAACCTTTTAAATTTCCTCTTTTGGTAAATTTAATTGTATTAACTGCCCCTATTTCTTCTGCCGTTTTATCTAACTTATCTAAATATTTAATTACTTCTTCTTTATACGGAATTGTAACATTTATACCACTTACAAATTCTTCATTTTTAATAACTGCTGGCAGTTCTTTTATATCTTGAAGATCAAAATTTTTATAATTATAAGTAGACAAACCTAATTTTTTAAATTTATCAGCAAAATAACCTCTAGAAAAAGAGTAAGAAATATCTTTACCTAAAAGACCAAAAACTTTATTTTTTTGTTTTTCCATAAAAATCGATTATTAAAATTAATGCAATACCTAAAATAATATAAAATATAGCAAACCATGTTTCTGATGAAGAAAAATCTGGCATAAATCTAGTGTAGTTTTCTACGATTCTATTTCCTTTATTATCTAGTAAATACTTATTATCAACAGCTAAATAAACAGCTTTTTTAAACGGCCAAACAATACCTAAAGAGCCTGTTATAAAACCTATTATAACAGCAGTAACTATTGCATTATATCTTTTTAAAACATATCCTAAAACATGACTTATAGAAACCAATCCAAAAGCAGAACCTGCCGTAAAAACTGATATTATTTTTAAGTATCTTATTTTTTCTGGATCAGATAAAACATCAAAATTACCTATTAGTAAATTGGTGACTACAAAAAATAATTCGTTAACAGCATCTACTAAAAGTAAAACGTAATTACCCATTAAAATTAAGATGAAAGAGCCCGAAAGTCCGGGTAAAGTCATACCAGAAACACCAACAATTCCACAGAAAAAAACAAACCATAAATTGTCATTTTCTCCTGCAGGTTTTAAAAAACTTATCCCTAAACCTATACTTGCACCAATTATTAACGAAATAATATTTTTACGATTCCATTCTCCAAAGTCTTTACCTATATAATAAATAGAACCGATTATCATGCCGAAAAACCAGCTCCAAACATAAAGCTCGTAATGCTCTAAAAAATAATCTAAAACCAATGAAATACTAAAGTAGCTAAAAATACTTCCACCCATTATCAGTAATAAAAACTGACCGTTGACGTATGAATAAAAACTCGAAAACCTACCGCTAATTAATAATTTAAGCGCTGTAATGTTTACTTTTCTAAAAGACTGAATTAACTCTTCATAAAACCCAAACACAAAAGAAACTGTTCCTCCAGAAACACCAGGTACTTTATTTGCAGCACCCATTGCCAAACCTTTTAAAAAAAGATACAACTTTTGTAAGAAAGTTCTTTCAACCTGCATTATGCTTTTTTAACCGCTAATTTTTCCATTAATAAAATAAGCACAAAACCAACTATTGCTAAAACTACTGCCATTAATAATTTCGGATCTCCATCAAAAGAATTCGGAGAAATACTAACTTGTTTTAATGGCACTTCTATTCCGTGAGAATTTATACGTGTAGTTATAGTTTCTTTCCAAGGCCAAATCTTGTTTAAAGAACCAATTATAAAACCTGTTAATACCGCTAATGTGTAGTTTTTATAATTTGCAAACATCCATTTTAAAATCTTAGAAAAAGATAACAAACCTACAATTGCACCCAAACCAACTGCCGCTATTGTTTTAATATCTCTATCATTTACGGCAGATAAAATTGGTTTATAAGCACCTAATAAAACTAAAATAAACGCACCAGAAACACCTGGTAAAATCATTGCGCAAATTGCAATTGCGCCTGCCAAAAACATAAATAACAAAGAAGAACTTTCTGTAACTAACGGATTAAGCGTTGTGATAAAATATGCTACAAAAGCACCTACGATTAAAATTGTGTAGGTTATAAAATTCCATTTTGTGATTTGTTTACCAATGTAAATAATACTTGCTAAAACTAATCCGAAGAAAAAAGACCATAATAAAACTGGTTCATTTTCTAACAACCACTTTATTGTTTTGGCTAAAGAAATTATACTTATAAAAATTCCGATAAAAAGAGCCAATAAAAAAGAGCCGTTTACTTGTTTCCAGGCAGCTTTAATTCCGTCTGATTTTAAAGTTTTTAACAAGCCTAAATTAACGTTAGCAATAGAGCCTAAAAGCTCTTCATAAATTCCAGAAATAAATGCAATTGTTCCTCCAGAAACACCAGGCACAACATCTGCAGCACCCATTGCCATTCCTTTTAAAGCTATGACTAAATAGTCTTTTATACCTCTTCCCATTTTATTTTGTTATTTTTGTAAAAAACGAAGATAATAGAATTTAAAGAGAAAATAGAACCTTTATTTTATTTGTAACTTTTTATTGACATAGAAAAATGGCCAAGAAAGGAAAAGAAAAAAACACTGCTAATAAAGCTAAACATACTAAGTTAATGAATAGAAAAATTAACAAAGTAAAGTTAGAAAAACAGTTACATAAAGAACGTTTAAAAGCAATTATTAAAAAAGCCAACGAAGCCAAAAATAATGAAGCATAGTTTAAAATATAATTTAGGCGTAGTTACTTCTTTACCTCTCTTACCTTTGCTATATTTTCAAGGAAAAAATATTAGAAAAAATGTACCAACATTACCAGAAGCAAAAGAAACTATAGGTTTTGTAAATAATAATTTCTCTTCGGATTTACACATTCTTACTATCGGAGAAAGTACAATTGCAGGTGTTGGTGTAGATTATCATATAAACGGATTTACCGGCGCTTTGGCAACAACGCTTTCTACTAAATTACAAAAAAATATACATTGGCGTGTGTATGCAAGAAGCGGATATACTGTAGCAAAAGTAACTACTAAAATAATACCTAAAATTGAAGAGACTAAAGTCGATATAATTGTTATCGGAATGGGCGGAAATGATGCTTTTACCTTAAATTCTCCAAAGAAATGGTTAAAAGATATCGAAAATTTAATTAATTCTATTCAAAAAAAGTTTCCAGAGACACCTATTTACTTTACAAACATGCCACCTATTAAAGAGTTTCCGGCATTTACAAAAACAATAAAATTTGTAATCGGAAATTTAGTTGAGATTTTGGGATCTGAACTGAAGAATTACCTTAAATCTAAAAAAAATATTTTTTATTATGATGAAGTTATCACGCTAAAAAACTGGAGTAAAAGAAACAATTTGTCTCATAAAAATTCAAGTCTTTATTTTAGTGATGGCGTTCATCCATCAGAATTAACTTATAAAATATGGGCTAAAGAAATGGCTACATTTATAAGTTCTAAATTTAAGGCATAAAAAAACCTCAAGCTTTTACTTAAGGTCTGTTTTATAAATAGATTATTTATCTATTGAGCCTAATACTCGCTTCATAAAAGTGTTTAAGGCCTCTTTTTTAGGAGCGCCATCTTTTACCATTTTATCAACTTCGATAGCTCCGTACATATTAGAAATCAACTCGCCGATAACATCTAATTCTTCATCTTTTAAAGAAGGAACCTCTGTTAAAGCTTCTAAAGTTTCTATGGTTTCTAAAACATAATCTTGATCGTTTTCTTCGATAAAATTTGTTAGGTGTTTAATTACAGGTAACTTCATAATTAAATAATTTCGCTTGCTAAGTCTTTTAAAACATCAAATTTATTTGTTTGTGCTTGATTTTTAAAACTTCCACTTTCAAAAGTTGCAAAAGTTGGCAAATTACTAACATCTGCTAATTTTCTGCTTTCTGGAAATTTTTCTGCATCTGCAATTACAAAAGCAACGCTTTCATTTTCTGAAGCTAATTTTTTAAACTTTGGCTTCATTATTCTGCAATTACCACACCAAGTAGCAGAATATTGCACAATTACCTTATCATTATTATTTACAATTTCTTGTAAATTGTCTTCTGTTAATTCTTGTAACATAGTTGTAGTTTTTTAAAATATTCGTGTTTAGAAAACTTCTAAACACGAATATTATCAATTATTTATTAGTGAGAAGCTAAATATTCTGCAGTTCCTTTTGCGTTAGGAGACATTGCATCTTTACCTTCTTCCCAGTTTGCTGGACAAACTTCTCCGTTTTTCTGAACGTGAGCGTAAGCATCAATTAAACGTAAAAATTCGTTTACATTTCTACCAACTGGCATGTGGTTTATTCCTTCATGAAAAACTGTTCCTTCCTCATCAATTAAATAAGTTGCTCTATAAGTTACATTGTCTCCTTCTACTTGTATTGTTTGAGTTGCTTCATCAAAAGTTTCATTAGAAATATCTAAAATACCTAAAATAGAAGATAAGTTTCTGTTGCTATCTGCTAAAATTGGGTAAGTTACCCCTTCGATACCACCATTGTCTTTAGAAGTATTTAACCATGCAAAATGTACTTCTGGTGTATCACAAGACGCACCAATTACAATAGTATTCCTTTTTTCAAATTCAGCTAAAGCTTCTTGAAAAGCATGTAATTCTGTAGGACAGACAAATGTAAAATCTTTAGGATACCAAAATAATAATACTTTCTTGTTCTTATTTTTTGCTTCTTCTAAAACATTAATTTTGAACGTATCTCCCATTTCGTTCATTGCGTCTACATTTAAATCTGGAAATTTTTTACCAACTGCTGTTGCCATTTTTTATAAGTTTTAAGTAATTATTAATTCGTTATTTGAGACCACAAAGATATAAATGAGTATAGATTATTTGTTAGAATTTAATGTTAAGTTTTTATTATACTATAAATTAAATTTATCAAAATCAATTAAAAAAATAGACTAAAATTATTCGAATTATTTTAATTAAAAATTTGTAAATTTAATGAGAAAACATTTTAAATAGTTTTTAGTTATTTTAAAATAAAAACTATAGATAATAATTATTCATAAAAAACCTGTAGGTTTGCATTGTCAAATTAAATATTATAAAAAATGAAAAACAATCCTCACGCTAATAGTCAACCACACGGAGATAATTTCGATTTAAATGAAAGTGCAGCTAATTGCCCTTTTTTAAGCGGAACTACAAAACAAACATCTGGTCAAGGTGTTAAAAACCGAGATTGGTGGCCAAACGAATTAAAATTAAATATTTTACGTCAAAACGCAGCAAAATCGAACCCAATGGGAGATGATTTTGATTATGCAGAAGCTTTTAAAAGTTTAGATTATGATGCTATCAAAAAAGATTTAAAAGAATTTATGACAGATTCTCAAGATTGGTGGCCTGCAGATTATGGACATTACGGAGGATTGATGATACGTATGGCGTGGCATAGTGCTGGTACATATAGAGTTGGTGACGGACGAGGAGGCGCAGGAGCAGGAAACCAACGTTTTGCACCAATTAACAGTTGGCCAGATAATGGTAACTTAGATAAAGCAAGATTGTTATTATGGCCAATTAAACAAAAATATGGTAACAAAATATCTTGGGCAGATTTAATGATTTTAGCAGGAAACTGTGCTTTAGAATCAATGGGATTTCCAACTTTTGGTTTTGCAGGAGGTCGAGAAGATGTTTGGGAACCTGAGCAAGATATTTATTGGGGAAGTGAAACCGAATGGGGAGCGAATGAGGAAAGATATGATGATGGCGAATTAGAAGATCCTTTAGCGGCAGTTATGATGGGTTGGATTTATGTAAATCCAGAAGGACCAAACGGAAATCCAGATCCGATGGGTTCTGCTCAAAATGTTAGAGAAACTTTTGGTAGAATGGCAATGAACGATGAAGAAACTGTTGCTTTAGTTGCTGGTGGACATACTTTTGGAAAAGCACACGGTGCTGCAGATCCTAATAAATATGTTGGTAAAGAACCTCATGGTGCTTCAATAGAAGAAATGAGTACAGGTTGGAAAAACAGTTTTGGTACCGGTGTTTTAGATGATACAATTACAAGTGGTATTGAAGGTGCTTGGACACCAAATCCTACTCGTTGGGATGCAGATTATTTTGATGTATTATTAAATTACGAATGGGAATTAACAAAAAGTCCTGCTGGCGCACATCAATGGAAACCAACCGCGGCTTCAAATGCTAAAATGGCACCAAAAGCTGGTGACGCAAATGGCAGACAAGATTTAATGATGACTACTGCTGATATTGCATTAAAAGTAGATCCTAAATATTTAGAAATTTCTAAAAAATTTCATGCAGATCATAAAGCATTCGAAGATGCATTTGCACGTGCTTGGTACAAATTAACTCATCGTGATTTAGGACCTACTTCTCGTTACTTAGGTCCAGAAGTTCCACAAGAAGAATTGTTATGGCAAGATCCAGTTCCTGCAGTAAACTATACATTAAGTGATGCTGATATTGCGAATTTAAAGGTTATGATAATTGATAGCGGTTTAACAATATCTCAATTAGTAACTACGGCTTGGGCTTCTGCTTCAACATTTAGAGGTTCAGATAATCGTGGTGGAGCAAATGGAGCGCGTATTGCTTTAGAACCGCAACGTAGTTGGGAAGTTAACAACCCAAAAGAATTGGCGAAAGTTCTAGAAGCTTTAGAAGGTGTGAAAAACAAGTTTGAAGGCGAAGTTTCTTTAGCTGATTTAATTGTTTTAGGAGGAAATGTTGGTCTAGAAAAAGCATTAAAAAATGCCGGTTATAATGAAACTGTTGCTTTTATTCAAGGTCGCGGCGATGCTACCCAAGAACAAACTGATGTTGAGCAATTTGGATATTTAGAGCCATTAGCTGATGGTTTTAGAAATTACATTAAAAAAGATTTAGCAATTGCTGCAGAAGATTTATTAATCGACAAAGCTAATTTATTAACACTTTCTGTACCAGAATTAACTGTTTTAGTTGGTGGATTAAGAGTTTTAGGAGCTAATTATGATGGTTCTGATTACGGAGTTTTTACAGACAATGTTGGGACTTTAACGAACGATTTCTTTAAAAATATTTTAGATTTTACTTACACGTGGAAAGCAACTTCTGAAGACGATAAATATTTTGAAGGAAGCAACAGAAATACCGGAGAAGTGAAATTTAAAGGTACGAGAGCTGATTTAATTTTTGGATCTAATACTGAACTTAGAGCAATTGCTGAAGTCTATGGTGCAAACGACGGTCAAGATCGTTTTGTAAAAGACTTTATTGCCGCTTGGACTAAAGTGATGAACTTAGACAGATTTGATGTAAAATAATCTATATAAATCTAAAAAGGATAGGTTTTGCAAAACCTATCCTTTTTTTTAAACTTTTAAATTATGAATATTTTAAATACTTTTTTTAACGCTATTCAATCTATGAATATCAATATGATTAAAACTTTGTTAAGAAAATTTCCTAACCTAGCGAACTCAAAAGACAAAAGGGGTTTTAGTCCTTTAGTTTTTGCAACTTATTTTGATAAAAAAGAAATTGCAGAAACCTTACTTAAGCATAACGCAAATGTAAACCATCAAGATGCGAAAGGAAATACTGCTTTGTTAGGTGTAGCATTTAAAGGCAATGTAGAAATTGCAGAATTGCTACTTAAAAACAATGCAAATATTAACATGCAGAACAACCAAGGTTATTCAGCTTTAATTTTTGCAACACTTTACAATCAAGAAAAAATGGTTGAGTTTTTACTTAACAAAAATGCAGATTTCAACTTAAAAGATGTTGAAGGTAAAACTGCTTTAGAACATGCAAAAATTAAAAGCTTTGATGCGATTATTACGTTGTTAGAAAATAAAAAATCTACTTGTTTGCAAACAATTTAATATCGTTTGCAGACACTTCTTTCTCTCCTAAAATCAACAATCTTTCTACAACATTTCTAAGTTCCCTTATATTTCCTGTCCAATCATATTCTTGTAAAAGTGCAATAGCATCTTTAGAAAATTCTTTTTTAGTTGAACCTTGTTCTTTAGAAATTTTATTAGCAAAAAACTCTACTAATAAAGGTATATCTTCTCTTCTATCATTTAAAGCAGGTACTTTAATTAAAATTACAGCCAATCTATGATACAAATCTTCTCTAAATCTTCCTTGTGCAATTTCTTCTTTTAAATTTTTATTAGTAGCTGCAACAATTCTTACATTTACTTTGATGTCTTTATCAGAACCAACTCTTTGAATTTTATTTTCTTGTAAAGCTCTTAACACTTTTGCTTGCGCAGACAAGCTCATATCCCCTATCTCATCTAAAAATATGGTTCCGCCATTTGCTGCTTCAAACTTACCAGCTCTATCTTTATTTGCTCCAGTAAAAGATCCTTTTACATGCCCAAATAATTCACTTTCTATTAACTCAGAAGGTATTGCTGCACAATTTACTTCAATCATTGGCGCTTTAACTCTATCTGATTTTTCGTGTAACCAATGTGCTACCAATTCTTTTCCTGTTCCGTTTGGCCCAGTTATTAAAACTCTTGCATCTGTTGCCGCAACTTTTTCTATAATTTCTTTAATATGAGAAATCGCATCACTTTCTCCTATCATTTCATAGTTTTTGCTGACTTTTTTCTTCAGTCTTTTGTTTTCGACAATTAAAACCTTTTTATCCAAAGCATTTCTAACTGTATTTAACAACCTGTTTAAATCTGGCGGCTTAGAAATATAATCGAAAGCACCTAAACGCATTGTATTTACTGCGGTATCAAGATCTCCGTGACCAGAAATCATCACAATTGGTATTTCTGGTTTTATTTTTTTTGCTTTTTCTAACACCTCAACACCATCCATTTTAGGCATTTTAATATCGCATAAAACCAAATCGTAATCGTTATTTTTTATCATCTCTATACCCAACAAACCATCTTCTGCTTCTTCAACATTATATGCATCATTTTCTTCAGAAATAATTTTTTTCAAAACTCTTCTAATTGCTGCTTCGTCTTCGATAATTAATATCTTGCTCATAAATTTTTATTTGAAACGTAATTTAAATAAATTTAATTCAAAATTATATCTAAACCTTTAATTCTTTTTCTTGTTTAATTTTCTATTGATTTTGATATAAGTGAACATCTCTTTGTGGAAAAGGAATCGAAATATTATGTTCTCTAAATGCTTTTTCTATCGCAAACCTTAAATCGCTTTGTACAAACCTTGTTTCGAAACTGTTATTTAAAGAAAAAACCAATTTAAAATTTAAAGAACTATCTCCAAAATCAGCAAAAAGCACTTTGGGTTCTGGTATTTTTAAAATTTTATCGTGGTCTTTTGTAACATCTATCAATATTTTTTTAACTAGCTCTACATCACTACCGTAGGCAACACCAACAGAAACGGACTCTCTAGTCTCTGTTCCGTTTTCAGTCCAATTAAATAATATTTTTGTTAAATATAAATGATTAGGTATTACCAATACTTTATTATCAATAGTTACAGCTCTTGTGGTTCTTAATCTAATATCTAAAACTCTACCAACTTTACTATCTAACTCTATAATATCGCCTACATGAACAGATTTATCAACCAAAATAAAAATACCAGAAATAATGTCTTGAAACAAAGTTTGCAAAGCCAAACCAACACCAATTAACAATACTGCAGAAGCAGCAAAAACAGCCGTAACATTAACCCCAGAAGCATCCATAGCCACTAAGAAAATAACCAAAAAAACTAGCCATCTTATATAACTAAAAACGCTAATAAATTTAACTTTATCATTTTCTGGCATTTTTCTAGTTACAAATCTGCGTACTAGTTTTAAGGCGAAAGCGGTTAACAAAAGCGCTACTGCAACAAATATTAATCCTTTTACAGTAATACTAATTTCATCACTAAATTTAAAAGTATAATCTAAAATAGATGTTGTTTCTTCTTTTATAGCTTCTTTTACTTTTTCTAAACTGTCTTGCATTTATCCTTTATATTTTAACCACTTATACAAATCTTTATAAGTTGCTTTTTTACCATACATTAAAATACCAACTCTATAAATTTTTGCTGCTAACCAAACCATAAACACAAATGTAACTAATAACAAAGCCATTGAAATTAATAATTCGTACCAAGAAACCCCAAAAGGAACTCTCATTAACATTACGATTGGCGCTGTAAAAGGAATATGAGAAAACAAGACAGCAATAGAACCATGCGGATCATTCATTACTGTGGCAAACCCAACATAAACTCCTAAAATTAATGGTAACATTATCGGCAACATAAATTGTTGCGTGTCTGTTTCGTTATCTACTGCCGCACCAACAGCTGCAAACAACGAACTATACAACATAAATCCTCCTAAAAAATAAAATATAAACAACACAAATAGCTTTAAAATTGGCAATTTTAGTATTTCTTGAACAACCATTTGCCCTTTATCACCCTCAGTTGCTTGTTTAACTGCATCCATTTGCTCTGCTGGCACTCTTGCTGATTGCATTTCTACAACATCTACACCAAATATTGAAGAAACAACCGTAAGAATTACAAATAATAAAACTCCCCAAATAAAGAACTGTAATAATCCTGCGGATGCATTACCTAAAATTTTACCCAACATTAATTGAAATGGCTTTACTGATGACACAATTATTTCTATAATTCTACTTGTTTTTTCTTCGATAACACTTCTCATCACAGAAGTACCATAAATCATTACAAACATCATTAATAAATAACCTGCAATTGCCCCAACACCAATTTTTAAACCATTAATTAATTTTGATGATTGCTCTCCAGAAAAATTGAACATTTTAATATCTGTATTGATTTTAGATGCTTCTATTTTATCTAAATCGATACCAAAATCGGTTAGTTTTATATTTCTGATTTTTTGTTCAATCTTATTTTCTAAAGAATTCATAACAGACATTCCTGGTGATTCTTTAGAGTAGAATTCTATTGATTTTGCTAAAACCTCTAAACTATCTTGTTTAGGAATTAACAATGCGCCATAAAAATCACCTTCTTCTACCTTCTTTTTTGTTTCCTCAACTCCTAAATCTGTGTAATCTAAATAATGAATCGTTTTTGTATTTTTAAAATCTGCTTTCGAAAAAAACTCAGAATTATCTACATAAACTATTTTTTTAATTTTTTCATCATTTTTTTGCATCAGAAAAAAGACTAATGCACCCATACCTACCATAATTAGCGGACTCAAAAAAGTCATAATTATAAATGATTTATTACGAACTTTAGCAATAAACTCTCTTTGTATAATTAACTTTAACTTGCTCATCTTCTTAATTATTTTTGTTTATTGCTTGTATAAAAATATCATTTGCGCTCGGAATAAGCTCTACAAAATGTTGTACTTCTCCTCTACTTGTTAAAAATGATAACAATTCATTTGCCGTTTTACCTGTTGGTATTTTTACGTTTAAAGTTAAACTGTCGTTTAATAATTTAAAATCTGATGGATACACTTTAAAGTGTTCTTTTAAAATACTTTCTACTTCTGTAGGATTTTGAGTATTTAAACCAACTTGAAATGTATTTGTTCTAAACTTACGTTTAATATCATCTAACTTACCGTCTAAAATTTTGTTTGATTTATCTATCAAAGCAATTTCATCACACATTTCTTCTACCGACTCCATTCTATGAGTCGAAAAAATTATTGTAGCACCTTCATCTCTTAATTGTAAAATCTCTTTAGCAATTAATTGCGCATTAATAGGATCAAAACCAGAAAAAGGTTCATCAAAAATTAATAATTTAGGATTGTGCATTACAGTAACAATAAACTGCACTTTTTGCGCCATTCCTTTAGAAAGTTCTTCTATTTTTTTATTCCACCAAGCAGAAATATCAAATTTTTCGAACCAATACTTTAATCTTTTTTTCGCTTCAGATTTACTCAAACCTTTTAATTGTGCCAAATACAAAGCTTGCTCGCCAACCTTCATAGACTTATACAAACCACGTTCTTCTGGCAAATAACCAATTTGAGCTGTATGATGTGGTGCTAGTTTTTCTCCATCTAAAATGACAGAACCACTATCTGCCATTGTTATTTGGTTTATAATTCTAATTAAAGACGTTTTACCTGCACCGTTTGGCCCTAACAAACCGTAAACACTTCCTTTAGGAATTGCAAGTGAAACATTATTTAACGCAGTATAATCTCCGTATCTTTTAACTACGTTATTTATTTCTAATAAATTCTTCATTGATTAAAGTAGATTTTCATTTTAGGTAAAAAGCCTAACAAAATTACATATTTTATAACTATTAGTGTAACATCAACTAAAAACGTTACAGTTTAATTTTATGTTAAATTTACTATGCATGCATAACTTTTTTGAAATTTACTATGCACGCATAATAAATTTTATTATATTTGAACCAATGAATAAAAATAAATCAATAGATCATCAATTAAGAGCAACATGGCAAGCCGTTGCAAAATTGTATAACGAACAAGCGTTAACACATAATAGCACAATGGCTACAGCTTTTGTTTTGTTAAATATTGATAAGGAAAACGGAACGCCGTCTACAGCTTTAGGACCGTTAATGGGAATGGAACCAACAAGCCTTTCTAGAATTTTAAAAAACATGGAAGACAAAGGTGCTATTTGCAGAGAAAAAAACCCAGACGATGGTAGAAGCGTAATTATTAAATTAACAGAATACGGTAAAGAAATGCGTAAAATTTCTAAAGGACATGTTATTCAGTTTAATGAAACAGTAATAAATAATGTTACAGAAAAAGACTTAGAAGGTTTTTTTAATGTGACCTCTACCATAAATAAATTAATAGCAGATAAAGAAATTTATAAAGAAATCAACAATAAAGCAGTTTAAAAAATCAAACAAATGACTAGAAGAATTAAAAAAGTAGCAATTATTGGTTCCGGAATTATGGGAAGCGGTATTGCTTGTCATTTTGCTAATATTGGTGTAGAAGTTCTTTTATTGGACATTGTTCCAAGAGAATTAACCGATAAAGAAAAAGCAAAAGGACTGACATTAGAAGACAAAGTTGTTAGAAACCGATTGGTTAATGATGCATTAACAGCATCTTTAAAATCAAAACCGTCTCCGATATACAATCAGAAATTTGCAAACAGAATTACTACAGGTAATTTAGAAGATGATATTGCAAAGGTTGCAGATGTAGATTGGATTATGGAAGTTGTTGTAGAAAGACTAGACATAAAAAAGATAGTTTTCGAAAAATTAGAAAAATACAGAACTCCGGGTACAATAATTTCTTCTAATACTTCTGGTATTCCTATCAAGTTTATGAACGAAGGAAGAAGTGAAGATTTTCAAAAGCATTTTGCAGTAACACACTTTTTTAATCCGCCAAGATATTTAAAACTTTTTGAAGTTGTTCCTGGACCAGATTGTAAACAAGAAGTTACAGATTTCTTAATGATGTATGGTGAGAAGTTTTTAGGTAAAACATCGGTTTTAGCTAAAGATACACCGGCTTTTATTGGTAACAGAATCGGTATTTTCGGAATTCAATCTTTATTTCATCAAGTTAAAGAATTAGGCTTAACAGTAGAAGAAGTAGACAAGTTAACGGGGCCTGTAATTGGTAGGCCTAAATCGGCTACTTTTAGAACTGTAGATGTTGTTGGTTTAGACACTTTAGTTCATGTTGCTAATGGAATTTACGAAAACTGCCCTAATGACGAAGCTCATGAGCTTTTCAAACTTCCTGATTTCATCAATACGATGATGGAAAACAAGTGGTTGGGTAGTAAAACCGGACAAGGTTTCTATAAAAAAGCTGTTGTTGATGGTAAAAAAGAAATCTTAACGCTAGATTTAGATACGATGGAGTATCGTTCTAAAAAAAGAGCAAAATTTGCAACGTTAGAATTAACAAAAACAATAGATAAACCAATCGACAGATTTAAAATCTTAGTTGGTGGTAAAGATAAAGCTGGTGAGTTTTACAGAAAAAACTTTGCAGCAATGTTTGCATACGTTCAAAATAGAATTCCAGAAATTTCTGATGAATTGTATAAAATTGACGATGCAATGAAAGCTGGTTTCGGTTGGGAAAACGGACCTTTCGAAATTTGGGATGCAGTTGGTATAGAAAAAGGTATCGAATTAATGAAAGCTGAAGGACATGAACCTGCTGCATGGGTTACAGAAATGTTAGCTGCTGGTTCTAAATCTTTTTACTCTGTTAAAGAAGGCGCAACTTATTTTTATGATGTTGCTTCTAAAGCTCAAACTAAAAAACCTGGTCAAGAATCATTTATTATTCTAGATAACATCAGAAAATCAAATCAAGTATTTAAAAATTCTGGAGTAGTTATCGAAGATATAGGAGACGGTATTTTAAATATAGAATTCCAGTCTAAAATGAACACAATTGGTGGAGATGTTTTAGCAGGAATTAATAAAGGTATCGACTTAGCTGAAAAAGATTTTCAAGGATTGGTTGTTGGTAACCAAGCGTCGAATTTCTCTGTTGGTGCAAATATTGGTATGATTTTTATGATGGCTGTAGAGCAAGAATATGATGAATTAAATTATGCCATTAAATATTTTCAAGACACAATGATGCGTATGCGTTATTCATCAATTCCAACAATTTCTGCTCCGCATGGAATGGCATTGGGTGGTGGTTGTGAAATCTCTTTACATGCAGATAAAGTTGTTGCAGCAGCAGAAACTTATATGGGATTAGTAGAGTTTGGTGTTGGTGTTATTCCTGGTGGTGGTGGTTCTAAAGAAATGGCTTTAAGAGCTTCAGATTCATTTAGCAAAGGAGATGTAGAGTTAAATGTTTTACAAGAAAACTTTTTAACAATTGGTATGGCTAAAGTATCTACTTCTGCACACGAGGCTTTCGATTTAGGCTTACTTCAAAAAGGTAAAGATGTAGTTGTTGTAAACAAAGACAGACAAATTGCTACTGCCAAAGCACATGCTAAATTAATGGCAGAAAGTGGTTACACGCAACCTGCAACTAGAAAAGATGTTAAAGTGTTAGGTAAACAAGCATTAGGTATGTTTTTAGTAGGAACAGATTCTATGGAACATTCTAATTACATTTCACAACACGATATGAAAATAGCCAATAAGTTAGCTTATGTTATGGCGGGTGGAGATTTATCTGAACCAACATTGGTTACAGAACAGTATTTATTAGACTTAGAGCGTGAAGCATTTTTATCGTTATGTACAGAACGTAAAACGTTAGAAAGAATTCAGGCAATGTTAAAAACTGGTAAACCTTTAAGAAACTAAAATTTTATGAAAACAGCATATATAGTAAAAGCATATAGAACTGCAGTTGCAAAGGCTCCAAAAGGTGTTTTTCGCTTTAAACGTGCAGACGAGTTGGGTGCAGAAACAATCCAACACATGATGAAAGAATTACCAAATTTAGACGTAAAACGTATAGATGATGTAATTGTTGGTAACGCAATGCCAGAAGGTTCGCAAGGATTAAATATGGCTCGTTTTATCTCTTTAATAGGATTGAATTCTGTTGATGTACCAGGAGTTACAGTAAACCGTTTTTGTTCTTCTGGATTAGAAACAATTGCAATGGCTGCTGCAAAAATACAAGCTGGTATGGCAGATTGTATTATAGCTGGTGGAGCAGAAAGCATGAGTTCTGTACCAATGACTGGTTTTAAACCAGAATTAAATTACGACACCATTAAAGATGGTCATGCAGATTATTATTGGGGAATGGGAAACACTGCAGAAGCAGTTGCAAATCAATTTAAAGTTTCGAGAGAAGATCAAGATGAATTTGCATATAATTCTCACATGAAAGCGTTAAGAGCACAAGCAGAAAATCGTTTTCAAGACCAAATTGTTCCAATAGAAGTTGAAGAAACTTATTTAGATGCAAATGGTAAAAAAGCAACTAGAAAATATACTGTAAATAAAGATGAAGGACCAAGAAAAGGAACCTCTACTGCAGTATTAAATAAATTAAGACCTGTTTTTGCCGCTGGCGGAAGTGTTACTGCTGGTAATTCATCTCAAATGAGTGATGGTGCTGCATTTGCTATGGTAATGAGCGAAGAAATGGTTAAAGAATTAAACTTAGAGCCAATTGCAAGAGTGGTAAACTATGCTGCTGCTGGTGTAGAACCTAGAATAATGGGAATTGGTCCTGTGGCTGCAATACCAAAAGTATTAAAACAAGCAGGTTTACAGCAAAATGATATCGAATTAATCGAGTTAAATGAGGCTTTTGCTTCACAATCTTTAGCAGTAATGCGAGAGCTAAACTTAAACCCAGATATTGTTAATGTAAATGGTGGTGCAATCGCTTTAGGTCATCCTTTAGGTTGTACTGGTGCAAAATTATCGGTACAATTATTCGATGAAATGCGTAAAAGAGATATGAAAAACAAATACGGAATGGTTACCATGTGTGTTGGAACAGGGCAAGGTGCTGCTGGTGTATTCGAATTCCTTAGTTAATAACAAATTAAACAAAAAAGAAAATGTCAGAATTATTAAGAGGCGGACAGTTTTTAGTAAAAGAAACTAACTGCGAAAACGTATTTACTCCAGAAGACTTTACAGAGGAGCAACAAATGATGAAGGAAGCTGTGATGGAATTTAATGATAGAGAAATCATTCCTCATAAAGCTCGTTTCGAAGCTAAAGATTATGCATTAACAGAAGAAGTTATGCGTAAAGCTGGTGAATTAGGATTTTTAGGTGTTGCAGTGCCAGAAGAATTTGGTGGTTTAGGTATGGGATTTGTATCTACAATGTTAACTTGTGATTATATTTCATCTGGAACAGGATCTTTTAGTACAGCTTTTGGTGCACACACAGGTATTGGTACAATGCCAATTACTTTATATGGTACACAAGAACAGAAAGAAAAATATGTACCTAAATTAGCTACCGGAGAATGGTTTGGTGCTTATTGTTTAACAGAACCGGGTGCTGGTTCTGATGCAAACTCAGGAAAAACTACAGCAGAACTTTCGGAAGACGGTAAATCTTACAAAATTAACGGACAAAAAATGTGGATTTCGAACGCAGGTTTTTGTAGTTTAATGATTGTTTTTGCTCGTATAGAAAATGATAAAAATATTACTGGTTTTATAGTAGAATATGATCCAGAAAATGCAAACGGAATTACTTTAGGTGAAGAAGAACACAAATTAGGTATTCGTGCAAGTTCAACTCGTCAAGTATTTTTTAATGATACAGTAGTACCAGCAGAAAATATGTTAGCTGGTCGTGGTGAAGGTTTTAAAATTGCCATGAATGCTTTAAATGTTGGTCGTATTAAATTGGCTGCAGCGTGTTTAGATTCTCAAAGAAGAGTTATTACGTATGCAACACAATACGCCACAGAACGTAAGCAGTTCAAAACTCCTATTGCAGATTTTGGTGCAATTAAGGTGAAATTGGCAGAAATGTCTACAAATGCTTACGTTGGTGAATCTGCTTCTTATAGAGCAGCTAAAGACATCGAAGATAGAATCGCATTAAGAGTTGCTGCTGGTAATACTCACCAAGAAGCAGAACTTAAAGGTGTAGAAGAATATGCAATAGAATGTTCTATCTTAAAAGTTGCCGTATCAGAAGATGTACAAAGTTGTGCAGATGAAGGTATTCAAATTTTTGGTGGAATGGGATTCTCTGAAGAAACTCCTATGGAATCTGCTTGGAGAGATGCTAGAATTGCTAGAATTTACGAAGGTACAAACGAAATTAACAGAATGCTTTCTGTTGGAATGCTTATCAAAAAAGCAATGAAAGGTCATGTAGATTTATTAGGACCTGCAACAGAAGTAGCTAATAGTTTAATGGGAATTCCTTCTTTTGAAACTCCAGATTATTCTGAGTTATTTTCAGAAGAAAAACACATGATTGCCAAATTAAAGAAAACATTTTTAATGGTTGCTGGTGCAGCACTTCAAAAATATGGGCAAGAAATCGAGTCTCATCAACAGTTATTAATTGCTGCTTCAGACATATTAATTGAAATTTATATGGCAGAATCTGCAATTTTAAGAACAGAGAAAAACGCGAAACGTTTTGGCGAAGATTCTCAATCGGTACAAATTGCGATGTCTAAATTATATTTATATCACGCAGTAGACATTATCGAAGAAAAAGGTAAAGAAAGTATAATTTCTTTTGCTGAAGGTGATGAGCAGCGTATGATGTTAATGGGATTAAAGCGTTTTACTAAATATACAAACTATCCAGATATTGTAGATTTACGTAACGAAATCGCAGAAAAAGTGAAAGCAGAAAATAAATACTGCTTCTAAAATATTTATAAAATTTTCTTAAACTTATCCAAGGTTTTTGAATTTAGTTGTTTGTTTGAGAGACCATCTGTTAAAGGATGGTCTTTTTTTATACAAGTAATAATTGTAACTTAGTTGATAAATTATTACCGATGAAACTTGTCATGAAAATCTCTGTCTCTTTAATAACTAGCATACTTTTTATTTTTTGTACTTCGGATAAGAATAAAGTTCAAGCTCAAAATCAAAAATTAAATTTTAACGATTATTGGTATCAAGGCAAAGCAGAAATAACATCATATACATTAAAGCAATCTCGTTACGGCGAGATATACGAAGGTACTGCGGTAAACATATACGTAACAGAAGACTTTTTACCAGAAAAACAAGTAAAAGCAGATACTAAGAGTAAATCTACAATACCTGTATTAAAGTTAAATAGCACAAAAAAATTTGTCACTGGCATATATCCTTATTCTTTAATGACAAGCACCTTCTCTCCTATCAACAGCAATAAAGAGACAATAAAAATTTCTTTTTCATCACAAGAATGGTGCGGAAACACATTTGTGCAATTAAATAGTCGAGAAAAATTTGAAATTGATTTTCATTCATATTTTGAAAATAATTCTGATAGACAATTAGGATTAAAAAAAGATATTTTAGAAAATGAATTATGGAATCGATTAAGGTTAAACCCTAAAAACATTGCAATTGGTCGTATGAAGATTATTCCGTCTTTCGAATATATGGCTTTAAATCATAAACGAATTATGGCCTATGATGCAGAAACTGCTTTAAAAGAAATTAAAGGATTTCTATATTTTTCTATTTTTTATCCAACATTAAAAAGAAAACTCACTATTAAATTGACAAAAGATTTTCCTTATACTATAGAATCTTGGGAAGAAGTTTCAACAATAAATAACACAAAATACACAACAACAGCAACAAAGATTAAAACAATTCTTTCACCTTATTGGCGTAAAAACAAAAAAGGAAACATAGAAGAAAGAAAAGCTTTAGGTTTGTAATTCTATCAATTAAACTTATAAAATAATGAAAATAAACAACCTTCTTCTAATTGCCTTATCAGTAATAACTCTAAGTTGTAATCAATCTGAAAAAGAAAAATCAATAAACAAGAAACTATTGATTGATGGAATAAAGCATTTATCTAGTGATGATTTAGAAGGTAGAGGTTTTTCTAAACCCGGAAATTATAAAGCGCAAAAATACATCGCAACTAAATTTAAAGAAATTGGTTTAGAAACTGAAGAATCGTCTAATTACATTCATAAATTTCCTTACACTTTTTCTGGCAAAAGAAGACAAAGAATGTTTCCAGTTGAAAATTCAGATTCAGATGCATCTAAAATAAAAGATACAACTGTATTTGGCGGGAATGTAATAGGTAAAATTACTGGAAGCATCGATAAAACCATTGTTATAACCGGTCATTTAGATCATTTAGGCATTAAAAATGGTAAAATTTATAATGGTGCAGATGATGATGCTTCTGGTACTGCAGCTTTATTTGCAATTGCAGATTATTTTAAAAAAAACAAACCAAAACATACATTAGTTTTTGCAGCAGTAGATGCTGAAGAAATTGGTTCTTTAGGTGCAGATTATTGGCTTAAAAATTACAAACAGAAGAATAAAATTGTACTAAATATTAATATGGATATGATTGCCCATAATGATTCTTTACAACTTTATGCTGCCGGTTTACACCATTATCCTAAACTTAGAGCCAGTTTAGAAAATATAAAATCACCAATAAATTTACTTTTTGGTCATGACAATCCTGATGATAAACAATTAGATAATTGGACATATTCTTCGGATCACAGAGTTTTTCATAGAGAAAAAATTCCGTTTATTTATTTTGGTGTAGAAGACCATAAAGATTACCATAAAGCTACAGATACATTCGAAAACATTAATACAGAATTTTACGTAGAAGCAGTTAAACTAATTGTAAAATCTATCGAAAATTTTGACACCAATTTAACCTATGAATAATTTCATAAAAAAGGGATTTATACTTGCTGGATGTACAAATATTGTCGCAGTTTTAATTTTATCAAGACTTTTTACAAATGAAACAATAAACAAATACGACACTACAGTAATGTCTAATTTTGGTTTGTTAATGATTATAGTTTGGGGGTTTGCTTATCTATCAGTTTCTAAAAGCTATTACAAAGCAAAATGGTTAATTGCCGTTTTTGCAATTGAAAAACTAATTTACAGCATCATCTGGATTCAATGGAGATTATCTAATAATGTAACTCCCATCTTTGAAGAAGATAAAATGGCAGGCATTTTTTATGCTATTTATGGTATAAACGATATCTTATTTTTCGTCTTTTTTTCTTACGTATTTGCAAAATTATTAAAATAAAGTAATTTTAAAATAGCTAATCTCTTTTTTATCAATACTTTTGCACGCAATTTGAAAACAAAGTAATGAAACGTATTAAAGAATATAAAAAACTTTTTAAAGTTGAAGGTCCTATAGATTTAAAAGAATTAAAAAAATCTTATAGAGGATTGGTTAAAGAGTGGCATCCAGATAAATTTCAAGATGAAACAGATAAAGAAGAAGCAGAAATTAAGAGTACCCAAATTATCGATGGATATCACTTCTTGGTAAGTATTGCTCCAGAAACTAAAGCTGCTAACTTAGATGCTTATAAAAAAACAATTACAGAATTTCAAGTAGCAGATTGGCATCATAAAAGTATGTTACTAGAAGTTACTTTTACAGATGGTAATAAGTACGAATATTTTGGTGTTAGTAAAGTTCTATTTGGAAAATTTATAAATGCAAAATCTATGAATAATTTTGGTAGAAGAAATATCTTTAACAAATTTACTTACAGAAAATCTATGAAAGCTTCTGCGACAGTTTAAATAAGATTGTATTTCACATATAAAAAAAGAGATTGCTTTAACAGTAATCTCTTTTTTATTGCATTAAAAATAAATTTATTATTCTAAAGCACTTAAATAACGCTCTGCATCTAAGGCTGCCATACAACCAGAACCCGCTGCAGTAACAGCTTGTCTATATTCTTTATCTTGAATATCTCCGGCTGCAAAAACTCCTGGTAAATTTGTTTTTGAAGATTTTCCTTTAGTAATTAAATAACCTGTTTCATCCATATCTAAAACACCTTTAAATAAATCTGAATTTGGCTTGTGTCCAATTGCAATAAAAACTCCAGTTACAGAAATATCATGAGTTTCTTTAGTTTGATTATTTATTACTCTAACACCTTCAACAACATTATCTCCTAAAACCTCATCGATTTCAGTATTAAATAAAACCTCGATATTTGCAGTTTTATTTACTCTATGTTGCATTGCTTTTGATGCTCTCATGTAATCTTTACGCACTAACAAAGTTACTTTATTACATATATTGGCTAAATAAGTAGCTTCTTCTGCTGCCGTATCTCCTGCCCCAACAACAACAACATCTTGTCCTTTATAAAAGAATCCGTCACAAGTAGCACATGCAGAAACACCTCCACCAATCAAACGTTGTTCACTTTCTAAACCTAAATATTTTGCTGTTGCTCCTGTAGAGATAATTATTGTCTCTGCTTCAATTTCTTTGGTTTCATCAACAATAACTTTGTGAATACCACCAACTTTGTCACTCAAATCTACTTTAGTTACAAGACCGAAACGAACCTCTGTACCAAATCGTTCAGATTGTTTTTTCAAATCCTCCATCATTGCAGTACCATCTGTACCATCTGCATAGCCAGGAAAATTATCAACCTCTGTTGTTGTTGTTAACTGTCCGCCCATTTGCATTCCTGTATACATTACAGGTTTCATATCTGCCCTTGCTGCATAAATTGCTGCAGTATAACCCGCAGGACCAGAACCTATAATTAAACATTTTATTTTTTCTACTGTATCTGACATAATAAATTTGTATCGAATTTTGTTATGTAAAAATATACCTTTTTACAAGTTATAAGAACGAATGTTTATAAATTTTAATAATGAAAATATAATTAATTTTAATTCTTTAAAAATCATCAATATTTTAATAAAAAAGGTTTTAGTTTCTAAATATTATTCTATATTTGCAATCCTTAAATGAGAAATCATTTTCGGGGTGTAGCGTAGCCCGGTCATCGCGCCTCGTTTGGGACGAGGAGGTCGCAGGTTCGAATCCTGCCACCCCGACTAAAATGAATACCAATAGAAACTAAAACCTTGTAAATCGTATGATTTACAAGGTTTTGTAGTTTTTGGGTTATCATAAGAATTGTATTAATATAGTTTAGTTTGGTTCACAATTCGGTTCACAGTTTCAAAACACAAAAAGTGTGAACCAACTGAAACCTTAATAAACTGTTTTTGAGATAGTTGATTTGACTTTCGTCTAGAAGAATGTTTAATTAAAAGACGACAACTATGCAATCACAAATTAATTTTACCTTATCTTTTTGGGTAAACGCAACACGTATTAAAAACAACCAAGTATCTGTATATGGCAGAATAACTGTAAATGGCAAAAGAGCTAATATTAGCTTACAACGAAAAGTTATTCTATCTGAATGGGATTCTAGAAAAGGGAGAGCAAAAGGTAATAAACAAGAATCACGTTTACTCAATAGATATTTAGACCAGGTTAAAAATAGAGTTTATACAGCTTATGATGAGCTAATAAAAGAAAAAGCATTTATCTGCTCTCAATCTATTAAAGCTCGTTTTTTAGGTGAAGACAATGAAGAATATTCTTTGCTTACTTTAATCGATTATCACAACACTCAAATGAGTGAATCTTTAACTTATGGAACTTTAAAAAACTACTTCACAACTCAAAAGTATATCAAACTATTTTTGACTAATAAAAGAAAAATTCAAGACATATATTTATCTCAATTAACATATCGTTTTGTTGTTGACTTTGAAAAATTCTTGCGTTCATATGTTCCTTCAGACCATCAAAAACAGATGGAAAACAACACAGTAATGAAACATATTCAAAGACTCCGTAAAATGGTAACTTTAGCTTATAAAATGGAATGGATTGACAAAGACCCCTTTATAAAGTTTAAGCCCACTTATATTAAAAATGAACGCGAATTTTTAAGAGAAGATGAGTTACAAAAAATCATTGAAAGAGAATTTGATATAGAAAGATTAATCCTGGTCAAAGACTTATTTATTTTTAGTTGCTATACAGGATTATCTTACATCGATGTTATGCAGCTGAACGAAGATAATATAGGTTTAGGTATTGATGGAGGTAAATGGATTATCACAAATAGACAGAAGACGCACAATAAAGTTAAAATACCTCTATTACCAATAGCTGAAATTTTGATTAAGAAATATAAAGGTCACATCAAAACAAAAAAAACTAAAACATTATTCCCTAACATTTCAAATCAAAAATTAAATTCATACTTAAAAGAAATTGCAGATTTAAGTGGCATAAAAAAGAATCTTACTTTCCATATCGCTAGACATACTTTTGCTACTACCATAACTTTAAGTAATGGTGTGCCTATAGAAACTGTTTCAAAATTATTAGGTCATACAAAAATTGCTACAACTCAGATTTATGCTAAAGTTATTGAAAGAAAAGTTAGTGATGATATGGCTTCATTAAGAAGTAAATTAGAGAAAACTACTTACAGAAGTAAAAATATAGAAATAGGCAGATAAATTTGAGGTTTTAATTTTTTAACATAGTATTTAATCTTTTTTATTACTATTTTGTACCTTTGTTTTTAGAATGTCAAAGTTATCTCATAAAATATTAGCTGTTTTAATGTCGTTTGTAGTTTTATTTTCTACAACTTCATTTGCTATCACAAAACATTTTTGTGGTGATACTCTTTTAGATACTGCTATTTTTTCAGAAGCTTCAACTTGCGGAATGGAAAATCAGAAAGATACTTCTGTAGCTATTTCTGGTTGTTCAATCATAAAAAAAGATTGTTGTAAAGATGAACAAGTATTAATTGATGGTCAAGACGAAGTACAATTACAGGTTGATAAAATATCTTTTAACCAAGAATTATTTATTGCTTCGTTTATCTACACATATATTAATCTTTTTGAAAATTTAGAGAATAATGTATCTTCATTCGAAGAATACGAACCACCACTCGTCATAAAAGAAATCTTCAAGATTGACGAGACTTATTTAATTTGATTTTTAAACAATAGACTATAATATCCTATAACTGCAATGTTGTAAGGGTAATTTGTTGTATTCGATGTTTTTCTAACATCTATGTCTAATTGTTTAATAATCAAAATATAATGCTAAATAAAAGCATCAAATTCTTAATAGAAAATAAACTTGTAGCAGTTTTACTACTCTTATTATTTGTAGGTTGGGGTACCGTAAACGCTCCTTTTAATTGGGATATTCCATTTTTACCAAGCAATCCTGTAGCTGTTGATGCTATTCCAGATATTGGCGAAAATCAGCAAATAGTATTCACAAAGTGGGATGGTCGTTCACCTCAAGATATTGAAGATCAAATTACATATCCATTAACAACTTCGTTATTAGGTATTCCAGGAGTTAAAACAATTCGTAGCTCTTCTATGTTTGGTTTTTCAAGTATCTATATTATTTTCGAAGAGGATATTGAGTTTTATTGGAGCAGAAGTAGAATTTTAGAAAAACTAAATTCATTACCTAACAATTTATTACCAGAAGGTGTAAATCCTGCTTTAGGTCCAGATGCCACAGGTTTAGGTCAAATATTTTGGTACACTTTAGAAGGTCGTGATGAAAAAGGAAACGTTACTGGTGGTTGGGATTTACAAGAATTGCGAAGTATTCAAGATTACTACGTAAAATACGGATTATCGTCTGCAAGTGGCGTTTCTGAAGTTGCCTCAATTGGTGGTTATGTTCAAGAATATCAAGTGGACGTGAATCCAGAATTAATGCGTCAATACAATATTGGTTTAAATCAAGTTGTAAAAGCCGTTAAAAGTAGTAATCAAGATATTGGAGCACAAACTTTAGAAATAAATCAAGCTGAATATTTAGTTCGTGGTTTGGGGTATATTAAATCTATCGAAGATATTGAAAACGCAGTAGTTACTTCCGTAGATTTTACAGCAATCAAAATAAAAGATATTGGTAAAGTTTCTTTAGGTCCTGCAACAAGAAGAGGTTTGTTAGATAAAGAAGGTGCAGAAGTAGTTGGAGGTGTCGTAGTTGCAAGATATGGAGCAAATCCTATGGAAGTAATTACGAATGTAAAAGCTCAAATTGAAGAATTAAAAGGAGGTTTACCAACAAAAGTTTTAGCTGATGGTAGAACATCACAAGTAACTATTGTTCCTTTTTACGATAGAACAGAATTAATTGAAGAAACTTTAGATACACTAAATGAAGCGTTAACATTAGAAATTTTGATTACCATTTTGGTAATTATTGTAATGGTTTTCAATCTTCGAGCTTCTATTTTAATATCTGGTTTATTACCTGTTGCAGTTTTAATGGTTTTTGTAACGATGAAACTATTTAATGTGGATGCAAATATTGTAGCACTTTCAGGTATTGCAATTGCGATAGGAACTATGGTTGATGTTGGCGTAATTCTCGCCGAAAATATGATTCGTCATTTAGATGATAAAAAATTACAAACGCGTGAAGATGGAACAAAATATACTACAGACGAAGTAATTTATAATGCAACTGCAGAAGTTTCTGGTGCCATTTTAACAGCAG
This sequence comes from Polaribacter marinaquae, assembly GCF_038019025.1. Classification (NCBI taxonomy): domain Bacteria; kingdom Pseudomonadati; phylum Bacteroidota; class Flavobacteriia; order Flavobacteriales; family Flavobacteriaceae; genus Polaribacter; species Polaribacter marinaquae. Next base: position 1,200,292 of record NZ_CP150496.1, read on the forward strand.
TTTTAACAACAATTATAAGTTTTGTACCTGTTTTTACAATGATTGGTGCAGAAGGTAAATTGTTTAGACCTTTGGCGTTTACAAAAACAATGGCACTATCAGCTTCTTTGGTTATTGCTTTGTTTTTAATTCCCCCTTTTGCAGCTTATTTATTCAGAAAAACAACACTAAAAAAATCTTTTAATCATATTATAAATATCGCTTTAATAGTGGCTGGTATTGTAATTACAATTAGTGGTTATTGGTTAGGTGTAATTCTAATTGCTTTTGGCGTTAATGGTTTATTAGTTGTTATAGGAAAACTAAACAAGAAAAATAACAACCATATAAATATCATTATTTCTTGTACTGCTATTATATTCTTACTTGCAGAATATTGGCGACCATTAGGTTTTGACAGAAGTATCTTTATCAACTTAATTTTTGTAGCCATTATTTGCTTTGGTATTTTAGGAATATTCTCGGTTTTAAAAAACTATTATAGTCAAATTCTACAATGGGCATTAGCAAATAAAGTGTTGTTTTTAATGATACCAACATCAGTTCTTATATTTGGATTTTGGATATTTTATAACACAGGTAAAGAATTTATGCCCTCTTTAAATGAAGGTTCTTTTTTACTGATGCCAACCTCAATGCCACATTCTGGTGTCGAAGAAAATAAACGCGTTTTAAAACAATTGGATATGGCAGTAGCCACCATTCCAGAAATTGAAACTGTGGTTGGTAAAGCCGGTAGAACAGAATCAGCTTTAGATCCTGCACCTTTGTCAATGTATGAAAATATGATTCAGTATAAAACTGAATATATGAGAAATTCAGAGGGAAAAAGACAACGTTATAAAGTAAATGAAGATGGTGCTTTTGAATTGAAAAATGGTGGTTTTGTAACAAATCCAAATAATACTGAAAATGTCTCCTTGAGCGCAGTCGAAAGGTCTCAACTTATCGAAGATGAAGATGGAGAATACTACAGAAATTGGCGACCAGAAATTAGTTCTCCAGATGATATTTGGAATGAAATTGTCAAAGTCACCAAATTACCAGGCGTTACTTCTGCTCCAAAATTACAACCCATAGAAACAAGATTGGTAATGCTTCAAACAGGTATGCGTGCACCAATGGGAATAAAAGTAAAAGGGCAAGATTTAAAACAAATTGAAGCTTTTGGTTTGCAATTAGAGAGCCTTTTAAAACAAGCAGAAGGTGTTAAAGTAGAAGCTGTTTTTGCAGATAGAATTGTTGGTAAACCATATTTACTGATTGATATTGATAGAGAAAAAATAGCACGTTATGGAATTTCTATTGAAGACGTTCAGAATGTTCTAAAAGTTGCAGTTGGTGGTATGCAATTAACTCAAACTGTGGAAGGAAGAGAACGTTATGGTATTCGAGTTCGTTATCCAAGAGAATTGCGTAATAATCCTGAATCGATAAAAGACATTTATATTCCTATTGAAAAAGGGAATCCTGTTCCTTTAAGTGAGTTAGCAACGATTAGATATGAGCAAGGTCCACAAGTTATAAAAAGTGAAGATACTTTTTTAATTGGTTATGTACTGTTTGATAAATTAGATGGTTTTGCAGAAGTTGATGTAGTAGAAAATGCACAAAAATTGTTTCAAAAAAAAATAGATTCTGGTGAATTAACGGTTCCAAAAGGCATCAGTTATAAATTTACGGGAACTTATGAAAACCAATTACGTGCAGAAAAAACACTGTCTGTTATAGTTCCATTAGCATTAGCAATTATTTTCTTGATTTTATATTTTCAGTTTAAATCGGTTGCTACATCATTTATGGTTTTTACAGCCATAACCATTGCTTTTGCAGGTGGTTTTATTATGATTTGGTTATATGGGCAAGATTGGTTTTTCAATTTTAGCTTTTTTGGTGAAAATATGCGAGACTTATTTAATATGAAAACCATCAATTTAAGTGTGGCAGTTTGGGTTGGTTTTATTGCATTGTTTGGCATTGCCACAGATGATGGTGTAGTTATGGCAACCTATTTAACACAAACTTTTAAACGTGAAAAACCTGCAGATAAAAAGAGCATACGAGCTTCAGCTTTGCAAGCTGCAGAAAAAAGAATTCGTCCTTGTTTAATGACTACTGTTACAACAATTTTAGCATTATTACCAGTTTTAACCTCTACAGGAAAAGGAAGCGATATTATGATTCCAATGGCGATTCCAATTTTTGGAGGAATGGTCATAGATATCACATCTTATTTTCTTTTACCTGTTTTATATAGTTGGAGAGAAGAATTCAAATTAAAAAAAGCAAACAAATGAAAAATTTAATTTTTACACTCATAAGTTTTTTAGCTTTTGGTTTTTCAAATGCACAAGAATTAAATGTACTTATTGAGCAAGCTCTAAAAAATAACCCAGCAATTCAAAAATTTGAATTGCAATATAATATTGCTTCAGAAAAAGTGAATGAAGTAAATACATTGCCAAATACTGAATTTGGTGTTGGGTATTTTGTAAGTGAACCAGAAACAAGAACTGGAGCACAACGTTTTAGAATTTCTGTGAAGCAAATGTTGCCTTGGTTTGGTACAATTACTTCCAGAGAAAGCTATGTTTCTTCTATGGCAGAGGTTAAATATGAAGACATTGTTATAGCCAAACGAAAACTAATTACTTCAGTTTCCCAATCATATTATAATTTGTATGCAAATAAAGCAAAGCAAAATGTTTTAAAAGAAAATATAAAACTACTTCAAACTTATGAAACATTAGCATTAACATCCGTTGAAGTTAATAAGGCATCTATGGTAGATGTATTGCGTTTGCAAATGCGCCAAAATGAAATGGAGCAATTATTGGCAATTTTAAATCAACAGTATTTAGCAGAACAAACTACCTTCAATAAGTTATTGAATCGTGATAAATCAATTATTATAAATGTTGTGAGTGATTTGAATTTTCCTGCAGAAAATTTTGATACCAAAACTAATAATTTATCAGTTCATCCAGAATTATTAAAGTACGATAGATTGTATCAATCTATAGAAAAATCAGAATTATTAAATCAGAAAGAAAGCGCTCCAATGATTGGTTTTGGTTTAGATTATATAAATGTTACAGAACGTCCAAATATTAGTTTTAGTGATAATGGTAAAGATATTTTGATGCCAATGGTAACCCTTTCTATTCCTATTTTTAATAATAGTTATAAATCAAAAACCAAACAAAACAGCTTACAACAAGAAGAAGTTTTAGCACAGAAGCAAGAACGAAAAAATAAATTAGAAACGTTTTTAGATAAAGCAAAAAACGAACGCATTTCTGCAAGAATTAGTTATAAAACACAAACTAAAAATCTGAAACAAGCTAAAAATGCAGAAGAAATTCTAATTAAAAACTACGAAACTGGTACTATAGATTTTAATGATGTATTAGATATTCAAGAGTTACAATTGAAGTTTGAAATGAATCAAATAGAGTCTATAAAATCTTACTTCGTACAAACCACAATTATTAATTATCTAACCAATTAAATTATGGCAAGAAAAATTTTTATAAAAAACATGGTTTGTAATCGCTGTATAATGTTTATTAAAACAAAATTTGAAAAGTTAGATATTGAACTAAAACATATTGAGCTTGGTGCTATAATTTTCGAGGAAGAGTCAGAAAATGATTTCGAAAAAATTAAAACTGCTTTAGAAGAAAATGGTTTTGAAATTTTAATAGGACAGGAAGAAAAGTTAGTAGAACAAACTAAAATAACAATTATTAAATTATTGCAGAAATTACCATTACAATTAGATAAAACACTTTCTAAATATTTAGAATCAAAATTAAATTTAGAATACTCAAAAATCAGTAAAATTTTTTCTTTAAAGGAGCATATTACCATAGAAAAGTATTTTATAAAGTTAAAAATAGAAAAGGCAAAAGAGTTGATTCAATTGCAAGAAAATAATTTTACAGAGATAAGTCAGCAATTAGATTATAGCAATGTAAACCATTTTAGTAGTCAATTTAAAAATGAAACTGGTATGAGCTTATCATCTTACAAAAATGAGCAGAGAAATTTCAGGAATCCTTTAGACCAAATTGTGTAGATATGAACCATAATTATAATACAATACCTTTTTGTTCTGTAGTAACTTTGATTACTTATAAAATGAATAATAAAATGAAAACTAAAATAATTTCAATTTTTCTTATTGCTTTAACTACCATAGTTTTTGCACAAGAGAAACAAGTAACAGAAGGAAATATAAACAACCTTCCAGTAAGAGAACACACCATAACTTTACGTGAAGCAACTGTAAATAAAGCAGGAAAAGATGTTATGGGAATGACCGTTAATGGCACAATTCCTGGACCAACTTTAGCATTTACAGAAGGAGAATATGCAGTTATTTATGTAAAAAATGAAATGAGTGTAGAAACCTCTGTTCATTGGCACGGTCTTTTATTGCCAAATTTTTATGATGGTGTTCCATACTTAAATACACCACCTATAGAACCTGGGCATACACAGAAATACGAATTCCTAATAAAACAATCTGGTACCTATTGGTACCATTCTCACACGATGTTGCAAGAACAAAGTGGTGTTTATGGCTCCATTGTTATTCAACCTAAAGAAAAATCGTTAGAATATGATAAAGAATTGGTATTGATGTTATCTGATTGGACTAACGAAAAACCAATGAGTGTTCTTAAAAATTTGAAAAGAGGTAACGAATGGTATGGTATCAAAAAAGGAACAGCTACACCATTAAATAAAGTGATTGCTCGTGGAGCATTTGGTGCACAACTTAATTTCTGGAGACAACGTATGGAAGGAGCAGATATTGCAGATGTATATTATCCAGCGTTTTTAATTAATGGGGAAGAAAACATTGAGTATGCAGATTTTAAACCTGGCGAAAAAGTAAGGTTACGTATTATTGATGGTGGTGCTTCAACCTCTTTTTGGATGACTTTTGGTGGCGAAGATCCACTGTTGGTTTCTGCGGATGGATTAGATGTTATACCCGTTAAAAAGAATAAAACGTTTATAGGTATAGCAGAGGCATATGATTTTATTGTAACCATTCCTGAAGACGGAAAAATAGAATTTAAAATTACAGCACAAGATGGTTCTGGTACAGCATCAGCATTTTTGGGAACTGGTAAAGTTTTAAAAGCACAAGAAATTCCGAAGCCAGACAAAATTGGAATGATGATGAAAATGGCAAAAATGGATATGAAAATGGGTGCACACGCATTAAAATATCGTCCAAGTAAAGATGAACGATTTAAAATAAAAGCTGAATATGGTATGCAGATGGATAAAATGGATGGAGAAATGAAGATGGATCATTCCAAAATGTCTGGGATGGATATGAACAAACCAAAAGATACTATGGCAATGAGTAAAATGAACCATTCTAATATGACAGGAATGGAGATGAAAAAAGAGAATACTATGCCAGCAATGAAAATGGAAGGAATGGATCTATTTGCTGAATATAACTACGATTATTTGAAGTCGCCAGAGAAAACCAACTACGATAAAAATGTTCCTGTAAAAGAAGTTTTATTAAACCTTACAGGAAATATGAATCGTTATATCTGGAGTATGAATGGTGTGCCATTATCTGAAGCTGATAATATCAAAATAAATAATAAAGAGGTAACAAGAATTACGTTCAATAACCTTACAATGATGCACCACCCAATGCATTTACACGGTCACTTTTTTAGAGTAATTAATATAAATGGTGATTATTCACCATTAAAGCATACAGTAAATGTGCCACCAATGCAAAAAGTAACTTTAGAGTTTTATGGAAATAATGGAGATGAAGCTGGCGACTGGTTTTTCCATTGCCATATTCTTTACCATATGATGGGTGGTATGGCAAGAGTAATGTCTTATGACACCCCAAGAGATCCAAGAATGGATGAATTTCCAGCTTCAAAAATTATCGCAGAAACAGATAAATGGTATTCTTGGGGATTGGCAGATATTGCTTCAAATAACACAGCAATTAATTTAACAACTTCTAATTTAAGAAATCAATTTAATGCATCTTTCGAATACGGATGGAACAAAAATTTGGAAGGAGAATTTACTTATGAACGCTATCTACACGATTATTTAAGAGTATTTGGTGGGGTAAATATAGAAAATGAAACACGTGGTAGTTTAGACAAATTAAACACTACAGCAGTTGTCGGTCTTCGCTATTTAACACCTTACTTATTCAATTTAGATGTTCGAGTAGATAATAAATTAAGACCAAGAATTGGATTAGGACGCAGTATAATGATTTTTCCTAAACTGTCTGTTTTCGGTTATTATGAATATCAAATAGATTTAGGTTTTGTAAATACTTTACCAACAAATAAAGATTTCACTTCAGAAACAGTTTGGAGCGCAGGAGCAGAATATATGCTATCAAGAAATTTCTCTTTAATGGCGAGTTACGACAATCGTTTTGGCGCTGGTGGTGGATTATCAGTAAGATTTTAAGAATGAATAGTAGTAAATCAAATATAAATTTAAAAACAAATAAAATGAAAGATTTAAAAATTAGTGTAGTAGTAATATTATTGTTAACGGTTTCTTTTACCAATGCACAGAAAAAAGAAAAAATGAACCACGGAGATATGAAAATGGATCACAGTAAAATGAAAATGCAAGACGCAAAAGCTGAAGCAATTTTAACCGCTTATTTCAATTTAAAAGATGCTTTAGTAGCAGATGATGAATCAAAAGCAAAAGAATTGGGTGCTTCATTAGAAAAAAGTTTAAACAGTCTTGATGTTTCTAAATATACGGATGCTCAAAAATTAGAATTAAAAGATATTATTATTGATGCTAAAGAACACGCAGAACATATTTCTAAAAGCCCAATAGCACATCAAAGAGAACACTTTAAGGTTTTAAGTAAAGACATTATAGATATGGTTGCTATAACTGGTGCTTCTAATAAATTATATGAGCAATATTGCCCAATGTATGAAAAAGGAAGTGCTTGGTTAAGTATGAATAAAGAAGTGCGTAACCCTTATTATGGCAGTAAAATGCTTAAATGCGGAAAAGTACAAAGAGAAATTAACTAAATGAAAACTGTTAAAATCATATTGTTGATTTTATTGGTCGCTTTTGTGGGAATACAATTTATTCCCACAGAACGTAACCAAACTGATATTGTACCAGTAACCGATTTTATGTTGGTAAATAATGTGCCAAATAATATAAAAAATAAGTTGCAAGTATCTTGTTATGATTGCCATAGTAACAACACTAAATACCCTTGGTATAATAAAATACAACCAGTTGCTTGGTTTTTAGAAGAACATATTAAAGATGGCAAAAAAGAATTAAATTTTAGTGAATGGGAATCATTATCAAATCGAAGAAAAGCCAGCAAATTACGATCAATTATTAAGCAAATAGAAAGCGGAGAGATGCCATTAAATTCTTACACGTTAATTCATAAAGATGCAAAGTTCTCAAAGGTGGAAACGAATGAAATGATAAATTTTATTACACAATTAAAAGATAGTTTATAAATAAAAAATTGGTAAAAGATACTTGAACTTGAGAGGAAGTCTTATTTTTTTTGGTTGATTGAATACAGTCTAACTCTCATTTTTGGGTATTTTTTTAAAAAGAGACTAAAATGAAAGAATGTTGTAAAAACAGTTTTCAAGAGACAGAAAAAAAGTCTAATGTAAAAAAATGGTTCAATTATATAGTATATGTAATACTATTTTTAATAGTTGGTGGTGCATTGGTACTTCAATTATTTAGTTAATAAATAAGTTAAAATGCCTAAAGAAAACACTGTGGAAAAATCTAAAAGTACAGACTTTTATAAACAGCTATTTAAAAAAGTAGCACTTACTACGATTATGGTTATTGCTTTATCTTTAAGTTATACCTTATGGATTGTTGTAGATTCTGATAGTAAATTTCTACCTTTCTTAATTGTTAGTTTGGCATTTTTTAAAACCTTTTTTATTGTAAAGTTAACTTTTACACAATTAAGTAAAATAATAGGAGAAAGTCATCAACTGACACACATTCTTACTTTATTTGGAATCTTAATTATTTTAATTGTGCTATCATTTTCAGCAGATTACCAGGCGTTATATATTTTAAATTCAGCAAATTTTAAATTCGAAACGATTCCCAATAACTTGTTTTTCTTACAATTTTTCGAGTTTTTGTATTTCAGTTTTATAACCTTTTCTTCTGTTGGTTATGGAGATATTGTACCCATTTCTATATCAGGAAAACTAATTGTTATTTTAGAAGTTGTTTTAAGCTTTTTCGTTTTAGTTTTTGGTATTGCAAACATCAATAGAATCCATGTAAACAAATAATCCTTTTTAAAACTTAAATTATGAAAGTACTTAAATTTATTACTCTATTAACTGTTTTCCTTTTAACAGTTAATCTTACAAATGCACAGGTTACTTCTAACACTAAAGACACAAAGGAAGTAAAAGCCGTAATGAAAGCTTATAAAGATGCAATACAAAATTTAACAACAGAAGGCACTTTTGAACTCTTTACACCAGATGCTATCATATTCGAACAAGGTAAATTAGAAGGTACATACAAAGAATATATATCTCACCATTTGGGACCAGAATTAGGCCATTTTAAAAGTTTTATTTTTTCTGATTATGAGATTCAGACAACTGTAAATTCGTCCTATGCTTATACAACTGAAAATTATATCTACACAATAGTTCTAAAAGGTAATAAAACCAAGGACACAAAAGAAAGAACCATTAAAAGTAAGGGAGTAGCAACATCAATATTGCAAAAAATTGATGGAAAATGGAAGATAATTCATTCTCATACCTCATTTAAAAAACTAAAAATCTAATTGATTATGAAAAATATTTTAGTTCCAACGGACTTTTCAAAAACTTGTGATAAAGCAGCTCATTTAGCAATTGAAATTGCCACACTTTTTGATGCTGAAATTCATTTTTTACATCAAATACATACACCAGTAGACTGGGTTAAGTTAAACAAAACAGACGAGCATAATTATCCTGATACTCAAAAAGCGATTGGCATTGCCAAAAGCAAGTTAAGAAGTCTTGATAAAGATGCGGAACACAAAGGTTTAAAATCGAGGACTTTCTTGGAGTTTATTTCAGATGTAAAAGCAATTTCTGCACATTCTCACAATTTTCATCACGACTTCATAATAACAGGTAGTAAAGGCACACAAGAAGATTTCTCAAAACAATTTTTTGGGAGCAATACTCAAAAAATTATTAGAGATATCCACGTCCCAATTTTAGTTGTTAAAGAAGAGGCTACACTATTTCCTTTTAAAAACATTGTTTTTGTTTCTGATTTTAAGGAAGATATGTCTAATGCTTTTAAACAAGTTGTTAAAATAGCCGAGAAATGTAATTCAAAAATTCACTTATTAAATATCAATACAAATAAAGATTTTAATAATATTAAAAATGGTATAGTGCCAATAAGAGAATTTTTAACAAACTTTCCAGAATTAGAAAATTATGAAATGCACGTTTATAATGAATCTACCATTTTAAAAGGCATAGAAACTTTTCAAAAAGATAATGAAGTAGATTTAGTAGCAATGTATACACATAATAGAAGTGGTTTATCTAATATATTCTCTAAAAGTATTGCAGAAAACATCACAAATAACTCGAAAAAACCTGTGATGACAATTCATTTATAAATAAATTAAAATAATGAAAAGCTACGACACTCTTTCTGAAGCAATAAGCACTTTACAAGCAAACGGATACACGTATAACCTAAATATGTGCCCAAAACATATAGAATGTAACTCATTAAAATTAAAATTACATCCAGAAGATTTTGATGTAGATGAAATGCATCGTTTTGAAGGAATGAGCAGTACTGATGATAACAGCGTTCTTTACGCTATTTCATCTAAAAATGGAATTAAAGGATTGTTGGTAGATGCTTATGGTGTATATGCAGAAAACATTTCTGAAGCAATGCGAAAAAAACTAAAATAAATAAAATGAACATACTAAAAAAAACAAACCAAAAACTCTCATTATTAGGCTCTGTTTCCTTGGGTACAGGTGTAATGATTGGCGCAGGTATTTTTGTGCTAATGGGTCAAATTGCAGAGTTAGTAGGTGACTTGTTTCCAATTGCATTTATAGCAGGTGCAATAGTAGTTGGTTTTAGTTCATATTCTTACGTTAAATTTTCAAACGCATATCCTTCTTCTGGTGGTGTAGCAAAATTTTTAACAAAAGCATTTGGTCCTGGAACAGCTGCAGGTTCTTTCTCTCTATTAATGTACATATCAATGGTAGTTGCCGAAAGTTTAGTTGCTGGTACTTTTGGTGCTTATACTTTACGCTTATTTCCGCCAGAATATTCTGGATATGCATCCATATTAGGTGTAATTCTTATTGGAGTAGCGTATATAATAAATATTTCTGGTAATAAAATTATTGAAGTTACAGCCACTTTTACAGCAATAATTAAAGTAGCAGGCATTTCATTGTTAGCAATTTCTGGTTTAATAATTTCAGGTTTGCCAACCATAACAGGTAATTATGTAGCATCTAATAGTCAAGCTTTACCAGAAGGATTTGGATTTGTGGCTGCCTTGGCATTGTCAATCCTTGCTTTTAAAGGGTTTACTACGATAACAAATCAAGGTGGTGACATTAAAAATCCACATAAAAATGTGGGGCGCTCCATTATTATTTCAATTGCTGTTTGTACAATTATCTACGTTGTTTTAGCATTATCGGTTGCTGGTGGATTAAGTATTGAAGAAATTATAGTAGCAAAAGATTATGCTTTAGCAGCAGCAGCAAAACCGCTGTTTGGTGTATGGGGTTCAATTTTAACAATTCTACTGGCTATTGTAGCAACAGTTTCTGGTGTAATTGCCAGTGTATATTCTGCTTCAAGAATGTTAGGAATGTTGGGTGGTATGAAACAAGTTCCTGACATGAACAAAATGAAGAAACTTAAAAATCCTTCACTAATTTTTACTGTCTCTTTAGCGATTCTACTAACCATTTTATTTGATTTAACTCGCATAGCTTCCATTGGTGCTATCTTTTATTTAATAATGGATATTGCTATTCATTGGGGACTTTTCAGACACCTTAAAAAAGAAGTAAAATTTAATCCAATTATTCCAATAATAGCAATAGTAATGGATATTGTTATTTTATCAGCATTTATTTATTTAAAATATGTTAACGACCCTTTTGTACTTGTAGTAGCAGGTATAGGAATAGCTCTTGTTTTCCTGTTTCAATTTCTTTTCATGAAATCACACACAGATAAAGATGGAAATATGAAAATGGGAATGGAAATGGATGAAGAAGAAATGATGAAAATGTAAAAATTAAAAATTATGAAACACACATATAAAATAACAGGAATGACCTGTAATGGTTGCAGAAGTCATGTAGAAAAAATACTTTCAAAAGTTGAAGGTGTTGCTAAAGCATCTGTAGATTTAGAAAAAGCTGAAGCAACCATAGAAATGGAATCTCATATTAAATTAGAAACTTTTCAAGAAGCTTTAAAAACTGATGGAGACAGATATAGTATTCTTATTCCAAATAATAATAAAATGAAACACACATATCATATTCACGGAATGACTTGCAATGGTTGTAGAAGTCATGTAGAAAAAACACTTTCAGAAATCGTTGGTGTTTCCAAAGCATCTGTTAATTTAGAAAAAGCAGAAGCAATGATTGAAATGGATGCTCATATTAAATTAGAAACATTTCAAGAAGCTTTAAAAAATGATGGTGGACGATATAGTATTCACAAACAAGGAAGACACCATCATATAAAAGAAGAAAAAAAAGAAGTTCCTAAAGGAAAAGGAACTGGTACTTTTTATTGCCCTATGCATTGTGAGGGTGAAAAAACGTATGAAAAACCTGGTGATTGTCCAGTCTGTGGTATGGATTTAGTGGAAGAACAAAATTTATCAACTACAAATTCAGAACAATGGACCTGCCCAATGCACCCAGAAGTTGTAAAAGATGAAGCTGGTGATTGCCCAATTTGTGGAATGGATTTAGTGCCAATGGAGGCTGATAGTTCTGCCGAAGAAAAAGCATATAAAAAATTATCTAAAAAGTTTTGGATAGCAGTTGCGTTTACATTGCCTATTTTCTTTATAGCAATGAGCGAAATGCTGGCTAATAATCCATTATACGATATTTTAGAACAGAAGAACTGGAATTGGATTCAGTTTGTATTATCAATTCCAGTAGTATTTTATGCAACTTGGATGTTTTTTGAACGTGCTTATAAAAGTATAAAAACTTGGAATCTAAATATGTTTACACTTATTGGTATTGGTGCTGGTGTAGCTTGGTTGTTTAGTTTTTTTGGTATGCTTTTTCCTGATGTTTTTCCAAACCAATTTAAAACAGAATATGGAGCAGTACACGTTTATTTTGAAGCAACAACCGTAATTTTAACCTTGGTTTTAATGGGGCAATTATTAGAAGCTCGTGCGCATAGTAAAACAAATTCTGCTGTAAAAGAATTGTTAAAATTAGCACCTAATAAAGCAACCAAAATAGTAGATGGCGAAGAGGTTGAAGTATCTATTGATAAAATAGAATTAGATGATATTTTGAAAGTAAAACCAGGTGATAAAATTCCAGTTGATGGAAAAATAACAGAAGGGCAAACAACTGTTGATGAATCTATGATCACTGGAGAACCAATTCCTGTAAACAAATCAGAAGGCGATAAAATAAGCAGTGGAACAATAAATGGGAATCAGTCCTTTTTAATGAAAGCCCAAAAAGTGGGTAGTGATACATTACTTTCTCAAATTATTCATATGGTAAACGATGCCAGTAGAAGTCGTGCGCCAATTCAAAAATTAGCAGATACCGTTTCTGGTTACTTCGTTCCAATAGTGGTTTTAATTTCTGTGCTTACATTTATTGTTTGGGCAATTTGGGGCCCAGAACCTGCGTATGTATATGCATTAGTAAATGCAATTGCAGTTTTAATTATTGCTTGTCCATGTGCATTAGGTTTGGCAACACCAATGTCTGTAATGGTTGGTGTTGGTAAAGGTGCTCAAAATGGGGTGCTAATTAAAAATGCGGAAGCTTTAGAAAAATTAGACAAAGTAAATTCACTAATCATTGATAAAACAGGAACAATTACGGAAGGAAAACCAACTGTGGAAAAAATTGGTTCTTTTGATGATAATTATACTGAAAATGAGGTTTTAAATTATATTGTTTCTTTAAATTCAAATAGTGAACATCCTTTAGCAGAAGCTACTGTAAAATATGGAAAAGAACAAAATGCAGAAATTTTAAAGTCTAATTCTTTTTCTGCTGTTACCGGTAAAGGTGTTGAAGCTAAAATTGATGGAAAAAATGTAGCCTTAGGTAATCCTAAAATGATGGAATATGCTAAAGCGGATATTACTTCTAAAATGAAAGATGAAGCTAAATCTTACCAAAAACAGGGTAAAACAGTTTCTTATTTATCAATAGATGAAACCGTTGTTGGGTATGTAGTTATAGGAGATAAAATAAAAGAAACAAGTGCTAAAGCGATTAAAGCACTTCAAGATAAAGGCATTGATGTGATAATGCTTACAGGTGATAATCACGATACTGCAAAAGCAGTAGCATCAGAATTAAATTTGGCAGATTTTAAAGCCAGTATGTTACCAGAGGACAAACTCAAAGAAGTTGAGAAATTACAAAAAAACGGAAAAGTAGTTGCTATGGCAGGTGATGGTATTAATGATGCACCAGCATTGGCAAAAAGTGATGTAGGTATTGCAATGGGAACTGGAACTGATGTTGCTATTGAAAGTGCAATGATAACTTTGGTTAAAGGAGATTTACACGGTATTGTTAAGGCAAGAAATTTAAGTCATGGTGTAATGAGAAACATTAAACAGAATTTATTTTTTGCATTGATTTACAACATATTAGGTGTACCAATTGCTGCAGGTGTTTTATTTCCTTTTTTCGGTATATTATTATCTCCAATGATTGCAGCATTAGCAATGAGTTTTAGCTCGGTTTCTGTAATTGTGAATGCATTAAGGTTAAAAACAATTAAAATATAATTATATGAAAAAATTAGTAATCGTACTTGTATTAATAACAACAATCTTTAGTTGTAAAAATGAAACTAAAAAAACAGATAATTATGAACATAAAAACCATCCTACAAAATCAGTAAAAGAGAACATACCAAAAAAGAAAGTATTAAGTCCACACCAATCTACTATGGCAATGGTTGGTGATGCTCATATTCATATGGATTATTCTTCTCCTGGTGTTAGAGGAAGAATAATTTTTGGTGGTTTAGTTGGTTATGATAATGTTTGGCAAGCAGGTGCGCATAATGCCACTTGGATAGAAACAAATGAAGATTTACTGATTAATAATGAAGTGCTTCCGAAAGGTAAATATGGGTTTTTCACAATTCCATCTAAAGGAGATTGGACTGTTATGATTAACAAAAATTGGGATCAGCATGGAAAAGATGAATATGATGAAAATGATGATGTGATTCGGTTTAAGGTAACTCCTAAAATTTCAGAAGATATTCAAGAACATCTAGAGTATAAGGTTTCAAAAACCAGCGAAAATTCTGGGACAATAAATATGAAATGGGAAAAAGTAAACGTTGAATTTCCCTTTACAATAAACTAATATGGTTAACAGGAGTACTGCATCAAAAATCCGGAAAACACATCGTTATTTAGGAATCTTTTTAGGTATCCAGTTTTTGATGTGGACGATTAGTGGGCTCTATTTTAGTTGGACAGATATTGATGAAATTCATGGTGATCATTTCAAGAAAGAATTACCACATCAAACAATATTCAAGAATTTGATTGGTTCGTCTCAACTAGAAAATGAGCAAAGCATAAAATCTTTAGAGTTAATAGAAATTGCAAATCAACCCTATTTTTGGATCAATGAAAGTCAGCTATACAATGCAATTTCAGGTTCCAAAAAGGAAGAAATCACAGAGCAAGAAGCTCTTAAAGTTGCAGAACGTTATATGTTACCTGATTTAAAAGTTGAAAGTATTCATAGAATTGAGACTGTTGGGAAACATCACGAATATCGTGGAAGACCATTACCAGCCTATGAAATTTCATATAAAACGGATGAAAACCTAAAGGCTTATGTCGCAATTAATAATGGTGCTTTTCAAACTGTAAGACATAGAGATTGGCGTTGGTTTGACTTTTTATGGATGACACATACAATGGATTATCAAGGGAGAGATAATTTTAATACAATCGTTTTAAGAGCATTTTCACTATTAGGATTAATTACTGTGTTAAGCGGTTTTACATTATGGTTTATATCTTCACCATCAATTAGAAAATTAAAAAAAGAAAATAATCATTAATAATAAAAAAAGAAAATTATGGAATCAAATCAACACTCAAACAAAGAAAACGGAATGAGCAATTACACAAAATTCTATTTAATGTTAGGTTGCTCTTTTATAGCAATGTACATCACAATGTATTTAAATACGTATGTATTTGACCACGTATATTTTAGTCTAACACGCTTTTATATGGTCTGTCTAGGAATATCTACGATGGCATTAATTATGTGGTTTTTTATGCGAAATATGTATAAAAACAAAAAGAAAAACATTGTTATTTTAATAGGTAGTGTGGTACTTTTTTTAGGTGCTTTGGGGTTAGTACGTGAACAAAAATCTACAGTTGATGATGTTCTTTGGATGAAAGCAATGATACCACATCATTCTATAGCGATATTAACAAGTGAACGTGCAGATATTCAAGATCCAGAAGTTAAAAGATTGGCTGATGATATTATCAAAGCACAACGTAAAGAAATTGAAGAAATGAAAGCCATGATAAAACGTTTAGAAAATGAAAAATAATAAGATTATAATTTACATAGGTATTCTTTTAGTAGGGCTTTTAATGGGGTGGTTTCTATTTGGAAATGCATCAAATAAGGAGGCAGTTCATAATCATGATGCCACTGTTACAACAAATCAAATGTGGACGTGTTCTATGCATCCGCAAATTATGAAATCAGCTCCTGGTGATTGTCCAATTTGTGGTATGGATTTAATTCCTGCAGAAAATAATTCAGATGGTTTAATGGCAGACCAATTTAAACTTACAGAAAATGCAATGGCTTTAGCAAACATCCAAACGTCTATTGTTGGTAATGATAAAGTAGAAAATAATGGAATTCTATTATCAGGAAAAATTGTAGAAAATGAAGAAGAAAATGCTATACAAGTAAGTTATTTCTCTGGTAGAATAGAACGTTTAAACATCAATTCTACAGGTGTAAAGGTTAATAAAGGGCAACTATTAGCAACTATTTATTCACCAGAATTATTTGCTGCACAACAAGAATTAATTACTGCTTCCTCTTTAAAAGAAACACAACCAACATTATACAAAGCTGTTCGTAACAAATTGAAATTATGGAAACTTTCAGAAACTCAAATTAATCAAATTGAGACATCAGGTAAAGTAAAAGAAAACTTTCCTGTGTATGCAACTGTTTCTGGTACAGTTTCAGAAAAATTGGTAGCAGAAGGAGCGTCTGTAAAACAAGGGCAACCTTTATTTAAAATAGCAAACTTTAACACTCTTTGGGCAAATTTTGATGTGTATGAAAATCAGATTGGTTTGTTTAAAAAAGGTCAAGAAATTTCTATAACAACAAATACCAATAAAGTAATTAATGCAAAAGTAGATTTTATAGACCCTGTTTTAGATACAAAAACAAGAACCGTAAAATTAAGAGTTGTACTTAATAATAGAAACAACCTATTAAAACCAGGAATGTTTGTTGAAGGAAAAATTAAAGGAATAAATTCAAATGAAGGAGCAATTATTTCTATTCCAGCATCAGCAGTTTTATGGACAGGAAAACGCTCTGTTGTTTATGTAAAAATGAATGAGAATGCTCCTGTTTTTGAAATGCGCGAAATTACATTAGGCAATAGAATTGGCGATAACTACGAGGTTTTAAAAGGTTTAAAAAATGAAGATGAAATAGTAACTAATGGAACTTTTACGGTTGATGCTGCTGCACAATTACAAGGCAAAAAATCTATGATGAATAAAAAAGGTGGTAAAGTAATGACAGGTCACGAAAATCATCTTGGTATGGAAAAGAATACTTCATCAATAACAATTAGCTTCAATAAAAACGAGAGAATAGAAGTGTCAGAAGATTTTCAAAACCAATTAAAAACAGTTTTTAATGCGTATATAAAATTAAAAGATGCTTTGGTTAAAGAAGAAACTAATAAATCAATTTCAGCTTCAAAAAAGCTATTAGAAAACATATCTAAAGTAGATATGAAACTACTAAAAGATAATGAAACTCATACAAATTGGATGTCTTTAGTAAAAGAAATAAAAAAAGCTACTACATCAATTTCTAAAGCATCAAATATTAAAGAACAAAGAAGTCATTTTAAAAATTTGTCTTTAAACCTAATAAAAGCAATTCAAATATTCGGTATCAACACAAAAGTGTTTGTAGAATTCTGTCCTATGGCAAATAATAACAAGGGTGCGTATTGGTTGAGTAAAGAAGAAAAAGTAATAAATCCTTATTATGGTGATAAAATGTTAACCTGTGGTGAAGTAAAACAAGTAATAGAATAATAAAACAAATTAATAATTAAATTTTAAACAAATGAAAAAAGTAATTTTAAGTGTAGTAATTATTGCAGCAACAGTATTTGTAAGCTGTAAAAACGAAGGTAAAAAAGAAACAAATACCAACAAAACTGAAGTTTCTAAAGAAGTGGCAACAATAGAAATTTCTTTTGGTGTAAGAGGAAACTGTGGTATGTGTAAAAGTACCATAGAAAAAGCAGCAAACAATGTTGATGGTGTTGCAACTGCAGTTTGGGATGTAGATAAAAAGAAAATTGCTGTTTCTTTTGATGAAAGTAAAACGAATGTAATGGCTATTCATAAAGCAATTGCAGCTTCAGGTTATGATACAGAAAAAGCGAAAGGAGATATAGATGCTTATGATAATTTACCTGGTTGTTGTAAATATGACCATACTATGGAAATGAATCAATCTAATTAATAAAACTACAAAGAGAAGAAGTGCTTTTTAAAAGTACTTCTTTTTAGAATTACAAAGTGTGATTTCTTTTTTGCACAACCATTGCACTAATTAATTTATATCTTTGTTACAATGAAATATTTAGCCTTCATATTATCAATTTATATTTTAGCCCTTAATTTAGCACCTTGCGAAGATTATGCTGCGCTTGATAATGAGGTTAAAACAGAAAATTTACAAGCAACAAACAGTGATCATCAACATCAAGATTTAGACTTATGCTCTCCTTTTTGTATTTGTCAATGTTGTCATATTAATACAATAGATTTCAAATTTATAGATGTAAATATTATCTCATACTACATTTCTACCCAAGACTTTTTCTACCAAAATGGTACAGAAAAAGACTTTACTACTTCAATTTTACAGCCACCAAGGGCTTAATTCAGTTTTTCAAAGGATAATTATATCCAATTTAGAACCTAAAGGTTCTTTAAATCTCGTGTAATTCTATTTTTTTTTACGAATTATATCAATAAGTTTAACTGAATTAACATATTCACTATGATTAATAAAATCATTGATTTTTCAATCAATAACAAATTTATAATTGGTTTGCTAACGCTTACCATTATCGGAGCTGGTATTTGGAGTATGACCCAAGTACCAATAGATGCAGTTCCAGATATTACAAATAACCAAGTACAGGTCATTACTCAAGCACCAAATTTAGGTACAGAAGATATTGAGCAAATTATTACTTATCCTGTAGAGATTGCTATGAGTAACCTACCTAATGTTCAAGAAATTCGTTCTGTATCTCGTTTTGGTTTGTCTGTAGTTACTATTGTTTTTAACGATGATATGGGGACATATTTACCTCGTCAATTAGTTGCTGAAAAATTGAACGACATCAAAGAACAAATACCTGCTGGTTTTGGTGAACCCTCTATGGGTCCAATTTCATCAGGTTTAGGCGAAATATATCAATATACATTAAAAGTAAAACCTGAATTTAAAGATAAATATTCTGTAACTGATTTACGTACGATGCAAGATTGGATTGTACAACGTCAAATGGCGATGGTAGAAGGTGTTGTAGAAGTAAATGCAATTGGAGGTAAAATAAAACAATATGAAGTCGCTGTTGACCCTAACGAATTACGTGCGATTGGACTAACCATTACCGACGTTTTTGAAGCACTGGAAAATAACAACCAAAATACTGGTGGTGCGTATATCGAAAAAAATCATCAAGCTAATTTCATTCGTGGAGAAGGATTAGCTCGTAGTTTAAATGATATAAAAAAAATTGTTGTAAAAAACACTAATAATATTCCTATTACTATTGGCGATATTGCCAAAGTACAATTTGGTGCTGCTATTCGTTATGGTGCATTAACACAAGATGGCGAAGGAGAAGTTGTAGGTGGTTTGGTAATGATGCTTAAAGGCGCTAATTCAAATGATGTAATAGAAAATGTTAAAGTTAGAATGGCTCAAATTGAAAAATCTTTGCCAGAAGGTGTGATAATTGAACCTTTATTAGACCGAAGTAAGCTAATAGCTGAAACAACATCAACTGTAGCAACAAACCTTATTGAAGGTGCATTGATAGTCATTTTTGTCCTTATTTTCTTATTAGGAAACTGGCGTGGTGGCTTAATCGTTGCATCAACCATTCCGCTATCATTATTATTTGCTTTTATATTGATGAATGGATTTGATGTTTGGGCGAATCTAATGAGTTTAGGTGCAATTGATTTTGGTATTATTGTAGATGGCGCAGTAATTATTGTAGAAAGCACCGTTTTTCTCATTGCATCAAAAATATTAAAGAAAAAGAAATTAACATCCAAAGAACGTGATGGCGTTGCAGCAGATGCTTCAAAAAAAATGATGAATGCTGCCTTTTTTGGTCAGCTTATTATTCTAATCGTATTTCTGCCAATATTGGCTTTAGAGGGTATTGAAGGGAAAATGTTTAAACCTATGGCATTGACTTTCATTTTTGCAATGATTGGTGCAATGGTGCTGTGTTTGACTTATGTACCAATGATGTCCGCATTAATTTTAAGAGCTCCAAAATCAGAAAAAAAATCTTATGGAGATAAATTTGTGCATTGGGTTGAACATAAATACCAACCTATATTAGAAAAAGCATTAAAAAAAGGAAAACTAATAATTGGTGTTTCTGTTATTTTATTTGGTATTACTGTTTTTATGTTTACAAGAATGGGGGGGCGAGTTCATACCTCAACTTGATGAAGGTGATATTGCTTTTCACGCTATTTTAAAACCTGGTAGTTCATTAACTGAAACTATTGAAACAACAACAAAGATTGAGCAAATTGTTAAAACAAAGTTTCCAGAAGTTGAAAAAATTGTAAGTCGAATTGGTGTTGCAGAAATACCTACAGATCCTATGCCTATGGATATTGCAGATATTTTTGTGATTTTAAAACCAAAAAGGGAATGGACTTCAGTTAATTCTAAAAAAGAACTCATTGAGCAAATGAAAGAAGCTGTTGAAATAATTCCTGGTGTAAATTACGAATTTACCCAACCAATTGAAATGCGTTTTAATGAATTATTAGAAGGTGTTAGAGAAGATATAGCTATAAAGATTTATGGTGAAGATATAAATGTATTATCTCAAAAAGCAGAAGAAATATCTAAAATTATTGCAGGTACAGAAGGTATTGGAGATATGAAAGCCGAAGCTACAACTGGCTTACCACAAATTACAATAACGTATAATAGAAATAAATTAGCTCAATATGGCCTTCAAATAAATAAAATGAATCAATTGGTACAATCTGCTTTTGCTGGTGGTACTGCAGGTATCATTTTTGAAGGAGAAAAAAGATTTGATTTAGTAGTAAGATTAAATGCTACCAATCGTAAAAATATTTCTGATGTTCAAAATTTATACATCAATTTACCTTCTGGAAATCAAATTCCTCTTCGTGAAATTGCAGATGTAAGTTATAAAGCTGGCCCAATGCAAATAAGTAGAGATAATACAAATAGGAGAACCTATGTTGGAATAAATGTTAGAGGACGTGACGTAAAATCATTAGTAATGGAAATAAAATCAAAGTTAGATGCCCAATTAGAATTACCAACAGGTTATTTTATACGTTATGGTGGTGCTTTTGAGAATTTAGAACGCGCAAGTAATCGTTTACTAACAGTGGTACCTATTGCATTATTATTAATTTTTGTACTTATTTATTTTGCCTTAAAATCATTACCTCAAACTTTAATGATTTATATCGCAATACCAATGGCAACTATTGGAGGTGTTTTTGCATTATGGTTAAGAGATATGCCTTTTAGTATTTCTGCAGGTGTAGGTTTTATTGTGTTATTTGGTGTTGCAGTTTTAAACGGATTGGTTATGATTAGTGGTTTAAATGAACTAAAAGAAGAAGGTGTAACCAATTTAAAAGATAGAATTATAGAAGGCACAAAACGAAGAATTAGACCAATTATGTTAACTGCTTTTACAGATGTTTTAGGTTTTTTACCGATGGCAATTTCGGCATCAGCTGGTGCAGAAGTGCAACGACCTTTAGCAACGGTTGTAATTGGTGGTTTACTAACTTCTACATTGTTAACATTATTCGTTTTACCAATTTTATATCATTGGGTAGAAAACAAATCATTCAAATTGAGAGCTAACAAAAAAATGATTGCAGCAACAGCTATGGTAGTTTTTCTCTTTTTGTTACCTACAAAAGGAAACGCACAAGATATCAATGATGCGTTGCCAGTTATTTCGATGCAAGAAGCTGTGAATTTAGCCAAAGAAAACTACCCTTTATTGAAACAAAAGCAATTAGAAATCAACAAACAAGAGCAGCTTAAAAATACAGCTTACGATTTTGGTACTACTCAAATTTTTACAGGAGGTGAAGAAGTTAATAATGGGAATGGCATTTATACAACTATAGGTATTGGTCAAAACAACATTGATGTGTTTGGTATTTCTGTAAAAAAACATTTGCAAAAACAACGCATTCAATTAGCTCAAAAAGCATTTATTCTTTCAGAATTAGATTTAGAATTGGAAGTAAAAAAAGCGTGGGCAAATGCACTACAAAGTAAAAGGAATTATCATTTATTCAAAGAGTTAGATTCTATTTTTTCAACTTTTGAAAAAGCAGTAGCATTAAATTATGAAGTAGAAGCTATTTCTAAATTAGAATACTCTGCAGCTAAAACTCAAGTACTAAAGATTAAAAACAAGTTGATGCAATCAAAAAGAGAATATAGGATTGCATTACAACAACTAAATTTATGGCTAGTTACTGATACTTTCTATACCGTTCCTAATGATTTTGAAATATCGTCCGAAATTGATGTTGATGCTTTTAACCCAGAAAAACATCCTTTGTATGGAATGGCACAATTACAATTAGCAGAAGCAGAAGCAAATTATAAGGCAGCAAAAGCAGATAATTTACCCAAACTAAATCTACAAGGTGGTTTACAAAAAGTAAATGGAAATTCAGGTTTTTACACATATCAAGCAGGAATTTCAATTCCTTTTTTATCAGGTACAAATAAAGCAAAAGTTAAAACTGCAAGAATAGATAAGGAAATTGCAGGCACCAACATTCAGTTTAAAAAACAAGAAGTACAATCGAAGTTTAAACAATCAAAAGAGAATTATCAAAAATGGAAAAAAGCTTGGTTCTTCTATAAAATGGAGGTGTTACCTCTTGTAAAAGAACAAAAAGTGGGAGCTTTATTTGCTTATAAAGAAGGAGAGATAGATTACACGAGGTTTACACTACTCATAAAAGAAGCTATTCAAACTGAAATAGAAGCACAGGAAGCATTAATAAATTATTTAGAAAGCACATTCCAATTACAATATTTTAAACAATAAGAAAATGAAAAATACACGATATATAATCTTAACATTACTAACTGTTTCTTTTTTACTTATTGCTTGTGGAAATAAGGAGAATCAAAAGAATGAAGAAGCACATTTGCACAGCGATAATATAAAGTCAGAAACCAAAGAAGCTCATAGTGATGAGGAAAAAGTTCTGCTTTCACAAAAGCAATTTGAAACTTTAAAAATGAAAATTGACACAATAGCCTTAAGAAATTTGGTTGGGTATGTAGAAGCTAATGGTACACTAGAAGTACCTCCTCAAAACGAAGCAGCAATAACTTCAGTGGTTGGTGCAAATGTAGTATTTATAAATGTTATTGAAGGCGACAAAGTAAACAAAGGTCAAGTAGTTGCCTATTTATCACATCCTAATATCATAAAAATGCAGACTGATTATTTGAATGCAGTAAGCAACAGTAATTTTTTAAAGAAGAACTATCAACGTCAACAAAAATTATATAATGCAGGAGTTGGCTCTGGTGCAAATTTTCAAAAAGCAGAAGCTGAATATGATGCCTCAAAAGCGATGGCAAACGGCTTAGAAGCACAATTAAAACTATTAAACATAAACACCTCATTAGTTAAAAATGGTACAATTGCTCAAAGTATTTCATTACGAAGCCCAATAGAAGGTTATGTTCAAAAGGTTGAAGTGAAAACAGGTCAGTATGTAGAACCACAAACCGAACTTTTTGAAATTGTAAACACACATCACGTTCACGCAGATTTAATGGTATTCGAAAAAGATGTTTATAAAGTAAAGAAAGGTCAAAAAGTAACCTTTAATGTGCAATCAATACAAGATAAAGAACTAACAGCAGAAATTTATTCAGTAAGTAAAACATTTGAAGATAATCCTAAAGCTGTTCACGTTCACGCAGAAATTGAAAACAAAAAAGGAAATTTAATTCCAGGTATGTATATAAAAGGTAAAATTCAAGTCGACAATACAGCATCAAGGGCATTACCAGAAAGTGCTGTCATAAAAGAAGGTGATAAATTTTATGTTTTTTCAGTAAAAAAAGAAAATGATGATTGGAGTTTTAAGCCTGTTGAAGTAATTTTAGGAGCTAAAGATGGTAATTGGCTAGCTGTTCAATTTACTCGAAAATTAGACAAATCCACAAAATTTGCATACAACAATGCATATTATTTAATGGCTGAAATGAAAAAAGGAGACGCAGAACACGAACATTAAACTATGAAAACAATAGAACAACTTTTAGAATCAAAAAAGATAAGGGTTACAGCAATGCGTCTATTAATTTATAAATTCCTTGCAAATAAACAAGTAGCTGTAACGTTAAGTGATATAGAAAATGCTTTTGAAAAAGCAGAAAGAACAACGCTTTATAGAACTATAAAAACGTTTGAAGAAAAAGCAATAGTGCATCAAATTGATGATGGTACAGGAATTACAAAATATGCATTATGTGAAAAAGGATGCAATTGTGAGATTGAAACCGATTTACATTTACATTTTCATTGCAATAACTGTAATGAAACCATTTGTTTAACAGAACATAAGATTCCCCAAATTAAAGTACCTGATGGATTTGTTTCAGAAAATGTAAACTTGGTAGTAAAAGGGATTTGTGATAAATGTAGTGGACAATAATGCACTACTGTTGTATCGTATTTTAGCACTTTCGGTTTTTCCCAACACATAAATCCAACGCTCTAAAAACCGAAAGAGCTAAAATTTTTCCAAAATTCGTAATTATATATTTAAGTATTTGCTTAAATACGTAATTAATTATATATTTGCACCTATAAAACATGTCTTATGAAATTAGAAATAACCTGTACAAGGGCGGAAGCCAACCATAAGCAGTTACAAAACTGTATGGAGACATTGGATAAAATGGAAGGAAGTTTTCAAAAAATGACAAAACTTTTGTCAATTGCTGGGAACGATGTAAGGTTGAAAATTCTTTTTCTCTTAAATACTGAAAATGAACTATGTCCTTGTGATTTGGCAGATATTCTAAAAATGAGTGTGCCTGCAATCTCTCAACACATTCGTAAAATTAAGGACGCTGGAATTATCTCTTCAAGACGAGATGGTCAAACACTTTACTATTCATTAAATAGAGATGAAACAGAGATATTTAGTAGCATTTTTGAGTCTATAGAATTAATTAGAAAAACAGCTTAATTTATAAAGAAATGAAAACAGAAAAAACATCAAAAAATGCAGCATACACAGGTTTATTTGCTGCTGTAGCAGCATCATCTTGTTGCATACCTCCTGTTATAGCATTAATTGCTGGCGTTGGAGGAAGTGCGTCTGCCCTATCTTGGATGGAACCTTTTAGACCTTATTTAATTGGTTTAGCTATAGTCGCAATTGGCTATGCCTGGTATAATTATTTAAAACCAAAAAACGCTGATGATTGTGGTTGTGAAGTTGATGCAAAACCAAAATGGTTTCAAACCAAAGGTTTTTTAATTGGTATTACATTGTTTGCAGCAGTTTCAATTGCTTTCCCTTATTATGCTCATATTTTTTATCCTGATAATAAAAAAGAAGTCATAGTAGTAAACCAATCTAATATTCAGACTTTAAAAGTTGATGTAAAAGGAATGACTTGTGTTTCATGTGAAGATCACGTTAAACACGCCGTAAATGAATTAGATGGAATTGTTAATGTAGCTGCTTCATATGAAAAAGAAAATGCAGAAATTAAGTATGACAGTACAAAAACATCCAAAGAAGATATAGAGAAAGCCATAAATGCAACGGGTTATACTGTTACCAATAAATTGAAAGATGAGTAATAAAACAATAGAACTTTCCATAACAGGAATGACCTGTAACGGTTGTTCTTCACATATTGAAAAGGACATAAAGAAAACTGTTGGGATTGTAGATAGTTCTGTTAATCATATAACAGGTAAAGGAGATTTCACAATAGATACCGACAAGATTGAAAAAGAAGAATTAATCAATGCCGTGAATAACATTGGTAATTATTCTGTAACAAATAATCTTGAAAAAGAAGACTGTTGCTCTTCAAATTCGGACACCATAATTCAAAAAGAATCTAGCAATGAAAAGCATCAATTTGATTTAATTGTTATAGGCGGTGGTTCGGCAGCATTTTCAGCAGCAATTAAAGCTGAAGGTTTAGGGCTTAATACGCTAATGGTGAATGGTGGGCTAGATTTTGGAGGCACTTGCGTTAACGTAGGCTGTGTTCCCTCTAAAAACTTAATTAGAGCAGCAGAAACTGCATATCATGCTACTCATTCAAACTTCAAAGGTGTTAAGCCAAAAGGAGTCGATATTGATTTTAAACAAATTATAAAAGATAAAAAAGAATTAGTTTCCGCATTACAACAACAAAAATATTTAGATGTTGTAAGTGATTTTGAAAACCTAACGATGCTTCAAGGATGGGCTGAATTTGTAAATAGAAATAGCATTATTGTTGACGGAGGTAAAAGATATACAGCGACTAATATTGTAATCGCGACAGGTGCTACTACCAATATTCCAAGAATAGAAGGATTAAATGATGTTGGTTATTTAACGAATGTTTCTTTATTCGATTTAGAAGAAAAACCAGAGAGTCTGACCATTATGGGTGCTGGTTATATTGGTTTAGAAATAGCACAAGCTTATAGCCGATTAGGTGTAAAGGTGCGAATCATAGAATTTACAGATAGACCATTGCGTAGTCAAACCATTGATATTACAGATGTTTTGGCAGAGCAACTGAAAAGTGAAGGTATTGAGATTTTACCAAATTTTAGAGCCTTTAAATTCGAAAAAAAAGGGAATCATACAATTATACATTGTAATTGCCCTGATGGTTCTACAACTCAAATTATTGAAAAAGGGCATATTGTTGTAGCTACTGGAACAAAACCAAATACCTCTAAACTAGGACTTAATAATATTGACTTAAAATTAAGTGAAAAAGGACATGTTTTAGTGAATGAAAAAATGGAAACTAATATTTCCAATATTTACGCAGCAGGTGATGCAACTAATACACCACCATTTGTTTATACCGCAGCAACAGAAGGGAATACTGCAATAAACAATGCTTTTACATTATTGAAAAGTAGTGTCGATTATTCGTCATTGCCTTGGGTAGTATTTACAGACCCTCAAATTGCAGGAGCAGGTATGGATGAGTTGGAAGCTGAAAAGGCAGGTATTCCTTTTGAAGTAAGTAAACTAGATTTAATTCATGTTCCACGTGCATTAGCAGCACAAGACACCAGAGGGTTTATTAAATTGATTCGTAATACTGAAACGGATAAATTAATAGGAGCTAGGATAATCGCCTCAGAAGGAGGAGAACTCATTCAGCAATTAAGTATGGCTATTAAATTCGGAATAACCATTAAAGATTTAGCTCAAAGTTTTTATCCGTATTTAACATTAGGAGAAGGAATCAAATTAGCAGCAATTACATTTGGAAAAGATGTTTCCAAATTAAGTTGTTGTGCTAGTTAAATAGTCAAAACATTTATACATAACATAAGTTGTGGTGGTAAATAACAGTCACAACTTATGCCTATTTAATCAAAAAAACATCTAAATGTCATTAGAAGATTATAAGACTAAATTATGTCCAACATTAATAATCATTCCAGATATTACTGGTTTTAATGATTATATGAATAATTCTAATCTTGAGTATAGTCAAAAGGCAATTGGTGAGTTATTAGAGTCCATTTTGGATAATAACATTCTAAATTTAAAGGTTTCAGATATTGAAGGAGATACTATTTTATTTTATAGTTATGACCTTAATAAAACTATTGATCAAATAATATATCAATGTGAATTAATGTTTCAAAAATTTCATGATAAATTAAAAACATTTAATCCTGATAATTGCAATTGTGGTACATGTGAAAGGTTACACAATCTAACCCTAAAATTTGTGGTGCATTTTGGTAGACTTAGTTCTCTAATGTTGAAGGATTATTGTAGACTTTTTGGAAAAGATTTAAAAATAGCTCACACGTTATTAAAAAACAGCATAGATTTTCGAGAGTATATTCTTGTTACAGATAATGTTCTAGTTAATTATAAAAGAGAAAGAAAAATTTCTATGATTAATTCTAGTTGGCAAGAAGGTAAAGAGTCAGTTACAGATATTGGAGAAATTAATTTCTTATATAAACAGTTAGAAATAACATAAGTTAATTATTATCTTTTACAAATTGTATAGCCCAATCTCAAGCAACCAACAGATATTTAAACTGCAAAAGGTAAAATGTAATTGGGAAATTATAAATGAAATTCAATTTCCGTATTTAAAAAGCACTGACCTTACAATACCAAATCTAAAAGTAAGCAAAGAAATTTTATTGAAAAAAAACCAAGGCTATAACCCATACATATTTGTAATTAATCGCTACTTTTAATTTATGATGCTTATAAACTTAGTCAAAAATTACAAAAAAAGGTGTCTTTACTAAAAGGTTAGTAAGCTTTAGGATAATAATAAGAATAGAGTAAATAATGCACTTCCATTGCACTTAATAAAATAGCATCTTTGGTGTTATAAATTTTATTATGAAAAAAAAGAAACTTAATTTAAAAGACCTAAATCCAAGCTCTAATAAAGAACATAATCACAACCATAATAATCAATCAAATAATTTCAAAGAGTATTTTCCTGCCATAATTAGTTTTACAATGCTAATAATAGGGATAGCTTTAGATTATTTTAAGGTATTATTCTTTAATGATTGGCAACGAATTATTTGGTATGGAGTTGCTTATCTCCCTGTTGGTTTCCCTGTGGTTAAAGCAGGTTGGAAAAACATAAAAAAAGGCGATGTTTTTACTGAGTTTTTCTTAATGTCGATAGCAACAATAGGCGCATTTGTAATTGGCGAATTTCCTGAAGGTGTGGCAGTAATGCTTTTTTATGCAGTTGGAGAACTATTTCAAGCTGCAGCAGTAAATAAAGCCAAGGGTAATATCAAAGCTTTACTCGACGTTCGTCCAAAGGAAGCCTTGGTTTATCGGAATAATGATTATGTTTCTGTTAACCCTGAAGAAGTTGAAATAGGCGAAAAAGTAAAGGTTCGTGTTGGTGAGAAAATTCCTTTAGATGGTATTTTATTATCCGAAAAAGGGTCTTTCAATACAGCAGCTTTAACTGGTGAAAGCAAGCCAGATACGATTTCAAAAAGTGAAAAAGTATTTGCCGGTAGCATTAATATGGATGGTGTAATAGAAATCGAAACTACAAAAGAATTTAAGGATAGTTCAATTTCTCGAATTCTACATATGGTGCAGAACGCAACAGCTCGTAAATCTAAAACAGAATTATTCATTAGAAAATTTGCTCGTATCTACACTCCTATTGTGGTTTATTTGGCTATTGCGATAACATTTTTACCATACTTTTTTGTAGATGATTATGTGTTTAGAGATTGGCTATATCGTGCATTAATATTTTTAGTAATTTCCTGTCCTTGTGCCTTGGTTATTTCTATTCCTTTAGGATACTTTGGTGGTTTGGGAGCAGCTTCAAAAAATGGAATATTGTTTAAAGGCGCTTCATTTTTAGACGCTATGACCAAGATAAATACATTGATAATGGATAAAACTGGCACTGTAACAAAAGGAGTGTTTAAAATTAAAGATATTAAAGCCATTAACTGGGAGGAAAAAGAATTTATGAAATACTTAATGGCTATGGAAGAACAATCTACGCATCCTATAGCAAAAGCTATTTTAGAGTATAAAGCAGATGGTAAAGATTTTGAAGCTACCAAAGTTTCAGAAATTGCAGGTAAAGGATTAAAAGGAAACGTAAATGGCAAACCTGTTTTAGTGGGTAATAAAGCCTTAATGACAGCAAATAATATCGAAGTTTCCAAAGAAATTGACACTATTGTAGAATCTATCGTTTTAGTGGCTATTGATAATGCTTTTGCAGGCTATGTTGTTATTGCAGATGAATTGAAAGAAGATGCTAAAGAAACAATTTCAGCATTGCATAAAGTTGGTATTAAAAAAATAATGATGCTTTCTGGAGACAAAGATTCCATTACCCAAAAAGTAGCAGCAGAACTAAATATTGAAAAAGCTAAAGGCGGTTTATTGCCAGAAGATAAATTGAATGAAGTAGAAAAATTAAAACAAAATTCAGAAAATAAGATTGCTTTTATTGGTGATGGAATTAATGATGCGCCTGTTTTGGCTGCAAGTGATGTTGGTATTGCAATGGGTGGTTTAGGTAGCGATGTTGCTATTGAAACAGCAGATGTTATTATTCAAACAGATCAACCTTCAAAAGTGATAAAAGCAATTCAAATTGGTCGTTCTACAAGAAAAATTGTATGGCAAAATATTGGATTAGCATTTGGTGTAAAAGTGATTGTGTTAATTTTAGGAGCTGGTGGATTAGCTACAATGTGGGAAGCCGTTTTTGCAGATGTAGGTGTTGCGTTATTAGCTATTTTAAATGCTGTGAGATTACAGAAAATGAAATGGAGTGTGAATTAAAAAACAACTCCATAAATTAAATATTAATGAAATATAAATATGTGCGATAAATAAAGTGATAACTAAAATCATACTAATTTAGATATTAGTATGATTTTTTACAGATGAAAAAAATTGAAAAAGATTGAAAAAATTGTTAAAGAATTAGACTATAATTTAGATTTTTTAGAAAAAGAAACAGAAGGAGTATTAGAAAAAGCAGAAGAAAGTATTAGAATAACAAAAAGAGCATTAGAACAAATAAGAATACTTTTTTTTAAGGAAAAAATTAATCCCGAAAAACGAAGAGATTGGTTTTTTCAAAAGCATTAAACCTTATGTTTTTAGTAAACTAATATATTATGTCAAATTATTTAGTATAGAAAGTAAAAGA
The DNA here is from genome assembly GCF_038019025.1 of Polaribacter marinaquae. Classification (NCBI taxonomy): domain Bacteria; kingdom Pseudomonadati; phylum Bacteroidota; class Flavobacteriia; order Flavobacteriales; family Flavobacteriaceae; genus Polaribacter; species Polaribacter marinaquae. The sequence continues at coordinate 1,231,158 of NZ_CP150496.1, forward strand.
CCAAGAAGTAGTAATAAATCTCAAGTAAAATACTTCAATAATCACATAGATAGGCTTCAAAACTATTTTAATGATAATCTAGAATTTTATCATTATTTCAGAAGAGGAGCCATTTTTTTAGATGAAGAATATTTTATGAGAGGTAAAGCAGATATTAGGCTATTTCCAGACTCATTATCATTTTTTACAGATGATAAATTTTCTACGAGTCACGATACAACTGTGGCTACTATTATGGCATATGATATGTTAATCATCTATCTAAAAAGAGAAATAGATAAACTTGAAAACAATAATAGTATGGAAACCAATTTCAATGCATTTAAAAAGCAGTCAAAACTTTTTTGGACTGGAAATAAAACCGATTTAATAGAGCTTATCTATGCACTTCATAGTTCTGGTTCCGTAAATAGTGGTACTGCAGATATTAAAGAAATGGCATCAGCTTGCGAGCAAATGTTTAATATAGACCTTGGTGATTATTATAGGACATTTTTAGAAATTCGTTCACGCAAAATTAATCAAACCAAATTCATAGATAAACTTAAACAATCCTTAGAAAATAAGATGTTAGATTCTGATGAATAAATACCCAAGTTGGGTGTTTTTAAGTGCAAATTATTTACATATAATTTGCACTTTTTTGTTACCAAAAAAAAATAATGAGAATAGCAATCAATGTCAATACAACGTATTAAAAATGTAGATATAAAATTACCCAAGTTGGGTTTTACTTGTGTATAAACTTCAATAAATCATATCATATTTGCCTAACGAAAGTCAAATCGTTGGTTCACACTCACATAATAACAGAAAAATCGTGAACTAAATTAACCAAAAGAAGCTGCTTGAATGTGGGGGCATTCAACAGCTTCTTTACTAAAATTGTTAGAAAATGGCAGCAACTATTATTACTACAGAAGATTTAAGAGAGTTCAAAGAAGAATTATTAGAAGACATTAAAGCAATGATTAACCATCAATCAGGTTTCGCACCTAAAAAATGGTTAAAATCTCCAGAGGTTAGAGACTTGTTAAGTATTTCTCCAGGTACATTACAAAATTTAAGAATCAATGGAACACTCCCCTATTCTAAAGTTGGTGGTGTTATTTATTACGACTACGAAGAAATTCAAAAAGTACTAGAAGAAAATCGCATTCATAACAAGTTCTAAACGTCATTGCGAACAAAGTGAAGCAATCTCATCATAAAAAAAAGGAATATATTATATATAGTCAGAATCTAAATCCGACCTATTTTATTTTTAGTAGAAATTCAATTTTTATGGAACTGGTGAATCCAAAGAGTTTACGGTCTGGATTCGTAAGTGTAATAAAAAGTAGAATTCAATAAAAATGAAAGTGAGTCTTGATTTTTTGAATACTTTTTGATCAAGCAAAAAAGTATTGATATAAATTATGCAAAACGTAAACTTCATAAAACACCTAAAAGGAGTTTTCTTTCAATTTTCAAAAGACAATCGTTTAAACCCAACACATATAAGCTTGTATGTAGGGTTATTCCAAATCTGGAATAATAATCGATTTCCTGAAGAATTTTATATCAATCGTGAAGAGGTAATGTGCTTTTCTAAAATTGGCTCAAAATCAACATATCATAAATGCATAAAAGATTTAAGTCATTGGAAATATATCATTTACTACCCTTCACACAATCCTTACAAAGGGAGTAAAATTAAGATGTTCAAATTCGAGACAAGTTCTGGACAAGTTGTGGTACACAACAGTACCAAAAATGAGACAAGTACTGGACAAGCACTGGTATCTATTAATAAACATATACAAACTAATAGAAACATTAAAAACATTTATAAACTTGACAAGCCCAGAATTGAAAATGAAGTTATCGATTTTTTTAAAAAAGAAAAATGGCCAACAATTGAAGCTCAAAAATTCTTCAACCATTACCAAGGTATTGGTTGGAAAGTGGGCGGTAAAACAAAAATTGTCAATTGGCAAGCAACAGCTAAAAATTGGATGATAAAATCCGAAGAAATAAAAAATAAAGAAACGCAAAAATCAGTTAGCCAAAATCAAGACAACCTAAAGACCAGTAAAAATAAAAATTACAACGAACCTTTATGATTAAAATACAACCACATATCATTCAAGAAGGAAGTGTGCAATTTCAATTGGGCGTACAGAATGGAAATCAAATAAAATACGATTTTCCAAAAATGTTAATCTATTTAGAAGCAAAAGGAAAATTATTATTTGGCAAAAATTTCAAAATATATTCAGAAGATGAAACTGTTTTATATAAACTATGTATCTATTTCATTCGTGATTTTGAAACTTGCAGAAAATTAAAGATAGATCCAAACAAAGGTATTTTATTGTCAGGACCAGTAGGTTGTGGAAAAACAAGTTTAATGAAATTATTACCGTTTATTGTACCTCATCAAAATCAACATAGTCTAATCCCTGCAAGAAATATCACTTTCAGTTTTAATAAAAGCGGTTTTAAAATTATTGAGGATTATGGAAATAATGGCTTTTATTGTTTTGATGATTTAGGTGTAGAAACCACAGGAAGACATTTTGGTAAAGATTGCAATGTAATGGGAGAAATTCTCTTGTCTCGCTATGATTTGTTCTTAAAACGTAAAATTAGAACACACACCACTACAAACTTAAATGCACAAGAATTAGAGAGCAGATATGGTATTCGTGTACGTTCCAGAATGCGTGAATTATTTAATTTGATTGCTTTTGATAAAGAAAGTTTAGATAAACGAAAATAGTTTTCAAATCATTTAGTTTAAATTTTGTAAATTGTTAACTTTGTAAAATAATGCAAGTAGCTAAAAATATAGAAAGTTTAAGGAATTTATCACAAATTCTATCTCCTGCTAATTTTAAAAAAATAGTAAAGGATAAGAATTATTTTGATACATTTTATCGTATTAACAAACACACTAAAATATCAGATTCTACCACTAACTTTGAAGTCATTAATGCTATTTACAAATCACTTTTAGGTACTTACAAAAATGAATATATTTATAAAAACATCCTTTTAAATCAAAAACTTCTTAAAAAGTATAGCTTAAAAAATTCAATAGCACTATCAGAATTTAAAATTGGTAATTCAATAGCAGACTTTGTTATTTTAAATGGTGAAGCTCGTGTTTATGAAATAAAAACTGAATTAGATGGTTTAGATAAATTGGATAAACAATTAGCAGATTATAAAAAATTTGCTGATAAAATCTATGTGGTTTCAAATTCAAAACACATTCCTAATCTATTAGTTAAGTTTCATAACACAGAAATTGGTTTAATTGAATTAACAAAAAGAAACGCGCTTAAAACTATTAAAAAAGCAGAACAAAATTTTTCATTTTCCCACGAAACACTATTCAAGAGTTTAAGAAAAGATGAATATATTAGTTTACTGAAAAAACATTTTGGAGCAATTCCTGTTGTTCCTAACACACTAATTTTTAGAGAGTGTTTTAAACTTTCAAAAAAAATAGATATTTTAGAGTTTCAAAAATTAGTTATCAAAGAATTAAAATTTAGAAATATTTCTAATCCAGAATTATTTAATGATGATTTAGTCCCAGATTCATTAAAACATATCTGTTACACTTTAAATTTTTCAAAAAAAGATTTCATTGAATTAGAAGATTTTCTTTATAAAAAAAGTAAGCTATGTATTTCCCATATGTCAGAGGTAAACAATTTGAATTAATCGCGTTACGAGAATTATGTGGTTTACTACCAAATTTTTCAACTAAAATTTCACCTGTAATCGAACCAATTAAAGGTTCTTCTACCTTAAAATCTGCATTAAAAACTTTAGCATCTGAAAATGTAAACTTTAGTGTTATTATCAATCCTAAAGTGGGTGGTTTAGTTGGTGAGGGTAATAAAATTATAGGTCTTTTAAAAGAGGTATTGCAACATTATAATAATTATCAAGTTGCAATAATTATAGACACAAAAATTGAAGAGCAAATTCCAGCTTTAATTGAAGGTGTAAATAGTTTAGAGTTAGATTATAAAGGCGTTACTTTAATTCATAATTCTGAAATATCAGAAGTTAGTATTACTGAAATTCAAAGTAACATAAACGTTATTTACAATATTATTTACTTTAGTCATACAAGTAGGCGTTATTATAGATTATTCACTGAAGATAGCAGAATTTCATTAGATGATTATTTTAGAGATATGCCAAGAAATGCAGATTATCTTGAAGTAGGGGAAAGTCCTTTTTCTGAAGAATACAGTTTTTATAAAGCTGAAGGGTTTTTCGGTTTTTCTGATTTTTTAACGGTTGGTGACAATTATTCAGATTCAGGTTTTTTACCAAGAGCTGTTGCAATGCATTTATCTTACATTAATGCATCAGGTAAAATAATGGTAAAACATTTTGTATCTGACTCAAATGGTGATGTATCTGATATAGGAGGTAAATTCGCAGAAGCACTTGAAAAACTTGTTAATTGGTGTGTTAGCAATAATATAAACACCAAAGCTGTTGAAGTTTATAAAGATCTTCATAATCGAGGACATTTCCCTGGTTTAGGTACCTTAAAAAAACTATCAATAATGAATCATATCGAATTAATTGTAGATAAGATTTAATTATGAATTGTTGTGTAAATTGTTTCAATAGCGAATACTTAATAAGTATAATTAATGCTGATGACAGAAATGGAAATTGTGATTTTTACAATTCAATAAGCGTATCTATTTATGCAGCAAGAGAATTAGCTCCTTTTTTTCGGAATATAATTTCTTTGTATGAAGTGGATGTTGATTCAGAATTTAATTTAGCACAATCCGTAAAAAAAGACTTTAATCTCACTACTAATTTAGTTGATGATAATAAACTATTATTTGAATCAATTTTTGTAGATGAAGAAGAAATTTTAAATGAATTATTTAATGAGAATGTATCATCAGAAATAAAGATTGAACTAATTTCTGAAACAAATCAAATTCATAGTATTTGGAAGGAATTCAAGGATGAAATCAAATCTGTAAATCGATATCATATTAAAAATACCATTGATTTAAAAAAATTAGCTAATTTCTTCAATCACGAAAGCTTCTATAAAACAATAAAAAAAGGGCGTATCTTTTATAGATGTCGTATATCAGATAAAATTGGTTTTAATTCAAACCAAATGGGCAATCCACCTAACGAACTCGCTACTGGTGGTAGAGCAAATCCTAAAGGAATATCTTATTTATATATAGCTGATAAGTTAGAAACATCATTATATGAAACAAGAGCATCTTTATTTGATTATGTTACAGTTGGCGAATTTCGGTTAAATGAGGATTTAAAAATTCTTAATTTAAGAAATCCGAAAGACGACCCTATTCCTTGGTCTGAAAATGAAGCCATAGAAGATTTTTTAACCTATGTTCCATTTATACAGACTTTACAAAAAGAGATCTCGTTACCAATAAGAAAAAGAGATAAACAATTAGATTATATTCCTACTCAATATATTTCGGAATTTATCAAATCATTAGGTTTTGATGGTGTAGAATATCAGAGTTCATTATTTGCTGAAGGTTATAATTTAGCCGTTTTCAATCCAGATAAATTAGAATGCATTGCTACAAAAGTTTATGAAATTGAAAATATAAAACTACATCATAAGTTACTTGATAATAGTTAAACTCCCCACAAACCAAAATCCAGTTTGTTGCAAAAGCAAAAAATCTCTGTCTTTTGGTTTGTTCCGCGCGCCAATGCAAGTTTAGCGTTTTAAAACTCTAAAGGTAGTTGCATTTTACAGCTTGTTCCATTCGCAAACTCATTACACAACTCTAAAAAGCAACGCGTTTATATTATTTCATAAAACACAAAACTCCCCAAAGCTATCTTTACATAATGCGCAATTATACTGCTCTTCCACAAAAGTTCCAGGCACTATAACGCCATTATGTAAAATAGCCGCTCTTCCAACGCTCACATAGTTAGTAATTAATAACATTTAGCTATTTAAACAATATTTTGTAATTGTTGCATTGTTTTTATAAGTGCTTTTTTAGTTTCAATAAATTAGTGTTATAAATCATTGAAAATTAGAAATAATAAGAATAATTCTAAAGCACCTATAAAATCAAGAAAAAGCCAATAAGAGTATATTTTTTTATTTGTAAGAAAATGGGATAATATCGTTTTCACAAAAGCAAATGCTAATCCAATATTAAAAACAATTTGTAAACGTAGAAACTTATTTACAAAAAACACATTTTTCGAAGCATTCACTTTTTATAAAAACAATCATAAAAATAGTACAGTACAAATAAAAAAACACACACTTATTTTCGCTTCTGCCAGCGCACTACGTACTTCGTCTTTAATAATTTCCATTCAATCGCCATTGGGCTAACATTTTTAAAGATTGATAAACTCCACGCTCAAATCCAGCCTCTGTTTTTCAATCTTTAAAAACGATAATATTCGTTGATGTTTTTTCCTTATCTCATTCATCTGCACAAAAATTCTGCTAAATTCATTTAGTTTCTTTATCAAAATTCTTTGTTTGCCTCATTTCGTTAAGTAAAAAATAATTTAGAGCAAATAAAAAAGGACACTTAAAATATAAATGTCCTTTTCTGATACTAATTTTTGATATTATTTTTTGCGTTGTTTTTTAATGGTTTTTACGAATTGTTTCATCATAATTGAAGCAATAAAACTAACGATTGCTCCCAAAGTAGCTAATACAATCGTTGTAATAATATCTTCTGAACCAATATGAGTAATTGCTGATAAAAATGTTCCGCCCAAAACACCAACACTTAAATTAGGATGTGAGGCTTGAAAACTCATATTACTTATTTTTTTGAGTTGTTACAGATCCTCCCTTTTTCTTATTATCAGAAACTACAGCTTGACTTACTGCAGTTGCCACAGTTCCTGCAACTGTCATATAAGTAGCAATGGTTACAATAGTTGCTGGTATAGCAATAGGAGCTGCAATAATTGCTCCACCTGCAGTAGCTAATGCAATACCTATATTTCTTAATATTCTAAAAAATTTAGGAGTTGGTTTTTGATAGCGTTCTATAATTTTCATAATTCTGTGATTTAATGGTTAATGTTATTCTTTCTTTTCGATCTTTAGCTTGATATACTAAAGACAATAATTTCTGCATTGCATTTCTAGAATAAACACCTCTGCCAATTCCATTTAAATAAGTTACAGGAGCAATACAGCCTTGTAAATCTTTAAGTGCATCATTCGCAGGGTGAAATAAAATAAAGCTTCTACTTCGTACATTTTTCAAAATCAAATGATGCTGAAACCTTTTTGAAAACCTTGGCTCTATTTCATATACTCCTTCTGGTATACAAGAAATATTTCTTTTGTTATTTCTCCAGGGTAACTCAATGGTATGACAAAGGAACCTGTCTTGAACACTGTCGAAAGATGTATCAGAAGCAAACAGAGTACCATTGGTACCCTGTTTAAAATATGCTCTTTGCAATAGCAATTCCATAGTTATGGTTTGTCAATAATCGCAACTGATAAGGCATTATAAGCACCATTTTTAAGGGCATACATGTCGCCATTTACTTCTTGATAAAACTCTACGCCAATTACTTGGGTTACTGGTTGTGTAGAATTCGCAGTAATTGTTGCAGATAGTGCAATTGCAGCAGTGTCAGCAGCTGTATAGGGTAAGATAGCAGTTGCATCACTTTCAAAAGTTGAGGTTTCATTTTCAAAATCCAATTCTGTAGCACCCATTACAATTTTAAAATGTGTCGTTCCTGCAGGAGCTGCAATTCTCACCACTGGTGAAAAAGCAACCAAATCTAAAGTTGCTTCACCAGTTACTCTGTCAAAAGCTTTGGTAAAAGGAGCGAATAAAGTTGCTCCCAACTTTCCATTCAAATTGAATTCAAACCCTTCCAAAAGTGCTAAATTTCCGTCCTGCAAGGTTCTTAAACCTCGCTCATTAACCACATCAGTTTTAGTAACTGCCACTAATGTTTTGGTTAATCGAGAAACCACTCTTTTATCTTTTGCATTCTGTAAAAGCAAACGAATTGCGTTTCGCAATACTCTTCCACCTTTACCAGCTCTTCCAAATTCAGAGCCATTTTCACGCGTTCTTTGAAACGCAGGATCATTCTGAATTCTGTTTTTGTCCACTCCACCTTTTTCACGAGCCAAATGTCCATCTGAAGTTTTGTAAAAAGAAATACCTCCGATAGTTCCTTTTAATTTGATAATTCCTGTTTGTTTTGCCATAATAATTTTAATTTATTTTTTAATAATTAATCAAAACAACTAACTTTATGAGCAATAAAGAAAAAGCGAATACCATATACTACCATTACTTCCGATTTCGCCAAAATCAGCATATAAATGAAGTTTAGTATCAGTATGGTTAAAGCATAGATAAAGTATTATGAATACAAAAAGAGCTTGTATATATCCAAAAGACATTCAGCGCATCACAGGGCGTAGTGAACGTTATTGTCGTAAGCTTATTAATAAGATAAAAGAGTATTTAGACAAAGAGCCTCATCAATTTATAACAGTACAAGATTTTGCTAATTATAGTGGTATTGAGGAAGAAACTATTAATAAATATTTAATAGATTAATCATAATATTTGACGCTATTTGTTTGGTTTTAATGAAGTTAAAATCGTAAATTTGTTTTAGACGTTCAAATAAAACATACTATTTCAATTTAACTATTAGGTCTACAATTCGGTTCACACTGTTTTAGCACTTTTCCTAAAGTATTGATTTTACTGCATAGTGGCGGTTTAGTTATCATCCTGCCACCCCGACAACTTTAAGTATCATATTAGTATAAAACCTTGGTAATCTTACGATTACTAAGGTTTTATAGTTTTTAGACAATCATAAAATTTGATTGAATTTAAACAAACAAGTGACCTATTCGGTTACCTAAATTCTAAATACAAAAAAAGGTAACCGAATTATATTGATTTGACTTTCGTATTAAATAATTGTTTAACAAATTTAATGACGAAAAATTATGAAAACTTCTACCACCTTCAGTATGCTGTTTTGGTTAAAACAATCTAAAGCTAAAAACGGTAAAGCACCGTTGTACGCAAGACTTACGGTAAATGGACAAAGAGTTGAAATCAGTTTAAAAAGAAAAATTAAAGTTGCAAATTGGAACTCCTCAAAAAATCGAGTAAAAGGGACAAATCAAGAAGCAAGAACAATCAACGAATATTTAAACCAGGTACAAAAAGGGATTGTTCAATCTAAAAATGAATTAACACTTGAAAATAAATTCATCACCTCCCAAGCTATTAAATCAAGATATTTAAAAGAAGATGAACAGAACCATACTATAAACGATATTATTAAATATCATAATGAAGATATGGTAAATAAATTAAGATGGGGTACACAAAAGAACTATTATACTACTCAAAAATATATATCAAGGTTTATTAAAAAACGCTTTAATACATCAGATATGTATTTAAAGCAATTGGATTATAATTTCATTTTAAAATTTGAGAAATTCTTAAGAGAATATCAGCCATTAGACCATCAAAAGAAAATGGGAAACAATTCAGTAATGAAGCATATTGAAAGATTTCGAAAAATGATAACATTATCTTTTAAATTAGAGTGGATTGAAAGAGACCCTTTTATTAATTTTAAAGCAAAATTCGATAAAGTAGAACGAGGTTATTTAACGGAAATGGAATTAGAAAGCATTGAAGAAAAACAATTTTCAATACCTCGACTTCAGTTGGTAAAGGATTTATTCATCTTCTCTTGTTACACAGGATTAAGTTATATTGATGTTATCAATTTAACAGAAGAAAATATTAATTTGGGTATCGATGGAGAATTGTGGATTATCAAAAAAAGAGAAAAAACAAATAAACAGTTAAGGATTCCAATCCTTCCAAAGGCAAAAAAGTTAATCGATAAATATAAAACTTACCCAAAACCTGTAATAAATGGAACTATTTTTCCTAAAATTTCTAATCAAAAATTGAATTCTTATTTAAAAGAGGTTGCCGATGTTTGTTCAATAAAAAAGAATCTTACTTTTCATCTGGCTCGTCACACATTTGCTACTACTGTTACTTTAACTAATGGAGTACCAATAGAAACTGTTTCTCAACTTCTAGGTCATTCAAGGATTTCCACTACTCAAATTTATGCTAAAGTTATTGAAAGAAAAGTGAGTGAAGATATAGCAGCTTTAAAGAAAAAATTAATTAGTTGATGAAAGTAAAATGATAACTTTCATAATTTGACCCACAAAAAATACTAAATTGACCTCCTTTAATCTTTATAAATAGAAATATGTTTATTTTTTAGAAACCTTATATATTTTGAAATACAATAAAATACTTTTATTTACATTTTTAATAACCATATCTTTTTTGAGAAGTTTTGGGCAAACTCAACCAATATTTCAAAAAATAGATCAAACTCAGGGTCTTTCAAGCTCAAAAATTACAGGAATTGTAAAAGAAAAAAATGGATTTATTTGGATTAGTACTCAAAATGGACTGAACAGATATGATGGTAATATTATAAAAGTCTATAACAAGCAAAATAGTAATATAGAATCTAATGATATTTCTAGCCTTTATTTAGATAGTAAAAATAGGATTTGGCTAACTTCTTATGGTGGTGGATTAAATTTATATGATAACATAAATGATGATTTTATATCTTTTAAAAATTTAATTAATGATGAAAATTCTTTTATTTCTAATAGAATTAATACAATTAAAGAAGATACAAATGGCTTTTTTTGGATTGGTACAGAAAAAGGATTGTGCTTATTTAATTATGAATTAAATAAAATTACTGGTTTTTCTAATAAGGGGAAAAATAAACTTAACATAACGAGTATTTACCAAGATAAAATGGGCAATTTATGGTTAGGTACTTTTTCAAATGGTTTACTTTACTTTAACACTAAAAATAAAGAATTTAAAAAAATACATACAGAAAGTAAACAAACAAAAAACCCTATTAATGTAATTGAAGAATTAAATTCTGATAAAATTTTATTGGGAACTTCTGGAAGTGGTTTATTAATCGTTGATTTAAAAACTCAAAAAATATCAAACTTTTTCTACAACAATCCATCGTTAAATGATAAGGTTAAGATTGTTCGTTCAATCAGAAAAGATAGCGAAGATAATTTATGGATTGGTACAGATGGTTATGGTTTATTTGAATTGCAATATCCAAATAGTAAAGAGCCAGTCATTCATAACTATATGTATAATTCTCAACAGGCATCTGTAGCTGGTAATGCTATATATGTAATAACTGAAGATGATGATTCAAATATATGGATTGGTACTGCTTGGAATGGTATAAGTGTTTTAGATAAAAAAAATAAAACTGAAATTATGCTCAGTGATATTACTGGTTTAAACCCTACTCCTGTTTTATCAATTTTTCAAAATGAAGAAAATATTTACCTAGGTTTAGATGGTAATGGGCTAAATATCTACAACAAGAAAAATAAAAAGACACTATTTTTTGACAAAGATAAAATAGGTGCTAAATATATTCAAAAGATCATTCAAACAAAAGAGGGTAATATCTGGTTAGGCACTTTTAGTAATGGACTTCTTAAATTGGATAAAAAAAACAAAAGTGTAATAAAATATAAAAATGCTTTTAATGATAATTCGTCATTAAGTTTTGATAATGTAAGAGACTTTATTGAAGATGAAAAAGGTGATTTATGGATTGCAACTTGGGGAGGTGGTTTAAATTATTTAGATGTTAAAAAAGAAACCTTTTCAAGATTCAATTTACCAAACTATAATTTAGTTTCAATTCTAAAAGACAAAGATAAAATCTGGGCAACTTCTTATGGTGGAGGTTTAACTCTTTTTAATGTTAATAAAAAAGAGTTTGTAAACTACAGTTTTAAAGAAAAAGATTCCACTACTATAAGCAGTAATAATCTTTTTTCTATTCTAAAAGACACAAATGGATACTTATGGATTGGCACCTCTGGAGCAGGTGTTAATAGAATGAATTTGAGCTCAAATAAAGTTGATCGTTTTGAAAATTTTGAAGACATTAAATATAAAACAATTACTTCAATAATTGAAGATAATGAAAATAACATCTGGTTTGGAACTAAAAAAGGAATTATAAGATATAGTTACGAGAATAATACTTTTACTACTTTCAGTAATTTAAATGGGGATTTCCATATTAATTCTGCTTTTAAAGACAAACAAGGTTTTCTTTATTTTGGTGGAATTAATGGCGTCCTAAAATTTGATCCAAAAACAGTATCTAATACTAATTTACAACCAAAAGTTATAATTAGAAATTTTAAAATTTTTAATAAAGAAGTACCTATAGAAGAAAAAGGAATCCTAAATAAAAATATAAATATAACAACAGAGATTACACTCGAACATTTTCATAATGTAATTACTTTTGAGTTTTCAGCATTAAAATTTCCAATTTCTACAAATTACGAATATGCAATTAAAATGGAAAATTTTGACGAGGACTGGAGAACTATAGGTAGAGACAGAACTGCAACTTTTACTAATCTATCTCCAGGAAACTATGTTTTCAAAGTAAAAAGTAAAGAAATTGGTTCAAGTTGGGGAACTGATTTTTCATCACTTAAAATAAATATTCAAAAACCATATTGGCTAACTTGGTGGGCATATTCCTTTTATTTTATAGTATTCTTAATTTTTCTTTACTTGTTAAGAAAATATATTTTAGCCTGGGGAAAGTTAAAGTCTAGCTTAGAATTAGAAAAAATTACACATGAAAAAGATACTGAATTATACAATTCTAAACAACAATTTTTTACAAACATTTCTCACGAAATAAGAACACCAGTAACTTTAATATTAAGCTCTATAAACAGATTATTTGATAATCAAAACACCAAAGATAAAAAGCAAATTAAGGCTGCACATACTATTAGAAGAAATAGTAATTTACTTTTAAGATTAGTTAACGAACTTTTAGATGTTAGAAAATTAGAAACGAATGACATTGTTTTAAATGTTTCAAAAGGAGAACTCATCTCTTTTGCTAAAGAAATTTATTTATCATTTTCAGATATTGCTTCAGATAGAAATATTAAATACATTTTTAATACAGATGAAAATTTAATCTATTTATGGTTTGATAATAATCAATTAGAAAAAGTCATTTTTAACTTACTTTCCAATGCATTTAAATTCACAAATGATGGAGGTAAAATTGAATTAAAAATTGTAGCTATTGCAAATGAAGTACTTCTATCTGTAAAAGATACTGGCATTGGTTTATCTGTAAATGATCAAGAAAAAATATTCAACAGATTTTACCAAGTAAAATATACACATACTAAAAATAACAAAGGTTTTGGTCTTGGTTTATCGATAGTAAAAGACATTGTAAAATTACACAAAGGAAACATTAATGTTTCAAGTGAATTAAAAAAAGGAAGTTCTTTTGAGATAACATTATTAAAAGGAAACGAGCATTTTAATGATAATACAACTATCAATCTCGAAAATTTTGAAGAAGCAAATACTAAAGAGAAATTACAAAAGAAAATTTCTATTAGAAAAAACAAGAAAGAAACGATTTTAATTGTTGAAGATAATGTTGAAATTCAAGATTCTTTAAAAGATCTTTTAGAAAACGAAAACTACACAATACTGCAAGCTTTCAATGGTGTTCAGGGTTTAAAATTGGCATCAACAAATTTACCAAATTTAATTATTAGTGATGTAATGATGCCAGAAATGGATGGTTTTCAATTATCAAACAAAATTAAGGCAAATGGTATTACAAGTCATATTCCTCTTATTTTATTAACTGCAAAAACGGCAAATGACGATAAATTAAAAGGTTTTGAAAAAGGTGTAGATGCTTATATTACAAAACCTTACAACGAAGAAATTTTAATCAATAGAATAAAAAATATTCTAAAAAACAGAGTATTATTAAAACAAAAATTTACAACTGAAAAATTGGTTAACCCTAAAGAAGTGATTGTAAACTCAAAAGATCAGTTGTTTTTGGAAGGTATTTATAAAGTTTTAGAAGAAAACTTGCAGGAGAATAATTTAAAAGCAGATGTAATTTCTCAAAGTTTAAATATGAGTCATTCTTCTTTGTATAAAAAAATAAAATCCTTAACAGGCTTAACTTATATAGAATTTATTAGAGATTATAAATTATCTATCGCAAAACAATTGATTGAAGAAAATGGCTATTCTGTTTCAGAGGCTTGCTATAAAGTAGGCTATACAGACAGAAAATACTTTAGTAAATTATTTAAAAATAAGTTCAAAGAAAATCCTTCTTTCTATTTAAAACATTAATAGAAATAACCAAACTGCAAGTATATTATCCAAATTATATACTATTTATACCCATTTTATGAGTTTTTAATACTCATTGAATGAATTTGACCCCTTTTAATATCTCTTCTTTCATCTTAATTGCACCTGTAAATAGAAACTATTTGAAATTTCTATATCAGTAATAATCAATTAATCTAAAATAATATTTAATTATGACGATTTTCTTAAAAAAAGAAAGAGAATTAAGAAGGATGAAAAATAAACTATGTGTAGTCATATTTTTATGTTTTTCATTTATATCATTTGCACAAAAAATTAATGTAAGTGGTAAAATTCTAGATAAAAACAGTAGTACGCCTTTACCAGGAGTTAGTGTTATTGTTAAAGGAACAACAAATGGGACTTCCTCAGATTTTGATGGTTTATATTCCATAAGTTCAAAAAAAGGAGATATTTTAATCTTTTCATATTTAGGGTACAAAACAAAAGAAATAGAAGTAACCTCATCAAAACTAAATATTTCTTTAGAGGAAAGTGCAGAAAGTTTAGACGAAATAGTAATTATAGGTTATGGTTCAACAACCGTAAAAGATGCAACCGGTGCAGTAACAGCAATAACATCAAAGGATTTTAATAAAGGAAATATTACTACTGCAGAAAACCTACTAAATGGTAAGGTTGCTGGAGTAACAATTAATACTGGAGGAGAACCAGGAGCAGGTTCAACAATAAGAATTAGAGGTGGAGCCTCTTTAGGAGCTTCTAACAACCCTTTAATAGTTATAAATGGATTACCAATTGATAATAATACAATTGGTGGTTCGCGTTCTGTTTTAAGCTCAATTAACCCAAATGAAATAGAGTCTTTTTCTATTTTAAAAGATGCATCGGCAACAGCTATTTATGGATCTAGGGCTTCAAATGGTGTAATAATAATCACTACAAAAAAAGGTAAGCAAAAATTAAGTGTAAACTTAGATATGAATTTTGGTATAAATACTTTATCTAATAAAGTAGATGTATTTACAGCAGATGAATTAAGAAATGTAGTAAGTCAGTTTGATGCTAGACCAGATAGAATAAATGCTACTCCTTTACACCCATTATTGGGCAATGCAAATACTGATTGGCAAGATGAAATTTATAGAAATAGTGCTACCTCTATTATTAATGCATCAGCTAATGGAATGTTATTAGATAAGATTCCTGCTAGATTGTCTATTGGTAGAACTTTTCAAGAAGGTTTGGTATTAACTTCTCAATTTGAAAGAAATAATGCATCTTTTAATTTAAATCCAACTTTTTTTGACAATAGCTTAAAGATAAGTGTTAATGGAAACGCTTCTTTTGAAAGAAATAGATTTGCTTCAGGGCAATCTGGTAATGCATTATCATTTGATCCTACGCAGCCTGTTTTTGATAAAAGCTCTCCTTTTGGTGGATATTTTCAATATTATAAGGATAATAATGATGGTATTCTTAATGAAAATGATTTAATACCATTAGCTCCATTTAATCCAGTTGCAGAATTAATACAAAGAAAAAGTATTAGTAATGTTCAACGTTTTTATGGAAACATTAAGCTCGATTATAATTTTAAATTTTTACCTGAATTATCTGCTGTTTTAAATCTTGGTTTTGATAAGCAAAATGCAGATGGAACTGTTGTGGTTTCAGATAAAAATCCATTAACTCAAAATAATGGAAGCATTATTGGGTCTTCTTCAGAATATTCAAATGCTCAAAATAATTCACTTTTAGATGGTTACTTTACTTACAAAAAGGAATTTAATAAGTTAAGTATTGATGCTACTGCAGGGTATTCCTATCAAAAATTTACCAATAAAAGATATGTTAGTGGAGAGTTACTAGATAATGGCCCTGATACTGAACCTATAGAAAACATAGACCCAAATTTAGTGCTTATTGGTTTTTTTGGTAGAACTAATTTCTCTTTCAATGATAAATATCTATTAACTCTATCTTACAGAAGAGATGGTACCTCAAGGTTTAGTACAAAGAACAGGTGGGGTAATTTCCCTTCTGCTGCATTTGCTTGGAAAATAAAAGAAGATTTTTTTCCTAATTCACAAACTATTTCATCATTAAAATTAAGATTAGGTTGGGGTATTACAGGTCAACAAGATATTGGGCGTAACAATTTAGACTTGTTTTTATCAAGATATATAAAAGGTTTACCAAGTTCACAATATATTTTCGGAAACACTATCACACAAGTAGGTATACCTCAATTTAGAAATGAAGATTTAAAATGGGAAGAAACAACAACATACAATATAGGGTTTGATTACGGTTTGTTTAATGATAAAATTTCTGGTTCTATAGAAGGTTTTCATAAGGAATCTAAAGATTTACTGGCAAATGCAGCCATTTCTGATGGTTCTAATTTTAGTAATTCAGGGTTTCAAAATATTGGGAATTTCACCTCACAAGGAATTGAGTTTTCTATAGGTGGTGACATTGTTAGTAAAGAAAATTTGAATATTGATTTTAACTTTAATACCACATTCATTAAAACTGAAATTAAAGAATTAGCACTAAACCAAGACCAATTAGTTGGAGGTATTGCAGGTGGAACTGGAGGGACAGCTCAAATTCATAGAGTAGGTTTTACACCTTATTCATTTTTTGTGTACAAACAAGTATATGACAATAATGGTAAACCTCTAGAGGGTACTTATGCAGATTTAAACGGAGATAATCTAATAACTGATGCAGATAAATACATTCATCATAATGGAGCTCCAGCTATTACTTTAGGTTTTGCTTCTAATATCAATTACAAAAATATTGATTTATCTTTTAATCTAAGAGCCAATTTAGAGAATTATGTTTTCAATAATGTAAATTCAGCTAGAGCTCAATACGATTTATTAGAAAATAGCTCTGTAGTTGCTAATCTACCAACATCAGTATTACAATCTAATTTCAATACTACAGAAAACGTAATACTTTCTGATTACTATATAGAGAATGCCTCTTTTTTAAGAATGGATAACATTGCTCTTGGCTATACTTTTAAGGATGCTTTTAAAAGTAACTCTTCCATAAGGTTATCAGCAAGTGTACAGAATGTTTTTGTCATTACAAATTATTCAGGTTTAGATCCAGAAGTATTTAATAACGGTATTGATAATACCATAACTCCAAGACCAAGAACATTTACTATTGGCGCGAATATTAAATTTTAAAATAGAAAATATGAAAACTAAAAAAAAGATAGTATTTATTAAAACCTTTGTACTCCTTCTCGCATTTGTAGGTTGTACTAATGATTTAAATATTCTCCCTGAAGATGAAAACACTTTTTTAGCTGACGATTTTTATAACTCAGAAGAATCTTACAAACAAGGTTTGGCTGGTGTTTATGGAAATTTAGCTTTAACAAGTTCTCAGGGGCCAGGGAGTTCAAATATTTCTGGTTTAGATGCTGGTACAAGTCAATATGGACGTGGTTTTTGGAACTTACAAGAGCTTACAACTGACGAAGTTAAATGGTCTTGGGAAAATGACCCAGGATTAAGGGAGTTAAATAGAAATACTTGGACTTCTGAAAATGTAATTTTAAGAGGCTTTTTTGGGAGGTGTATGACGCAAGTTGCATTTGTAAATGAATATTTAAGACAGACATCAGAAGAAGTTTTAAATAAAAGAGGTGTCTCAAATAATTTAAAAAATGAAATAGTAGTGTTTAGAGCTGAGGCAAGGTTTTTAAGAGCTTTAGCATATTATCATATGATGGATTTGTTTGGGAAAGCAGGTTTTATTACTGAGAATGATCCTGTTGGCGCATACCAATCACCCGAGTATAATAGAGCACAATTGTTTCAATATATTGAATCTGAATTGTTAGCAATAATATCTAACTTAAAAGAACCTTTGCAAAATGAGTATGCTAGAGTTGATAAAGCAGCAGCTTGGATGCTTTTGGCTAAAATATATTTAAATGCTGAAGTATATATAAATGAAGACAAATACGCTAAATGCATAGAATATTGTGAAAAATTTGAAACAGCTGGCTACACACTTGCTAACAATTATTTAGATAATTTTAAAGCTGATAACAATGAAAATAATGCAAGAAATGAAATCATTTTTCCTATTGTTTCTGACGGAATTGTAACTCAGAATTATGGACCAACAACTGTTATGATAAATGGTCAAGTGGGTTCACTTGAACAAAACGGAAACAACTTTGGTGTAAATGCTGGTGGTTGGGGTGGTGCTTTACGTGTTACACGCCAATTTTCTGAAACAATGTTAAATGGAAATTATAATTCTGATGATCGTAACACAATTATAAGCACAAATAGACCTATTGAAATAACAGATATTGGCAATAATGGCACAGGTTATATTATTACAAAGTGGTCTAATAAAACTTCCACAGGAACTAATGGAGCTTCGACAGAAATTGTAGATACAGATTTTCCTATGTTCAGATTAGCAGATGTGTATTTAATGTACGCAGAAGCTTTTTTAAGAGGTGGTGGAGGTACTGAAAATAAGGCTATAACTTATATTAATCAATTAAGGACAAGAGCAAACAATAATAATAGTATTTCAGCATCAGACTTAAATTTAAATTTTATTTTAAATGAACGTTTGGTAGAATTACATTGGGAAGGTCATAGAAGGCAAGACCTTATTCGATTCAATAAATATACAGGAGGCAACTACAATTGGTCTTGGAAAGGAAACTCAGTTTCAGGAATTCCTATAGGTAATAACAGAAAAGTGTTCCCAATTCCAAGTGCAAGTTTAGCTGCAAACCCAAATCTTACTCAAAATTCAGGTTATTAAAAATTAAAACATATCAAAATGAAAAAAATAATATTAAAATCAGTAATAGCACTTTTACTATTAGTCACATATTCTTGTGAAGAAAATAATTCACCAATTTTTATTGCACAACCGGATGTAGATGGAATTGTTTTTACAAGTTCTTTCGCTTCAAATTATTTAATTTCTGAAGAAACAAAAGATAATATTGCAGATAGAATTATTTGGGAATCTGCTGACTTTGGTGTCGCAACAAACATAACTTATGAAATTCAAGGCTCTATAGACCCTACATTTGTAACATCAGAAGTTATTGGAACAACAAATGAAAATAATTATGCAATAACGGTTTCAAATCTTTTAAATTTTGCAAATCAGTTAGCTTTAGATGATGACCCTAATACTACAGATTCATCTGGATCGCCAAATAATGTAGGTCAATTTTTTATTAGAATTAAAGCTAATGCAGGTACAGCAAATAATCTAGAAACATTCTCTGAATTTGAAACTATTAATATTACTTGGATAGAGAAAGTATTAACAAATACTTGTGATTCTCTTTATGTTCTAGGAGAAGGAATTACAGATGCTGGTTGGAATTTTCCAGGTATAGAGGTAACCTGTGATACGGATGTTTTAACAGTCAAGACTCGTTTACAAAATGGGCATTTTAGATTTTTCACCACTGTTGGTGATTGGAATTCAGGTCAAGATTACTCATTCTATAAAAATGATGGTTATACTATAGATTCAAAATTAGAAAATGCACCTGCAGGAGATAATTTTAATTTTGTAGGTACACCAGGTATTTACACAATCACTATAGATAAAAATAATAAAACCATAGAAGTTAAGGAATCTAGTTCTCTCTGGGCAGTAGGTGCCGCAGTTCCTGGTGGCTGGGGTTTTAATTCAGATACTGTAGAATTTGTGGAGAATACACCAAATATTTGGTCAGCATCTATTGCACTTTCTAACGATATTTTTAGGCTTTTTCAAACATTTGACACCTGGGATACTAACAATAATATGACATACTATGAGGATGAAGGATTTACAATAGATTCTAATTTCGAAAATGATGGTAGTGGTGATGGAAACTTTAAATTTATTGGAACTCCAGGCACTTACACTATGACTATTGACGCTGTGAACAAAACAATAACTCTAAACTAAATTAAAAAAATACAGAGAGGGGATATTTTCAATCCTCTCTCTTTTATATAAACTGTTAAATTTTAAAATGATTAAATTATGAAAACAAAATTACTTTTTATCGCCTTATTAGTATCAACTTTTATCAATGCGCAATCCATTGAATTTACTTCATCGGAATTAACTACAGCAGAAATTGGAAGTACAATTAAAGTAGACTACAAATATACAATTGCTGCTGATGGTTACATTTATTGTGCAATAGAACTTTTAGATGATTGGACTTGGAATGCAAATGTTGCAAACGCTGAATTAGAACCTGCAGTTGCTGGTACAGAAGTAACAGGTTCTTTTAATCTTACTATACCTGAAAACACTACACCTACAGTTGATTTAACGGGGAACTTAAATTATAAAATTAAAATTGAGTTAAAGCAAAATCGTAATGATTGGTTGGCTGGTGCTTATCCTGCAACACAAATAAATATGACAGCTTCTACTGCAAGTGTTGGTAAAATTGACAATAGCTTGAAAAATGTTAAAGTATTTCCAAACCCTGCAGATGGATTTATTCAATTAAAAGGGATTAATGATTTATATAATTCGAATATTAAAATCACAAATGTGTTAGGCAAAGAGGTTTTTAAATCGAATTTAACTGATTCCAAAGTTAATATTTCAAATCTAAAATCTGGAATATACATCTTAACAATTCAATCAGAAAATAAATTAAAAAATATAAAATTTATAAAATAATAATATAAAATTCTATTAAAATTGTTATTTAAAAAAGTTCAAATTTGTTATATCAATATTCAACTTTTATAAATTATAATATGTTTATCACAAAAAATAAATAAATGAAAGTATTTCAATTAGCTTTTTTTCTATCAATATTTTTAGCAATCAAAGGTTGCTCTCGGCCAGAGAAATTTAAAAATCATAAACAAAATTTTAATGCTGATTGGTTTTTTAAAATATCTAAAGATAGTATTGATGATAATTCATCTTTTTTAAATAATAATTTTTCTAATTGGGAAAAAGTCAGTTTACCTCATACTCCTAAAATAGAGCCTAAAATAGTAAACAATCAATGGCAAGGAATTAGTTGGTATAAAAAGGAATTTACCATAGACCAAAAAATGAAAAATAAAAAACTATTTTTCAAATTCGAAGGTGCTATGAATATTGCCGAGGTTTGGATCAATAATAAGAAAATGATAAAACATCAAGGAGGGTATTTACCATTTGTAATAGATTTCACTAATGTCGCAAAATTTGATAATCAAAATACAATTTCTGTCAAACTCAATAATAAAGACAATCCTATCACAGGTCCTAAGCCTTTAAAAAAATTAGATTTCAATACTTATGGGGGTATTTATAGAAATGTTTGGTTAATTACTAAAAATAAGCTCCATATAACAGATCCTATTTTTGCAAATAAAATTGCAAGCGGTGGTATTTTTGTAAAATACCCAAAAGTATCTAAAAAAGAAGCTACTGTTAATATTCAAACACACATAAAAAATGAAAATACAAACGCAAAATCTTTTACTGTAAGAAATACTCTCCTTAAAAATGATAGTATTGTAACTTTTTTAGATAGCAAAAAAAGCACCATAAATCCAAATAATGAAGATGAAATAACAGTTGATTTAACTGTCAAGAATCCTAAGCTTTGGTCTCCAAAATATCCAAATTTATACCAACTTAAAACAGAAATCATAAATAATGGAGAAGTAATAGATACCGAATTAACAACAATTGGAATAAAAACAATAAAGTTTATTGGACAAGATTTCTATTTAAATGGAGAAAAAACTTTTTTAAGAGGTGTAAATCGTCATCAAGAATACCCCTACATTGGCTACGCACTTTCTGATAATGCAAATTATAGAGATGCAAAAAAAATTAAAGAAGCAGGCTTCGATTATGTAAGATTGTCACACTATCCGCAAAGTAAATCTTTTATGAATGCTTGTGATGAATTAGGTATCGTTACAATTGATGCTATTTTAGGTTGGCAATATTATAGTGAAGATAAAAAGTTTCAGGAACATATTTTTCAAACTGCAAAAGAATTGATTCGAAGAGATAGAAATCACGCTTCTGTAATTGCTTGGGAAGTTTCTTTAAATGAATCTTGGATGCCAGAAACTTTTATCGACAAATTAACTAAAATTGCTCACCTAGAATATCCTGGGAACCAATCGTTTACTGCAGGTTGGCAATCTTATGGTTATGATATTTATTTACAAGCAAGACAACATAGATTAAATCATTATGATACATCAATAAAAAAACCATACAACGTTTCAGAATATGGAGATTGGGAGTATTATGCGATGAACGCAGGTCTAAATCAAGATTCTTGGAATGGTTTACTACAAAAAGAACGCTCTAGCAGGCAATTAAGGACTGCTGGTGAAGTAGCTCTTTTACAACAAGCAACAAATATTCAAGAAGCACATAATGATAATTTTAATACACCTGCCTTTGCAGATGGTTATTGGGTGATGTTCGATTATAATAGAGGTTATGCTGATGATTTAGAAGCATCAGGAATTATGGATATTTTTAGAATCCCAAAACCAGCTTATTACTTTTACCAAAGTCAAAGAGACTTTAATGATTCTTTTGGAAATCCAATGATTTACATAGCCAATGAATGGAAAAAAAATAGTCCTTTAGATGTTCGGGTTTTTAGTAATTGCGATGAAGTCGAATTATTTTTAAACGGAAAAAGTTTAGGAAAACAAAAACCTGATAAAAATAGAATCTCTAACAACTTAAAACACCCTCCTTTTACTTTTAAAATAAAATCATATAAAAAAGGTAAACTAGAAGCAAAAGGGTATATTAATAATAAATTAAAATGTGTTGATGCAAAATTAACTCCAGAGCAAGCTACTAAAATTAATGTTATCATAGATAATGACTACAAAGGACTACAAGAGAGTGATTCAGATATTTTCTTTGTAAATGCTTTTGTTGTAGATAAAAATAATACAATAATTTCTGATTTTAAAGGAAAGGCAAAATTTAATGTAAAAGGTGATGGTGTATTAATAGGCGAGAATCCTGTAGTATTTGAAGCAGGAGTTGCATCAATTGTATTAAAAGCGAACACAAAACTAAAAAATGTAGAAATTTTAGCAACCTCTGCTGAATTAAAAAATAATTCAAATGATAATAAAAAGTAATAATATTTTAGCGGCTCTTTTTTTAATAACTTTATGCTATCCTAATGTTTCCTTAGCTCAAGAATATATCATTGGTGCGGATTTATCATTTGTAAAAGAAGCAGAAGATAAAGGGTATCAATTTAAAGAAAATGGTGAAGCGAAACCTTGCCTTGAAATCTTTAAAGATCACGGGTATAAATGGATACGATTAAGGTTATTCCACAGTCCAGAAAGTGGGAAATACAATTTACCTAACAATTTAAGATATACTATTTCTTTAGCAAAAGAAGCAAAAAATAAAGGATATAAGTTTCTATTAGATTATCATTATTCAGATACTTGGGCAGATCCTGCAAAACAATATGTTCCAAAAGCTTGGAAAAGTAAAACCCAAAAAGAAGTAGAGCAATTGGTTTTTGAATATACTAAAAAAACTATGATTGCTTTTCGTGAAGCAAACGTATATCCTGATATGGTTCAAATTGGAAATGAAATAAGTAATGGTATGATATGGCCTTATGGAAAATTACCTGAAAATTGGGATAGTTTTGCAGCATTAATAAAAGCAGGTATAAATGGTGTTTATGCCAGTATTGGCAATAATAAACATCCAAAAATAATGATACATATTGATAAAGGCGGTGATAAGAATTTTACAAAGTATTTCTTCGATAAATTGAATACATATAATATTAAATATGATGTAATAGGACAATCTTATTACCCCTGGTGGCACGGTAGCTTATTAGATTTACGTGAGTGTCTAAATTTTACTGCTCTAGAATACAAAAAAGATATCATTTTAGTTGAAACAGCATATAATTACAGTCCAGCTGAATATATTAATAAATCTGCACCTTTTCCTGAATCTCCTCAAGGGCAAAAAGAATTTTTAGAAAATGTAAATGACATTATATTAAGTATTCCTAATAATAAAGGAAAAGGAATCTTCTGGTGGGAACCTGCTGCTCCAAAAAAAGGATTCTCATTTAGAACATTTTTCAAAGAGAACGGAAATGTCCTCCCTGTAATAAATGTTTTTGATAAATATACTAAGCATTAAATATCTTTAGAATGAAAAATAAATCAAATAAAATTTTAAAAATAGTAGTCTCAGTTTTGGTACTGCTTTTTACTAAGATATCATTAGCACAATCTATTGAAATTGTATCTCATAGCGAAAACCCATTAGAAGTAAGCCCTTTGTTGGGGGCTAATTTAACAATCAATTACATATACACAAGTGAAGCTGGTTCTACTGGAAATCATATTTATATAGGTTTAGAAATATTAGATACCAACAATAATTATCAATCAACAGTAGCAGATGTGACTTTAAATAATCAACCTGTAGGAAATAATACTCAACAATCAGTAACTTTTTTTATAGGTAGCATTCATAAACTTTCTAATAATTTGCCTGCTGGTCATTACTATCAAACTAAAGCAATTTTGTATCAAAGTGGTGGCTGGACAGAAAATGCTTGGGCAGGTCATTGGAATACACCTGCTTTAGTTTTACAAGATACTAATGGTTATAATTTTAGTAGCAAAACTATCTCAAAGGGGGCAGATATTAGTTGGATGACAGAAATGGAATCCAAAGGCTATAATTGGAAAGATAATGAAGGTAATTCTAAAGAATTGATCCCTTTATTAAAAGAATATGATATAGATGCTGTAAGATTAAGAGTCTGGGTAAATCCAGAAAATTCTGGAGCCAATGGTTGGTGTGATATTGATGATTTAGTAGCAAAAGCAGAAAAAGCAAAAAATAATGGACTAGATATTATGCTAAGTATTCATTATAGCGATTGGTGGGCAGATCCCGGTAAGCAAAACAAACCAAATGCTTGGTCAAACTTTTCAGTTTCTCAATTAGAGACGGCTGTTAAAAATCATACGAACGATATTTTAAATGCTTTAAATACAAAAGGAATTACGCCTAAATGGATTCAAATAGGTAATGAAACTAATGATGGAATGTTATGGACAACTGGTAAGGCATCAACAGGAGGTTTTGCAAATTATGCTAATTTCTTAAATGCTGGTGCAAATGCGGTAAAAACATTTAACAACAATATTAAAACCATTTTACATTTAGCAAAAGGTAATGACAATGCTTTATATAGATGGAATATTGATGGATTATTAAATAATGGTTTCCAAATAAATAATTTTGATATAATTGGAATGTCTTTATATCCTGATGAAAATAATTGGAAAACTTATGTAGATGATACATATAATAATATGATTGATTTAACATCAAGATATAATAAAGAAGTGATGATGGTAGAAATTGGTTTTTCTTACAGTCGTCAAGATATTACCTATCAATTCATTACTTATATGATAGAAAAAACAAAACAAGCGAATGGCTTAGGTGTATTTTACTGGGAACCCATTGCAAGAAGCCCTTTTACTTCTTACTCTAAAGGAGCTTGGGATTCTGATGAAAGCCCTTCTATTGCAATGGATGCTTTTTTAGACAAATCAACTTTAAGTGTAGAAAATATTAAAAAATCAAGTCGTATAGATTTTAATGTTTCCCCAAACCCTTCAATAAGTAAAATTATAATTAATGCTTTAGAAAATCAAGTTAAAATAATAAAGCTTTACAACATAAAAGGGAGTTTGCTAATAGAAAAAAAAGGAAAAAAAAGCAGTTTAGAAATAGACATTTCTAAACTAACAACGGGTATTTATTTCATAAATATTAATAATAAAGTTATTAAAAAAATAGTTAAACTTTAATAAAAAATAAATGCAAATACTCACTTTTTTAGGATTTACAATTTTAGTCGCAGTAATCTCTTATCTAGCAACAAGAAAAACAAAAGAAGATTCTTCAGATGGTTATTTTTTAGGAGGTAGAAGTTTAACAGCAGGTGTCATTGCTGGGTCATTATTATTAACCAATTTATCTACCGAACAAATTGTAGGCTTAAATGGTGCTGCTTATCAAAGCGGATTATCAGTTATGGTTTGGGAAACTTTGGCAGCAATTGCAATGGTGGTTACAGCGATCTATTTATTACCTAAATATTTAAAAAGCGGATTAACAACTGTACCTGGTTTTTTAGAAAAAAGATTTGATGTAACAACAAAAACATTAACCTCAATATTATTCTTAACAGGTTATGTAGTTGTTTTATTACCGGTAATTTTATATTCTGGTTCTTTAGCTATCAGTGGTATGTTTGATGTGCCTACTCTACTAGGTGTAACCCATACACAATCTATTTGGATTTGCGTTTGGGGTATAGGTATTATTGGCTCTATTTATGCAGTCTTTGGTGGATTAAAAGCTGTGGCCGTTTCAGATTCAATCAATGCTGTAGGCTTGCTAATTGGAGGTATTCTAATTCCTTTCTTTGGATTGTTATTAATTGGAGATGGTAATCTATTTGATGGTCTAAATATTTTAACAACTCAAAACTCAGATAAATTTAATTCTATTGGAAGTAAAACAGATCCTGTTCCATTTTACACCATTTTTACAGGAATGATGTTAGTGCAATTATTTTATTGGGGAACAAATCAACAAATTATTCAAAGAGCTTTAGGTGCAAAAGATTTAAAAGAAGGTCAAAAAGGATTATTGTTGGCTTCATTTATTAAAATTTTAGGACCAATCATCGTAGTTTTACCAGGTATAATAGCATATCATATTTTTGAAGGGAATTTAGAAACCTCAGATAGTGCATATCCAATGTTAGTAAAAAAAGTATTACCTCAAGAATGGGTTGGCTTTTTTGCTGCAGTATTATTTGGAGCAATTTTAAGTTCATTTAACAGTGTATTAAATAGCGCTGTAACCTTATTTGGTATAGATATTTACAAACAACATATCAATAAAAATGCCAATGAAAAAACGGTTGTAAAATATGGTAAAACCTTTGGAGTTATTCTGGCAATAGCTGCAATGTGTATTGCACCATTAATTGCAAATGCTGGTAGTTTGTTTGATTACTTACAAGAAATAAATGGTATTTATAGCATCCCTATTTTAACGATTATTGTAGTAGGTTTTACCACTAAAAGAGTACCAGCTATTGCAGCTAAAATTGGTTTAGTGTCTGGTTGTATACTCTATATAATTAGTCAATTTTTCTTAAAACCTTACTTTATAAATTCAGCTCTAGATAATGCAAAACTAAAAGGGATTGTTGACGCTTCTGAATTAGCTGTTATTGAAACACTAGCCTATCCACATTTTTTAGATATAATGGCAATCCTATTTGTTTTAAACATTTTAATTATGCTGATAATTGGTAAAATAAAACCTAGGAAGACTGCTTACTTCCAAGAGTATACAAAACAAGTAGATATTTCTCCTTGGAAATATGTAAATAGTGCTGGTATACTTATCTCTTTAATTGTAATATTTATTTATATATACTTTGCTTAAAATGAAAAAAAAGATACTAGTAACAGGAGGTTGTGGTTATATTGGCTCACATACTATTGTAGAGTTAATACAAGGTAACTTCGATGTGGTAATTATAGATGACCTATCAAACTCAAACATTAACACTATTGATAACATAAAAAAAATAACAGGTGTACAACCAATTTTTTATCAATGTGATTTAAAGGACAGTAATCACGTTAAAAAAGTTTTAAAAGAAAATAAAGATATAGAAGCAACTATACATTTTGCATCATACAAAGCTGTAGGTGAGTCCGTTGAAAAGCCTTTATTATACTATCAAAATAATTTAATTTCTTTAATAAACATATTAACTGCTCAGCTAGAAAACGGTAATACAAATTTTATTTTTTCTTCTTCAGCTACTGTATATGGGAGTCCTAAAAAATTACCAATAACAGAAAAAAATGAAACTCAAAGACCCTTCTCTCCATATGGTAATACAAAAAAAATGGCAGAAGAAATTTTGGAAGATTTGTCTAAATCTCATAAAAAAACCAATATTATCTCTTTACGTTATTTCAATCCTATAGGAGCTCATCAATCAGGTTTAATAGGAGAATTACCTAACGGTATACCAAATAACCTAATGCCATACATTACTCAAACTGCTGTTGGTTTGAGAGATAAATTGTCTGTTTATGGCAATGATTACCCTACAACAGATGGCACCCCAATTAGAGATTATATTCATGTAGTAGATTTAGCCAAAGCACATGTTAAAGCACTAAAAAGACAACTTGAAGATAAACAAGATAAAAATTTTGAGATTTTTAATTTAGGAACAGGTAATGGGTATTCAGTATTGGAGGTAATTAAAACTTTTGAAGAAGTTTCTAAAAAGAAACTCAATTATGAAATCATTCAAAGAAGAGATGGTGATGTTCCTAAACTATATGCAAATGCAAAATTAGCTGAATTAAAGTTGGGTTGGAAAGCAGAGTGTAATTTAAAAGAAATGATTGATTCTGCATGGAAATGGGAACAGAAAATTAGAACAGAAAATAAATCTAATGCCCTATAGTCAAATTCATATAGATGATAATTTGTCTTTTGTTACTTTACAGCATCATAATAATTCAACTTTAGCAAAAATTTCTTTGAATGAAGGTGGAAGATTAAAGGAATTAATACTGAATAATAAAACTGTTATAAAAGAAATAGAGGGTTTTAAGTATAGTAAATCTTATGCTTCTTCAATTTTATTTCCTTTTGCAAGTAGAATTGAAAATGGAAAATATACTTTTAACAATAAAGAGTACGAATTAGACTGCAATGACTCTAATAAAAATGCATTGCATGGTTTAATTTATAATAAAACTTTTAAAGTTGTTAAGGTTATAGAGAACCCAAATTTCTCATCAGTTACAATCAATTATAAAGAAAATCAAAAAATTAAAGGTTTTCCTTTTAAATATAGTATAGCTTTAACTTACACATTATATGAAGATGAAATAGCACTTTCAGTAACGATTAGAAATATTGATAAAACTTCTTTTCCTTTTACTTTAGGTTGGCATCCTTATTTTATTACTGATGCTTTATCAAAAAGCATTTTAAAATTTAAAAGTGATCAAAAAATAAAATTCAATAACAATTTGATTACTCAAAAAGTGATTGATGAGAAAACAGAGAAAGAATTTAAAATAGAAAATAAACAATTTGATGATTGCTTTATTTTAAATACAGATACAGTCGAATTTATAACTCCAAATCATCAAATAGAAATTACAACAAATCAATTAGAAAACTATTTACAACTATACACACCTAAAGACTTACCACTTATAGCAATTGAGCCAATGACTGGCATTTCTAATAGTTTTAACAATAAAATAGGATTGCAAACTTTGGCACCTAATCAATCGCATTCAGTAAGTTGGAATGTGAAACTTAAACATTAACATATCAACTAACAATATGAGTACTATATTAATTGAACAGGTTAAAGAAGAATTTATAAAAATTTTTAAAATAGATCCTATATTAATTTTTTCTCCAGGAAGAATTAATATTATAGGAGAACACACGGATTATAATGGCGGGTTTGTTTTTCCTGCAGCCGTAGATAAAGGTATAGCAGCAGCTATCCAAAAAAGCAATACAGGAAAATGCACCGCAGTTGCTATAGACTTAGAAAGTACAATTGAGTTTGAATTAAGTACGATAAAACCATCAAAAGAAGGAAGTTGGGAAAATTATGTTTTTGGAGTTGTAGCTGAGATTCAAAACAGAAATAAAATTATTGGCGATTTTAACATCATATTCAAAGGAAATGTGCCAGCTGGTTCAGGTATGTCATCATCGGCAGCACTAGAAAATAGTGTAGTGTTTGGTTTGAATGAATTGTTTGATTTAGGATTAACTAAAACAGAAATGATTTTAATTTCACAAAAAGCAGAACACAATTATGTAGGGGTAAAATGTGGAATTATGGATCAGTATGCTAGCATGTTTGGAATTAAAAACAACGCACTATTATTAGACTGTAGAACTATTAAATCTACTGCTTATGAAATTGATTTTAAGGATTATCAATTAATGCTAATCAATACAAATGTAAAACATAGTTTGTCTGATAGTGCCTATAATGATAGACGTTCTGCTTGCGAAAATATTGCAAAAATATTAGAAGTTGAAACGTTAAGAGATGCTACAGAAGCAGATTTACAAAAAATCATTGATAAAGTTACTCCTACAAATTATCAAAAAGCATTGTATGTAATACAAGAAATAGATAGAACTCAAAAAGCAGCAAGAGCAATTGAAAATAACGATTTAGAATTATTAGGTTCTTTAATTTATCAATCTCACTCAGGTTTATCAGATCAATATAAAGTAAGTTGCGATGAACTAGATTTTTTAGTAGCTCAAGCTAAAAAAAATAAATATGTATTAGGTGCAAGAATGATGGGAGGTGGTTTTGGTGGCTGCACTATCAATTTAATTGCTCGAAAAGAAGCTAAAGTTTTTACAGAAATAGTTTCAAAAGCTTATCAAAATAAATTTAATAAAGATTGTTCGGTCTATTTTGTAGAGCTTTCAGAAGGAACACATTTAATCAAATAGAAAATAGTAAAATGGAAAATACAAACTTGCAACATTACTCGCATAAAAGGTTTAATATATTAACAGGAGAATGGGTTTTAGTATCACCTCATAGAGCAAAAAGACCTTGGCAAGGTCAAAATGAAGAAATATCTGAAGAGCAAAGACCTGCTTATGATGAGAATTGTTATTTATGTGCAGGAAATACAAGAATTAATGGTGAATTAAATCCAAAATATTCTGATGTTTTTGTGTTTACAAACGATTTTGCTGCGCTACAAAATGATTCACCAAAATTTGGTGTAAATGATGGTTTATTCAAAGCAGAAAGTGAAACGGGTATTTGTAAGGTGATTTGTTTTAGTCCTGATCATTCAAAAAGTCTGGCAGATATGTCATCGAAAGAAATACAGAAAGTAGTTTTTGCTTGGCAAAAAGAATATACAGAATTAGCAATAGAGCCTACAATAAATTATGTGCAAATCTTTGAAAATAAAGGTGCGGTAATGGGGTGCAGCAACCCTCATCCCCATGGACAAATCTGGAGTCAATCAACACTGCCAAATGAGGTTGATAAAAAAAACACACAACAATCAAGCTATTATAAAGAAAAAAAAAGTAGTCTTTTAGGAGATTATTTAAACCAAGAATTAAAAACTAAAGAAAGAATCATTTTTGAAAATAATGATTTTGTAGTATTGGTTCCATTTTGGGCTATTTGGCCTTTTGAAACTATGATAGTTCCTAAAAAACAGAGAAAAAGTATTTTAGAATTAAATATTCAAGAATCGCTAAATTTTGCTGAATCAATATCAGTAATTACAAAAGCATATGATAAACTATTTAACACATCATTCCCTTATTCTAGTGGGATACACCAAGCACCTACAAACGGTTTAAACAATAGTCATTGGCATTTCCATATGAGTTTTTACCCTCCTTTATTGCGTTCTGCTTCAGTAAAAAAGTTTATGGTAGGTTATGAAATGTTTGGAACTCCTCAAAGAGATATTACTGCAGAACAAGCAGCAACAAGATTGAGAGACTTAATTTAAAGTTTATAGCTAGCTCAAATAAAATTTAACTTTAAAAAGATATGGCAACTGCCATATCTTTTTTTTTCAAAAAAAAACACGGCAATGTAAAATTACTAAAAAAGAAAAAACTAAATAATTGCAAGAAAATGAAAAAGTATATCCCTCTAGTTGAACAATATTATGTTCAACAAAAAGAACTCTCACTAAAAAAAAATACTAAAATTGTAAAATTAAAACTCCATATAAAACAAGCAAAAGAGATTCTTCAAGATTTAAGAGTCAATATTAGAAACAGAAAATTCAAAGACTATAATGATGAAATTCATTTCTTTAAGCAAGTAAAACCAAGTATTTATGCTGATTTTATTTTTTATAATAATCAATTAAAATATCAAGTAGGTAAACCAAATTCTACTAATTCAATTTTAAAAAATTATTTGAAAAACGAATTAAAGAAATTAGAAGTAAAAAAGCGTAAGAATTTAGAGTTCTATAGATATTACAAGCATAAAAGTACTTTTTTAGATCATATATATTTTCTTCGGGAAAATAAACAATTAGAATTATTTTCTACAGATATATCAGTCTATTTAGATTCAGAATTTTACACAAGTCACGATACATTAGCTGCAGAAGTATTAGCCTATGATTTACTAACCAACTTTTACAAAAAAGAAATCAATACTTTAAAAAATATTTCAACTGGTATTTTTGAGGATAATAATAAAAAATTGAAGACATCATTAAACTGGACAGCATCAAAAACTGATTTCGTTGAATTGATGTATGCATTAAAAGTGTCAGGTGCAATCAATACAGGTAATATCAATACAAAAGAATTGATAATTAAGCTCTCTAAAGTTTTTAATTTAGAGATTTCAAATTCTTATAAAACCTATTCAGAGATAAAAAATAGAAGTTTAGAAAGAACAAAGTTTCTAAATAAACTGACATCTAACTTACAAGAAAAGTTAGACTATGATGATGGCATCTAAACTCGTAACCTCTTCGTAACTACGAAAACAATATTTTTAGAATAGTAAAGTATCATTTCTTACCAAAATGCAACAAAAAACAAGATAAAAGTGGTCAAAAAAGGCTAATAAAAACTTTTCGTAGTTACGAACAACTACCGAAATCATTCTAAAAAATCTTCTGAAGTTTGCCAACGAAAGTCAAATCAATAAGAAGAAGTTACTAATAATGTTGGGGGACATTCAGTAGCTTCTTCTTTTAAAAATCGTTTACAAATGCCAACATCAATTATTACCACAGAAGATTTACGAGAATTCAAAGAAGAATTACTAGAAGACATTAAAGCAATGATTAATCATCAATCTGGTTTTGCACCAAAAAAATGGCTCAAATCTCCAGAAGTTAGAGATTTGTTAAGTATTTCTCCAGGAACATTACAAAACTTAAGAATCAATGGAACACTCCCCTATTCTAAAGTTGGTGGTGTTATTTATTACGATTATGAAGAAATTGTAAAAGTGTTAGAGGAAAATCGTATTCATAATAAATTTTGACGCTTGCGTCACACTGTAGAAGTCAGCTTGAGCTGTATCAAAAGGTTATTACAATATCTCATTATAAACGACGAAATACAATTCAAAGTAAGAATCTAAATCCGACCTATTTTATTTTTAGTGGAAATTCAATTTTTATGGAACGGGAGAATCCAAAGAGTTTACGGTCTGGATTCGTAAGTGTAATAAAAAGTAGAATTCAATAAAAATGAAAGTGAGTCTTGATTTTTTGAATACTTTTTGATCAAGCAAAAAAGTATTGATATAAATTATGCAAAACGTAAATTTCATAAAACATCTCAAAGGAGTTTTCATTCAATTCTCAAAAGATAATCGTTTAAACCCAACACACATAAGTTTATACATTGCTCTATTTCAAATATGGAACAACAATCGATTCCTTGAAGAATTCTATATCAATCGTGAAGAAGTAATGCGTTTTTCTAAAATTGGCTCAAAATCAACATACCATAAGTGCATTAAAGATTTAAGTCATTGGAAATATATCACTTACTATCCTTCACACAATCCATACAAAGGCAGTAAAATTAAGATGTTCAAATTCGAGACAAGTTCTGGACAAGCAGAAGTACACAACAATACCAAAATAGAGACAAGTACTGGACAAGCACTGGTATCTATTAATAAACATATACAAACTAGTAGAAACAATAAAAACATTAATAAACTTGACCAGCCTAAAAACGAAAAAGAAGTAATCGATTTTTTTAAAAAAGAAAACTGGCCAAAAATAGAAGCACAAAAATTTTACAACCATTACCAAGGTATTGGTTGGAAAGTTGGAGGTAAAACAAAAATTGTCAATTGGCAAGCAACAGCAAAAAATTGGATGATAAAAGCTGAAGAAATAAAAAACAAAGAAAACCAAAATCCAGTTAGCCAAAATCAAGACAACTTAAAGACAAGTAAAAATAAAAACTACAATGAACCGCTCTAAATA
The DNA here is from genome assembly GCF_038019025.1 of Polaribacter marinaquae. Classification (NCBI taxonomy): domain Bacteria; kingdom Pseudomonadati; phylum Bacteroidota; class Flavobacteriia; order Flavobacteriales; family Flavobacteriaceae; genus Polaribacter; species Polaribacter marinaquae. The sequence goes on from NZ_CP150496.1 coordinate 1,265,641, forward strand.
TCATTAAGAGAAGTTTTCGATGTGGCAATATCATCATAAAAAATAAAATATAATTTAGATAGTCAGAGTTTCCAATCGACATAGGATTTGCAGACAAGTGTCAATAGTTAGAAAATGACTTTAAAAATAAAAGCTGTTTGAACGAAGTGAGTTCTTTTATTTTAGGCATTAAAAACGTAATTGACCGTCGAAAATCCAAGTATTGAATTTTTGGTTCGTTTTGTTTCAAGACAAAATGAACAATATAAAATCAAGAAAAAGTATTAGAATAAAAAAACATCAATACTACATAGTCAGGAATACAGTAAGAATATGAAAATAGAATCACCCCATATCATTCAAGAAGGCAGCGTCCAATACCAATTAGGCGAACTAAAAGGAAATCAAATAATATACGATTTTCCAAAAATGCTAATCTATTTAGAAGCAAAAGGGAAATTATTATTTGACAAAAATTTCAAAATATATTCAGAAGATGAAGCAATTTTATACAAGTTATGCATTTATTTTATTCGTGATTTTGATGCTTGCAAAAAATTAAATATAGATCCCAATAAAGGAATTTTATTATCTGGTCCAGTAGGTTGTGGTAAAACAAGTTTAATGAAATTATTACCACACATTGTACCGCATCAAATTAAGCATATAGTTGTACCTGCAAGAAATATTACATTTAATTTCAATAAAAGCGGGTTCAAAATTATTGAAGATTATGGTAATAATGGTTTTTATTGTTTTGATGACTTAGGTGTAGAAACAACTGGCAGGCATTTTGGTCAAGATTGTAATGTAATGGGTGAAATCCTTTTATCACGTTACGATTTATCCCTAAAAAAAGATACTAAAACACACGCTACAACTAACTTAAATGCACAAGAATTAGAAGAAAGATATGGCAATAGAGTAAGGAGTAGAATGCGTCAATTATTTAATTTGATAGCTTTTGATAAAGAAAGTGTTGATAAAAGAAAATAAAGATAACACCTTCTCAGCATCGTTAAAAGTGTAATGTAAAGCCTAAAAACCAAACAATTTTAATAGATTTGTGAATAGTAACTACCCAATAATTTATGTTAAGTATCAACGAAATAAAATCACTTATAAATTCTGGAGAAGGATTCAATCTTGAATTTAAAGTAAGAATTCCTAATAAAATAAAAGAAGTTACAGAAGAAATTTGTGCTTTTGCAAATGCTTCTGGTGGTACTCTTATTTTGGGTGTTGATGATGCAAATAATATTCAAGGAGTTAATTTTAACAATGCAAAACGTTCTGCTTTGCAGAATTCAATAAATGAAATTACACCAACATTACATTGCAATATTTACACAACAACTATTGATAAAAAAGAAACTGTAATAATTGAAGTTCCTTCAGGTATAAATAAACCTTATGTTCTTTCTGGTGCTATTTATGTGCGTCAAGGTCCTAATTCTCAAAAATTAACTACGGTAGAAGAAATGAGAGATTTCTTTCAGCAAGCTGATAAGATTTATTACGACGAAGCACCTTGTAAGACAATTGATATTACTAAAGATATTCCTAATACCAACATCAATCAATTTAGAGAATTAGCAGGTTTAGGTACTACAGTTTCAAACGAACAAGTATTCAACAATTTAAAATTAGTAACTAAAGAAGGCTTCCTTAAAAATGGGGCTACTTTATTTTTTGCAGAAAATCCAGAATATTTTTTTGAAAAAGCAGTAATTAGATGTATTGTTTTTGATGGTATTGATAAAAGATATATTACTGATGATAAGATAATGACAGGTACTTTGTATCAGCAATTTTTGCAAACAATGTCTTGGTTAAAAACAAAACTAAATGTGCGTTATGATATTGAAGGAAATGGTTCAGAACCTCGAAAAGAAATATGGGAAATACCCGAAACAGTTTTTAAAGAAGCAATTATAAATGCTTTAGCACATAGAGATTATTATGATAAAGGAGCTCGTATTTCTGTGGAAGTTTTTAATGATAGAATTGAAGTTTCTAATCCTGGTGGTTTAGTAAGTGGAATTCCTAAAAATGAATTTGGAAAAAGAAGTTTAAGTAGAAATCCTTTAATATTTGGTCTTTTTGAAAGAATACGAATGGTAGAACAAGTAGGTTCTGGTATTAGTAGAATGAGAGATTTAATGTTAGAAAATAATTTAACGCCACCTGAATTTAATACTGAAGGTATATTTACTGTAACATTTAGAAGACCTTTTGATTTTAATAAGTGGGTAAATAAGTGGGTAGATAATCTAACAGATAATAGAGTTAATATTATTAAAGTTATTCATAAAAATAATAAAGTTTCTAAAAGAGAATTAGAAGAAATAATTGGCTTAAGTGCTACTGCTATTGATAATAATCTAAATGCTTTAAAAGATCGTGGACTTATTGAAAGAGTAGGAAGCGCAAAAGGTGGTCATTGGAAAATAAACTACATACTTCCGTAAGTGGGTAGAAAGGTGGGTGGAAAACTTTAAGAAGTAATAGTAGATAAATTCTCTTTGAAAATTTTTAAATCTAATTTTAATAATTTGTTTCCATAGCTCTTTAATTTTTCAACTTTCATAGCACAACATTTTTTATATTTTGGTTTACCACATATGGGGCACTCTCTGTTGCGTTCAGCTTTTAAAATCCCCAAAGAACACTCAAGATATTTGATAATAATAGTAAAATCAGTTAGTTCAAACTCTTCTTTATAATATTGTATTACACCAGCTATATCATGATCATATTCACCATTTGCATAAGAATCAGTTTTAATTTTAAATTGATGGTTCGCAAAAAAAGGATAAACAAATCTTTTATAAAAATCAATAATATTTATTCCTCTTCTTTGAACTAAAGCTAATCTATGGTAGATATCCAAACAACATTTTCCATTTGTATCAATATGAAATTTTATATCCCTATCTATTTTAGAACTTAATTCAAAAACTTCTGGAATAACGTTTGGATAGTTTAATTTTGATAAAAGTATTCTTATATTATAATTTTGCCAAAAAACACCTTCCTTATCTATAATATCAATAACACCATCTAAAACTAAACAATTTTGTATTTCCATTTCAGTGTTAATACTAAAATTAAAATATTTTTCTAAAAAATCTTCAGTATCTTTCTTTAAACAATAATTCATTAAAACTTAAAATATGGTTTATTTATCTCTGCAATAGGTCTTAAATGAGCTGGGTTTAATATTGGAGCTAGTGTATTACCGATGTTTAAAATTAAATCACCATCAATATTTTGCTTTGCAAATTCATTATCTACAAGATACTTTTCCCAATTGAAATCATATTGGTTATAAAATCGGCCATCTTCGTAATCCCAAATAGTGCTATTCTTTACTTTAAAATACTTATCTGATGAAGAAATTTGATTAACAATATTTTGCCCAGTAACGATTCCGTTTGAGGTTGCATTAGCTTGCATTTTAGGAGCAAGACTTGTATGCAGACTACACGTAGTCACTTCTCCAGAATTACTCAATCCTGAATACATCCAAAGCACTTGGCTATCGTGTCCTAAATCAATACCAGTTCTTGTAGATATGTCTTTGATATTCATTGATTCAAAATACTCTTTTAAATCATTTTTTACAAAGTAAGAAATCATTGCAAAAGCTTTTAAAGCATCTTTTGTTGCTTGTCCTTTATCAATTTTTTTGCCTCCAAAATAAACCATTAAACCATCTCCTTGTATTCTATGTACATATCCTCCACATAAATTAACTGCAAAAATAGATGCCTTTACAATACTTTCAGTAATTAATGCTGCAGTTGCAAGAGTAAAGCGATTATGTAGTTGAGTGCTTTTTTGCACATCAACAAAAGCTGAAATAATCCAATGCTTTTCTGTATCTGATGTATTTCTTAAGTCTGCAAAATCAGGATGATTTCCTAATCTTGGTAAGTTCTCTATTTCTAAAGCATTAAGACCTTTAACTAAACGAGAAGATTCATTTAATTTTTCTAAACCAGGTAATTCATTTCGTAATGCTTTTATATAACTTGTGTCAAAATCAGATTCTGGTTGTTCAGAAAAAAGTCTAATATTGTTTTGTTTAGGATCTTTATCTATTGCTTTTTTGATAACATCCAAATATGGGTTAAAAATGCTCATAACTCTTTATTTATAGTTTAATTAATATGGTTGTTAAAATTAATAATAGCATAGAAAATTGAATCACTAATAATATTCCTGCTAATTTTAGTTTTGTAAATTTTTTTGTTAAGCCTTCTGAAAGAACAAAAGCTTGTGACCTTAAATCTTTTAATTCTTCTTTTTGTGTATAATTTTTAGAAGTTTTATTAAAATCGGATTGTGTCATTTTAGATATCGCTCCAAAATAGTAGATAGATTTTGGTTTGGTTGAAAAAAAAGGGATGCTTGCAATAGATAGTACAATTAGATTTATAATACCAGTAATTAATAATAACCAAACAATAACTTGTCCAGCAATTATTAAGTCTTTAACAATTTCAGTTTGTGTAAGCAATACTATAACACCTCCAGTAATAAAAGTATTTATTGCTATATAAACAGCAGTTTTATTATTAACACTATCAAAATAATGATCAAATCTATTTATAGTATATTTCAATCTATCTTTTTCCATCTCCGCCAGTAATTAATTTTAAAGTGCCTAAACCTGCCAATATTAGAAAACCATTAGTAACTTGACTGCTAGTTTCTTTCCCATATTGTACCCAATTAGCAAAATGCTCACAGTTAAATCCTAAAAAACTATAAGGTTGCCCTAATTTTTGTCTCACTCTAATTACTGCTTCTTTAGCATCAAAATGATTACCAGTAAACTTTCTTATTTTTATTGGTTCATATACTTCCAATAATTCAAAGAGTTCTGGATATGTAACTTGTTTTACACTTCCTTTTAAATTTCCAACAAATATCCCATTACCTAAATAGACGATGTAGTGATTTAGAATTCTTCCTAAACCATCTCTTTTTTTAGCTACAATGACATCTATTGGTTTTAAGCTGTTTAATAATCTATTATAATCCTCCATAACTTAATTTTCTTTTCGAACTCCTTTAAAAGGTGTTTTACTTGATGTTTTACCATCTATAAAACGTCCAGTTTCCGAATCTTTTTTTACCCAAATATCAGTTTTTGGGCTTTTTACTTGTGAGCGCCCTTTGACTGCTCCATGTCTGCGATTATCTCCGCTTTTACCATTTGTTGCCATAAAATTTAATTTAATGGGATTAAGTTGTCTAAATTATCTTTGTCTGTTTTATTTCGATCAGTTCTTATAAACTCTTCGTTACCAATTTTTACAATATGAACATCAGCTCCTTTATTCCATTTTGGATAACCCCATATTACTGTTTTAAAAGTGTAACCTTTCTTAATTAGAACTATTACCTCATTTTTAGTTTTTATTCCCAATTGTAAGATTGATTCTCCTTTGTCTTCATGCATTAAAACACTTGTAACATTTCCATTAGAATCTCTTCTAACATGAGATATTAAATAGTCTGCCCATTTTGCCATAATTATATTTTTTTTAGTTTTATACAATGTAATGCTATAAAAAAATGATAAATTGCCATTACTATGGAAAAATTATTAAAAATATTAGCATTACTATATAGATGAAAGTTGAAAAAAGAGATATTGCAACTTTTGATGAAAAATGTAAAGCTATTAAGACAGCATTAACACCAGAATTCTATTCTGTTTTAGTAAAATATTCAATAAAAAGACTACATCTAACCTTTAACATAAAATATGATCTAGGTAAAGGATTTAGAGGTATTATGGTTGAAGATTTAATAAGTAACACATTTGAGACTTTACTAAAGAAAGATGGTAGAAACTGGTATAAGGACAAGTTTCCTGATATAAAACAACAGATAATTAGTTCTTTAGATAGTGTAATTTATAATTACATTTCTTCAGAATTGGAAAAAATAAATAATATTTTCGAAATTTATGAAAATGAAAATATAGAAACGGTTGAAAATTATGATTATGAGCAAATTTTATCTGCCTGTATAGATATTTTAGAGAAATTAGGTTGTAGCGACGATGAATTACTACTTTTTGAACCATATATTATTCACGAAATGAAAAGGAAAGATTTAGCCGACTTATTTGGTATTCCTCTCAATGTCATTACAAACTTAAAAAAGAAGTTAGATAGAAAACTTCCTATTTTAAAGATTAAACTAAATGAATTAGGTTATGAAAAATAATTTCGTAAAGAAGATTGACAAAGCAATAATTTCACAAATGTTAGAGGATAATAGTTCGCTTTTAGACTCTGAACTAGAAACTTTCGATTATAATATTAATGAAATTGAAGAGTTTTCTCAAAAAATGTTCAAGAGACAATCATTTTTCATAAAGGGTTACATCAATAAACAAAATGATGTACAACTTCTAGAGAAAGCTACAAAATTGTTACATAAGGCAATAGAAAGTCATATCGAAAAGCCAGTTAGTTACTTAAAGAATCTCATTAATAACAATGAATTTCAAATACAATATAGAAATCTTGAAAATCTAACAATTGAAGAAATAAAAGACATTATTAAGGATCAAAACTTGTTAGAGATCTTGGAAAAATTAAATGATGAATAATAAGGGTTCTAGAAAAGCAAAAGAACTTTTAGAAGAAATTGGTTTATATGATATTACAGATATGCCTATGGATTTATTTGTTTCAGCTCTAGGGGCAACATTAATTGAAGAGCCATTAAAAAATTCTGATGGGAAAATAATCAGAGGAAACACTAAAACCTTAATTAAGATAAATTCAGAAATTTTATACGAAGAAAAAAAAAGATTTACAATTGCTCATGAAGTTGGCCATTATCTGCTTCACGATAAATTAGATTTGGCAGTTCATAATGAAAATTCAAATACCTTAAACTGGTTTAAAAACATTGAACATCAAGCCAAAAAAGGAATTCAAGAATATGAAGCAAATGATTTTGCTTCTGAACTATTAATGCCAGAAAGTGTTTTTCGAAAATTTATAGAACATAAACCTTTTAGTCCATCTTTAATTAAGGAAATATCAAATAGATTTAAGACTAGTTTAACTTCTGTAGTTTATAGATTGATAACTTTAGATGTTTTTCCATTATTAGTTGTTTTTATTTCTGATGGCATAGTTAGATATTGGAGAAAATCTCCTGATTTAAAAGGGTGGCTAAAAGACGTTACAAAACTTTCACCTCCTGAAGATTCAGTTGCAAAAGAATATATTGATGCAGATTATGAATTTATATACAAAGGTGATGATAAAGCTCAAGAAATAGAGCGTTCTACCTGGTTTAAAATTTATGAAGATCAAGAAGATTCAGATTTTATGGAATATTGTATACCCACAAAGCAATACAAAACCATTATTAGTATTATTTGGGAAGAATAAACACCACAAAAACCAAAATCCAGTTTTCTCGTTCCTCAAAACCCTCTGTTTTTTTGGTTTGTTCAGCGCGCCAACGCAAGTTTAGCGTTTTAATATTCTAAAGGTACTTGCATTTTAGAGTTTGTTGCATTCGTAAACTCATTTCACAACTCTAAAAAGCAAAGCTTTTATATTTTTTTCATAAAACACAAAACTCCTCAAAGCTATATTAACATAATGCGCAGTTATATACACATTCATTCACTTTCTGGTCTATAACGCCATTATGTAAAATAGCCGCTCTTCCATCGCGCAAATCCGTTATCAACAATAAAATTAGTTATTTAAACAACATTCCGTATTTGTTGCATTGTTTTTATAAGTGCTTATTTGTAATTTAAATTAACATTACTAAAATTATTAATATTTCAGTTTATATTACAATTATAAAGCACCCATAAAATCAAAAAAAAGCCAATAAGAGTATAAATTTTTATTTGTCAGAAAATAAGGTAACATTGTTTTCACTAAAAGTAAATGAGTATTTACTAATCATAAAATATTAGTTTAAAATAAAAATTAAGTTAAAATAAATACGTTTTCTGAAGCATTCACTTTTAACAAAACCATTAATAAAAACAGAACAAAACAAATAAAAAGTTATACACTTATGTTCGCTGCTGCCAGCGCACTAGGTATTTTATTTTTTTATAATCCCTTACCTCATTTAACTGCACAAAACCATCGCTAAGTCCAAGTATTCCTTATCTCAAGTCTTTGTTTGTTTCATTTCGTTAAGTAATCACAAAAAAAATCCAGATAAAATCTATCATTATAGATATAATAAAAAGTAAAGGATAAAAAGAAAAACAAAAAAAAGACAGCAAAACAAATGGTTCCCTTAATGTTGCAATACTTTCAGCATCTGTTTCATTCAAGAAAAAATTTAATTGTATAATATTTTGTCTTTTAAAAGCCTCCGCTTTTAGCCTATAAAGGTCAAGCCCTTCGGGTTTTGAAAAAAATCTCCACCAAATAACAACTTAATACTTAAAATTCAACATTCAGTAGTTGGTAGTATTTTTTTCAAAAACCTTGATAGTCTATCCTCTCCATTTAGAAACAGCTTTCTTTTTGTTGTTTTCCTTTCCAAAATTTTATGGGCAAAAAAAATAGCAAAAGAATCTAAACCTAAAAAATGGATACTTATGCAAATTTTTGAAATCAAAACCCACAAAATTGGACGAACTTACCCAAACCCACATTTTTTTATTTTGAATAAAGGATTAAATTCTGGAAAGCCATTAGACAAACCTTGTCCAAACTGCTTTGTAATTTCCACAACTTCTACAGCAAATAGAGAGTCTTTGTATTACCTGTGTTTATCTTTAAAAGTTGGTCAATACTTTGGGTATTATTTAAAAGGTTCTGTCATTCCATTTATTGATATTTCAGACGTAAAAAAAGTAATCAATACTGCGCTGCAGAACTATGAAGAACAACAATGGCAATTGAAGGTTGAAAAACTTAAAAAAATAACTGCTTTCGAAGAAAACTTACAACAACAATTGTCAACTATATCAAAACTAAAAATAGCCTTACTAAGATCTTAACAAATTAAACTATGAAAATAATTATAGCTGGGAGCAGAAACTTCAACAACTATCAAAAATTAAAGCAAGAATGTGATAAATTTCTCCAGGATTATAAAAATATCGAGATTGTATCTGGAGCTCATTACAAAGGTGCAGACAAATTAGGAGAGCAATACGCGTCCGAAAAAAAAATCAAAATCATAAAATTTCCGGCTGATTGGATAAAATACGGAAAAGCTGCTGGACCTAAAAGAAATAACCAAATGGCAATATATGCAGACGCATTAATTGCTTTTTGGGATGGAAAAAGTAAAGGAACAAAAAACATAATTCAACTTGCTAGACAAAGACATTTAAAAACTAGAATAATTCTCATTGAAAACGAAATTCTTACTACCTAGTCAATGAAAAAAAAAAAGAATACCCAGTACTAAAACTAGGTATTCTTTTTTTGCTTTCTAAAAAACAACCACTTTAATAATGTAGAAACAGAAAAACTAACAATTGCTCCAATAACAGCCATAATAATAGTAAAAAGTATATCGTCTAAACTAATAGTAAAAACTGTAGAAAGTAATGTTCCCCCAACAACACCTGACTTTATTTGTATATCGTTCTGAAACATATTTTATTCATCCTTTTTTTCCTCAGAAACAACAGCTTGACTAACTGCTGTAGCTACAGTTCCTGCAACAGTCATATAGGTTGCCACAGTAATTATTGCAGCAGGTATACTAACAGGAGCTGCAATAATAGCACCTCCTGCAGTAGCTAATGCAATACCTATATTTCTTAATACTCTAAAAAATTTCGGAGTTGGTTTTTTATAACGTTCTATAATTTTCATAATTCTGTGATTTAATTTTTAATAGTATTTTTTCTTTTCGGTCTTTAGCTTGATAAACTAATGATAATAGTTTCTGTAGTGCATCCTTGGAATATACACCTCTACCAATACCATATAAGTAAGTTACAGGAGCAATACAGCCTTGTAAATCTTTTAAGGCATTATTTGCTGGATGAAATAAAATATAGCTTCTCCCTTTGACATTTTTCAAAATCAAATGATGCTGAAATCGTTTCGAAAATCTAGGAACAACTTCATAGGCTCCTTCAGGAATACAAGAAACATTTCTCTTATTATTTAACCAGGGTAACTCAATGGTATGACAAAGAAAATTATCAGAAGAAAAGAGAGTACCGTTAGTACCCTCTTTAAAATAAGCTCTTTGAAGCACTAACTCCATTATTACGGAGTATCAATTGTAACAACAGATAGCGCATTGTAAGCACCATTTTTAAGGGCATACATTTCTCCATTCACCTCTTGATAAAACTCTACACCTAAAACCTGTACTACTGGTAATGTAGAATTAGCAGTAATTGTTGCAGATAATGCAATTGCAGCAGTATTTGCAGCAGTATAAGGCAAAATTGCTGTTTCATCATTTTCAAATGTTGAAGTTTCATTTACAAAATCTAATTCAGAAGCCCCCATTACTACTTTAAAATGGGTAGTTCCTGCAGGTGCAGCAATTCTAACAGTTGGTGAAAATGCAGCCAAATCTAAAGTGGTATCTCCAGAAACTCTGTCAAATGTTTTTGTAAATGCAGCAAATAAAGTTGCTCCTAACTTTCCATTCAAATTGAATTCAAAACCCTCTAAAAGGTTTAAGTTTCCATCTTGCAACGTTCTTAAACCTCTTTCATTAGTCGTATCTGTCTTTGTGATAGCCACTAAAGATTTTGTCAAACGAGAGACAACTCTTTTGTCCTTTGCATTTTGCAAAAGCACACGAATTGCATTTCGCAATACTTTACCACCTTTACCTGCTCTTCCAAATTCAGAACCATTTTCACGAGTTCTTTGAAAGGCAGGATCATTCTGGATTCTATTTTTATCCACACCGCCTTTTTCTCGAGCTAAATGTCCATCTGCTGTTTTGTAAAAAGAAATACCTCCGATAGTTCCTTTTAATTTAATAATTCCGGTTTGTTTTGCCATAATTTTTACTTTTTTTATGATTAATATTTCAAATCACGTAACTTTATGACTTACTAAAGAAAAAGAGAAACCGATTAAAACCATTCTTACCGATTAAACCTAAATACTCCTAAAATGACACTACTGGTTTTAAATATGGTTAAAGCATAGATAAAGTATGATGATTACAAAAAGAGCATGTATATATCCAAAAGACATTCAACGCATTACAGGTCGAAGTGAGCGTTATGGGCGTAAACTTTTAAATCAAATCAAAGAACACTTGGACAAAAAGCCTCATCAATTTGTTACTATCAATGAATTTTCAGAATATTCTGGGATTGAAATAGACATTATTAATCTGTATATTAATTAGTTGCAAAATTACTTTTATAAATCATAAAATTTGCGTAAATTTATGTTGGATTGTATGTATAAGCGTATTATATTTGCACCACTTTTGTATAAAGCAATTCAAAACGAAAGTTCTTATCATTAAAGTTACCTATTCGGTTACCTCAAAAAGGAGATAATTTGTAACTAATTGATAATTAAAGATATTAGAGTGGTAGTTATAATCCTGCCACCCCGACAAAAAGCTTAAAAATCAGAAGATTTTTAAGCTTTTTTATTTTTCTAACATTTCTTTGGTAACTACTGTTCTAAAACCAATGTGGTCTGAGCTAGAACTTGGTTCCATTCCCATTCTTGCTGATATTCTAAAACTTGCGCAGTATGATTCGTGACATAAAAATGATCCACCTTTCATAACATATTCTAATTGATAAGGATTTGCCGGCGAATATGATTTTTCAGCTCCTTTTGGATTGTTTAAAACTTCATCTTTGTTTAAAGATTTATAGTAATTTACATTAAACAAGTCTGAAGTCATTTCCCAAACATTACCTGCCATATCATACAAACCAATATCATTAGCTGGATAAGAACTTACAGGAGAAATGTATTCAAAACCGTCTACCGAGTTATTTTCTGTAGGAAAAGTTCCTTGCCAAGTATTAGCGTTGTTATTTAAAGCCTCTTTATTATTACCCCAAACAAAAATATTGTCATTATTTAAACCTTGCGCAGCAGCTTCCCATTCTGCTTCTGTTGGCAACCTTCTGTTTGCCCATTTGCAATACGCCAATGCATCACTATAACTCACGTGCACAACAGGATAATTGTCTTTACCTTCTATAGAACTTCCTGGTCCTTCTGGATGTTTCCAATTTGCGCCAATTTTCCAACTCCACCATTGCTGATAATTATTCATAGAAACAATTTTACCTGCGTTTTTATTAAAAATTAAACTTCCTGGTTGTAAAATAGAATCGGCAGGCTTTGGAGTATTTGGCGGTAAATCCTTTTTAATTTCATCCCAATCAATAGGCTTTTCTGCAGTGGTAATATAGTTCGTAGCTTCTACAAATTTTCTAAACTGAAGGTTTGTAACTTCATTTTTATCAATATAAAATCCGTCTACATATACTTCGTGGGCCGGTTTTTCTCTCATCATTGCAAATTGGTCACCTTCTTTAGCGCCCATCAAAAATGTTTTTGAGTCGACCCAAACCATTCCCTTTGGCATAACAGACTTCCTTTTTTTTACGGATAATGAATTGTCGATAGAGGTTTTATTTTGCTCTTTCTTTTGGTTACAACCAGTAAAAAAAAGAAAACTAAACACTGCTAAAGAAACAGTTAAGTATTTATTGATAATCATTTAATAATATAATTTTATAGTTTATGGTTAAATAATTTCGTATCTTTTAATTTAGAAATATCTATTGTAAATATATGTTTTTAAAGGAAAAACACTACAAACTAATTCTTAAAAATTATAAACCTAGGTATTACTCTATTTTCAAAACTATAAAAAAATAGTATTAACAAAATATTATTGTTTAACTAAATTGAAATATCGTTAAACATTCGTATCTTTACATAAAATTTAATCAATTATGGCTCGTAAGAAAAACATCACAAAAGACAATTTAATTTCTTGGTACATGGAGTTTGTACTAGAAAATAACCATGACCCTAAAACTGTTTTTAGTTTTGCTAAAGAAAACAACTTCGAAGAAGCAGATTTTTATAAATTCTACGGTTCTTTTGAAGCTATTAAAGAATCTATATTTAGCGAATTTTTTAACCACACCATAAAAATTTTAGCAAAAAGTGAAGACTACCCTACCTACGACGCTAGAAATAAATTGTTAAGTTTTTATTTTACCTTTTTTGAAATCTTAACCGCAAATAGAAGCTATGTTGTTTATGCATTAAAAGAAAACAACGACTTAAAAAGTTTAAAATACCTAAAGGAGTTACGTGAAGATTATAAAATTTTTGTTAGCAATATTGGTATCGAAAAAATTGACCTTAAGCAAGAAAAGCTAGAAAAAATACAAAGTAAAACTATACAAGAATCTTCTTGGTTGCAGTTAATTGTTACCATGAAATTTTGGTTAGACGACACCTCTCCTTCTTTTGAAAAGACGGATATATTTATTGAAAAATCTATTAATGCCAGGTTTGATTTAATTGATGTAAAACCCTTAAAAAGCATTATCGATTTTGGAAAATTTATACTTAAAGAAAAAATTAACTTTAATTAATACCAATGAAAACAATAGACTCTATACCGACTTCAAAAATTCAAAGAGCTTCTAAATTAGTTACTACAGGTGCTAAAATCGGAGTTAATTATTTAAAGTATTATGGTGATAAAATCACAAAATCAGAAGGAGAAGCAAAAGCAAAGTTAAACGAAAACAATGCAGAAGATATTTATGATGGCTTAAAACAATTAAAAGGAAGTGCACTAAAAGTAGCGCAAATGTTAAGCATGGAAAAAAGTATTTTGCCACAAGCTTATGTAGAAAAATTTTCCTTATCACAATTTTCTGTTCCGCCACTTTCACCTGCACTAGTTACAAAGACTTTTAAACGTTATTTTGGTAAAAATCCGAATGAAATTTATGACAAATTTGATGCTGTATCTATAAACGCAGCTAGTATTGGCCAAGTGCACAAAGCAGAAAAAAATGGTAAAAAATTAGCTGTAAAGATTCAATATCCGGGTGTTGCAGATAGTATTGCATCAGATTTATCTTTGGTAAAACCAATTGCTATCAAAATGTTTAATATTAGAGGTAAAGATTCTGATAAATATTTTAAAGAAGTAGAAAACAAATTGGTAGAAGAAACCAATTACGTTTTAGAAGTAGCACAAAGTAAAGAAATTGTTGCCGCTTGTAAACACATACCAAATCTTAACTTTCCAGAATATTATGCAGATTTATCTTCGGATAGAATTATTACAATGGATTGGATGAATGGTGTGCATTTATCAGAATTTTCTACAAACAATACAGAAACAGCAACAAAAATTGGGCAAGCACTTTGGGACTTTTATATGTTTCAAATTCATAAATTAAAAAAAGTACATGCAGATCCACATCCAGGAAACTTTTTAATCTCTCCAGAAAATGAATTAATTGTAATTGATTTTGGTTGTATGAAAACAATACCAAATGATTTTTATGTTCCTTATTTTGAATTGGCAAAAAAAGAAAATATTTCGAATCCTGTTTATTTTGAAGAAAAATTATTCGAATTAGAAATATTAAGAAAAGACGATTCTAAAGAAGAACTAGATTTCTTTAGAGCGATGTTTCATGAAATGTTAAGTTTATTTACACAACCTTTTCATGAAGAAAACTTTGACTTCTCTGATGAAAATTTCTTTGGAAAAATATCTGATTTAGGACAAAAATATGCTAAAAGCACTGAGTTAAAAAACATGAATGGTAACAGAGGCTCTAAACACTTTATATACATCAACAGAACATTTTTTGGTTTGTATAATTTAATGCATGATTTAAAAGCGACCAATATCAAAATAAATAATTTTAAAAATTTATAATGGCATTTTTCAATTTTGAAGACATACAATCCTTAGAAAAAATTTATAAAATTAATTTAATAAATAGTTGTTCTGGCTTTAAGTCTGCCAACTTATTAGGTTCAATTTCTAAGGAAGGTGTTAGCAATGTAGCTGTTTTTAGTTCTGTAACACATTTAGGTTCTAATCCGCCAACATTAGGTTTTATTTTAAGACCAACAACAGTGCCTAGAAATACGTACAAAAACATAAAAGATAACGGATATTTCACAATAAATCATATTTATGAAGACATTATAGAAGATGCGCATCACACTTCTGCCAAATATCCAGAAAATGTATCAGAATTTGATAAAACTGATTTGGAAGAAGAATTCAAAGGAAATCATAATGCTCCTTTTGTAAAAAATTGTCCTGTACAAATGTGTATGAAATTTGTTGAAGAAGTATATGTTTCTTCTAACGACGTTATGCTTATTGTAGCACAAATTGAAGAGCTTTATATAAAAGACACTCTTTTACAAGAAGACGGTTTGGTAAATTTATCTCTAGGTAACGTTACTACTATTAATGGTTTAGACAGTTATGCCATACCAAAATTTAAAAAACAATTAAGTTACCAAAGACCAAAAAAATAAAGGCGTATGAAAATTCTTGTTACAGGTGCAACGGGTTATATTGGTAAAAGATTAATACCGTTATTAATTAACGACGGTCACACCATAGTTTGCCCTGTACGAGATAAAAAAAGAGCTCAAAATTATTACAAAAATCAAAAAAACATTGAATTAATTGAAGCCGATTTTTTAAACGGACATACTTTAGAGGCAATTCCTAAAGATATAGATATTGCCTACTATTTAATTCATTCTATGTCTAATTCAGCTAAAGAATTTCATACTTTAGAAGAAAAATGCGCATTCAACTTTAAACGCTTTGCAGAGAAATCTAATTTACAACAAGTAATTTATTTAAGCGGAATTACAAACGACACAAACCTTTCGAAGCACTTATTATCTAGAAAAAATGTAGAAAACGCATTGGCTTCAGATACGTATGCATTAACAACTTTTAAAGCAGGTATTATTGTAGGTTCTGGTAGTTCTTCTTTTGAAATCATTAGAGATATTGTAGAAAAATTACCTGCTATGATTGCACCTAAATGGCTAAATACAAAGACACAACCTTTAGCTATTAGAGATGTTTTATCTTTTTTACACAAAGCTTTAAATAAAAAAGAATTATTTAACACATCGCACGATATTTTTGGCCCAGAAGTTTTAACTTATAAAGAAATGCTATTGCAATTTGCAGAAGTAAGAAAGTTAAAAAGGTACATCTTAACTGTACCTGTTATGACGCCAAAACTGTCTTCTTATTGGTTGTATTTTGTTACCTCAACGTCTTATAAATTAGCTAGTTCTCTTGTAAACTCGATGGGTGTAGAAGTTATTGGCAAAAAAGGTGACATAAACAATCTGTTAAATGTTAAACCGATGTCTTATAAAGAAGCCGTTAAGTTGGCTTTTAAAAAAATAGAACAAAATAGTATTATTTCTAGTTGGAAAGATTCTTACGTAAGTAGCGGTAAATTAAAAAATTTTGTACATGAATTTATAAACGTTCCAGAATATGGATGTTTTAAAGATTTTAAAAAGAGAAAAGTTAAAAATAAGAAAAGAGCTCTTGACAGAATCTGGGCTATAGGTGGAGAAACTGGTTGGTATTATGGCACATTTCTATGGAAAATTAGAGGTTTTATAGATCAACTTTTTGGAGGAGCGGGCTTAAGACGAGGCAGAAGACATCCTACAGAATTAAATGCTGGTGATGCATTAGACTTTTGGCGTGTTATTTATGCGGATAAAGAAAAAGGAAAACTTCTGTTGTATGCAGAAATGATTTTACCCGGCGAAGCTTGGTTAGAATTTAAAATTGAAGATGGGCACATCTACCAAACCGCAACATTTAGACCACATGGTTTAGCAGGTAGATTATATTGGTATTCTGTAATGCCTTTTCACTGGTTTGTTTTTAATGGAATGATACAAAATATTAATAAATAATTTTGAAAAAACAACACCTTCCAGAAAAGATTTGCATCGTTTGCAACAGACCATTCAGCTGGCGTAAAAAATGGGAAAAAAACTGGGAAAATGTAAAATATTGTAGTAAAAAATGCAGCAAAAACAAGAAAATACTGGTTTAGTATGGTTTCGTAATAATTTACGAGTTAACGACAATGTCTCTTTAAAAAAAGCAATAGAAAACCATAAAAGAGTTATTGCAGTATTTTACTTTAATCCGAAGCATTTTAAAAAAGAGATTTTTGGTTTTAAAAAAACAGAAAAATTTAGAGCCCAATTTTTGATAGAAACAGTAAAAAATCTTCAAAAAAACCTTCAAAAATTAAATATTACTCTACTAACTTTTTACGATGCACCACAAAATCATCTAAACAAAATATGCAAAGAGTTTAATATTGATACCATATATTCTCAAAAAGAATGGACAAAAGAAGAAGTTGAAACTAACAAATTGATACAACAAAGTTTCTCTAACAAGATCTACTTTATAGAAGATTACGATCAATTTCTTTACAATCCAGAAACCGTTTCTAATGATTTTAATAATATTCCGAATGTTTTTACTTCTTTTAGAAAAAAGTTAGAAAAATCGGTTAAAGTTAAATCAGAAACAACTCCTACTCCATTACCAAAAGAAAATTTAATAGAAAATCAAACTAGTATTCCTCACTTAAAAGATTTAGGTTTTCATAATTTTGAAATCCACCCGAAATCAGCATTTAAGTTTTCTGGCGGTGAAGATGCTGCCTTAAATAGATTGAATAATTACTTTTTTGAAACCAAAAAAGTGAATTTTTATAAAAAAACTAGAAACGGATTAGTTGGCACAGATTATAGCACCAAATTTTCTCCATGGCTCGCAAACGGTAGCTTATCAGCAAAAACAATTTATTGGAAAATTAAAGAATTCGAAGCTGAATTTGGGGCAAATCAATCTACATATTGGGTTGTTTTCGAATTAATTTGGCGCGATTATTTTAAATATATCTCTTTAAAATACGATAATAGAATTTTTAAAATAGGTGGAATTTTAGAAAAAAACTACACTTGGAATTCAGATGAAAATCTAATTGAAAATTGGATAAACGGTACTACAAAAGACGATTTTGTAAATGCTAATATGATTGAACTCAAAGAAACTGGTTGGATGAGTAACCGAGGTAGACAAAATGTTGCTTCTTATTTAACTAAAGAACTTCTTATAGATTGGCGAATTGGCGCTGCTTATTTTGAATCTTTATTAATTGATTATGACGTTCATAGCAATTATGGAAATTGGATGTATGTTGCTGGCGTTGGTAACGACCCTCGAGACAGAAAGTTTAATACGCAACTTGAAGCAAAACGCTATGATGCAAATTACAAGTTTAGAAAAATTTGGTTAGAAAAAACATTATTTTAAAATGAAGAAATTAAGACTAATTCTTGGAGATCAACTAAATAGTAAACATTCTTGGTTTGATAAATCTTGTAAAGACACCATCTATTGCATGTTCGAGATGAGACAAGAAACAGATTATGTTACTCATCATATTCAGAAAGTTGTAGGCTTTTTCGCTGCAATGAGAAATTTTGCAGAAGAATTAGAAACTGCAGATCACCGAGTAATTTATTACAAAATAAATGATGAAAAAAACGTTCAAAATTTAACTGAGAATTTAAAAACGTTAATCAAAGAATATGCTATTGAGAAATTCGAATATTTAGCGCCAGATGAATTCAGATTAGACAGACAATTGTCTGAGTTCTCATCTTCTTTAAATATACCAAATCAGGTTTTTTCTACAGAACACTTTTATACTGAAAGAGATGATTTAAAAACAGTTTTTAAAGGTAAAAAACAGTTTTTAATGGAAAGTTTTTATCGTAACATGCGAAAAAAACATCAAATATTAATTGTTAATGAACAACCAGAGGGCGGAAAATGGAATTTTGACGCAAGCAATCGTAAAAAATGGAAAGGTGATGTTTTAATTCCTACAGAAATAAATTTCGATAACAACTTAGAAAATATTTTATCAGAAATTAAAAAAGCAGGAATTGAAACTATTGGTAAAATAAATGCAAAATATTTTGAGTATCCAATTTCTAGAAAACAAGCATTAGAACAATTAGAGTATTTCTGTGAAAATTTATTGGTGCACTTTGGCGATTATCAAGATGCAATGCACACAGATAAAATTTATTTATTTCATAGCCGAATTTCTTTTGCCATGAATACAAAAATGATATCGCCAAAAGAAATAATTAATTCGGTTTTAGAAACCTATAGAAAGAATATCGACCAAATAAACATTTCTCAAGTAGAAGGTTTTATTAGACAAATTTTAGGTTGGCGAGAATATATGAGAGGCATGTATTGGATGTTGATGCCAAACTATAAAAATGAAAACTTTTTAAACAATAATAATAAGCTACCAGAGTTTTTTTGGACAGGAAAAACAAAAATGAATTGTTTAAAAAACGCAATTCAAAATTCTTTAAATAACGGCTACGCGCACCACATACAACGTTTAATGATTACAGGAAATTTTGCTTTATTAACGCAAATTAATCCAGATGAAATTGATGCTTGGTATTTAGGCATTTATGTTGATGCTGTCGAATGGGTTCAGCTACCAAACACTCGAGGCATGAGTCAGTTTGCAGATGGCGGTAAAATTGCAACCAAACCTTATGTTTCTAGCGGGAGTTATATTGGTAAAATGAGTAATTATTGCGAGTCTTGTACATACAAAAAAACAAAAAAGCTAGAAGACGATGCTTGCCCTTTTAACTCTTTATACTGGAATTTCTTAGACGAAAAACAAACCGAACTTTCTTCTAATTTTCGAATGAAAATGATGTATAGTTTACTAAACAAAATGTCTACAGAAGAAAGATTAAAAATTAAAGAAAAAGCAAATCATATAATAGAAAACATAGATGCATATTAATAGAGAAGAAATTAATGTTGTTTGGTTTAAAAGAGATTTACGCTTAGAAGATAACGAAGCTATTTACAATGCTTTCGATTCTAATAAACGTACGCTGTTTTTATATGTTTTAGAACCATCTTTAATAAGTGACGAGCATTACGATAATCGTCACTGGAATTTTATAAAACAATCTATCGAAGATTTAAACGATCGTTTAAAAAAATATAATTCTAAAATTTTAACTGTAGAAACCGAAGTTGTAACCGCTTTTAATCAACTTGCAACAACCTATAAAATTAATACGGTTTTTTCGCATCAAGAAACAGGTTTACTACTAACCTTTAATAGAGACAAAGAATTTAAAAGATACTGCAGAAACAATACAATTGATTGGATAGAAAACAATAACAACGGCGTTTTAAGAGGTTTACTAAACAGAGAAGATTGGTTTGAAAAATGGGACAACTATATGTACGCTTCTCAAATAAAAATTAATATTTCTGCTAATAAATTAATCAATATTAATGAAATTGAAGCGATAGAAAAATTATTTAGAACGGTAAATCTAGAAACAAATAAAAAAACTCCGTTTCAAAAAGGAGGTTCCAAACTTGCCTGGAGATATGCTGATTCGTTTTTTAAAACAAGACATGAGAAATATATGTCTAATATTTCTAAACCCTTATTGGCCAGAGAAAGCTGCAGCAGGCTATCTCCTTATATTGCCTGGGGAAACGTATCTATAAGACAAATATTTCAGGAAGCCGTAAACAACACCACAGATAGTAATAAAAAACATATTAGCGCATTTATTTCTAGATTAAGATGGCAAGCACATTTTATTCAAAAGTTTGAAATGGAACACAGCATGGAAAACGAAAGTATAAATAAAGGATATCTAAAACTAAAAAAAAGTATTTCAAAAAAATACCAAGAAGCTTGGAAAGATGGAACTACAGGTTTTCCGATTATAGATGCCTGTATGCGATGTTTAAAAGAAACTGGTTACATAAATTTTAGAATGAGAGCGATGTTAGTTTCCTTTTTTACACATATTTTATGGCAACCTTGGCAACATGCATCGCAACATTTATCTCAACTTTTTTTAGATTTTGAACCAGGTATTCACTTTCCCCAATTACAAATGAGTGCTGGCGAAACGGGTATTAATTTATTACGAATTTACAATCCTATTAAAAATAGTTTAAAGCATGATGAAGATGCTACTTTTATAAAAAAATGGGTTCCAGAATTAAAAGAACTTCCTACACCTTTTATTCACGAACCGTATTTAATGACACCTTTAGATCAACAGTTTAATAATTTTGAGCTAGGTATTCATTACCCTAAACCAATTGTCGACATAAAAACAGCTAGAAAAAATGCAAGTGATATTTTATGGAAACTTAAAAAAGACAAAACTGTTCAAGAAGAAAGTTATAGAATATTAAAAAGACACACCGTTTCAAATAAAAAAAGCCTGTTTACTAAAGGTTAAACTTATTGATAAAAACAAATTTTAATATTTTGTTAAATTTTGTTTAATCATTTTTAAATATCATTAAACATAAATATATTTTTCGTATATTTGAGTAATGATATTTAATACCACACATAAAAACAATGACGCTAAAGCAACCATAGATGACTTATTAGGTGCGCCTTATAGTTTTTTTCAATCATTAAAAATGGGTGGAACAGGCTCTAAAAGAATGATAATTGAAAAAGTAGGTCATGGTTTTGCTAAATACATGAACAAAGTTTCTGATATAAATTACGGTAATATAGAACTTAGAGAAAAAGGAATTATAGTTCATATTAATAAAGGATTAGAAACTTTTAGTTGGGCAATACCTTATTACCAACTTCACACATACAGAACTAGTGGATTTAGCATACATGCACAAGGCAACTTTGTTAGGTTTAAATACAACAAACTGTTTAATGAAAACAAAAAGTTTATCGAAAAATTAGTAAACTTTAAAATAGAAAACGACAAACAATATCAACTATACTAGATGAAAAAATTAAATGGCACATCTATTGATAGAATAATAGAGATGGCTTGGGAAGACAGAACAACTTTCGAAGCGATAGAATTTCAATTTGGTTTAAAAGAACAAGAAGTAATCAATTTAATGCGTTCAGAAATGAAACTATCTAGTTTTAAAATGTGGCGTAAAAGAGTTCAAGGAAGAAAAACCAAACACGAAAAACTTAGAAACTTCGAAAAAGGACGTTTTAAATGTTCTAGACAAAAATCTATCTCGAACAATAATATAGCCAAAAGATAAACCCGTGCTTTGCTTTAACAAAAACGTTTAAGACAGCACATAAAAAAGAAAATTATGATAACAGAATTATTACAAGAAGAAAAAAAAGGTCTTTTAAATGGTTTTACCATCGATGATATTGGTGACGATCATTTATTTACCGGCTTAGAAACTCCAATGAAAAAGGATGCATTCGAGCTTTCTGACACGGAAAAGAAAGATAAAATTGCGTCTTTATTTTCAGAAATAATGGATGTAATGGGTTTAGATTTAACTGATGATTCTTTAAAAGGAACACCAAAAAGGGTTGCAAAGATGTACATTGATGAAATCTTTTCTGGTTTGAATCCTGCAAACAAACCCAAAATAGCATTATTCGATAACAAGTATCAGTACAATCAAATGTTAGTCGAAAAAAATATTACATTTTACTCTAATTGCGAGCATCATTTTGTTCCAATTATTGGTAAAGCACATGTGGCATATATTTCTTCTGGCAAAGTTATAGGTTTATCTAAATTAAATAGAATTGTACAATATTATGCAAAAAGGCCACAAGTTCAAGAAAGACTTACAAATCAAATAGCAGAAGAATTAAAAGCAATTTTAAATACCGAAGATGTAGCAGTAATCATAGATGCAAAACATTTATGCGTTTCTTCTAGAGGAGTCAAAGACGATACTTCTGCTACAGTTACCTCTTATTTTGGAGGAAAATTTAACAACCAAGAAAAAATAGTAGAATTACAGAATACCTTAAATTATTAATTATGAAGTTAATCGAACAAGCACTAGAGTTTGAAACTCGCAAAAAAAGATTTCCAACAACCAGCGATAGAATATTGGCTGCAAGAGAAGCAAAACAATTAATTTTAAGTCTAAATGAAGTTTATAAGAAAAATAAAGACGCAAATATTATGGATATTATGAAGCGTTTAACTCTTATAAAACAACGAATTGAAAGACGTTTGAAAGGAAAACCGCTTACTGCTTAATAATAAATGCACATTTTTATTGCTTATCTAAGTTTTATAATTATATTGGAAAAATTATAAAAACGACAAGATAAGTAGAATGGATTTATTAGAAAGAGCTGTAGAGTTTGAGAACAGAAAGTTCTCTTTTAAAACAACAAGTGATAGAATTTTGGCGTCTAGAGAAGTTAAAGCACTTATTTTAGAGCTAAACCAAGTATATAAAGTAGATAAAGATCCAGAAATTATGGATCAAATGAAGCGTTTAACTGCTGTGAAGCAAAAAATTGAAAAGCGCTTGAAAGGAAGACCTTAAAAAGCACATGAAAAAAATAATAGTAGTAGGAGGAAGCAAAGGAATTGGAGAAGCAATTGTTAATGCACTAGTAGATAATAATAGTATTATAAACATTAGTAGAACAGCGCCTTCGCTTTCTCACGCTAACTTAAAACATTACGACTGTGATGTTCTTAATGATGAACTACCAGAAATTGAAAACGCAGATACACTAATATACTGCCCTGGTAGCATCAATCTAAAACCTATATCTAGGTTAAAATTAGAAGATTTTAGAGAAGATTTCGAAATAAACGTTGTAGGAGCTGTGAAAGCTATTCAACAATATCTTCCTAAATTAAAAAATGGTAAAAATCCTTCTATTTTATTATTTAGTACAGTAGCTACAAAATTAGGAATGCCTTTTCATGCTAGTGTTGCTGCAGCAAAATCTGCAGTTGAAGGAATTACAAAATCTTTAGGAGCAGAACTTGCACCAACAATAAGAGTTAATGCAATCGCACCAACAGTTACAGATACAGATTTAGCATCAAAGCTACTTAGAAACGAAAGAATGATAGAAAATATCACAGAACGTCATCCTTTAAAAAAGTTTCTAAAACCAGAAGAAGTATCAGATTTAGCAACTTTTCTTATCTCAGATAAAGCTCAATCAATATCCGGTCAAATTTTCGAATTAGATTGCGGTATTGTTAACTTCAAAATATAATAACATGACTGATATTTACAAAATTAATATCAATAGCTTACAAAATAAAGCTATTGACTTATCTGAGTACAAAAATAAATTTATATTATTTGTTAACGTAGCTTCAAAATGTGGTTTTACATCACAATACAAAGAATTAGAAGAATTATACAACACTTATAAAGAAAATCTTATAATTATTGGTTCTCCATGCAATCAATTTGGAGCACAAGAACCCGGAACATCAGAAGATATAGAAGCTTTTTGTAAAGTTAATTTTGGTGTTACTTTTTTAATGACAGAAAAAATAGATGTAAAAGGCACTAAACAACACCCGCTTTACACTTGGCTTACAGACAAGTCTTTAAACGGAACTAAAAGCTCTTCTGTAAAATGGAATTTTCAAAAATATTTGGTATCTCCAGAAGGCAAACTAATAGATTACTATTTTTCTATTACAAAACCTCTTAGCACTAAAATTACAAAACATCTAAAATAAAATTATGTTTGGTTTATTCAAAAAGAAATCGCCTGTAGAAAAGCTACAAGAAAAGTATAAAAAACTGATGGAAGAAGCTTATAAGCTTCAATCTATAAATAGAACAGATAGTGATACTAAATATAAAGAAGCAGACGATTTATTAAAAAAAATTACTGAATTACAAGCTAATTCTTAATTAATGAAGCAACTTAAAATAACACTGCTTTTTCTAATTATTAATTTCGGTGGATTGGCATTTGGAAGTTGGTTAATGGACAGTGGGCCGCTTTCTGATTGGTACACAAATTTAAATCAAGCTCCTTGGACACCACCAGGAATTGTATTTGGTATTGCATGGACATTTATTATGGTTTGTTTCTCGATTTATCTTGGTAAGTTGTTTACAGTTGAAAATACTATCGAAAATAAAATTGCTTTTTTAATTCAATTTATATTAAACCTAAGTTGGAATTATATTTTTTTTAATAAACATTTAGTATTAACAGCCTTAATTACAATATTATTGCTTACCACTTTACTTTTTGTTTATTTTTTAAAACTTAGTTCTAAAACTTTATATTACAAATACTTGCTACTACCATATATTATTTGGTTGTGCATAGCAACATCGTTAAACTTATACATTCTAATACATAATTAAGATGAAAATTTACACACTTCATAAAAAACAAAACTTACCAATTTCTAAGGAAGAGGCTTGGAAATTTTTATCAGACCCAAAAAATCTAAAAACAATTACACCAGATTATATGGGGTTTAATATTCTTTCTGGTGCAGACAGAGATATGTTTTCTGGCCAAATTATACAATACATTGTTACACCAGTTTTAGGAATAAAAACGAAGTGGGTTACAGAAATTACACATGTTGTAGATAAAGAGTATTTTGTAGACGAACAAAGGTTTGGTCCTTATGCACTATGGCATCATAAACATTTTATTCATGAAATTGAAGGTGGTGTAGAAATGGAAGACATTATCGATTACAAGCTACCAATGGGAGTTTTAGGACAATTAGCACATCCTATTTTAGTAAAACCAAAATTAGAAGAAATTTTTAATTACAGACAAAAGAAATTAATTGAACTTTTTGGAGAATATCAAAAATAATGAAAGAGAATATAAATATTTTTTGGTTTAGAAGAGACTTAAGGCTAGACGACAATATTGGTTTCTACAATGCACTTAAAAGTGATTGCAAAGTGTTACCTATATTTATTTTTGATGAAAATATTTTATCTAAATTACCTAAAGATGATGCTAGAGTAAGTTTTATATTTGAGACGCTACAAAAAATGCGAAAAGAATTGCAAGAAAACAATAACAGCAGTCTTGCAATATTTCATGGTAAACCTATAGATATTTATAAAGAATTAATAGACACTTATACCATAAATTCTGTTTTTACTAATAGAGATTACGAACCTTATGCCAACAAAAGAGATCAAGAAATTGAACAATTATTAAATGAAAATAATATAGAGTTTAAAACTTTTAAAGATCAAGTAATTTTCGAAAAAGATGAAGTTGTAAAGAAAGACGGTAATCCTTATGTAGTTTACACACCTTTTATGAAAGTCTGGAAAGAAAAATTTAAGGAGTACAATCTAGACATTTATTATACAAATTCTTATCTAAATAATTTAGTTGAAAACAAAAGGTTACCAAACTTAAGCTTATCAGAATTAGGTTTTACAAAGTCTAAACAAAAAATTCAAGAATATACGGTAACACCAACTTTAATTCAAGAATACGAAGACACAAGAAACTTTCCTGCATTAGACAATACCTCTAAACTAGGTCCACATTTACGTTTTGGTACCGTTTCTGTTCGTAAAATGATAAAAAAAGCAACTTCAGAAAAAAATGAAATTTTTTGGCAAGAACTAATTTGGAGAGAATTTTTCATGCAAATACTATGGCATTTTCCAAAAACAGCAACTGCTTCATTTAAACAAAAATACGACAGAATTGAATGGAGAAATAATGAAGCGGAATTTCAAAAATGGTGTAAAGGAGAAACTGGTTATCCGCTTGTTGATGCTGGTATGAGACAGTTAAACGAAACTGGTTTTATGCACAACAGAATTAGAATGCTTGTTGGTAGCTTTTTATGCAAACACCTTTTAATAGATTGGCGATGGGGAGAAGCATACTTTGCAGAAAAATTGCACGATTATGAAATGGCGAGTAATATTGGTAATTGGCAATGGGTAGCAGGTTCTGGTGTAGATGCCGCACCATATTTTAGAATTTTTAATCCTACTACTCAAATTAAAAAATTTGATAAAGATTTAGAATATATTAAAAAGTGGGTGCCAGAATTTCAAGAACTAACTTACAGCAAAGAAATTGTAGATCATAAAGAAGCAAGAGAACGTTGTTTAAAAACCTACAAACAAGCATTAAATTAAAATACTTTTATTTTTAATCGCTTAATTTTCATACTTTTAAAGACAATCAAAAAAAACTAAAATATGAATACAAATGAAGTTGCACAAAAATGGAAACAAATGTGCGAGCAAGGTAAAAACTTAGAATGCATAACAGAATTATATGCAGATAATGTTGTTAGTAAAGAAATGCCAGGTGTGCCACACGGAGAAATCGTTTCTGGAAAACAAAATGTAATGGAAAAAAGTAAACAATGGTTAGAAGACGTAATAGAATTTCATTCTAATGAAATCTCTGAACCTGTAGTTGCTGACAAGCATTTTACAAGCAAAATGAACTTTGATGTAACATTTAAAAGCAGAGGAAGACAACAAATGGAAGAAGTTTGCGTTTTTGAAGTACAGGAGGGAAAAATTGTAAACGAACAATTTTTTTACTCTATGTAATATTATTATTTCTTGACTTAGAAAGCTTCAATTTTAATTGAAGCTTTTTTTTATAAAAAAAAGTGAAATTTATTTTGGCAGTTATTGTTTTTTGTATTTAATTTGCCATCTCAAAATAAAAGCCGATGTAGCTCAGCTGGCTAGAGCAGCTGATTTGTAATCAGCAGGTCGTGGGTTCGAGTCCCTCCATTGGCTCAATATTTTATAAAGTCTCAAAATTCATTTTTTGAGACTTTTTTTATGCCTAAAACCATGTTAAACAACTAATTGTTTAACAATTAATAGTTTTAGTTTTAAATTGAATTACTTATCCATAGTAAAAACTAGCGTTAAACTATTTTTTGATTCTGAAAAACAAGCCACATAACTTATAAATTTATATATTTATAATATCTTTACAGCTTTAAGTAAATATTTTATCAAAATCATAATTTTTTATGCTAATTATAGGAATTGCAGGTGGAACTGGAAGTGGAAAAACTACAGTTGTAAATCAAATTATAAAACAATTACCAACAGATGAAGTTTGTGTAATCTCTCAAGATTCATATTACAATGCAACAGACAATTTACCTTACGAAGAAAGAACTAAGATAAATTTCGATCACCCAAGAGCTATCGATTTTGAATTGATAAAAAAACATTTAAAAGCTTTAAAATCTGGTAAAACAATTAACCAGCCAGTTTACTCTTTTGTTACGCATAATAGAACTAAAGACACAATTAAAACACACCCAAGAAAAGTAGTTATTGTAGAAGGAATTCTAATTTTTAATAACAAAGAATTAAGAGATTTATTTGATATTAAAATTTTTGTGCATGCAGAAACAGATGAACGCCTAATTAGACGTTTAAAAAGAGATATTACAGAAAGAGGAAGAGATATGGATGAAGTGTTAACCAGATATCAAACAACACTTAAGCCAATGCATCAACAATTTATAGAACCTACAAAAAACTTTGCAGATTTAATTATACCTAATGATAGGTTTAATAATGTAGCTATCGATATTGTTAGAACCGTAATAAACGAACGTTTGTAAAAATGTCTCTAAAAAAGATTAAAGAAAATAAAGCTTTTAAATTTTTGACAAATAGTTTTGTCTTAATTTTTATTCCGTTTTTAATATGGATGTTATTTTTTGATGAAAACTCGTATTTGGTTCACAGAAAATTTAATCAAGAAATTAAAGATTTAGAAAGCACTATCTCTTTTTACAAAATAAAAATTGCTGAAGACAAAGCGACCATTAAAAAACTCGGAGATTCGTTACAATTAGAACGTTTTGCAAGAGAAAAATATCTTATGAAAAAAGAAAATGAAGATATTTATATAATTGAATTTGATACCATAAAATAGCATGAGTAAATTTTTGTTTAGTGAATTCGAAGAAACATCTCCTTCTGCTTGGAAACAAAAAATTCAAGTAGATTTAAAAGGTGCAGATTATAATGACACCTTACTTTACACTACCAACGAAGGCATAACTGTAAAACCTTTTTACACAAAAGAAGATAGAACAAACCTTAAAGTTGCTGCAACACAAAAAGCTTCTTACAACATATGCCAAACAATACTAATTGTAGACGATAAAGAAGCAAACGATTTAGCTATTGACGCTTTAAAAAGAGGTGCTAATTCAATTCAATTTATTGCTCACAAAAGATTTGATTACAAAACAGTATTAAATCAAATTAATTTTAATGAGAGCATTGTTTACTTTAAAGTTATTTTTTTAGATGCAGATTTTATTATAGAAATTGATAAATTCATCAACCATAAAAATTGTTTTTTTCAAATTGATATTTTAGGAAATCTAGCTGAAGCTGGTAATTGGTATATCAGTTTAAAAGAAGATGCTCAAAAAATAGAAGACATTATAGCAACTGTAGATAATTCTATTTCAATTTCTGGTGATTTATACGAAAACGCAGGTGCAAACATTGTACAACAACTTGCATATATGTTAGCACACGCCACAGAATACATTCATGTTTTTGGCGATAAAGTTGCTAGCAAATTACATTTCGAAATTTCCGTTGGTACAAACTATTTTCATGAAATTGCTAAACTTAGAGCATTTAAACTTCTATGGAAATCGTTATTAACTCAATTTAAATTAGAGGAAAAAGAAGCTCATATTTTTGCAAAACCAACTTTACGAAACAAAACAATTTACGATTACAATGTAAATATGCTTAGAACAACTTCTGAGTGTATGAGTGCTATTTTAGGTGGTGCAACTACAATTTCTAATGTTTCTTATGATGAAATTTTTGCTGTTAAAAATGAATTCGGAGAACGAGTTTCTAGAAATCAATTGTTAATTCTTAAAGAAGAAAGTGGTTTTGAAAACGCTAATGATTTTGCTAACGGAAGTTACTATATCGATTCTTTAACAGAACAAATGGCAGAAAAAGCCTTGGCTATTTTTAAACAAATAGAAAAAGGTGGTGGATTTTTAAAACAATTAAAAGAAGGTGTTATCCAAAGAAAGTTAAAAGAAAGCGCTTCTAAAGAAGAAACTCAATTTTTAAATAATGAATTGATTTTATTAGGAACTAATTTGCAACCAAATAAAGACAATTTAATGCATGATAAACTAGTTTTAGATCCTTTTTTAAAACAACGAAATATCAAAACTTTATTTCCGCCAATTAATAGAAAAAGGCTTTCAGAAAAACTAGAACAACAAAGACTTAAAGAAGAAAAAGAAGGTGAATAAGAATAGCGAAATTTTAGAATATCAAAAAGAGCAAAAACTTCTAAAAAAAGAGGTTGAACAAATAAAAAAGACAGTTCCTTTTTATTTGGTATCAGTAATATTTGTAATGTTTTTAATATTTTTTTTATTAGAATCTAAAGTGTACAGCTTTTTTGGTGGTATTAAAAATTTTATAATTTTCTGTATTATTTTAACTATAAGCATTTGTGTTTCTTACGTTTATTTAAGTATTAAAAAAGTAAAGCGAAAAGAAAAATTATCAAAAAATATAGGTTCGAAAATATATAATTTAATGAAATTAGAAGATGAGTAGAAAATCTGTAGAAAATATATCATTATTAAAAGATAATAATCTTAAAGAGAAAAGTTTTAAACACGAAAACTTTGTAGCTGGTATTGCACCAAATTTAAGAGGTCCTTATTCTACAATGTACGTTAGAAGACCCTGGACAATTAGACAATACGCAGGGTTTTCTACTGCAGAAGAAAGCAATGCATTTTATAGAAGAAATCTAAAAGCAGGTCAAAAAGGATTGTCTGTTGCATTTGATTTGGCAACTCACAGAGGCTATGATTCAGATCACGAACGAGTTCAAGGAGACGTGGGTAAAGCTGGTGTTGCAATTGACTCTGTAGAAGACATGAAAGTTTTATTCGATCAGATTCCATTAGATAAGATGTCTGTTTCTATGACTATGAATGGTGCTGTATTACCAATTTTAGCATTTTATATTGTCGCTGCAGAAGAACAAGGAGTTTCGTTAGACAAACTCTCTGGAACAATCCAGAATGATATTTTAAAGGAGTTTATGGTAAGAAATACCTACATCTACCCTCCTTCTCCATCCATGAAAATTATTGCTGATATTTTTAAATACACCAGTAATAATATGCCAAAATTTAATTCTATTTCTATTTCTGGTTATCACATGCAAGAAGCCGGTGCAACTGCAGAAATTGAATTGGCTTATACATTAGCAGATGGTTTAGAATATATTAGAAAAGGAATTGATGCTGGTATGGATATTGATTTATTTGCACCAAGATTATCTTTCTTTTGGGCTATTGGCATGGATCATTTTACAGAAATAGCTAAATTAAGAGCAGCTAGAATGTTGTGGGCAAAAATTGTAAAACAATTCAATCCTAAAAATCCAAAATCTTTAGCATTAAGAACTCATTGCCAAACAAGTGGTTGGTCTTTAACAGAACAAGATCCTTTTAACAATGTTGCTAGAACTACCATAGAGGCTATGGCTGCAGCATTTGGAGGCACACAAAGTTTACATACAAATGCTTTGGATGAAGCCATTGCTTTACCAACAGATTTTTCTGCTAGAATTGCTAGAAATACTCAAATATACCTTCAGCAAGAAACTCATATTACTAAAACAGTAGATCCTTGGGCAGGTAGTTATTACGTAGAAGAGTTAACCGAAGAAATAGCAAACAAAGCTTGGGCACTTATACAAGAAGTAGAAGAACTAGGCGGAATGACAAAAGCTATTGAAAAAGGAATTCCGAAAATGAGGATTGAAGAAGCTGCTGCAAAAAAGCAAGCTAAGATAGATAGCGGACAAGATGTAATTGTTGGGGTAAACAAGTACAAGTTAGCGCAAGAAGATCCTCTGCATATTTTAGAGGTAGATAATGAAGCTGTTCGTAACTCTCAAATAGAAAGATTAAATAAACTAAAAACAGATAGAAATAATGATGCCGTTAAATCTTCGCTTTCAGATTTAACAAGTGCTGCAAAATCTGGTAACGAAAACTTATTAGATTTAGCGGTAAAGGCTGCTAAAAACAGAGCTACTTTAGGTGAAATATCTGATGCTTTAGAAGAAGAATTCGGAAGACATAAAGCAGTTCATAAAACAATTTCTGGTGTGTATAGTAAAGAAATTAAAGAAGACAAAGTATTTAAAGAAGCTAAAGAGTTAGCAGATAAATTTGCAGAACTAGAAGGCAGAAGACCAAGAATAATGATTGCTAAATTGGGGCAAGATGGCCACGATAGAGGAGCAAAAGTTGTTGCTACTGGTTATGCAGATTTAGGTTTTGATGTAGATATTGGTCCTTTATTTCAAACACCAAAAGAGGCAACTAAACAAGCTGTAGAAAATGATGTACATATTTTAGGAATATCTTCTTTGGCAGCAGGACACAAAACTTTGGTGCCGCAAGTAATTGCAGAATTAAAAGCATATGAAAGAGAAGATATAATGGTAATTGTTGGTGGTGTTATTCCTGCACAAGATTATCAATATTTATTTGATGCAGGCGCTGTTGGGGTTTTTGGCCCAGGAACTAAAATTGCACAAGCAGCAATAGATATGTTAACCATATTAATAGATAGTATTTCTGAATAATTAAAAAAAAGCAACTTTAAAAAGTTGCTTTTTTTATTCTTCATCTATTTCTTAAACATAATGTTTTCTGATTCAGAAAAATTCTCATCAGGAATTTTATTAAAAAACTCTAATGTCTCTGTTTCGTTTGTATTACCATACGGAACCAAAATTGTTCCTTTAGTATCGTCTTTCGTTTCAATTACATATAGTATAGACATATCAGACGGATTACTATAACCTTCGTATCTGTGTTTAGCCACAACCTTAATTCCGTTTGGTGTAAACCTCATGTCAGATCCGTTTTCAATCAACATATTTCCGTCTACTCTGTAACTATTTGTATAGCCTTCGTTTTCATATTTTTTAATGAAATCTAATTCGTTTGTTCCTTCGTTATTCATAATGTAGATTTTTAATTTTTACTAAATTAGAAACATTCTTAAATTTTGAATATCGCAATCCATATAAAAATTAACGCAAACAAAACTTCTATTTTTTTTGATAGAGTTAATTTTAAATCGATTAACGACAACATTACAGCCTGTATTCGATTAAATTTGTGTAAAACAATTCAACCATGGCTATTTTAGGAAATATTATTAAAGGAATTATCAGTTTAACTGATACACTTTCTACCGAAACAAATCATATAGAAAATCAGAAAGAAATATTAAATAAATTATTAGAAACTGCTAAAGAAACACAATTTGGAAAGCATTATAATTTTGAAGAAATTTTAAATTCTGATAATACTCAAGAAGCATTTCGTAAAGAAGTACCTTATTTTGATTACAATTCTTTACATAAAAATTGGTGGTATAAAATTCATGAAGGTGAAGAAGATGTAACTTGGACAGGTTCACCCTCCTATTTTGCATTAAGCTCTGGTACAACAGGTAAAACAAGTAAGAGAATTCCTGTAACCGATGATATGATTTCTGCTATTAGAAGCTCTGGAATAAAACAAGTTACCTCTCTTAACAACTTCGAATTACCCGCAGATTTTTTCGAAAAAGACATTATGATGTTAGGTAGTTCTACAGATTTAGCTGAAAAGGACGATCATTTAGAAGGAGAAATTAGCGGAATTAGTGCAAGTAATATTCCGTTTTGGTTTAAAGGATATTATAAACCCGGAGAAGAAATTGCTAAAATAGAAGACTGGGACGAGCGTGTAAATCATATAGCAGAAAATGCAAAATCTTGGGATATTGGCGCTTTAAGTGGTATTCCGGCATGGATTGAATTAATGTTACAAAAAGTGATCGAACATCATAATTTAGAAAATATTCATGAAATATGGCCAAACTTAAAGGTTTACACATCAGGAGGTGTTGCTTTTGGTCCTTATGAGAAAAGTTTTAAAGCATTATTAGGAAAACCGGTAACTGTAATTGATACATATTTAGCATCCGAAGGTTATATTGCAACACAAACAAGACCAGAAACAGATGCAATGCAATTAAATACAGAAAATGGTATTTATTTTGAATTTGTGCCTATGAATCCTGATTATATAAACGAAGATGGTTCTTTAAAGCAAAATGCACCTTCGGTTAGTTTAGATAATGTAGTTTTAAATCAAGATTATATCTTAATAATTAGCACCGTTAGTGGCGCTTGGCGATATTTAATTGGTGATACAATCGAATTTAAAGATGTAGAAAAAGCTGAAATTAAAATTACGGGTAGAACAAAATTCTTTTTAAATACAGTAGGTTCTCAATTATCTGTTAATAAAATGGATGATGCTATTCAATATTTAGAAGAAAAATTTGCTACTCAAATAACCGAATATACTATTTGTGCAAAAAGATTTGAAGATGGCGAGTTTTATCATTCTTGGTATTTAGGAACAGAATTGAAAGAAGATAATTCTAAAATTGTTGATGAATTAGATAACTATTTAAAAGGAGCTAATAAAAATTACAAAGTAGCTAGAAGCAAAGCTTTAAAAGGAGTTAAAGTAAACATCATTCCGGTAGAAAAATTTTATGACTGGAATGATAACAATAAGAAGAAAGGCGGACAAGTAAAGATGGAACGCGTTATGAAAGAATCTAAATTTGCAGAATGGGAACGTTTTGTAAATAACAACGATCTTAAATAATTAATTATGGAAACAATTACAACTATTAATCCGGCAACGGAAAAAAAAATAAAAACATACAAAAGAGATTCTAAAGAAGAAGCATTAAATAAAGTTGAAATAGCAAATAAAGCCTATTTAAATTGGAAAAACACTTCGTTCGAAGAACGCTCTAAATTAATGCATAAACTTGCAGATATTTTTGATAAAAAAAAGAACGAATATGCAAATTTAGCAACAGAAGAAATGGGAAAAATAATTTCTCAATCTAAAAAAGAAATTGAAAAATGTGCTTTAGTTTGTAGATATTATGCAGATAACATTGAAGAATTATTAGCAGATAAAATTATAGAAACAGAAGCTAAAAAAAGCTACGTTACATATCAACCATTAGGTGTAACTTTGGCTGTAATGCCATGGAATTTTCCGTTTTACCAAGTAATTAGATTTGCAGCACCTGCTTTAATGACTGGTAATACAGCTGTTTTAAAACACGCATCTAATGTACAAGGTTGCGCATATGCTTTAGAAGATGCGTTTAAAGAAGCTGGTTTTCCTAGTGGAACTTTTACCAATTTAAATGTAACCTCAAAATTAATTAAACCAATTATAGAAGATAAAAATATTGTTGCAGTAACGCTAACTGGTAGTGAACCTGCAGGAAGATCTGTTGCAAAAATTGCGGGAGAAAATTTAAAGAAAACCGTATTAGAATTGGGCGGTAGCGATGCTTACATTGTTTTAGATGATGCCGATTTAGAAAAAGCTACAGATTTAGCTACTTTTGGTAGATTACAAAACAACGGGCAAACTTGTATTGCTGCTAAACGTTTTATAGTTTTAGAAGGTATTTATGATGATTTTCTAAAATTATTTACTAAGAAAATGCAAAATGCAAAATTAGGCAATCCTACAGACGAAGATGCCTATTTCGGACCAATGGCAAGAATTGATTTAAGAAATGAAATTCATGAACAAGTAGAAAAAACGATAAAACAAGGTGGGAAATTAGTTTTAGGAGGAAAAATTCCTGATCGTGTTGGTGCTTTTTATCCTGCTACAATTTTATCAGAATTAAAACCAGGAATGACTGCCTTTGATGAAGAACTTTTTGGACCCGTTGCTTCTGTTATTAAAGCTAAAGA
This sequence comes from Polaribacter marinaquae, assembly GCF_038019025.1. Lineage (NCBI taxonomy): Bacteria > Pseudomonadati > Bacteroidota > Flavobacteriia > Flavobacteriales > Flavobacteriaceae > Polaribacter > Polaribacter marinaquae. The sequence continues at coordinate 1,301,405 of NZ_CP150496.1, forward strand.
TGAAGACGAGGCTATAGCATTGGCAAACAACTCTACTTTTGGTTTAGGCTCTGGTGTCTTAACAGGAAATTCTGAAAGAGGTGAAAAAATTGCACTACAATTAGAAGCCGGAAATAGTTTTGTTAATAAACTAGTAGCTTCTGACCCTAGAATGCCGTTTGGCGGAATTAAAAATAGTGGTTACGGAAGAGAACTTTCTAGTTATGGAATTAAAGAGTTTGTAAACACAAAATCTATTTGGATTGACTAAGAAAGATTAAAAACATAACTCACTTACTAAAATACTCAACAAAAAATCCAATTTTAAAAATTGGATTTTTTTATGTTAAATCTAATAATTACCATTACAAAAACTTAAATTATTTTGTAAATTGCAAAGCTATTTTCATTAAAAAATCGAACACGCAAAAAACTACTTATCAGTAATTTATGTCATTTACTAGAACCTTAGAAAAGCTTAAAATTCTTGCTGACGCCGCCAAATACGACGTTTCATGTTCTTCTAGTGGAAGCAAAAGAACAAATACAAATAAAGGTTTGGGCGATGCAACTGGTATGGGAATTTGCCATTCGTACACAGAAGATGGTAGATGCGTTTCTTTATTAAAAATACTTCTTACAAATCATTGTATTTTTGATTGCGCTTATTGCGTAACTCGTAAAAGTAACGATGTTAAACGTGCTGCTTTTAAAGTGCAAGAAGTAGTCGATTTAACTATCAATTTTTACCGAAGAAACTATATTGAAGGGCTATTTTTAAGTTCAGGAATTTTTAAAAGTGCAGATTACACAATGGAACGTTTGGTTGCCGTTGCAAAAAAATTACGCTTAGAAGAAAATTTTAATGGCTACATACATTTAAAATCGATTCCGGGTGCTTCTGATGAATTGATGAGAGAAGCTGGATTATACGCAGACCGATTAAGTGTTAATATAGAAATACCCACAAAATCTGGATTAAAGTTATTAGCACCTGATAAAAATTTTGATGATTTTATAAAACCAATGAATAAGGTTAAGAATGAAATCATTCAATACAAAACCGAAAAGAAAATTATAAAAAGCACACCAAAATATGCGCCTGCTGGCCAAAGCACTCAAATGATTGTTGGTGCGAGTGGCGAAAACGATTTTCAAATTTTAAAAACTGCAGAGCATTATTATAAAAACTACAATTTAAAAAGAGTTTATTATTCTGGTTATGTGCCAATAAGTTTAGATAACCGATTGCCAAAAATTGGTACAGAAGTACCCATGTTAAGAGAAAATCGATTGTATCAATCAGATTGGTTAACTCGTTTTTATGGCTTTCAAACAAATGAAATAGTAAATCTAAATCATCAAAACTTAGATTTAGATATCGATCCTAAATTAAGTTGGGCTTTAAGAAATTTACATGAATTTCCGGTTGATGTAAATACAGCAGACAAAAGAATGCTGGCTAGAATTCCGGGAGTTGGTATGAAATCTGTTTCTAAAATTTTAATGGCAAGAAAATACAGAAGATTAAATTGGGATCATCTTAAAAAAATAGGAATCGCTTTTAACAGAGCACAATACTTTTTAGTTTGCGATAGCAATATTTTTGAAAGACGAGATTTAACAGCAGAAAAACTAAAGGCAAAGATCTTGAAGAATTCTAAGAGCAAATATGATAAAATGCTAAGTCCGCAATTAAATTTATTCTCTTAAATGCAAGAGAAAACACTAATTTACGATGGCTCTTTTGACGGATTTCTATGTTGTGTTTTTTACGTTTTTGAATATAAACTTAAAAATGCTAAAATTCAGAATGAATTTGTTTTACAAAATGCCTTATTTTCTGAAAATGAAAAAATAAGTACAAATAAAGACAAAGCAGACAGAGTTTGGAAAGGTTTAAAAACCAAAGCATCTACAATTAGCACTACAAAAATTTATTACGCATTTTTAAGCGAGCAGCCTGGTGTAGAAAATATTTTATTAGACTATATATCTTATATTTTTAAGAGTAATAAAAAAGTAGACACAGATTTTACTTACGATAGTGTTTTAAAAACATCAAAGATTGCTAAAAACGTTAGTAGAGAAAAACATAGAATGGAAGCTTTTGTTAGATTTAAACTTACAAAAGACGCAATTTATTTTGCAAACATAGCCCCAGATTTTAACGTTTTACCTTTAATTTCTAAGCACTTTAAAAGCAGGTATGCAGACCAAAAGTGGGTTATTTATGATATTAAAAGAAATTACGGATTATATTATGATTTAGAAGTAGTTACAATAATGCAAATGGAGTTTCCTAAAGATTTCAATTTTTCTAAAACTGATAAAAACTTTTTTTCTGAAGAAGAGCTTGAGTTTCAAACGCTCTGGCAAAACTATTTTAAAAGTACAAATATAACAGAGAGAAAAAACATGAAACTTCATATTCAGCATGTTCCAAAAAGATACTGGAAATATTTAAGCGAAAAACAACCTTAACTAAACTGTAGTTAAGTTATTTCTTTCTTCAACTAACACCATTATTTCTTCCGGAGATAAATAATATCTCTTAATTCTTTTTTTATAAACTTCAGAAATATCAGCATTATTTAAAATAAAATCCTTTGTTTTTAAAATATACGATTCCATTTTGTGTTTTACAGCAAAACTATCAGCAGCTCTTTCTGCTTCAACAATATGATTATCAGAAAAAAGGTATTTAACTCCAAACCAAATTAGGTTTAACTTGCTTCTATCTTGGTAATCCATAATATGACCTAATTCATGACCAATCCAACCAATAAATACATCCGTAGGTATATCTCTGGTAGAAAATTCTTTATCAGAAATTTTAAATTTCTCGCTAATTAAAATTAAAAATTTACGATCTTTTTTAGATTTAAAAAAACTATCAAAAGTTGGTCTCGCTTGCATAGTAGATTTTTTAATATTCTTTTTAAACTTAAATTCAATATGAATATTTTTTAACTGCGGATAATATTTTAAAGCGGTTTCTACTTCTGCTTTTATAGAATTTGGTATGATATGATATGAAGACATAAATATTGTGATTTTTTTAAAACTTTAATACATAAATATACCGCTATCTAGAAGTTCTTTTGTGCTTTTATGCTTAAATTTGTAACTCTTTTAAAAAGCATTTCAAAAGGATGAAAAAATTATTAAATTTCCTATATTCTACTCGCTTAATGGCGATATTATTTTTCTTATTTGCAACTGCAATGGCAATAGCCACTTTTATAGAAAATGATTACGGCACACAAACTTCTAAAGCTTTAATTTACAATGCTTGGTGGTTTGAAGCTATCATGTTTTTCTTTGTAATTAATTTCTTTGGTAATATTTTTAGATATAAACTTTACAAAAAAGAAAAATGGCCCGTTTTAATGTTTCATGCAGCTTTTTTATTAATATTAGTAGGTGCTGGTATTACACGTTACCACGGTTACGAAGGTATAATGCTAATTAAAGAAGGCGAAACAACAGATAAATTTTTATCGGAAACAACATATTTAAATGCAATTGTAGACGATGGTAATTCGCAAAAACCAGAAATAAATGCACCTATTATGCTTTCTGCTTGGGGTTCTAATTCTTGGTCTTATGCAGATAATTTTAAAACTGATAAAAATGACATCGATTTTAAATTTGAATTGGTAGACTACATTCCGTGGGCAGAAAAAAAATTAATTGAAGATGAAAATGGTGTAGAACATTTATTCTTTGTAGAATCTTCTGAAGGTACACGTCATGAACATTGGATAAAAAAAGGAACATTACAAAACATTCACGGTGTTTTAGTAGGTTTTGAAGCCGATAACAATAACGCGTCTATTAACTTTACAAATAAAGATGGTGCATTAAAAATGATTTCTAAAGACGATGGAGATTGGTTTAGAATGGCAGATCAAAAGAAAGGAAAAGTAGTTAAAGATTCTCTTCAAAATTTTCAATACCTAACTTTACACAACATTGGTAAATTACAATTTGTAATACCAAAACCTGCAGAAAAAGGGATAATGAAAACAGTTAGCGGACCAAAAAGTGATAGTGTTTTAGATGTTATTACTTTAGATGTAACGGCTAATAATGAGACCAAAAGAGTAGAACTAAAAGGCGGTAAATTTAATTCTGATGGTTCTAAAGAAGTTTCTGTTGGTGGCTTAAATTTTAGAGTTTTGTATGGTGCAAAAATTCTTACAACACCATTTAGTATTAAGCTAAACGATTTTCAATTAGATAAATATCCGGGTTCAGAAAGTGCTGCTGCATACGCTAGTGAAGTTACTGTGATAGACCCTAAAGAAACTTTCGATTATAGAATTTTTATGAATCATATATTAGACCATAGAGGTTATAAATTTTTTCAAGCTAGTTACGATTTATCAGGAGAAAAAGAAGAAACACATTTATCTGTAAATCATGATTTCTTGGGAACTTTTGTAACTTATTTAGGTTACTCGCTCTTATATATTGGTATGATATGTATTCTTTTTGCAAAAAATACTCGTTTTGATGATCTTAAAAAAAGATTAACAAAAATTAAAAAGAAGAAGCTAACAATGTCTGTTGTATTTGCAATATTCTTATCTAGTTTTACTTTTGCACAACATCAAAATCAGCATCAACCAAATAAAATTACCAATCAGCAAATAGATTCTATTTTAAAAGCTAACATGGTAGATGTAGCGCATGCAGAAAGCTTTAATAAATTGGTTATTCAGGATAATGGTAGAATGAAACCAGCGCATACTTTTGCTTCTGAATTGGTAAGAAAAGTGAGCAAATCTGAGAAATTTAAAGGTATGGAACCTAGTCAGGTTTTATTATCTATTATAGAAAATCCTAGATTTTGGTTTGAAGTTCCTGTAATTTATTTAGAAAAAGGAAATACTCAAATTAGAGAACTTATAGGTGTTGCAGAAACTACAGAATATGCTGCATTAACAGATTTTATAACCCCTGTTGGTATTTATAAAATAGAAAAGAAAGTTGCAGAAGCACAAAAAAAGAAAATTAAAAATAAATTTGAAAAAGATTTAATTAAAATTGACAGAAGAATTGGTTTACTATATTCTGCTATTGGCGGTGGAATTCTTAAAATTTATCCAATACCTGGTGATGAAAACAACAAATGGGTTTCACAACCAGAAACTTCTGAAGCTAATTTTAAGGGAACAGATTCTGTTTTTGTAAGACAATCTTTACCTGTTTATATTAACTTTTTACAAAAAGGTAAGAAAACCGGTGATTATTCAGATGCTGATAAAATTTTAGACGGAATTAAAAAATTTCAACAAAAATTTGGATCAGAAGTAATACCTACTGATAAAAAAATAGAATTAGAAATCTCATATAATAAAATTCAACCATTTCAATTACTATCAAAGTACTATGGTTACTTAAGTTTTTTATTATTAATTTTTGTTTTATGGCAAATCTTTATTTCTAAAAAATGGATAAACAATACAGTTAAAATATTATCTTTTGGTGCTGTTGGTTTATTTCTATTTCATACGTTAAGTTTAATTGCTAGATGGTACATAAGTGGTTATGCACCTTGGAGTAATGCATACGAATCTATTATTTTTGTTGCCTGGGCAACAATGCTATTTGGGCTTTTCTTTGGACGAAAATCTGCACTTACAATTACTGCAACTACATTTTTAGTAGCGATTACCTTAGGTTTTGCTCATCAAAATTGGTTAGATCCAGAAATTGCTAATTTACAACCAGTTTTAAATTCTTGGTGGTTATTGGTACACACTTCTATTATTGTAGCTAGTTACGGCCCGTTATCTTTAGGTATGATTTTAGGAATCTTTGCACTCTTATTAATGATTTTTACGAATGATAAGAATAAAAAGAGAATGGATTTAAACATTAAAGAAATTACCATAATTAACGAGATGTCTATAACTGTTGGTTTGGTAATGTTAACTATTGGTAACTTTTTAGGTGGAATGTGGGCTAACGAAAGTTGGGGGCGTTATTGGGGTTGGGATCCTAAAGAAACTTGGGCTTTAATTTCTATAATGATTTATGCATTTGTATTACACATGCGATTGATACCTGGTTTACGAAGCAAGTACACGTTTAACTTGTGGTCTATTATTGCATACGCTTCTATAATGATGACTTATTTTGGAGTTAATTTTTACTTGGCTGGTTTACATTCTTATGCTAGCGGAGACAGAGTAATTACACCAACATCTGTTTATTATTCTGTTGGTTTTGTATTAATAATAGGTGTTTTCGCATTTTTGAAACACAAAAAATATTATAAAAAATAATTTTAAAAGGAAGTAACTTTATATTTTAAGAAGAAAATGTATTTTTGCTCACGAAAAAATCAATCATAAATATTCTAGTTTACTAGAAATCACAAAAGAAATACTTATATGTTTCATAAAAATATTAAATTAATTTTAGCCGGTTTAATTTCTGTTTGGGCTGTTTACCATTTTGCACAAGGAAATATCATGAACGGAATTTCAATCTTACTATTAGCAGGAATTTTTGTTTTGTTTTATTTTAAAAACGAGTTTATTTTACTTGCTTTTTTACAATTACGTAAGCAGAATTTCGAAGGAACAAAAAAATGGTTAGATTATATCAAAAATCCAGAGGCTGCTTTAATTGTAAAACAACAAGGTTATTATAATTATTTACATGGTATTATGTTAAGCCAAAAGAATATTACACAATCAGAAAAATATTTACGTAAAGCTGTAAAACTTGGCTTGTCTATGGATCATGATTTGGCGATGGCTAAGTTACAATTAGCAGGAATTGCAATGACTAAAAGACGTAAAAGAGAAGCTACTAATTTAATGGCAGAAGCTAAAAAATTAGATAAACATGGTATGTTAAAAGAACAAATGCAAATGATGAAACAACAGATGAAAAAAATCTAACGTTTAATTTGCTTTATATTGCATAAAAAAATCCGATGAAATAATTTTCATCGGATTTTTTTTATAACTAAAACTCTAAGATTATTTTATTCTTGTTAGAGTTAAATCTTCATTATACTTTACAATAAACAAACCTTTATTTTCTACTATTTTAAAAAGCTTATCTGTATAATCAAACTTACTTTCTACTCTGTAAGAATAACCATCATCAAAAGTAGATTTTAAACTTTTTCCTGAGGCCAAACGCACAAGAATATCATAAGTAACATCAAAACCTTTTGTAGCATATGCAGAAGGTAAAACTCCGTTTTTAGCTAAATAATTTTTATTAAAAGCCATAGCGCTGTAAGAATCTTCTCTAACATACTCATCGCTAACATACGTAAAACCTAATTTAGCTAATTTAGAATTGTCTATTTTATCAAATGCGCTAACCTTATCAAAAGTAAATAATGATGCAGTTGTTTCTTCTGGCAAACTAATTAAACTATTGATAACACTTGCAATAATAATTTTATCGCTTGTTGTTAATACAACAATATTTTTCATGTTTGGTTTTAAAACATCTGTAAATTTTTGCTTTTTTATATAACCATCTTTTGGTGTGATTAAGCTAACACTGTTTATAGAATCGTGTGATTTTAAAACTTCTCTAATTTTATTAGAATCAAAGTTAGAAGTTGATTTTCCATCTCCAACAATAATTATGTTTCCGTCATGAAAGCTTTCTTCGATATAACTTAACAACTTATCTCTAAATAATTTTTTATTTGGAGAAGTTTTGATAATTCTACTAGAAGAAAATTTGGATTGCTTTTTAGAATATACCGGAAAAACAATAGGTGCATTTACATTATCTGCTACATATTCTACCTCTTCAGAATATAAAGGACCAATAATTACATCTTTCTTCTTAAGATTATTTTCTGCAACAATTGTTTTAATTTTTGTACTATTTCTACCAGTATCAAAAACTTCTACGTTTAATTCTACACCTTGTTTTCTTAACGAATCTATTGCTATTTCTGCACCTAAATATAAATCTGTAACAATATTTGCCAACCTACTGTTTCCAAAGATTTCATCGCTAGTTTTTGCTTCTAACTCTTGCGCTCTAAAAGGTAATAGAATTGCAGCATTTATAGAAACACCATCTTTAATTTCATCTACATAAACCAGTTCTTCTTCAAAAACATCTTCTACAGGCATAATTTTTATAAGTTGCCCAAGATTTAAACCGTCTTTTAATTCTGGGTTTAATTTGATTAACTCTTCTCTAGAAACACTGTAAAACCTCGTTAAGCTAAAAAAAGTATCTCCTTTTTTAACTTCGTGAATTTTGAATTCTTTTTCTAACTCAGAAATTAACAAACTTCTTTGTTTTTCTTTTTCTGATATTAAATCAACGTCTAAGTTTTCTGTTTCCTTTACTTTAGAATTGTCTTCTGTTGCATTTTCGTTCTTTTCTTTTGAAATAGAATTACTTACCGAATTCATATTCTTATTAGGAATAATGATTACAGTATTTGCATCCGGATTTTTATCTACATCAGGATTAAGACGCAATAAATCTTTGGTTTTCATATCTAATTTCTTAGCAATCTCACCAATAGATTCTCCTTCTTTTACTTTATATTGAATGTATTTTTTTTGCTGACCGCATGATACGGTAAACGTTAGAATACACAGAAAAACAAAAAATTTAAGATGTTTCATATATTTTATTCCCATTCTATAGTTGCAGGTGGTTTAGAACTAATGTCATACACTACTCTATTAACGCCTTTTACTTGATTTATTATTTTATTTGAAGTTTTTTGTAAAAATTCATAAGGTAAATTTACCCAATCTGCCGTCATTCCGTCCGTACTTTCTACAGCTCTTAAAGCAACAACTTTTTCGTATGTTCTTTCATCGCCCATTACACCAACAGAGTTTACAGGCAACAACATTGCACCTGCTTGCCAAACTTTATCGTACAAACCGTCTTCCTTTAATCCGTTTATAAAAACAGCATCAACTTCTTGTAAAATTCTTACTTTTTCTGCTGTAATGTCTCCTAATATTCTAATTCCTAAACCTGGTCCTGGAAAAGGATGACGACCTAATAATTCTGAATCAATTCCCATAGAAGCTCCAACTCTTCTTACTTCATCTTTAAAAATCATACGCAAAGGCTCTACAATTTTTAATTTCATATAATCTGGCAATCCACCAACATTATGATGACTTTTAATAGTTGCTGATGGTCCTCCGTTTACAGAAACCGATTCAATAACATCAGGATAAATTGTGCCTTGTGCTAACCAAGTTACGTCTTTTATTTGATTGGCCTCGTCATCAAAAACTTCTATAAATGCGTTTCCAATGGCTTTTCTTTTTTTCTCTGGATCAGAAATACCTTCAAGAGCTTTCAAAAAACGTGCCGATGCATCTACACCTTTTACGTTTAATCCCATTCCTTCATATTGCGCCAATACACTTTCGAATTCATTTTTACGTAAAAGACCGTTGTTTACAAAAATACAGTATAGATTTTCTCCGATAGCTTTGTTTAAAAGAACTGCTGCTACTGTAGAATCTACACCACCAGAAAGTCCTAAAACAACTTTATCTTTACCAACTTTTTCTTTGATAGCGTTTACTGTGCTTTCAACAAAAGAATCTGGTGTCCAAGTTTGAGCTACACCAGCAATTTTTACAAGAAAATTTTCTAATAATTGTTTACCATCTGTAGAGTGATATACTTCTGGGTGAAATTGAATCGCATAAGTATCTTCACCTTTTATTTTATAAGCGGCATTCTCTACATCTTTTGTGCTAGCTAATAACTCGCCATTTGTAGGTAATTCTTTAATTGTGTCTGAGTGACTCATCCAAACTTGGCTACCTTCAGAAATATTTTCAAAGAAAGTTTCATTACCTTTTATGTAAGATAAATTTGCTCTACCATATTCTCTTGTGTTTGAAGGTGCTACTTTTCCGCCAGAAAAATGAGCCAAATATTGAGCGCCATAACATACGGCTAACATTGGTTTTTTTCCTCTAAGATCTGTTAAATCTGGATGTAAAACATTTTCTCCTCTAACAGAATTTGGACTACCCGATAAGATAATTGCTTTAAATTCTGATTGATTTTTTGGTGGATGATTGTAAGGATGAATTTCACAATAAATGTTTAATTCCCTAACTCTTCTTGCAATAAGTTGTGTGTATTGCGATCCGAAATCTAAAATAAGTACGTTGTGTTGTTGCATGCGCAAAAATACTATTTCAGTTTAAATTTCAAATACTGAAATCGATATTTTTTACGAGAAATTAGAATTCGTTCATTTTAAGTAGAATTCGATTTAAAAGTTTAAATTTTATACACAATTGCATTGATATTCATACCAGCCCCAACAGAAGCTAAAATAACAACATCTCCTTTTGTAACAGCCTGATTTACTATATTTCCTTTTAAAACTAAATCTAATAATGTTGGTACTGTAGCTACAGAACTATTACCTAACTTATGTATACTCATTGGCATAATTGCTTCTGGCACTTTTTCTTTAAACAATCTATAAAAACGTTTTACAATTGCCTCGTCCATTTTTTCGTTAGCTTGATGAATAAAAATCTTTTTAACATCATTAATTCCGTAACCACTTTTATCTAAAGCAGTTTTCATGGCTGCAGGCACATTTGTTATTGCAAACTCATAAATTTTTCTTCCATACATTTTTATGTATTGTGTATTGTCGGTTTCATTTAAATTATAAGATTTACCAAAATGTAAAAAATATGCTTCGTCATTTGCGAAAGTTTGTGTTGCATGACTAATAATACCAGAATCACCTTCTAAAGTTTGTTCTACAATACAAGCACCTGCACCATCGCTGTAGATCATTGAATCTCTATCATGTTTATCTACAATTCTAGACAAAGTTTCTGCACCAATTACCAAACACTTTTTTGCAATTCCGGCTTTTATAAATGCTTGTGCCTGTATTACGCCTTCTACCCAACCTGGGCAACCGAAAAGAATATCATACGCAACACAATTAGGGTTTTTAATATCTAATTTATGTTTTACCTTACTCGCTAAACTTGGTAGCGCATCTCCTTGAATTTGACCTTCTTTTAAATCACCAAAGTTATGTGCTAAAATTATATAGTCTAATTCTTCTGAATTAATATTAGCATCTGTAATTGCTTTTTCTGCAGCAAAAAAAGCCATGTCAGAAGTATTTGTTTCTGGTTTTGCATAACGTCTTTCTATTATACCGGTTATATCTTTAAACTTTTCTATAATTACATTGTTATCTGCAGAAAAACTTGAACCGTCATTATTTAAAAAATCTGAGTTTAAAAATGTATTGTTTTCTACTTTTAAAGAAGGAATAAAGCTTCCGGTACCAGTAATTTTAGATGAAATCATGTCTTAAGAGGTTTATCTCTCAAAAGTAAGAAAGCTATTTTGTTTAAATTTACTATGCATGCATAGTAATGGAAGGTTCAAACTGTTAATTTATTTCTAAAGTAAAAATTTATAACAGTTGTTTAAGGCTTGTATAAATTCATTTTTAGTTGCATAACCGTAGCAATAGAGGTAGCTCTATTTTTCATTTGCTGTGCTATTTCACCAGAAAAATTTGCATCAATAGTTGTAAATAAATACGATGTCCAAATGACAAAATGTTTCTTTTTAAACTTAATAAATGCATTTTTATCTATATGTTTTTGCATTGTATTGTTTTTATAAGTTGTAGTTTGAAACAAAATATCGTTCCAGAAATCTGTAATTATTTCTAAATGCTCATTTAAATGATTATTAATTAAGATATCTTCAAAAAAAGGAAGCATTTGATCATCCTTTAGAAGTAAATCATAAAAATTAGTAATAATAAATTTTATGTCTTTTCTAGAAGAAATATCTTTTTTAATCATTAGAAATGATTATAAATAAGAACTATCAAAAGAAAACGGCAATAAAGATAAAAGTGATTCCGTTTTTACAATTTCTCCAACTTCTCCCATAAATAAAAGAGGAAAAGCTTGTTTTTGCTTTATTTCATATTCCGATAAAGATTGTCTACAAGCACCACAAGGCCCTACAGGTTTATCTACTTTTGTAATTGTAGAACTTGCCGAAATTGCAAGTTTTATGATTTTAACTCCAGGATACGTTGCTCCTGCAGCCCAAATTGCGACTCTTTCTGCACACATACCAGAAGGGTATGCTGCATTTTCTTGATTATTTCCTAAAACAATTTCTCCGTTTTCTAATAATAAAGCAGCGCCAACATTAAACTTAGAATAAGGTGCGTATGCTTTCTTGCGAGCATCAATTGCCTTATTCATTAAAAATTTATCATCTTTAGATAACTCTTCTATATCGTTATAAACAATAGCCGAAGAAGATATTTTAATTTCTTTCATATTATAAAGTCAAAAAAAGCAGCCCAAAAATGACTGCTTTAAATATTGTGCTAAAATTACTAAAAAATTATGATTTTTTAATACTCATCGTAAATTTCACCTAAATCAAAAGATAATGAAAAACGTAATGAATTTTCTAATGGATTATTTACATCTGAAGAATTAATTAAATATGACAAATCTATGTTTAAAGCATTCGTTTTAAAGCCACCACCTAATGTAAAATATTGTCTATTTCCTTTATCTTCACTTTCATGAAAATATCCTGTTCTTAATGCGAAGGCATTATTGTATAAATATTCTGCACCAACAGCATAAGTAACCTCTTTTAATTCTTCGCTAAAACCACCAGGAGCATCACCAAAAGAACTAAAAATTCCGTCAATCCAACCTTTTTCATCATTAGGATCATTTACTGTTGGCACCAGTAATTTAGTAAACTCTACAGTTGTTGTAATTGTATTATAATCATCTAAAATAAAATCGAAACCACCACCTAATTTAAGGTTTGTTGGTATAAAATCTTCTTCACCTGGTGTATAAGAAACCTTAGGACCTATGTTTGCGATATTAAAACCGATTCTATATTTACCATTAAAATTACCATAATTTTCTTCTAAAGATTGGTAATAACCAGAAACATCTACTGCAAAAGAATTAATTGGCTGTAAAGAATTACCAGAAGTTCCGTTAAATGCTAAATTAGATCTTATGTATTTTAAAGAAACTCCCATTGCAAAAGTTTCACTTAACTTTAATGAGTAAGAACCAGTTGCAACAAATTCGTTTGGATTTATAGATCCATTTTCTGCACCGTTGCTATCGGTTAAATCTATTTGACCCAAAGAGAAATATTTAAAATCTGCACCCCAAGCTGCATTTTCACTAAATCTATTAATATAAGAACCACTTCCTATAAAAATATCATCTGTTAAATTACGTAACCAAGGCGAATAGGTAATACCCGTATAAATTTGTCTATTGCTAAACGCTATTTTAGCAGGATTGTGAAACAAAGAAAAAGCATCTGCACTTGTAGCAACACCAATATCTCCCATACCACCTGCCCTAGCATCTGGTACAATTAATAAAAAAAGGTGTAGCTGTTGTAATACCTCCTGTTTGTTGAGTATCTGTCTGTGCCGCAATTTTAAATGTTGCAAAAGCACTTAATAATAAACATAATCCTAATTTCTTCATTTTATATTCTCTGTTGAATTTTATTCTAATTACAAATATCTATATTTTATTGAAGTATTACTAATTTTTCATACTTCTCTGACACTAAATTACTTGTTGTAGATTTAACTCTTAGTTTATAAACATAAACCCCTTTACCAATTTTATTACCAAAATCATCTAAACCATTCCAAGTTATACTTCTAGACAAATTACCAACCGTAATAATATTTCTATTAATAGTTTTTACCAATTTACCAGAAATTGTAAAAATTTGCACTTGTACTTCTAAATTTTCGTTTGGTTTATTATGGTTAAACCAAAACTCTGTATAATTTACAAAAGGATTGGGATAGTTTAATACGTTTTCTAAATTTAAAATTGCATCACTAACAACTACGAAGTTTAACGTTAATTCTGATGAGTTATTGTATGTATCCCAAACTTTTATTTTTAATGTGTGTGGGCCAACTTCTAAATCTCTTAATCTATATGTAACTTTCCCTTTTGTAAAGTCGTTTAATTCTGTTTGATAAAAGTCATTTAATACAATAGGATTTGTGGTGTCGCCATCTAAAATCCCAATAATATCATGATCTACGGCAGTAATAGAAGTATTAATACCACTAACATCCGATAATAACGCAATTAAATTAGGAGAAGCATTTGTATTGCCACCGTCTATAAAAGACTCATCATTCATAAACAATTTAATTTCTGGGCCAACGGTATCTTCTGGTGCATTTTCATTAATACCACCAATTACCAAATCTATATTATAACCTGCTTTTTCTGATGTACCATTTTCTGCATAAAAACTTACTTTACCGTTTCCGAGTGCAATTTTAATATCTTTTGGCACAATAAAATCAAACTTAAACGCTCCGTTTTCTATACTAGATTTACCTCTAAACAACTTACTGTCTTGTGTGTCAAAATCTAGAGTTTCTCCAAAACTATTGTTTCCTAAAGTTGTTTTATCAATAATTTTATCGAAAACTGTTGTAGATAAAACACCGTTAAAATTATTTAAAACAGCATCTGAATTATTAACAATTACACCCTCGAAACTTACTTTAGACAAAGCTTTTAAAGTATCTAATGGTTGCGAAATATCTTTACCGTTTAATTTTGTGATTTTTATATTTGGTTCTGGCACTGCAAGTTTCATTGCCGGGTCTCCGAAAGAATAGATAAAAAACTTCTGTATACTCGAAAAATTATTTTTTGCTTGTGTTAAAGATTCTGCAATTGTAAATTTTTCATCATTAAATTCTAGTAAAATTCTAATTAAACTTTCATTAAACTGTTGCCCAACATTTATAAAAACCTCTCTTGTTGTAGTAATCATGCTAGATGCGCCACCATTTTTATTCCATAATGTTAACTCACCTGCAGTAATTCTACTCGGATTATCGAATCTAGAAAAATCGCAAGTAACTGTAATTAAAAGAGGCAACGTATTAATATTATTAAACTCTTGAATTTGAGGTTTTTCTAATATCCTTTCTGCTGCAAAACCATCTTCACCACCGTGCCCAAAATAATCAAAAACTAAAGTACCTTTTTCTATTGCATTCGTAATTGCTGTTTTTACTTCCGGATAACGTTCTCCACCAGAAGAATTTTGTTGTACAAAAGCATCAGCATAAATTTTACTAACATTAAAAATTGGTTTTCTATTTTTAATTTCATCAGCAATCGACTCTACACCTTTCTGAATTGGTATATCAAAATCATCATCAATATCATCTGCTAAAAGGGTTACTGTATTTCGCCAATCTCCTTTAGAGCTTTCATCATAATAACTTAAAATTTTAGTTACAACATCTTCTGCTTGCGATATTCCTGTAACTGGTATTCTGCTAGAAACAACATCTATGGTATGAGAAGAACTCATGCTACCCTCATTTGTATCTAACATCACAAAAAAATCATCTGTCACATAAGAAAAAGCTAAATTAAAGTGATAAATATCATCCGTTTGAGAAGGTAATTTAACAGGAACCACATTATTGTTATTTGCAATTCTACCTTTGTAATCGTAAGAAGAATCGCCAAAGAAACATACAAATTTTAACTTTTTATCTTCGGATGAATTGGTTGTATATAAATGTCTTATAAAATCTCGAATACCTGTAATATCTTTAGAGCCTGATGCAAACTCATTATAAATTTCATCTAAAATAACAACCTTTGTAGATAATCCGGAATTTGTTTGATGATAATCTGCCAATCTTTGTGCTTGTGAAACCAAATCTTTGCTAGTAATTACAAGATAATTTATGTCTTTTAAAGCATGTAAATTTTGATTTTCTACTCTCGAATTTTCAATAGTTCCTGGTATATAAAAATCCGAAGAATTTAATACAACATATTCATTTAAAACTCCTCCGTTGGCTTTAAATGTAAAATCTGAAGTAGAACTTTCGTTAGTTATTAATTCAGGATTAATAGCATTCGATACATCCCAAACTTGATAAATTTCCGCTGCATTTTTTACTTGAAACTCAACTGTGCCACTCGCATCAAATTGATTAAAACTTCTAAAACCAAACTGTTTACCGTTTGCTAAAAGATTTTTTTTACCATAAATCTCAATAAAATCTAAAAAAGCATTTGCAGACGGATTTCCGTTATTGTTGTAATTTAATTCTAAAGTAATTGCGTTTGTTGGGTTGCTAAATGCTGCAGTTCTTTCTGATGTTACAGCTTTTGTTAACGAACTCGGATTTAAACCACTAAAACTAAGCGTATATAAATCTGTATTATTTGCTTTTACCGATAATGTTGATGATGAAATGGAATTACTTACAGCTCTTGTTCTAATAAATATATCTTCATTTACCAATACTTTATCAAAAGGTATTGTAAAACTCTGTGTATTTTCGATATTAAAATTGTCATCAAAAAACCATTGTGTACCTGCACCTAATAAGTTTATCTCTTCTTTTTCATAAAAAATAAAATCATCAAAACTAGAAATTTGTGTAGCTACATTATTTGTGTTTAAAGCTTTATTTTGAATTCTTTTTCCGGCAGTATTTCCTACTGTTATAAAATAATAAGCCTTATCAGAATATATATTTTGTCTATGTTTAGCACTTTTGTTTGCAGTATCTAAAACCCAATCGTGAGGGCCTTTCGCATAGAATAAAATAAAATCGTTGGCATCGAAACTACCGTCAGATTCACCTTCTACGTAAATAGCATTTTCCTGTAAATCTTGATACCTAAAATCATTATTTACAAAGGGCAATAAAGCACCACCGTTACCATAAATCCTTATATTTTGAGGGTTTATATTATTTGTAGAAACTCCAATTCTTTGTAATAAATTTCTATCGATCTTAAAAATACCTGTTGTGTCTACAGAAAATTTAAACCAGTCTCCAGAAGCCAAAACAGATGAATTTACTTGTGCGTTTAATTGCAACGCACAACATACTGTTAGTATTAGTAGAAGATTTTTTTTCATAAAATAGTAATCAAATAACGTAAAATAAGTGTTTATATTTTAACAACCACAAATATAAGTTATACTAAATATATAAAGCTTACGTTTAATAGAATGTGTATAAAAAATTGATGCGTTAAAATTTATATTTTTCTTGCACTAAATTTTATTTATTGTAAATTGCATCCTTAATAAAAACCCTAAATAATTTTCGATTAGGAAATGGAAAAAATTTTTAAAATATCTTTAGTTGTTTTCACAACATTGCTTTTAGCAAATTGTAATAGATCTACAACTGGTAAATCTAGATTAACTGGTTTATCTTTTAACGATCCTAAAAACGGAAATTATATAAGAAACAGCTCTTTCGAAGGCCAAGAAACTCCGTTAGGAATGGTAGATATTGAAGGTGGTTCTTTTACAATGGGGCAAGTTCAAGACGACGTAATGTTCGATTGGAATACAACTCCGAAGAAAATTCATGTTCGATCTTTTTTTATGGACGAGGCAGAAGTAACAAATTCTGAATACTTTTTATATGTGCAATATATGAAAGATGTTTTCTCTCCTTCTGAAGAGAAATACAAGCACATTTACAATTCTACTTTACCAGACACCTTAGTATGGAGAAAAAGTTTAGGTAATACCGATATTTTAACAGAAAACTATTTTAGACACCCAGCATATGCAGATTACCCAGTTGTTGGTGTTACTTGGTTACAAGCTAATGAATACTGTAAATGGAGAACAAACGCAGTAAACTTAAAAAAGTTAATTGATAAAGGCCATATTAAAAATATTTTTGAATCTGACTCTACAAGAAACTTTTTTGATACAGAAAGATTTTTAAATGATTCTGATAGGCTTTTTGATGGAGATACAACAATCTATAAAAGAGGTGTAAGAACCAGAGTTGTAAGACGTAGAGGAGAACCTAGACCAGGACAAGATGATTTTCAAGGTAGAAAAATAACACAAGCAGACGGCGTTCTTCAACAAAAATTTAGATTACCTACAGAAGCAGAATGGGAATTTGCAGCAAAAGCGATTGTAGAAAACAGAGAATATAATACTGTTAGAGGAAGAAAAAAATATGCTTGGAATGGTAAATACACAAGAGCTCAAAAGAAAAGATTTAGAGGAGACCAGTTAGCTAACTTTAAACAAGGTAAAGGACAGTATAGTGGTTTACCTGGTTGGAGTTCTGATGGTTCTGATATTCCTATTAGAATTAAATCTTACCCTCCTAATGCCTTCGGATTATATGATATGTCTGGTAATGTAGCAGAATGGGTTGCTGATGTTTATAGACCAATTATCGATAACGAAGCAAATGATTTTAATTATTTTAGAGGTAATTTATTTACTAAAAAAATGATAAATCAAGAAGGAAAAGTTGTTATTGTTGGTAATGATGTAGCTGTAGAATATGATACTTTACCAAATGGTAGCGTTATACCAAAGCAACTACCTGGAACAATTAAATATGTACCAATTACAAAAGATGATGCATCTTTTAGAACTAATTTTTCTAGAGCAGAAAATGCAAATATTAATGATGGTGATTTAAACTCTAGTAGATTTTATGAAGATGATGAAGATCGTTTTGCTTCTAGACCAAGTATGTATAATTCACCAAAAAAACCTGCAAGATTTAGAGACTCTTTATCTGGTAGAGATGTATTAATAAATGATGACAAGAAAAGAAGAACGCTAATTAGCGATCAAACAAGAGTTTATAAAGGTGGTTCTTGGGCGGATAGAGAGTATTGGTTAGATCCAGCTCAAAGAAGGTATTTACCAGAATATATGGCAACAAACTTTATTGGTTTTAGATGTGTTACAGACAAATTTGGTCCAATGACATATAAAAAACGTACTGCCAGAAATCCTAGTAGATAATACACGTATATTTTAAAAAAACAAACCTCATTGTGACTTCACAATGAGGTTTTTTTATATCTTTATTTTATGAATATAACAGAAATCTATAAGCTTTACTCTAAAAACTACTTAGTAGATACAGATACAAGAAAAATTAGAGAAAACACACTTTTTTTTGCTTTAAAAGGAGATAATTTCAATGGAAATAAATTTGCATCAGAGGCTATAAAAAAAGGTGCTAGTTTCGCTATTATAGATGAAGAAGAATATCATAATAATAAAACTACAATTCTTGTAAAGAACGTTTTAGAAACTTTACAAGATTTAGCTCGCTACCACAGAAAGCAATTAAAAGCTACAATTATAGCTCTTACAGGTAGTAATGGTAAAACAACTACCAAAGAATTGATAAATGTTGTTTTATCTAAAAAATACAATACAAAAGCAACAAAAGGGAACCTAAACAATCACATAGGAGTTCCCTTAACACTTCTTTCTTTTACTCCGGATGAGGAAATGGGAATTGTAGAAATGGGTGCAAACCATCAAAAAGAAATTGAATTCTTATGTTCGATAGCGAATCCAGACTATGGATATATCACAAATTTTGGAAAAGCACATTTAGAAGGTTTTGGTGGTGTAGAAGGTGTAATTAAAGGCAAGAGTGAATTGTATAATTATTTAATAAAGAATAATAAAACTGCTTTTATTAATTCTGATGACGAACTTCAAGTGCAAAAAACTAATAATTGTAATACAATTCATTTTAATAGTTCTATAAAATTAATTGACGCCTCTCCTTTTGTTAAATTATCTTTTAACAGCAACATAATTACCACCAATCTAATAGGATCTTATAATTATAATAATATTGCAGTTGCAATTACCATTGGTAATTATTTTAAAGTTTTAGATGTAGATATACAATCAGCAATCGAGAAATACACACCAACAAACAACCGCTCTCAAATAATCAATAAAGAAAGTAATTATATCATTTTAGATGCCTACAATGCAAATCCTTCGAGCATGAAAGTTGCTTTAGAAAACTTTGCTAGATTAGAGTCTAAATTTAAAACTGTTATCTTAGGTGATATGTTTGAGTTAGGAAGTTCTGCTGAAATAGAACATCAATACATAGTCGATTTAGCTGATAGTTTTAACTTCGAAAACACATTTTATGTAGGCGAAAATTTTCATAAAACTACAACAAAAAATAAAAAATTAATTTCATTTTCAGAATTAGAAGATTTTATAAAAAAGAATCCTCTAGAAAATCAAAAAATATTAATTAAAGGATCTAGAGGAATGGGTTTAGAAAGAATATTAAATTTTATAGATTAATATTTTCTTTATGATATTCTAACAGGTTATCTATTGGTCTTTGTATTACACCAGTAATTTTAAGATTGTATTTACTTGCAACTTTTTCTAAAATATCACTAAAATAATGTGCAATAGAACCTATAAAATAAATTTTTGTTGATTCGTCTTTGTTGTAAGGCAGTATTCGATATTTAAAAAATTCTTGAAACCCTTTTTTAATCAACCTCTTAATATATTTTTCATCTTTAAAATCGAACATAAATTTAGCAAATGTTGCCAAGTACATATTAGGATTCGCTTCTTTATAAATATTATTTTTTATAAAATCTGCTTCTAAATTAAACTCATTTTCAAATTTTGAAGCTATTTTTTTGGGCATATTTTTGTAGTAATAATCTATAATTAGTTTTTTACCAAAATAATTACCACTTGCTTCATCCATCAAAATATATCCAAGAGAAGGCACAACCATTTCCATGTGTTTACCATCAAAATAACAACTATTAGAACCTGTTCCTAAAATACATACTATTGCTGGTTCTTTGCCCGTAGCAGCATAAACAGCTGCCAACATATCTTCAGCAATAAAAACTTTGGCATTTACAAAAATAGTTTCTAATACTTTTTTTAATACTGCAGTAGGTTTTGGTGTACCACAACCTGCACCATAAAAATGAATTTCTGTTACATCATCTTTAATATTAATAAGCTGAAACATATTAATAATTCTATTATGCAACTCTTCCTCTTCTACAACTACAGGGTTCAATCCCAAAGTTCGAACTCTAAATTCTTCTTTTTTATTCGTATTTAAAGCAATCCAATCTGCTTTTGTAGAACCTCCGTCTGCAATTAAAATCATAATATTATTGTTTTAATCAAATATATAATAACTTCAATCAATTGGCAATAGCTATTAAAACTTCAATCGTTTTCGTTTCAAAGAAATTATAAATTAGTATTTTTGCAAAAAATAAAACCTTTATGTTTTTCTTTAAAAAGAAAGAAATTCCGTTAACAGATTTCTTTACAAATAATTTTGTTGATATACATTCTCATTTACTTCCGGGTATAGATGATGGCGCTAAAAATATTGATAACTCTGTAGAATTAATTTTGAAGATGTATTCTTATGGAATAAAAAACTTTATAACAACACCTCATGTTTTAGGAGATGTATATCCGAATTCATCTGAAACTATAAAAAGCAAATTAGAAGAAGTAAGAACAGCTTTAAAAAATAAAGGCTACAGTGACATTAAAATTAATGCTGCTGCAGAGTATATGATGGATGAGCAATTTATTGATAGGCTTAAAGCAAATGATATTTTGACTTTGAAAGGTAATTATATTCTTGTTGAGATGTCTTATTTTAATGCTCCAATGAATTTATATGATGTACTTTTCGACATTCAGTTAAAAGGATACAAACCAGTTTTGGCACATCCAGAAAGATATAATTTTTTTCATAATGATTTACAAAACTACCACAAGCTGAAAAAAGCGGGGTGTTTATTTCAATTAAATCTATTATCACTAACTGAGCAATATGGTAAAAATGTTCAAAAGATAAGTAACGCATTATTAAAGCAAAACCTTTATGACTTTGTTGGCTCTGACACACATCATAAAAATCATTTGCAGTTGCTAAAAAAGATTGGAACTCAAAAAAATCTAAAAAAAATAAAACATTTACTAGATAACAATAGTAAAGTATTTAACTAAAAAAAAGGAGCAATTAAAATTGCTCCTTTTTTTTAGTTTTAATAATAATAATAATAATAATAATATTAACTTCTGTTAAAAATCTTTCCAAACCAAGATTTCCCTTGCTCTTCTTCAGCTAAATAACCATAACCATAGCCACCGTATCCGTAACCATAACCATAACTTCTCTTAGGGTCTGTGTCATTTAAAACGATAGACATATTAGGTAAACGCTTATTTTTATAAAGTTCTTGAGGTACCGCTAATAAACGTTTATCTAAATAATTTGCTCTAACAATATATAAGAACATATCTGCATACTTAGAGATTAGCAAAGTATCTGTAACTAAATTAACAGGTGCAGTATCTACTACAACATAATCATAATCTTGTTCTGTATCAATTTCTTCAAATAAATTCTTCACATTATCACCACTTAATAATTCAGCAGGATTTGGAGGTATTGCTCCAGAAGAAATAATATCTAATGTTGGCGCCTGTGGAATTTGAAACTTTAATTCGTCTAGTGTCAAGTCGTTACTTGTAATATAATTTGTTACACCTTTTTTACTTTCTAAACCTAAATATTCGGTAACCTTTGGTGCTCTTAAATCCATTCCAATTAATAGAACTTTTTTACCAGACAATGCAAGTGTAGCAGAAAGGTTTATCGAAATAAATGACTTCCCTTCTCCACTTGTTGTAGAAGTAATAAATATAAATTTCTTAGAACCTTTTTTACTCGCTAACATAAAATCTAAATTAGTTCTAACCAAACGGAAAGCTTCGGAACCACTAGAACGAGCATCACTACCGACAATAACTTTTTCTTTAGATTCAGATCTAGGTATGTCACCTAAAAAAGGAACTGTTAATGCACTTTCGATATCTTTTTTACTATGTACCTTTGTATCTAAAAGATTTCTTAAATAAATTATGATAAAAGGAATAATTAAACCTAATAATATTGCCCCTAAATAAATTATTTTTCTTTTAGGAGATACAGGAACTCCTGAACTATATGCAACATCAATAATTTTAGCGTTTGGGACAGTTACTGCAAGAGAAATGGCAGTTTCTTCTTTTTTCTTTAATAAATAAGAATATAAGCCAGATATAATCTCTTGTTCTCTTTCAATATCGATATAACCTCTTTCTAACAAAGGTATTGTCGAAACTTTATAATTTACTTTATTGGCTTCTTTATTGATCTGATTGTATTGTGTTTCTAAAGATGTTATTAAATTTGAAATACTTTGTTTTAAATTAATTTTAAGGATTTCAATTTCTTTATTATACTGTATAATTTGCGGATTTTTACTTCCTGCATTTACACTTAATCTATTTTTTAGTAAAACTAAATCATTAAATTGCTTAATTGACTCAGCTATCGATGCATCTGAAAATCCTAAATTTTGTGGTAAAGTTTCATTGTTACTAGAATTTTTTCTAATGTTTTGATAAACTCCTTTTGCTATTTCAAGTTCTGTTTTTATTGCAATTAATTTCTCATTATTTGCATTAGCTGTGGCTAAAGCCAACTCACCTTCACCAGAAAGACCTGTAATATTATTATCAGTTTTAAAATCTTTAACTTTGTCTTGTATCGCGCTTAAATCTCTACCAATAGCCTCCAATCGGTCATCTATAAAATCTTTAGTTTTCTGTGATACTTCACTTTTATCAGAAATAGCGTCTAAATTATACTGCTTTACCAATTCATCTAAAAAATCTTCTGCTTTTTCTTGAATTGGATACGTGATAGATAAATCTAATACACTCGCATTTTTATTAACAGGAGAAATATTTACAGCTTTTTTAAATTTATCAATTATTTTATCCCTTCTTATAATTGTTATAAGAATTTCGTTTAGTGCCTCGTTAAACGTCTTTTGTTTTTCAATAATAAACTCACCTAAATCTGAAAAAACTTTTTCTTTAAACTGATGCTTAGATATAATTCCTCCTTGAAGATTTTTTAAATCATAAGTATCATTGGAAGTAAAACCGATTATAAAAGAAGTATCTTTTCTACGTTTTAAAAAATCTTGATTAAAACTTTTCAATATAAGATTTACAGGATTACTAGCTCCATATATCTCTGACCTTTTTACTCTTCCTTCCCTAGAATAGATTGTTGTAAGATTTAAAGAATCAACAACAGTTCCTATGATTTTTCTTGATTTTAAAATTTCAATTTCATTATCAGTATTATTTGCAGAACTTCCACCAACAATCCCCATATCTTTAAAAGCTTCCAACTCTTTAGAGATACCCGATTTTTGATTATCTTTTATTAAAATTGATGCTGAAGCACTATATTCTGGTGTACTATACCTTAAATATAAAAATGCCAAAATAAATGAAACAAAAACACCTAATACAAACCATTTCCAATGATAGATATATTTTTCAATCTCTTCTCTAATATTAATTGTTTCAGTTGATTCATCAATATTTAATGAATTACTATCTTTGTGTATTTGCATTTTTTACCTTGTTAAAAGAGATACTATTGTTATGATTAAACCTGTAACCGATATAAATAAACTCGTATTTGTATTAGAAGAAGCGGATTGAATTCTCGCATAATTATGCTCAACATAAACGGCATCATTTTGCTGAAGATAATAAACTGGCGAAGTCAAAGTTTTATTGGAAGTAAGGTCTACAAAATACTTATTTTTTTGATTATTTTCTTCTCTAATCACCATCACATTTTTTCTTTTACCAGAAATATTTAAATCACCTGCTAAACCTATAGCATCCAAAATACTAACACGTTCGTTTGGTATTGTATACGTTCCTGGCTTCTTAACATCTCCATATACAGAAATTTTAAAATTAGAAATACGAATATTTACCGTTGGATTTTTAATATAATCTGGATCTAATTTATTATCAAATAACTCAAGGGCTTCTTCTCTTGTTAGTCCACCTAATTTTAATTTACCCAATACAGGAAAATCAATTTCTCCTTTACTATCTATCAAATAAGTTTGTTGCCTTGGTTGCCCAACAGCAGAATTTGATGTTCCAAACGATGCTACTGGCAAATTGAAGGGTTTAGTTGCTTCTAAATCATCAGAAGATATTGTAATTTGCAACAGGTCATCTGGTTTAAAAATTGTTTGAAATTTGTTACTCACCTTACTTTGATCTACTTCATCAAATTGAAAATAGGCAATATCTTTATTTGAAACACATGCTGATGCGGTTATAATTAGATAAAGTAAAAAAATAAATTTAATCTTATTCATGTAAATTTTTTTTCAAAAATAATATAAAAATCAAATACTAACTAACATTATCTAATTTTTCAAATTCAGAATTATTTGATACGTATTCTGGTACTAAATCTTTCATAACAGCTACTAAATCACTATTGTTTAAATCACTAAAAGTAGTTGTTAATTCTTCAATTTTAGGTTTGATCTCTTTTGCATCAATTTTTTGAGTCTTGGCAATCATAATTTTTTCATGATAGGTTTTGATTGTGTTCTCTCCATTTGCCAATAACTCTTCATATAATTTTTCTCCAGGTCTTAAACCTGTAATTTTTATGTCAATATCTTCTGGATATTTCAATCCAGATAAATAAATCATTCTTTTTGCTATTTCAAAAATCTTTACAGATTTACCCATATCAAAGATATAAATCTCTCCTCCTTTCCCCATAGTACCAGCTTCTAAAACCAAACTACAAGCCTCTGGAATCGTCATAAAATACCTTGTAATCTCTTTATGAGTAACCGTTAAAGGACCTCCTACTTCAATTTGCCTTTTAAATAACGGAATTACAGAACCATTAGAACCTAGCACATTTCCAAACCTAGTAATTGTAAATTTGGTTTTTTTAGCCTTTTTACTAACACAACTCACATATAACTCGGCTATTCTTTTCGATGCTCCCATTACGTTTGTAGGATTAACCGCTTTATCTGTAGAAACCATTACAAACCTTTCTATTTTGTTTTCAATAGCTAAATCTGCTAAATTTTTTGTTCCTAAAACATTCACCTTTATTGCTTCGTAAGGAGATTTTTCCATTAAAGGAACATGCTTATATGCAGCAGCATGAAAAATTCTTTGAGGCTTGTATTTTTTAAAAATTCTTGAAATCTTAAATTTATCTCTTACATCAGAAACAATAGCAACAAAATTGGTAACACCTTTCTGAATTAGTTCTTGCTGTAAATCATACAAGGGTGACTCGGCTTGATCAATTAAAACAATCAATTTACAATTATAAAGACTTAACTGTCTAGAAATTTCACTTCCGATAGAACCTGCTGCCCCAGAAACCAAAATCACTTTACCTTCTACTTCTCTTTGTACAATGGGGTTATCAATTAGAATTTGTTCTCTATCTAATAAATCTTCTATATTTACTTGCTTAATTTGATTTGCTTGTAAATCTCCATCAATCCACTTAGTTAAAGGTGGTACAATTTTAACTTCAACATTTAGTTTTATTAAACTATCTGTTATTTCTAATAACCTACTTGGTTTAATCTTCTGAATGGAAATAATAACTTCTGTAATATCGTGCTTATCTATAAAGCTTTGATCTATCATAGATATATCATAAACACGTATTCTATCAATTTTTTTGTTTACTTTATTTTTATCATCATCAATAAATCCTAAAATTTGGTAACTTCCTTTTCTTTCTCTATTTAAAGCTCCGTAAGTTATAATTCCAGAATCACCAGCACCATAAATTAAAGCGTTTGTAATCGTATCTAACTCAGTTGATATAATTTCAAAAAATGCTTTAAATACATACCTACTAATAATTAATACAAAAACAGAAACTAAGTAATGTATTAATATGATAGAATTTGGAATTGTAAAAGATGGATAAATCTTAAATAATTTATTAAAAACTACGATAAAACTTAAACTAAGACTTAAAATAGTTACACCTATAAAAACGTTAAAAACATCTTTTGTTCCTGTATGTCTAATAACCCCTTTATAAGAACCAATGATTAAAAAACTTAATGCTGAAATTATAACGACAATTGTTAGTTGTGGAATAATTTTATTTATATCAAAATTGAAACTTATATCAAGCCTTATAGAATACGCTAAGATAAAAGACAAACAAATAAGAAGAATATCTATTGCAAAAACTACCCATTTAGAGGCATATTTATTTAATGCTTTTAAAAAAAAATTTCTTATCATTATTTTTAGGATATAAAAAACGAATTTACAAAAATTTCTGAATTGAATTTGATATTCTCTTAAAATCGATTTTTGTTAAATTGGCGCTAGATGGCAAACATAAACCTTTTTTAAATAAGTTCTCGGCAACATTTCCTCCGTAATAAGCACAATTCTTAAAAATTGGTTGTAAATGCAAGGGTTTCCAAAGCGGTCTTGATTCGATATTATCTTTTTCTAATTGATCTCGTAATTCTTTAAAAGTAAATTTTAATGTTTTAAAATTAATTAAAATACAACTCAACCAATGATTTGACTTCATAAAATCATCGTTTTCTTTGAATAAAGAAACACCTTTAACAACTTCTAAAAGCCTTTTATAATTTTGATGATTCGCAATTCTTGCACTTACATAATCATTTAAATAACTTAATTCTTCAGTACCAATAAAGGCAGATAGAATACCCATTCTATAGTTAAAACCTAACCTAGAGTGTGAATAGTATTCTGATTTATCTTTAGCTTGCGTTGCCAAAAAAATAGCTTCTTCTTTTTCTTCTATGGAATTACATATTAATACGCCTCCGCCAAATGATGATACTATTTTATTATTATTAAAAGAAAAGATACTAAAATCTCCAAAAGTACCACATTTTTGTTCTTTATACATTGAACCTAGTGCTTCCGCAGCATCTTCAATTAAAATTATTTGATACTTTTTTGCAATAGCCACAATTTCTTCAATTTTACATGGCATACCATACAAATGAACGATAATAATTGCTTTAGGCTTTTTCCCGTTGGCAATTCTGTCTTTAATTGCTCGTTCTAAGTGCTTCGGACAAATATTCCAAGTATCTGACTCACTATCAATAAAAACTGGTTTTGCTTTTTGATATAAAATAGGATTTGCCGTTGCAACATAGGTAAAAGATTGACATAAAACCTCATCTCCTTCTGTAACTCCGCTTAAAATTAAAGCTAAATGAATAGCAGAAGTCCCGGAATTTAGAGCTACAACATGTTTTTTTGCTCCAAGGTATTTTTCGAGTTTACCTTCAAAATCAGCAATAACATTATAATTAGTAGTATTTATTTCTGAAGGTAAATCCACAGAGATATTACTACTCGAAAGCGCTATTCTTTTACTCATTTTTTAAAGCTAAATCTTGTTTTATTTTCCTAAACAAAAATATGTAACCCAAGATAAAAATAAATATTAATGCAAAAAAAACGATAAACTGTATTGACAATTTTAGATTATACGTTTTATAAACTATAAAATTAACAAGCAATTGCAGTATTGCATAAATACCCGCAACCTTTAAATGAGAAATTTTATAAACATCTACTAATTTTTGATAAATATGATGCCTATGTGGATCGAAAATGCTTTCTTTTGTAAAAATTTTACGGTACAGCAACGTATTTCCAGCATCGGCTCCGTAAACAATTATTATCAATAAGATTAATGGTGATGCTAATTTTATTGCCATTAAAAAACCTACAAAATACATAAATAACCCTATTGCTATACTACCTATATCCCCTGCAAAAAACAGTGCTTTTCTTCTAAAATTATAATATCCAAAAATAACCAAGGATATTGCTGTATATATTAACAAATTATTATCGACAATATTTTCAGTATTATTAATCATAAACAACCCCGAGATCACTGCTAAAGAATATAAGCCCGTTATGCCATTAATACCATCCATAAAATTGAACATATTTACAACTCCAATGCCTAAAAACAAGAATGAAACATATAAATAAATTGGAGAAAAAGGGTAATCAACTTGATATAAAATTAAAAAGACACCTAAAAACTGAAAAGGAAATCTAATTTTAGAGCTTAAGGTATAAATATCATCTAAAAAGCTAATCACTGAAATCAAAAATACGCCTAAAACAAAATAAGGGTATTGATAATCGTTTAAAATAAAAAACAATAGAATGGCAATCGGAAAAATAATTCCGCCACCTCTAACAGTAATTTTTGTATGAGAACTTCTTTGATTTGGTTTATCAATTATCTTAAATTTAATTGCTAGTTTTAAGTATACATAAGACAATATTGCTAAAAGTAATGTAACAAGTACGTAGATTTTCATAAATATTAAAATGATGCTATCGTTTTTTCTATTCCTTTTTCTGCGGATAAAGGTAATTCTTTTTCTATCCGATTTTTAATTTTTTGATTAGAAACAACATAGTTTTCTGTTAACTTTTGTAACCTTTCCGAATTTATTGGTAAAGGTAAGATGTCACCTAATTTGGCTAAAGTGCTCACTAAAAACTTAGGCGTCTTCAAAATTTTAGCAGGTTTATTTGTAACCTCTCCCATTATTTTCACCAAATCTTTTGTGGATAGTGATTCATTATCGGCAACATTATAAACTCCCGATTCTATATTAGTGTTATCTATTAATTCATTAATCACAAAACACAAATTTTCTACTGAAACAAAAGATCTTTTATTTTCATATTTACCAAAAGGATAAGGAATTCCTTTAGACACAAAACTGTATAGCAGATTTAAGTTTCCTTTATTATTTGGCCCATGAATCATACAAGGTCTTAATATGTACACCCTCTTACCATCCGGTATCTCTTTAGATAATATATATTTTTCTGCTGCTAATTTAGATTTTCCATACACCGTTACTGGATTTGGTGTTACTTCTTCGGTTAGAACACCTTCTACTTCATCTGCAGCTGCTTTTACAGAACTCATATAAATAAAAATTTCACATTCACTTTTTAAAAATTGGTTAAACAAAGTTTTTGTTAACTCTGAATTTACTTCAAAGTACTCTTTATCTTCTGATGTTTTCTTTAAATCGTGTGCTTTACCTGCTAAATGGATAAAACTCTTAGCTTGGTTCAATTTTTCTAAACTTAAAGTTTCATAACTTAGTTCATCTTTAGTCGGGTTTCTAGAGACACCCGTAGTCTCTTTTTTCTTTTGGACTAAATAATCGGTCAAATTAAGTCCTACAAATCCTTTGTTACCTGTTATTATATGAGTATTTTTATTCAAACTAATTCTTTTTTAAAAAACCGATTACTTTCCAAAAACCTCTTAATTGTACTTTTAAGTAACTGAATTTTATATTATTTCTAGACAATGCTATTTTTATCTCTTTAGAGATTAATTGATAACTACTAACTCCAGAACTACTTACACCACCTATCAACATAGAAGTAGTAGTAATATTAGAAAATTTCCAAGAGATGTTCTCTTTTAAGAAAAAACGCGTAATTAATTCGTAATCTGCTCCAATGGTAAAATCTAAATGGTATAATCCATATTTACCAAATAAACCTCTTTTAAAAAAAATAGCTGGATGCGCTGGCATAAAGCCTATTTTTAATTTCTCTGGATTCCAATTTTTTGCAGAGTATTTTCTGACCGTTTTTCCTTCTTCATTAAATTGTAAAATATTACCTACAGAGGCATCTATATTTGGATTATCCATATGAAAATTAGCTACATTTTCTAGCACTTTTTCATCTGTAAAAATATCATCAGAATTTAAAACCCCCACTAGATCACCTGTAGCAATTGCAATCCCTTTATTCATAGCATCGTACAAACCTTTATCTGGTTCAGATACCCATTTAGACACTATAGATTCGTATTTCTTTACCAAATCTATAGTAGCATCTTTAGAGCCACCATCTACAACAATATATTCAACATTTTTATAGGATTGCCTTAGTACAGATTGAAATGTTTTTTCAATAGTCTTCTCGCTATTGTAACAGACTGTTATTATAGAAATTTTCATAATGAATTAATCATTTAACGCATTTTCATAAACATAAACAACTTCTTTCCAGGATTCTGGAAATTTACTTAATACTTTATTATAATTTATTGATTTATTTTTTTTTAGATCACTCGTTAAATTATCAATAGCAGTCAAAAAAGATTTTTCTTCATAAGGTTTAAAATAATAAGCTAAATCTTCACATAACCAAGTAGCGTAGTCAAACTTTACAGTTACAATAGGTAAGTTTATAGTTAGAGCTTCAACCAATGGTAAGCCATAACTTTCCATTGAAGACAAAAATAATAATGCATCAACTTTTCTATAGTAATTATTCATCTCTACACTATTTAGCCTTCCCAAGTTTTTTAAAAACTTAATCCCTTTTAATGAAGCGAACTCTTCTTTTGTTAATGTTAACAAAATTTCGAAATTAGAAATATCTATATTATGAACCTTAATAAAGTTATTTATTTTTAATAAAAAATCGTGTTTTTTATGAGGATAAAAAGCAGCTGGATAAAATAGTACTACCTTATCATTATTCTTAAATTCTACAATTTTTTCTTGAAATAACCAGTTCGGTACGGGTTGAGGAGATATAATAACTTTATCTTTAATACTAGGGTAAGAAGCAATCATATCTTTTGCCATCGCACCTGTTTGTACAATTATTTTTTTTGCAAATTTATGATTGATAGTAAATAAAAATCTGTTTACTCTAAATATAAGACTCGTGCTAGAAGAATAATTAATTTTAGGATATATTAAATTTGGCTGATGTACTAGTACAACTTGATCTTTAATTCCTCTTAATGGAATATCTCCTAAAACAATGGTAGGAATGTTCTCAAAAAAAAATCTTGAAAATAAGCATTCTAACAAACGAGAAATGGAATTGGGCAACATTCTATTAAACCTTTTTACCATACCTTTACTAGGTTGATAGCCCTTTAAAATCCCACAATTAGGCAAATGTATCATTGCCTTATCAGAATTTTCACTTTTTACAAAAGCATCAAGAAATGAAATTACAACTTGTGAAGCTCCTAAGCCGTTGATATTTGTTGCGTGTATTTGAATATGACTCATTGTATTTTTTTAATTCTAATTCCTTCCATGTTTTGAGATTTTTAAATTAGTTGCAGCTGCTATAAATAGAAACGTACCAATTGTAAAATATCCAGCACCTCTCATAAATAATTCAAAAAATAAACCTAGATAACAACATTCTAAAAAAATCATTCCAGCTCTCTTTTCAATATTATTCAAATTAAATATTAATTTTATAAAGCCTACCAAATATAAAATAATAAAAAAAACAGAAAAAACTCCAAATTCGGCTATTAATTTAGGGGAAATACTTCCTCCATCATATTTATTTAGTTCCTCTAAATTATAATTAGAAAGTTCTTTAAAAGCATTTCCATTATTTGTAATTATACTTGAGTAGCCTAGTTGCTGATAACCTAAGCCAATGCCATCTGTTTTGGTAAAAGATTCAACCGCATTCTCCCAACCCTTTAAAAAAACTAAACTAGAAATACTTGCATTATCCGAATTTAAGTTAATTCGACTTGAAAAGTAATCTGTATCAATAAAAGGCCATATTAAAACACTTAAAAACACAAATAAAATAATAGATAAAAAAAAATCTCTAAACTTAACTATATAAAAAAGAGAAGAAAATAAAACTACCAATATAATTGTTAAATTTTTATCTACAGCGCCCCATAGCAAAAATATTAGTAAAAATATTTTATTACCTCTTAATCGTTTCCTAGAACCATAAATTAATAATGGGGCCAAAAAAATAGCTACATGTGAAGGCTCTGGGTATATACCGACTGGAGACCATCCATCACCTAAGTTTAGCCCCAAATAAGAAAAAAATATATTTAAAATTAAAAAAAACATCAAGTAAATTACAATTTTATTTAAACTTTCTGCACGTTGATTTATAATTAAATTACCAAAAAGCCATGCTGATAGAAATGTGATTAATAAACCTAAATACGTAACAAAAAATTTAGTTAGATTAAAAGAATAATCTAATACAACCATGATAAGAGCTGAATGAAAAAAAATAAAACTAAATAATAGAATTATAAAAATCCCTAAATATTTCTTTTTGAACCTTAAATCTAATTTCCTTTTTAAATTTAACAGTATCGATGCTAAAAATATCATTTCAAAAAAAATAATACCTTCTGCATATGAACTTGAATTAAATAAGCCTATAAATACAGGTGGAATTGTAAATAATAAGAAAAAAAAATATAAAGGTATCTTCTTATATTTGTCTAACAGGCTATCGTAATTATGTTGAATTATATCTTTCATTAAGCTCCTATTTGAACCTGTATTTTACCTTTAAAAAACTATTGTATAAAGAACCAATAATTTTTTCCGGAAATACAATATTCACAAATGCCTTTATATAAATTTTACTAAGATTCCAATAATAAATAAAAAAAGGTAAATTTACATTAAATTCTTGGTTAATAAATTTTAATTCTTTAATGATCAATAATAAGTTTTTACCGGTAGTCGATACTCCTCCAAAGAGCATTTTATCAATATAAATTGGCACAAATAGAGGTTCTTTATCTATTACAGCAGTCATTAGCGAATGCGTATCACCGGCAATTTTTAAACTAGTTGGAAATAAATACTTTTTTTCACAAAAAAAAGAAACATGTAAAAAACTACCTGGATGAGGAGGTAATGCAATTCTTATAGACTCCGTTTTATTTTTTAACAACTCCCAAGGCTCTCCCCAATCAGCAACTGACTCATTATCGTCATTTACTACATCTACCTTACCATAAACTAAATTATATTTAGGAAAAGCATCGGAAAGATGAGAGGCCATATTACTAAGTACATTATTTGAATACAAAACATCTCCAGCTCCCAAAAATATAACCCACTCTCCTTTTATATGTTTTACACCCTTATTCCATGCGTCATAAATACCTTCATCTCTTTCACTTAGCCAAAAATCAATAATATCTTCATTTTTATTTATTAACTCCACTGTTCCATCTGTCGACTTCCCATCAATAATTATCCATTGTATATTTGTATAATTTTGGTTACGGATTGAATCTATTGTTATACTTAAAGCGCTAACAGCATTAAAAGTTGATGTGATAATGGTTATAACTGGTTCTGTTTTAATTTGTTTCATTAGAACTAAAAATAAATTAATTATATTTTTTTTATAAACACTGCTGGATTACCACCCCAAATTTGATTACTTGGTATATCTTTAGTAACAACACTTCCTGCAGCAATTACAGAATTTTCACCAATAGAAACTCCTTTCAAAATGGTACAATTTGCTCCTATAAAAACACTTTCCATAATTTCAATAGGACTAGTTTTAATTGACATATCTCCATTTAATCTATCTATACTATTTATAGAATGAAAATTAGTATCCCAAATCTTACAACCTCCGCCTATCAGTACATTTTTATGAATAATAATTTTATCCCAACAAACAATAGTAGAATTAGAAATGCCGACATTTTCATGAATGTGTAACATTCCATCAATAGAACATATTAATCTTAAACACGTATCACCCCCAATTGGATTTATCATTTTACCCGAATTAGCAGTAAAACCTGCCCCTAACTTTATACTCCCCTTATTTCTCACCAGTATCCTACCATTAATTAGAAAAGAATTAACTTCAACTCCATTAACTTTAAACATTAATAAATTAAATAAATAATTTAAACCAGAAAGAATAAACCTAAAAAAGAGAATAACACTTTTAATCATACAATTCAAAGGTTTTTTTAGAATTCAATTTTGCAGAAAAAAATTTTTCTGCAAAATTTCTAGCATTAGCACCATAATCCTTAATTACTTCTCTATTTTTATCGAAAAATAATATAGCTTCTTTTGCTTCAATTACAGTATCATACAAAATACCTGTATTATTATTTTTAACCAATTCATTCTGACTCCCAACATTTGAAACAACAGAAGGCAAACCAATCGCAGATGCCTCCACAACTGCTCTAGAAAAATGAGGCTCAATAAACGGACTTATCAATAAGTCTGAAGCACATAAATAATCATTTACATTATCCACCATAGGCATCAATAAAACATTTGATACCTTATTATTTAAAATTTCTTTTTCATAACTAGATTGATTCTTAAATCCAAAAATTGCAAATTGCACATTAGGTAATTCTTTAGCGAGCTTTAAAATATTAGAAACTCCATTCTCCGCTGATACTCTGGCAAAATATGACACTAATAGTCTGTTCTTATCTTCAATTTTAAGTTCATTTCTAATTTTTTTTCTAGTTAAACTATCAAAGTTATACTCATCAATATTAACAAAGTTATATATTACAGATACATTATTTTTAATATTTAAAAATGGTTTCGCATCATTTTTACTTATTGCAACAAAAAAATCAACATATTTTAAATTTTGATTTGCTAAAATATTACCAAAAAAATTTGGTAATAAAGGCTCTCTTATGTGAGATATAACTCTAATGTTTTTATCTAATTTCGATGCAGCTTTTGCAAAATGAAACAAACATGTAGTAGATAGATGAACTATATCAGGTTTTATTCTGTTTAGAACTTTTTTCGCATGAAAATAAGTTGGTAAATATCCAATAATATTTTTAAAAAACAACATTGGATTCATCCCTGAAACAGTAGTCCCATGAAAAGGTTGTAACCATTTATTTTTATTGAAAACAACCTCTGCACCTGCTTCAATAAACAAATCTCGAGCTACACCATCCCGCATCATCCATACAACAGGTTCATATATAGTTTTATCGAGTTCCTTAATTAAGAAAGCTAAACTTTTTGGAGCACCACCCATGGCACCTGAATGGTGAACATATAATATTTTTTTTCTCATAAATTTTAAAATTTCAATACGAGTACCTAATAACATTTAATAGCACAAAAAATGCAATAATTAGTTCTTTAAATTTGTTAATAACTCCTTAGATAACTTTTTATTAATTAATACTCGAACTCCAACATCTATAAATAAATCTTTAGCTACTCCATCTCGTATCATCCATACTATAGCCTCATATATTGTTTTACCCAAATCATTAATTAAATTAAACTTTATCTAGCCCAATTATTACTAACTACTAGATAAACATAGATTTTTTTAATCATTACTCTATTAAGTGTTAAGTAAAATATTAATAAAGATTAATTACTCTTTTTTTAACTTAATTACTCCAAATCTTATTCCACATAGATTGAATTTCAATAGCTAAAAATTCTTTTTTAGCACTTAATGCTTTGTTAATCTCTTTATGGTTATTAAATGTTTCAATCACCTTTATCCTGGTAGTCAACCAATCGTCATTAACATTTATAATCTGATCTTGTTGGTCATAATCTTGAAATAACATTTTATATTTATGATTCCAACTTGTAGCCAAACAAGGAACACCTTGACTTAATGCACTTGCAACACCATGAAATCTTGATGATACAGTTATAAATGACGCCCCAATAACCCCTTTTACTTCTTTGGCATTTAAATCTGTAACTATCTCAAGTGAATCATCAAATAAAGAATTTAATTGGTTACAAATTTTTAAGTCTCCAGAACCTTCATGGTTTAAGATAAAAACATCTTTACCTAACTCCTTAAATACCAAAATAATTTTCTTTAAAAACTCTAAATATTCGCTATCCCCTGCATTAGTATGCGTCACCATTTTAATATTTGGTATAATACAAACCTTTCCTTTTAGATGATTATATTTTTCCGGAAAAATACCTTTTACAAGTAGGGTAAAATCAGGATGTTTCCAAACCTTTTTCTTATTTGCACCTGCATTAATTACGTAATCATAGGAAATTTGCTCTCTAGCAATAATAATATCCGAAAACTCATTAATAATTTCTACTGCTTTTTTTCCAGGTTCAGTTTCAAAAGGACCTAAGGCCTGTGGTAAAAAAACAATTTTAGATTTATATTTTTTTAAATCTCTAAGGTAATTCTCTAATATATTTAACCTTTCTTTTGAATAGTTCCATTGGTCAGAAAACTGAAAACCAGAAGCATCTAGAACAATATCGATATTCTTTAAAGCATATTTAGATGTAAAAAAGGTATAAGGCAATTTTAACCGAGATAAAAGAGCTATCGGTAATCTTCCATTTTTTAGCCAAAACCTTTTTTTAATATTTAAGTCAGTTTTAATGTTTAATTTTTTTTCATTTGTATGATTGGAATTATAAATTACCTTAGCTCTAGGGTATTTTTCTTCAATTTGTTCAATAATTGCAACCAACATTAATTCTGCTCCTTTGTTTAATGTATTGGTACCGTCAATTTGTATAATCATAACTTTATTTATTGTATGTTCTTATATCACTTATCTCTCTTTTTCCAGAGTAAGCTACCTTTAAATCAAGGTCTGGATGACCAACAGCTATCCACATTATAACCCTTTCATGTTTTTCTAATTTTAATGTCATCTCCATTTTCTTTTCCAAATGCTCAATATCAGGCCAATTAATAGCACAACTACTTAACCCAAGAGTTTCTAAAGCATACATAAATGTCATGCTTGCTAAAGATCCATCAATATAAATTATATGTCTATCTCGTTCATCAAAATAAGCATCTAAGTTCCCCACTACGGCAATCATCATTGGAATTCCTTCAACGTATCCCTTTACCCCCATAGGTAAATTAGCTACTTCTTTAAGTAAAATTGGATCATCAAAAATTCTAAATTTAAATGGCTGTCTGTTACAAGCACTTGGAGATTGCTTGGCTGCAAGTATCGCTTTATCAACTAAATCATGAGAAACCTTTTTATCAAGAAACCACCTTACTGAGCGCCTATAAACAGTTAAATCATAGAATTGATCATATGATATTTTAGATTCTACTTTTAAATGTCTTCTATAAGGAGAATTTTTAATGGTATTATTATTTGATTTTTTTTCAATATATTTTTTTGTATGCTCCTTAAACCTAGCTCTTTCAGAGTCAATCACTTTATGACTACCCGTAACCTCAAAATATTCATTTAAAACATCATAAAACCATTGGTACTGGGCATTTTTTGAAATTTTTTCTACACTCCATAAAGCTATAAAAGCATCCATAGTTTCAGAGATAAAATCGACTGCAAAAATTAATCTACGCTCTTTCATTATTAACCCTTTTTCAACTCTATGTACATTCCTTATTAATGTATAAATATTGTTTTTATGAAACTTTAAATCTTTTAAATGCTTCATTTTACCTTTTAAAACGGCATGTTGCTCTCTTTTGAATTGATTAGAAAACAACAAATAATATAAACTACTTAAAAAAGGATTGAAAACAAATAATTTTGGTAAAATTTGAGTCCTAAAACGTATTTGAAATTTGTATATTTTTATTAATATTTTTTTCATTTTAATTTAGATAATAAAAGATTTATATTTTTCTTTTCTAATATAAATACTGTAATTAAATAGGTAACAACAAATAATATCATTAAAAAGACTACATTATCATAAACAAAGTTCTTAAATAACAAAAAAACTGTTGTAGCTAACATAATAGAAGCAACCGCTCCTTTAATCGAATAAATTAATTCTTTTATAGAAAGGTTAATTTCATTTTTCAATACATAAACACCTACAATTACAAGAGCTAATTTATTTAATAATATAGCCAATGCAGCCCCTATTAAGCCAAAATTCAAAATACCAAAGTACAATGAAGGAATTAAAACAAAAATTGTTAATCCCATAATAATTTTCATTTCCAACGCAGGCTTGCCTAACCCTCTAATTAATGAAGTAAAAGAATTTATTAATAAATGTACCATCATGGCGATACACATTATTTTTAATGGAATAATAGCATCTGACCACCTTTCTCCAAAAAAATCAATAATTTCTGTTGCA
Source organism: Polaribacter marinaquae (assembly GCF_038019025.1). Lineage (NCBI taxonomy): Bacteria > Pseudomonadati > Bacteroidota > Flavobacteriia > Flavobacteriales > Flavobacteriaceae > Polaribacter > Polaribacter marinaquae. The sequence goes on from NZ_CP150496.1 coordinate 1,340,167, forward strand.
AACAAGAATATAAAGCTCATTAACGGATAAATAGCAATAGAATTAAGATTTACTATTTTCAGAAAATAGTTCTTTAGTTTAATTTTATTTTCTTGATTTTTACCAAAAACGGGATACAATACTTTATTTAAAACACCGCTAATGGCTTGTCTTATTTGTTCGGTTAACGAAAAAGAAAGTGTATACGAACCTAACATCGACGACCCTAACATTTTTCCTATCAATAAATTATCTACATTATATGTTAACGTACTAAATATTAATGTACCTGAAGAGTAAGCTCCAAAACCGAATATACTTTTAAAATGTTGTCTATTCCAAATTAAAATAGGCTTCCATTTTGTAATATAAAAAAGTAAAGGTACAGAAATCATTACTGCTAAAACATTATTTAAAACTAAAGCCCATACACCAAAGTTAAAAAAATAGGCACTAATTAAAGAAACAACTCCAGCAATAATCGAAGAAGTATTTAAAATTTTTGCCAAAGATTTAAAATCCATACTTCTTGTTAATATTACCGTCTGAATTAAATTAAAAGGTTTTAAAAGCATACCTAAACTTAAAACTGGTATTAAAACTTTAAGTTTAGGTTCGTCATAAAAACTAGCAGCTAAAGGCGTAATCAATAAGCTTAAAACACTATAAATTATCACTCCCCAAATTAATCCCGACCAAAAAGCCGTAGGGTACATTTCCTCAGCTTCATGGTCATTTTTTTTTTGGATTAAAGCTGCTGACATCCCTAATTCAGATGCAGCACCAGCAACTGCAATAAACACTGTACACATACCCACCAAACCAAACTGACTAGGTAACAATAATTTGGCTAATATAAACCTAACTGCAAAACGGAATATTATATCTATAACAAATTGAATACTTGTCCAAAGTACTCCTGTAAAAATTGAATTAAAACTCAATGATCTTTTTATTTTAGTAATAATGTAAAGTTGCATTTACCTCTTAGTGTAAATACTAATTTTTAATTAAAACGTTACTCCGCCTGCTTTAAAATTTCATGACCTGCCTTTAACAAATCAACATCTTTTTTCATTAAGGCAACATCTCCTTGCATCATATCTTTTACTAAGGCAGCCAAATCATATTCTGGAACCCAACCTAATTTTTCTTTCGCTTTTGTTGGATCTCCTAATAGTAAATCAACTTCTGTTGGTCTAAAATAAGTAGGATCTATTGATAAAACTTCTTTACCTATTTCGACTTGAAAGTCTTTATGATTACAAGCTGTAACAAATGCTTTTTCGTCAACACCTTCTCCTTTAAATTCTAATTCTATTCCTACTTCACCAAAAGCCATTCTTACAAAATCACGAACAGTAGTTGTAACTCCTGTAGCAATTACCCAATCTTCTGGTTGATCTGCTTGTAAAATCATCCACATCATACGTACATAATCTTTTGCATGTCCCCAATCACGTTTTGCATCTAGATTTCCTAAATACACTTTTTCTTGCAAGCCTAAAGCAATTTTAGCAACAGCACGTGTAATTTTTCTTGTTACAAAAGTTTCTCCTCTTCTAGGAGATTCATGATTAAACAAAAGTCCGTTACAAGCAAACATGTTATATGCTTCTCTGTAGTTTTTAGTAATCCAAAAACCATATATTTTAGCTACTCCATAGGGAGATCTAGGATATAAAGGGGAATTTTCATCATAAAATCCTCGTTCATTTTTATTTTCAGGTAAACCACCAAACAATTCTGAAGTAGAAGCTTGATAAATTCTAGTTTTATTTGTTAATCCTAACAATCGAACTGCTTCTAATATTCTAAGTGTCCCTAATCCATCAACATTTCCTACATATTCAGGCATATCAAACGAAACTTTAACGTGCGACATTGCTCCTAAATTATAAATTTCATCGGGTTGACATTCTTGTATGATTCGCGTTAAATTCATTGAATCTGTCAAATCGCCATAATGTAATTTTAATCTTTGATTGGGGTCGTGTGGGTCTTGATATAAGTGATCTATTCTATCCGTATTAAACAAAGAAGCTCTTCTTTTAATACCATGAACCATATATCCTTTTTCCAATAATAGTTCTGCCAAATACGATCCATCTTGACCTGTAATCCCCGTGATTAATGCTACTTTCATATTTTTTGTTTCAAAAAATGACATTGACTTAAACTTTGACTTAGACTAATTTGTCTTTGTCTTTGTCTTTGTCTTTGTCTTTTAATTTATAATTTTTCTTCTCAGTGCGTATATTCTTTTCTGTAAACTATTTAGCTTCAAAATACTTTCCTCTATATGAGATTCTGATATATACTTTATTCTTTCAGCTATGATTAATTGTGTTTCTAATTCAAAAGCTGACCCCAATCCTATTTTCAAAAACCTTGCAAAATCCTTTTCTGAATTTCTAGATGCTCCTTCTGCAATATTTGAAGGAATTGAAACCTCAGATCGTGTTATCTGAGAACTCAATCCATATTTTTCGGAATTGGAAAAAGCTTCTACAAACGAATAAACGTAATCAACAAGTTCCATACTATCTGTCCAAATATCATATTTTCTAAAATCCTTCAATGTCTACGTCTCTATTTTCTCCTTCGTCTTCATCTTCGTCTTTGTCAAAGTCTACGTTAACTTTACTTCTTTTATATTCTCAATATTTTCTAAAAACCATTCATAGGTTTTTTCAATTCCATCTTGTAATTCTGTTGAGTATTCCCAACCGATATGTTGCATTTTTGACACATCCATTAATTTTCTTGGCGTTCCATCTGGTTTTTCAGCATCCCATACAATATCACCTTCGTGTCCTGTAACTTTTTGAATGGTTTCTGCCAGTTCTTTTATTGTAATATCTTTACCAGAACCAACATTATACAAGTATTCTGGCAATTTGTTCTCTAAAGCGTAAACTACTGCTTCTGCCATATCTTCTACAAATAAAAATTCTCTCATTGGTGTTCCACTACCCCATAACGTCACATCTGAATTTCCATTAATTTTAGCTTCATGAAACTTTCGTAACATTGCAGGTAAAACATGTGATGTTTCTAAATCGAAATTATCAAAATATCCATATAGATTTGTTGGCATCAAGCTCACAAAATCTTTTTTAAACTGTTTTCTGATAGCTTGACAAGCTTTTACACCTGTTATTTTTGCAATTGCATACCATTCGTTAGTTGGCTCTAACGAGTCTGTTAGCAAGTATTCTTCCTTAAGTGGTTGTGGAGCCAACTTTGGATAAATACAAGAGCTTCCTAAAAAAATAAATTTATTGATACCAGATTTAAGAGCACTATCAATTAAATTATTTTGAATTTGCATGTTTTCCATTAGAAATTGGTATGGAAAATCATTGTTTGCTAAAATCCCACCAACTCTTGCAGCTGCATCAATAATAGCCTCTGGTTTTTCTGTCACGAGAAAATCGAGAACGTCTACTTGATTTTTTAAATCTAATTCTTTACTTGTTTTACCTATTAGATTTGTATAACCTTTTTTCTCTAAAGCTCTCCAAACTGCAGACCCTACCATTCCGCGATGACCAGCAATATAAATTTTTGTATGTTTATTCATTACAAACTATTTTCCAATTTGAAAATATTCAAATCCATTGTCTCCTAAATTAAATGCATTATATTGATTTCTACCATCAAAAATAATTGGTAATTTCAATTGTGTTTTAATCTCTTCAAAATCAGGAGATCTAAACTCCTTCCATTCTGTTAACAAAATTAAGGCATCAGCACCTTGTAAAACTTCATATTTAGAATTACAATATTTTATATTTTTTGCATCTTTTAAGTAAAACTCTTTAGACTCTTCTATTGCTTTCGGATCATAAGCGTTTACTTTTGCTCCTCTTTTTTCTAATTCTTTAACGATATAAATAGCCGGAGCTTCCCTCATATCATCAGTTCCTGGCTTAAAAGCTAATCCCCATAAACCAAAAGTAAATCCTGTTAAGTCCTCTCCAAAACGTTTTACTATTTTGTTAGCAATCACTAATTTTTGAGCATCATTAACGTTTTCAACAGACTCAATTAAATTTGCTTTATAACCATTTTCTTCGGCAATCTTCTTTAGAGCTTTAACATCCTTAGGAAAACATGAGCCTCCGTAACCTGCGCCAGGGTAAATAAAACTGTAACCAATTCTTTTATCTGAGCCAATACCAATTCTTACTTTATTGGCATCTGCACCAACCCTTTCACAAATATTCGCGATCTCATTCATAAATGAAATTTTTGTTGCTAACATTGTATTTGCAGCATATTTTGTCATTTCCGCAGAACGAATATCCATAGTGATAAAGCGATCATGTGTTCTAAAGAAAGGAGAATACAATTGCTTCATTTTATCAAAAGCATAATCGGAATCTGAACCTATCACCACTCTATCGGGTTTCATAAAATCATCAATAGCTGCACCTTCTTTTAAAAATTCCGGATTTGATACGACATGAAACTCAATATTTTCTCCTCGTTTATCTAATTCAGATTGAATTGTTGCTTTCACTTTATCTGCAGTACCAATAGGAACTGTAGATTTATCAACAACAATTAATCTTTTACCCATAGTTTCTCCAATAGATTTAGCAACCGCTAAAACGTATTGCAAATCTGCAGAACCATCATCTCCCATTGGCGTACCAACAGCAATAAACACAATTTCGGCATCGCTAATTGCTTCACCTAATTGCGTTGTAAAAAACAAATTATTATTTTTTACATTTTTTAAAACCATTTGCTCCAAGCCTGGTTCAAAAATAGGAATAATCCCTTGTTCTAATTTCTGTATTTTATTTTGATCAATATCAACACAAGTTACCTTATTTCCCATTTCAGCAAAACAAGTCCCAGAAACTAAACCTACATAACCAGAGCCTATAACAGCTATATTCATAAACTATTTGTCCTTAACTTTTAAATTTTCTTTTTCTTGCACCTCTTTACGCAATCCGCTACTAGAAAAACGATGCTCTCTTTTATTGAAATATAATTCTATACCTTTTTCTTCGCAATACTGTCTACCAGTAAACATCTTACTTGCATACTCATCACCAATAATACGAACATCGATTTTAAATGATCTTAAAACATCTTCTAAATCTTGCTCTGTTGCATAAGGAACAATTTCATCTACATATTTACATCCTTTCAACTGAATATATCTTTCTACTACAGATTGTACTGGTCTATTTTTTTCCGGTCGATCTAAAGTTGGATCAGTTTGTAAACCACAAATTAGATAATCACACTCGCGTTTAGCATCTTCTAACATCTTTATATGACCTGAATGTAACAAATCAAACGCACTAAAAGTTATCCCTATTTTCATTTCTTTATTTTTTATTTAACAACCAAGAAGATGATTGTATTTTATCTCCTAAACCATCAATTAAATCAATACCTAATTCTTTGCAAATTGGCACCTCTGGAATAGAATTATTATTTTGATCTCCACCATTTGCAAAACCTAATTGATATTCGTCTCCGTAAGTATCATGAAGATGTTTAATTGAAGCACAAACCGTTCTATCTTTATCTATAGATATAAATACTTTATCAACAGCTTTTATATTCTGAACAATAAATAAACGCTCTTCTTCCTTTTGAAATTCTTTAGAACCCTTTAACGCTCTTTGTAAATCGCTATTAACAATTACAAATAATTCGTCTGCTAAATTTTTAGCGTTATTAAAATACTCTAAATGTCCTTTATGAATCGGGTTAAAGTAACCAGATACGATGATTGCTTTTTTCTTCATTTTTAAATTTTAATGCAAATATAGATTAATTATTTACTTTACAAAGGGGTGTTTTTCACCTGTTTGTAATATAGCTTTATTTCTGATATCATGAACGATTTCTATAGAGTTTTTTACCTCATCCAACCCAAAACCTTCATTTAATAAAATCTTTTGATAACTTTTGGTATGCAATTCTGTAAACCCATTACTAAACTCTAGCTCTTCATTATCAATAGTTATAGATCTATATGTTCGTTGTAATTTCTCTTTAACCTCTTTTGGCAAATCATTTTCGTCGATAGATAAAAACCAACGCACTCTTGCATTTTCAAACTCTAAAAAACCGGCAGCTTTGTTTTTTTCTCTTAAATGAACAACATTATTTTGAACTTTTCCAAAAATCCAAGACAACATATCATAAAAATGAACACCTATATTAGTTGCTATTCCGCCCGATTTAGCCTCATCACCCTTCCATGAAATATCATACCATTTACCTCTCGAAGTAATATATGTTAAATCAATATCGTACTTCCCTTTTTTATTTGCTAAATCTACTTTATTTTTCAATTGAATAATAGATTGATGCAATCTTAACTGAAGAATGGTATTTATTTTACCTTGAGACTCTTTTTCAATTGCCGCTAAAGCATCAATATTCCAAGGATTTAATACAATTGGCTTTTCGCAAATAGCGTCTGCACCTCTTCTTAACGCCATTCTTATGTGAGAATCATGTAAATAATTAGGAGTACAAATACTTACGTAATCTAAATTTGTATTTTGATTTCTCTTTAACTTCTCTATATGCCTATCAAATCTCTCGAATTCAACAAAAAAATCTGCATTCGGAAAAAAGCTATCCATTACACCAACAGAATCAAATTTATCTAAAGCAGCAACTAAATTATTATTAGTATCCTTTATCGCTTTTAAATGTCTTGGTGCAATGTAACCTGCGGCACCTATTAATGCAAAGTTTTTCATCTTTATAATGATTTATCTACTACTTTTGAATCGAAAAAATTCTTAACATCGTATACTACAGCTTTCTCATTTTTTAAAGAATTCAAATTTATCGTTTTATATTCCTTATGAGAAACTGTTAACACAATTGCATCAAACTTTTTATTTGGTAACGTAGTTTGAGACTCTAAATTGTATTCTTTTTTAACTTGAGCAGGATCTGCACATGGATCGAAAATTGTAACATTTGTTCCAAAATCAACTAACTCATTTACAACATCAACTGCTTTTGTATTTCTAACATCAGGACAATTTTCTTTAAAAGTAATACCCAACACCAACACAGCTGCATCTTTAACCTCAACACCTTCTTTTATCATTAGTTTCGCAACTTCAGAAGCAACATATTTCCCCATACTATCATTCACTCTTCTACCAGAAAGAATAATTTCTGGATGATACCCAAACTCTTGGGCTTTTTGCGCTAAGTAATATGGATCAACACCAATACAATGTCCGCCAACCAAACCTGGTTTAAATGGTAAAAAATTCCATTTTGTACCAGCAGCGGCTAAAACATCTTGTGTATTAATATCCATTAAATTAAAAATTTTCGCCAACTCATTTACAAAAGCAATATTAATATCTCTTTGAGAGTTTTCGATAACTTTTGCAGCTTCTGCAACCTTAATTGATGATGCCAAATGGGTTCCTGCCGTAATTACAGAATTGTATAATTTATCAACTTTAATACCGGTTTCTTTATTAGAGCCCGATGTTACTTTTAATATTTTATCGACAGTATGTTTTTTATCTCCTGGATTTATTCTTTCTGGCGAATAACCTGCAAAAAAATCTTTATTAAATTCTAAACCAGAAATATTTTCTAAAACCGGAATACAATCTTCTTCAGTTGCTCCTGGATAAACAGTTGATTCATATATAACGATATCATCCTTTTTTAGCACACCTCCAATTAGTTCGCTTGCTTTTATTAAAGGAGTTAAAACAGGTCTGTTATTTTTATCTACGGGAGTTGGAACTGTAACTATGTAGTAATTACTATCTTTAATATCTTCTTTAGACGTTGTGAAAAACAATCCTTTTTCGTGATTATTATCATCAACTAAAACCTCTTTTAAAACATCTTCTTCTATTTCTAAAGTAGAATCGACACCTGTCTTTAAATCAGCAACTCTATTTTCGTTGATATCAAAACCAACTACAGCATATTTTGTAGCAAAAAGTCTAGCCAATGGCAACCCTACATACCCTAAACCGATTATTGTGATTTTTATTTTACTCATTTATAAATTTTCTACGTACCATTTTATAGACTCTTTCAACCCTTCTTTTAAAGAATATTTAGGATTGTAATTTAAAAATTCTTTGGCTTTCTTGATTTCTGCATGAGAATGCGGAATATCTCCTAACCTATTAGGACCATGAATTACATCAATATTTTTTATTTCTGAATTATATTCTGACAAGAACTCTTTTAAATAACTAACTAAATCATTTAATGAATTTCGATCTCCGAAAGCCGCATTGTAAACTGTATTTATAGCGTTTTTATCAGCAACTAAACTCAATAAATTAATCTGAATTATATTATCAATATACGTAAAATCTCTAGAATGTAAACCATCCCCGTTAATAGTTGGCGATTCTAATTTAAGTAACTGATTAATAAATTTAGGAATAACAGCCGCATAAGCACCATTAGCATCTTGTCTTTTTCCGAAGACATTAAAATACCTTAAACCAATAGTTTCTATCCCGTATGTTTTGCTAAAAACATCTGCATAAAGCTCATTAACATATTTAGTAATTGCATAAGGCGATAAAGGTTTTCCTATTACAGATTCTACTTTTGGCAATGAATCTGAGTCACCATAAGTTGATGAACTTGCAGCATAAACAAACCTTTTTACTTTATTTTCTTTAGCCGCAACTAACATATTTAAAAACCCACCAACATTAACCTCGTTTGAAGTAACTGGATCTTTAATAGACCTAGGCACAGAACCTAATGCTGCTTGATGCAATACAAAATCTACATTTAAACTTGCTTTTAAACAAGTTTCAATATTTCTTACATCACCTTCAATTAAAGTAAAGTTAGGATTCTCTAAAAAAGATAGAATATTTTCTCTTTTTCCTGTTGAAAAATTATCTAAGCAAACTACAGCATTTTCTTTAGCCAGTAATACTTCACACAAATTAGAACCTATAAATCCGGCTCCTCCTGTAACAAGTATTTTTTTTCCTGATAAATCTATATCCATTGTGCTCTTTTTACCTTTTCTCACGAAAACAAATGTAATAAAAAAGAACCACTTGTGAGATTTTAGATTTACATAAAACTAAAAAATCCCTCACAAATTGTGAAGGATTTTACTTAGTGGGCAATGAGGGATTCGAACCCCCGACCCCCTCGGTGTAAACGAGGTGCTCTGAACCAACTGAGCTAATTGCCCTAAGCGGATGCAAATATATAATGTTTTTTTAATCTAGAGAAATTTTTTCTTAAAAATAAATAATTATTTTAATCAAACAATTTCAATAAAAAAATCCTACTATTTCTAGTAGGATTTACTTGGTGGGCAATGAGGGATTCGAACCCCCGACCCCCTCGGTGTAAACGAGGTGCTCTGAACCAACTGAGCTAATTGCCCTAAGCGGATGCAAATATAAGATAGATTTTAAACCTACCAAATAAAAAACAAACTTTCTTTAAATTATTTCTGCAACTACAAAAGTACTTCCTCCTACATAAACTATATCATCTTGATTAGCAATACTTACAGCTTTACCAAACGCCTTTTTAACTGAGAGAAAAGTTTTTCCGAATAACTTAAATTCTTTTGCTTTTTCTTCAAGAATAGCCGCAGGTAATCCTCTTGGAATGTCTGGTTTACAGAAATAATAATTAGCATCTTTAGGAAATAAAGGTAAAACCTCATCTAACTTCTTATCAGAAACAACGCCTAAAACAATATGTAAATTTACAAACCTCTCGTTTTTTAACTGATTTAAAACTATACTTAATCCCTCTTTATTATGAGCGGTATCACAAATAACTTTAGGAGAATCCTGCAAAATCTGCCACCTTCCTTTTAAACTTGTATTTTTTACTACGTTTAATAATCCTTTTTTGATATTCTCATCTGTTACCTTGAAACCTTCTAGTTTTTTAATTGCTCTAACTGCAGTTTTAACATTTTTCTTCTGATAATCCCCCAACAAATCGGTTTTAAATATCTCTTCGAAACCTGATGCAAACTCAATTAAAGCATTTTCACTTAAGGCTTTATTTACAAAAACCTGCTTAACCTCTTCCTGCTCTTCACCAATTACAACCGCAACTCCTTTTTTTATAATTCCGGCTTTTTCGAAAGCAATTTCTGGTAAAGTTTCTCCTAAAAACTGTGTATGGTCTAATCCAATATTTGTAATTACAGAAACTTCTGGTGTAATTATATTTGTAGAATCTAATCTACCACCCAAACCAACTTCAATAATTGCTATATCTACTTTTTCTGTTGAAAAATATTCAAAAGCCAAACCTACAGTCATTTCAAAAAAAGAAAGTTGTTGTTTTTCTAGAAAGGCTTTATTCTTATTAATAAAAGAGGTAACGTTTTGTTCTGGAATTTCTTCTCCGTTAATTTTAATTCGTTCTGTAAAATTTTTTAAGTGGGGCGACGTATACAGGCCAACCTTATACCCAGCTTCTTGTATGATTGACGCCAACATATGGCTTGTAGAACCTTTTCCGTTAGTACCTCCAACATGAATTGTTTTAATTTTTTTCTCTGGAAAATTTAGCTTTTCTGATAATGCTAAAATATTGGTTAAGTCTTTTTTAAACGCTGTTTTACCTTGCTTTTGATACATCGGTAATTGCGAAAACATCCAATCTAAAGTTTCTTTGTAGGTCATTTTAATGAAATAATACTTTTATAAAAAAGTAACTTTTTTAAGGCAAATGTAAGTGATTATTTAGATAAAGAGAATTTATAAATAATTGTACCTGTTTGAACTGCTGGCGCATCACTATCAGGGTTCCATATTGTTTTAAGAGCGGCTGCTTCTGCAGGTTTCGCTAAACAAGGCTTACTATTTGTTGTTCCTTTTTCACCAGCTTTTGCGTAAATTACTTTACCATTTTTATTTACTCTAATCTTAACAACCACGATACCTTCTTCGTTACAATCTGGTTGATTGATTGGTTTAGACAATGCTTTTCTACCTGCAAGATTGTAGTTTCCGCCAGAACCAGCACCTTTATTACCATAGTATTTAGAGGATTTATCATCACCTCCTTCATTCCCTTTAACACCTTCAACCTTATCATCACCTTCTCCTTTAGGCTCTCCAGACATATCATTACCATTTAACAATTTGTTTAATGCATCTTGATTTTCTTTTGATGGTTTTGGTTTAGGCTTTTTCTTTTCAAGAACTTTTTTCACTTCTTCTTTAGTAGGTTCTTTTTTTAGTTCTTTCACTTTTTCAACAACTGGCACTTCCTTAGTTGTTTCTTGTGTAATCACTTCTTCTTTTACAGTTTCTTTAATTGTTTCTTCTACCTCTTCAACAACCTCTTCTTTCTCAATTATTTTAGGTGCTATTTTTTTTGATTTAACAACTGGCTCTCCGTTTCCTGCATTAGAATCTCCAAAATTAATAGCAAGACCATATTCTTCTGGCGGATCTAAATACTGCATTCCATAATTATAAATTCCGAAGATTAATAAAATCAGGATTGTTGCTGTAATTAGTGCAGATTTACGTTTATGTCCTGTATCTAAAATTGCCATTTATTTACCTTTAACAGCTAAAATCATTTTTAATTTATTCTTATTCGCAATATCAATTACTTTCATCACATTTTTATAAGGAACATCTTGATCACCTCTTATAACAATCGTTTTCTTTTTATCCGTGCCAACTTCTTTTAAAATTTCGCTTTCTAAATCCGAAGAAGTTACTTTAGATTTATTAATATAAAATAATGAATTATTGGTAATTGTAACAGCAACTGATTTGCTGTTTTCTGTTTTACCTCCTGCTTTTGGCAAAATAACATCTATAGCACTAACTGTTACTAGCGTAGAAGTTAGCATAAAAAATATCAGTAATAAAAAAACAATATCTGTCATTGAAGACATATTGAAAGACGGATCTACTTTATTTCTACCTCTTAAATTCATACTAAACAGGTTCGTTTAATAAATCTAAAAACTCTACAGATTTAGCTTCCATTTGATATACTACTTTATCTGTTCTTACTACTAAATGATTGTAAGTTATATACGCAATAATACCTACAATTAAACCAGCCACAGTTGTAGTCATTGCGGTATAAAGTCCATCAGAAAGCATTTTTATATCTATTTGTCCGCCAGCATTTGCAATTTCATGAATAGCTACAATCATACCTATTACGGTTCCTAAAAAACCAATCATTGGTGCAGCACCCGCAATAGTTGCAAGCACACTCACATTTTTTTCTAGTTGATACACTTCTAACTTACCTGCGGTTTCTATTGCTGTATTAATATCTTCTAAAGGCTTTCCTATTCTAGTAATTCCTTTTTTAATTAATCTTGCAGTTGGTGTATTTTTACTATCACACAAAGACTTAGCAGCGTCTAACTTACCGTTTGACACATAATCTTTAATCTGATCCATAAAATTCTTATCTACTTTAGAAGCTGCCTTTATAGCAAAAAATCTTTCAAAATAAATGTACAATCCTACAGCTAATAAAAGAAATAGGATTGCTATTATTATTTGACCTCCAATACCTCCATCCATAATTAAATTATAGATAGAAAGTGTTTTTTCTTCGGAAACTGTTTCTTCTAACAATTCTTTATTTTCTTGAAAAAATGTTACCATTTTGTTTTCTTTTAAAGTTCTTAAGTACTAACGAGTTTTCTCTTGTAAAATTGCTTTTAAACAAAAAGCTTTTTATGAGATATAAAAAATGCCATTTTGTAAATAACAAAATGGCATTTGATAAATATTTTGCTATTGATTATACAAACATTCTTAGTACTACAAATGATATAGATCCTACTAAAAAGCCTATAAAAGCTAACCAAGATATTTTTTTGATATACCAGAAAAAATCAATTTTTTCCATTCCCATTGCAACAACACCTGCAGCAGAACCAATGATTAACATACTTCCTCCTGTACCAGCAGAAAATGCAATAAAGTGCCATAATGGATCATCTAAACCTTCAGAAAACATACCTAAACTCGCTGCTACTAATGGTACATTATCAATAATTGCAGAACCAATACCTAATAAAATTACAACTAAATCAGAAACTCCTGTTCCGCTTAACTCTGTTCCTATTAACGGAATTCCTTGTTTTAAACTGTCTGCGAAATTAAATAAAATACCTAAAGACTCTAACGCTGCTACAGCCATTAAAATACCTAAGAAAAATAAAATACTTGGCATTTCAATTTTTGACAACGAATGATGAACCGGACTGTGATGCGCTCCACTTTCATGCTCTTCTGCTTGCTCTCCTTCTACTGTAGAAATAGAGAATTTAGAGTTACTATAAATCTCTGCAAAAGTTGCTACAATTGCTAAAGAAAGCATCATACCTACATAAGGAGGTAAATGTGTAACTGTTTTAAATACTGGTACAAATAAAATTGCCCCTAAACCTAAATATAGCATTCTTGCACTATGTCTACTTTTTGGCTGCTCAACTTCGTTTTCATCAAAATCAATTTCACCTTTAAAAGCTGGTAAAAATGTAGCTATAAATGTTGGTACAACCATACATAATAAAGACGGTATAAATAAGTATGTAAATAACATACCTGTACTTACTTTATCACCAATCCAAAGCATTGTTGTTGTAACGTCTCCAATCGGAGAAAAAGCTCCACCAGCATTTGCAGCAATAATAATTAAACCTGCAAACCAAATTCTATCTTCTCTTGTTTTAACAATTTTTTGAAGTATCGATATTAATACAATCGTTGCAGTTAAGTTATCTATAATTGCTGATAAAATAAATGCTAACACTGCAAACATCCAAAGTAATTTTTTCTTACTCTTAAAGTTAACATATCCTTTAATTGTAGAAAAACCATCAAAATAATCGATAATCTCTACAATTGTCATAGCACCCAATAAGAAAACTAAGATTTCTGCAGTTTTACCTAAGTGATGTAATAATGTTTCTTCTACTAAATGTAACTTATCATCATGCGCCATAGATGCAAAACCATCTACCAAACCATGATTTGCAGAATCAAACCAATTAGAAAAATTATCTACACCTAAGGCAACCAAAGCCCAACATACCGCCATCATAATTAAGGCCGGTATTAATTTATCTAATTTTAAATTATGTTCTAAAGTAATGGCTAGATACCCCATTACAAACACTATAATAATTACTGATTCCATATTCTCTTATTTAATTTATATCAATTGTTTTAACGCTATTTCAAATGCTGTTGAACATATTTTTGTTTTAGACGCACTCTTTTTAAATGTTTTTTGCAATGCTTTTTTAATAACTTCTGATGTATCATCAAAAATAGCTTTGTCTTGCATTGGTAATGGCACTTTAGACTCCATTAAATAAGCAAAAACTCTTGCAATACCACAATTAGAGATAAAGTCTGGCAACAAACTTAAATGATTATCTGTGTATTCCATTATTGGTCCGAAGAAAATTTCTTTATCTGCAAACGGAACATTTGCACCCGGAGAAATTACTTCTAAACCAGTATCTATCATTTGCTGAACTTGATCTTTAGAAACCAATCTTGAAGCAGCTGCAGGAATAAAAATTTCTGCTGGTAAACTCCAAATTTTACTGTTAATTTCATCAAATGGTATCATGTTTTCTGAAACCAGTTTATTTCCATCCTTAGATAAAAACAAATCTGTCATTTCATCCATAGTAAAACCATTCTCGTTAATTAAACCACCATCTCTATCTATAATTCCTACTACTTTGGCTCCTAATTGAGTTAAATAATAAGCTGCAGCAGAACCTACGTTTCCGAAACCTTGCACGATAGCTCTTTTACCCTCGATGTTGCCACCGTAAATATTATAGTAATGCTTTACTGCTTCTGCAACACCATAACCAGTTAACATATCTGCAACTGTATATTTTCTTGATAAATCTGGAGAAAAATATTTGTTTTCTATAACTTTAATTACACCTAAACGTAATTGACCAATTCTATTAATTTTATCTGCTTCGGTAGGTTTAAAATGACCATTAAAAATACCTTCTTGCGGATGCCAAACTCCACAATCTTCTGTAATCGGAATTACATCTTTATCTGCATCTACATTTAAGTCTCCACCAGTACCATAATAATGTTTAAGTAAAGGTGTTACTGCTTTGTACCATCTTTCTAAAACTTCTCTTTTTCTAGGATCGTTTGGATCGAAATTAATTCCAGATTTTGCACCACCAATTGCTGGTCCAGATACAGTAAATTTAACCTCCATAGTTTTAGCTAAAGACAATACTTCGTTTTTATCTAAACCTTTTCGCATTCTGGTACCTCCGCCGGCTGCACCTCCTCTTAAAGAGTTAATTACAGTCCATCCTTCTGCATCTGTTTCTTGATCTTTCCAGTGAAAAACTATTTCTGGCTGCTTGTTTTCGTATTTTTTTAATAATTCTTTCATTTTATTTTGTATTGAGTTTCAACTTATTTTCTAAATTTTCATGCATTTTTACCGACATATTTTACCTAGAGAAGCTAAAGTTGATTCATTTTTAAAATTTTTTATTGAATTATTATATCATTTTACAGACTTCTACAAACTTAATCTAAAAAAAACAATTGTTAAAACTTTTTAAATCAAAAACTAAGGTAAAAAAACAATCCCAGATGAATGATTTTGACTAGCACCAGTAACACTTTTTAAGCAATTTATCTGATTATCAATTTTTAACACACCTAAGAAAGCAAAAATTAAAGCTTCTTTATAGTTAATTAAGTTATTAGAAGCTTTAACAATTTTAACATTAGTGTAACATTTAATTCTATCTATTAAGAAAACATTAAATACACCGCCACCTGTTATTAGTACCGATTTAGAATCTTCTAAAACACTCGATATTTGCATTGCTACATGCTCTACAAAAGTTCTTAAAACATTTGACACATCTTTTTCTAAACTATCAATTAATGGCAATATTTGTTGTTGCACCCATTCTAAACCCAAAGATTTAGGCGGATTTTTCTGATAAAACTCTAATTGATTTAACTTTTCTAATAATACTTTATTAATCGTTCCTTTAGATGCAATTTCTCCGGATGCATCATATTCTAATCCTAACTTATTGGCATATAAATTTAAAACGATATTTACCGGGCAAATATCAAAAGCGATTCTACTAACTTTATTATGATACGAAACATTAGAAAATCCACCAAGGTTAAGACAATAATTAATATTAGAAAACAACAACTCGTCTCCTATTGGCACTAACGGCGCACCTTGACCGCCTAATTTAACATCTTGTGTTCTAAAATCGCAAACAACTTTTTGCTTAGTTAGTTTAGCAATTTCATTTCCATAACCTATTTGTAACGTAATTCCTTTATCTGGTTCGTGTAAAATTGTGTGACCATGCGATGCTACAAATGCTAGTTCTTCAATTTTATAATTAAAAACGAAATTATTTATTAACGACGCCAAATACTTACCATAAGATATATCTAACTTTTTTAACTCATCCGAAGAAAAATGAATAGCGTTTTGTAATTGTTGTTTCCATTCTATAGAATACGGAATGGTTTCGGCTTGTAAAATTTCAAAAAACGAATAGTCATTTCTCTTAAATTTCACATAAACAATATCTACGCCATCCAAAGATGTACCAGACATTAAACCCAAGGCAAAAAAGTAATTATTATTCATATTTGTAAAATTAACAAATGTCTATTGAAAATATGTTACGAAATCGATATCTTTGAAGTCGAATTTTACGAAAATAATAAAAATATAAAATGGATTTTAGTTTAACAGAAGAACACATCATGATTCGTGATGCTGCAAGAGATTTTGCACAAACAGAATTATTACCTGGAGTTATCGAAAGAGACAATAAACAAGAGTTTCCTAACGAATTAGTTAAGAAAATGGGAGATTTAGGTTTTATGGGAATTATGGTAGATCCTAAATACGGAGGAAGCGGTATGGACGCAACTTCTTATGTATTAATTATGGAAGAACTTTCTAAAATAGACGCATCTGCATCTGTTATCGTATCTGTAAACAACTCTTTAGTATGCTACGGATTAGAAGCTTACGCATCTGAAGAACAAAAACAAAAATATTTAACAAAATTAGCTACTGGAGAATTTGTTGGTGCATTTTGTTTAAGTGAACCAGAAGCAGGATCAGATGCAACTTCACAAGCAACAACTGCAGAAGATAAAGGAGATCATTATGTAATTAATGGTACAAAAAACTGGATTACTAGTGGTGGTCGTGCAGATGTATACTTAGTTATAGCGCAAACAGATCGTTCTAAAGGGCACAGAGGAATCAACGCTTTTATTGTCGAAAAAGGAACAGAAGGTTTTCATGTAGGACCAAAAGAAGACAAATTAGGTATCCGCGGTAGCGACACACATACACTACAATTTAACGACGTAAAAGTACCTAAAGAAAATAGAATTGGTGAAGATGGTTTCGGATTTAAGTTTGCCATGAAAACACTTTCTGGAGGTAGAATTGGTATTGCTGCTCAGGCTTTAGGTATTGCTTCTGGCGCATACGAATTAGCTTTAAAATACTCGAAAGAACGTAAAGCTTTTGGTACAGAAATTTGCAACCACCAAGCAATTGCTTTTAAATTAGCAGATATGTACACAGAAATCGAAGCAGCAAGAATGTTAGTTATGAAAGCTGCTTGGGACAAAGACCAAGGCAACAATTACGACATGTCTAGCGCAATGGCTAAGTTATACGCATCTAAAGTTGCTATGGAACAAACTGTTGAAGCAGTTCAAATTCACGGTGGAAATGGTTTTGTTAAAGAATACCACGTAGAACGTTTAATGAGAGATGCTAAAATTACTCAGATTTACGAAGGAACTTCAGAAATTCAGAAAATTGTAATTTCTAGAGGCGTTATCAAAGGATAATCACCTTATTATATAAGTATTTAAAAATCCATCTTTTTAAAGGTGGATTTTTTTTATGGCAATTTTTTAAAACAAAAAAACGCGCTATCCACTATATCTTTTTTTTCATTCTTCAAAAAAAGGATGCCGTTTCTATCGCTATTGCACCTTTTTGCCAATTAAAGTTCTAAATCCAAAGCATGTAATTGCAAACCAGAAGAAGGCGCAATATTTCTCATAAACATTCTATCGTTATCTTCTTTTAAAGATTTTTCAATAAAATTTAAATCTAAATTTCCTTTACCTACCTCAAACAAAGTAGCCATCATCAACCTAATTTGATATCTTAAAAAACCTTTACCCCTAACTTTTAACACATAAGAAACTTCCGGAAAAAAACTTGCAGTCAAAATATCATTTTCAACTATTTCACAACCATCTATAACTCGTTTAAACACTGTATGCTCACTTGGTTTTGTACAGTATTTATGAAAATAATGCTCACCTTCAAACAATTTAGCTGCTTTTTTCATCGAATCAATATCCAGATTAAAATCAATATTAATCATAAAAGGAGCCGCAAAAGGATGGTTTTTATCACCAAAAGAAAAATAATAATGATACTCTTTAATCTTAGGAGCATTGATAACATTAAAGCTTGTTGGCACTTTTTTTACAGAAACAGCTCTAAAATCTGGCGAAAAATTAGAATTTAGAGATTTTAAAAATTGTAATTCATCAATTTCAGAATTTCTAAAAAGCTGTAAATAATAGGTGTTAGCAGAAACTTTAGCGTCTGTTCTCCCTACCCCAATTGTCTTAAAATCAAAGTCTTCAAAAACAAAAGACAAAGATTTATCGACCATATCATGCAAAGTTTTTGCATTTTTTTGCTTTTGCCAACCAGAAAACCTAAACCCTAAGAATTCTAAACAAATTAGGTAAGAAAATGAATATTTCATAGGTGCAAAAGTACATAAATTACATTTTTTTTTACAAAACATGCATTTTTATGAATATCTCAAAATTATAGTTCACTTTTTTACGAACCTAACATTTTACACCATTCAAAAACAAAAAAATATAGTTATCTCAATATAACCCCCTTTTTTTTGAGGGTATACACTCAAAATACATCGTTTTGAAAATTAACACCCCTTGTTAATTTAAATTTAATATATACATTTGACCCGAGTTCATTAACAAAAAATTAACACAACTAAAGAACACTCATTATGAAAAAAATTATTCTATCATTACTATTCATTTCTAGTTTAGTAGTAACAGCACAAGAAAACGAAGACAAAGGAACATTTACATTAAGTGGAACTGTAGACGTATATCATACAAGTAATCTTAAAAGCAATTCTCCTGGCTCTTTAGGTATTTTATATTCAAGTGACGATCCTGCAGCTTCTGCAAATGGTTTTGGATTAGGTATGGTAAATACAATTTTTTCATATGAAAAAGGAAAAGCTGGGGTTGTTGCAGATTTAGCTTACGGGCCAAGAGCAAAAGCAGCAAATGCATATGAAGGTGCTATCAACCAACTATATGCATATTACAATGCTTCAGATAAAGTAACTTTAACTTTAGGTCAGTTTAATACTTTCTATGGTTATGAAGTTATCTCTCCAGCAGGAAACTTTAACTACTCTGTATCTTATTTATTTAACGCAGGTCCTTTTTCTCATACTGGTTTTAAATTAGACTATGCAGCATCAGAAGACTTATCTTTTATGTTTGCTGTAACAAATCCTCATGGTATTACTTCTGGTGCAAACATTGGTAACGATTATCAATTAGGTTTTCAAACAGGATATAAAGGACAGTATTTTAACTTAGCTTATGGTGCTGATGGTTTTGGAACTACAGATGTTTTATACTTAGACTATACAGGTGGGTTTGATGTTTCAGAATCTTTCTTTTTAGGAATAAATGCAGCATACTCAAATTCTGATGATGCAGATTATACCTATAAAGGTGTTGCTTTTTACTTACAAAACACTTTTTCAGATAAGTTCTCTTTAGGATTTAGACCAGAATTTTTTACAACTACTACAGCAGATGTAGACAGTAGCGTATCTGCTTTTACTTTATCTGGTAACTATTCTTTAACAGGTAGCTTAACAATAATTCCAGAAGTAAGATATGACACTTCTGATGATGGTGTTGTTCCTTTTGGAAAAAGTGTAACAGGAGCTACACTAGCAGCAGTTTACTCTTTCTAAGAATTAATTAACCAAAAATTATATAAAAATGAGTTTATTTTTAATATTATTACAAGACACTCCAGCGTCAGAAGTGGCGCAAGCTGTTGAACAGATTAATGGAGATATGGGAATGCTTTGGATGCTAATTGCTGGTATTTTAGTATTCTTAATGCAAGCTGGTTTTACATTAGTAGAATCTGGAATGACAAGATCTAAAAATGCGGTAAACATCGCAATGAAAAATCTATTAGACATTTGTGTGGGTTCTTTAACTTTCTGGTTAGTAGGTTACTCTTTAATGTACGGAGATACATCTAACGGATGGTTTTTCTGGAGTGGCTTATTTCAAGGTGAAGGAGCAGATTTATTCTTTCAAACAATGTTTGCTGCAACTACAGCTACAATCGTTTCTGGTGCAATAGCAGGTAGAACAAAATATTCTACATATATCATTTTCTCTCTTATAATGACAGCAGTTATCTATCCTATATCTGGTGGATGGCAATGGCAAGGTAGCGGTTGGTTAACAGAAATGGGCTTTATAGACTTTGCTGGTTCGTCAATTGTACACTCTGTAGGTGGTTGGGCTGCTTTAGTAGCTGCATTTATGGTAGGTCCTAGAATAGGAAAATATGTTAACGGAAAGGTTTTACCTATTCCTGGTCACAATCAAGTTTTAGCAACTTTAGGTGTATTTATCCTTTGGTTTGGTTGGTTTGGTTTTAACGGTGGATCTCAATTAGCTTGGGGTGGCGCAGATGCAGTTGGCGCTTCTAACGTTGTATTAATCACAAATTTATCTGCAGCAGCAGGTGGTCTTGGTGCTTTAGTTACAACTTGGATCTGGTACGGAAAACCAAATTTAGCACAAACTCTTAATGGTTCTTTAGCTGGTTTAGTTAGTATTACTGCCGGATGTGGAAACATGACTGCAGGTGGTGCTGTATTAGCTGGACTTATTGGAGGTATCATTGTAGTATTTTCAATTGAATTTATAGAAAAGAAATTAAAAATTGATGATGCAATTGGTGCAGCTTCTGTACACGGTGTTGCTGGTGCTTGGGGAACTTTAGTTATAGGTCTTTGGGGTGTAGACGGCGATACTGCAATTGGATTATTTAATGGTGGCGGTGCTTCGCAATTAGGAGTACAAGCTGTCGGAGTTTTAGCTTATGCAGCATGGGCAACCGTCTTATCTTTTATTGTTTTAGCAATATTAAAAGCTACAATGGGATTAAGAGTATCTAAAGAAGTAGAAATTGAAGGTTTAGATATTTCAGAACATGGTTCTATTGCTTACCCAGGTAAAAGAGTTAGAGATTTTGACGAAGATAAATAGCAGTTATCTACATAAAATTTTAAATCAATTATATATAAAATCACACAACTTTAGGGTTGTGTGATTTTTCTACGAAAAAACATTTTTAAGAACAATTAACTAAATATTTAAAATGAAAAAAATAGAAGCAATTATTAGAAAATCAAAATTTAGCGCAGTAAAAGAAGCATTGCATGATGTTGGTGTTAATTTTTTCTCTTATTGGGATGTTACCGGTTTAGGTAACGAAAAAGAAGGACATGTTTACAGAGGTGTAAGTTATAGCACAAGCGATATTCAAAGAAGATATTTATCTATAGTAGTAAATAATGAATTTGAAGAAATAACAATTAAAACTATAATTGAAGCTGCATCTACAGGTGATGTTGGTGATGGAAAAGTTTTTGTAAGCGACATAAATGAAGCCTACAGAATAAGAACAGGAGAAAAAGGAGGAAAAACACTAAACTAAAAAAGAACATTTTTTATATCATGGAATTATTAACAATAAATAATGTATGGATGATGATCTGTACAGCACTAGTTTTCTTTATGCACTTAGGTTTTGCATTTCTAGAAATTGGATTAACAAGACAAAAGAATACTATAAACATCTTATTTAAAAATATATTTATCATTACAGTAGGTCTATTACTGTATGCTTTAGTAGGCTTCAATTTAATGTACCCAACATGGGCTGCAAATTCATCTGGATATTTAGGCGATTTTATATTTGGTATTTCTGCACCTCTAAAAGATGGTGTTTTAGATTTAACATATAACGAAGGTTATACATATTGGACAGACTTTTTGTTTCAAGGAATGTTCGCAGCTACAGCAGCTACAATAGTTTCTGGTGCAGTAGCAGAAAGAATGAAAATTTTACCTTTTATGATATTTACAATATTGTATGTTGGCTTTGTTTACCCAATTGCAGGTTCTTGGAAATGGGGAGGCGGTTTTTTAGACCAACTAGACACTCCTTTTTATGATTTTGCAGGTTCTACTTTAGTTCACTCTGTTGGTGGTTGGGCTGCTTTAGTAGCAGTTTGTCTTTTAGGAGCCAGAATAGGAAAATTCAAAAATGGAAAAATTCAAGCAATACCAGGTCATAACATTCCTATTGCTACAGCTGGTGTTTTAATACTTTGGTTAGGTTGGTTTGGTTTTAATGGTGGCTCGGTTTTATCTGCAGATCCAGGTTTAACTTCTTTAACACTTGTAACTACATGTTTAGCTGCAGCGGCTGGTGGTGTTATTTCTGCAATTACTTCTACAATTCTTTTTAAAAATTTAGATTTAACGATGTTTCTAAACGGAATTTTAGGAGGTTTAGTTGCAATTACTGCTGGTGCAGATGTAATGTCTCCTATGGATGCAATTTATATTGGTGCAATAGCAGGTGTATTTATTGTATTTGCTGTTAGTTTAATTGACAAATTAAAATTAGATGATCCGGTTGGTGCAATAGCTGTTCATTTAATTTGCGGAATTTGGGGAACTCTTGCTGTTGGAATCTTTGGAGATTTAGCTAGCGGATCTCAATTTGTTAGTCAGTTAATAGGAATAGGATCTTATGCTGTTTTTTGTTTATTAACTTCTTTTATAATTATTTTCACTTTAAAGAAAACAATGGGAATAAGAGTTGATGAAAAAGAAGAATTAGAAGGTTTAGATACTCATGAACACGGTATGGATGCATATCCAGATTTTAGATTAAACGAACATTAACCTTTAAAAAATACACAATTTTTTACCTGCAATTTTAAAAAAATTGCGGGTTTTTTCGTTTTTTAACGATTTCACAATATAAAAAGCTTTAATTATTATTATTGAATTATTTGTATCGTTTTTTTGTTTTCATCACAAAAATTATATTAAAACCGCTAAAAAGTTAATTTTTTCTTAATAAAAAATATAAATTAGCCAATATAATTGAATACGATATGGAGAAACAAGGGTTATACTTACCAGAGTTTGAACATGAAAATTGCGGTGCTGGTTTTATCTGTAATTTAAATGGTCAAAGAACAAATCAAATCATACACGACGCACTAGAAATCCTAGTAAAACTAGAGCATAGAGGTGGTGTTAGTTCCGATGGAAAAACAGGTGACGGAGCAGGTTTATTAATAGATATTCCGCACGATTACTTTAACAGAGTTTGTAATTTTCCGTTACCTAACCAAAGAGAATATGCTGTTGGTATGGTGTTTCTTCCAAAAGTATCAAATCAATATAATTATTGTAAAAAAACTTTTGAAACCGAAATTTTTAATCAAGGTCTTTCTGTTTTAGGTTGGCGAGAAGTTCCTGTAGATTCATCTCAATTAGGTGAAATTGCATTGGCATCAGAACCAAACATAGAACAACTATTTATTGGTAAAACAGAAGATGTTGACGAAGCTACATTTAAAGCGAAATTATACGCTGCAAGAAAAATTGCAGAACATACAATTCGTAAATCTAAAATTTCTGAAAGTAATTATTTTTATGTACCAAGTTTATCTATAACGACCATAATATATAAAGGTATAATTATGCCCGAAGATATTGGGCCTTATTATAAAGACTTACAAGAAATAGATTTAGTTACCAGATTAGCCTTAGTACACCAACGTTTTTCTACAAACACAATGCCAACTTGGGAACTTGCTCAGCCATTTAGACACATGTGTCAAAACGGAGAGATAAATACTTTAAGAGGAAATGTAAGTAGAATGCGTGTACGTGAAGAAATCATGAAAAGTGATGTTTTCGGCCCGCAAATAGATAAACTTTTTCCAATAATTTTACCAGGTAAATCAGATTCTGCATCTATGGATATGGTGGTAGAATTATTAACGCATACAGGTAGATCATTACCAGAAATTATGATGATGATGATACCAGAAGCTTGGGAAAAACATGCTACGATGTCTAAAGAGCGAAAAGCTTTTTACGAATATAATGGTTGTATAATGGAACCTTGGGATGGACCAGCTTCTGTACCATTTACAGACGGTGATTATATTGGTGCTTTATTAGACAGAAATGGTTTAAGACCATCTAGATATACAGTTACTAAGAGCGGTAAATTAATAATGTCATCAGAAATTGGTGTTGTAGATGTTGCACCAGAAGATATAAAAGAACACGGTAGATTAGAACCTGGTAAAATGTTTTTAGTAGACATGAACGAAGGAAGAATCATACAAGATAAAGAAATAAAAAGTAAAATTGTTTCTGAAAGACCGTACCAAGAATGGTTAGATAAAACTCGTTTACATTTAAAGGATGTTCCTTATACAAACGAAACTTGCCCAATTGAAACAATTGATATAAAAACACGTCAACGTTTATTTAATTACACTTTCGAAGATATTCAAGAAGTAATTACACCAATGGCAATTGTTGGTAAAGAAGCTTTAGGTTCTATGGGAATAGATACTCCTTTAGCTGTTTTATCAGACAGACCTCAATTAATATCAAATTATTTTAAGCAATTATTTGCACAAGTTACAAATCCGCCTTTAGACGGAATTAGAGAAAATATTGTAACAGATATTAGTCTAAATTTAGGAAAAGATAGAAATATTTTTAGCATCACAGAAAGACAATGTAGAAAATTAAGAATACAAAATCCTGTGATTTCTAATGCCGATTTAGAAAAAATTAGATCAATAGAAATTGAAAGTTTTAAAGCTGAAACAATTCAAATTTTATATTCAAAAGCCCAAGGTTTAAATGGTTTAGAAGACGCTTTAGATAATATTGTTAAGCAAGCAGAAAAAGCTTTAGATAATAAAAGTAATATTATAATTTTATCAGATAGAGGTGTAAATCAAGAATTTGCCCCAATACCAGCTTTATTAGCTTGTTCTTATGTAAATCATCAATTAAATCGTTTAAGAAAAAGATCTTATTTCGATATAATTATTGAATCTGCAGAACCTAGAGAACCACATCATTTTGCAACATTATTTGGTTATGGAGCAAGTGCAGTGAACCCATATATGGTTAACGAAATTATTAGAATGCAAGTTAAAGAAGGTTTTATAACCGGTATGGATGAGCAAAAAGCTGTAGACAACTTTAATAAAGCCATCGGAAAAGGGATTTTAAAAGTGATGAACAAAATAGGAATTTCTACATTACATTCTTATAGAGGTTCTCAAATTTTTGAAATTGTTGGTTTTAATTCTCAATTCGTAGAAAAATATTTTCCATATACAGCTTCTAGAATTGAAGGAATTGGGTTATATGAAATCGAAAAAGAAATAGATCAACGATACAAACAAGCATATCCAGATAATCAAATTGATAAAAATTTAGGTTTAAATGTTGGAGGTGATTATCGATGGAGAAGAAACGGAGAGAGACATTTATTTAATCCAACAACAGTTTCTAAACTTCAGCAAGCAGTTAGATTAAGTGATCAAGCTAGTTATAATGTTTATTCAAACGCGATAAATGAGCAATCTGAAAGTTTAATGACAATTAGAGGTTTGTTTGAATTTGACAACTTAGATCCTATTCCTTTAGAAGAAGTCGAACCTTGGACAGAAATTGTAAAACGCTTTAAAACAGGTGCAATGTCCTACGGATCAATTTCTAGAGAAGCTCATGAAAATTTAGCTATTGCCATGAATAGAATTGGTGGTAAGTCTAATTCTGGTGAAGGTGGTGAAGACAGAAAGCGTTTTCAAAAAGATATTAATGGTGATAGTAGAAATTCTGCTATCAAACAAGTTGCATCTGGTAGATTTGGGGTAACATCTCATTATTTAACCAATGCTAAAGAAATACAAATTAAAATGGCACAAGGTGCTAAACCAGGTGAAGGTGGTCAACTACCAGGTGAAAAAGTTTTACCATGGATTGCATCAGCAAGAAATTCAACTCCTTTTGTAGGATTGATTTCTCCACCACCACATCACGATATTTATTCAATTGAAGATTTAGCACAGTTAATCTTCGATTTAAAAAATGCAAATCGTGAAGCAAGAATTAATGTAAAATTAGTTTCAGAAGTTGGTGTAGGTACTATTGCTGCGGGTGTTGCAAAGGCAAAAGCAGATGTAGTTTTGATTTCTGGTTACGATGGTGGTACAGGTGCATCACCACTTACATCACTTAAACATGCGGGTTTACCATGGGAACTAGGTTTAGCAGAAGCACAACAAACACTTGTTTTAAATGATTTAAGAAGTAGAATTGTTGTTGAATGCGACGGACAATTAAAAACTGGTAGAGATGTTGCCATTGCGACATTATTAGGTGCAGAAGAATTTGGGTTTGCTACAGCACCTTTAGTTGCATCTGGTTGTATAATGATGCGTAAATGTCATCTTAACACATGCCCTGTTGGTATTGCTACGCAAGACAAAGAACTAAGAAAAAACTTTAAAGGAACACCAGAGCATGTTATTAACTTCTTTTATTATATCGCAGAAGAGTTAAGAGGAATCATGGCGCAGTTAGGTTTTAGAACGCTAGCTGAAATGGTTGGAAAAACACACAAAATTAACGCAAATAAAGCTATTAAGCATTACAAAGCTAAAGGGTTAGATTTATCAAGCATTTTACATAGACCTTCTGCTTATAAAAGTATGGTTGTAAAAAATACTGAAAAACAAGATCATAATTTAGACAATGTTTTAGATTTTACAATTCTTAAAGATTCTCATAGAGCACTTTATAGAAAAGAAAAAATGAATCTATTTTATCCTATAAAAAATACAAATAGAACAGTAGGTGCAATTGTTAGTAACGAAATATCTAAAATTTACGGTCATTTAGGTTTGCCAGAAGATACACTTAATATAAACTTTACTGGTTCAGCAGGACAAAGTTTTGGGGCATTTGGTGCTCATGGTTTAACGTTTACCTTAGATGGTAATACAAATGATTATCTAGGTAAAGGATTATCAGGAGCAAAATTAATAATTAAAAAACCAGAAAAAGCAGACTTTTTAGCAGAAAACAATATCATAGTAGGTAACGTTTGTATGTTTGGTGCTGTTGCAGGACAAGCATACATAAATGGTATTGCAGGTGAAAGGTTTGCCGTACGAAATTCTGGTGCTACAGCAGTTGTAGAAGGTGTAGGAGATCATTGTTGTGAATACATGACCGGTGGTAAAGTTGTTGTACTTGGTAAAACAGGTAGAAATTTTGCAGCAGGAATGAGCGGTGGTATTGCATACGTATATGATCCACAGAAAAAATTTATAAACGGACTTTGTAATACAGAAACAATAGAATTTGAAACACTTTCTAATGATGATGTCGTAGGATTAAAATCACTTATAGAAAAACATGTTCTGTATACGAACAGTAAAAAAGGTTCAGATTTATTAGCAGACTGGGATAATAGCTTACAAAATTTTGTAAAAGTAATGCCTACTGAATATAAACGCGCATTAGAGCGTTTAGAAACAGAAGAACCAATGTTTGAAGAATTAACAATAGCATAATGTCATGGGAAAAGTAACAGGATTTAAAGAATTTGAAAGACAAGATGAAAAATATACATCTGTTAAAGATCGTATAAAAAATTATAAAGAATTTACAGTTCCTTTATCTGAAGAAGAAATTACTAAACAAGGTTCTCGATGTATGGACTGTGGTATACCTTTCTGTCATAGTGGTTGCCCGTTAGGTAATTTAATTCCAGACTTTAACCATATGGTACACCAAGGCGAATGGAAAAAAGCATCTTGGATTTTGCATTCAACAAACAATTTCCCTGAATTTACTGGTCGATTATGTCCAGCACCATGTGAAAAAGCTTGTGTATTAGGAATTATAGAAGATCCAATTTCAATTGAAAATATAGAAAAAAATATTGTTGAAAGAGCTTTTAAAGAAGGATGGATAAAGCCACAACCACCAAAAAAGCGTACTGGGAAAAGTGTAGCTGTTATAGGTTCTGGTCCAGCAGGTTTAGCCGCTGCACAACAATTAAATAGGGCTGGTCATTCTGTAACTGTTTTTGAGAGAGATGACGAAGTTGGAGGTTTATTAAGATATGGTATTCCTAATTTCAAGATGGAAAAAGGAATTATTGATAGAAGAATTAAAATTTTAGAAGCAGAAGGTATCATATTTAAAACAAATGTAAATGTTGGTGTTAATTATGAAATATCAGAATTAAAAAGCTTTGATAGCCTTGTTTTATGTGGTGGTGCAACAGAAAGAAGAAGTTTACCAACTCCAGGTATAGATGCTGATGGTGTAGTACAAGCAATGGATTTTTTAACTCAACAAACAAAAGTTGTATTTGGTAAAGAAGTAAAAAATCAAGTTTTAGCAACAGATAAAAATGTTATTGTTATTGGTGGTGGAGATACAGGTTCAGATTGTATTGGGACATCAAATCGTCAAGGAGCAAAATCTGTTGTTAATTTTGAAATAATGCCTAAACCTCCAGGTCATAGATCTCCAAAAACTCCTTGGCCATTTTGGCCTTTACAATTAAAAACTTCTTCGTCCCATCAAGAAGGTGTCGAGCGTAATTGGTTGATAAATACAAAGGAATTTGTAAAAGATGAAAATGGCAAATTAATAGCTTTAAAAACCGTAAATGTTGAATGGAAAATGATTCCAGGACAAAGACCGCAACTAATAGAAATTTCGGGAACAGAAAAAACTTGGCCATGTGAATTGGCTTTATTAGCACTTGGTTTTACGGGTCCAGAAAGTACATTGGCTGATAAGCTAGGTATTTTAAAAGATTCTCGTTCAAATTACCAGGCAGATTATGGTAAATACCAAACGAATGTTCCACATATTTTTGTAGCTGGAGATATGCGTCGTGGCCAGTCATTAATAGTTTGGGCTATTTCAGAAGGAAGAGAAGCTGCAAGACAAGTTGATTTGTTCTTAATGGGTAGTTCAGAATTACCTTCTAAAGACATCACTGGTGATCTTGTAGCTATGTAAAAATAAATTATTTAATTATCATTAAAAAGTCCTTATATAGAAATTTATATAAGGACTTTTCATTTATTCTAATTGATATCAAATAACTAAGACTCTAATTTTTGATAGGGATAATACTTCTAATTATTTTTTTTAGGATTGAATTATTTTATAACTTTAAACTAGTTTCCATAAAAAAACCTCATATCGTTAAGATATGAGGTTTAAAGAATTCTGCTTGTATCAGAATTAAGAAAGGCGGCGACCTACTCTCCCACATAAATGCAGTACCATCGGCGCTATTGGGCTTAACTTCTCTGTTCGAGATGGGAAGAGGTGAGCCCCAATGCTATAACCACCCTAAATTTTTCAGCTAAATGAATTTAACTGTATAAGTTAACATATGGTAAAATAATATTGTAAGTAAAAGTAAAAAAAAAGAGTGTCTCTCACCGTCTTGCGACGGTGAGAAGCGTACATAAGTCTATGGGTTATTAGTATCACTTGGCTATGACATTACTGCCTTTACACCTATGA